>NZ_JALBWP010000012.1:0-1083558 GCF_050026795.1 Rhodanobacter aciditrophus
CCCCCCCCCCCCCCCCCCCCCCCCCCCCCCCCCCCCCCCCCCCCCCCCCCCCCCCCCCCCCCCCCCCCCCCCCCCCCCCCCCCCCCCCCCCCCCCCCCCCCCCCCCCCCCCCCCCCCCCCCCCCCCCGCCCCCCCCCCCCCCCCCCCCCCCCCCCCCCCCCCCCCCCCCCCCCCCCCCCCCCCCCCCCCCCCCCCCCCCCCCGCCCCGCGGGGGGCGGCCCCCCGCGGCCGGGGCGCGCGGCCCCCCGACGCTCAGGCCCGGTCGCCCCGGATCTCCGGCTGCGCGGGCCGGTCGCTCCACAGGTAGCGGTAGATCAGGCCGCCGGCGATGCCGCCGACGATCGGCATCACCCAGAAGAACCACAGCTGCCCCAACGCCCAGCCGCCCTGGAACAGGGCCACCCCGGTCGAGCGCGCCGGGTTCACCGAGGTGTTGGTGACCGGGATGCTGATCAGGTGGATCAGGGTGAGCGCGAGGCCGATCGCGATGCCGGCGAAACCGACCGGCGCGCTCTTGTGGGTGGCACCCATGATGATGAAGATGAAGAAGCCGGTCATCACGATCTCGCACACCGCGGCCGCGCCCATCGAATAGCCGCCCGGCGAATGCGCGCCGTAGCCGTTCGAGGCGAAGCCGCCGCCGACGGGGTCGAAGCCCGCCTTGCCCGAGGCGATCACGTACAGCACCGCGCCGGCCACCAGGCCGCCGATCACCTGGGCGACGATGTAGGGGATCACTTCCTTCAGCGGAAAGCGTCCGCCGGCGGCGAGGCCGCAGGTCACCGCCGGGTTGATGTGGCAGCCGGAGATGTGGCCGATGGCGTAGCACATCGTCAGCAGGGTCAGGCCGAAGGCCAGCGCCACGCCGGCGAAGCCGATGCCCAGCTCGGGGAATCCCGCGGCCAGCACGGCGCTGCCGCAGCCCCCCAGCACCAGCCAGAACGTGCCGAAGAATTCGGCGGTCATGCGTTTGCCCAGGTTCATCGAAGACTCCTTCCCGATTGCGTGAATGGACACGTGCGCCGCGGCGTGCGGCGGCTGCCGGATCGCTGGCCGGAGGCCAGGGTCGAACGACGTTTCCTCTCCCCCTGAAAACGACGCCGGGCGGGTCGCGTGCTGTCGAGGCGCCTGGGTGGCCCGCCCGTGTGGCCCGGCATCCCGCCGGACGGCGGCAGCATAGGGGATGCGGGCGGCATCGCGAAGTGTCGCGCGGGGAACAGTCTCTGCGTTATGTTGCCGAACCCTTCACTCGCCCGCGGTTCCCTCATGAACGAAGCCACGACATGGTCGACACTGGATGTGACCGGCGCGGCGGCGCGCCGGCTGGATCGCCGCGACGCGCGCACCCTGCTGCTGTCCGCGCTGGGCGGTGCGCTGGAGTTCTACGACTTCGTGGTGTTCGTGTTCCTCGCGCGGCAGCTGGGCGAGCTGTTCTTCCCGCAGGGCACTGCGCCGTGGCTGGCGCAGGTCAAGGTCTACGGCATCTTCGCGGCGGGCTACCTGGCGCGGCCGCTGGGCGGCATCGTGATGGCGCATTTCGGCGACCGTTCGGGACGCAAGCGCATGTTCGCGCTCAGCGTGTTCCTGATGGCGCTGCCCACGCTGGCGATCGGCATGCTGCCTACCCATGCGCAGATCGGCATGCTGGCGCCGCTGCTGCTCTTGCTGCTGCGCATCGTGCAGGGCATCGCGGTGGGCGGCGAGGTGCCGGGCGCCTGGGTGTTCGTGGCCGAACACGTGCCGGCCGGGCGCGTGGGTTTCGCCTGCGGCAGCCTCACCGCGGGACTGACCGCGGGCATCCTGATCGGCTCGCTGCTGGCGGCCTGGCTGAACGCCCGTCTGGACGTGGCGCAACTGCTCGGCTGGGGCTGGCGGCTGCCGTTCCTGCTTGGTGGCGTGTTCGGCTTCGTGGCGGTGTGGCTGCGCCGCTGGCTCAGCGAGACGCCGGTGTTCGCGGAAATGCGCGAGCGCGAGCAGCTCAGCCGCGAGCTGCCGCTGCGCGTGGTGCTGGCGGCGCACCGGCGCGGCGTCGCGGTGTCGATGCTGGTGACCTGGATGCTCACCGCCGCCGTGGTGGTGCTGATCCTGCTGCTGCCGTCGCTGGCGCCGAACAGCTTCGGCGTGCCGACGCGGCTGGCTTTCCTCGGCAACGCGCTGGCCGCGGGCGGACTCACCGCGGGCTGCGTGTTCTACGGCTGGCTGGCCGATCGCTTCGGTGCGCTGCAGACCCTGCTGGCGGGTTCGCTGGCGCTGATTGCAGGCACCTGGGCGCTGTTCGCCGACCTCGCCGCGGGCGGCGCGCATTTCCTGTCGCTGTACGCGCTGGCCGGGGTGCTGGTGGGCGTGGTCGGCGTGGTGCCGGTGCTGATGGTGCAGGCATTCCCGCCGCCGGTGCGCTTCTCCGGCCTGTCGTTCTCGTACAACGTGGCCTATGCCGTGTTCGGCGCCGGCACCGCCGCGATGATCGGCTGGCTCGCCATGCACGCCGGACGCATGGCGCCGGCGTATTACGTGGCGATCACCGCGCTGGTGAGCGCGGGCGTGAGCGCGTGGTTGCTGCTGCGCCGCAGGGCGGGCTAGAACTCCAGATCCTGCGTGGCGCAGAGGTAGTCCACCATCGGCGCCACGCGCCTGAAGCAGGCGACCGTCCACGGCAGCAGGTCCGTGGAACAGGCCAGCGCCTCGTCGAAGCCCTCGCCGCAGGCGAAGTCCTTGCGCTTGAGGTCCTCGATCAGCTCGTGGTTGGGGTCGTAGCCGTGCGGCGGGCGCTTCAGCGATTCGCCCCAGAAGCTCATGTGCTGGCGGAAGGCGGGACTTTGCGTGGCCTTCTTCCAGGCGGCGGGGTTGTCGGCGAGGAAGGCGCGGATCTTCTTCAGCGCATCGGGCTCGGGGTGCCACAGGCCGCCGCCGCCGAAGCAGTCGCCGGGCTGGATGTGCAGATAGAACGAGGGCGCGGGGATCTCGTGGCGACGCTCGTGGAAGAAGCGCGCACCCTGCCACGGCTTGTACGGCAGCTTGTTGTTCGAGTAGCGGGTGTCGCGGTAGATGCGGAACAGCGAGCCGCCGTTCTTGCGCGGGTCGGCGCGGTAGTGCGGGCTGATCTTCGCCAGCGGCGCCTGCAGGTCGGTGATGAGCTGCAGGAACGGTTCGCGCACGTGGCGCTCGTAGTCGTTCTTGTGCGCGGTGAACCACTCGCGGCTGTTGTTGCGGTCGAGCGCGCGCAGGAACTTGAAGGTGGCGGGGCTGAAATAGGCGTGGGGCATGGGGTTCCGTCAGAGACTGGCGGCGAGTTCCTCGCCCCAGGCTTGCAGTTGGTCGATGAGAGCCAGTTTCTCCTGCCGCGCGGGGTCGGCGCGCAGCGTGGCCAGCATGGCGAAGTAATCCTCCAGTGTCAGCGTGGTCAGTGCCGTGACGCGGGTCAGGCGGGCGCGGCGGAAGGCTTCCCAGCGCGCGCGCTCTTCCGCGTCCAGCGTTTCCGGCCAGTTGCGGGCGCGGTAGCGGAACAGCAGCTCGGGGTAGCGCGGGTCGCGGAACGGGAAGGCGCGCGTGGCCAGCTGCTCCGGCGGCGTGGCGCGCACTTCGCGCAGCAGGCGCTTGTCCGCGTCGGGGAGGAAGCCGTCGTACAGCGCCAGCTCGGGGTCTTCCGGCGGCGGCAGTTCGGCGGCGCGGGCGAACACGCGCGAAACCTTGGCGGCGAGGCCGTCGGCGGCGGCCAGCGCGTCGCGATGCGCTAGGCAGCGTTCGGGGTCGAGCTGCAGGCGCGCCAAGTCCACGCCCTTGAGGGCGGAGAGCGGCGCCAGCGCCGGCGCGCGGTTCGCGCGCACGGTGCGCAGCGGAATGCGCTCGACCTCCTCGGGCAGGTCGGCGCGCGCTGTGAACACGCGATCGGCGATCTCGTCCTCGTCCAGCGCCAGCAGTTCGGCGGGATCGGTGGCGAGATCGTAGACAATGATCTCGCCGGGGCGTGAAGGGTGCATCGCCAGCGGCGCGATCAGCGCGAGGCAGTGGCGGCTGGACGGATAGCGCGAGGACACGTGCACCAGCGGGGTCATCGCCGCCACGTCGAGCAGCTCGAACACGCGCTGCTTGCGGCGCAGCGCGTAGTGCCAGTCCCACAGCCGCGGCTGGCGCACGCGGATCAGGCGGGCGAGGTCGATCAGCGCGTACACGTCGGACAGTGCGTCGTGCGCGCGTTCCTGGTGCAGGTGATTGGCGGTGGCGAGGTGTTCGAGCCTGAAGCTGGGCGTGCCGTCCTCGCGGGTGGGCCACACGATACCTTCGGGCCGCAGCGCCTCGCACATGCGCGCGAGGTCGATCAGGTCCCAGCGCGAGTTGCCGTTCTCCCACTCGCGGCCGTAGGGCTCGTAGAAGTTGCGGTAGAGCAGTTGCCGCGTCACCTCGTCGTCGAAGCGCAGCGAGTTGTAGCCCACGCCGCAGGTGCCCGGCGCGGCAAGCTGCTCGTGCACGCGGGCTGCGAACTCCGCTTCGTTCACGCCTTCGCGCTCGGCCTGCTGCGGCGTGATGCCGGTGATCAGGCAGGCCTCGGGCTGGGGCAGGCTGTCGCGCGGCGGCCGGCCGAAGAACATCACCGGCTCCCCGACGATCTCCAGCTCCAGCGTGGTGCGGATGCCGGCGAACTGCACGGGGCGGTCGCGCCGGGTGTCGGCGCCGAAGGTCTCGTAGTCGTGCCAGAAGAAGGTCTGCATGGACCGATGATCGCATGCGGATGCCCCGATCGACCCCAGCGCAAGCCGCATCGGCCTGTCTGTCCGCGGACCGCGGGCGCGTCGTCGCATGCCGGGAAAGCCCATGGATGGTCGCGGCGTTGGGGGGCAGGGAAGCGACGCGCGCAGACGGACCGGCCCCACTTCCTGAATCCAGATGAGGGGGCGATGCCTGGAAGGCGCGCATGTCGTCGCGCGCATCCCTCCCATGCAGGCCGCCACGCACCCAAGCTGCGCGCCTCCGCGCACCATGCCGCCCGTGTGCCGGGGCCAACCGGCTCATCCCTTGATAGACTGCGCGGCCAGGAGGGCCCATGAGCCAAGCCAACGACGACAACCTGATCTGGATCGATCTTGAGATGACCGGCCTCGACACGGACGCCGATTCCATCCTCGAGATCGCCACCATCGTCACCGACAGGGACCTCAACGTGCTGGCCGAAGGGCCGGTGTTCGCGATCCGCCACGAGCTGGACCGGCTGGAAGCGATGGACGCCTGGAATCGCAACCAGCACGGCAGGTCCGGCCTGTGGCAGCAGGTGCTCGATTCCACCGCGGACCATGCCGCCGCGGAGCAGGCCACGCTGGACTTCCTGCGCGACTGGGTACCGGCGGGCAAGTCGCCGATGTGCGGCAACTCGATCTGCCAGGACCGCCGTTTCCTGCACCGGCAGATGCCGCGGCTGGAGCGCTACTTCCATTACCGCAATCTCGACGTGTCCACGCTGAAGGAACTGGTGCGGCGCTGGGCTCCAGCGATCGGCAGGGGTTTCGGCAAGGAGTCCGCGCACACCGCGCTGTCGGACATCCGCGATTCCATCGAGGAGCTGCGCTACTACCGCCGCCACATGGGCGCGCTGGGCGGACAGGACGAGGCATGAACGCGCTCGACGCGATGTTCGCGACGGTACTCGACTGCGCCGGTCGGCGGCTGGTGCTCGATCGCCCGAGGGTGGCCGGCATCATCAACGTCACGCCCGACTCGTTCTCCGACGGCGGCGAGCACGCCACCACGGAAGCGGCCGTGGCGCACGGGCTGGCGCTGGCGGACCAGGGCGCCGACATGCTCGACGTGGGCGGCGAATCCACCCGGCCCGGCGCGGCCGAGGTGCCGGTGGAGGAAGAGCTGCGCCGGGTGGTCCCGGTGATCGGGCAGCTGGCCGCGCGTACCGCGCTGCCGATCGCCGTCGACACCTCGAAGCCCGAGGTGATGCGCGCGGCGGTGGCTGCGGGCGCCGGCATGATCAACGACGTGTATGCGCTGCGCCGCGAAGGCGCGTTGGACACGGCTGCCGCACTCGGCATGCCGGTGTGCCTGATGCACATGCAGGGCGAGCCGCGCGGCATGCAGGACGCGCCGCATTACGGCGACGTGGTGGGTGAAGTGCACCGGTTCCTTGCCGACCGCCTGTTCGCCTGCGAATTGGCGGGCATCGACAAGCGCAAGGTGATGGTCGACCCGGGCTTCGGCTTCGGCAAGAACCTCGAACACAACCTGGCCCTGCTGCGCGCGCTGGAGCGTTTTGCCGACCTGGGCAGCGGCGTCTACGTCGGTTTGTCACGCAAGTCGATGATCGGCACGCTGACCGGCCGCAAGACACCGGCCGAGCGCGCGGCAGGCTCTGTCGCCGCCGCGTTGATCGCGGTGCAGCGCGGCGCGCGCCTGGTGCGTGTGCACGACGTGGCCGCCACGGTGGATGCGCTGGCGGTGTGGCAGGGCGTGCACGCGGGCGACGAGGCGCCGCGCCGCGATCCCGGGCCGCCGGCGCCGCGCTGGCCGGACGACGACTGACAAGAACCGACAGGACGACGGCCCACGAAGCGCCGCCGGCGGAACAGGGAACCCTTTCGGGAAGACACCTATGAGTCAATGCAAGTACTTCGGCACCGACGGCATCCGCGGCCGCGTGGGCGAGTGGCCGATCAACGCCGAATTCATGCTGCGCCTCGGTCGTGCGCTGGGCGCGGTGCTCAGGCAGCAGGGCGGGGCGCGCCGCGGCGTGCTGATCGGCAAGGACACGCGCGTTTCCGGTTACATGTTCGAGGCCGCGCTGGAAGCCGGCCTGGTCTCCGCCGGTGTGGACGTGCGCATGCTGGGGCCGATGCCGACGCCGGCGGTGGCCTTCCTCACCCGGTCGCTGCGCGCCGAGGCCGGCATCGTGATCAGCGCTTCGCACAACCCGCATCACGACAACGGCATCAAGTTCTTCTCCGCGCAGGGCGAGAAGCTCAGCGACGCGATGGAAGCGGCGATCGAGGCGGAGGTCGACGCGCCGTTCGTCACCGTGCCTTCCGAGCAGCTGGGCAAGGCGCGCCGCATCGACGACGCGGTGACCCGCTACGCCGAGTTCTGCAAGAGCACCGTGGCCGAGGACTTCAACCTCAACGGCCTGAAGATCGTGCTGGACTGCGCGAACGGCGCCACCTACCAGGTCGCGCCCAAGGTCTTCGTCGAGCTGGGCGCCGAGGTGACGGCGATCGGCGACAGGCCGGATGGCTTCAACATCAACCGCGAGGTGGGTTCCACCCACCCGCAGGCGCTGCAGCGCGCGGTGCTGGAGCAGGGAGCTGACCTCGGCATCGCCTTCGACGGCGACGGCGACCGCGTGCAGATGGTGGATCGCCGCGGCGAGCTGGCCGACGGCGACGACCTGCTCTACGTGATCGCCCGCGCCTGGCAGGCGCGCGGACTGCTGCGCGGGCCGGTGGTCGGCACGCTGATGAGCAACTACGGCCTGCAGCTGGCGCTGGAAGACCTCGGCATCGACCTGGTGCGCGCCAAGGTGGGTGACCGCTACGTGCTGCAGCAGCTCAAGGACCGCGGCGGCGTGCTGGGCGGCGAAACCTCGGGCCACATCCTGTGCCTGGACCGTGCCACCACCGGCGATGGCATCGTCTCCGCGCTGGCCGTGCTGGAGGCGCTGGCGGGCGAGGATCTCGCCACGGCAAGGCAGGGGCTCGCCAAGCTGCCCCAGGTGATGATCAACGTGCGTGCCGACGGTGCGCGCGAGGCGCTCGACAGCGAGGCGGTGCGGCAGGCGCTGGCCGTCACGGAACGGACCCTGCGCGGCCGTGGCCGCGTCGTGCTGCGCGCCTCCGGTACCGAACCGCTGGTGCGCGTCACGGTGGAGGGTGCCGATGCAGCCGAGGTGCAGCAATTGGCGCAAAGCCTGGCCGACGTCGTAAAATCCTCCGCAGAACGCTCGTGAACCAGCAGGCGCGTCGCGCCTGCCTCAGGTCAGTCCGGATCCGGTCGCCAAGGAATGGCCCGACGTGAACCGTCCCTGCGGTGGCGGTACACCCATCGACCGCATGCCTGAAGGATCCGAGCCCATGAACGACGTTCCCACCCTCGACATCCGCCGCTACGACACCGACCGCGAGGCCTTCGTTGCCGAGCTGGGCGCGGCCTACCGCGAATTCGGCTTCTGCTGCATCAGCGGGCACGGCATTTCGCGCGACCTGATCGACGGTGCCTACGACGTTTTCCGGCGTTTCTTCGCGCTGCCCACCGAAGTCAAGATGAAGTACCACGTGCCGGGCAGCGGCGGCGCGCGCGGCTACACGCCGTTCAAGGTGGAAACCGCAAAGGACAGCCGGTTCGCCGACCTCAAGGAGTTCTGGCACGTCGGCCGCGAGATCCCGCGCGATTCGAAATTCGCCGAGCTGATGCCGCCGAACCTGTGGCCGACCGAGGTGCCTGAGTTCCGCCGGTACGGCTACGGCCTGTACGAGGCGCTGGACCATCTCGGCACGCGCGTGTTGCGCGCGCTGGCCCTGCACATCGGCCTGCCCGAAAACTATTTCGAGGACAAGACCGACCAGGGCAACTCCATCCTGCGGCCGATCCACTATCCGCCGATCGTCGACGACAGCGTGCCCAACGTGCGCGCCGGCGCGCACGAGGACATCAACTTCATCACCCTGCTGGTGGGCGCCAGCGCGGAGGGCCTGGAAGTGCTCACCCGCGAGGGCGAGTGGCTGCCGATCACCACCGAGGGTGACGCCATCGTGGTCAACATTGGCGACATGCTGCAGCGCCTGAGCAACCACGTGTACCCGTCCACCACCCATCGTGTGGTGAACCCGCAGAACGCGAACGCGCGCAAGCCGCGCTACTCGGTGCCGTTCTTCCTGCACCCGAACCCCGACGTGGTGCTCGACCCGCTGCCGCAGTGCGTGACGCCGGACAACCCGAAGCGCTACGACGCGCCGATCACCTCGCACGAGTACCTGCAGCAGCGCCTGCGTGAGATCAAGCTGATCTGAGCCGATGCGCGAGAGGGGGCTTTCCGGCGTCTTTCCCGTCCGTTCGAGTTGCCCGATGCCCCAAGCCAGGTCCGCTCCCGAACATTCCCGGCGCGGCGTGCGCCCGGGGCCGGCTTCAGGACGAATCGTGTGCGGGAAGCCTGACCAGGTGTGCGCCTTTTCGTGGGGCGACGGACTCCAACGGCTGGTCCGCTATTCGTCGAACTGGCGATAGCGCCGCCCCTGCCGTGCCGACAGGCGCAGAGCCAGCCGGTCCGGCATCACCTTGAATGCGCTCTTGATGAAGCGGTTCACGCGACCGGTGACGCGCACCACTTCGCCGCGCTCCACGGCGTCGATGCCTTCGGCCACCACCGCCTCGGCGCCTTGCCACATGAAGCCGGGCAGCTTGTTCATCAGTGCACGGGTGCCGGTAACGTCGTGGAATTCGGACCAGGTGAAGCCAGGGCACAGCGCGCACACATGTACGCCGCGTTCGCGACTTTCCAGCGCCAACCCCTGCGAGAACTTGATAAGGAACGCCTTGGCGGGAGCGTACAGCGTGTGCCCCGCGGTGCCCGGCACGTGGCCGGCCAGGGAGGCCACGTTGACGACGCGGCCGTAGCCGCGTTCGCGCATGCCGGGCAGCAGGCACCACGCCAGCTCGATGGGGGCATTCAGCAGCACCTGCAAAAAGTCCGCATGCGTGCGCCAGTCGTTCGCCACAAAAGAGCCGGGCACGCCGTAGCCGGCGTTGTTGATCAGCCAGTCCACCATGAGGCCGCGCCGTGCCAGCTCCTCGCACAATGTCCTTGGCGCGACAGGGTCGGCGAGATCGGCTGCCTGCACGGTTATCGTGCAACCATGCCGCTCGTGCAGCTCCGCGGCCAGCGATTCGAGTCGGTCGACGCGTCGCGCAGTGAGCACCAGGTCGTGGCCACGCGCCGCTAGCGCGCGGGCGAAAGCGGCGCCGATGCCGGCAGACGCTCCGGTGACGAGGCTGAGGGGGCGGGCTGCTGTCATGCGTTTCTCCTGGAAGGCGCCGCTGCATCTTGGGCGTTGCGCTGCAGCAATACCAGTCCTGCTATCGTCCTGTAAAATCTCGCGTTTGTCCGAACGGAATGATGCCGAAGATGCGCAAGAAGCTCGTCGCCGCCAACTGGAAGATGCACGGCAGCCGCTCGATGACCGCTACCCTGTGCGGCGAGATCGCCTCGGCCGGCCCGGGCGACATCGACGTGGTGGTCTGCCCGCCGTTCCCCTACCTGGATGCCGTGGCTGCGGCCTGCGCAGAGGCTGGCATCGGTGTCGGCGCGCAGGACCTCAGCGAGCACGAAGGGCAGGGGGCGTACACCGGCGAGGTGTCCGCCGCGATGCTGGCCGATTGCGGTGCGCAGTGGGTGCTGGTGGGACACTCCGAACGCCGCCAATACCATGGCGAGAGCGACGCGCTGGTGGCGCGCAAGTTCGCCGCGGCGCGTGCCGGCGGCCTCACCCCCATTCTTTGCGTGGGCGAGACCCTGGCGCAGCGCGAAGCCGACGAAACCGAGGTGGTGATCGCACGCCAGCTGCAGGCCGTCCTCTCCCACAGCGGCATCGCCGCATTCGACACCGCGGTGGTCGCCTACGAGCCGGTGTGGGCGATCGGCACCGGACGTACTGCCACGCCGGAGCAGGCGCAGCAGGTGCATGCGTTCATCCGTAGCCAACTCCAAAAGGAAGATGCTATGATTGCCCGTCTGACCCGGCTGCTTTATGGCGGCAGCGTCAAGGCGGCCAATGCCGCCGAATTGTTCGCGCAGTCGGATGTGGACGGGGGGCTGATCGGTGGAGCCTCGCTGACCGCCTCCGACTTCCTTGGAATCTGCGCAGCGGCGCATTAGTCGCCACGGGCTCGATTGATGTTCGTCATTTTCAGCGTGTTTTACATCCTGATCGCCGCGGCCATGACCGTGTTGATCCTGCTGCAGAACGGCGAGGGCGCCAGCGCTGGCTCCGGCTTCGGCGGTGGTGCTTCGGCCACGGTGTTTGGTGCGCGTGGATCCGCCAACTTCCTTACCCGCGCCACGGCCGTGCTCGCCGCGCTGTTCTTCGCACTGAGTCTCGGCATGGGCGTGTATCTGCACAGCCATGGCGCGCAGCAGAACAGTGGCGCCGACCTCGGCGTGATGGCCGGCATGGGCAAGCAGCCGGCGCCGGCCAAGCAGGCTCCCGCTGCAGCCACGCCGGCGAATCCGGAAGTGCCGATGGCCACTCCGCCGGCCGCTGCGAACTCGGCGGTGCTTGGCGTACCGGCTGCGGGCAAGCAGCAGCAAAGCGAAGTGCCGGCCGCGCCGGTCCCGCAAAAACAGCACTGAGCAACACACCTGCCCAGGTGGCGGAATTGGTAGACGCACTACCTTGAGGTGGTAGCGCCGCAAGGCGTAGGGGTTCGAGTCCCCTCTTGGGCACCAATCGTGAATTTCCGGGGAAGCGGAAATCCAGAAAACCCGCCGCTTGGCGGGTTTTTCTTGTATGACTTGTCAGTAAAACTCACGGCAAATCCGACGAGCCGTCGCCATGGGCGATCGTAGTTCGCCCGCGAATCGGACACGATGCGTAGGCATGCGCCGACAGAGCATGCGGGCCAGGCGTGACACAGTGCGCGGAATCGATGGCGGGATTTGGTCCACCGACCGCCCCGCCGCAGCCGTCGCCCTCGCACCGGGATCGCCCACATGACGCTTGTCTCGCTTACCCCGACCGCAGCAGACCGGTGGAGTATCCGTCGTGGCAACACCACACTGTTCCGCGAGCTGCCACTGGGCCCCGCCATCAAGCTGGCGCGCGAGATTGCACGCGACGAACATCTGCGCCGTGGCCATGACACATGCGTGGAGATGCCTGGCGTCGGCGGCCCCATCAGCCTGGCGCAGTACGTGAAGTCTCCGCTCGATGCGACGAATGTCGCATCCGGCGAATCCGTGGCGATCTGAGCCCGTGCCGGCGTCGGCGTTTCGCTTGCATCCTTTGGCAAAGCCGCCTAGTTTCCAGCGTTGGGGAGGTTGTGGCGGAGGGGCGTTATCGTCTCCGCAGCACCGTGGCATTCAGGAGCATTCATCATGGAGGGCAAGGCATGATCCAGATCGTTCTGATCGACGACCACGAACTCGTGCGCACGGGTTTCAGGATGATCCTGCAGCAGCAGCCGGACATGGCCATCTGTGGCGAGGCGGCGAGCGCGGAAGATGGTCTGCGCCTGATTCGCAGCCTAAAGCCGGAGATCGCTTTGGTGGACGTGCATATGCCGGGCATGAGCGGGATCGAGCTCACCGAGCGGGTGAGCCGGGCCGAGTTGGCCACGCGCGTCGTGGTAGTCACCGTGGTCGACGACGGTCGCTTTCCGAAGCGCCTGCTCGACGCCGGCGCCTCGGGTTACCTGACCAAGGGCTGCAGTGCCGAGGAACTGGTGACGGCCGTGCGGCAGGTGGCCGGTGGCCGACGCTATCTGGCGCCGGCAGTGGCGCAGCAGCTGGCACTGGCCACGCTTGATGGCAGCAGTTCACCGTTCGACGCCCTGTCCAGCCGCGAGCTGGAGGTGGCGATGATGCTGGTGCGTGGCAAGCCGTTGACGATGATAGGCGAGCAGCTCAACCTCAGCCCGAAGACGGTATCGACCTACAAGCAACGGCTGATGGAGAAGTTGCGTGTGGAACACGTGCTCGGGTTGGCACACCTGATGACGGCACATGGCCTGATCGATGTGCCGAACCACCAGGTGGGTGCCTGAATCCGTTGGCTTGAATCCCGCCCACAAAAAAGCCGGACCGAGGTCCGGCTTTTTTGTGGGCGGATGATGCGGCCTTCAGGGGGCCGCGTCTTGCCTGGGTTCCCCAGCCGAGCCGGTCGGCGCATCGGCCGGCTTTTCCGCGGATTCGTTCGCCGCGGAGGCACCAGTGGGATTGGCGTGGGCGAGCAGATCGCCCTGCCGCGGCTGCGGCTCAACCGGCTCGGCGTGGTCGTTGGCGGCGGCATGCGGAGTCTCCGGATGCGGATGAGCCGGAGCAGGGGCTGACTGTGCGGACGCCGGAGCCGCAGTCTCCGTGGCACCCGTGGTCTCGGTGACGGCTGGCGCCGCGGGTTCGCGTACCAAGGGTGCCTCGCCGGCGGAGACGATGGACGTCTCGACCGGATGTGCCGCGTCCGTCGCCGCCGCCGAGTCTGGCGTCGAGGGTTTCTCCGGAATCGGCGGCAGGGGCGGCAGGCTGAAGGCGGTGGCGACGGCGGCAGCCAACGGTGCTTCGGTCAACACCACGCGCGTTGGCTCGGCTCGCTCGGTCGGCGCCAGCGCATTGCGCGGCGAGGGAGCGGCGCGTGGCGGGACGGGAGCGGGTGGCATCACGGAAGGCGCGGCACCGGCTTCGGCCGTGGCCTGACGGGTGACGGCCGGCGAAACCGTGTCGGCGGGTGCGGAGGCGGCCGTGGGCGTGGCAGCAACAGCGCTGGCCTCGGCCTCGTCGCGATCCTCGTCGTCCAGCTCGCCGATCTGTTCGGCGTTTTGCGTCCCGCCGGCGGCGGCCTCGTCGTGGCGACGGCGACGGCGGCCACCGCGGCGGCCGCGACGACGACGCGACGGCCCCTCGGCTTCGCCGGCAGCGGCGTCGGCCGCTTCCTGGACAGCAGCGGCCGGCAAGCCGGCCAGCTTGGCCTCGTCGTCGACCGCTTCGACCGGTGCGGTCGCGGCGGCGGGGCGCTGGGACGGCGCTTCCGGCTTCGGCGCCGCAGCCGCGGACCTGCGCTCGGCGCGCTCGGGCTGGGCGACCTTGGCACCCTCCGTCACAGCGGGCTTGGGCTGCTGCTGGCGTTCCTGCTTCGGCGCCTGGGCATTGGCCTGCGCCGGCTGGCGCTGCGCACCCTCGCTGCCTTGCTGGCGGTTGCTGCGGTTCTGCTGCTGCGTGTTCTGCTGGCTCGGCTTGGCCGACGGCGCGCTGCCGTCGCGGCGCTGGCGGCCGCCACCCTGTGCGCTGCGGTTGCGCTCCTCACGGCGCGGTTGCTGCTGGCGATTGCCTCGCGCATTGGCCTTGTCGCTTTCGCCCGACGGCGTGGCAGCCGGCGCGGTGGCCGCCACCGTCGTGGAGGCGGCGCGGAACCATCCGAACAGGCGGGAGATGATGCCACCGCCAGGCGCGGCGGCGGCCGGTGCGGGCGCTGCCGCCGGGCGGCGCGCCGGCAGCGGCTGTTGCGGCACGGCGGCGGGTGTTTCCTCACGCACCGGGGCCGGGGTGGCCGGCACGACACCGCTGACGGCGGGCTGCTCGCTGCTGCCCAGCGCCTGGCCCATCTTCGGGACCGGGGTGGCTTCCACCGGGGTGAGGCGTTCGTAGCTGGGCTTGCTGTGCTCGCCCATGTCCGCTTCCTTGATCCGCTGGATCTGGATGTGCGGCGTTTCCAGCTTGTCGTCGGCCACGATCACCACATGCGCCTTGTGGCGCAGCTCGATCTCGACCACGCTGGCGCGCTTCTCGTTGAGCAGGAAGTTGGCCACCGTCGGCGGGGCCTGCACCAGCACCTGGCCGGTGTTGTCCTTCATCGCGTGCTCTTCGATCAGGCGCAGGGTGGACAGTGCCAGCGATTCCACGCTGCGGATGTGGCCGTGGCCCTCGCAGCGCGGGCAGACGATCTGGGTGGCTTCGCCAAGGCTCGGACGCAGGCGCTGGCGCGACAGTTCCAGCAGGCCGAAGCGCGAGATGCGGCCTACCTGCACGCGCGCGCGGTCGAGCTTCAGGGCGTCCTTGAGCTTTTCCTCGACCTCGCGCTGGTGGCGCGGGCTGTCCATGTCGATGAAGTCGATCACGATCAGGCCGCCGGCGTCGCGGATGCGGCACTGGCGGGCGATCTCCACCGCGGCCTCGAGGTTGGTGTTGAACGCCGTTTCCTCGATGTCCGAGCCCTTGGTGGCCTTGGCCGAGTTGATGTCGATCGCGGTGAGCGCCTCGGTCTGGTCGATCACGATCGAGCCGCCGGAGGGCAGGCGCACCTGGCGGTCGAACGCGCTCTCGATCTGCGTCTCGATCTGATAGCGGCTGAACAGCGGGGTGTCGTCCTTGTACAGCTTGAGCTTGCGCAGCGAGGTGGGCATCACCTGCTGCATGAACTCGCGGGCGTCCTCGTACAGCGACTCCTCGTCGATCAGGATCTCGCCGATGTCGCTGCGCAGGTAGTCGCGCAGGGCGCGGATGAACAGCTTGGACTCCTGGTAGATCAGGAACGGCGCCTTGCGCTTGCTGGCGGCGTCGGAGATCGAGCGCCACAGGGTCAGCAGGTAGTCCAGGTCCCACTGCAGCTCTTCGGCGTCGCGGCCCAGGCCGGCCGTGCGCACGATCAGGCCCACGTCGTCGGGCACGGTGACGTGCTCCAGGGCTTCCTTCAGCGCCTGCCGGTCCTCGCCCTCGATCCGGCGCGAGACGCCGCCGGCCTTCGGGTTGTTCGGCATCAGCACCATGTAGCGGCCGGCCAGCGAGATGAAGGTGGTCAGCGCGGCGCCCTTGTTGCCGCGCTCTTCCTTCTCGACCTGGACGACGACTTCCTGGCCTTCCTTCAGCAGTTCGCGGATACCCGCCTTGTGCGGGTTCAGGCCGGGGGTGAAGTACTGCTCGGCGATTTCCTTCAGCGGCAGGAAGCCGTGGCGCTCGGCGCCGTAGTCGACGAAGCAGGCTTCCAGGGATTGCTCGACGCGGGTGATGCGGCCCTTGTAGATGTTGGCCTTTTTCTGTTCGCGGGAAGGGATCTCGATGTCGAGGTCGTACAGGGTCTGGCCATCGACGATGGCCACGCGCAACTCTTCACGCTGAGTTGCGTTGATCAACATGCGCTTCATTGTAGTTTTCCTCGGCCCGCCCGCGCGTCGCGTGCCGCGGTGGCGCCGAGGTGGCGGCCTGCCGGGGATCGCGCCGCAACGGGGGAGCGGCTCATGTGACGGCGCCGTTCCCGGCGCCCGGATGTTCGGTCAGCTGCGTCTGCCGCGCCGTGGCCGCAAGGCTTCGGGCAAACGGCAGCCCGAACCGTTACGATGAAAGGGAGTCGCGACCGCTGCCTGGGAATCAACCCTGGGGCATGCGGCGCAATCCTCGCCGGCGTGACGGGCGGGGCCCCGGCCCGGACCGGTCTCGGCGGGCTGGGATTGACGCTCGCCGAGTATCCTATTTCGACAGGTTTTTTTCAATGCAGACGGCAACTTCCCGCGACGTACCTCACGGTGTGCGTCAAGTCGCGATCGGCCCCGAGCGGGACGGCCAGCGGATCGACAACGCGCTGGCGACCCTGCTCAAGGGCGTGCCGAAAAGCATGATCTACCGCTTGCTGCGCACCGGCCAGGTACGGGTGAACGGCAAGCGGGCAAAGCCGGACACCCGCCTAAGTGATGGCGACCTGCTGCGAATTCCGCCGATCCGGGTGGCTGAACGCCCTGAAGGGCGGGAGGCGCCCGGTGCATTGGTCTCGTCGCTGGCTGAGACGGTTATCTTCGAGGACAAGCATTTTCTGGTGATCGACAAGCCTTCCGGCATCGCCAGCCACGGCGGCAGCGGGGTCAGTCACGGTGCCATCGAACTGCTGCGCGCGGCACGCCCGCACGAGTCGCTGGAACTGGTGCACCGGCTGGACCGCGACACCAGCGGCGTGCTGGTGCTGGCGAAGTCGCGGGCAGGGCTGACCGGCCTGCAGGCGGCAATCCGCGCCGGCGAGGTCACCAAGCAGTACCTGTGCCTGATGGTCGGCCACCCGCCCAAGGCGAAGTTCGACGTCAACGCGCCGCTGCGCAAGTCCATCCTGCAGGGCGGCGAGCGCATGGTGCGGGTCAGCGAGGACGGCAAGCCAGCGCTCACCTTCTTCCGCGAGATGGAGCAGTACCCCGGCGCCCGCCTGATGCAGGCCACGCTGGGCACCGGTCGCACCCACCAGATCCGCGTGCACGCTGCCCACATCGGCCACCCGCTGGCGGGCGACCCGAAATACGGCGACCGCGAGATGAACAGGCGCTTCCGCGAGATGGGGCTGCAGCGGCTGTTCCTGCACGCCTCGCACCTCAGCTTCGAGCTGGACGGACGCCTGTACAGCTTTTCCGCGCCGCTGCCGGACGACCTGAAGGCCTTCCTCGACGTGCTGGCGGTGAAGGGCAAGCATCTCCCGTACATCCAGGCACTGAAGCCACGGGGCGATCGTCCCTGATCGCCTGAATCACACGGGCCGCCATCCCTGGCTGCACTTTTCATAGGAAGAAGCGGGCGCTGACCTCCAGCGAACGCAACAGGCCGCCTGCCAGCCCGGCCTCCACCAGCAAGGCGCAGGCGGCATGCGCCGCGGCGACCGGCAGCAGCGCGCGGGAGCGCCGGAAGCACCACGCCCACCACAGCTCGGCCAGCAGGCAGAGCTGCATCAGGGTGCCGTTCGGCGTGTGCATCAAGGCGAACGCGAGGGCGGTGAGCAGCACCGCGAGGGCCGGCTGGAGTCGCGTGCCTTCGAGGCGGCGCAACACCACGGCCAGCATCAGCCATTGCTGCAGGATGGCCCACAGCGGGTAGGTCAGCAGATGACCGGTCGCCGGTGCCCTGAAGTGCCCGCCGCCGTTGGCGACCAGCAGCAGCGCCAGCGGCAGCAAGGCGAACGGCATCGACCAGGCGCGCCAGTCGCCGAGCCAGCGCCAGCCGCCCGGCCGTTGACGCCATTCGGCCTGCGCCGCGAACAGCAGCGCACCGGCGAAGACCAGCAGACCGGGTACGGACAGCCGCAGACCCAGTTGCAGGCCGATGACCAGCCACAGAGGCCCGGCGAGGCAGGCAGCAGGTTCCAGCCAGCGGCGCTGCGGCGGCGGCGGCCACAAGGCCAATCCCGCCAGCACCAGCAGATAGCCGATGGTGCCGACCCAGGCCATTTGGTCATGGCCATCGAGTGTGCCTTTGACTGTCGGCGCCTTGCCATGCGGCAGGATTAGTGCCCCCGGCCGCTGCCGCCAGACCAGTTGGCGCAGCGCCAGTTGCGTCTCGGCCGAAGCGCGGGCCGGCAGGGCGATCCACGGTGCGGCCGGCAAGGCGGGATCGGCGAGTTGTCGCTTGGCGGTCGCCGGGTCGGGCGACAGCTGCAGGGAGGGGTGCACAGGCGTCGGCAAGGGCGCATCGCGGCGCAATGCCACTTCGTCCAGGCCCAGCGACGCGCGGGCGGGCAGCAGCAGTTTCAGCCGCAGCATCTCGATCCGCTGCGGCGGGGGACAGGGGTTGCCGTCGGCAGCCTGCCAGTGCAAGCGGCGCAGATCGACCACGACATGGAGCGGGCCAGCCGCGACCGGCGTGTCCTGCCAGCCGAAGCAGCCTGGCTGCCCCAATCGCGGCTGCCAGGCCAGGCCCAGCCGGAACGACGCATCGGCTTCGCCGTGCAGCGCCAGCAGCGGCCAGTGGCCCGGATCGAGCATGCCGCGCACCGGCAGGCCGATCTCGAACGACGTGCCGTCGAGGCTGGTGACGCGCAGCCCGCCGTCGTCGCGCCTCACCATGGCGGCGCCGAAGGCGCGGCCCGCGACGAGGTCATGCGGCTGGCGCAGGCGCCATTGCCACAGCGGCTGGCCACCTTCGACCAGGGCAAGTTGCCGATCCGCCGCATTTTGCAGATGGCCTGCGACGATGCGTGCGGCGAGCACGCGCAGTCCCGCCAACAGCAGCGCCACCAGCAGCACGAAGCCTGCACCGGCCAGCCACCGCTGCACATTCGAGGGCTGGCGTAGCCGCATGCTCAACGCGCCAGCAGCGCCTCGACCTTGGCCGCGCAGATGATGTCGTTGAGCGAGAGCCCGCCCACGTCATGGGTGGACCACAGCAACCGGCAATGGCCGTAACCCGCCTCGATGTCGGGGTGGTGATCCTCGTGGTTGGCCATGTAGCCCACCGCGTTGATGAAACCCAGCGTGCGATGAAAGTCGGGGAAGCGGAAATCCTTGACGATCGCGCGGCCATCCGCAGTCAGTGTCCAGTCGGGCAGCAGCTGCAACAGCTGGGTGACCTTGTCCGCGCCGAGCGCGTGTTCCTTGCCCTTGCGCGGCTGGCAATGCTGGTTGGCGAAATCGTGGATGTTCATGGCGGCTCCGGGGAAGGCGAAGGCAGGGCTGCGCAGGGTCGAAGCTTGGCGCGCAAAAGTCAAAGCCCGCTGGCGGGCCTAAACCGTACTAAAATGGTGCTGATTCGGCGGGCCGCACTGGCGTGTCCGCCGCGACCTCCGCAACAGGTGAAGCATGATCGAGATTTCCGAACGCGCGCAGCAGCATTTTCGCCGCCTGCTAGCGCAGCAGGGCAGCGAAGGACTGGGCATCCGCCTGCACGTGACCGAGCCCGGTACGCCGGCGGCCAGCTGCGAGCTCGAGTTCTGCGAGCCGGCCGAGCTGGTCGGCAACGAATGGACGATCGAATGCGCCGGTTTCGACTTCCACGTCGAGGGCGACAGCGCTCCGTGGCTGGACGGCGCCAGCATCGACTTCGAGCCGAACGCCACTGGCGGCCTGCTGAACATCCGCGCGCCGAAGATCAAGGGCGACGTGCCGGGGCTGGAAGCCGGCGTGATCGAGCGGGTGCGCTACGTGCTCGATGCCGAGATCAATCCGCGGCTGGCCTCGCACGGCGGCCGCGTCACCCTGCTGGAGGTCGATGCCGAGGGTGTGGTGAAGCTGCAGTTCGGCGGCGGCTGCCACGGTTGCGGCATGGTCGACGTCACCCTGAAGCAGGGGGTGGAGAAGACCCTGCGCGAGCGCGTGCCCGAGGTGACCGCGGTGCGCGACGCCACCGACCACAGCGGCGGCAAGCAGCCGTACTACAGCAAGCACGAGGGCAAGTCGGCGCTGGGTTGACGGGCGTGGTTCGCCACAACGGGAAAACCCGCTTCGCAGCGGGTTCTTGTTTGAAAGTGCGGCCATGGATGGCCGCCCGTTTGATTTTCGCGATCAGGGATGATCGCAAAGCCAAGGCGGATCAATCGCCCTGCACGTGTCCCTTCAGCGTGTCGAGCTTGGTCGGCAGGCTGGAGAAGTAGGCGGCGACATCCTCGATGTCCTGGTCGGACAGCGTGGCCACCATGCCCTTCATGATCGGGTTGTTGCGCTGGCCGTCCTTGTACTCGTGCAGCACCTGCTGCAAGTACTCGTTGTACTGGCCGGCGAGGCGGGGGTACTGCGGATCGACAGCGTTGCCGTCGGCACCGTGGCAGGCAAAGCAGGCGGCGGCCTTGGTCTTGCCGTTCGCGGCATTGCCGCTGGCCAGCAGCGGGGCGGAAGCGAACGCCAGGGCGGCGCCGCACGAAAGCAGGGCGAGTGCGCGTTGCATGCGGAGTCCTATTTGATCGGCGTGAGGCTGGACAGGTAGGCAGCGATGTCCTTGATGTTCTGCTCGGACAGGCTTTGCGCCTGCGCCACCATCGTCGGATACGTGCGCTCGCCGTTCTTGTAGCCGTTCAGCGCGTTGATGAGGTACTGCTCGTTCTGCCCGGCGATCTTCGGCACGGGATAGTCCGGGTAGGCATTGGCGGAACCCGGTACGCCGTGGCAGCCGGCGCAGGTGTAGACCAGCGTGCGTCCCGCCGCCTTGTCGCCCTCGGCGTGCGCGCTGGCGGTGGCCAGCAAGGCGGCAGCGGCTGCCAGACCAAGCAATTGCAGTCGAATCATCGAGATCGTTCCCCAGGTGCGGCCACAGATGCAAATGAATGCAACAACCTTCGCAGTATAGACAGCAGTTCCGGGCACGGACAACCTGTCGCACGGGTTTGATCTGCGACAAGTGTCGCCGTGGCTCAGACCAGGCTGCGGAAGATGTGGATGCCCGCGCTGTACTCGCCCACGATGGTGCCGAGGCTGACCAGGAAGAAGTTCAGCAGCGTGCGCGCCACGCGATTCTTCCACCAGCCGCTCCAGTGCACGATGTCGTCGCGCAGGGCGTCGAAGTCGGCCACGCGCGGACGGCGTACCCAGGCCTCGGCCGCCGCGCTGATGCCACCGGCGGGGATGCCGGGGCGAAACGGCTTGATCGGCGCGGCGACGAAGGCGGCGAGGATGCTGAGCGGATGCGCGGCGGCGGCCAGCGCACCCAGGGCCGCGAAGCAGCCGGTGAACAGCACCCACGCGGTGAGCGCTTGCGTGCCGAGTGCCGTGTTGCGGTGGAAGGCGAAGGCGATCGCGGCGAATACCGCCAGCACCAGGCCTGCAGCCAGCCACTTCGGCCAGCGCGCCTTCGGTGGCGCCTGCGCCAGGTCGGCAGCGATCGCCACCGGATCGCCATGCTGCTCCCGCAGCAGGCGGCACAGGCCTTTCAGGTGCCCCGCGCCGATCACCACCAGCACACGGCGCGGTGCGGCGGTGGCGGAGCGCGCGGCTTCCTCGCGCAGGCGCGCGGCCATGTAGGCGTCGCGCTCGCCGATCAGGCTCTGGTACAGCGGCTTCGATTCGCTGGCGAACTCGCTGAACGCGCTCTCCAGCATGTCGCCCTGCTTGAGCCTCTCGATCTCGCTGGCGTCGATCTCCTCGCGCTCGAACACGCTGGCGAGCAGGCCGCCGAGCAGGCCGAAGCGCTGCCAGAAACCCACGCTGCGCCAGGCGCGCTTGAGCGTGGTGCCGACCTCGCGGTCGACCAGCCACAACGGCAGGCCGCGCGCCTCGGCGCCGTCCATCGCCGCCTTCATCTCCGCACCGGGCTGGATGCCGGACTGCTCGGCGAGGCGCTTCTGGAACGTGGAGAGCACCAGGCTGGCCGCCACCATGCCGGCCTTGCCCTGGCGGATCACCTGGAACAGGTCCATGCGCTTGAATGCATCGGGATCGCGCATGCCCTGCGCGCGGCTCTCGCACAGCTCTACCGCGACGGCGTCGAAGCGCTCGTGCTCCAGCAAGGCCTCCACCGCCTCCATGCTGGTGCGCGAGACGTGGGCGGTGCCCAGCACCACATACTCCACGCCATCGCGCTCGACGCGCTCGATCGGCTGGTCGTGCAGCACGGCCGGCAGGGGCAGGGCGGATTCGGTGTCACTCATGCGCGGGGCGTACTGGTCACGGAGGTGGTTCAAGCATGGGGACGCGTCCCGCGTGAAGCAAGTTCAGAAACGCGGCCAAGGACGGCTGCCCGTTTGATTTTCGCGATCGGGGACGATCGCAAAGTTTTGAGCAGTGCGGCCAAGGACGGCTGCCCGTGTGATCTTCGCGATCGGGGATGATCGCAAAGTTTTGAGCAGTGCGGCCAAGGACGGCTGCCCGTGTGATCCCCGCGATCGGGGATGATCGCAAAGTTTTGAGCAGTGTGGCCAAGGATGGCCGCCCGTGTGATCTTCGCGATCAGGGACGATCGCAAAGGTAACGTCAATCCCGGAAGCGCTTGAGCAGATCGCCGTAGGCGTCGATGCGGCGGTCGCGCAGGAACGGCCAGATGCGGCGTACGTGCTCGCTGCGCTGCATGTCGACCTCGGCGAGCAGCAGTTCGCGCCGGTCGGTGCCAGCCTGAGCGAGGAATTCGCCCTGCGGGCCGGCCACGAAGCTGGTGCCCCAGAACCGGATGCCCGCGCCGACGCCGCTGGGATCGGCTTCGTGGCCGGTGCGGTTGCAGGCCAGCAGCGGCAAGCCGTTGGCCACCGCGTGGCCGCGCTGCACGGTCACCCACGCCTCGCGCTGGCGATCCTTCTCGTCCTGCGCGTCGTTCGGGTCCCAGCCGATCGCGGTGGGGTAGAGCAGCAGTTCCGCGCCGGCCAGTGCCATCAGGCGCGCCGCCTCGGGGTACCACTGGTCCCAGCACACCAGCACGCCCAGCCTGCCCACCGAAGTCTGGATCGGCTCGAAGCCGAGGTCGCCCGGCGTGAAGTAGAACTTCTCGTAGAACGCCGGATCGTCGGGAATGTGCATCTTGCGGTACCTGCCCGCGATCGCCGCCGAGCGGTCGAACACCACCGCGGTGTTGTGGTACAGCCCGGCCGCGCGCTTCTCGAACAACGAGGCCACCACGACCAACTTCAGCTCCTCGGCCAGTTTGCCGAGGCGCTCGGTGCTGGGGCCGGGGATGCTTTCGGCGAGGTCGAACAGGTCCACCGCTTCGTGCTGGCAGAAGTACGGGCCGTTGTGCAGCTCCTGCAACAGCACCAGCTCGGCGCCGGCCCTGGCCGCCTCGCGCAGGCCGGCTTCGATGGCGTCGAGATTGGCGTCGCGGCTGCCGCGGTCGGTTTCCTGCAGCAGGGCGACTTTGAGTGTCTTGCGGGTCATGGATGCGGCCTCGCCGGTGGCGCGAAAACGCATAGTGTAGCGAGCCCGGCGCGCAGCCTCCCGCCGACCTTCAGCGGCCGTAGGTCAGCGTGGCCTGCGCCTTGCCAAGCGTATGGCCGTGGATCATGAAGCCGGCCAGCGCCGGCGAGGCGCCATCCGGGAGTTCCAGCGCGGGCACGTCCAGCGCGTACACGGTGAAGACGTAGCGATGCGGTGCATCACCCTCCGGTGGGCAGGGGCCACCCCAGGCCGCCTGGCCGTAGTCGTTGCGCACCGCCAGCGCGCCGGCCGGCAGGCGGCCCCCCGCCGGCAATGCCGTGCTCGAGACCGGCAGGTTGACCACGACCCAGTGCCACCAGCCGCTGCCGGTGGGCGCATCCGGGTCGTAAACGGTGAGTGCGTAGCTGCGCGTGCCGGCAGGGGCCTGCGACCAGCGCACGGCGGGCGCGCGGTTGGCGCCGGTGCAGCCAAAACCATGGAAGCTGCTGCTCTGGGGAAGACGGCCATGCCCGCCGTCGACCCGCACCCGGAAGTCGGCAGCGTGGACGCCCAACGCGAAGGCGGACGCAAGCAACGTGGCAATCAGGCGGCGCATGGGAACCTCGCGGCGGGGGAGTGCCGCGCATGATGTGCGGCGTCGCATGGCCGCGGTGGCCTCGAACGCGCAGACGCTCGCCCGATTCGCTCAATCGCGAAGCTCGGAGGGCAGGGTGCCGAAGCGCTGGCGGAAACGTGCCGTGAAGCGCGAAGGCGAGGCATAGCCGCACTCGGCGGCCACCTGCTTCAGCGGCTTGTGCGAGCCCTGGACCAGGGCGAGCCCGTGGGTCAGCCGCACTTCTTCGAGGACCGCGCTGAAGCTGGTCGCTTCCCCGGCCAATCGCCGGCGCAGCGTGGCGGTGCTGAGTGCGAGGCGTGCGGCCACTTCCTCCGCGCGCCACTCGCGTGCGGGTTGCGTGTTGAGCAGCAGGCGGATGCGTTCGCGCAGCCCGCGGTTGCGTTCCATCGGCGGTCGGTAGCCGGCCAGTGCCACGGCGGCCACCAGTTCGGCGACGCGATGGCGCAGCAGGCTTTCCGGGAGGTGTTCGGAGACGCCCTGCTCGACGTGGGCAAAGGCTTGTTCCAGGGCGCGCGTGGCGGGCAACGCGGCCCATGCCGGCGCGTCGACGGGCACAGGGTCGGCAGGCGCCAGCATCGTGTGCGGCAAGCACAGGCATACCGCGCGGTACGCGCCATCCTGCGGCGGCAGGTTCTCCACGTTGAGCAGCTGTCCGGGCGCCACGGCGGCGAAGCCGCCGGCGGGGATTTCGTCCCGGCGTTGCCCATCGCCCATGCGCTTGCGGCCGGCACGGACCTGGAAGATCGAGAACTCGGCGAACGGCGCGGCGGCGATGCGTTGCCGTCGCCGCGCGAATATCTCCAGGCGGGCGACAGCCACGGTGGACTCTCAATCGACCAGCCCGGCCGGCAGCTGCATGGTGATGCAGTGCAGGCTGCCGTTCTGCCAGATCAGCGGGCGGCAGGGCACCTGCACCACTTCGCGGCCGGGATGCGCGCTGCCGATGATGCGGGCAGCCGCGTCGTCGGCCGCGTCGCCATAGGCGGGCACCAGCACGGCGCCGTTGACGATAAGGTAATTCGCATACGAGGCGGCGAGGCGGCGGCCTTCGTCGATGATGGGCCGCGCCCACGGCAGCGGATGCAACTGGTACGGGCGGCCATCGGCAGTGTGCAGCGCGGCGAGCTCCTCGCCCATGCGCGCGAGTTCGCCATGGTGCTTGTCGCCGGCGTCGTCGCAGGCCTGGTACACGATGCGGCCGCCGGGCGCGAAGCGGGCGAGGGTGTCGATGTGCGCGTCGGTGTCGTCGCCTTCCAGATAGCCGTGATCCAGCCACAGGATGCGGTTGGCGTGCAGGCTGTCCATCAGGATCGCGTCCATCGCCGCGCGGCTTTGCTCCGGGTGGCGCTGGTGCAGGCACTTCCAGGTGGTGAGTACGGTGCCGGCACCGTCGCTCTCGATGCCACCACCCTCCAGCGCCCAGTCAATGCGGCGGTGGTCGGCGCGGCCGAACACGCCGGCATCGACCAGACCTGCGATCAGCGCGTCGTCCCGTTCGGCGCCGAACTTGCCGCCCCAACCGGTGAAGCGGAAGTCGGCGAGCTGGAAACGGCCGTCGTCGCTCTTCAGCGTGATCGGGCCGGAGTCGCGCAGCCAGGTGTCGTCGTAGGGCAGTTCGACGAAGTGGATGCGCGCGAGATCGACGCCCGCCTCGCGCAGCAGGTTTTCGGCATGCATGCGCACGCCGGCATCGGCCGCCACCACGACCAGGCGCTGGAAACGCGTCACGGCGGCGGCCAGGGCCACATAGGTGGTTTCCACCGCGGCCAGTCGTTCGGCCCAGTCGGTGCCGGCGTGCGGCCAGGCGATCAGCACCGCGGCTTGCGGCTCCCATTCGGCAGGCAGGCGCCAGCGGGGTTCGGTCATGACGGAATCTCGTGGGGGACGGTCGGCCATGCAACATGGCTTTGGGGCGCGAAGTTTAAGCGATACGCGCAGCACAAACCGCAGGACGGCCGTCTTGCACGCCCGAAGGGCGCCCGAAAGGGTGGCGCACAAGGATGTGCGGCATGAAAAACGCGCCCCGCGGCAACGCGGGGCGCGTCATGGCGTGGGCGCTCAGTTCGCGGTGGCGGGGCTGGTGTTGTTGCCGGCCGGCGTGTTGAGCACGGAATGGATCACGTGGTCGTGCTCGAAATAGACGATGAAGTTCGCGTACTCCCAGCGGTTGATCACCGGGTGCTTCTTCGTGTCGCCGCCGCGTGGCGAGAGCTTGCGCTGCGGCGCGCCGTATTTCCGCTCGACCTGGGCCATGGTCATGCCGCGCGCGGGCAGATGCATGCCCTTTTCCTGCTGCACGCGGTGGATCAGCAGGTTGTCGGCATGGACCGGCTGCGGCATGGCGTAGCCGGCGGCGCCGAAAACGATGGCGAGTGCTGCCAGCAAGGGCAGGTTGTGGCGATGCTTGAACATGGTCCCCTCTCCGCGCAAGGCGTTGCCGCGCCGTTGTAGCAGAACTGTTTGCGACTATCCACGGGCAGTCGCGGCGGGTGTGACCGGCATAGCCGTTATCATGTGCGGCCGAGTCGCCCGATTGAAGTGCCCCGAATGATCGCGTTCCGCCATTTTGCCCTGCGCCGCGGCAGCCGCCTGCTGCTGTCCGACATCGACCTGGTGATCCAGGGCGGCTGGCGGCTGGGCGTGATCGGCCGCAACGGTTGCGGCAAGTCCAGCCTGTTCGCCGCGCTGCAGGGCCAGGTCGAGGCCGACGCCGGCGACATCGACCTGCCGGCGAAGCTGCGCCTGGCCTCGGTGGCGCAGGAGACGCCCGCGCTGCCCGACCCGGCGATCGAGTACGTGTTGGGCGGCGACGTGGAACTGCACGCCGCGCTGCGCGACGAGGCCGACGCGCAGGCGCGCGGCGACAGCGATGCGATGGCGCGTGCCCACCACCGCATCGAGGAACTGCACGGCTACGACGCCCGCGCCCGCGCCGGCCGCCTGCTGCATGGCCTGGGCTTCGCGCCGGAGACGCACGAGCGTGCGGTGAAGGAGTTCTCCGGCGGCTGGCGCGTGCGCCTGAACCTGGCGCGCGCGCTGATGGCGCCGTCCGAACTGCTGCTGCTGGACGAACCCACCAACCACCTCGACCTCGATGCCGTGCTGTGGCTGGAGGAATGGTTGCGCCGTTACCAGGGCACCCTGCTCATCATTTCGCACGACCGCGAATTCCTCGACGGCGTGATTGACCACACCCTGCACCTGGTTGACGGCGGCGCCCGGCTGTACACCGGCAACTACAGCGCGTTCGAGCGCCTGCGCGCCGAGCAGCTGCGCCAGCAGCAGATCGCGCACGAGCGCGAGCAGGCCGAGCGCGCGCACCTGCAGAGCTTCATCGACCGCTTCAAGGCCAAGGCCAGCAAGGCCAAGCAGGCACAGTCGCGCATGAAGCGACTGGAGAAGATGGCCGGCACCGAGGCGGTGCGTGCCGAGCGTGCGTTCCACTTCCAGTTCGCCAAGCCCGAGCGCGTGCCCGATTCCATGCTGCAGCTGGAAGAGGTGATCGCCGGCTATCCGGCCGGTTCGCGCGAGGAAGGCGACGACCACTTGCCCGGCCACGACGTGGCCAGCCGCGAGGCCACGATCATCCTGCGCGACGTGCGTTTCCGTCTCGAAGCGGGCGAGCGCATCGGCCTGCTCGGCCCGAACGGAGCGGGCAAGTCCACCCTGGTGAAGACGCTGGTGGGCGAACTGGCGCCGATGGGCGGCGAGCGCAAGGCACACAAGGATCTCAGGATCGGCTACTTCGCCCAGCACACAGTCGAGAGCCTGCGCGAGGGCGCCAGTCCGTTCGACCACCTGCAGGACAAGGCGCCCGGCGTCGCCGCGCAGGCGCTGCGCGATTTCCTCGGCACCTGGAACTTCGCCGGCGACCGCGCGTTTGAGTCGGTGGACGGCTTCTCCGGCGGCGAACGGGCGCGCCTCGCGCTGGCGCTGATCGCCTGGGACAAGCCGAACCTGCTGCTGCTGGACGAGCCCACCAACCACCTCGACCTCGACATGCGCGAGGCGCTGGCCGATGCGCTGGCCGATTTCGACGGCGCGCTGGTGCTGGTGTCGCACGATCGCCATCTGCTCGGCATGGTCTGCGACAGCTTCTGGCGCGTGGCCGACGGCGCGGTGGAACCGTTCGACGGCGACCTCGACGACTACGCGCGTTGGCTGCGCGCACGCGGCAGCGCAGCGAAGAAAGGCGCGAAAACCGAAGAGCGCGCACCGGGCAGCCCGCTTCCTGATCGCGGCGCGCAGGACGGGCGCACGGGCAACGCATCCGCCGCAGACCGCCGCCGCGCCGCTGCGCAGCAGCGCGACAGCGAAAGAGCCTCGCGCCAGCGCGTGAAGAAGATCGAGACGCGCGTGGCCGCCATCGACGCCGAACTGACGGCGCTGGAGGCGAAGCTGGCCGATCCGGACACCTACAACGGTCCCACTGCCGCGCTGATGAAACTCGGCCAGCAGCAGGCCGAACTGCGCCGCGAGAAGGAAACGCTCGAAACGGAATGGATGACCCTGTATGAAGCGCTGGAAGCCTGAGGACCCGCGTCGATGAGTGCACATCCGGCACAGCTGTGGTTGCCCGCGTTGGACCGTTTCGGCCAGGCGCACCCGCTGCGCCGCCTGCTGGCGCAGGCCGATCGTCTCGACGACGACCCGCGCGACCGGTTGGCCCGCCTCGCGGACGGTTTCGACGGTGCCGGTTCGCCGCTGCCGGCGGCCGCGCTGCTCCGCGAACACCTGGCCGGCGACGCGGGCGACGCGACGTGGCTCAATGCCGATCCCGCGTGGGTGCAGCCGGACATGACCGGCGTGCGCCTGCTCGCCTGCGGTTCGATGCCGCTGGACATGCGGGAGGCGCAGGCCTACACGCTGGCGCTGCAACCGGCCTTCGCCGAGGCCGGCCTGCAACTGGAAATCACCGCCCCCAGCCACTGGCAGCTGCGCCTGCCGCCGGAGACGCGCGTGCCGGCCTTCGCCGCACCGGAGCTGGCGCTGGGCGAAGACCTGTACCTGCATCTGCCGCAGGGGGCGGACGGTCGCCCGTGGCGCGTGCTGCTCAATGAGGTGCAGGTGCTGCTGCACCAGCATTCCTTGAACGCCGCGCGTCAGGCGCGTGGCTTGCCGCCGGTCAACAGCGTGTGGCTGTGGGGCGCGGGACGTTTACCCGCATCGCTGCGATGCAGGTTTGCCGGCGTGGTCGGCAGCGACACGTTGCTGCTCGCGCTGGCGGCGCGCGCCGGCGTTCCCGGCCAGTCGCGCACGCCAACGACCCTGGCAGCGGTACAGGTCGGCTGGCTGGTCGACCTGCAGGATGTGGCGGTGGACGAACTGATGAGTGACTGGTGGCCGCCGGTGCAGGCGCTGGCGCAGCGGCAGGCCCTGCAGTTCACGTTCGCCGGCGGCGAACGCTGGTCGTGGCGGCCGCGGCATCGCTGGCGGTTCTGGCGCGGGGCGCCGCGTTGAGCACGCTCGAACTGCGCCGGCGCGTGGCGCAGGGCGAACCGTCGGGCTGGGAGGCCACGGTGCATCCGGTGCTGCAGCGGATCTATGCGGCGCGCGGCGTGTTGCAGCCCGCGGATGTCGACCATCGGCTGCAGCGCATGCTGCCGCCGCAGGCGCTGGGCGGCCTGGATGCCGCGACCGGGCTGCTGGCCGAGGCGATCCGTGACGACTGGAGCATCCTGATCGCCGGCGACTACGACTGCGACGGTGCCACGGGCACCGCGGTCGCCGTGCGCGGCCTGCGCATGCTTGGCGCGAAACGGGTGGGCTACGCGGTGCCGAACCGCTTCGTGCACGGCTACGGACTCACGCCGGCACTGGTCGACTCGCTGCAGCCGCGTCCCCGGCTGATCGTCACCGTGGACAACGGCGTGGCCAGCGTGGCGGGCGTGGCGCGGGCGCGCGAACTCGGCATGCGGGTGATCGTCACCGACCACCACCTGCCCGGCGAGCAGCTGCCGGCCTGCGACGCGATCGTGAACCCGAACCTCGTCGGCGACGGTTTTCCGAGCAAGGCCTTGGCGGGTGTCGGCGTGATGTTCTACCTGTTGCTGGCGCTACGCGCGAAGTTGCGCGGGCAGGGTGCTTTCTCGTGCGATCTTCCTGATCGCGAAGATCAAAAGGCGGCCGTCCATGGCCGCACGTCCCCAAAAGGCGAACCAGATCTCTCCGCCTTGCTTGACCTGGTGGCGCTGGGCACCGTGGCCGACCTGGTGCCGCTGGATTTCAACAACCGCGTGCTGGTGGAGGCGGGCCTGCGGCGCATCCGCGGCGGCAAGGCCTGCGCCGGCATCGCCGCGCTGGTCGAATGCGGCAGGCGCAGTGCCGCCGTGCTCTGCGCCAGCGATCTCGGCTTTGCGGTGGGGCCGCGCCTCAACGCGGCGGGGCGGCTGGAAGACATGCAGCTCGGCGTGGAATGCCTGCTCACCGACGACGTGGCGCAGGCGCGCCGCTACGCGGGGCAACTCGACCAGATCAACCGCGAGCGCCGCGACCTGCAGGCCTCGATGGTGGCCGAGGCCGAGGCGATGACCGCCGGCCTGCGCGACATCGACGCGGTGGGCGTGGCGTTGTACGAGCCGTCCTGGCACGCGGGCGTGGTGGGCCTGGTGGCCTCCAAGCTGAAGGAGCGTCTGCACCGCCCGGTTATCGCGTTCGCGCCAGCTTCCATTGAAGAGTGCAGCGATGGATCGCCGCTTCTTGATCTTCGTGCGCAGGAAGCGCACACGAGTCGTGTCAACTTGCGCGGGTCGGGCCGCTCGATTCCCGGCTTCCACCTGCGCGATGCGTTGGCCATGATCGACGCGCGCCAGCCCGGCCTGATCGAGCGCTTCGGCGGTCATGCGATGGCGGCGGGCCTCAGCCTGCGCGCCGCCGATTTCCCGCGTTTCGCCGCTGCCTTCGATGCCGCCGCGCGCGAGCTGATCGCGCCTGAACGCCTGCAGGCCGCGCTCTACACCGACGGCGAGCTTCCCGCGGGCAGCCTGTCGCTGGAACTGGCACGGCAGCTCCGTCATGCCGGCCCTTGGGGCCAGGCCTTCCCCGAGCCGCTGTTCGACAACGTGTTCGAATGCGCGGGCTGGAAGCCGATGGGCGAGGGCCACTGGCGGCTCGACCTGCGCGACCCGCGAGACGGCAGCGTGCACGACGCGGTGATGTTCAATGTCGGCACCGCCGCGCCGCCGCCGCGCCTGCGTGCCGCCTACGAACTGGTCATCAACGACTGGCAGGGGCGCGAATCGCCGCGCCTGCTGCTGCGCCACATCGAACCGGCCTGATCTCGCGCGGCGTTCACGGCATGCGCGCCAGACTGGCCATTCGTCCGCCACGGAGGCCGTCATGCTCGAACAGATCGATGGGTTACCGCCCGGCACGCTGGGTTTCCGCGCACATGGCCAGGTGACGGCCGCCGATTACGAGCAGGTGCTGGTGCCGGACGTGGAGGCGGTGTTTGCGCTCAACCGCAAGCTGCGCATGCTGTTCGTGGTGGCGCCGGACTTCACCGGTTTCGACGCCGGCGCGATGTGGGACGATTTCATGCTCGGCATCCGCCACATCAGCGGCTGGGATCGCGTGGCGCTGGTGACCGACGTGCCGTGGTTGCGCACCGCAACCAAGGTCTCGCGGTTCCTGGTGCCGGCCGATTTCCGCCTGTTCGCGCTGGCCGAACTGGAGCAGGCGACGCGCTGGATCACCGAGCCGATGGGCGAGTGAGCGGATGGACGGCCGGATGGCCTCATGCCGAATCGTCACTTGCGCCGGCGCCCGCCTTCTGTTCTAGTCGGTACATGACCTTCACGACCGCCATGTTGCCGATTGCCGCCGCGCTTGCCGCGCGGCGCCTCGTGGCGGCCGCCAACAACAATCGCGCGAACAATAACGCCAACCGTTGGCGGGCCCGCGCGTAGCTGAAGGCAACACCACCAGACACGCGACCAAGGCCCGCCCCGCGCGGGCCTTGGTGTTTTCGTGTGCTGGATTTGTGCGCGGCTCCATCCGCGCAAAGCAAGACCGGCCATCCATGGCCGACTTTCAAACAAAGCTTTCATCACCAGCAAACGAGGAACGCCCACCATGTGCTCGATTTTCGGAATGTTCGACCTGCAGCCGGGCGACGACCTTGCTGCGTTGCGCCGGCAGGCGCTGGAACTGTCGCAGCGCCAGCGCCATCGCGGCCCGGACTGGAGCGGCGTGTACGTCGACGCCGGGGTGATCCTGGTGCACGAGCGGCTGGCCATTGTCGATCCGGCGTCGGGCGCGCAGCCGCTGCGCTCGCGCGACGGCGCGCTGGCCCTGGCGGTGAACGGCGAGATCTACAACCATCGCGAACTGCGCGAGGCCAGCGGCTACGACTTCACCACCGGTTCGGATTGCGAGGTCATCAACGCCTTGTACCGCGAGCACGGCGCAGACTTCCTCGGCCGACTCAACGGCATCTTCGCCTTCGCGCTGTGGGACGGCGCGGCGCAGCGCTACCTGATCGCCCGTGACCCGATCGGCGTGTGCCCGCTCTACTGGGGGCACGACGCGGAAGGGCGGTTGTGCGTGGCCTCGGAGATGAAGGCGCTGGTCGGCGTGTGCGCGGACGTGGCGGCATTCCCGCCCGGCCACGTGTACGACAGTGCCACGGGCGAGCTGCGCCGCTACTACCGCAAGGATTGGCGCGACTACGCCGCCACGCGCGGCCACGACGTGCCGCTGGCCGAGCTGCGCGGGGCTTTCGAGCAGGCCGTGCACCGCCAGCTGATGACCGACGTGCCCTATGGCGTGCTGCTCTCCGGTGGCCTCGATTCCTCGCTGGTCGCCGCCTGCGCCGCGAAGTTCGCCCGCGAGCGCATCGAGGACGGCGACCGCAGCGAGGCCTGGTGGCCGCGCCTGCATTCCTTCGCGATCGGCCTGGAGGGATCGCCCGACCTGGCCGCCGCGCAGATCGCCGCCGACGCGTTGGGCACCGTGCACCACGGCTTCGTCTACACCTTCTGGGAAGGCCTGGACGCGGTGCCCGAGGTGATCCGCCACCTGGAGACCTACGACGTCACCACCATCCGTGCCGCCACGCCGATGTACTTGCTGGCCCGCCGGATCAAGGCCATGGGCGTGAAGATGGTGCTGTCGGGCGAAGGCTCCGACGAGATCTTCGGCGGGTATCTCTACTTCCACAAGGCGCCCTCGGCCGAGGCGTTCCACGAGGAGACCGTGCGCAAGCTCGATGCGCTGCACAGCTACGACTGCCTGCGCGCGAACAAGGCGATGATGGCCTGGGGCGTGGAGGCGCGCGTGCCGTTCCTGGACCTTGAATTCATCGACGTGGCGATGGGCATGGATGCCGCGCACAAGATGGCGGGCCGCGGCAGGATCGAGAAGCACGTGCTGCGCGCGGCCTTCGACGGCGCCCTGCCGAAGGAAATCCTGTGGCGGCAGAAGGAGCAGTTCAGCGACGGGGTCGGCTACGGCTGGATCGACGGCCTGAAGGCGCACGCCGAACAGATGGTGAGCGACCGCGAATTCGCCGCGGCGGCCGCACGCTTCCCGTTCAACACGCCCGCCACCAAGGAAGCGTATTTCTACCGGCGCATCTTCGAGCAGTTCTATCCCGGCGAGGCCTGCGCCGCCACGGTGCCGGGCGGCAAGTCGATTGCCTGCTCGTCGCCCGCCGCGCTGGCCTGGGACCCGGCGTTCGCCGGCATGGCGGATCCGTCCGGGCGCGCGGTGCGCGGCGTCCACGAGCAGGCGCTGGCCTGAATGGTGCAGCGCCGTATCGGAGCCGGATTTGCTACGATACGGCGTTTCCCATCCGGCATCGTTCGCGACGCCCCAACGACTGGTTCAACCATGATCGAGACCAATCCGATCCTCGCGCAGATCGCGGACCTCACGGCCCGCGTCGAGTCGCTTAGGGGGTATCTTTGACTACGCCACCAAGCGTGAGCGCCTCGAGGAAGTAAGCCGCGAGCTGGAAAGTCCCAACGTCTGGGACGACCCGCCGCGTGCGCAGGAACTGGGCCGCGAACGTGCGCGCCTGGACACCGTGGTCACCGGCATCGACGAACTAACCGCAGGCCTGTCCGACGCGAAGGAGCTGCTGGAGATGGCCGCCGCGGACAGCGACGAGGAGACCGTCGCTTCGGTTGCCGATGATGTGGCCAAGCTCGAGGCCCGCGTCGGCAAGCTGGAATTCCAGCGCATGTTCTCCGGCAAGATGGATTCGGCGAACGCCTTCGTGGATATCCAGGCTGGCGCCGGCGGCACCGAGGCGCAGGACTGGGCCGAGATGCTGCTGCGCATGTACCTGCGCTGGGCCGAATCGCGCGGCTGGAAGACCGAGCTGCTGGAAGTCTCCGGCGGCGAAGTCGCGGGCATCAAGTCGGCCACGTTCCGCGTCGAGGGCGACTATGCCTACGGCTGGCTGAAGACCGAGATCGGCGTGCACCGCCTGGTGCGCAAGAGCCCGTTCGACTCGGACAACCGCCGCCACACCAGCTTCACCAGCGTGTTCGTCTCGCCGGAAGTCGACGACGACATCGACATCGAGATCAACCCGGCGGACCTCAAGACCGACGTGTACCGCTCGTCCGGCGCCGGCGGCCAGCACGTGAACAAGACCGAGTCCGCGGTGCGCATCACCCACGTTCCCAGTGGCGTGGTGGTGGCCTGCCAGACCGAACGCTCGCAGCACGCCAACCGCGACCGCGCGATGAAGATGCTGGCGGCCAAGCTGTATGAGCTGGAAGTGCAGAAGCGCAATGCCGAAAAGGATGCGCTGGAAGCATCCAAGTCCGACATCGGCTGGGGCAGCCAGATCCGCAACTACGTGCTGGACCAGAGCCGCATCAAGGACCTGCGCACCGGCGTGGAGCGTTCCGACACGCAGAAGGTGCTGGACGGCGACCTCGACGAATTCATCGAGGCCAGCCTGAAGTCCGGCCTGGACGCGGGTGCCAAGCGCGTCGATGCCTAGGAGCCTGCCGGACTCTGATTGGCCGGTCTGCGAATCCGGCTGAGTGGTCCATATTTCTGCCGGTTCCTGCCCCATGGATTCACTATGGGGCGGCGAATTGTCGAAAAATCTGTCCTTACACAGCCGAATTCTCGACTCGACCATCAAAGTCCGACAGACTTCAGGAAATCCGTGTCGCGGTTTCAGCCGCGGTACGGAAACCCGCTTGTATAGACCTTTCCGGGTTTCCCACATTGACGAGGTAGCCAGCATGAATGCCAGGAAGACTTGCAGCATCCTGTTTGCCTGTGCCGCCCTGGTGGCGTTCGGCGCCAGCGCGCAGAGCGCGGGCCAGGACATCAAGCAGGGCGCGAAGGACGTCGGCCACGGTGTCGCCACCGGTGCCCGCGACGTGGGCCATGCGACCAAGCACGTCACCAGGAAGGTCGGCCACGGCGCCAAGGAAGCCGGAACCGGCATCGGCCACGGCGCCAAGAAGGCAGGCCTCGCCGTCGGCCATGGCGCGAAGAAGGCCGGCATCGCCGTCGGCCACGATGCGAAGAAGGCCGGCATCGCGATCGGCCACGGCGCGCGTGAAGGCTGGGATGCCACCAAGCACGCGGTGAAGCACGTGTTCGGCAAGGACGATTGAGTACCTGCGGACGCGCATCTTTCCCTACCATCCCACGAACCATTCTCCGCCGGTGCGGACGCCGGCAGCCACGGAAAACCCATGAGCGAAGCCACCGATACCCAGCCCGTCGACGAGAACAAGCTGATCGCCGAGCGCCGCGAGAAACTCACGGCGCTGCGCGGGCAGGGCATCGCCTTCCCCAACGACTTCAAGGTGGACAGCTTCGTAGGCGATCTGCAGGACGAGTACGCCGACAAGGACAGGTACACCGCCGAGGCCGTCGAGGCGGCGCAGCGCCGGGTGAAGGTGGCCGGCCGCATCGTGCTGAAGCGCGTGCAGGGCAAGGTCAGCTTCGTGCAGATGCAGGACATGACCGGCCGCATCCAGTTGTTCATCCACCAGGGCACGGTGGGTGAGGCTGTGTACGAGGCGTTCAAGGGCTGGGACATGGGCGACATCGTCGGCGCCGAAGGCCTGCTGATGCGCACCAAGACCGGCGAGCTGTCGGTGAAGGTGGACATCCTGCGCCTGCTCACCAAGAGCCTGCGCCCGCTGCCCGACAAGCACCACGGCATGGCCGACGTGGAGCAGCGCTACCGCCAGCGCTACGTCGACCTGATCGTGACCCAGGAAGCGCGCGACACCTTCCAGAAGCGCTCGCGCATCATCGGCTTCATCCGCCAGTGGCTGGAGGCGGCACCGCGCCGCTTCATGGAAGTGGAAACGCCGATGATGCACGTCATCCCCGGCGGCGCCACGGCCAAGCCGTTCATCACCCACCACAACGCGCTGGACATGGACCTCTACCTGCGCGTGGCGCCGGAGCTGTACCTGAAGCGCCTGGTGGTCGGCGGTTTCGACCGCGTCTACGAGATCAACCGCAACTTCCGCAACGAGGGCGTGTCGACCCGGCACAACCCCGAGTTCACCATGCTGGAGCTGTACCAGGCCTACGCCACCTACAACGAGATCATGGACCTCACCGAGAACCTGATCCGCGAGACGGCGAAGGCGGTGATCGGCACTACGGCGCTGACCTGGGAAGGCGCCGAGATCGACGTCGGCCCGGCCTTCCGCCGCTGGACGATGGAAGACGCGGTGCTGGAGCACAACCCCGGGATCAGGCGCGAGGAACTGCGCGACCGCGCGGCGATGGCTGCGCATGCCAAGCGCCTCGGCGTGCAGGTCAAGGACGGCTACGGCTGGGGCAAGCTGCTGCTGGAGATCTTCGAGAAGACGGTGGAGCACACCCTGATCCAGCCCACCTTCATCACCCAGCACCCGGTCGAGGTCTCGCCGTTGGCGCGCGAGAGCGACGCCGACAAGGGCATCACCGACCGCTTCGAACTGTTCGTCAACGGCAAGGAGATCGCGAACGGCTTCTCCGAGTTGAACGACCCGGAAGACCAGGCTGCGCGCTTCCAGGCCCAGGTCGACGCAAAGGACGCCGGCGACGACGAGGCGATGCACTTCGATGCCGACTACATCCGCGCGTTGGAAGTGGGCCTGCCGCCCACCGGTGGCCTCGGCATCGGCATCGACCGTCTGGTGATGCTGCTCACCGATTCCGCCTCGATCCGCGACGTGCTGCTGTTCCCGTACATGCGGCCGGAGGCGTGATTTTTTAAACTTTTCTCGGGCGTGTGTGTCTTATTTTTCCGAAGGAGTGGATAGTGGAAAAGAAAGAAAATCGCGATGGGCTGCGTCTATTCTTATTGGTTATTGCTTTCGTAACAATCTCCGGCTGTGGCAGCGCGACTCTGAAGCCAGAGATTCCTATCAATCGGCCGTTGATACCTGCCGTTATTTATGTTCCGAAATGCGTCAGTAACGAATCTGGCTTGTGGGGGGTGATGGGTGCTGCAGACAGAGCGTGGGGAGAAGGGGTTTGTGCTGCTCTTGAGTCAGCTTTGGCGGCGCGAGTATCTGGAGCTAATGATCAGTTCAAGCTGGCTCAAGCGGAGCCGAATGTAAGCAAGGGCTTTTCTGATGAGGGCGGCCTTTCTAGATTTTTTCACGCAGTAGACAAAAAAGTGGAGCGGTCGTTCAACATCGTTCCAAATGCTGGTGTAGAAAAATCTATGGGCGCGAAGTACAGGGTGGTTCTTGCACAGCCTACGTCGTACAGAGTTGTCAATGGCAATATGTCTCACGTCGTCGCAGATATGTGGTTTGAGATCGTGGATATATATTCCAACAAAGTAATTTTGCAGACTTCACTTCATCCCGATGGTGCTGGAATTAAAGGAGCTGCGGATCTTGCTGACAGGCTTGTTCGTGGGCTGGAAGGGCCTCGATGCGAAACATTGAATGGATGGTCGATCAATGGGGTGCTGAACGACCCGATGCGGAATAAGTGCGATACTTTCGCCCTTCCCTCGAAGGAATAGAGAGAAATACCGGGAAAATGGCAGGGCGCTTTTTCAGACGGGCAGGCGGCGGACGCGCTGCCGCAGCAGCAGGTTCTGCGCCACGGTCACGCTGCCCGAGCCCAGCCAGTACAGCCCCAGCCCGGCGGCCACATGCCACACCATCAGGAATGAAATCACCACCGGCAGCCAGTGCAGCAGGGTGCGTACCTGCTCGGGCAGCATGGGGTTGAACAACATAACGACCATGCTCACGGCCGCCACCAGCAGCGCAAGCCACAGATCGGGCCGCGCCAGTTTCGGTATCCACAGGAAGGAACCCGTGCTGGTCACGCCCTGACGGATCGCTGCACAGATGCCGGCGCTCATCGGCGCCTGCACCAGTGCTGTGAGCAGGCCGCTGCCGAGTCCGCTGGCGATGCCGTGCTCGCGATACAGGGACTGCATGGCGGCGGCATGCGCCGCGGGGTCCTTCGCGTGGTGTTCTCGCAGGCGTTCCAATAGAGGGTTCAACGCCGCCAGCTTGCGCTGGCGCAGCCAGCCTTGTTCGGCGGCATGCAGCGTCATCGGCAGCAGCGTCAGACGCACGGTCATTGCGAGTGCGATCACGGCGAGCCCGTAGCTGCCGTCGAGCCACGCCGCCAGTTGGTTGAGCAGCGCGGCGATCCCGTCTACGAAAATCGTCCACATGAGGCACTCTCCCCATTGCATCGGTGATGACGTCTGCAAGGTGGGCATCGCCCCAGCCGCTTCAAGTGGGCGCAGTCGGGTAAAATTGCGGTTTCGACCTGCAACGGAGCCATGCCCATGTGGTTTGCGATCATCGCCCAGGATCATCCCGGTTCGCTGGACAAGCGCCTTGCCGTGCGCGCCGAGCATCTGGAGCGGTTGAGCAAGCTGCAGGACGAAGGGCGCATGCTGCTGGCCGGTCCGTTCCCGGCGATCGAGTCGGAGAGCCCCGGCCCGGCCGGCTTCACCGGCAGCCTGATCGTGGCCGAGTTCGCCTCGCTGGCCGACGCCGAGGCCTGGGCCAGGGTCGATCCATACGTGGCCGCCGGCGTCTACGCCGAGGTGAGCGTCAAGCCGTTCCGCAAGGTCCTGCCGTGAGCGAGGCGATGGTCGAGCAGATCCGTTCGCGCCTTGCCGCCGCGTTCTCGCCCAGCGAGCTGGACGTGGCGGACGAGGGGCACAAGCACATCGGCCATGCGGGGGAGGGCAAGGGGCACTACCACGTGCACATCGTCAGCCCCGCGTTCGCCGGGGTGCCGCCGATCAGGCGCCACCGGATGGTCTATGCCGCGCTGGACGACCTGATGAATCACGGCATCCATGCGCTGTCGATAGATGCCAAGTAAAAATACCTTTATAAACAATAAATAGTAATGCATTTCTACGGTGAAACATCACGTAGAAATGCATTGCGGCACCGCCCCACCTTTGGCACAGTGCCTTGTCGCCCGAGCCCTCGGGCGCCCTCCGATTTCCCTGCGATGACCGCATGCGCCTGACCACCATCAAACTTGCCGGCTTCAAGTCCTTCGTCGACCCGACCACGCTGCATCTGCCGGCCAACATGACCGGTGTGGTGGGGCCGAACGGCTGCGGCAAGTCCAACATCATCGACGCGATCCGCTGGGTGATGGGCGAGAGCGCGGCCAGCCGCCTGCGCGGCGACTCGCTCACCGACGTGATCTTCTCCGGTTCCACGTCGCGCAAGCCGGTGGGGCAGGCCACGGTGGAGCTGATCTTCGACAACGCCGACGGCACCGTGCAGGGCGAATACGGCCAGTACGCCGAGATCTCGGTGAAGCGCCAGGTGACGCGCGACGGGCAATCCTTCTACTTCCTCAACGGCGCGCGCTGCCGCCGCCGCGACATCACCGACCTGTTCCTCGGCACCGGCCTGGGCCCGCGCAGCTACTCGATCATCGAGCAGGGCATGATCTCGCAGATCATCGAGGCGCACCCCGAGGAGCTGCGCACGCACCTGGAAGAGGCCGCCGGCATCTCCAAGTACAAGGAGCGCCGCAAGGAAACCGAGAGCCGCATCAAGTCCACCCGCGAGAACCTCGACCGCGTGAAGGACGTGCGCGACGAGGTGGACAAGCAGCTCGAACACCTGAATCGCCAGGCCCGCGCCGCCGAGCGCTGGAAGGCCTACAAGGAAGAGGAAACCCGCAAGCAGGCCGAGCTGCGCGCGCTGGAATACCGCGCGCTGAAGGGCCAGCACGACGGCGAGGGCGCGGGCCTGTCCGCCGCCGAGATCGAGATCGAGAAGCAGCTGGCCGGCCAGCGCGAGATCGAGGCGCAGATCGAAGCGATGCGCGAGCGGCACACCGAGGCCGGCGAGCACCTGAATTCGGTGCAGGCCGAGGTCTACAAGGTCGGCGCCGAGATCGCCCGCGTCGAGCAGCAGGTGCGCCACAACCGCGAAACCGCCGAGCGCCTGCAGCGCGCCCAGGGCGAGGCCGAGCGCGAACATGCCGAGCTGGCCGAACACATCGCCGGCGACCGTGCGCAGGTGGAAACGCTGCGCATGGCGCTGGCCGAGGGCGAACCGAAACTCGAAGCGCTGCAGCAGCTGCAGGATGACACCGCCGAGGCGCAGCGCAGCGCCGAGACGAAACTCGCCGACTGGCAGCAGCGCTGGGACGCGCACACCCGCACCGCGGGCGAATCCAGCCGCGCCGCCGAGGTGGAGCGCACCAAGCTCAACTATCTCGACCGCCAGGCGATCGACCTGGCCAAGCGCCGCGAGGCGCTGGAGGCCGAGCAGAAGGCCACCGACCTGGCCGCGCTGGACGCTGCCGCCGAGCAGATGCACCTGGAGCACGACACCCAGCGTGAGAAGGTGGAAGCGCTGGGCAGCCTGCTCGACCAGCACAAGACCACCCACGAGAAGGTGCTGGACGAGGAGCGCCAGCTGCAGTCCACGCTCAACGAGGCACGCTCGCAGCTGCAGACCGCGCGCGGCCGGCAGTCCTCGCTGGAGGCCCTGCAGCACGCCGCGCTGGGCCAGGAGGAGAACGCCGCCAGCCAGTGGCTCGCCCGCCTGGGCCTGGACAAGTCGCCCCGCCTCGGCGAAGCGCTGCAGGTGGAAGCCGGCTGGGAAACTGCAGTCGAGACCGTGCTGTCCGGCTTCATCGACAGCGTGCTGGTCGATGGCGCGCACGCGCTCGCCGCCGACTTCGCCGCGCTGGAGAACGCCGACGTCGCGCTGCTCGATGCCGCCGAGGGCGGTGCCAGCACCGCCGGAACGCTGGCCGCCCACGTGCGTGGTCCGGCGGCGGCCGTCGCCATCCTCGGCCACGTGCTCGTCGCCGAGACGCTGGACGAGGCGCATCAGCGCGTGGCTGGCCTGTCCGCGCTGGCGCCGTACCAGTCGGTGATCACCCGCGGCGGCGAATGGCTGGGCCCGGGCTGGGCGCGCGTGCGCCGCGCGCAGGGCAACCAGGTCGGCGTGCTGGCGCGCGAGCGCGAGATCCGCACGCTGGCCGAGCAGGTCGCCGCGCTGGAAGCGCGCATCGAGGAATGCACGGCGCAGCTCGACGAGCTGCGCACGCGCAAGTTCGAGGCCGAGCGCGCCCGCGACGACACCCAGCGCGAGCTGTACAACGCGCACCGCCGCCAGAGCGAGCTCGCCGGCCAGCTGCAGAGCCATCGCGGCAAGCTGGAAACCGCGCGCGCCCGCGGCGAGAAGGTGGCCGGCGAACTCGCCGTGCTGGTCGAACAGCTGGACGAGCTGCAGACACAGACCCGCGAGGCGCGGGCGCGGCTGGACGAATCGGTCGGCCACATGGGCGACCTCGAAGACCAGCGCCGCGAGCTGGAGAACGAGCGCCGCGCCTTGCTGGAAGCGCGCGAGGAAGCGCGCATGAACGCGCGCGAGGCGGCCGACCAGGCGCACGCGCTGGCCTTGTCGCTGGAGTCCAAGCGCTCCTCGCTGGCCTCGCTGGAACAGTCGCTGGCGCGCATGGAGAACCAGCTGCGCCAGATCGAGGCGCGCCGCGGCGAGATCGCCGAACAGCTCGCCGCCGGCTCCGATCCCATCGCCGAACTGGAGGCCGAGCGGCAGACCTATCTGGACCAGCGCCTGCTGGTGGACAAGCAGATGGTCGAGGCGCGCCGTGCACTGGAGGAATGCGACATCGCGTTCCGCCAGCTGGAACAGCGCCGCCATCTCGCCGAACAGAGCCTTTCCGCGCTGCGCGAGAGCCTCTCCGAGAAGCGCCTTGCCGCACAGGCGCTGCAGCTGCGCGCCGAGCAACTGGCGGAAGCGATCGCCGCGTCCGGACTGGAGCTGGAGGCCTTGCTGGCCGAATTGCCCGAAGAGGTGGACGCCAGCCAGTGGCGCTCCCAGCTCGCCGACCTCGCCGGCAAGATCGCGCGACTGGAGCCGGTGAACCTCGCGGCGATCCAGGAGCATGCCGAGCAGAGCGAGCGCAAGACCTATCTCGACAACCAGCTGGCCGACCTCACCAGCGCGATGGAGACGCTGGAAGGCGCGATCAAGAAGATCGACCGCGAGACGCGCCAGCGCTTCAAGGAAACCTTCGACAAGGTCAACGCCGGCGTGCAGGAGCTGTTCCCGCGCCTGTTCGGCGGCGGCCATGCCTACCTCGAACTCACCGGCGACGACCTGCTCGACACCGGCGTGGCGATCATGGCACGCCCGCCCGGCAAGCGCCCGTCCAACATCTCGCTGCTCTCCGGCGGCGAGAAGGCGCTCACCGCGGTGGCGCTGGTGTTCGCCATCTTCAACCTAAACCCCGCGCCGTTCTGCCTGCTCGACGAGGTGGACGCGCCGCTGGACGAGGCCAACGTGGGCCGCTTCTCCAGCATGGTGCGCGAGATGAGCGAGCGGGTGCAGTTCATCTTCATCAGCCACAACAAGGCCACCATGGAGGCGGCCAGCCAGCTGTGCGGCGTGACCATGCGCGAGCCCGGCGTGTCGCGCCTGGTGCAGGTGGACCTGGCTGAAGCGGCTAAACTGGCAGGCACCGCCTGAGCCGCGCCGCCGGCGCGCCGGCACGCATTGAGGAGCGTCCCCGGACAGTCGCCGGGGGCGCGGATTCGACAACCGCCTGCAGGCGGTGCTCGAACTACACGAGGAACCGATGATGACGCTGCAACCCGTGCTTGCCCTAGCCTGGAATCCGGCGGTCGGCATACCGCTGCTGATCGTCGGGGTGGTCGCGCTCGCCCTGATCTGGCTGTTCGGCCAGCCGAAGAAGGAGCAGCAGGGCAGGCGGCGCATGCCGACCGGGCAGGGTGCGCACGGCGGCGAACGCCGCGAACCCACGCTGGGCGAAGCCGGCGAGGGGGACGAGCTCTCGTTCAGTGCCACCGACCACGCGCCGGACGACGAAGCGCCGCCGCAGCAGGGCGAGCTGGACGTCGGCCTGCGCCAGGAACTCGAGCGTCTTGGCGCCACGCTCGCCGGCGAGCGCAACGCGCCGCTGTCGCGCGGCAAGCTGGCCGGGCAGGCCGCCTCGATCGTCGATGCGCTGCGTGCACCGTCGTCGGCGTCGCCGGCGGCAGCCGCGCCGGCTGCCCCGGCGCCAGGCCAGGCGTCCGCGCCGGCAGCGCAGGCGTCCCGCCTGCCGCCGCGCTCCGACCTCGGCCGCCGTCCGCCGCAGGTGGCGGTGGAGCGCATCGTCACCCTGTTCGTGATGGCGCGCGAAGGCAGCCACTTCAACGGCTCCGACCTCATCGTGGCGGCCGAGAAGGCCGGCCTGGAGTTCGGCGACATGGGCATCTACCACCGTCTCGTCGACGGCAAGCGCGAACTCGGCCCGATCTTCAGCGTCGCCAACATGCTGAAGCCCGGCAGCTTCGACTTGGCCCGGCTCGACGCCTTGCGCACGCCCGGCCTCAGCTTCTTCATGACGCTGCCCGCGCCGCTGCCCGCGCTCGACGCCTGGGACACCATGCTGCCCACCGCGCAGCGCATGGCGGAACTGCTCGACGGCCAGGTGCTTGACGAGGAACGCAACGCGCTCGGCCGCCAGCGCATCGCCCATATCCGCGACGAACTGCGCGGCTGGGACCGCGACCACGAAGGCGAGGAAATCCATTTCGGGCGCTGAGCGTCCGGACACGCGCTGCTGGCTGGGTCGTGTTTCGAAAGGGGGCGGACGATGGACCAGGCGATCGACTTCCAGGCCTTGCCGCAGGTCGCGGCGGGACGTGCCCGCGGCGGCCGCGATGTGCAGCAGGATGCACTGCTCTGCCTGCACGATCCTGCCACTGACAGCCTGCTGCTGGTGCTGGCCGACGGCATGGGGGGCGACGGCGCGGGCGAGCTGGCCGCCGAAGGCGTGGTCGCCGCCGCGCGCCGCCTGTGGGAACGGGGCCTGTGGCGGGAGCAGCCCGGTGCGCTGTTCCTGGAGGCCTTGTGCCAGGAAGCGCATGCCGAACTGGTCCGCCGCCGCGAGGGGCTGACCGCGGGCGAACCCCATTCCACCGTGGTCGCACTGCTGGTGCGCGGCAAGCAGGCGTACTGGGTCCACGTGGGCGACAGCCGGCTGTACCGCTTCCAGGGCCGCCGTTGCCTGAGTCGCACCGAGGACCACAGCGTCGCCCAGCTCAAGCTGCGCCGTGGCGAGATCGCGCCGGAGCAGCTGGCCAGCGACCCCGACCAGCACAAGCTGCTGCGCGGACTCGGCGGCAGCTCCGCCCCCGAGGTCGAGCACGGCGGCGCGATCCTGCACGCGGGGCAGACCTTCGCGCTGTGCAGCGACGGCGTCTGGGAGCAGCTGTCCACCCAGGAATTGCGTCGGCTGTCGCGTCGCCGCAACCAGGGTGCTGCGCTGCACGAAGCCTTGCGGCTGGCCACCGCACGCGGCGGCGAGCAGGGCGACAACGCGGCGCTGATCTTCGTGCGGATAGGCGGCGCGGGCTGGCTGCGCCGCTGCGGCGAGAAGCTCTGGTCCGCCGTGCATCCCATCGGCGCCACGGCGCACGGTTCCGGCGAGCGGAACCTGGCTGGCGACGGCGAGGCATGAAGGCGATGACGTTCGCATACCGGTCGTTGCGCATCGTTCTGCCGCTGGCCCTGGCCGGCGTGGCCGGGTGCGCGCAGATGACCACGCTGAAGAACAAGGTCGACGACCGGCTGAGCGGATCGCCGCGAGTCACCGTGGAGCGGGCAGCGCCCGAAACGGAGGCGCCGGCAACCGCGCCGCCGTCGCTGCGCGCGATCGTCAGCGACGACCTGCAGCGGGGCCGCTACACCGAAGGCGAGCGTGCCCTGCGCCAATACCTTGCCGTGCATCCCGGCGACCGCACCGCGCAGGCGCTGCTGCACCAGCTCACCGTCGACCCGGCGCGCGAGCTCGGCACACGTTCGCGCAGCTATACCGTCCGTCCCGGCGATTCCTACAGCATCCTGGCCGCGCGCTATCTGGGTGACGCGCAGCGCTTCCTGATCCTGGCGCGCTACAACGACTCGTCCGATCCATCGATGCTGCGCGCAGGCCAGACGCTGCGCCTGCCGCTGGCCGCCGGGTCGCCGGGCGCAGAGACGTCGCCCGTTGCCACGGAAGCGGACAGGGCGGCGCCCGCGGCATCCGCCGCCCCCGGCGCGGGCGCGTCCGGCGAATCGACGGTGGCGAAAGCGCGCCGCCTGCAACGCGAGAGCCTGTCCCTGCTGGCGCAGGGGCACAAGGACCGGGCGCTGGTCCAGCTCGACGAGGCGCTGTCGCTCGATCCGCGACTGAAACCCAGCAATCCGCAGGCGGCCGCCATGCGCCAGCAACTGCTGAGCGCCTATCACCAGCGTGCGATCGTGCTGTACCGCGACCAGAAGCTGGATCCGGCCATCGCCCTGTGGGATCACGTGCTGGCGATCGATCCGTCCTACGAGCCCGCGGTGGTCTATCGCGCCCGTGCGCTCGAGCTCAAGCAGCGCCTGAAGCAGTTCTGATCCGGCGCATCAGGGTGCGTCCGGTTCGGAGTCCGGCGGCTGGATGATGCGCGTGGGCTGCACGGCCGGCTCCGCGTCGACGCGCGGCGAGGTGGACAGCGCGGCCAGATTCTGCTGGCGTGCCTGCAGCGCGCTGTTCATCAGGTTGAAGGCGGCGAACAGCTGGCCCAGCTCGTCCCGCCGCACCAGCCGGATGCGGTGGTGGAAATCACCGCGGCCGACGCGGAGCAGGGCGTCGCTCAGCATCTTCAGCAGGGCGAACGGACGGCGGAACAGCCAGTAGGCGGCGCCGACCACCGCCGTGAGCGTCACCATCAGCACGGCGAGGATCACCCACAGCGTGGTGCGCTGGGCGGTGCGCAGGGGCGCGCTGCTGATGCCCAGGCGCAACTCGCCCACCGTCTTCGCCTGGTAGCGGATCGGCACGTCGAACAGCAGCATGGCGCCGTCGCCGCTGCTGGCGATCTGTCCACGGTAGCTGTTGACGCCGTCGTCCCGGGACAGCGGCTTCTGCCCCGCCGGCGCGGGCAGCGGCCGGCCGATATCCGCGGCCTGTGTGCTGGCCACCACGTTGCCCAGGCGGTCGGCGACGGCGAGGTAGTGGATTTGCCGGTTCTGCGCGATGTCCTGCACCAGCGCGCGCGTGGCGGCCTGGTCGTTCAGCAGCAGGTTTTCCGCCGCCTCGCCGGCGATCATGCGGCCCAGCGAACCGCCGAAATCCAGGGCGAGACCGGTGACGGCAGTGTTCTGCTTGGCGTAGATCGTGGCCAGCCCGAGCAGCAATACCAGGCACAGCGTGGCGCCGAGCGAGCTCGCCCAGCGCAGGCGCAGCGAGATGATGCGGTTGGCGATCGGCTTTTCGTGCAGGCGTTCGTATTCGCGGCGCGCCTGGCGCAGGTCGTCGACGACCTCGGCGCCGCTCTGGTAGCGTTCGGCCGCAGCCGGCGAGAGCAGAGTGCGCACGATGCCCACCAGCATCGAAGGCGTGGCCGGGTCCAGCGGCTCGATCGGCGGCCGCGGCAGGCGCTGCCGTTCGCGGATCAGCCGCGGCACGTCGGAAATCTCGCGCCACGGCAGCTTGCCGGTGATCAGCCAGTGCATCACCACACCCAGCGAGAACAGGTCGCTGCGGGCGTCGTCCGGTTCCCCGCGCAGGCGCTCCAGGGCCATGTACGCCGGGGTTCCGCCGATCTCGCCGCTGGCGGCACGCGCGCCGCGCCGCTCGGCGATGCCGAAATCGCTGAGCTTGGCGTAATGCCAGCCCTCGGCCAGCATGATGTTCTCGGGCTTGATGTCGTGATGGACGATGCCCTGCTCGTGCGCGTAGTTCAGCGCGGCGGCCATCTGGCTGGCCAGCTCGATGACCATGGGCAGCGGCGGCAGACCTTCGCTGGCGACCCTGCTCGCCAGCGTCTCGCCGCCCAGGCGCTCCATCGCGATGTAGGGACGGCCGTCGTCGGTTTCGCCCGCATCGAAGACGGTGACGATGTTCGGGTGGACCAGGTGCCCGGCCGCGCGTGCCTCGGCGACGAAGCGCCGCCGGTAGGCCGCGTCGGCGGCCACGTGGTGGTGCAGGCACTTGATGGCGACCTGACGCTGGATGCCGGGATCGAAACCTGCATAGACTACCGCCATCGCACCTTCACCGAGCACGCCGTCGATGCGGTAGCGTCCGATCGTGCGTGGTACGGCGGCGGCACGGGCGTTCACGCCGGAATCCTCAGTACAGCCGCCAGGCCAGGTCGGCAAGGGCAGCCAGCGCCACCAGCGCCAGCAACCCGGCGGCCAGCAGTTTCAGCTTGCCGAAGCGGGCAGCGTGCTGGTCGCGGGTCAGGAAAACGAATTCGGCCACGCCCAGCCGGATGCGGTCGCCGTGGCGCAGCACCGCCTCGTGGACGCGCTGCCCGTTCACGAAGGTGCCGTTGGTGGACAGCGTGTTCATGATCACGTAGTGGCCCTGCTGATTCATGATCCAGGCGTGCGAGGCCGACACGCTGGTATCCGCGATCACGATGTCGTTGTCGCCGCGCCGGCCGATCGTCTGCCGGCCCGGACGCACCGTGTAGCGCCGGCGGTCAAGCTCGCCGCCCACGCCTTCCAGCACCGGCTCGTGGACGCTGGCGCGCCCGGTCGGAGCGGGCGCGGGCTCGCCGGCCTGCAGGCGCAGCTCCTCCGCGGAAAACAGCCGTGTCCCCTGGGGGCCCGCGGAACGTCGTGGCATCGGTTTGTCGTGGCTCATGGCGGGCGCTTGGGATTCTGGCTCGACACTATAGCCAATCGCCTTGCCGATTCTGTGGATGTCGCCTCGGTCCAACGCTGCGGTCAGGACCGGGCACGTTGATCCCGATCAATCCGGCCGGTGCCGCGAAGGCTAGGGTAGGTCGGTGGCACGTCCTCGCCGACTCCGCGGGGCTGTGCTGCGCCTGGATGGATCGCGGTTCCCGATCGACGCAGGAGGGTGAGATGACGTCCGACGCCCCGCTGGTGGTCTGGTTCGACGAGCTGGGACAGCATGACGTGCCGCGTGTCGGCGGCAAGAACGCCTCGCTCGGCGAGATGGTGAGCCATCTCGCCGCATGCATGCTGCCGCGTAGATGAGGTGAGGGCATGGACATCTCCAATCTGCTTGCGAGCATGGCGACCCAGCATGCCTCCGACCTCTACCTGAGCCACGGGGCATCGCCGCTGATGGTGGTTGCCGGCGTGCCGTGCTACGTCGGTGACACGCCGCTCACCCCGGCCGACACGCATGCGATTGCCTATTCGGTGATGAGCGATCGCCAGCAGAAGGAATTCGAATCCACGCTGGAGATGAATCTCGCCATCGCGCTGGCGGGCATCGGCCGGTTTCGCGTCAACGTGTATCGGCAGCGCGGCGAGGTGGCGGTGGCGATCCGCTACATCACCACCGACATCCCGGACATCGACAGCCTGCGCCTGCCGTCCAGGTTGCGCGACCTGGTGATGCTGCCGCGCGGACTGGTGCTGGTGGTCGGCGCGACGGGCTCGGGAAAGTCGACGACGCTGGCGTCGATGCTCGACTACCGCAATCGCAACCGCAGCGGGCACATTCTTGCCATCGAGGATCCCGTCGAATACCTGCATCAGCACCGCAGGTCGGTCATCGACCAGCGTGAGGTGGGTATCGACACGCTGAGCTACGCGAATGCGTTGCGCAACGCCATGCGCGAAGCGCCACACGTGATCATGATCGGCGAGATTCGCGACCGCGAGACCATGCAGCAGGCGATCTCCTACGCCGAAACAGGGCACCTGTGCCTGTCGACCCTGCATGCCAGCAACGCCAACCAGACGCTCGACCGCATTCTCAACTTCTTCCCCGACACCGCGCGGCATCAGCTGCTGATCGACCTTTCGCTCAACCTCAAGGCCGTCGTTTCGCAGCGGCTGCTGCATGCGCTCGACGGCAGCCGCGTTCCCGCCGTGGAATTGCTGCTGGTCACCGCCTACGTTTCCGACCTGATCGAGAAAGGCGAGATCGCGACCATCCGCGAGACCATGAAGCAGGGCACGGAGGTCGGCATGCAGACCTTCGACCAGGCGCTGTACGCGCTTTACGCGGCCGGCACGATCGGCTACGCGGAAGCGCTGGAGCACGCCGACTCGCGTACCGACCTCGCGTTGCGGATACGCCTGCAGGGCCCGGCTCCCAAGGAGAGTGCCACCGGCGTGGTCGCAGGCGTGGACTTGCCGCTGTCCCTGAAACTGGGGCGGTGAGCGGCCCTGGCGAATCACGATGGAGGAGGACGCATCATGTCGATGATCAAACCGTTCCTCGGGACGGCATCCCTGCTGGCACTGGCAGCCGGGGTGCTTGGCAGCCAGATGATGATGGGGCCCGGCATGATGCGGAATCCGGCGCGGCACCGCTACGCGATGATGCACGGCATTCCTGCCCCATACGGCAACTTGCGCAACCCGCTGCCGCAGGACCGGGCAACGGTCGACCGCGGCGCCATCGTGTACGGGCAGAACTGCGCTGCCTGCCATGGTGCGGACGGCACCGGCGACGGCCCGGCCGGCCGCAGCCTGTCGCCGCCACCGGCCGACCTCGCGCAACTCGCCCTCATGCCCATGGCATCCGATGCCTACCTGTACTGGACGATCGCGGAAGGCGGGACACCCGTGGGCAGCGCCATGCCGGCGTACAAGGAGGTGCTGTCCAGGCATGACATCTGGTCGGTGATTGTCTACATGCGAGCCGGGCTGGCGCGCTGAATCCTGGCGTGTCGCCGGGCCATCGGAAGCGTTCGTGGCGGCAGCAAGGTTCCGTCAATCCGCACGCGGAACCCACGTGGACCGCACGCTCCAGCGGGCGATCCTCATTCAGGCCCGCACGGGGTGTCCGGTGTCGGGGCGCGTTGACAGAGATCAAACCCCGCCGGTTTCTTCGACGCTACGTTGCAGATCCCGGTACCGGGCAGGAGCTTTTCGTGGACTGGCCGATCATCCAGAAGACCGCGGGGCGTGGCGGGCGGGCGCCCAATCTGGGCGATTACGGCAGAGCGCGGCAAGTGTTTTCTTGGGACGCCGCGCGGGCCCAGCTGGCAGGCCTGCCGGGCGGGCGCGGCATCAACATCGCCTACGAAGCGGCGGACCGGCATGTGCAGGCAGGGCGCGGCGAACACGTGGCGCTGCGCTGGATAGCGCTAGACGGCCATACCGTCGATTTCCGCTATGCCGACCTGGCCGCGTCGAGCAACCGTTTCGCCCACGCGCTGGAAACCCTGGGCGTGCAGCGCGGCGAGCGCGTGTTCACGTTGCTTGGTCGCGTGCCGGCGCTCTACATCGCCGCACTCGGCATCTGGAAACGTGGCGCGGTGCTGTGTCCGCTGTTTGCCGCGTTCGGGCCGGAGCCGGTCGCATCGCGCATGGCGATCGCCAAGCCCGCGGCGCTGGTTACCACGGCTTCGATGTTCGAGCGCAAGGTTGCTCCCATCCTCGACCGCCTGCCGTATCTGCGGCATGTGATCCTGGTGGATACGCCGCCCGCTCCAGGCCCTCGCGATGCCCGGGCGACGTCGTCCACACAGATGGCAGTCGATTCCGGGCCGCTGAACCCGGAAGGCAGCGGGCTGCACAGGCACGATTTCCAGGCGCTGCTGGGTGCGGAGTCACCCGACTACGCCATTGCGCCGACCGATCCCGAAGACCTGGCGACACTGCATTTCACCAGTGGCACCACCGGCCGCCCGAAGGGCGCGATGCACGTCCACGCTGCGGTCATCGCGCATCATGCGACGGCGGTCGAGGCGCTGGATCTGCGCGCTGACGACGTGTTCTGGTGCACAGCCGATCCGGGCTGGGTCACCGGCACGTCCTACGGCATCATCGGTCCGCTCGCCGTCGGCTGCACCCTGATCGTCGACGAAGAGGAGTTCGATGCCGAGCGCTGGTACCGCACGCTGTCCGGGCAACGCGTGGGCGTGTGGTACACGGCGCCGACCGCGATCCGCATGCTGATGAAGAACGGTGCCGGGCTTGCGCGCGGCTACGATCTTTCCGCGTTGCGCTTCATCGCCAGCGTCGGCGAGCCGCTGAATCCGGAGGCCGTGGTCTGGGGCGAACAGGCACTCGGCCTGCCGATCCACGACAACTGGTGGCAAACCGAAACGGGCGGCATCATGGTTGCCAACTACGCGAGCATGGCGATCAAGCCGGGCTCGATGGGGCGGCCGCTGCCGGGCATCGATGCGGCGGTCGTGAACGTCGCGGACGGCAAGCTGCGTTTCGTCGACGATCCTGCCGAACAGGGCGAACTGGCGCTGAGGGCGGGCTGGCCTTCGATGTTCCGCGGCTACCTCGGCGAGGACGAGCGCTACCGGCGCTGCTTCGTCGACGGCTGGTACCTGAGCGGCGACATCGTCAGGCGCGACGCGGACGGCTATTACTGGTTCGTCGGCCGCAGCGACGACGTCATCAAGTCGGCGGGTCACCTGATCGGCCCGTTCGAGGTGGAAAGCGTTCTGATGGAACATCCGGCGGTCGCGGAAGCGGCCGCGATCGGCGTACCCGATCCGGTGGCGCTGGAAGTGGTCATGGCGTTCGTCGCGCTCAAGCCGGGCTTCGAGCCCGGCCCGGCGCTGCAGCGGGAGCTGCTGGCGCATGCGCGCAGGCATCTGGGGCCTGCGGTGGCGCCGCGCGACATCGCCTTTCGCGACAGCCTCCCCAGGACCCGCTCGGGCAAGATCATGCGCAGGCTGCTGAAGGCGCGCGAGCTGGGCCTCCCGGAAGGTGATCTGTCGACGCTGGAGGGCAGCGCATGAGCGGGGCGGCCAAGGTCCATCTCACGCGCGAGCATGCGCGCGAGCTGATGCGCCAGATGATCCTGATCCGCCGCTTCGAGGAGAAGTGCGCCGAGTTGTACACGCAGGAAAAGATCCGCGGCTTCCTGCACCTGTACAACGGCGAGGAAGCCAACGCCGTCGGCGTGATGCAGGCATTGACGCCGGACGACGCGGTGGTGGCGACCTACCGCGAACACGGTCACGCGCTGGTGCGCGGCCTGCCGATCAACGCGGTGATGGCCGAGATGTACGGCAAGGCGAGCGGTTGCAGCCGCGGCCACGGTGGCTCCATGCACCTGTTCGGGGCGGCGCAGCGCTTTTACGGCGGCAACGCGATCGTGGGCGGCGGCCTGCCGCTGGCGGTGGGCCTGGCGCTGGCCGACAGGATGCTCGAAAGGCCGCATGTCACCTGCTGCTTTTTCGGGGACGGCGCGACGGCCGAAGGCGAATTCCACGAGTCGCTGAACCTGGCGGCATTGTGGCGGCTGCCGGTCCTGTTCGTCTGCGAGAACAACCTCTACGCGATGGGCACGGCGCTGGAGCGCTACGAGTCGGTCACCGACATCCGGCGGCACGCCGAGTCCTACGGCATCCACGCGGAGACGGTCGACGGCATGAACGTGGTGGACGTCGAAGTCGCCGCGCGTCGTGCCGCCGAAGCGATCCGGGCGGGCGAGGGACCGCGGTTCCTGGAGAACCGCACCTACCGCTTCCGCGCGCATTCCATGTTCGACCCGGAGCTGTACCGCAGCAAGGCCGAAGTGGAAGAGTGGAAAAAGCGCGGGCCGATCGTGCGCTTCACCGAATGGACGCTCGGCAACGACCTCCTGCACCCCGATGACCTCGCGGCCATCGAGGCCGGCGTCGCGAAGCTGATCGACGACGCGGTCGCGTTCGCCGAACAGGCGCCGTGGGAGCCGGCTGCGGATCTGCTGCGGGACGTCTATGCGCCGCGCGAAGCCACGGGGGGCGCGCCATGAACGCCACGCGCCGCATCAGCTACCGCGACGCCGTGCGCGAAGCGCTGCACGAAGCGCTGTTGCGCGACCCGCGCGTGTTCCTGATGGGCGAGGACGTCGGCCGTTACGGTGGCTCCTACGCCTGCTCCAAGGGCCTGCTGGAGGAGTTCGGCGAGCAGCGCATCCGCGACACTCCGTTGAGTGAATCGGGCTTCGTCGGCGCGGGCATCGGCGCGGCGATGAACGGCATGCGCCCGATCGTCGAAGTGATGACGGTCAATTTCAGCATGCTGGCGCTCGACCAGATCGTCAACAACGCCGCCACCGTGCGCCACATGTCCGGCGGGCAGTTCTCGGTGCCGCTGGTGATCCGCATGGCGACCGGCGCCGGCCGCCAGCTTGCGGCCCAGCACTCGCACAGCCTGGAGTGCTGGTATGCGCACGTGCCCGGCATCCGCGTGCTGGCGCCGGCGACGGTGGCGGATGCGCGCGGCATGCTGTGGACGGCCTTGCTCGACCAGAACCCGGTGGTGATCTTCGAGCACGCAACGCTCTACAACGACGAGGGCGAACTGCCGACCGAAGGCGACCTGGCCGTGGACATCGAGCGCGCCGTGGTGCGCCGGCCCGGCGGCGATGCCACGCTGGTCACCTATGGCGGCAGCCTGAAGAAGACGCTCGCGGCGGCGGACACGCTGGCCGCCGCAGGCATCGACTGCGAAGTGATCGACCTGCGCGTGCTGCGTCCGCTGGACACGCCGGCGCTGCTCGAATCGGTGCGGCGCACGCATCGCGCGGTGATCGTCGACGAGGGCTGGCGCAGCGGCAGCCTGGCCGGCGAGATCGCCGCGCAGATCGCCGAGGAGGCGTTCTACGACCTCGACGCGCCGATAGCCCGCGTGTGCAGCGCCGAGGTGCCGATTCCCTATGCGCGCCATCTTGAAATCGCAGCCACGCCGCAACCCGAGGGCATCGTGGCCGCCGTCCATGGCGTCCTTCGCCGATGAGCGAGTTCCGCATGCCATCGCTGGGAGCCGACATGGACGCGGGCACGCTGGTCGAATGGATGAAGCATCCGGGCGACCATGTCGGCCGTGGCGATGCGATCGCGGCGGTCGAGACCCAGAAGGGCACCATCGACATCGAGGTGTACGAGACCGGCATCCTGGACGACATCCGGGTGCAGGTCGGGCAGCGCGTGCCCGTCGGCACGGTGCTCGCCGTCATCCGCACCGGGGATGAAGCTGCCGCCGCAACGGCGGCGAAGCCTTCCGTCGCCACTCGACCGTTGCCGCAGGTACCGCCGCCCACGGCGCCGGCCTTGGCACCGGCGCCGGCCGGCAGCAGGGTCACTCCGGCCGCCAGGCGCCGCGCACAGGAACTCCACCTGGACATGCTGGCGGTGCGCGCGGGACCCGATGGCGTCGTCGGGTTGCGTGAAATCGAAGCGGCCCGGGGAGAGCCGCCGCCCCGCGGAGCGGGTGCCAGGCCCGGGCTCGACATGACCGAGATGCGCAAGGCCATCGCCGCGGCCATGGCCAGATCCTGGCGCGACATCCCGCATTACTTCGTCAGCACGACGATCGACGTGGAGCCCATGCTGGCCTGGCTGGAACGCGAGAACACGCAGCGCCCCGTATCCGGCCGCCTGCATTACGCCGCCGTGCTGACCAAGGCCATCGCGCTCGCGCTCAAGGCGGCTCCGGCGCTCAACGGCCATCGCGTGGGCGACGTCTTTGCGCCCTCCGCACAGGTGCATCTGGGCATCGCGGTCGCCCTGCGCGGCGGCGGCCTGATCGCACCGGCAATCCTGGATGCCGACACGCTGGATCTGGCTGCGGTCATGGCGCGTCTGGACGACCTGGTGGTGCGGGTACGCGGCGGGCGTCTGCGCAGTTCGGAGATGACGGCCGCCACCGCCACCTTTTCCAATCTGGGGGAAGGTACCGCCGATACGCTGCAGCCGGTGATCTATCCGCCGCAGGTCGCGATCATCGGCTGCGGGCGCATCGTCGAGCGTGCCTGGGCGGAGCATGCCGCGCTCAGCGTACGTCGCACCATGGTGGTCACCGTCGGCGGGGACCACCGGGTGAGCGACGGGCGCGCCGCCGCCAGGTTCCTGGCGCATCTCGATGAGCTTTTGCACCATCCGGAGCGCTTATGAACGTCGCGGATATCGAACAGCAGGTGCGCGCAGCGCTGTACCGCGTGGCGCCGGACCTGGAATACGAACCACTCGACCCGGATCGCCGCTATCGCGACCAGTTCGAGTTCGATTCCATGGACTTTCTGCACTTCGCGGCCGAACTGCACCGGCTCACCGGCGTCGATGTTCCCGAGGGCGACTACCGCCGCATCGAGACGCTGAAAGGTGCAGTCGCCTATCTGCAGGAGAAGATCCCGGCGAATCCGCACTGACGAATCCGCACTGACTGTCGTCCACCGGCCAGCGTCGTCCGCGCAGCCGGCAGCGGTGCAGCGCGCGCAGGATGGGCGCGCTGCACGCCGTGCGGCTCATGGACGCGGACGGGGTGTTTCTGCTCCGCTCGGCGGAAGAATCGGCAAGGTGACGGCAGGCTGCTTCCCGCTAAGCGCGCCCAGGAAGCGGACGATCTTTTCCACCTCGTCACCCGTCAACTGGGCACCCAGCTGGCTGCTCCCCATGACTCCGACGGCCTGCTGCAGGCTCCATACTTTTCCGGAGTGGAAATACGGCGGCGTGAGTGCCACGTTGCGCAGGGAAGGAACGCGAAACACGTACTCGTCGCTGGCAGTCTTGGTGACGGCGAAACGCCCCTTGTCGCCGGGCGGGAGCACGTCCGCACCCGGGCGCTCGACGACACCGAACGGCGCATACGTGCCGCCACCCACGTTGATGCCGTTGTGGCAAGCGGCACATCCCTTGCCGATGAACAACGCGAGGCCGGCCTTCTGGTCGGCGTCGAGCGCGCGCTCGTCCCCCTTCAGGTAGCGGTCGAAGGGGGCATCCGGCGTGATCAACGTTGCCTCGAACACCGCGATGGCCTTGCGCACGTTGTCGAAGGTGACGGCGTCGCGCGTACCGGGAAATGCCTTGGCAAAATAGGAAGCGTAACCGGGGATGCCCTTGAGCTGCTCCACCACGTGTGTTTCGGTGGTGTCCATCTCGATCGGGTTGACCAGCGGCCCGCCCGCCTGTTGCTCCAGATCCTTGGCGCGCCCGTCCCAGAACTGGGCGACGTCGAACACCGCGTTGTAGACCGTGGGCGCGTTGCGGCCTCCGTGTTGCCAGCGGTGGCCGAGGGAGGTCTCCTGCAGATCGACACCGCCCATGCCGACGATGTGGCAGGAGTTGCAGCTGATCGCGTGGCTCTCGGACAGCCGCGGATCGAAATAGAGCATCTTGCCGAGTTCGACCTTGGCCGGCGTGGCCGGGTTGCCGGGCAACGAGGGAGGTGTGTCGGGCAGCGGCTTGAACAGCCCTTGCGCCTGCTTCATCAGGGCCGACTGCGACCAGGCCGGGAAACAGGCCAGATACACCAGCGCCGCGGGCAACAGCGTTTTCGCTCGACGAAACATGGGAAGACCTCCGTAATCTCTCCGCAGCAATGTCCCGCCGTATCCGTGCGGGCCGGCCGCATTCGGGCCATCGGGCGTCGCCCATGGTTTGCCGTCCAGAGGAGGCGTTGTTGATCTGCGTCAACAACCATCCAGTCATCGGACACGATGGGTTCCCGCGCCAGGGATGCAGCGGCGATCAGGATGCTTGATGGAGATCAAGATGGGCGCTTTTCGCTCGCCGACCATCGGGCAGTGGTCCATTGACACCAAACACACGCAGGAGGAAGTCGCCATGCGCACGCAACACGTATTCGCTCTGGGTCTTGGATTGGCGGTGATCGGCGCCATGCCGGCGTTGGCCTACCAGGGACGCGGCACCGGCGGGCAAGGGCAGCGCAGCCAGTCCATGCAGGGCGTCACCCAGCAGGATCGCCTGCGCGACCGCGACCAGGTCTACGGTTGGCAGCTGATGACGCCCGCGGAAAGGTCCGAGTACAGGATGAAGATGCGCAGCCTGAAGACGACCCAGGAGCGCGAGACCTTGCGCAGGCAGCACCACGAGGAGATGCAGAAGCGCGCCCAGCAGCGCGGCGTGACCTTGCCCGACATGCCGCGCCAAGGCCGTGGCGGTGCCGGCGTGCAGCAGCGCATGCAGCAGCGCACCGAGCAGCAGGAGCGCAACCAGAACCAGGAGCAGCAGATCCAACAGCAGCAGCGCACCCGGCAGCAGGAACAGCAGTCGCAAGGGCAGTAGCGTTCCCGCGCGCCGGCCTCCGGCAAGGCGGCCGGCGCAGGCGCGTCAACGCCCCGCACGGAATGGACATTCCGGCCGGCGGCACCCGGGTCGGCAGTACCCGGTGTCCACGTTGGGCAATCAGCGCAAACGGACGGTTTCAGCGCTGCGGCGCCGTGGTTTGTTCCAGCGGTTGCACGCGCAGTCCGTCGCGCATGCGGTCGTCGGGAAAGGCCACGACGCGGTCGCCCTCGGCGAGTCCACGGGTGATCTCGACGTCGGTGCCGCCGTGCATGCCGGGCACGACCTGCACCAGGCGCAGGCGCTCGCCTTGCACCCGGTAGACCGCCCAGCGCGCGCCATCGCGGAACAGCGCGCTGGCGGGCGCCTTCAGCACATCGGCCTTGCGCGCCACATCGAAGGCCACCTCCACCCGGTAGCCGTCGCCGAGGCGCGCCCACTGGGCGTGCGGCGCCACGATGTCCAGCCAGACCTGGGTGCGCTGTTCCTCCACGCCGAGCGCGGAGATCTTGGTGTAGCCGCCCGGCTCGATGCGCACCACGCGCGCGGGCAGCGCGCCCTCGCCGCCCCAGCGCAGCACCTGCGCGGGCGTGCCCGGATGCAGCAGGGTGGCCTGCTGTGACAAGGCCTGCACCATCACCTGCAGTTGGCCGAGGTCGCCCAGCTCCAGCAGCGGCTGGCCGGCCTGCACCGGCGTGGCGCTCTGCTGGTAGCGGTGCAGCACCACGCCGTCGATGGGCGACAGCACCGGCACCACCTGGCCACCGGCCAGGCCCTGGCCGGCGAGCAGCGCGGCCAAGGCGGCACGCTGCTGGTCGGCGGCGCGGTAGTCGGCCGCCGCCGCGGCTGTCGTGGCCTGCGCGCGCGACACCTGTGCCTCGGCGCTGTCCAGCGCCTGCACGCTGACCGCGCCGGTGGCGCCGAGCTTGCGCATGCGCACCACTTCGCGCGCCGCGAGGCCGGCGTCGGCCTGCGCTGCCGCCTGGCGCTGGCGCGCGGCCTGCATGGAGGCGCGCGCGGCCTGCTCCTCGGCCAGCAGGCGCGCGCGGTTGGCCGGGTCCAGCAACTGCGCGCGCGCCGGCTCGATCTGCGCCAGCGGCTGGCCCGCTTTCACCGTGTCGCCCTGCAGCAGGTCGATGCGGCGCAGGGTGCCCGCGATGGGTGCGGCCACCACCCAGCGGCGGGCCAGCTCGGTGCGCCCCTCTTCCTCGAAGCTCTGCACCAGCTCGCCGCGCTGCACGCGCACCACGTCCAGCGGGCGCAGCGCGGGCCGCAGCGCCCACCACGCCACCGCGGCGGCGGCGACGGCAATGGCGGCATAGGCGAGGCGGCGGCGCAGCTTCATGTCCGGATCACTCCCGCGTCTTCAGCACGGCGACAAGGTCCAGCCGCGCGATGCGCCGGTAGACCAGCAGCGCCGACACCGCGCTGGCGCCCAGCACGGTGAGGGCCGCGAAGGCGTAGGTGGCCGTGGTCAGCTGCACCGGCACGCGGAACAGCTCGGACTGGAAACCCAGCGCCATCAGCCAGCACAGCAGCCAACCGGCGGCCAGGCCGAACGGCAGCGACACCGCCACCAGCAGGCCGAGCTGGCCGAGCAGCAGCGCGCCCACCTCACCGCGCGTCATGCCCAGCACGCGCAGGCTGGCCAGTTCGCGCCCGCGCTCGGACAGGCTGATGCGCGCGGCGTTGTACACCACGCCGAAGTTGATCACCGCGCCCAGCAGCGCCGCCACCAGGGTGAACACCAGCAGGCTCTCGCCCATGGTGGCGTAGAAGCTGCGCACCGACGCCAGCCGCGAGGCGACGCCGGCCACCCAGGGCCGGCGGTCCAGGCGCGCGTAGACGTCCGGCGCGGCGCCCGGCTGCACGCCGAGCAGCGCACCGGAAACCACGTCGCCGTCGCCGAGCAGCCGGTCCAGCGCGTCCAGATCCATGTAGCCGCGCGCGCCGATGTATTCGTGCACGAAGCCGGCCACGGGCACCTCGCGCTGGCGGCGGTGACCTTCCAGCGCCTGCACTTCCACGCGGTCGCCGGGCTTCAGGTCCAGCATCTTCTGCAGGTAGTCGGTGAGCAGCACGCCATCGCCTTGCGGCTGCACCGGGCGCAGGCGCGCGTCGATCGGCCGGCGCAGGCGCGCCCCGGCCGGTACGCCCTCGATGCTGGTGCGGTAGGAGCGCAGGCCGTGCACCAGGCGCACCGGCACCGAGCGCAGCGGCTCGGCCTCGCGCACGCCGGGCAAGGCCGCCAGCTCGAACACCGCGCGCCGCGGCGCCGGCTCGACGAAGCTCACCTCGATGTCGTGGGTCTGCGCGATGCTCAACTGCACGTCCACCATGCGCTCCACCGAATCGCCCTGGAAGCGGCCCACCATCATCACCGCGCAGGCCATCGCCAGGCCTACCACGGTGAACAGCGCGCGGCCGGGGCGGCGCTCCAGGTCGCGCAGCGCGATGCGCGCGGCGGGAGACAGCCAGCGCTGGAAACCCAGTCGCTCCAGCAGGGTCGGTCCGAAGCGGGTCGGTGCGGGCGCGCGCATGGCTTCGGCCGGCGGCAGCGCGGCGGCGGCGCGCAGCGCCATCAGCGCGCCGCCGCTGGCGGCCGCCAGGCTCACTGCCAGTCCCAGCCCGACCGCGTGCGTGCTCAGCCGGTAGGCGAGGAACGGGAAGCGGTAGATCCCCTGGTACACGTGGGCCAGCCAGCGACCCAGTTCCGCGCCCAGCGCGATGCCCAGCAGCGCGCCGCCCAGCGCGATCCACGCGGCCATGCCGAGGTAGTGGCCCGCCAGCGTGCGGTTGCCGTAGCCGAAGGCCTTCAGCACGCCGACCTGCTCGCGCTGCGTGCCCAGCAGGCGCATCAACACCACGTGCATGAGGAAGGCGGCCACGCCCAGGAAGATCGCCGGGAACAGCGTGGCCATGGTGCGCAGCTGGCGCATTTCCTCCTCGAGGTAGCGCGCCGAGGTCTGCTCGTGGCGGCCGTAGGCACCCACGCCGCCGTAGCGCGCCAGCAGCGCGTCGACGTCGGCGGCGACCGCGGCCTGGCGCGCACCGGGCAGCAGGCGGAAGGCCAGGTTGTCGAAGGCGCCATCCATGTTCAGCGCCTTCTCCATCGCGTGGCGGTTCATCCACAGCACGGCATAGCGGCGGAAATCGGGGAACACCGCGCCGGGCGGGCTCTGGTAGACGTATTCGGGCGAGGTGCCGATGCCGACGATGCGCACCGTGCGCGCGTGCCCGCGCAGGATCATGTGCAGGCTGTCGCCGGGGCGCAGCCCATGGGCCTGGGCGAAGGCCTCGCCCAGCACGATCTCGCCCTCGGCATCCGGGTCGGGCAGGCGCCCGCTCGTCAGGTGCACGCGGTTGAGCAGCGGCTGGCCGCCGCGGATCGGCAGCGACACCACCTCGCTGCGCGCCGGCTCGCCGAAGCCCGGCACGTCCAGCGTGGCCGCCGCCAGCAGGCGCGGTTGCACCGCCTGCACGCCGGGGATCGCCTCCAGCTGCGGGAGCAGGGTGTCGGGCGCGCGCTTGAGCGGAGCCCACAGGTCGGCCAGCGCGCCTTCCTGGTAGAACAGCGCGCGGGTGGAATCCAGCGATTCCAGCGTGGACTGCGACATCACCAGGGTGGCCACGCCGCCGGCGATCACCCAGGCGATGGCCAGCGCCTGCGCCCGCATGTGCCACAGGTCGCGCAGCCCCTTGCGGGTGAGCGCGCTCACCAGCTCAGCTCCTTCGCGGGCACGCGCCGGGGCGGCCGCTCCTCGCGCACGATGCGGCCGTCGCCCAGGTACAGCACGCGGTGGGCCATCGCGGCGATGCCGGCGTTGTGGGTGATCACCACGGTGGTGGTGCCCAGCTGCGTGTTCACCTGCTCCAGCGCCTCCAGCACACGCACGCCGGTGACCGAGTCCAGCGCGCCGGTGGGTTCGTCGCACAGCAGCACCGCAGGGCGCTTGGCGATGGCGCGGGCGATCGCCACGCGCTGCTGCTCGCCGCCGGACATCTGCGCGGGGAAGTGGTCCATGCGGTCGTCCAGGCCGACCCGCGCCAGCGCTTCCTCCGGCGGCATCGGGTGCTCGGCCAGTTCGGTGACGATCGCCACGTTCTCGCGCGCGGTGAGGCTGGGGATCAGGTTGTAGAACTGGAACACGAAGCCCACGTGCTCGCGGCGGAAGCGGGTGAGCGCGCGGTCGTCGGCGCCGGTGAGGCGGTGGTCGACGTACCAGACGTCGCCGCCGCTGGGCGCATCCAGCCCGCCGAGGATGTTGAGCAGGGTGGACTTGCCGCTGCCGGAAGGGCCGAGCAGCACCACGAACTCGCCGGGGAACAGCTCCAGGTCCACCCCGCGCAACGCGTGCACTTCCACCTCGCCCATGCGATAGACCTTGGTCAGGCCCTGCGCCCGGAACACCGGTGCGGGCGAGGATGGCGATGGCGGCATGCGGGCGGCCTCGGTTCGGCCCGGGTGCCGTGGAAGCTCGTCCGCCTCCGGCCGTCCGGTTGACGCGGTGACCGTCACAGCATCCTTTTCAACGTGTTGTCCCGTCGCACGATGTGATGCCACAGGGCCGCGGCCACGTGCAGCGCGATGAGTCCATAGAGGACATTGCCCAGCACTTCGTGCAACTCCTCGGTGAGCTCCTTTGCCTGGGGATCCGGCTGGACCAGCGCGGGGAGTTGCCAGCCAAGCCAGGGGAGCATCAACGGCTCTCCGCCATAACTCAGCTGCAGCCAGCCCAGCAGCGGCACCGCAAGCAGGAACGCGTACAACGCCAGATGGACGAGTCGTGCGGTCAGCGCGGTGAACCTGTCGGGCGTCGGGATGATCGGCGGCACCTGCGCGCGGATTCTCAGCACGATGCGCGGTATCAGAAGCAGCAGCACGACCAGGCCAGCCACGTAATGCCACGGCATCGCCGAAACGCTCGACACGGCATTGCCCTCGTCTCCCTCGTGTTCTTCCGTGTCGGCCAGGATGGCGGCCGCCACCACGGCGACGACGGTGAGCCAATGAATGGCCCTGAGGCTCAGGGGGTAGCGCGTGCTGGGCATGGACATGGTGTACCTCCCGGGCGAACGAAGGTGCCGTCGGATGCGAAGCGCCACGTCGACCTCGATCCGACGGATCGTCTGGCGCGCGGGCCTTTCCGTCGGGCAAGGGCGGTGACGCCGTCAATGGTCGGGCTCCGGCGATCGGGGACGTTGATCCACATCAACAGCGCCCGGGGCTGCGCCCCGTGGGGCTTTGAGCCAGATCAAGCGCAGCCGGGCAGTGGGCACTAGCCTGATCCCCAGCCGGTGGAACGGCCCCGTCGGACAGGCACGAAGCGCTGGCCGCGAGCCGATGCCTGGTGTTCGCCGGACGACGGCGATGCGTGCGGACGGGAAACACCGATGAGCAAAACGCCCACCATGCAGGCCGCAACGCTGAATCGCCTCGGCCTCGGCCTGCTGGTGATGGCGGGCTGCTGGTTTGTCGTGCGTCCTTTCCTGCCAGCCATCCTGTATTCGGCGGCCATCGCGATGTCCACCTGGCCGCTCCACAGCTCGCTGACGAGGCGGCTGCACGACCGCCGCAGCGTCGCCAGCGCGATCAGCTGCCTGTTCGTTGCCCTGCTCGTCATTGTCCCGACAACCGCCTTGGTGGTGTCGCTCCGCGACGCCTCGATGTGGCTGCTGCAGTCCATCGAGGGTTGGCGGTCGTCGTCGGCGCAAGCGTCCGCCCCCGCGATGGACCGCGTCCCGGCGACCCTCGGATTGCTCAGGAATTGGCTGGTCGAGATGGTTTCCGCGCGCGGCGACCACCCGGGTGCGCCCAACCTGGTGTCGCTGGCCGACCCGGCAAGGCGACTCGCCGTGGCGGCTGCGCGATCGCTGGGCAACGGCGTGCTGCAGACGCTGCTCGCCGGGCTGCTGCTGTTCTTCTTCTATCGCGATGGCGAGCGCCTGGCGTTCGACGCGCGCCAGTTGGTGCGGCGCCTTGGCGGGGCCAGGGCGATGGATCTCCTGGATGCGGCGCACAAGGCGATGGTGGGCGTGATGATCGGCGTGATCGGCGCGGCGCTTGCCCAGTCCGCGGTTGCCGTCATCGGGTTCATGATCGTCGGCGCGCCACAGCCGCTGCTCCTTGGCTCCATCACCTTCGTCCTCTCGGTGATTCCGATCGGTCCGCCGCTGGTCTGGGGCGGGGTGGCGGTGTGGCTGCTGCAGCATGGCAACCCGGGATGGTCTGCATTCATGGTCGTCTATGGGCTGTTCGGCATCAGCATGGTCGACAACGTGATCAAGCCGCTCCTGATAAGCCGCTCCAGCCGTCTGCCGTTCGCCATGACCTTCATCGGTGTCGTTGGCGGCGTGCTTGCCTTTGGCGTCGAGGGGGTCTTCATCGGGCCGGTCTCGATGGCGGCGGCGGTGCGCCTGGCCGGGCAATATCGCCAGGCCGGGCATGCGGACGATCCACCCCGCAGGCAGGTCGCCGGGCCATGATCCATGGCCATCGAAGACCGGCAGGCGCGGACAGGCCGCGCGATCCGGCGGGCAGGCGTCCGCGGCGGCGCGCCCGGAAGCGTTGCCCGCCTCAGCGCACGACCAGCACCGGCACGCTCGAACCGGACAGCACCTTCAGCACCACCGAGCCGAGGAACAGGCTCTTCAGCGCGCCGCGGCCGTGCGAACCCATCACCACCAGGTCGTACCGGCCACGGTGCGCGAGCTGCACGATCTCCGCGCCCGGATCGCCGACCAGCATGCGCTCGTCGAACACATGGCCTGCCTTCGCCAGCACGCGTCGGGCCGGCTTGAGCGCGGCGGTGCCGTTGTCGAGGTGGAAGCGCGCGACGCTGTCGGCGTCCAGCCTCCCGGCGATCGACTCGCGCAGGGGAAGGTCCACGTTGAGCAGCGTCACGGCGGCGTCGGCGGGCCAGTGCCTGGTCAGGTAGCGGGCGGCACGCATGCTGCAGGTGCTCCCGTCCACGGGCAGCAGGATCTTCATGGGGGCCTCCTCCTCGCGGTCCGGCGCCATGGCGCCATCACAGCGGAGCGGCCGCGGCGCCGTGTTGACCTGCATCAACGCGGCGGTCAGCTCTCGGCAAGCGAAGGCCAGCGGCGGCACAGGACACGGCGCACGCTTTCCAGCCACGCGGCACAGGCCAGCACCAGCGGCAGCAGGAGTGCCAGCGCTTCGCCGCCCGGCTGGCTCAGGCCGATCGCCTCGCGCAGCGGCGCGATACCGGCCAATGCCGCTAGCAGGAGTATTCCTGCGCCAAGCATGCGAAGGAGCCAGGGGTTCTCCCGCCATGCGATGCGCCACAGGGGAAGCCCCGGCTGATGGTTGGCCAGCGTGAGCAGCAACACCGCCGCCACCAGGCCGAGAAAGGTGGCGCCGCGCGCCAGCTCGGCGGAATCGCCCACGATGAGCACCACGCCGTAGCACGCTGCCAGGATCGCGGCGAGGCCGGTTCCCTGCGCGATGCCATAGCCGAGGTTGACCATGCGGAACGGCGATTCGCCGATCGGGCGCGGCGGCCGGCGCATGACGCGGGGCGAGGCGGGCGCTGCCTCGAACACGATCGAGCAGGCCGGGTCGATCAGCAGTTCCAGCAGCACGATCTGCACCGGCATCAGCAGGATCGGCCAGTGCAGCAGGCTCGGCAGCAGTGCCAGCACCACCACCGGCACGTGCACGGCCACCACGAAGCGGGTGGCCTTGACGATGTTGTCGTAGATGCGCCGCCCCTGGCGGATCGCCGCCACCAGGCTGGCGAAGTCGTCGTCCAGCAGCACCAGCGCCGCCGCCTCGCGGGCCACGTCGGTACCGCGGCCGCCCATCGCCACGCCGGCGTCGGCGGCCTTCAGCGCCGGCGCATCGTTCACGCCGTCGCCGGTCATGCCGACCACCTCGCCGCGCTGCTGCAGGGCATGCACCAGACGCAGTTTCTGCGTGGGTTGCACGCGCGCACAGACGTCCACGTCGGCCAGGCGGGCGGCGAGCTGCTCGTCGCCGAGCGCGTCCACCTCGGCGCCCGAGATCACGCGCGGCGCGGCGCTCAGGCCGACCTGTTCGGCGATCGCCCGCGCGGTGACCTCGTGATCGCCCGTCATCATCAGCACCCGGATCCCGGCCGCATGGCATTCGGCGACGGCGGCCCGTGCGCCGTCGCGCGGCGGATCGATCAGGCCCAGCAGCCCCGCGAAACGGAAACGGAAGCCGCGTTGCGTGGCCGGCCACGACGGCCCGTGCCAGTCTGCCGTCGCCACCGCCAGCACGCGCAGGCCGCGCGCGGCCATGGCATGCACGCGGCGATCCCAGAGCCACTGCTCGGCCGGGTCGAGTCCGCACAGCTCCGTCACCGCCTCCGGAGCTCCCTTGGCGCCGATCACGAAGTATCCGTCCGGCAGCGGCGCCGCGCGGCTCATCGCCAGCAACCCTGGCGTCAGCGCGTACTCCCTGACCGCGCTGTCGGACAAGGCGAGGTCGCGTTCGCCGAGATGTTCCGCGCCGAACGCGCGGATGGCATGTTCCATCGGATCGGCCGAGCCGGCTGGCGTCGCCAGCAGTGCGAGCCTGGCCAGTTCGTGGAAGGCGGGCGGCAGCGACGCCCCCCCTGGCAAGAACACTTCGTTGCCCACGCACAGCTCCGCCACGGCCATGCGGTTCTGCGTCAGCGTGCCGGTCTTGTCCGCTGCCAGCACGGTGATGGCGCCCAGCGTCTCCACCGCGGCGATGCGGCGGGTCAGCACCTTGTGCCGCGCGATGCGCCACGCTCCCAGCGCAAGGAAGACGGTGAGGATCACCGGGAATTCCTCGGGCAGGATGGCGATCGCCAACGCAACGCCCGCCAGCAGACTGTCGAGCAGGCCGTGGCTGTCCCACAGCCAGTTGAGCAGGACGAGGCCGACGGCGCAGAGCAGCGCCGCGAGGCCGAAGCGGCGGATCAGTGTGCGCGAGGCCCGCTGCAGGGTGGAGGTCGTCTCCACTGTGGATGCCAGCGCCTGGCCGATCCGCCCGACCGCGGTGTCGGTGGCGATGCCGACCACGCGCGCAGTACCCCGGCCGCGGGTCACCAGCGTGCCGGCGAAGACTTCGGCACCGTTGCCGGACGGGCGCTTGGCCACCGGCACCGATTCGCCGGTGAGCAGCGACTCGTCCGCCTCCAGCAACCCATCCAGCATCACCGCGTCCGCGGCGATGCGGTCGCCCTCGCGCAGCACCAGCACGTCGTCCCTCACCACCTCGGTCGAGGGCACGCGTTGCTCGCGGCCGTCGCGGATCACGCGGGCCAGCGGCGCGGAGAGGTCGCGCAGCGCTTCCAGCGCGCGTTGCGTCTTGCGCTCCTGCACCAGCGTGATGCCGATGATCACCAGCACGGACGCCATCAGGAACACGGCGTCCGTGCGTTCGCCCAGGGCGAGGTAGACCGCGCCGGCGAACAACAGCATCAGGAACATCGGTTCCACCAGCACGCCGCGGGCGATCGCCCACAGCGACCGCGGCCGGTTGGCGGGCAGCGCGTTGGGTCCGGCCCGTTGCAGCCGTTCGCGCGCTTCGGCCTCGCTGAGCCCGCTGGCCGAAGGCGGCGCGGATGCCGCCCCGTTCACGCCTCCACCACCAGCAGTGGCATCTCGCTGTGCTGGAGCAGATGGCGCGTGACACCCCCGAGCAGCCACTCGTTCATGCGCGAGTGACCCCATGCCCCCATCACCAGCAGGTCGGCGTCGTGGCCGCGTGCTCGCTCGTGGATGGACTGGCCGTTGTCATCCTCTTCGTCGAGGACCTCCCAGCGCGCCTGCAGCGCGTGGCGCTCCAGCCAGCGGTCGAGCGCCAGCGGAATCCGCCGCGTGTTCGCGCGGATGCGCGATGCGCCATCCAGCACCACGATCTCGTCGGCACGCAGCAGCAGCGGGGCTGCCGCGCGCACCGCGCGCGCCGCCTCGGTGGAGCCGTTCCAGGCGATCGCCACCTTGCGCACGCCGCCCTTGCCCGCCCAGCGATCGGGCACGAGCAGCATCGGCGCCGCGTCGGTGGACAGTACGCGTCCAAGCGGATTCAGGCTGGATGCCAGGCGTGCGGCCTCGCGCGACAGGCGCCCAAGCACGAGATCGGCAAGACTGGCGCGCCGGGACAGCACCGCCTCATGGAAACCCCGGTACGCCTCCCAGCTGCCCTCGACGCCGTGGCCGCGGCACAGTTCGCGCCACCAGTCGCGGCGGCCTTGCGCCGCCTTTTCCTGTTCCTCCAGCACGAGCATGGCGTCCGGCATCACCATGGCCTCGGCGGGACTGAGCATCACCACCTGCAGGCCGGCGAGGCGCGCGCCGTGCTGGCGGGCCAGGGCGAAGGCGAAATGCAGCAGCGCGGCGTTGTCGCGTTCCGGATCGATGTCGACGATGAACTCGAGCATGAGGACTCCACGCGCGTCCGACGCAAACCACTCCAGTCGTGCGCCTTTCCGGGCCAGGATGCAACGATGCGCCGCTTCCGCTGCACGGAGATCTGTCTGCCGCGGCTAATGTTCGCAGTGCCAGTCTGTACGCCCGCATTACAGATCGGCCAATCGGAAAGTGGATTGACGTGGATCAACCGGGCCACGAGGCATGCAGCAGTCAGGCAAAGACTTGCTGCTCGCTAACCGCCAGGCGGACCGGTACAGGGAGTTCCGATGGAGGCCTGCGGATCGTGATCCGCGGCGGCGCGGAATCGCGCCTGCGCAACGGTCCGATAGGATCGTCGCGGGCGTAGCGCGGCTGCGCTTGCGGTACCGATTCCGTCAGGCGCTGTCGACAGCCCCGTCGCCGGTGATCTGGCGCTGCATGTGATCGAGGTAGCTGTCCAGCTCCTGCGCATTGGCGAAGACTTCGTGCAACGGCACCGCTTTCACGATGTCGAACACCTTGCGCACCTGCGGCTGGAGATTGAGCAGCAGGGTGTGGCCGCCGCGGGCGCGCATGCTCCGGCGGATCATCGCGATGCTGCGCAGGCCCGCACTGCTTATGTACTCCAGCGCGGACAGGTCCAGCACCACCGTGCCGCCCGCGGCGACGCGTGGCAGCACGTCCAGCATGGCGGAATCGAAGTCGTTGAAGGTCTGGGCATCGAGCCGGCCATGCAGGTGCAGAGTTGTCCGGTCGGGCGACTCGCTTTCAGTGTTCAGGTTGAACGTCATGGTCGTGCTCCGTACGTGTCGGGTGAAGGAAGCGCAGCAGCAGGTGATTGCCCTGGTCGTCGTGGCTGTAGCTGAGCTCGCTGGCCATGGCGCGCACCAGGTGGATCCCCAGGCCGCCGACCTCGTCGGCATCGGCGATGTCGCCCGTGAGCGTCGGCTCGGGCACCTGCAGCGGATCGAAGGGGTGGCCGTCGTGGTGCAGTTCGATCAGCACGGCATCGCCGCCGAGCCGCATGTGCAGGTCGATCGTGCGGTCCGCGTTGCCGGCGTGTCCGTGCTGCACCATGTTGACCATGAGTTCTTCCAGCACCAGGCGGATGTCTTCCCGCACGGCGGGCGACACGCCCTGGTCGCGCAGCGAGGTGTCGCAGCGCTCCAGCGTATCGAAGACGTCGTCCATCGATGCCTTGATGCTCAGGTCCAGCATGGGTGCGTTCCTGTCGACGAGCGCATGATGCCAGTTCAGCGCGAGGACGGTGATGTCGTCGGCCTGTCCCGCGCCGTCGGCGAAGCGGTCCACCTCGGCCAGCAATCCATCCGCAAGCTCGGCGGCGGCGCGCGAAGGGGAGCGCTCGAGGCAGGCGAGCAGGCGCTCGGTGCCGAACAGCTGCAGGGAGGCATCGGCGGCTTCGGTGATGCCGTCGGTGTAGAGCATCAGGGTCTGGCCGGGTTGCAGCCGCAGCGTGCGGACCGGGTAGCTGGCTTCCTCGTCCAGCCCGAGCGCGGCGCCGGTGTCCAGTTCGATCAGCTGCACGCCGTCCGCGTCGCAAAGCACGGGCGGTTCGTGCCCGGCGCTGGCCAACACCAGTTCACCGGTGGACGTGTCGAGCACGCCGCACAGCAGGCTCACGAACATGCAGCTGTCGTTGTTGCGGCACAGTTCGAGGTTGAGCATCGACAGCAGGTGCTGGGGCGAGCGCGCCTTGGGCGCCAGCGCCTTCGCGAGCGTGATGGTGCGTGCCATGAACAGGGCGGCGGGAATGCCCTTGTCGGACACGTCGCCGACCATCACGCAGAAGCGCCGCTCGTCGAGCATGAAGTAGCTGTAGAGATCGCCGCCCACCGCGCGCGCGGGTCGCAGCAGCGCGTGCAGCTCGAAGCTCTCGCAGTGCGCATCGAGGTAGTGCTCGCCGGGCAGCAGCGCCGTCTGGATCTGGTGCGCGATGTCCAGCTCGCTGGCCAGGCGTTGCTGCTCCTTCGCGTTGCGGGTCAGCTCCGCGATGTGCAGCGCCAGTTCCGTGCGCATGCGGTCGAAGGCGTGCGTCAGCTGGCCGACCTCGTCGGGAAACCGGGCAGGAGGCAGCTCGAAATCGAGTGCGCCGCGCGCCACCTGTTCGGCGCCCGAGGCAAGCGCGCCCAGCGGGGACAGGATGCGCCGCGTCACGGCCAGCGTGACCACGGCCAGCGCCAGCAGGGCGAGCAGCCCCGGCGCCAGCACGCGCGCGAATGCCTGCCGCACGCCGGCATAGATCATCGCCTCCGGCATGACGAGGCCGAAGCGCCAGCGCGTTCCTTCGATGGGGACGAAGTAGATCCACACCGGCTTGCCGTGGGCCTGCGGGTTCTGCGCCACGGCCAACCGGACGCGGGTGGCCTGGTACCGGGCCAGCGCCTGCAGCAGGTCGGGCTTGCCGCGCTGGCCGACCATGGCGGGGTTGTCGTGCGCGAGATAGACGCCGCTGTCATCCAGCACGAAGGCGTAGGAGCCCGCAGGCTTGCCCAGCTGCTTCAGGATGCGGCCGAGCCAGTCGAGGGAGACGTCGGCATTGATCAGGCCGACTGGATGGCCGTTCCTGCGGATCGCGACCGAGTAGTTGATCAGTTCGCGCTTGCGCGATTGCGAATAGAAGTGCCTTTGCCAGCAACCTTGCGAACAGCCCAGTCCTGCGAGGAACCAGGTTTTGTCCCAGTAGGGGTTGCTGTCCTTGCGCAGGTCGCGCGAGCGCAGCGAGCCGTCGTCCTCGCGGTTGACGAAAGGCGACTCGGGCGGGTTGCCCGCCGCGGGCAGGTAGGCCGCGGCGAGTCCGGAAAGATCGGCGTTCCGCGCGAGGGCGTCGCGCAGCATGAGCTCGGCGCCCTCGGGATGCGTCTGCATCACGGTGGCCAGGGTCTGCGTCGTGTCGGACACGCGCGCCAGCCGCTGCTCGATCCGGTTGCCGGCTTCATTGGCCAGTGCGGTGGCTTCGCCGTGCGCCTGTTCGAGGATCTGCGCGCTGACCCGATAGAACAGCACGCCAGCGGCCATGGCCAGGACCGCCACGGAGCCGGCAAGGACCCACAGCGACAGCCGCGAAGCGATGCTTCGGAACAGCATGACGGGTCCCCCTTGGCAGGCGCGACCATTCAGCCATGCATGTCCCGCTTCGGCAAGCGAGCCGGGCCGCTGTTTGTGCGCTGCGTCGCGGTTGTCGCGCCCGCGAGCGGCCGCCTCTCGCCGGGGGTGTCTGCGCCGTGCCGGCTATCCCGCGCCCGCTCCCCGTGGAGCAGTCGCCGCCGGCGTGCTTCGCGCGATGTCGGCGGCAAGCCAGATGCCGAGCTCGCGGCCAAGATAGGCTTGCCGGTACAGCGGCGTGGCCCGGTACCGGTAGTTCGCGTCGCCGCTGATGACCCACCCCGCGGGATGGGCGCGCGCCCATGCGGCAATGGCGGCATCGCCGGTGGCCTGGGGGATCGGTTGCCGCAGTCTGCCGGCGAAGGTGAACAGGCCGTACTGCGTGCCGGCGTACAGCAGGGGAATGCCGGCGTGCCGGGCCGAGGCGATGCGTGCGGCCGCCGCACGCATGTCGTATCGGGGTGCCAGGCTGACGGCGAACGCCAGCTTGCACAAGGTGAGCGATGCAAGGACGCCCATCGCGGCGAGGCTGGCCGGCAGCGCCGTGTCGTGACGCCACATGTACAGCAAGCCCAATGAGGCGATCAGCGCGCCGAGCAGGCCCGTCTCCAGGCGACTGCCCGGCGCCAGCCATCCCATGCCGATCGCCGTGGCCGCACCGATCGCCACCAGCACCATGCCCAGTCGCCAACCCGCCACGCGCCATTGCCCGGTGCCCAGGCGATCTCCCGAATACAGCGCCAGCGGCGGGAGTATGGGCAGCAGGTAGTGCGGCTGCTTGCCGCTGATCAGGCTGAAGACGACGAAGCTGGGGAGCGACGCCACCGCCGCGAAGCGGGCGACCGTCGCGCGATGTTCGACCACCCTGGTGCCGCGCGCGATGGCCAGCGGCCAGGGCAACAGCATGGCCGGCAGTACCGGCAGATACCACCACCAGGGGCGGGCGTGGGCGAAGCTGTGCACTACGCGCCCCATCGTCTGGCGCAGGAAGATGGCGTCCGCATAGGCAGGGCCACCGGCGCGGGCCGCCGGTACCGCCCAGGCGAGCGCGATCGCGACGGCCAGCACCAGCGCGCCAAGCAGCTGCAGGTAGAACATCGGCATCCGCGTGCGTGCCGGGGTCATCCATAGCGGTGCGAGCAAGGCCGGCATGCCGCCTACCAGCAGGGCGACCGGCCCCTTGACGAGGATGCCAGCCCCCAGCGCCGTCGCCAGCAGCAAGGCGCCGGCCAGCGGATGCCGGCCACCAAGCGCCAGGGTGGAGCGCCATGCCGCCAGCGTGCACAGCGTCAGCAGCATGTCGAACATGACGGCACCGGCGTACAGGGCCACCGCGGCGCAGCCCAGCCAAAGCCATGCGGCCGCCCGCACGCCCTCCTGGTCGACGCCGAGCCGTTGTCCCAGCGACGCGAGCAGTGGCAGGGTGCCCACGGCAATGAGCAGCTCCAGCAGGCGTGCCGCCCAGGCGTGCACCCCGGTGAGCGACCACGCCAGGTTGATCAGCCAGAACAGCAGCGGCGCCTTTTCCGAATAGGGCAGTCCGTCGAGGCGGGGCACCAGCCATTGCCCGGTGACGTGCATGTTCCATGCAGCCGCGAGGTAGCGGGTTTCGTCGACCGCGAGCGGATGCAGGAAGAACACCGGCGGCAGGAGCAGCAACAGGCCGACCAGCCATGACGCGCGCCAGGAAGCGATCGGTCGGGGGAGCGCGGCGAGCCGGGGAATCATGCCTGTCGACCGGTCTCGCCGTCGTGGTGAGGTGTCGTGGCCGTCCGCTTGAGCCAGTCGTCCGCGGCGGCGACGACCTCCGCCATGCTCTTGTCACGGGTGTCGATCGCCGCGTTGCCCCCTCCGTAGGGACCGTACTTCGCCGGACTGGAGGTCGAGAACAGTCCCAGGGTCGGCGTGCCGGTGGCCGCCGCCAGATGCATCACGCCGCAGTCGGCACTGATGAAAGCGTCCATGCAGGCGATCACCGCCGCGAGGCGGCGCGGGTCGCGCGTGTAATAGGAGGCGTGGCGTTCGTCGAGCTGGCACTCACCGTGTTCGGCGAGCAGGTTGACGATGCGCACGTGCGGCTGGCGCGCTTCCAGATCGCCGATGAATTGCCTCCACCAGTCGGAGCTGTAGCGCTTGGCGCCCGTGGCATTGGCGAATACGCCGACCACCATATGTGGGCACGTGGCCTGCTCATCGCCGCCGAGGATCGCCCTGAGCACTTCCCGCCCGTTGTGCTTCTCGGTCTCCTGCAGGTGCAGGTTGAGGGGAGGGCACGGCCTCGACACCTGTTGCGCATAGGCGGTGCGCAGCAGGAACACGCTGCGCTTCGCCAGGTGCTCCGGACGAGGCACGTCGCTCCATGCGGAAGCCATGGGGCCGCGTTCGTCCGGATAGCCCAGCTTGAAGCGCGCCTTCACGATCGCCAGCAGCAGCCGGCCCGACTGGGAGTCGATGCTGGCATCGATGGCGAGGTCGTAGGTGTCCCGCCGCAGTTGCCGCAGCAACTTCACCGTCGCCCACAGGTGGCGAGCCACTTTCCGCGGCAGGCTGTAGACCCGACGGACGTGGAAGCGCTCGACGAAGAGCTGTTCGCCGACATTGCCGCCGCTTACCACGTCGATCTCCGCGCCCGGGTAGAGCGTCTCGATCTCGGCCAGCAACGGAGTGATCAGTACCGTGTTGCCGAGGCGATGGTTGGGGCGGCACACCAGCACGCGATGGATGCCGCGAACCGGCAGGTGACCGGGCCTGCACAACTGCCGGTCGGTGACGTCGAGCAGCCGGCGGAAGCAGGCTGCCACGAGGCGACGGCGCAGCCGGTCCCATCGCCGTGACGGATTTGCGGTGGGCGCTTGCTGGTGTTGTGGAGCGGCTAGATGCATGGAGGCGATACCGGATCTGTAATCGAGAGTACGGGGGGCTGGCATCCTGCCGGGCTGCTTGCATCGACATTCCGCGTGCCGCGGTCCGCTTCCATCCCGGATTCCTGCCGCGCCATCGCGGCCGTGGCGACGGACCGTTGCGGCGCCGCCTGCGGCTTCCTGTCGCCTGTGATGCCGGCGCGCCACTCCAGCCATTCGCTGAGCACAAGCAGGATCCAGAGCGTGCGGGCGTGATCGGCCTTGCGCGCCCCGTGCTCCTCCAGCAGCTCCAGGGTGGCGCGGTTGCTCAGGCCGACTTCGGCCAGCGCGGAGCACGAGAGGCGCGACTGCGCCCAATCGCGCAAGGGGCCGTGCAGCCACGCGGACAGCGGTACCGAAAGCCCGCGCTTGCGCCGGTGCGTCACCGCGCGCGGCAGGTAGCGTCGTGCGTAGTCCTTGAGGAAGACCTTGGTGGTCAGCCCGCGCACGCGCGCCTGGCCGGGCAGGGTGGCCGCGAATTCGATCACCGGGGGATCCAGGTAGGGGGCGCGGATCTCGACGCCATGCAACATGCCGCCGCGGTCGGCCTTGGCCAGCAGCGCTTCGGGAAGGGCGTGGGCGAAATCATGATGCTGCACGGCATCGAGCAATGGCCGTGCGGCACCGTCTTCCTCCGCCCAGGTCGGCGGTTCGACACCCAGGCGACGCAGCCATTCCGGCGCGGTGTGCGCGCTCCACAGCCGGTGCCGCGCCAGTCCGTCCAGTCCCTGGCCCATGACGAAGCGCTTGAGCAGGAAGGACAGCGTCACCTTGCGGTCGCTGGGCGGCAGGCGTTCGATCACGCGCTGCAGGACGCCGCGCAGGCCTGCGGGCAGACGAGCGTAGCGCCCGGCCCATTGCACGCCGAGGTAGGCGGGGTAGCCGCCGAACAGCTCATCGGCACCTTCGCCGGCAAGCAGCACGCGCACGTCCCGGGCGGCCCGCTGCGCCACGTGCGCCAGCGGCAGCCAGGCCGGATCGGCCAGCGCTTCGCCGGTCGAGCGCACCAGTTGGCGCAACGTCGCAGGGATGTCGTCCGCCGCGACCGTCACCGGCACGAAGGGGCAGCCCAGGCGCCTGGCGATGCGTTCCGCGTCGCGCCCTTCGTCGAACGACGCCTCGGCGAAGCGGATGCAGTACGCCGGCAGCGTTACGCCGGGACGCAGGCTGCGCGCCACGGCGGCGATCAGCGCGGAGTCCAGCCCGCCGCTGAGCAGCACGCCGAAGGGCACGTCGACCTCGCTCTGCCGGTGCACTGCCTCGCGCAGCACATGGTCGAAGGAGCGCGGCGGCGGCGTGATCGCCGTGGCGGGGCGTTGCGGGAACTGCCAGTAGCGCCGGTGGCGGATTCCGCCCGGCTCGAACACGGCCATCTCGCCCGGGCACAGCTTGCGGTGGCCGGCGAGCAGGCTTTGCGGCGCAGGACAGTAGCCGGACTGCAGGAAATGCGCGAGCGCGGTGCGATCGAGCGGTGCGGCGCCTCCCGTGGCCTCCGTCAGCGCGGCGAGTTCCGAGGCGAACAGCACGGTGCGGCTGGTGGCGCGGTAGTACAGGTGCCGCTCGCCGGCGCGGTCGCGCGCGAGGACCAGTCGCTGCCTCGGTGCATCCCACAACGCGAGCGCGAACGCACCTTGCAGGTGTTCCACGAACGCCAGACCCTTCTCGAGGTACAGCGGCGCGATGACGGCGACATCGGTGCTGAACGGTACCTCGTGGCCGCACTGGGCGAGGAAGCGGCGCAGCTCGCGATGGTTGTCGATCTCGCCGTTGCAGGCGATCACGATGCCATTCGGGTGTTCGATCAACGGCGGCTGCGCCTCGTCCACGCCACGTATCGCCAGCCGGTTCGCCGCCATCGCCATGCCGGTGCACAGTGCGAGCGTGCTGCCGTCCGGACCGCGATGGGCCATGTGCCGCAGCATGCGGCGCGCCGTGCGCTCCAGCACGGGCGGCTCCGGCCTGGCGTCCCGGGTCACGATGCCGCAGATTCCGCACATGACTAAGCTCGCTTCCGGAGGGCGACGACGCGGTTCAAGCGCGCACCAGGATCAGCGCACCGCGACGCCACGTACCCAGTCGCGCGGCACTGCGGCGCCCGCATCCGGCGAGTGCGGATTCGACCGCTGCGGGCGGAATCGCCGGATCCAGCGCCAGCAGCACGGGTGTGTCCGCGGGCACCACGTTGCACAGCGCGGCAGTGGCGCCGGCCTGGCGCCAGGCGACGCCATAGACGGGCTTGCCCAGGTAGAGGCGCACGCCCCACGGCGTCTGCTCCTGGATGTCGTAGTCGCGGGCGGTGTTCTTGACGAAGACGATCGCGCCGTAGTCGTTGCCCGCGCTCTCCGCGGCGAGTTGTTGCGCGAAAAGGCGGTTGTCCGCGGCGGGATAGGTCATCCAGCCCGCACCGGCCTTGACCGCCAGCAGCGCGACGAGCCACAGGCCCAGCGCCAGCCATGCGGCGGTGCTGCCGGGAACGATGCTCCGGCGCAAGGCCAACGCCAGCAGCAGGGACAGCGGCAGGAACAGCGGCAGCACGTACAGGGGTAGCCGCGACTGCACCAGACAGAACACCAGCAGCGGCAACAACAGCCACAGCAGCAGGAATCGCCCGGGGCTGTGGCGGTGGCTCCTCGCCTCGCGCCAGCCCGCGGCGACTTCCGCGCGGGCATGGCGACCGAGCAGCAGCGGCCACCACGGCAGCGCGCCCACTACCAGCGTCGGCACATAGGCCACGATCCAGCCGAAGGGGCCCGGATGCCGCCGCAGCGCGGCGGTGAACATGCGGTCGTAGACCTCGCGGTGCATGAAGTAGTGCAGCAGCCAGGGATAGCGCAGCATCGCCAGCACGTACCAGCTGCCCCCGACCAGCAGGAACACGATCACGCCGGCCGGCGCGAACAGGCGGCCCAGCCCGCGCCAGCCGTCGCGGTGCAGCACGAACGGCAGGATCGCCAGCAACGGGATCAGGCCGGGCGGTCCCTTGGTCAGGAAGGCGAGACCGAAGCCCAGCCACATGAGCAGGATCCAGCGGCGCGCGAGCGTCGCGCCGGTGCCGAAGGCGGCGCGCAGAAAGCCGAACATCGCCAGCGCCTCGAACAGGCACAGGAACACGTCGGTGCTGATGATGTTCGCGGTGAGCAGCGTAAAGGGTGCGCACGCATAGACCAGCGCGGGCAGCCATGGCCGCTCCGGCACCAGTTCGCGGCCCATGCCGTACAACAGCAGCAGGGTCAACGTGAAGGCCAGCGCATAGGGCGCGCGCGCCGCCCAGGTGTTGCGGCCGAAGATCTTGAGCGAAGCGGCGATCACCCAATAGGTCAGCGGCGGCTTGGAGAAATTCAGCCGGTCCGGTCCGTAGGCCGGGGCCAGCAGATCGCCCGAGTCGAGCATCTGCACCGCGCCGTCGACATAACGGCCCTCGTCCGGACTCCACAGCCCGCGCGTGCCCTGGAAAGCGAACCCCAGCAGCAGTCCGAGCAGCAGGAGCACGAGCAGCGGCCGATGCGCCGCGATGGCGATGCCGCTGCGACCGTCCGCTGCGGGGTGTGGGTCATTGCCGGGCATGGTGGTCTCCTTGGCCATTCGTGGTTTCAGCGACGGCTGCCGCGGCGGGGCAGCAGCTGCAGGTTGCGCAGGAAGATCAGCAAGGTGGTCGCTTCGCCGGCGACGAAGACCGGCTCGCTTCGATGGATGGCGTAGCCGAGCAGGATCGCGCCGCCGATGGCGCTCAGGTACCAGAACACCGCCGGCACCAGGCTTCGTCCGCGCGCTTCGCTGTAGAGCCACTGCACCAGGAAGCGGGCGCCGAACAGCGCCTGGGCGAGGAAGCCCGCCCCGGTCCAGCACGCCTGGCTTTCGGCCGGGCTCAGCACGGGCCTTCTCCGGCGTCGCGCGTCTCGCGCCGGCGCAGTTGCAGGTTGCGCAGGTAGATCAGCATGCCGCCGGCCTGGCCGGCGACGAACACCTGGTCGCGCAGATGGATCGCGTAGCCGAGCAGCAGGGCGGCGCCGGCGAGGCTGGCGTACCAGAACGCCAGCGGGATCGCGCTGTATCCGCGTCGCTCGCTGTGCACCCACTGCAGCACGAAGCGTGAGGTGAACACGGCCTGGCCGGCCACGCCGACCGCCAGCCAGCCGTGGGAACGCAGCGCGAGCATGGCATCGGCGAGCCCCGTGTTCATGCCGAGCCGCAGCCGGTGCGGGCGGGCATCGGCCGCGTCCTGCACGGTGTATGGTCGGCCGCGCACGGACGCGCCGCACCGATCCGCACGAACGGGGCTGCGGGAAGAGCGGGGCAGGCTCCCGCATCGTCCCGCCAGGGCGCCGCCGGTACCGGGGTTTCCATGCGCAGCCCGGCCAGCACCGGCTGCTTGCCTGCGAGGGCACCGGCATCGGCAGGGCGGAGGACAGGCTGCATGGCATTTGCCCGGCTGGGAACTGCATCTGGCAGAGCGATATCCATGCCAAGCGGGCGGGCCAATGATTTACAAGGAAAAGCCATGCCGCAGGCAGGGAGGCAGCGGCCTGCGATCCTTGCAGTGCGCAAGAATCGTCTGCAGAAATGGTATGAACGCGGCCGTTTGCCGGATGGCGCCTCAGCGCCCGGGCGACTCGGGGCAGGCGTCGGCCGTCGCACCGCTGCCGGCCGGCAACGGCAGCCACAAGGCGACATGCACGCCGGGGGAGAGGAAACAGGGGGCGACGTAGCCTATCGCCCCGGGGGTGGAAGCCACGAAGCGCACCACCGCCTGCTGCGAGCCCAGCACGTAGGGCGGGCTGACACCCTGGAAGTACTGGCGGTTCCAGTAGTCCTGCAGGCGGCTCTCCGGCATGCGGATCAGCGTGCGCGTGAATGCCTCGCGCAGCGGCGATTCGGGCGGCAGGTTGACCGGGACCAGCCGGCGGCCGTCCTGGTCGACGAAGATCTTCTTGAGGTAGATGTCGCGCAGGGTGTCGCGGTTCATCGCGAGCCGGGGAGCGGGCGCGCCCACGATCACGGCGATGCGCGGCGGCGATGCGGCGGACGCACGACCGGCGGCGAGCGTGCCGAAAAGCCCGGTCAGCGCGAGCAGCAGGTAGCGGCGCAGCCGCGTCATGTCAGAACAGCACCGCGACCGAAGCCAGCCAGCCGGTGGGGGCCAGTTCCAGGTTGTGGTTGCCGTCACGGCGTTCCAGCTTGAGCACCACGCCGGGAACGGGCCGGTAGTTGAAGCCCACCGTGCGCACCGTGGCGGCCTGCGCCGTGCCGGAACTGCGGTAGCGCTCGAAGCGGCCGACCAGGTACAGGCGCCGCCGCACGGGCACCTCGACCTCCAGGAAGCCGCCATGCTCGGCCGGCTGGCCGGCGGGCCCGCCGCTGCGGCGGATGGCCTCGCCGGTCATCTCGAGGTGACGGCCGGACCAGCTGAAGTCGACGCCCGCGAGGTGGTATTGCTGCCGCGGCCGCTGCAGCTCGTAATCCAGCAGCGACAGGCCGATGGCCAGGCGGTCGTCGAGGAGGTGGTAGAGCGCCCTGCCGCCGACGGCATGGCGGAAGTTGTTGCGCAGGCTGCTGTCCGCGCCGAACGAATCGTAGGCGTGGTCCTGATCCTGGCCGATGTGCAAATGCGAACTGTCGTCGACGTAAAGCCAGTAGTCGAGGTCGTTGCCGGCCACCGGTGTAGTGCCGAACATCATCGCACCGGTGGCATGGCGGGCGAACGCCGCCGAGGTCGTCAACGGCCGCGATACGGTCCATGTCAGCGGATCGGCGTGCACCAGGTTCCATTCGCCGACCGGCGTGAGGAACTTGCCGTAGCGGAAATTGACCGCCTGGTCGACGTGGTAATCCAGGTACAGGCGTTCGACGCTGAGTTCGGAATCGTGCGAACTGGCATGCCTCCCCGACACGTCCAGCGCGTCGCCGAGATCCAGTTCGACGAATGCCTGCCAGCGCGGGCCAAGATCCTTCGTCACGAACAGGCTGACGTCCCGGAAGCTGTACGTGGGGTGATGCTCCTTGATGTCGTAGAAATGCAGATCGGCGTAGCCGCCCACGCGCAGCCCCTGCTGCGGAAAGTACAGGCCTTGCCCCAGCGTATACGGCGCCGGTTGCCAGCCGTCGTCCTGCGCGGCGCGGGCACGTGGCGTCATGCCCAGGCAGAGCAGTGCCGCCGCCAGCACGGTGCGCACGAAGCCGTGCGGTGGGCGACGACGGAGGGGCCTTCTCATCAGGAGTGCCTTGGACCGGGTGGGGGAGAGGGATGGCTGCAGTGACCGCCGCGGAGCCATGTCGGACGCGGGTCCGGTGACGGATCGCCGCGACAACGCGGCGGATTCTGCGCCAGGACGCCGCCGCAGCGCAAAGCGGCCGGCCCTTGCGCTTGCCGCGCCCATGCCGGCTCGGCCACACTCGTGCGGCAGACGGGCGCTGCGACCGCTGGCCGCCCCCGGGTCTTCCATGATCGAAATCCTCTCCATCGCCGGCAACGGGCTTGCGAAGTGACCATTCGTTCCGCCCTGTCGCGTCTGCTGTTCTGCATCCTGCTCGGCACCACGGTCGTGGTCGGCGCACTGTCGTTCTACGAGTTTCGCCGCGCGCTGCAATCGGAGATCGCGGCCAATCTGCAGTTCGGTGCCAGCGCAGTGATGCAGCGCATCGACACCTTCATGTTCTCGCACGTGGAAAACCTGCGCGTCTGGCGCGGGCTGGAGGTGATGCAGGACATCCGTGTCAACGACGTCGACAAGCGCCTCTCGCATTTCTTGTCCGATCTGCGCGCCGGGCAGGGAACGGTCTACCGGGCCCTGCTGTGTACCGGCGAAAGCGGGCGCATCGTGGCCGCGAGCGATCCCGCACTGATCGGGCGCATGGCGCCGGCGGCTTCGGCGTGGCGATCGATCCCCGGCGCCAATCTCGGCAATGTGGCGATCGCTCCGGTGTATGGACGGCGGGACGGCGTCGCCGTCCTGCGGACCCCGATCCCCAACGCGTTCGGCAAGGGCGACATCGGTTACCTCTACGCGCTGCTCGACTGGAACGCCATGCAGGCCCTGCTCGACGAGGCGGTCGGCAGCGGACCGCGCGGTCTGCTGTTGCTGAATCGCGACGGCCATGCGATCGCGGCTTCGCGCGCCCTGCGCGGCCGGCTCGACCTGCCGCGCCTGCGGCTGGAGAGCTGGGATCTGCCGCGCACCGGATCGACGTCGTACATCCACGACGGCCGCGCCCTGGGTTATCGCATGCTGCTGGTCGGCGCTGCCGTCTCCAGCGGCTACCAGCAGTTCCACGGCCTCGACTGGCGGATCGTGATGATCGAACCGACCTCGGTGTCGTTCGGCCCGATCTGGCGGCTGCTGTGGTCGATGCTGGCGGTGCTCGTGCTGACCCTGGGCGCCGGGATCTGGATCTCTTCGCGCCTGGCGGGCCGGATTGCCCAGCCGATCGTCGCGCTGACGGATTTCGCACGCCGGTTTCTCCAGGGCGACAGCACACTGCCGGACGTTCCGCCAAGCTCGATTTCGGAGGTGGAGGAGTTGCACCACGCCTACGTGGAGATGATCGAGGCGCTGGAACGTTCGCGCGAGCAGATCGTGCGGGCGGGCAAACTGGCGGTAGTGGGCGAGATGGCGGCGATCATGGCGCACGAGGTGCGCACGCCGATGGGCATCCTGCGCAGCTCGGCGCAGCTCCTGCAGCGCCAGCCGCACCTGGGCGGGAAGGAGCGCGAGCTGATCGGTTTCATCCTCAGCGAAACCGAGCGCCTGAACCGGCTGGTGACCATGCTGCTGGAGTGCGCGCGGCCGACTCCGCCGGATTTCCGGCCGCACGACCTGCACGCGATCATCGACGGCGTGATCGGCCTGCTCGGCTCGCGCGCGGAAAAGACCGACGTCGCGCTGACCAGGGAATTCCAGGACGAGGAGCTGGTTGTCGACTGCGACCGCGAGCAGATGATGCAGGTGCTGCTGAACCTGGTGCTCAACGCGCTGTCCTTCGTGCCGGCCGGCGGGCGTGTGGTGGTGAAGGCTGCGCGTGTGGCCGCGGGGCCGCGGATCGTCGTGGCCGACAGCGGCCCCGGCGTGCCGCTCGAGCTGCGCCAGCGCATCTTCGACCCGTTCTTCAGCCGGCGCGAGGGCGGCATCGGCCTGGGGCTGACCATCGTGCAGCAGATCGTCCACGTGCACGGCGGCGAGATCGAGGTGGACGAAAGCGAATGGGGCGGCGCGGCTTTCGTGCTGCGCTTCGGTGCGCGATAGGCAGCGGCGATGAACGCGAAACGTATCCTGGTGGTCGACAACGAAGCGAAGATGCGGCGCATCCTCGAGCTCGCCTTGCGCAACATGGGGCACGAGGTGGCCCAGGCCGGCGACGGCGAGGAAGCGCTGGCCCTGCTTGAGCGCGAATCCTGCGACCTGGTGCTGACCGACCTGCGCATGCCGCGGATGGACGGCATCGAGTTGCTCAATGCGTTGCGCGCGCGCGGCGACGAGGTGCCGGTGATCGTGCTGACTGCCTACGGCACGATCGAGACGGCGGTGGACGCGATGAAGCTCGGCGCCGCCGACTACATCATTCGCCCGTTCGAGATGGAGACCGTGGAGCTGGCGGTGACGCGGGCGCTGGCGATGCAGGCCGTGCAGCGCGAGAACCGTTTCCTGCGCGACGAACTCGCCAGGGGCTGGGGCGAATTCATCGGCGTCAGCGACTGCATGCAGGCGCTGTACCGCTTGCTCGAGCAGGTGGCTCCGACGCGCAGCAGCGTGTTCATCGTCGGCGAAACCGGCACCGGCAAGGAGCTGGTGGCGCGTGCGTTGCACCAGTCCTCCGGACGCAGCGGCCTGTTCGTGCCGATCAACTGCGCCGCGATACCGACCGACCTGCTGGAGAGCGAACTGTTCGGACATGCCAAGGGTGCCTTTACCGGCGCCCTGAGCGATCGCGTAGGCAAGTGCGAACTGTCCAGCGGGGGCACGCTGTTCCTGGACGAGATCACCGAGATGCCGCCGGCGCTGCAGGCCAAGCTGCTGCGCGTGCTGCAGGAGGGCAGCATCGAGCGGCTGGGCGCCAACACGCCCACCGCGGTCGACCTGCGCGTGGTCGCCGCCACCAACCGCGATCCGCTGCAGGCGGTGGAAGAGGGGAGATTGCGCCGCGACCTGTACTTTCGCCTCAACGTGGTGCGTGTCGACGTGCCGCTGTTGCGGGATCGCCATGGCGACATCCCGCTGCTCGCAGGGCATTTCCTGCGCCAATATGCGCGCGAACTCGGCCGTCCCGAGCCGCGGCTGTCGGCGACGGCCCTGCGGCGGCTGCAGAGCTACGCCTGGCCCGGCAACGTGCGCGAGCTGGAGAACCTGATCGAGCGGGCCATGGTGCTGTGCCACGGCGACGTGATCGGCCCGGAACATTTTCCCGCCGAGGTCGCGCACGCTTCTTCCACGACGGCGCCAGCCACGCCCGAGGCGATGCTCGAATCCCGGCCGATGGCCTCGCTGTCGATGAGGCCCCAGGTCGAGGCACTTGAGCGTCAGCTGATCGCCGCCGCGCTGGCACGCAGCGACGGCAACAAGGCTGCCGCCGCGAGGTTGCTGGAAATCAGCGAGCGTGCGCTCTGGTACAAGCTCAAGCGCTACGGGCTGTAGATCAGGGCGCGCCATCCGTCCGATGCCGTCGGCCTTCCGATCCCGGCTCGGCCGCGATCGCCAGCCTGGCCAAGCCAGCCTGGATGGAGTACAAATGTACCCATGCCCGAACTCAGCCCCCGCCGTACCGCCATCCTCACCTTCATCCGCGAGCGGGTGACGGGGCAGGGCCAGCCGCCGTCCCTGGCCGAGATCGCCGGGGCCTGCGGCCTGGCCTCGCGCGGGGCGGCGCGCAAGCACGTGCTGGCGCTGGCGGAGGCGGGGCTGGTCGAGGTGGCGTCCGGGCAGGCGCGCGGCATTCGTCCGGCCGGTTCGCGCACCGCGTTGCTGCAGGTGCCTGTACTGGGGCGGGTGGCGGCGGGGCCGCCGATCGGCGCCGATACCGGGCTGGTCGATACCCTGGCGCTGGACGCGCGGCTGTTCTCCCCTCGGCCGGACTACCTCCTGCGCGTGCAGGGCGACTCGATGATCGGGGACGGCATCCTCGACGGCGATCTGGTCGGCGTGCACCGCACGCCGGAAGCCCGCGATGGGCAGGTGGTGGTAGCCCGGCTCGAAGGCGAACTGACGATCAAGCGCCTGGCCCGCGGCCGGGGCGGGGTGCGGCTGCTGCCGCGCAACCCGGCCTATGCGCCGATCGAGGTGCGGCGCGGCCAGGACTTTGCCATCGAGGGCGTGTTCTGCGGCCTGGTCCGCCGGGGGTGACATGGGCGCGGTGGTGGCGATCGATGCACTGCTGCAGCCGCAGCGGGTCTGGCGCGGCCGGCCGGCGGTGCCGCCGGCGGGGATGCAGCCCACCGGTCATGCCGGCCTGGACGCGGTGCTGCCCAGCGGCGGTTGGCCCGAGGCGGCGCTGAGCGAGCTGCTGATCCCCGCCGACGGCGTGGGCGAACTGCAATTGCTGTGGCCGGCCCTGGCACGCCTGTCGCAGGCCGGCGAGCGCGTCGTGCTGGTCGCGCCGCCGTACCTGCCGTTCGCACCGGCGTGGCGGCAGGCCGGGGTGGACCTCGGCCGCTTGCAGGTCGTGCGGGCCGGCACTCCGCGCGATGCGTTGTGGGCGACCGAGCAATGCCTGCGCTCGGGCAGCTGCGGCGCCGTGCTGTGCTGGCCGCTGGATGCCGACGATCGCGCGCTGCGCCGCCTGCAGGTCGCGGCCGCGTCGGGGCGCACGCTGGCGTTCGCCACGCGGCCGCTGGCCGCGGCCGTCCATCCGTCGCCGGCGGCGCTGCGCATCGCCATCGACGCCGCGCCGGCGCAGTGGCGCGTGCTCAAGTGCCGCGGCGGAGCGGCACCGGCGCAGCCGATCCCGCGAACGGGGTGAGCCATGCGCTGGGCCTGCATCCTGCTGCCGCACCTCGCGCTTGACGGCGTGCTGCGCCGCTGCGCGGATCCGCACGCGCCCCGCGTGCTGGTCGGCGGCCCGGCGCAGCGGCGCATCCTGCATGCGGCCAATCCTGCGGCGCGCGCGCTGGGCCTGCGCCGGGGCATGGCGCTGACCGCGGCGCAGGCGCTGGCGCAGGGCTTCGCGACGGACACCTATCTCCCCGAGGACGAGGCGCGCTGGCAGCGCTTCCTCGCCGGCTGGGCCTATCGCTACAGCTCGCAGGTCAGCCTGCAGTTCCCGCACGCGCTGGTGCTGGAGATCCAGGGCAGCCTGGGCCTGTTCGGACCTTGGCCGCGCTTCGAGGCGCGCCTGCGCGAAGAGCTGGCGGCGCTCGGTTTCCGGCACCGCATCGTCGCCGCACCGAACCCGGTGGCTGCGCGCGTGCTGGCCAACGCGCACGACGGGCTGGCCATCGAGGGCGACGCGCCGATGCACCGCGCACTGGGACAGCTGCCGATCCAGCGCGCGGGCTTCGCACCGGAGGCGGCCACCGCCTTCGCACGCATGGGCCTGCGCGCGCTGCGCCAGGTCTGGGCACTGCCGCGCGATGGCCTGGCGCGGCGCTTCCCGCCCGAAGTGCTGCTTCACCTCGACGCGATGCTGGGCGAGCGCGAGCTGGCGCTGGCAAGCTACCGCCCGCCCGATCGCTTCGACCTGCGGATCGAGCTTGGCCATGAAGCCGAATCGTCCCAGGCGCTGCTGTTTCCGCTGAAGCGGCTGACCGCGGACCTCGCCGCCTTCCTCGCCGGGCGCGACGGCGGCGTGCAACGCTTCGACCTGCAGCTGGAGCACGAACGCGGCACCCGCACCCGGGTGCCGGTGGGCCTGCTTACGCCCGAGCGTGACGCGACGCTGCTGTTCGAACTCGCGCGCGGCCGGCTGGAGCAGGTGCAGCTGCCGGCGCCGGTCCGCGCGATTGCGCTCGGCGCCGACGAGCTGCCGCCCTTCGTGCCGGTGCATCGCGAACTGTTCGACCCGCGACCGCAGCAGGCGACGCCGTGGGAGCAGCTGCGCGAACGGCTGCGTGCACGCCTGGGCGAAGACGCCGTGCACGGCGTGCAGGCGCATGCCGACCATCGTCCCGAGTGCGCCACGTTCAGCCCGCTGGACGTGCCGGCACGGCGCGAGGCCTCGTCGACTGGCGTCGCACATGGCCCACGCCCAGGCTGGCTGCTGGCGAAACCGATCCCGCTGCGCGGATCGGCGCCGCATCTCCTCGCTGGCCCCGAGCGCATCGAGAGCGGCTGGTGGGACGGCAGCGACGTGCGCCGCGACTACTACGTGGTGCAATTGGCGAGCGGGCAGGGCGCCTGGGTGTTCCGGCCGGTCGGCGGCGACGGCTTCATGTTGCACGGCTGGTTCGCATGAGCTACGCCGAGCTGCATTGCCTGTCGAACTTCAGCTTCCAGCGCGGGGCCTCGAGCGCGCACGAATTGTTCGAGCGCGCGCAGCGGCATGGCTACGAAGCGCTGGCGATCACCGACGAATGCACGCTGGCCGGCATCGTGCGCGCGTGGCAAGCGGCGAAGGCGGTGGAGCTGCCGCTGGTCGTGGGCAGCGAGCTGCAAATCGACGGCGGCCCGAAGCTGGTGCTGCTGGTGGAAGCCATCGAGGGCTACCGCGTGCTGTGCCGGCTCATCACCGCCGCACGCCGACGTGCGCCGAAGGGCAGCTATCGCCTGTTGCGCGAGGACTTCCCGGACACCACCGACGGCCTGCTCGCGCTGTGGCTGCCGGACGATCCGCACGACGCGCGGGAAGGGGAGTGGCTGTGCGCGCGCTTCCCGCAGCGGCTGTGGATCGCGGCGGAACTGCACCGCGGCCCGGACGACGCGGCGCGGCTGGCGCAGCTGCAGGCGCTGGGCCGCTCGCTGCAGCTGCCGCTGGTCGCCGCCGGCGACGTGCACATGCATGCCCGCGGACGGCGCGCGCTGCAGGACGTGATGACCGCGATCCGTCACCACACCACCGTGGCCGAGGCCGGCGCGCGGCTGTTCCCCAACGGCGAGCGCCACCTGCGGCCGCTGTCCGCACTGGCCGAGCTGTATCCGCCGGAGCTGCTGGACGAGTCCGTGCGTATCGCCCGACGCTGCACGTTCGACCTCGGCCAGCTGCGCTACAAGTACCCGCACGAGCTGGTGCCCGCCGGCCACACGCCGGCTTCGTGGCTGCGCGAGCTGACCGGGCAGGGCCTGCGCTGGCGCTGGCCGGATGGCGTCCCGGCAAAGGCGCGCACCCTGGTCGAGAAGGAGCTGGCGCTGATCGGCGAGCTCGGCTACGAGAGCTACTTCCTCACCGTGCACGACATCGTGCGCCATGCCCGCAGCCGGGGCATCCTCTGCCAGGGGCGCGGCTCGGCGGCGAACTCGGTGGTCTGCTACGCGCTGGGCATCACCGAGATCGATCCCGACCGCATCGGCATGCTGTTCGAGCGCTTCGTCTCGAAGGAGCGCAACGAGCCGCCCGACATCGACGTCGACTTCGAGCACGAGCGGCGAGAGGAAGTGATCCAGTACGTGTTCGCGCGCTACGGCCGCCACCGTGCGGCGATCACCGCGGTGGCCAGCACCTACCACGGCGCCGGCGCGGTGCGCGACGTGGCCCGCGTGCTGGGGCTGCCGCCCGACCAGGTCGATGCGCTGGCGCGTTGCTTCGGCCACTGGAACGACGCGTTGCCGCCCGCCGCGCAGCTGCGCGAGCAGGGCTTCGACCCGGACAGCCCGCTGCTGCGCCGGGTGCTGGTGCTCACCGCCCAGCTGATCGGCTTCCCGCGCCATCTGTCGCAGCACCCCGGCGGCTTCGTGATCTCCGAGCAGCCGCTGCACGAGCTGGTGCCGGTGGAGAACGCCAGCATGGAAGGCCGCACCGTGGTGCAGTGGGACAAGGACGACCTCGACGCGGTGGGCCTGCTCAAGGTCGACATCCTGGCGCTGGGCATGCTGAGCGCCCTGCGCCGCTGCCTGGCCCTGGTCGAGTGCCATCACGCACGGGCGTTGACGCTGGCGACGATCCCGCCGGAGGACCCCGACACCTACGCGATGATCGGCAGGGCCGACACCATCGGCGTGTTCCAGATCGAGTCGCGAGCGCAGATAGCGATGCTGCCGCGGCTCAAGCCGCGCAATTTCTACGACCTGGTGATCGAGGTGGCGATCGTGCGGCCGGGGCCGATCCAGGGCGACATGGTGCATCCCTACCTGCGCCGGCGCACCGGCGAGGAGCCGGTGAGCTATCCCTCCGAGGCGCTGCGCAAGGTGTTCGAGCGCACGCTCGGCGTGCCGCTGTTCCAGGAGCAGGTGATGGAGCTGGCGGTGGTGGCGGCCGGCTACACACCGGGCGAATCGGACGACCTGCGCCGCTCGATGGCCGCATGGAAACGCCACGGCGGGCTGGAGCACCATCGCGACAAGCTGACCCGTGGCATGCTGGAGCGCGGCTACACGGCCGAGTTCGCCGCGCGCATCTTCGAGCAGATCAAGGGCTTCGGCAGCTACGGTTTCCCCGAGTCGCACGCGGCCAGCTTCGCGCTGCTCACCTACGCCAGCTGCTGGCTGAAGCGCCACTACCCGGCGGCCTTCGCCTGCGCGCTGATCAACAGCCAGCCGATGGGTTTCTACAGCCCCGACCAGCTGCTGCAGGACGTGCGTCGCCATGGCGTGGCGGTGCTGCCGGCGGATGTGCGCCACAGCGACTGGGACTGCACGCTGGAACTCGACCTTCACGGCGGCCATGCCTTGCGCATGGGGCTGCGCATGGTGCGCGGATTGGCCGAGGGCGACGCGCGGCGCATCGAGCGGGCGAGGGCGCTGCGGCCGTTCGCCGATGTCGCCGACCTGTGCGAGCGGGCCGCGCTCGAGCCGCGTGCGCGCGAGCGGCTGGCCGATGCCGGCACGCTGCGCGGGCTGGCCGGCCATCGGCACCGGGCGCGCTGGGCGGTGGCCGGCGTGGAGGAGCGGCGTCCCCTGCTCGGTGCCGCCACGCAGCCCCGGGAAGCGCAGGTGAGCCTGCCGCTGCCCGGCGTCGGCGAGGATCTGCAGGCGGACTACGCCACGCTCGGCACCACGCTGGGCCGGCATCCGCTGGCCCTGCTGCGCGCGCAACTGCGCGCACGGCGCTGCCGCAGCTCGAAGGAGCTGGCGGACATCCCACCCGGCCGCGCGATCCTCGCGGCCGGCCTGGTGGTCGGCCGCCAACGACCGCAGACCGCCAGCGGCGTCACCTTCGTCACGCTGGAGGACGAGCACGGCATGATCAACGTGGTGGTGTGGCGCCAGCTCGCCGAGCGGCAGCGCCGCCCCTTCCTGGAATCGCGCCTGCTGATGGTGGAAGGCAAGCTGGAAGCCGAGAGCGGCGTGCGCCACCTGATCGCCCGGCGCCTGCACGACCTGACGCCGCTGCTGAGCAGCCTGGATGTGCGAAGCCGGGACTTCCGGTGACGAGGTGCAACCGGGCCCTTGCGACCGTGCTTCCGCCTCGTCGTCGAGGTACGCGCGACGTACTGCCAGATGCCGTCGATGCCGGCGTGGGCGCAGCACGGCGTGGCGCATGATGCTGGAAACCATCGCGTCACCGGCTGCGCGTTCGTCGGTGCCGTCGACCTTCCGCGCGAAAGGGTTCCAGCCATTCCAGGCCCGCGGCATGTTCCGGCGGTGACGACCGCGGAGCGCAGCGGCAGCGGGTGCTGCCACGAACATGCGAAGCGACGGAGCGTGCGTGCGCTGCGGCTGCGGCGGCGCCGGTCTGCGCGCATTTCAGGCGAAGCAGCCCCGGCAACGCAACATGCTGCGGGCGCACATGGAGAAACGTTAGCCGCGGCTTTTGATTTCGCAATTGTACGACTTTAGCGCGTCGCGACAGCATCAATACACGCCAGCTTCACCGGGTGTGCAGAGGGGCCCGGAAACGCTGTGCAGGTCGCTGGGGAGAGCCGACGGACATTCGAACAGGTCGGCCATATCAATTCTTGGGGAGGGTTCAACATGCTGGGCAAGTTCACGATTGATGCAGGGCGTCGCCACTTGATGAACAGGCTGCCGATGGCGCGGTTGTCGGGCGCGATTGCGCTCGGCTTGCTGTGCTGCGGGGGATCCGGCCTGCATGCGCAGCCGGCAACCGCAGCGGCGCAGGGACAGGCGCAGGATCAGGATGCGGCGACGGCATCCGCCACCGGCGTGAACTCGCCGAGGAAAAAGGCCGCGAAGGCGGGCGACAAGCAGGTCAAGGACCTCTCCAGCGTCACGGTGACCGGCATCCGCGCATCCGTCGAGAAGGCACAGGACATCAAGTACGACGCCGACACCTTCGTCGATTCATTGTCCGCCACGGACATCGGTGCGCTGCCGGACCGCAGCGTCACCGAAACCCTGTCGCGCATTCCCGGCGTCACCATCGACCACTTCCTCTCGCAGGGTGATCCGGAGCATTTCTCTGCCGAAGGCAACGGCGTGCAGGTGCGTGGCCTCACCCAGGTACGTTCCGAACTGAATGGCCGCGACATCTTCTCCGCCAACGGCGGGCACGCCCTCAGCTTCCAGGACGTGCCGTCGGAATTGATGTCCGGCGTCGACGTCTACAAGAACCAGACGGCCGAAATGATCGAGGGCGGCCTGGGCGGCACGGTGAACCTGCGCACCTTCATGCCCTTCGACTTCCAGGGCCAGAAGATCGCCGCCTCGGCCAGCGAGAACTACGGCGATTTCAGCAAGAAGTACAAGCCGTCCGCCTCGGTGCTCTACAGCAATCGCTGGAACACCAGCCTCGGCGAGATGGGTTTCCTCGTCGACATCGCCGATTCCCGCTTGACGACGCGCACCGACGGCCTGTTCGTGCGTCCGTTCTTCAAGAACGCCGCAGGCACCTGGGTGCCGCGCGGTGCCGACTGGCGCACGCTGCAGTACAGCCGCAAGCGCGACGGCTACTACCTGGCCTACCAGTGGCGTCCCAGCGAGAATCTCGACCTTTTCGCCACCGCGTTCCAGAGCAAGTACCACGAGGTCTGGGACGAGGATGCGATCTTCGTGAGCAACGATCCGACGCAGGTGGTGGTGGATGCCAGCCAGCCGAGCCAGATCAATGGCGGGGTGTTCCAGTCCGGCCGTCTCACGCAGCCCGGCGGCGTGCCGATGGGCACCGACATCCGCGCATCGGACAGCCACTCCAAGACCACCGACTTCTCCACCGGCATGAAGTGGCGGCTGGGGGATTACACCGACCTCTCCAGCTCGTTGCAGTTCGTCAAGGCCACCACCAACAGCCTGGATTCCACCGTGGCCCTGGGCACCAACGTGCCCTACATCGACGTCGCCCTGAACGGTAGCAACCCGCCGCGCATCGGCGTCGATACCGGCTTTACCGGGGACCCCGCCAATTACTACTGGGGGTTCACCATGGACCACCAGAACCAGAATTACGCGAAGGAGCTGGCCTGGCGCGCCGACATCGACCACCGCTTCAGCAGCGGGTTCGTGCAGGGCGTGAAGACCGGCGTGCGCGTGACCAACCGCTATGCCGACAACATCGATACCGGCTACAACTGGATGCCCGTGTTCCAGCCCTGGATGCAGTATTGGGCGCTGCCCGGCGGCGTTCCGTTGCCCGGCCTGGATCTGAACGGCACGGTCAACAGGAGCCTGGTGCACCTGGACACGTTCAAGAACTTCTACAAGGGAGGCGCCGGGGTGCCGGGTGCGTTCTACGCGCCGGTGCTGTCGACCGCGCTGGGTTATCCGGGCAGCTACGCGGCCATCCACGATGCCGCCATTCCGTACTACTCCTGCTGCTATGCCAATCCGTACCAGCCCACGCTGCTCGATGCCGCACACACCAATGTCCAGCACGAGAAAACGTATGCGGTGTACGCCATGCTCGACTTCGGCGTGGACGATGCGAATCTGAGCGGCAACATCGGCGTGCGCGGGGTACGGACGAGGAATGCCGCCCAGGGTTTCCTGGTGTACCCCAACCAGGCGTTGGCGCCTTACCTGGGCGCAGGCCAGTCCACCCCTGTCAACGCCCGCAACGAGTACACCGACGTCCTGCCCAGCCTGAACCTGAAGTGGGAGTTCTCTCCAGGCTGGGTCACGCGTTTTGCCTTTTCCAAGGCGATCGCGCGGCCGGACTTCAGCCAGATGCAGGCCTACCAGATTCTCAATGCCGCGGTGGTGTCGGGCTATACGCCGCCGCCGGGCACCACCACGCTGCCGATCGACAAGCTGACCCTGACCGGCAGTTCCAACAGCAATCCCTACCTGACGCCGATGAAGGCCAACCAGTTCGATCTGTCGCTGGAGTGGTACTTCGACCAGGATCGCGGCGGCATGGCCTGGATCAACCTGTTCCACAAGGGCATCAGCGACTATTTCCGCAACGAGTCGCGGTTCGTGACCTATCCGGGTGTCGACGGCAACAACTATCAGTACCTGATCACTCGTCCGGTGAACGTCGGCAAGGCGACGATCGATGGCGCGGAAATCGGCTGGAACCAGTTCTTCGACTTCCTGCCGGTCAAGGGCTTCGGCATGTCGGCGAACTACACCTACATCCGCAGCAGGACCCATGTGCCGAACGACACCACGGCGGTGCCGATCGATACGGATGGCTCCACCTACGGCAACCTCCCGGCGGACGGGTTGTCGAGGGACTCGCTCAATGTCGCTGGCTTCTACGAGCACGGTCCGTGGCAGATCCGGCTGGCCTACAACTGGCGCAGCCAGTACCTGCTGTCGATCGGTCCGAATGGCTACAACGGCACCGACAACAACATTCCGTGGAAGCTGCCGGTGTTCGCCGATGCCTACGGGCAGCTGGACGGTTCGATCTTCTACGCGTTCAACGAGCACATGAAGCTCGGCCTGGAGATGAACAACCTCAACAACGCCGAACAGCGCACGATCATGTACCAGAACGCCTCCGGCAAGCACACCACCTCCTGGTACGTGAACGACACCCGTTATGCACTGACGCTGCGCGTGGCGTTCTGATCGTGCAGGGCCCGGGCAGCCGGTGACGGTTGCGGCATGAGGCGGGGCATCCGGCGTCGGATGCCTTGCCGGGTGCCTGGAAAGCCTCGCCGGCTCCGGCTCGGTCGGCACCTGGGCCGGGATGACGACAAGCTTGCAAAAGAGTTTCTTCGACATGTTCAGAAACATCGGCGTCATTGCCTGCTCGCTGTTCCTCGCGCTGGGTGTCCACGCCAGCCCGCCCGCCGCCATTCCGTACCGCTTCACCAACGTGCGCATCGGTGGCGGCGGCTATGTCTCCGGGCTGCTCTTTCACCCGTCGATGCGCGGCCTGTATTACGCGCGCACCGACGTGGGTGGCGCCTATCGCTGGGATCATGAACACGGACGCTGGCGGCCGCTGACCGACTGGATCGCGGCGAAGGACGAGAACCTGTTCGGCATCGACAGCTTCGCGGTGGATCCCTCCGATCCGCAGTGGCTGTACCTCGCCGCGGGCATGTACACCTCGCCACAGGCGGGCGATGCGGCGATCCTGCGCTCGCACGACCAGGGGCGCAGCTTCCAGCGCGTCGAGCTGCCGTTCAGGCTCGGCGGCAACGAGCTGGGGCGCGGCAACGGCGAACGGCTGGCGGTGGATCCGAACGACGGCCACGTGCTGTTCCTCGGTTCGCGCGACGCCGGCCTGTGGCGCAGTGACGACCATGGCGCGCACTGGACGCGGGTGACCGGCTTTCCGGCCGTGGCCACCTCGCCGTCGGCCAGTGCGAGCAACGCCTGGCGCACGCAGCCCATCGGCATCGTGTTCGTGGTGTTCGATCCGGCCAGCGGCCGGCGTGGCCAGCCGACGCCGGTGATCTATGCCGGTGTGTCGACCCGGCAGACCAGCCTGTTCCGTTCTTCCGACGGCGGACGCAGCTGGAGCGCCGTGCCAGGCCAGCCGGTGGGCCTGCGGCCCAGCCACATGCAGCGCGCCAGCGACGGCGACTACTACCTGAGCTACGGCGACGAGCCGGGTCCCGACACCATGAACGACGGCGCCCTCTGGCGCTGGCAGCCGGCCGGCAACCGCTGGACGGACATCACGCCGATACCCCGCCACGGCAAACCCCTGGGTTTCGGCTGGGGCGACGTCGCGGTCGCCCCCTCCGATCCGAGGGTACTGGTCGCCAGCACCCACCATCGTTACACGCCGCACGACCTGCTGTTCCGCAGCACCGACCGCGGCGCGCACTGGACCGAGGTGTTCGCGCATTCGGTGTTCGACCGGCGCGGCGTGCCCTGGACGGTCGAGCACACGCCGCACTGGATGACCAGCGTGGCGATCGACCCGTTCGATCCCGACCACGTGATCTTCGTCACCGGCTACGGCCTGTGGTCCACGCGCGACATGGGGCGGCTCGATGCGGGCGGCGAGGTGCACTGGACGTTCGCGGACCGCGGGCTGGAGGAAACCGTGCCGCTGGGCCTGATCAGTCCGCCGCAGGGCGCGCACCTGCTGAGCGCGCTGGGCGATCTGGACGGCTATCGCCACGACGATCTCGACGTGGCGACGCTGCAGTTCCAGGCACCGCCGCGTTACGCCAACAGCGAAGCCATCGACTACGCGGGGCTGCGGCCGGAGCGGATCGTGCGCAGCGGCTACCTGCGCGAGCCGTTCGGGCCGGCGGTGCGCGCGGCCTGGTCGGCCGACGGCGGCCGGCACTGGCAGGCCTTCGCCAGCGAACCGCCGGAGGGCGACGGTGCGGGCAGCATCGCGTGGACGGCCGACGGCGACGGCGTGCTGTGGGCGCCGCGGAACGCGAAACATGTCTACCTCACCCACGATTTCGGGCGCAACTGGCAGCCCGTGGCAGGTTTGCCCGGCGGCGTGAAGGTGCTGGGCGACCGCATCGATCCGCGCCGCTGCTATGCATTCGATCCGCGCACCGGTGCGCTGTACGCGAGCCGCGACGGCGGCGCGGGCTTCACGCCGCTGGCTGGCGAATTCGGTGCAGCCGCACGGGGACACGACCACGTGCAGCTGCAGGCCGCGCCCGGCGCGGCGGGCGTGCTCTACCTGGCCGCGCGCGACCTGCCGCTGACGCGCGGCGACGACACGGGCCGCGTGCGGCAGATGCTGCCCGGCATCGCCGGGGTCGACGCGTTCGGCTTCGGCAAGCCGGCGCCGGGGCGGCGCTCACCGGTGCTGTTCGTGGCAGGCCGGTACGGGCGGCAGCAAGGCCTGTTCCGCTCGCTGGACGGCGGCCGGCACTGGCAGCGCATCAACGACGCCGCCCACCAGTACGGCCGCATCAGCGCGCTCACCGGCGACCCGCGCGTGTTCGGCCGCGTGTACCTGGCCACCGGTGGGCGCGGCATCGTCTATGGCGAACCCGGGGAGTCCGCACCATGAAGTCCTGGCCTCTCGCCGCCGCACTCGTGTTCGCGCTCGGCATCCTCGCCGCACGACCCGCGGCCGCCGCACCGTTGCCGCGCGTGGTGAGCGACCACGGCCGCCACATGCTGCTGGTGGACGGTGAGCCCTGGCTGGTGCTGGGCGCGCAGGTGAACAACTCCAGCGCCTGGCCGGCGATGCTGCCCGAGGTGTGGCCGGCGATGGAGGCGTTGCACGCGAACACCGTGCAGGTGCCGATCGCCTGGGAGCAGATCGAACCGACCGAAGGACATTTCGACTTCAGCTTCCTCGACACGCTGGTCGCACAGGCGCGCGAGCATCACCTGCGCCTGGTGCTGCTGTGGTTCGCCACCTGGAAGAACAACGGGCCGGCCTACGCACCCGCCTGGGTGAAGCTGGACAACCGGCGCTTTCCGCGCGTGGTGAAGAAGGATGGCGACACGCTCGATTCGCTGTCGCCGTTCGCAGCGTCCACGCTGGACGCCGACCGCAGCGCCTTCACGACCCTGATGAAGCACCTGCACGCGATCGACGGCGAGCGCCACACGGTGATCATGGTGCAGGTGGAGAACGAAACGGGTACCTACGGCACCGACCGCGATTATTCCGCCGCCGGCAACAGGCTGCTGCAGTCGCCGGTGCCCGCGGCCGTTCTGGCGAAGACCCATCGTCACGCCGGCACCTGGGCCAGCGTGTTCGGCGGGGACGCGGCGGAGTTCTCCTATGCCTGGGCCATCGCGCACTACGTCGACCAGGTCGCCGCCGCGGGCAAGGCCGTCTACGACCTGCCGATGTACGCCAACGTCGCGCTGCGCGATCCCTTCCATCCCGGCCCGCCGGGCAGCTATTCCAGCGGCGGACCTACCGACAACGTGCTTGCCATCTGGCGTGCGGCAGCGCCGTCGCTGGACCTGATCGCACCGGACATCTACTTGCCGGAGTACGCGAAGTACACCGCCGTGCTGGACCGCTACCGCCGCGCCGACAATCCGCTTTTCGTCGCCGAAACCAGCAGCGCGGCCTCGTATGCGCGCTACCTGTTCGCCGCGCTGGGGCACGGCGCCATCGGCTTTTCGCCGTTCGGCATGGACTACACGGGCTACTCCAACTGGCCGCTGGGCGCGAAAAAGATCGACGCCGACACCCTCGAGCCGTTCGCGCTGGACTACGCGCTGCTTCGTCCGATCGCCTCGCTGGTCGCCAGGGCGAATGTCGAGGGCAGGGTGTGGGGCGCGTCCGAACCGGAGCAGACGCACACCCAGCAGCTCGACCTGGGCGACTGGACCGCGCAGGTCGGCTACGGCCTGCCGCTGTTCGGCAACCCAGAGGCGAAGGGCAATCCGACGCCGCAGGGCGGCGTGCTGATCGTGCAGCTCGGCCGCGACGAATACCTGGTGGCCGGCTACCACGCGCGGGTGAGTTTCCGGCCGGCCGGCCACAACGCCGGCAAGCATGCGCTGTACGAACGCGTGGAGGAGGGCCGCTACGTCGACGGCCGATGGCAGTTCCTGCGCGTGTGGAACGGCGACCAGACCGACTGGGGTCTCAATCTCACCAGCGAACCGCAGTGGCTGCGCGTCAAGCTGGCCACGTACTGAAGGATGCCAGCATGATCCGTTGGAAAACGCTTACCACCGCCTTGCTGCTCGCCGGCCTCGCCTTGCCGGCGCTGGCTGCCGGGCTGCAGCCCGATTCGCCCGCCGTCGAACATCGCGTCGACGGCATGCTCGCCAAGCTCACGCTGGAACAGAAGGTGGCGCTGATCGGCGGCACCGACGGCTTCGACATCCGCGCGGAGCCGTCGATCGGCCTGCCGGCGCTGGGCATGTCGGACGGACCCTATGGCGTGCGCGTGGGCGCCCCCTCCAACGCCTACGCCGGTGGCATCGCGCTGGCGGCGAGCTGGGACCCGGTGCTGGCCCGGCGCGTCGGCGTGGCGATGGGGCGCGATGCGCGCGCCCGCGGCATCAGCTTCCTGCTCGGCCCGGGCGTGAACATCTACCGTGCGCCGCAGAACGGCCGCAACATGGAGTACTACGGCGAGGATCCCTACCTCGCCGGCCGCACCGCCGTGGGCCTGATCGAAGGCGTCCAGAGCCAGGGCGTGGTGGCCACGATCAAGCACTTCGTCGCCAACAACTCCGAGTACGACCGCCGCCAGGTCGATTCGGTGATCGCGCCGCGGCCGCTGCACGAGATCTACCTGCGCGCATTCGAGATGGCGGTGAAGCAGGGCCACGTCGGCGCGGTGATGAGCAGCTACAACCAGCTCGACGGCCAGTACACCGCCGAGAAGCGCGATCTGGTGAGCGGCATCCTGAAGCACGACTGGGGCTTCGACGGCATCTTCATGTCCGACTGGGGTGCGGTGGACGACGGCCTCAAGGCGTTCAAGGCCGGCCTCGACCTGGAGATGCCCGCAGCCGACAAGATGCAGCCCGCGCTGCTGCTGCCCGCCTTGCGCGACGGCACGCTGTCGAAGACGGAACTGGACGACAAGGTACGGCGCATCCTGCGCACCGCGGTGCGCTTCGGCTTCCTCGACCGGCCGCAGCGGGACCTGGCGCAGCCGCTGTTCGACGCGGCCAACGACCAGGTGGCGCTGGACTCGGCGCGCGAGTCGCTGGTGCTGCTGAAGAACGCGCACCATCTGCTGCCGCTCGACGCGGGCGCGATCAAGACCATCGCGGTGATCGGCCCCGATGCATATCCTGGTTACGCCACCGCCGGCGGCAGCTCGCACATCGACACGTTCCGCACCGAGAGCATCCTCGACGGCGTCGTCGACTACCTCGGCCAGCGCGTGCGCGTGCTGTACGACCGTGGCCTGCCGTCGCCGGACGCGGTGTTCAAGCGCGACGGCTTCGTTACTGCCGGGGGCAAGCCCGGCCTGCAGCGCGAGACCTTCGACAATCCCGATTTCCGCGGCACGCCGGCGGCGACCGCGGTGGACGCCCACGTCGACCAGTGGAAGCCGGAGCTGTGGACCACGCCCGCCGTGCAGCGGCGCAGCATCCGCTGGAGCGGGCGCTACGTGGCGCCGCACGCGGGGCGCTACCTGTTCCTCACCGCGGCAGCGAGCGCCGACAGCTACACCCTGTACGTGGACGGCAAGCCGGTGATCGTGCAGCCCAAGCGCGAGGGCCAGGCGCCGCTGTACGCCGCGCTGGATCTCAAGGCGGGGCAGGCGGTGTCGGTGCGCCTCGACTACCTGCCCGACGTGGACTACAGCCGCATGGGCCTGGGCGTGGTGCCGGTGGACGCGCTGATCTCGCCGGCGGCGTTGAAGATGGCGGCGATGGCCGACGCCGCGGTGGTGGCGGTCGGCTTCGACCCGACCTCGGAGAGCGAGGCCTACGACCGCACGTTCGCGCTGCCGTGGGGCCAGGAGGCGCTGATCGAGGCGGTGGCCAGGGCGAATCCGAAGACGGTGGTGACGGTGACCTCGGGCGGCGGCTATGCCACGGCGGACTGGCTGGACCAGGTGCCGGCGCTGCTGCAGAACTGGTATCCGGGGCAGGAGGGCGGCCGCGCGGTCGCCGAGGTGCTGTTCGGCGCGCGTTCGCCGGAAGGCAAGCTGCCGATCAGCTTCGAACGCCGCTGGGAAGACAACCCCACCCACGACTACTACGATGCGCCGCCGCATCCGCCGGGCACGCATCCCACGGTGCACTACGGCGAAGGCCTGTTCGTCGGCTACCGCTGGTACACCAGCCATCCGGACAAGCCGCAGCCGCTGTTCCCGTTCGGCTACGGCCTGTCGTACACCACGTTCGCGTTCTCCAGGCTGGAGGTGAAGCCGGCCAAGGCGCACGACGGCGACACCGTGCAGGTGTCGTTCGAGGTGCGCAACACCGGCTCGCGCGCCGGCGCGGAAGTGGCGCAGCTCTACGTGAGTGACCCGTCGGCCGCGGTCGAGCGGCCGGAGCGCGAGCTCAAGGCATTCCAGAAGGTGAACCTGGCACCGGGACAGAGCCGGCGCGTCACCCTTACGCTCGACCGGCGCGCGTTCGCCTACTACAACCCCGATCACAACGACTGGAAGGTCGACCCGGGCCGCTTCGTGATCCGCGTGGGTGACGCCTCCGACCACACGCCGCTGGCCACGGACCTGACCATGGAGAAAGCGCGATGAGCGGCATGCGGCGGCGCCCATTGCGGGCGGATCTCGACCGTGTGCCTGACGCCGCGGTATTCGTTCAACGCCGGGGGAATGTCGTGCGGACTTCTGGAATTGCATCGCTGGGCCTGCTCCTGCTCCTGTCCTGCGCCACAGCGGTTGCCGCCACCGATGCCGCGCCGATGGCCACGCTCGACCGGCATGGCGCATGGGTCAGCGTCGAGGCCTATGGCCCGAACGTCGTCCACGTGACGATTGCCGCCGACAAGGCCCAGGTGCTGAAGGGGCCGGGCTACGGGATCATCGCCGACCACGCCGACAATTCGGCGTTCCACGAAACCCACGACCGCGGCGGCGATACCTTCGCGTCCCCGGCGCTGACCCTGCATGTGGACGCGCCACCGCCGCCGCACGTGCCGGGGGTCATGGAGCGCTATTTCGCGCCGGACCTGGCGCCGGTTCGCCTGCAGGTGAAGAACGCCAAGGGCGCAACGATCGTCGACATGACCGACTGGAACATGTCGCCGCACGAGGTGGCGGGCGAAGCCACCTACCAGGTGGGCGCCACGTTCGCGGCACCTGCCGACGAGCACTATTACGGCATGGGCCAGAATCAGGGCAGCCTGGGCCCGCTCGACCTGCGCGGCCGCGTCATCGACTGCAAGCAGTGGTACGACGCGCCGAGCGGCGAAACCGTCTGCGTGCCCTTCATGGTGTCGTCCAGGGGCTACGGCATCATCTGGGACAACCCCTCGGATACGCACTTCATCGCCGGCATCCGCGGCCACACCAGCTTCGAGTCGAAAGTCGGCGAGCGCGTCAGCTTCTTCGTGATCGTCGGCAACACGCCGCAAGCGATCTATTCGGCCTACGCGCGGGTGACCGGCAAGACGCCGATCCCGCCCAAGGCGGCGTTCGGCCTGATCCAGTCCAAGGCACGCTACGACAGCCAGGCCGAAGTGTTGCGCGTCGCGCATACCTATCGCGAAAAGCACTACCCGCTCGACGTGATGGTCATCGACTGGTTCTACTGGACGCACATGGGCCAGCTGGACATCAACCCGGCGGAATTCCCGGACCCGGACGGCATGAACCGGAAGCTGCATGCCATGGGCATGAAGTCGATCATATCGATCTGGCCGCGCTTCGAACGCTCCGGGCGCTACTACAAGGAACTCGACGCCAAGGGCTATTTCCTCAAGGACAGGAACGGCAAGACGGTCGACGGCCTGCCGTTCCGTTCGGATCGCGCCGGCGCCCTGATCGACTCGACCAACCCGGCGGCGCGCAAGTGGTACTGGGACCACGTGCGCGACAACATCCTCTCGCACGGCTTCGACTATCCGTGGCTGGACGAGACCGAACCGGACCTCGTGCCGGACGGTTTCTTCTTCTCGATCGGCTCCGGCGACCGCTACCACAACGTGTACCCGCTGTTGCACGTGGAAGGCGTCGCGCAGGGCATGCGCGCCTGGAAACCGGACGAACGCGTGCTGATCCTTGCCCGCGCGGCCTACCTCGGGTCACAGCGGACCGGCGCGCTGTTCTGGTCCTCGGATATCGACCCGACCTGGGAAGCCTTGCAACGCCAGATCCCCACCGGCCTCAACATGACCGCCTCGGGCATCGCCTACTGGGGCAACGACATCGGCGGCTGGCAGTGGTTGCCGCAGACGACCAACGCCACCAGGCCGCCGCTGCTCGACCCTTCCGATGCGCGCGACACGGTGGGCCAGAACAACGATTACCCGGAACTGCTCACGCGCTGGTTCGAATACGGCACCTTCCTGCCCACCCTGCGCCTGCATGGCATGCGCAAACACACGGAAATCTGGGCCTACGGCCATCAGGCCGAGGCGATCATGGCGAAGTACGACAAGCTCCGCTACCGCCTGATTCCCTACATCTACAGCCAGGCCAAGAAAACCTACGACACGGGCGCGCCCTTCATGCGGCCGTTGTGGATGGATTTCCCCAACGACCCCAACGTCGCCAACCTGGGCACGCAATACATGTTCGGCCCGGCCTTCCTGGTGGCGCCGGTCACCACGCAGGGCCAGACGGAAAAGGACGTCTATCTGCCCGCCGGCAGCGACTGGTACAACTTCTGGACCAACGAAAAGCTGGCCGGCGGGCGCTGGGTCAAGGTGGCGGCGCCGATCGACCAGATACCCGTCTTCGTCCGTGCCGGCTCGATCGTGCCGTTGGGTTCGGACATCCAGTCGACCGCATTCAAGCAGGCCATCGCCGAGATCCGCGTCTACCCGGGCAACGATGCCGACTTCGCGCTCTACGACGACGACGGCACCTCGTACGGCTACGAAGCGGGCAGGGGCACGACCACCCGACTGCACTGGAACAATGCCGCTGGCGTCCTGAGCGCCACCGGCGGCGACGCAGCGTTCGACGGGAAGGTTGCCGGGCTGGCCAAGGTGATGGGCAAACCGGGGAAGTGACGCCCCCGATGTGCCGGTCATACGACAAAAACAACACGGGAGGAACGACATGCTGCATCGGATAGTGAAGTGGGCGTTCGCCGGAGCGGTCTGCGTGGCTGCGGCCTGCGCCATGGCCGCCGAGGGCGACGGGCATCGCGCCTGGGCGGATGCATGGTCGGCCGCGCCGGACACCACCGGCCCGGTACTGAACGCCCAGACGGTGCGCCAGGTCGTGCGCACCAGCATCGGCGGCTCGCAGCTGCGCGTACGCCTTTCCAACCTGCTCGGCAACGTGCCGGTCACCCTGGGCCCGGTGCACGTGGCGCTGAGCGCCGGCGCGGCGGACACGGTGCCCGGCAGCGACCATGTGCTGCTGTTCAACGGCAAGCCCACCGTCACCATCGCCAAGGGCGAAAGCGTGCTCAGCGATCCGCTGAAGATGGACGTGAAGCCGATGCAGCCGCTGGCGGTGAGCATCTACGTGCCGGCCGACACGCATAACCACCCGGCCACCATCCACAACGCCGGGATCGCCACCGCGTACATCACCGAGCATGGCGACGCCACAGCGGCCGTGCGCTTCCCGCGCGAGGAAACCAGCGGCAGCCGCTTCTACCTCACGGACGTGGAAGTGGCCGGACCGGCCCCACGCTACACGCTCGTCGCGTTCGGCGATTCCATCACCGACGGCGTGGGTTCCAAGCAGGACGCGAACGAACGCTGGCCGGACTACCTGGCCGCGCGCCTGCAGGCCGACCCACGCCTGTCGTCGATCGCGGTGGCGGACGCCGGCATCGGCGGCAACCGCATCCTGCACGACAGCTACGGGCCCAGCGCGCTGGCGCGCTTCGACCGCGACGCGTTGGACAAGCCCGGCGTGCGCTGGGTGATATTGCTCGAAGGCATCAACGACATCGGCGGCTCGGGCTACGCCTGGGAGGCCAAGGACAAGATCGGCGCGCAGCAGCTGATCGACGGCATGAAGACGCTGATCGCGCGCGCGCACGCCAGGCACGTGAAGATCTATGGCGCCACCCTGACGCCCTACGGCGGCAGCGGCTGGCCTTACCACTCCGCAGCGGGCGAAAAGACCCGCGAGCAGGTGAATGCGTGGATCCGCCATTCTGGCGCGTTCGACGGCGTGGTGGATTTCGACAAGGCGGTGCGCGACCCCGCCGCGCCGAAGAAAATGCGTGCTGCCTACGATAGCGGCGACCACCTGCATCCGAACGGCGCGGGCTACCGGACGATGGCCGCTGCCGTGGACCTGAAGCTGTTCTCCGGCAAGCCGTGAGGGGGCGAAGCACCGCGCGCGAGCTGTCCGCAACCTTCACCCGGTCCGTGTCGCCATGACGACGCGGACGGGTGGGGTCGCGTAACGCCGGCCCGGCCGGGCAAGGCCGCGCACCTGCCGTGTGGCGAGGTGGCGGCCAACGCACGGCGGCTCCGCGGAGCGGGGCCATGCGAGCGCCTTTCCGCGCCCCGGACCCGTGGCGGGCGGACGTCCGCTCCCGCATTCTTCCCCGGCCGCTGCACCGGCGCTTGCCGCCGCGCACCCCGTGGAGATTCCGGGCGGGCTCCGCGGCATCACGCCAGCGGATTGCCACCGATCGCGCGGTAGCGGAAATCGCTTAGCCGCACCGCTCCCTCGCCCGTGGCGTAGATGCCCGGTTTCAGGCTCAGGAAGTCGCCGAACACGTTGTGGTGGATGCCGGACACTTCCATGCGCAAGGTGTGCAATTGCCAGCTATGCCCATCGTCGTGCGAGTACTCGACGGTGACGACGTTGTGGTCGTTGGTCAGACGCACCCGCACCCGACGGTTTGCCCGCGTGATGCGGGCCAACGTCAGCTCCTGCGCGTATTCGAAGGTCTTGATCGTGTCCGGCGTGAAGCCGACACCGACGAACGCCTTGTGGTTGTAGAACAGCAGCAGCCCCGCCTCCGCGCCGGCGGACGGTTCCAGCGTGAGCTCCACCACGTAGGCGCGGTCGCCCGCGCTGCAGACCATGGGCGCGCTGTTCGCCGGCGAGCTGCCCGCACCGGCCAGCAGCATGCCGTGGCCGTCGCGGCTGACCCGCTGCATCTCAGTGGGCCGTGGCTCGTGGAACGACCACTGCACGCCGAACCGGTCGCTGGAGAAGTCATCCGACAGCGGGAAACCGGACGGCCCCGGCTTGCCGCGCGCCGGCTTGCGCAGCGGCGTTGAAAGATCGCCGCCGGTGGCCACCGGCCAGCCGTCCGCCGTCCATGCCATCGGCGGTGATCACGAAGATCGACCAGTTGCCGCCGGACTGCTGCGCCGGCAGGTAGATGTAGTAGCGGTCCCCGTGCTTGCACAGGTTGACCGCGAAGACGTTGCCCATCGGCTTGTGCAGGGCGGTCGCGACCGGCGTCCAGTTGACCAGGTCGGTCGAATGCCAGATCGCCAGCCCCGGCGTGGTGGCGAACGGCGTGCGGCGCACCGCTGAGCGGGATCGGCCTTTGCCATCCGGGACAGCGGCATGGCGGCGGCGCCCGTCGCCACGGCCTTGAAGAGATGGCGCCGTGCCAGGTCCGATGCAGTCTCGGTAGCCGTGGACGCGTCGCCGGTTGCCGCGTCGTAGCGACCGGTGCGCTTCGTCATGGGCTGTCCGTTGCGGTCCGGATGGCAAAGACGAAGGCGGCGGGGCCGGCGGGTCGCGGGCCGGGATGGAGCACCAATCCCTGTGCGGTGCTTTGCCAGCGCACCGGCGCGGACGAACCCAGCAGGTGCACGTCCTGCACGCGGTCGGCGGGCTTGATGCTGCGGACGACCACCGTGCCGTCGTCAGGCCAGGCCAGTTCGATCGCGTACAACATGTCCTTGTTGCGGGTGAAGCGGAAATCGCCGGCGGTGTAGGACGCGGCCAGTTGTTCCTTGAAGGCGCCGGTGGCCAGCGCGGTGGGGCCTTCGCCGGACACGCGCCACGGACGGCTGCCGTAGATCGCTGCGCCGTTGGTCGCCAGCCAGCGGCCGATCTCCAGCAGCACGGCCTGTTGCTGCGGCGCGATGCTGCCGTCCGGCCGCGGGCCGACATCCAGCAGCAGGTTGCCGTTCTTGCTCACCACGTCGGCCAGCAGCTGGATGATCGAGGTGGCGGAGCGGTAGCTGTCGTGCGCCACGTAGCCCCAGGAGTCGTTGCTGATGGTGGTGTCGGTCTGCCATGGCGCGGCCTGGATGCCGCCGAGCTGGCCGCGCTCCACGTCCAGCACGCCGCCGCCGTGGGGCAGGGTATGCAGCTTGTAGTTGAGCACCACGCCGCCGCGCCGCGCGCCACGGTTGTAGTAGTAGGCGAGGAGTTCGGCGAGCGCATCGCGGAACGCGGGGTGGCCCACCCACCAGTCGAGGTAGATCAGGTCGGGCCGGTAATAGGCTTCCAGTTCCGCCGTGCGTGCCAGCCAGTCGTCCACGTAGGCGGGCGAGACGTAGGTCCAGTCCTGCTCCAGGTCCTGGTCGCCGTCCTGCAGGAAGTGCGGCACCGCGGGACCGTAGAGATCGGCGTAGGCAGGATCGTTCACGTCGGAGGTGAGCTCGCGGCCGTGGTCGAAGAACCAGTCGTGTTCGGCGCGGTGCGAGGACAGGCCGAAGCGCAGGCCTTCGGCACGCACGGCCCGCTCCAGCGCGGCCACCACGTCGCGTTTCGGCCCCATCTTCGCGGCGGTCCAGCGCGACAGCCGCGAGTCGTACATGGCGAAGCCGTCCGAATGCTCGGCCACCTGGACGACATAGCGCGCGCCGGCCTGCCTGAACAGTCGCGCCCAGGCCGCGGGGTCCCAGTGCTGCGCCTTGAAGCCGGCGACGAAATCCTTGTAGCCGCGCTGCGCGAGCGGGCCGTAGGTATCGAGCTGGTGGGCGTGTTCGCGCGCCGTGCCGTCGTACATGTTGCGCGGATACCACTCGTTCGCGAACGCCGGCACGGCATAGACGCCCCAGTGGATGAAGATGCCGAACTTCGCGGCGCCGAACCAGGCCGGCGCGCGGTAGCGCGCCAGGGAGATCCAGTCGGGGCGGAACGGGCCCATCGCGTCTCCCTGCGCGACTTTGGCCAGCAGTGCCTTGCGCTCGGGCTCGTAGCGTGCGGTGGCGCGTTGCCAGGCCTGATCCATCTGCGCAGGGCTGAGTGCCTCGGCAGTAGGGGCGTCGGGATGGCCGGGAAGCGGTGCGGCCAATGCCGACAGGCTGGTCAAGGCGAATGCGGCCAGCAAGCATCCGCGGGACACGGCGCGGCGGGGTTCGCACGGGCACATGGCATGCCGGAACAGGGACATGGGAGCTCCTGGCGAAGAGACCTCTGCACGCTAGCAGCAAGCCTGCGTCCGCATCGCCGCTTGTGCGACTGCATACGAAGAAACGTTAGCGCCGGGGGGCGATTTCGCAATTGTCGCGACGACGACGCCATTTCACGATCCGTCCAGGCGAAGGGAAGCCTCCCGGTGGCTGCTGTGGTCGGCCCGATGAGGCATGCCGGCGTTTCCATCGGACCGTGCGTCCTCCCCGCGCACACCGGTTCCATCGGCATATGCGCTCCCCCGCACATGCCGATGTTTTTTTGTGCCTGTCGCACGGAGTCGAATGCGGGCATGGCGCGTCGCGCCGGCCGGATGCCCGGACAGTGCGCCGCTACCGTGCCGCGCGATCCGGCGCGGCCAGCGCTTCCGGGCTGCCGGAAGCGCCCTCGCCGGCCTGCACCGCTTCGGCGTACTGGCGCGGCGTGCAACCGAGCTCGCGGCGGAACACCGCATACATGTACTGGAGCGAGGTGAACCCGCTGCGCACGGCCACGTCGGCCAGCGGCACGGCGGCATCGGCGAGCATCTGCCGCGCGGTCTGCAGCTTGTGCTGCAGGATGGCCTGGTGGACGGTCAGCTTGAGCTCGCGCTTGAAATGCTCCTCCAGCAGGGTGCGCGACACGCCCACGTAATCGGCGACCTGGTCCGTCTTGATGCCCAGGCACGCGTACTGGCGGATGTGGTGCAGTGCGCGCATGACGTGCGGGTTGTTCATCGGCACGTGCCGGCTGCTGGCCTGCACGTTGATGCCCTTGGGCGGCACGATGATCCGCTGCTGGGTGAGGCGCCCGCCGTGCAGCATCTGGTGCAGCAGGCGCGCGGCGGTGTGGCCCATTTCCTCGGCGCCCTGGATCACCGAGGTCAGCGGGATGCGGCTGAGCAGTTGTGCCATCGGGTCGTTGTCGATGCCCACCACCGCGATCTCGGCAGGCACCGGGACGTCGGCCACGATGCAGGCCTGCAGCAGGTGACGCGCGCGCGCATCGGTGACCGCGATGATGCCGATGGGCTTGGGCAGCGCACGCACCCAGTCCGCGATCGCCTCCTGGGCGACGCCCCAGCCGCCCGCGCTGGTGGGCGAGCCGCGAAACACCAGGCCTTCGAGGCGATCCGCGCGGGTCATGTCGAGGAACGCCTGTTCGCGTTCCATCGCCCAGCGGTTGCCCGGCATGGGCGGCAGGCCGTAGAACGCGAAGCGCTGCAGGCCTTGATCGATGAGGTGGTCGTAGGCCAGCCGCACCAGCCTGGCGTTGTCCGTGGCCACGTAGGGAATCCCCGCCGGGTAGTTCGCGGGATCGGCATAGGAGCCGCCCACCGCGACCACGGGCAACGACATGCCGCACAGCGTCTCGCCGACGACCGGATCGTCGAAGTCCGCGATGATGCCGTCGCCGCGCCAGTGGTGGATGCCGACGGTGCGGCTGCGGAAATCCTCCTCCATGAACAGGTCCCACTCGACGCGCGTGGACGTCAGGTATTGCCCGATACCGGTGAGCACGTGGCGGTCGTAGACCTTGTTCGCATTGAAGAGCAGGGCGATGCGGTGCGGTGATGGCATGCGATACCACTGATCTGCCGTGACGGCGTCTGCTGGATGCCGTCGACGATACCTGCTGGGGTGGCCCGGCACATGCGGCATTGCCGCACGGAAAATGACGTGCCGCAATGACGGATTTCGCAATTGCGGCGCTGGTGCACCGGACGCAGCATCGACGGGGCAACGGGGCTGCGCGCCGCCGTGGGCGGCGCGGCGGCGGCCGGCCCGTATCCGGACTCATGAAAGGATGAGGTGTCTTGAAGGTTCCGAAGAGGAGTGCGGCACCGATGGACGGCGCAGGCGTCCGCAGGCGGATCGCGACATGAGCGTCGTCGCCGGCCTGGACATCGGTACCCAGAGCGTCAAGCTGCTCGTCCACGACACCGATCGCCGCCGCACGCTCGCGATTCGCGGGCGGCCGCTGGCGCTGGTCGAAGGCGCCGACGGCAGCCGCGAGCAGCATCCCGAATGGTGGATCGCCGCAGCGGCGCAATGTTTCGCCGACCTCGATGCCGGACTGCGTGCCCGCATCGTGGCCATCGGGGTTTCCGGCCAGCAGCACGGTTTCGTTCCGCTGGACGCGGCGGGCGAGGTGCTCGCCCCGGCGAAGCTGTGGTGCGACACCAGCAGCTGGCGCGAGTGCGACGAGATCATGGCTGCGGCGGGCGGCTACCGGCAGTGCATTGCGCTGGCGGGCAACCCGATCCTGGCGGGCTACACCGCGTCCAAGCTGCCGTGGACGCGCAAGCATCGCCCGGACGTCTATCGCCGGCTGGCGACCATCCTGCTGCCGCACGACTACGTCAATTTCTGGCTCACCGGCGAACGCTGGATGGAATGCGGCGACGCTTCGGGCACGGGCTGGCTGGACGTGCGCAAGCGCAGCTGGTCGGCCGCGATGCTCGCGGCCACCGACGCGGATCGCGACCTGTCACGCTGCCTCCCGCCGCTGGTCGATGCGCATTTCAGCGCGCCGATCGCGTCCGCCACCGCCGACGCGCTGGGCCTGTCGCGCGAGGTGCGGGTATCGGCCGGCGGCGGCGACAACATGATGGCGGCAATCGGCACCGGCAACGTGGCGCCCGGGACCCTCAGCGTGAGCCTGGGCACCTCGGGCACGCTGTTCGCCTGCGCGGATCGTCCGCTGGTAGACGAAGACGGCCTGTGGGCGGCGTTCTGTTCGTCCACCGGCGACTGGTTGCCGCTGGTCTGCACGATGAACTGCACGGTGGCCACCCGTTGCGTCGCCGATGCCTTCGGCTTCGAGGCGGGCGAGGGGGATCTGCTGGTCGAGCGCACCGCGCCGGGCGCAGACGGCCTGCTGATGCTGCCGTTCTTCAACGGCGAACGCACGCCCGACCTGCCCTCGGCACGCGCCAGCCTGCACGGGATGAACCCGGGCAACTTCACGCGTGCCAACGTCTATCGCGCAGCGATGGAGGGCGCGACCTACGCGTTGCGCCATGGCCTGGACGCCTTGCGCCGCGCCGGCCTGGAGTTCGAGGCGATCCGGCTGACCGGTGGCGGGGCGAACAGCGCGCCGTGGCGACAGCTGGTGGCCGACGTGTTCGATCTGCCGGTGGAGATGCCCGCGGAAACCGAGGGTGCCGCGTTCGGCGCCGCCCTGCAGGCGCTGTGGGCGTGGCGGCATCACGCCGGCGATGCCGCCGGCATCGCCGGGATCGCGCGCGAGCACGTGGCGCTGGACGAGGCGCGTGCCGCGCGGCCCGACGCCGGGCGCGTGCAGTCGTATCGCGAACCTTACCGGCAGTTTCTCGGACAACTGGCCGCCCTGCAGCAGGCCCATGCGGCCACGGCCTGATCCGTACCAGCAATGCACCAGCACAGGAAACGCATTCCATGAACACTCCCTTCGTCGGCAGGCGCGAATACTTCGGCGGCATCGGCCGCATCCCCTACGAGGGTGTCGCATCCGACAACCCGCTGGCGTTCAAGCACTACGACGCGAACAGGAGGATCGGCGACAGGACCATGGCCGAGCACCTGCGCTTCGCGGTGTGCTACTGGCACAGCTTCTGCAACACCGGACACGATCCGTTCGGCCCCGGCACCCGCGCGTATCCGTGGGATGCGGACGGCGCGCCGCTGGCGCGCGCCGAGGCGAAGATGGACGCGGCGTTCGAGTTCTTCACCAAGCTCGGCGTGCCGTACTACTGCTTCCACGACATCGACATGGCGCCCGACGCCGAAGACGTGGCCGTGTACGAAAGTAACCTCCGGCACATGGTGGCATTGGCCAAGGAGCGCCAGCAGGCCACCGGGATGAAGCTGCTGTGGGGCACGGCGAACCTGTTCAGCCACCCGCGCTACATGAACGGCGCGGCCACCAATCCCGACTTCGACGTCGTCGCGCGCGCCGGCGTGCAGATCAAGGCCGCGCTGGAGGCCACGGTGGAGCTGGGTGGCGGCAACTACGTGTTCTGGGGTGGCCGCGAGGGCTACGCCTCGCTGCACAATACGCAGATGAAGCGCGAGCTGGATCACTTCGCGCGCTTCCTGACGATGGCGCGCGACTACGGCCGCAGCATCGGCTTCAAGGGCACCTTCCTCATCGAGCCCAAGCCGATGGAGCCGATGAAGCACCAGTACGACTTCGATTCGTCGACGGTGGCAGGCTTCCTGAAGGAGCACGGCCTGGAGCGGGACTTCAAGCTCAACATCGAGGCGAACCACGCCACGCTGGCGGGCCACACCTTCGAGCATGACCTGCAGGTAGCCTCCGACCACGGCCTGCTCGGCAGCATCGACGCCAACCGCGGCAATGCGCAGAACGGCTGGGATACCGACCAGTTCCCCAGCGACCTCTACGACACGGTGGGCGCGATGCTGGTGGTGTTGCGCCAGGGCGGGCTGGCGCCGGGCGGCCTCAACTTCGACGCCAAGGTGCGGCGCGAATCGACCGACGCCGAAGATCTCTTCATCGCCCACATCGGCGGCATGGACGCGTTCGCCCGCGGCCTCGAAGTGGCGCATGCGCTGCTCACGCAGTCGCCGCTGGAGCAGTGGCGCGCTGAGCGCTACGCCAGCTTCGACGCCGGCAACGGTCGCGCGTTTGCGGAAGGCAGGCTGAGCATGGATGATCTGCGCTCGCATGCGATCGCGCGCGGCGAGCCCGCACAGCGCAGCGGCAAGCAGGAGCGCTACGAGAACCTCGTCAACCAGTACCTGGTGCGGGTGTAGGCGATTCGACGCTGCGACGGGACATGCGAGAGGGGATCCAATCGTGGAAATGTACAGTGCGACATTCGATGCCGACGGTTCGCTGGAGCGGGCGGAAAACACGCGGCTGATCGTGCAGATCAGTTGCGTGGCCACCCTGGGCGGCTTCCTGTTCGGCTTCGACAGCGGCGTCATCAACGGCACGGTGGACGGGCTGAAGCAGGCCTTCCACTCCACCGCCGCCGGCATCGGCTTCGAGGTGGCCTCGATGCTGCTGGGGTGCGCAGTGGGCGCGTTCTTCGCGGGGCGCGCGGCCGATTACCAGGGGCGGCGCACGGTGCTGATCGCCGCGGCGACGCTGTTCCTGCTGTCGGCGCTGGGTGCCGGCGCCGCGCCCGGCGTGGCGTTCTTTGTCGCGGCGCGCCTCGCCGGCGGCTTCGCGGTGGGGGCGGCCAGCGTGATCGCGCCGGCCTACATCGCCGAAGTGGCGCCGGCGCGCTATCGCGGGCGACTCGCCACCATGCAGCAGGTGGCCATCATCAGTGGCCTGTTCTGCGCATTCCTCAGCAATTACCTGCTGGCCCGGGCGGCGGGTGCGTCCACCGCAGCGCTGTGGCTGGGGCAGGACGCGTGGCGCTGGATGTTCTGGATGCAGGTGCTGCCCGCCACGTTGTTCCTGGTCTCGCTGACGTTCATCCCGGAGAGCCCGCGTTTCCTGGTGATGCGCAAGCGCGAGGCGGAGGCGCGCGCCGTGCTGGTGCGCCTGTACGGCGAGGACATTGCACGCACGAAGCTGGGCGAGATCGGCAGCTCGCTGGCGCAGGATCGCCATCGCCCCAGGCTTTCCGACCTCGTGGACAAGGCCACGCACCGCATACGCCCGATCGTGTGGGTGGGCATCGGGCTGGCGGTGCTGCAACAGCTGGTGGGCATCAACGTGGTGTTCTATTACGGCGCCGTGCTGTGGCAGGCGGTGGGGTTCTCCGAGAGCGACGCGCTGCTCATCAACGTGGTGTCCGGGGCGTTGAGCATCGCGGCCTGCCTGGTGACCGTGGCGCTGGTGGATCGCATCGGCCGCAAGCCGCTGCTGTGGATCGGTTCGCTGGGCATGGCGGTCTCGCTGGCGCTGGTGGTGTGGGCGTTCGCGCAGGCGCACATCGACGCGGCGGGGAAGCTCGCATTGCCGCCGCCGGCGGGAACGCTGGCGCTGGTGGCGGCCAACGTCTACGTCGTGTTCTTCAACATGTCGTGGGGGCCGGTGATGTGGGTGATGCTGGGCGAGATGTTCCCGAACCAGATCCGCGGTTCCAGCCTGGCCGTGTCCGGCGCCGCGCAGTGGATCGCCAACTTCGCCATCACCATCAGTTTCCCGCTGCTGCTGGTGGGCATCGGCCTCGCCCCCACCTACGCCATCTACGCACTGGCAGCCGCGCTGTCCACGGTGTTCGTGCTCTGCTGTGTCAGGGAGACCCGGGGCAAGGAATTGGAACAGATGTAGAGGTCGGCCCGCGTTTCGCAGCGCAAAGTCCTTCCGGCCCGATGCGGAGTGCGGGAGATCCGAGGCGGAGCTTCGGTCGCCCGCGATGACGGGTCTGTGCGCCGAACGCGACGGCGATGCGCGCAACCTTTTCCTGCCGCGGCTGCACTCATGGACACCTGCCACGAGCCGCGCGCGACGAGGATGGCCTTGACGATCACCCACGGCATCCATGACGCGGATGCCGACCCTTTCCGCGAGCGCGGCGATCCCGCGTTCTCCGTGCGCAGGGAGATCCTGGGCGGCGACTTCCGGTTTGTCAGCGCCAGCGCGGCGCTGCTGCAGGTGGTGGAGACGGCCTATGCCGGGCTGCCGCCGCACTGCCTGCCGCCGGCCGCGCCGGAGTTCCATATCGAGCTGCGATTGCTGCCGCGCCGTGCCTTGCCACCGCGCGCCGAGCCGCCGCCCGTGCAGACGCAGTCCGGCGCGGACCTGCTGTGCGGCATGATGGACGCGTCGAACTACGTGGTGCTGGCACCCGCGCAGCGGCGGGCGCTGGTGGTGGCTTCCGGGGACATGCTCGACCGGCCCTACCACCTGCGCTACGAGCTGCTGGAATTCGCGGTGTTCACCCTCGCGACACGCGGGCTGGGCCTGGTGCCGCTGCATGGCGCCTGCGTCGGCCGGCAGGGGCGTGGCGTGCTGCTGCTGGGCGCGAGCGGCGCGGGCAAGTCGACGCTGGCCCTGCACGGCTTGCTGCATGGCCTGGACTTCCTCGCCGAGGATGCGGTCTTCGTGCAGCCGGAAAGCCTGCTCGCCACAGGCGTTGCCAACTACCTGCACGTGCAGGCCGACACGCTGCGCCAGGTGGACGACCGCGTCGCCCGGCACTGGCTCGAGCGCTCGCCGCGCATCCGCCGGCGCAGCGGCGTGGAGAAGGTCGAGGCCGACCTGCGGCTGGGCCCCGGCCGGCTCGCGGCGGCCCCCCTGGATCTGGCCGGAGCGGTGTTCGTGTCCGCCGAGGCGGCCGACGATGCGGATGCGCTGCTGAGCCGGGTCTGCGGCAGCGAGGCGACGGCCCGGCTGCGCGCCTGCCAGTCATACGCGGCGACCCAGCCGGGCTGGGGCCGGTTCGAGCAACTGCTGGTCGAGCGCGGTGTCCATGAGTTGCGTCGCGGGCGCCATCCACGCGACGCCGTCGCCGTGCTGCACCGGCTGCTCGAAGCGCCGCAGGCCGGGCGCCCGGCGACGGCCGGGGACATTCTTGCCGTCCACGACGGACACTGACGTCCTTGTCGATGGGAGAGGTAACCTCGGCGGCGGGTCCGACGAACCACCGGGGTGGTTCCACATCAACCAGGCGGGAACCCGGCGCGGGCGATGCCGTGCCGGGTCGATGCACACATGCGAGGGTCGCACATGAAGACGCGTATTGCGGGATTGAAGGTCGCTGCGGCGCTGCTGGCGCTGCTGGTGGCGATGCCGGCGGTTGCCGCGCTCAAGCCCGGCGCCAAGGCGCCGGATTTCACCGCCGAGGCCAGTCGTGCCGGCAAGGATTTCAGCTTCTCGCTCAAGGAGGCCCTCAAGAAGGGGCCGGTGGTGGTGTACTTCTACCCGGCGGCGTACACCGGCGGCTGCGATCTGGAGGCGCATACCTTCGCCACCGAGAAGGCCGGGTTCGACGCGGCCGGCGCCACCATCATCGGCGTGTCCGCCGACAGCATCGAGCGGCTGAATGCGTTCTCGTCGGATCCGAAGTACTGCGCCGGCAAGTTTCCGGTGGCCTCCGACCCCGACGGCAAGGTGGCGGCGTCCTACGGCCTCCGGATGGCGGCGGGGCAGGCCGGCATCAAGGATGTGCGCGGGGTGGCGATCGACCATGGCTTCATCTCGCGCACCACGTTCGTGATCGGCAGCGACGGCCGGATCGTCGCCACGCTGTCATCGGAGACCGATCACCTGCGGCCCGACCAGCACGTGACGCGGTCGCTGGCCATCGTGCAGGGCCTGCGTACCGGCAAGATGCCTGCGGCCGGCGACCGCTGAGCAGGCCGCTCCGCCGGGGCCGGTGCGCACGGCGGGGGTACCGGGTGGCGCCGGTGAGATGAAACGTGGTGGCCGCGGACAACCTCTCGTCCGTCGGTTCGCACTCACCGGCATGCGACATCCGACCAGGGAGCAGTCTCGCACCGAATCGTCGGGCAGCGCCTTCGGAACCGCGGCTGCCCACGGGCCGCGCGATCCGGCGGCGATGCCCGACGAACCTTCAGCCATGCACGCGCGGTCGCTGGAGCTGCTGCGTGCACTGCTGCGCACGCTTGCGCGCAGGGATCTGGCGGAAACCGCGGCGTACGTCGCGCTGTCGCTGGGTGCTGCCGTCGCCGGCGCCCTGGCGGCACTGCTGCTGGTGCCGCTGGTGCAGCCCGGCCACGCCTTGCCGTTCGGCGACGGCCTGCTCGGCGCACGTCGCGGCGTCGGCGCGCAGGCGGCGAGCTTCGCCGCGGCCAGCGGCGCGTTTGCGCTGCTGCGCTGGCTGGCGGCGAGGCTGGGCGCGCGGCTGGTCGGCCGCTACGGCGTGAGTCTTCGCCGCAAGGTGCATGCGCGGCTGATCGATGCGCCGCTGGCGGCCCTGGCCGATGCGACGTCCGCGGAAATCGCGAACGTGCTCACCCACAACGTCGAGATCCTCGTGCAGGGCTTCAGCGCCCTGCAGCAGCTGCTGGTGGTCGGGATCACCGCGGCAGTCAGCCTGGGTTTCGCGCTCTGGGTCTCGCCGCCGCTGCTGCTGGCCGCGCCGGTGCTGGTCGGTCTCGGGCTGGCCACCTCGCGCGCCTATGGCCGTGAGCAGGCGCTGGTCGCGCGGCGCTACGTCGCCGACATGACGCAGCTGTTCTGGCACAGCGAGGACTTTCCGCGGCGCCTGCGCCACGTGCGTTCGTTCGAACGCGAGGCCGCGGAGAAGGCAAGCTGCGGCGCGATCGCGGCCCGGCTCGGCCACGGCTATCGTCGCCAGCTGGAACTGGTGGCCTCCGGGAGGCTGGTGCTCGAGCTGCTGGCCACGCTCGGCATCACCGCGCTGTTCCTGCTCGCCGACCGCTGGCGCGGCATGGACCGCGCCTCGCTCATCGCCGTGTGCCTGCTGCTGGGGCGCCTGCTGCCCTACCTGGTGGCGACGCGGCAAAGCTTCCAGCAATTGCGTTCGACTGCCCCGGCCTTCGAGCTGTGGCATCGCTACATGCGCCTGGCCGCGGACCGTCTGCCCGCGCCTGCGATGCCCGTGCAAGCGGCGCCGGGCGGCGGGGTCCTGCGCATCCAGCGGATGCGGGTCACGCCGCCGCTGGCGGGCCTCGAAGTCGGCGAGCTGGAGCTGGTGCCCGGCGAGCTCACGCTGATCTCCGGCGACTCCGGGATCGGCAAGAGCAGCCTGGTCGACGTGCTGGCCGGCATGACGGCGCCGCAGGTCTTCGTCGCGCGCCTCGACCGCCGACCCATCGGTTTCGACGCCTATCGCGAGCTGGTGCGCCATGGCGCCTACGTCAGCCAGAACGTGCGGCCGTGGCAACGCTCGGTGCGCGAGTGCCTGCGCTGGGCGGCGCCCGACGCCACCGATGGGCGGCTGCGCAGCGCGCTGGCCGACGTCGGCCTCGAGCGCCGGCTGGCCGACTTCCCGCGCGGGCTCGACACCGCGCTGCACAGCGCGTCCGGCCGCCTGTCCGGCGGCGAACTGCAGCGGCTGCTGCTGGCGCAGGTGATCCTGCGGCAGCCACGCCTGGCCGTGCTGGACGAGGCCACCAGCGCGCTGGATGCCGCCGCGGAGCTGGCGGTCCTCGCCGCACTGAAGCGGCGCCTGCCGCGAACCACCCTGATCGTCGTGTCGCACCGGCCCGGCGTGGCGGTGCTGGCCGAGCAATGCCTGACGATCGAGAGCGGCTTCCCGGCGGCGGTGTCCGGGAACGCCACCCTGCGCTGCACCGCACGGCGGCAGGCGTGCAACGCCTGAACCACGGCGGCCATCGCCGATGGCCCGGCGCAGCCCGGGAAACCCTCAAGGCGGTGCCGGCGCAGGTGAAGACCCCGATAACCGCGACGGGAGTCAGCGGGTCGTCGGGGCTGCGTCGTACCCCGGGTCCGGTCCGTGGAAATGCCGCTTGAACGCCACCGCCCCCGTTGCCGGTTCCCCCAGCTCCCGCGCATACCGATGTCCCGCGTAGACCGCATGGGCGATCAGCCCCGGGGCATCGGAGTCGCCGATGTTGCGCACGCTCTGGATGCCCGCTTGGGTCCAGTCGGCTTCGCGTTCCACCAGCGCTTGATGGAGCGCGTCGTCGGGCAGGCGGGCGGTGACGGTGAGTACGGCGTCGACGGCGAGCGATTGCTGGCGGCCTTCCCAGGCGTGGTCGAGGGCGAGCGTGTCGCCGTCGTAGCTGGCGACGGTGTGGGAGACGATCACCTCAATGCCGAGCTTGGCCAGCCGCTTGCGGATGTGGCGGTAGTCGAGCGTGTTCTGGCTCCATGGGGCGACGCTGTCTTCCGGCGTCACGTACACCACGTCGCAGCCGTGGGCGTGCAGCTGTTCGGCGGCGATGCTGGCGTAGTAGAAGCCGTCGTCGTCGAGCACGGCGACGCGGCCGGCCGGAATGCGTCCGTCCATCAGGTCGTCCAGCGTGCAGACCCCGGGGTTGTCGACGAAGCCGGGGATCGCGGCGCCGTGGCTGCGGCCGTAGCCGTCGCGGCGCCAGTGGCAGCCGGTGGCCAGCACCACGTGCTCGGCGCCGAAGTCGAGCACGTCTTGCGCGCCGAGCGCGGAGTCGAGATAGACCGAGACATTGGGAAGCTTCTGGATCTGGCCGATGCGCCAGTCGCGCACGCGTGCCCATTCGGCCAGGCCGGGCAGGCGCGCCTCGCGGGTGACGCGTCCGCCGAGTTCCCTGCGGGCTTCGGCCAGGCTCACTTCGTAGCCGCGCTGGCCCAGCGCGCGCGCCGCTTCCAGCCCGGCGGGGCCGCCGCCGACCACCAGCACGCGGGCAGGTTTCCTGGCCGGGGCGATGCGCTCGGGATGCCAGTTCTTGCGCCACTCCTCGCCCATGGTGGGGTTCTGCGTGCAGCGGATCGGCGAGATGGTCATGTCGCCGGACACGCAGATGTTGCAGCCGATGCATTCGCGGATGTCGTCGACGCGGCCCTGTTCCACCTTCCTGGGCAGGAACGGATCGGCGATGGATGGGCGCGCGGCGCCGATCAGGTCCAGCACCCCGCGCTTGATCTGCGACACCATGGTGTCCGGCGAGGTGAAGCGGCCCACGCCGACCACCGGCTTGCTGGTGACCTGTTTGACGAAGGCGACGAACGGCTCCTGCGCACCCTCGGCGGCGAAGCGCGAGGGCACCGAATCGTTGTACCAGGCGGCCACGTTCACGTCCCACAGGTCGGGCAGCTCGGCGAGCATCGCCACGATGTCCTTCGCTTCGGCCAACTCCACGCCGCCGGCGCCGAGCAGTTCCTCGGTGGCGAAGCGCAGCGCCACGCCGCAGCGGTGGCCGATGGCTTCCCTGGTGTCTTCCAGCACCTCGCGCAGCAGGCGCACGCGGTTCTCCAGCGAGCCGCCGTAGGCGTCGCTGCGCTGGTTGCGGCGGCGCTGCAGGAAGTGCATCGGAAGAGACAGATCGTGCGCGGCGTAGACATAAACGATGTCCATGCCCGCGCGCATCGCGCGCACGGCGGCCTCGCGATGCCAGCGGCGATATTCGTTGATGTCCTTCAGCGACATCGCGCGCGCCTGCGACGGGTAGCCGTACTTGCTCGGCTGGTGCGAGGGGCCGATCAGCACCTCGCGCGAATACAGGTTCGACGCGGTCGGGCCGTTGTGCGACAGCTCCACTGCGGCCAGCGCGCCGTGCGCGTGCACCTTGTCGCACATCAGCGCCAGGGCAGGGATGTCGGCATCGTCCCACAGCCGCGCCTCGACGTAGGGCGTGAGGTCGCTGCTGGGGTGGATCTCGCACTCCTCGGTGGAGACCACCGCCCAGCCGCCCTCGGCCTTCACCTCGCGCATCGCCGCGTGGGCCAACGGCATGGCGTGGCCCATGCCGTTGCAGTGGGGCACCTGGAAGAAGCGGTTCTTCGCGGTGACCGGGCCGATCCGCACCGGGGTGAACAGGATGTCGTAGCGGGAGTCTCTCATCGGGCGGACGCCTTGGCGGGCCGAGCGGATTTGCGGCGCAGGCGCATGAAGGCATACAGCGGCAGGCCCGCGGCGATCAAGCCCAGCGCCAGCACGAACGGTTCGTGGCCGCTGCCGACGAAGGCGAAGATCGTGTACAGCACGCCGATCATGGCCACCAGCAGCGCGGCACGACCCAAGCCCGGAGCGCTGCCGCGCCGCCACAGCACCACCAGGCCCAGCGAGCAGCACAGGTAGAGCGGCAGGTTGGCGGCGGTCACCACGCGGGTGATGAAGGTGAAGGCCGAGACCAGCGACTTGCTGTAGCTCATCCAGATCATCACCGAGGCCAGCGCGCCGGTGACCAGCAGGCCCGTAGCCGGCGCGCCATGGCGGTTGCTCCGCGCGAGCACGGCCGGCAGCACGCCGTTGTCGGCCATGGTGCGGGTCAGCTGGCCGCTCAGCAGGGTCCAGCCATTGAGGCAGCCCAGGCCGCTGACCACCACGAACAGCGCCAGCCAGCGGCCGGAGCCGGCATGGACGAAGCGGTCCATCAGCAGCGCGAACGGCGCATTGGCCTCGGTCAGTTCGTGCTGCGGGATCAGCAGCAGCGGCACGGTCGACACGATGATGTAGATGACCGCGGTGAGCGCGGTGCCGGTCATCGTCGCGCGCGGAATGGTGCGGCCGGGGTTGTCGACATGCGCCGCCGGCACGCTGGCCGATTCGATGCCCAGCATCGCGAACAGGGCGATGGTCGAGGCCGCCATCACGCCGCCCAGGCTCAGCGGCGTGGCCGGCGGGTGCGCCACGTAATCGCCGGGCGCGGTCAGCAGGATCCAGCCGCCGAGCAGGGCGATCGCCAGCATCGGCAACAGTTTCAGCGCGGTGGTGACGATCTGCACGCCGCCGCCGCTGCGCAGGCCGAACAGGTTGACGCCGGTGAAGGTCCACAGCAGCCCGAGCGCGAACAGGTCGGGGCGGATCGCACCGAACTGCGGGACCGCCGCGGTGAGGTAGCCGACCGCGCCGGTGGCGAGCGCCGCGTTGGTCAGCCATACCGAGACCCAGTAGGCCCACAGTGCCATGTACGCCGGCATCTCGCCGAGCGTGGCGCGCACGTACCCGTAAGGCCCGTCGGCATCGGGCAGGCTGCGCGACAGGTAGGCGAACACGCGGGCCAGCGCGAGGCAGCCGAGCAGGGTGATGACCCAGCCGATCAGCGCGTTGAAACCGTAGCTGGCGAGCGAGGCGGGCAGCAGGAAGATGCCCATGCCGATCACGTTGCCGACCACCAGCGCGGTGCAGGTCCAGAAGCCGATCTTGGTGCCGTGAGTCATGTGGTGCGCTCGTGGTGGTGCGAGGGTTGGGTGTTCATGTGATGCGTGTGATTCCTCAGCGTCATCCCGGCGAAAGCCGGGATCCAGCGTCTTTGCACTTCAACAGCTTGAAGTCACTGGATCCCAGCCTTCGCTGGGATGACGGAGAGGGGGTTTGTGTCTCTCCCGCAGCAACCGGGCGAAACAGGCGAGACGGGTCACGAAACCTCAACGACACGCCCATCACTCCAGCGACACCGGCGTACCGGCCTTGATTACGCCGCGGATGGAACGCAGGCAGTCGATCCTTTGCAGCGGATTGCAGCCCACGGCGACCAGGTCGGCGGCCTTGCCGGGGGCGATCGAGCCGAGTTCCTGCTCCTTGCCGAGCAGGCGGGCGGCGTCGATGGTGGCCGAGCGGATCGCCTGCAGCGGGGTCATGCCCCAGCGCACCATGTAGGCGAACTGGCGGGCGTTCTGGCCGTGCGGATAGACCCCGGCGTCGGTGCCGAAGGCCATGTGCACGCCGGCCTTCAGCGCCTTGCGGAAGCCTTGGCGCTGGGCCAGCGTGGTCTCCTCGTTCTTGCGCAGGATCTCCGGCGACCAGTGGTCGCGGGTGCCGATTTCCTCGATGTAGTCGCCGTCGTAGATGTCGGCGACCAGCCAGGTGCCGTGCTTGGCCATCAGCGCGATGCCTTCGTCGTCGATCAGCGAGCCGTGCTCGATGGAACGCACGCCGGCGCGGATCGCCCGCTTGATGCCCTCGGCGCCGTGGGCGTGGGCGGCGACGAACTTGCCGCGCCTGGCCGCCTCCACCACGGCGGCATGGATCTCCGCCTCGGTGAATTCCGGCTTGCCCGGCTCGGTGCCGTTGGCCAGTACGGCGCCGGTGGCGATCACCTTGATCAGGTCGGCACCGTGGTCGAGGATCAGGTCGACATGCTGGCGCACGTCGTCCACGCCCTTGGACACGCCCTGGCGGAACTCCGGCGGCACCACGGTGCCGGGCGGCAGGCCGGTGATCTCTCCGCCGCCGCCGGGCACGGTGATGTAGGCGCCGGCGACGAACATGCGCGGACCGGGAATCTCGCCGGCGTTGATCGCATCGCGCAGGGCGATGTCGGCGAAGCCGCGGTACACGCCGACGTCGCGCACGGTGGTGAAGCCAGCCTGCAGCGTCTTGCGCGCGTTCATCGCGCCGATGAACGCCTGTTGCGCCGGGCTGATCTTCAGCGGCGCAGCGATGTCGGCGGTCTCGGCTTCCTCGGAGATGTGCGTGTGCATGTCCATCAGGCCGGGGACCACGGTCCAGGCCGTCCAGTCGAGCACGCGCGCACCCTTGCCCGTGGCGGCGGACCACGGCTGCACCGAGACGACCTTGCCGTCGGCGAGCGTCACCGCCTGGTCGGCCAGCATCTTGCCGCTGTCGACATCGAGCAGGTGGCCGGCATGCACCACGGTGCGGTCGGCGGCCTGGGCGGATGCGGCGAGGGCCGCAGCGAGGGCGAGCAGCAGGGTAGGCAGGGCCTTTTTCACGCGTGCTCTTCCGCGGCGGCGTAGGCCGCGCGCAGCTGGTTGTGGAAATGCCAGACTCCGCTCTCGCGTTTCGGGCACAGCCGGCCGGCCTCGTAGGTGCCGGAGGTCAGGCCGCGCTGCACGGCGACGCAGATGGCGATGTCCTCCTGCTGCACCTCGTCGCTGAATTCCTGGTCGGCGGCGATGCGCGCCTGCGCGGCGTCGTCCTGCGCGTAGTAGTAGTCGAACTCCACGCGGCAGCGGTCCGGGCCCAGCGGCACGATTCGGTTGGTCTGCAGCCGCCCCGGCATGATGTTGAGCATCACGTTGGGGTAGACGAAGTAATAGAACGCCTCGCCGTCACCGTAGATCGCGGTGCTGTTGCGCAGCGGCGAGGACTGCAGCGAGTACCAGTCGAACAGCTCGGTGTCGTAGGCGCGGTAGTCCAGCACCTTCGACAGGCCCGGATGCACGTGGGGCAGGTGGTAGCCCTCGAGGAAGTTGTCGACGTAGACCTTCCAGTTGCAGTCGATCTCGTAGCTGTCGCGGCGCAGGTAGCGCATCGCCGAAAGGTCGATCGGCGCGATGCGCTCGGCGATGCCGCCGTAGACCTCGCCGAACGGCGGCACGGCGTCGTCCAGCGCCACGAACACCAGGCCCTGCCACTCGTGCACGCGGATCGGCGGCAGGCGGATCTCCTCGACGTTGAAGTCGGCCGCGCCCTGCATCTCCGGCGCGCTGCGCAGCTGGCCCTCCAGCGTGTAGGTCCAGCCGTGGTACTTGCAGTGCAGGGCGCGCGCGCCCTTGCCGTTGCACAGCGCCAGCGGGCCGGCGCGGTGGCGGCACACGTTGACGAAGCCGCGCAGCACGCCGTCCTGCCCGCGCACCACGATCACCGGCACGTGGCCGACCTGTTCCACCACGTGGTCGCCCGGCTCGGCGAGCTGGCCCTGGTGCGCCACCAGCTGCCAGCTGCGGGCAAACACCGCACGGTGCTCCATCGCCAGCAGCGCGTCGCACACGTAGTAGCGGGCGGGCAGGGCGGTGGCGCGGTCGAGAGGGGCGGCGGACAGGTCGTTCATGGGCGGCTTCCGGCGGTTGGGCGAGGGTGTCCGGGCGAGTATTACCCGTCCCGGACGGGGGCGGTGAGCCTCTCAGGGAGATGTGCCTCCGGGCTTGAGGAAGCGCTCGTACCAGGCGAGGTTGCGGCGCATGCGGTCGAGCAGGTAGCTCGGTACGCTGATCTCGTGGTGCTGGCCGGGGTAGACCACCAGCTGGGTCGGCACGCCGCGCGAACGCAGCGCCTGGTACATCTGCTCGGCGCCGATGCACGGCACGTTGAAGTCGATCTGGCCGCACTGGAACAGCGTGGGCGTGGCGATGCGGTCGGCGTGCAGGAACGGGTAGCTGGCGCGGTCCCAGGCGGCGCGGTGGTCCCAAGGCGTGCCCAGTTCCAGCTCGTACTCGCGGGCGTATTCGTCGTCGCCGTACATGCCGTACATGTTGCCGGTGCCGGCACCGCTGATCGCCGCCTTGAAGCGCGTGGTGCGGGCGATCACCTCGTCGGTGAGGATGGCGCCGTAGCTCCAGCCGCCGATGCCCAGGTGGTCCGGATCGGCGACGCCGAGCTTGATCGCATGGTCCACGCCGGCCATCAGGTCCTGCATGTCCTTGTCGCCCCAGTCGGCGTAGATCGCCCTGGCGAAGTCGAAGCCGCGGCCGGAGCTGCCGCGCGGGTTCACCGCCAGCACGGCGAAGCCGTTGGCCGCGTACACCTGCCAGTCCTCCATGAACTCATGGCTGAACTGGTACACCGGGCCACCATGCACGCGCAGGATGGTCGGGTAGCGCTTGCCCTTGACGTAGCCGATCGGCTTCACCAGCAGCGCGTCGAGCCTGGTGCCGTCGGCGCCGGTGAAGTGCAGGGTCTCGGTGTTCGCCAGCTGCTTGCCGGCCAGCCACGCGTTGTGGTCGGCCAGCAGGCGCAGGTGGCCGCCATCGAGCGCGGCGATGTTGTAGGGGTGCAGGTCGTCGCCGCCGAGCACGGCGATGCGGCCATCGCGTGCCACCGACAGGTCCACGTCGAAACGGTCGCCGTGGGTCAGCTCGGTGACCTTGCCGCTGGGCACGTCGATGCGCGCCAGGTGGGTGACCTCGGCCTGCTCGATGAGCGCGTACACGCTGCGCCCGTCCGGCGCCCAGGTCGGGTGGGTGAAGCAGCGGTCGATCGGCGCGGGGATCGTCGCCTTGCCGCTGGCCACGTCGATCACCGCCAGCTGCCAGGGCGCGTAGTAGATCCAGTGGTCATCGCCGCTGCGCAGGTAGGCGATGCGCTTGCCGTCCGGCGACCAGGCCGGGCGCGAGGCCCAGTACGGATCGAGGTCGGAGCCGGGGAAGGTGGTGAGCTGGCGTTCGGCGGCACCGGCGCGGGCGTCGATGACGTGGATGTCGAAGTCGAGGGTGCGGTCCGGGTCGGCACCGCGCTTGGTGACGTAGGCGATCTGCCGGCTGTCCGGCGACCACGCAGGCAACTGCTCGTCGTGCTTGCCGGGGGTGAGCTCGGTGGCCTGGCCGCTGGCGAGGTCGACCACGTACAGGTGCTTGTGGCGCGCGCCCAGCCAGCCCGAGTCGTCGTCCTTGAACTGGAAGCGGTCGGTGACGATCGGCGGCGGGTTCTTCGGCTTCGGCGTGCCGGCGGGACGCTCGGGGTCGAAGGCGATCACCGCCAGCCGCTTGCCGTCCGGCGACAGCGCGAACTCCTCCACGCCGGCGGGGAGATGGGTGACCTGGTGCGCCTCGCCGCCGTCGGCGGGCATCGTCCAGACCTGCGTGCCGTTGTCGTCGTCGTCCTTGCCGTCGGCGGGCTTGCGGTCGGCCAGGAAGGCGATGAAGCGGCCGTCGCCGGACCACTGCGCTTGCGACTCGTCCGCGTCGGGCGTGTGGGTGAGTTGGGTGCGGCCGCGACCGTCGAAGCCGACCCGCCACAGGTCCGACTGCGGCTGGTCGCGTTCGGCATTCGTGGTGGTGACGGTGTAGACCAGCCAGCGGCCGTCGGGCGACAGCGCCGGGTCGGCGAGCACGGCGAGGCGGTTGAGGTCGGCCGGGGTGAACGGCGTCTTGTCGGCGGCGAAGGTGGCCAGCGGCAACAGCGCCAGCGCGAGCAAGGCCAGATGCTGCAGGCGACGGATCATCGGCCGGCCTCCGCCGTCGACGACTGACCGGCGGCCAGTGCGCGATAGGCCGCACGGGCCTTGCCCAGGTAGTCCAGCGTCATGCGCTTCTCCGCCGCGGTGTTGTAGTCGTCGCGTGCGGCGGCGGCGTCGATGGTGCGGTCCATCCACCGGGCGAACCACGCGGCATCGTCGCGCGCGCTGGTCGCGAGCACGTGGTCGCCCAGCCACACCGGGTTGGTGGTGGCGTAGGGGTAGAGGTCGAGCACTTGCGGATCGGCGCCGTCGTTCCACGCGCGCAGCAGCACCCAGCCGCCGTCGAGGTCGAGATCGCCCTCGGCGTCGAGACGGCGGCGGTCGCCCCCGAGCGTGAAGGTCTTCACCACCTGGCCGTTGTGCACCAGTTCCAGGTGATCCACGGCAACGGGCGAGCGCAGCGCCACGCGGTAGTGGTGGCGCCCCGGGGCAAGCTGCGTGCCGGGGCGGGCGCCGTCGAGCAGGAAGCCGAGCAGCGGGCCGTTGCTGGCGAAGCCGTGGCCGGCCTTCAGCGCCGCGAGCGCGCTGGCCGCGTCGCGCCGGCCGCCGGTGTCGAGGAACACGCGGTTCATGCCGACCGGGCCGCGCAGCGAGGCGTAGTTGGCCATCGCGTCGGTGCCCGCGCCGGTGGGCAGGCGGAAGCCCAGGTTGAGCAGGCGGTACCACACGGCGGCGGTGGCCTTGTGGTCGGAGAAGCCCATCACCTCGATGTAGTCGACCTTGCCTTCGATCACGTCGGCGGGCAGCTCGTTGCTGAGCACCGGATCGTGTACCGGGTCGGGCAGCACGTCGAACGGATGCACGTAGCCGACCAGGGCGCCCTGCGCGTGGGCGAGGTCGGCCACGGCGGCATTCGTCGGCCACGGGCTGGCCATCGCGGTGTGGCGGTAGGCCGAGTAGCCCTGGGTGATGTAGTGGTCGGTCAGGTGCAGCAGGCCGAGGTGGCCCCAGAAACTGGTGTGGTACTCCTGCCCGTGCAGCACCAGGGTCTGCGGCGTGCTGGCCGGGTCGGCGTCGGTGCGGAAGCTGGCGATGTCCGGCACGCGCTCTTCCTTGTTCACCACCAGGTCCCAGGCGATGTCGAGATCCTCGGCGCGCGCCTGCAGCGCGAGGTGCGCGGGCGTGTTGCGGTAGTGGCCGCCGTAGTTCATGTGGATGTGCAGGTCGGCGCTGACGAAGTGGCCGTAGGCGGCCGGCAGCGCGTCCGGCACCAGGGTGGCGGTGAGCTGCGTGGCGTGGCCGGTCGACAGGTCCACCGTGCGGCGCCACGGCGCGTAGGCGAAGCCGTGCTGCACCCAGATCGCCGCCTTGCCGGCCGGCACGTCCAGCGTGCACGGCGGCGCGCAGTGGAAGTAGTGCGTTTCGCTGTGCTGCAGGGCGCGGTCGAAGCCGTCGTCGGCCGAGACCCAGGCGTGCGGCGGCGCGTAGGCGCGGCCGTCGCCGGCCACGATCGCCACGCGCGCAGGCGTGCGCTGGCCATGCTCGTCGACGATGTCGAGGGTGAGGCGGGCCTGCGGCGACCGGTAGTGGCGATGCGTCGCCACCACGTCCTGGCTGGCGCCGCCCAGCGTCTCGATCACGCGCAGTGCGGTGTCGCCGTCGCGGTTGTCGATGACGGCGATGCGCGAGCCGTCCGGCGACCAGCGCGCGTTGCGGCGGTCGAACGCGCCGAAGCTCAGCGGCAGCGGCGCAGCGCCGTCGGCGGTGGTCAGCCACAGCTGCTGGTGCTGGCGGCCGTGGTAGCTGGAATACAGCAGGCGCTTGCCGTCCGGCGCCAGTTCGGGTCGCGCGCTCCAGCTGGTCTCCTCGCTCAGCACGCGGCGACGCTGCGCGGGGTGGTCGACCTCCACGGCGAAGATGTCGCCGGTGCCCCAGCCGATCTCCGGGTTGCTGACGTAGTAGATCGTCCTGCCGTCGGGCGACCAGGACGGATTGATCGCGTGGTCGAAGGCCGAGTAGTAGTAGCGATCCAGCGTGCTCTTGCGCTCGCCCAGCAGCAGGTGCGGGTGGTGCAGGCCGGCGCCGTCGACGTCGGCGAGGAACAGATTGAAGTGGCCGGTGCCCTGCGTGGAGACCCAGGCGAGCCGCTTGCCGTCGGGCGACAGCCGCGGCTCCACGTTCACCGCGCCCTGGTCGGTGAGGCGCTGCTCGCGGCCGTTGCCGAGATCCAGCCGCCACAGTTCCAGCGCGTTGCCGTCGTAGCGGGTGAACACCACGCTGCGGCCGTCGCGCGAGGCGTCGGGCTGGTAGTCGTAGGCGGCCGTGGGGTGGGTCAGTTCGGTGGCGTTGTCGTCGCCGATGCGCTGGCGCCACAGCGAGCCGCCCATGCTGTAGACGAGCGTGTTGCCGTCGGGCAGGAAGCTGGCCGAGGACGGGCCGGCGGTGAGCTGCGGCAGGTACAGCTCGCGCCAGTAGTAGCTGTGCGGCAGGTCGACCTGCTTGAGCACGGGTTCGCGCGCGGCCTGCGCGGACGCCGCACCGAACATCATGACCAGGAAGGTGGCGAGGACGGGTGCGGCGTGCGCGAGGCGTTTCATGCTCAGGCTCCGGCGAGTGCCTGGTCGAGGCTGGCGCGCAGCAGCGCGATGGCCTCGTCCACTTCGGCGGTGGTCACGCTCAGCGGCGGCATGAAGCGCACCGTGCTGGTGCCGCAGGAAAGCAGCAGCAGGCCGTTGTGATACGCACGGGTGATCACCGCATCGCACAGCGCGGTGGCGGGGGTCTTCCTGCCGTCGTTCTCGACCAGCTCCATGCCGATCCACAGGCCCTTGCCGCGCACTTCGCCGATGCACGGGTAGCCGCGCTGCAGTTCGCGCAGGCGGGCGATGAAGTGCTCGCCGACCTTGGCAGCGTTGTCGGACAGGCCGCCGCGGACCAGGTCGAGGGTGGCGTTGGCGGCCGCGCAGGTGACCGGGTTGCCGCCGTAGGTGTTGCCGTGGGCGCCGCGCTTCCACTGCGACATGATCGATTTCTTCGCGATCACCGCACCGATCGGCAGCCCCGAGCCCAGCCCCTTGGCCGAGGTGAGGATGTCCGGCGCCACGCCCCAGTGCTCGCAGGCGAACATCTTGCCGGTGCGACCGATGCCCGACTGCACCTCGTCGAAGATCAAGAGGATGCCGTGCTCGTCACACAGCGCGCGCAGGCCGGCGAGGAAGCCGTCCGGCGGCGTGAGGTAACCGCCTTCGCCCTGCATCGGCTCGATCAGGATCGCGGCCACCTCGCTCGGCGGCACGCTGCGCTGGAACAGCATGCGGATGTAGTCGAGCACCGCCGCGCCCTGGTCGTCGCCGGCGAACAGCGGCCGGTACGGGTTGGGGTAGGGCACGTGGGTGACGCCGGCCAGCGTGGGCGAGAAGCCCTTCTGCTGGGTGTACTTGCTCGAGGTGAACGACAGCGAGCCGAAGGTGCGGCCGTGGAAGCCGCCGAGGAAGCCGATGAAGCGCGGCCGCCCGGTGACGTAGCGGGCGAGCTTGAGCGCGCCCTCCACCGCCTCGGTGCCGGACTGGCAGATGAAGCTCATTGCCGCCTCGCCCGCAATCGTCCGCATCGGCGCGACCGCGGCCAGGCGCTCGCCCAGGCCCACCATTTCCTCGTGCCAGTAGTCGCTGGAGATGTGCAGGAACTTCGCCGCCGCATCCTGCACCGCCTTGACCACCTGCGGGTGAGCGTGGCCGGTGGCGCACACGGCGATGCCGGCCATGAAGTCGAGGAAGCGGTTGCCGTCCACGTCCCACACCTCAGTGCCGCGGCCGTGCGACATCACGAACGGGTAGTCGCGCGGATACGAGGGCGAGATCACTTCGGCGTCGCGGGCGATCATCGCCCGTGCCTTGGGGCCGGGGAGGGCGGTCTTGATGTGAGCGTTCACGGCGGGGCCTTTCGGATCAGAGGGGAATGTGCACGGGGCGCGCGTGCGCCTCGCGGGTACGGGCATTGAGAGCACGCAGGGTGTCGAGCTCGTGTGTGCTGGGCGGGGCGATGGTGTCGAGGCGGTCGGCCACCTGCAGCGGCCAGCCGATGGCGGCGCGCGCTTCGTCGACGCTGGCGCCCTCGAACAGCGCCACCAGCTGCAGCTCCTCGCTCTCAGGGTGCGGGGCGAGCATGCCGACGTCGGTGATCACCGCACGCGGGCCGCCGCCGGGAATGCCGGCGCGCGCGCGGGCGCCGTGGCCGTCGAGGAAGCCGGCGCTGCTGCGGAAATCCAGCCGCTCGACGAAGCTGCGCGGCGTGGCCCGTGCCATCACGAACACCTGCCTGGCATGCAGCGCGATCTCCGGCGCACCGCCGCCACCCGGCAGCCGCGTGGACGGCAGCTCGTACGGGCCGATCACGGTGCTGTTGAGGTTGCCGAAGCGGTCGATCTGCGCGGCGCCGAGAAAGCCCACGTCCACGCGCCCGGCCTGCAGGTAGAAGCTGAAGATCTCCGGCAGCGGCACCACGCACGCGGCGGTCTCGGCCAGCTCGCCGTCGCCGATGGACAGCGGCAGCACGTCCGGCCGCGTGCCGATGGTGCCGGACTCGTAGATCAGCACGATCTCCGGCGCGTGGGTGAGCCGCGCCAGGTTGCAGGCGGCGCTGGGCAGGCCGATGCCGACGAAGCACACGCTGTCGTTGCCGAGCAGGCGCGCGGCGGCCACGGTCATCCATTCGTCGCGGGTGCAGGCGCTCATGTGGAGGCCTCCGCCCGCAGCGAGGCAAGGAAGCCATGGTGGTCGCGGGTACCGAGCACGTGGCGGCCCATCCAGTCGAGGAAACCTTGGCGATCGCGGGCGATCGTGTCCCAGCGCCGGTAGAAGGCGTTGTCGCGGACGTAGTGGCCCTGCGCGTACGACGGGTAGGCGCCGCCGCGGCAATGGACCACCGCGCTCACTGTCCAGTGCGGCAGCACGATGGCGTTCATCGCCGGCGGCAGCACGTCGACGATCTCCTCCACGGTGACGATCAATGTCTTCGCCGCCAGTGCCGCCTCGCGCGCGGCACCGACGATGCCGTCGATGGCGACGTTGCCGGCGCGGTCGGCGCGTTGTGCGTGCAGGATGGTGACGTCGGGATTGAGCGCGGGCACCGCGGCCAGCGCCTCGCCGGTGAACGGGCAGGCGACGCGGCGGATGTTCGGGTTGTGCGCGGGCAGGTCGGTGCCGATGTAGCCGCGCAGCACGCCGAACGGCAACCGCGCCGCGCCGGCGGTGAACGCGGCGGCCATGCCGGCATGGCTGTGCTCGTTCAGCTCCAGCGGGCGCGGCCAGCCGTGCTCCACCGCATCGCGCAGACGGTGCAGCGAACCCACGCCCGGGTTACCGCCCCAGGAAAAGGTGAGCCGGCGCGCGCAGCCCATGCCGATCAGCTGGTCGTAGACCAGGTCCGGCGTCATGCGGATCAGGTGCAGGTCGCGCTTGCGCTGGCGGATGATCTCGTGGCCGGCGGCGAACGGGATCAGGTGGGTGAAGCCCTCCAGCGCGACGCTGGCGCCGTCGTGCACGAACAGCCCGATGGCCTCGGCAAGTTGCAGGTGCTGGCAGCTCATCCGTGGGCGCTCACTCGACCACCGTGCGGGACTGCTCGCGCAGGTACTGCGCCAGGTAGTAGAACGAGGCGATCGCCTTGCCGGTGGAGCCGGACGCCTTCCAGCCGCCGAACGGCTGGTAGCCGGGCCAGGCGCCGGTGGTGGCGCCCTGCGGCCGGTTGGCGTAGGTCACGCCGGCCTCGATGTGCTCGTGGAACCACGCCACTTCGTCGGCGGCGCCGTAAAAGCCGGCGGTGAGGCCCATGGTGGTGTCGTTGGCCAGGCGCATCGCCTCGTCGCGGTCGCGCACGCGATGCAGGGTGAGGATGGGCAGGAACATCTCCTGCTGCCACAGCGGGTGCGCCAGCGGCACCTCGGCCAGAGTCGGTTGGACGAAGTAGCCGCGCGCGAGCTCGGCCGGGCCGCCGGTGCCTTCGCCCAGCCGGCGGCCGCCGGCCAGCAGGGTGGCGCCGCCGGCCTCCAGTTCATTGATGTACTGGCGGTAATGGCCGTAGGCGGTGGCGTTCACCACCGGGCCCATCCAGTGGTCGCGCTGGCGCGGATCGCCGATGCGCAGCGCCGCGATGCGCTGCTGCAGGCGCTCGATCAACGCGTCGGCCACGCGCTCGTGCACGTACAGGCGCGACAGCGCGGAGCATTTCTGCCCGCTCATGCCGTAGGCCGAGCGCACGATGCCGGCCGCGGCGTCGTCGAGGTCGGCGTGCTCGGTGACGATGCAGGGGTTCTTGCCACCCATCTCGGCGATGCACGGCCGCGGCCAGTCGCCGCTGGCCATCTGTCGCATCAGCTGGCGGCCGACCGGCACCGAGCCGGTGAACGTGATGCCGGCCACCCGCGGGTGCTGCGCCAGCGCCGCACCGACTTCGCGGCTACTGCCGGAAAGGTAATTGAACACGCCCGGCGGCAGGCCCGCATCGCGGATGCAGTCGGCCAGCAGGCGCGCGGCCCACGGCGTGTCACTGGCGCCCTTCACCACCACCGTGTTGCCGGTGACCAGCGCGGCGGCAGTGGGGCCGCCGGCCAGCGCCAGCGGGAAGTTGAACGGCGCGATCACCACCCACGCGCCGTACGGGCGCATCACGCTGGCGTTGTGCGAGACCACGCCTTCGATCGGATCGTCGGGCAGCGTGTGGTGGTAGCCGGCGTGGCTCTCGAAGTCGTCCGCGTAGTGGCGGAAGAAATCCACCGTCTCCTGTGCCTCGCCCAGCGCCTCCATGCGGTTCTTGCCGACCTCCAGCACCAGCGCGGCGGCGATGTCGTAGACGCGTTCCTCCAGCAGCTCGCCGACGCGGCGCATCAGCCGCGCGCGTTCGGCCACCGGCGTGGCGCGCCAGGCCGGGTAGGCGGCCTGTGCCGCACGCATCGCGGTATCGGCGTCGGCCTCGCTGGCCAGCGCGAAGTGGCCCAGGTGCAGGGTGTTGTCGAACGGCGCGCGGTGGTCGGCCGAGTGCTCCGCCTCGACATCGCGGCCGTCGATGAACAGGCCGTGGCGCGCGCCGAGCGAGGCCGAGATGCGGGCCAGCGCCGCCTCGAAGCGTTCGTGCATGGCTTCCGGCGGGTCGTACATGGTGGCGTAGGTGAGACGGAAGCTCATGGAGACCTCTCAGGCGTGGGCGGGGAAATGCTTCCCCAGCAGTCGGTCGATCAGCGCCAGTGCATCGGCCAGCGCGGTTTCCTCGATCACCAGCGGCGGCGCGAGGATCAGCAGGTTGCCGCGCGCGGCCAGCGACACGCCCTCGTCCATCGCCTCGCGCAGCAGTGCGCCCAGCGTGGCGGGCGACTGCGGCCAGGGCGCCAGCGGCGCACGGCTGGTGCGGTCGGCGACCAGCTCGATCACCGCGAACAGGCCGTGCCCGCCGCGCACGTCGCCGATCACCGGGTGGCGCGCCTGCATCGCCTTGAGTTCGGCGAACATCGTGGCGCCGAGCCGGCGCGAGCGCTCGATCAGCTGCTCCTCTTCGTAGGCACGCACGGCGGCGAGGCCGGCAGCGCAGGCCAGCGGATGGCCGCAATAGGTGAGGCCGGTGTAGAGCATGCGGTCGGCGAGGCGCGCGTAGATCTCGCCCGACAGCACCACCGCGCCCAGCGGCAGGTGCGCGCCGGTGAGGCCCTTGGCCAGCGTCATCAGGTCAGGGCGACCGGCTTCGCCGTGGCGCTGCCAGGCGAACCACTCGCCGCAGCGGCCGAAGCCGCTCATCACCTCGTCGGCGATCAGCAGCACGTCGCGCTCGCGGATGGCCGCGCGCAGGGCGGGCCAGTAGCTGTCCGGGGCGACGATGCCGTTGGTGCCGGCGTTCGGTTCCATCAGCACGGCGGCGACGGTGTCGGCACCGGCGCGGTCGATCGCTGCACCCACGGCGCCGGCGGCGAGGCGGCCGCAGCTGTCGTCGTCGGTGCTGCCGAACGGGCAGCGGTAGGCGTAGGGCGCCGGTACGCGGAGCACCCCGAAGGTCTGGGCGTCGACCTGGTCGCTGGTGCGCGCGTCGCCGGACAGCGCCATGCCGGCGTAGCTGGCGCCGTGGTAGGAGCGCTCGCGCGCCACGATGCGTCCGCGCGGCAGCCCGCGGGCCAGGCGCGCGAACTTCACCGCGTTCTCGTTGGCGTCGGCGCCGGCCAGGGTGAAGAACACCCGGCCGCCGGCGAAGCCGGACTTCTCCAGCAGCGCGTCGGCCAGCGCCTTGCGCGGTTCGGCTCCCCACGCAGCAGTGACGAAGCACAGTTGCTCCGCCTGCTCGCGGATTGCCCGCACCACGGCCGGGTGCTGGTGGCCGAGATTGCTGCATTCGGCCAGGCTGCTCATGTCGAGGATGCGGCGGCCGTCGGCCAGCTCCAGATGGGCACCGCAGCCGCCGACCACGGTGGGCGCCTGCCAGGCCGACGGCACACACCAGCTGTGCAGCACGCTGTCGCGTTCGTTGGACACCGCGTTCCTCCCCTGAGGAAATGTTCGATAATCGAACAATAATTCGTATTGCGAACTTATTGGAATGCTTCTACGCTCGGCCTGTCAATGGACCCGAGCGAACCGATGGCCTCCGAACCCTTCGAGGAAAGTCCGGACTATGTGCAGTCGCTGGCGCGCGGCCTGCAGGTGCTGCGCGCGTTCGATCGCGAGCAGCCCAGCCCGAGCCTGTCGCAGGTCGCCGAGCGCACCGGGCTGTCGCGCGCGGTGGCGCGCCGGCTGCTGCTGACGCTGCAGCACCTGGGCTACGTCGGCAGTCGCGGGCGCAGCTTCTTCCTGACCCCGCGCGTCCTGGAGCTGGGCTACAGCTACCTCACTTCGCTCGACCTCACCGAACTGGCGCAGCAGAGCCTGGAGCAGCTCTCGCACCGCATCGGCGAGAGCTGCTCGATGGCGGTGCTCGACGGCCAGGACATCGTCTACGTGCTGCGTGTGCCGGTGCGCCGGGTGATGAGCGTGGCGCTGGGCGTGGGCGCGCGGCTGCCGGCGTTCGCCACCTCGATGGGGCGCGCGATCCTGGCCGACCTCGCCGACGACGCACTCGCCGCGTGGATGAAGGGCCAGACCTTCCGTGCCTACACGCCGCAGACCCTGCACACGGTCGGCGCGCTGAAGGCCGAGCTGGCGCGCGTGCGCAAGCAGGGCTACGCGCTGGTATCGCGCGAGCTGGAACACGGGCTGTGTTCGATCGCCGTGCCGATCCGCGCGGCCGACGGCAGCACGGTCGCCGCGCTCAACGTCGGCATGCCGTACAGCGAGGACGCGCCCAGGCGCGCACTGAAAGAAATCCTGCCAGCGCTGCGCGAGACGCAGGCCGCGGTGGAGCAGACGATCGCACGTGGCGGCTGGCTGCCCCATCTGACGATGAAGAACGCCTATGCGTAGCGCCTGGCTGGTCGATGCCACGCGCACTCCGTTCGGCCGCCTGGGCGGCGCGCTGGCCGGCGTCCGCACCGACGATCTGGCGGCGCTGCCGATCCGCGCCTTGCTGGCGCGGTACCCGCAGCTCGACCCGGCCGCGATCGACGAGGTGATCCTCGGCTGCGCCAACCAGGCCGGCGAGGACAATCGCAACGTGGCGCGCATGGCCGCGCTGCTTTCCGGGCTGCCGCCGGAGGTTCCGGGCGTGACGGTCAACCGGCTGTGCGCCTCGGGCCTGGAGGCGGTGGGGCAGGCGGCCCGGGCGATCGCCTGCGGCGAGGCCGAGCTGGTGATCGCCGGTGGCGTGGAGAGCATGACCCGCGCGCCCTACGTCATGGCCAAGGCGGACACCGCCTTCGCGCGTGGCCAGCAACTGGAGGACACCGTACTCGGCTGGCGGCTGGTCAACCCGGCGATGCGCGCCGGCTACGGCGTGGACTCGATGACGCAGACCGCGGAGAACCTCGCGCGCGAACACGGCATCGACCGCGCCAGCCAGGATGCCTACGCACTGCGCAGCCAGGCGCGCACGGCGCACGCGCAGGCCGAGGGCTGGCTGGCCGAGGAGATCACGCCGGTGCCGGTGGGCAAGGACGGCGAGCTGGTCGCCGTGGACGAGCATCCCCGTCCGGCCACTACCGCCGGGCAACTGGACAAGCTCAAGCCCCTGCTCGGACCGGAAACCAGCATCACCGCCGGCAACGCCTCCGGCCTCAACGACGGCGCCGCGGCGCTGCTGCTGGCGTCCGAGGCGGCGCTCGCGCGGTTCGGCCTGACGCCGCTGGCGCGCGTTGCCGGCATGGCCTCGGCTGGCGTGGCGCCGCGCATCATGGGCATCGGCCCGGTGCCGGCGATCCGCAAGCTGCTGGCGCGCAGCGGCCAGCGCCTGGCCGACTTCGACCGCATCGAGATCAACGAGGCGTTCGCCGCGCAGGTGCTGGCCTGCACACGCGCGCTCGGCCTCGCCGACGATGCGGAACACGTCAACGCCCAGGGCGGTGCGATCGCGCTGGGTCATCCGCTCGGCGCCAGCGGCGCCCGGCTGGCGATGAGTGCGGCTTTCGCCCTGCGCCGGCACCGTCAGCAACGCGCCCTGGTCAGCCTCTGCGTGGGCGTCGGCCAGGGTCTCGCCCTCATCCTGGAGCGCCCATGAGCCGAATCCTCCGTCGCATCCTTCCGGTGGCCTTGGGCCTCGTGCTGCCGCTGGCCGCGCAGGCCGCCGAGCCGGTGCCGGCCGGCGAGCGGGCGCTGGCGCACGAACTGCTGGTGCAGATGATCGGCACCGACACCACCTCCGAGCACGGCAGCACCACCGTGCTGGCCGAGGCGTTGGCGCAGCGCTTCCTCAAGGCCGGGTTTCCGGCGGCGGACGTGCAGGTGGTCGGCGACGATCCGAAGCGGCGCAACCTGGTGGTTCGCCTGCGCGGGCAGGGCAAGCGCGAGCCGGTCCTGCTGCTGGCGCACCTGGACGTGGTCGAGGCGCTGCCGCAGGACTGGCACTTCCCGCCGTTCAAGCTGACCGAGCAGGGTGGCTACTTCTACGGCCGCGGCACGATGGACATCAAGGGCGCCGGTGCGGGCCTGGTCGCCACCCTGCTGCGCTTCCACCAGGAAGGCTTCAGGCCGAAGGGCGACTACATCCTCGCGCTCACTGCCGGCGAGGAGGACGGCAAGTCCAACGGCGTGCAGTGGCTGCTGGCGCACCGGCCGGAGCTGATCCGTTCGCGGTATTCGATCAACGTCGACGGCGGTGGCCCGGAGATCCGCAACGGCCGGCCCGAGGTCGTGGCGGTGGAAACCGCCGAAAAGGTCTACGCCAGCTACACCCTGACCGTGCGCAACCCCGGCGGGCACAGCTCGCTGCCGACCCCGGACAACGCGATCTACCGGCTTGCCGCGGGATTGATACGCCTGTCGAAGCTCGAGTTCCCGCTGCACACCAACTCGGCCACGCGCGGCTACTACGCGCAGCTTGCCACGCTGTACGCCGGCGCGAAGGCCGCCGACATGCGCGCCGTCGCCCACGATCCGTCCGATCCTGCGGCGATGCGGCGGCTTGCCGCGTCAAGCCCCTACAACAACGCCCACCTGCGCACGACCTGCGTGCCGACCCTGCTGGCTGGCGGCGATGCGGAGAACGCGCTGCCGCAGATGGCCCGCGCCACGGTCAATTGCCGCATCCTGCCGGACGAGCCGCCGGCGCAGGTCGAGGCGGCGATCAGCAAGGCATTGGACGATCCGCAGATCGAGGTCGCCCCGGTCGCTCCGGCGCCGGCGAGCCCGCCAAGCCCGATCGACAAGGCGCTGTTTGCGCACATCGCGCGAACGGCCAAGGCGGTGTGGGGCCACGCCATGCCGGTGTCGCCGTACATGTCGGCGGGCGCTTCGGACAGCGTGTTCCTGCGTGCCGTCGGCATGCCGTCGTACGTCTTCAACGGCATTCCCTACGACGTCGACGACGATCGTTCGCACGGGCAGGACGAGCGCATCCTGGTGAGCTCGTACGAGCAGTCGCTCGACTTCGACTACCGGTTGCTGAAGAGCCTTTAGGGAGGAGCTGACGCCATGTCCCGGCCCACGCTTTCCACGTTCCGCCGGCAACGGTGCCGCCGGTGATGGCCGTGGCTACCGGTTCGCTCGACCAGGCGCTGACCCACGCCAGCCGACTGCTGGCGCGCGAGCCGGCGCTGGCCGAGGCGCAGGCGGACGAGATCCTCAGGGTGGTCCCGGGCCATCCGCCCGCGCTGCAACTGCTGGCTGCGGCCCGTGCCGCGCAAGGGAAGCTGGACACCGCGCTGGCGGTGCTGGAGCCGCTGGCGGCGTCCCAGCCGCGGTGGGCCGCGGTGCAGTTCGAGTTCGGCCTGGCACTGGCGCGTGCCGGCCGCCGGGACGAGGCGATCGCCGCGCTGCGTCGTGCGGTGACGATGCAGGCGGACCTGCCACAGGCCTGGCGCGTGCTGGCCGACCAGCTGCGCGCCACCGGCGATATCGCGGGCGCCGAGGCGGCCTGCATGGAGCACGTGCGCCATGCGGCGGCCGATCCGCGCCTGTTGGCGGCGGGGGCGGCGCTGGCCGAGAACCGCATCCCGGAGGCAGAGGGCCTGTTGCGTCAGCACCTGCGCGAAGCACCGACCGACGTGGCGGCAATCCGCATGTTCGCCGAACTGGCGGCGCGGCTGGATCGCACCGACGAGGCGCGGCAACTGCTCGAACGGTGCCTGGAACTGGCGCCGGGCTTCCACGGCGCGCGCCAGAACTATGCGCTGCTGCTGCACCGGGCCAACCTGCCGGAGCGGGCGCTGACGGAAATCGAGCGCCTGCTCGCCGCCGAACCGGATCATCCCGCGCACCGCAACCTCAAGGCCGTCGTGCTGTGCCGGACCGGCGACTACCGGACGGCGATCGACCTCTATGCCGGCCTGCTCGACGAGCATCCGGACAACGCCTCGGCATGGATGAGCTACGGCCACGCACTGAAGACCGCCGGGCTCACCGATCGCGCGATCGAGGCCTACCGGCGGGCGCTCGGGCTCATGCCTTCGTTCGGCGAGGTCTGGTGGAGCCTGGCCAACCTCAAGACGTTCCGTTTTTCCGGCGAGGACGTGGCCGCGATGCGCGCGCAGCTCGCCCGCATCGACCTTGCCGATGCCGACCGCCTGCACCTGGACTTCGCACTGGGCAAGGCGCTGGAAGATGCCGGCGAGTACGCGGCCTCGTTTCGCCACTACGAGGCAGGCAACGCCCGCCGCCGCGGGCAACTGCATTACGACCCGTCCGAGACCCATGCGCGGATCGAACACATCGTCCGCCAGTACACGCCGGAGTTCTTCGCCAGGCGGGCCGGCAGCGGCAGCCCGGCGCGCGACCCGATCTTCGTGGTCGGCCTGCCGCGCGCCGGCTCCACCCTGATCGAGCAGATCCTGTCCAGCCACAGCCAGGTCGAAGGCACGATGGAGTTGCCGGAGATCACCCTGATCACCCGGCTGCTGCGCGAACAGGCTGATGTCGACAGTGCGATGCCGTACCACGACGCACTGGCGCGGCTCGATGCGGGCAAGCTGCGCGAGCTGGGCGAGCGCTATCTCGCGCACACGCGGATCCAGCGCAAGACCCCGGCGCCGTTCTTCATTGACAAGATGCCGAACAACTTCATGCACATCGGGCTGATCCACCTGATGCTGCCCAACGCGATCGTCATCGACGCGCGACGGCACCCGATGGCGTGCTGCTTCTCCGGCTTCAAGCAGCACTTCGCGCGCGGCCAGAGCTTCAGCTACCGGCTGGACGACCTGGCGCGCTACTACACCGACTATGTCCGCCTGATGGCGCATTTCGACCGCGTGCTGCCGGGGCGGGTGCACCGGGTGATCTACGAGCGGATGGTGGAGGACACCGAGGGCGAGGTGCGCCGCTTGCTGGCGCACTGCGGCTTGCCGTTCGAGGGCGCATGCCTGCGCTTCTTCGAGAACGCACGTCCGGTGCGCACCGCCAGTTCCGAGCAGGTGCGCAGGCCGATCTATCGCGAGGGCGTGGACCAGTGGCGGCATTACGCGCCCTGGCTTGGGCCGCTCGAGCAGGGTTTGGGAGAGGTACTGCGGGCGTATCCCGTGGTGCCGGAATAAGAGGGAGCGCAGTCAAAAGCCGTCAGGGGATTTGTCTCCATTCGAGGGAGGGGAAACGATGTACCGACACCGCAATACACCAGACTCCGGAGGGGTGCGAAGGCGCCTGTCCCGCTTGCCGCTGGCCGCCGCCATCTGCCTGGCCATCACCGCACCCGCGTTCGGCCAGGATGCCAGCGCGCAATCGTCGACCAAGCCGCAGAGGGACCAGAAGGTGGCGCAGCTCAGCACCGTCACCGTGACGGCCGAGAAGCGCACGGAAAACCTGCAGAAGGTGCCGGTGAGCATCCAGGTGCTTGGCTCCGACCGGCTGGAGGAACTGCACGTCAAGAACTTCGACGACTATGTGAAGTATCTGCCGAGCGTGTCCTACCAGAGCTACGGGCCGGGCTTCGCGCTGATCTACATGCGTGGCGTCGCCTCCGGCGGCGACGGCAACCATTCCGGCTCGCTGCCCAGTGTGGGCGTGTATCTGGACGAGGAGCCGGTGACCACGATCCAGGGCCCGCTCGACATCCACATGTACGACATCGCCCGGGTCGAGACGCTGTCCGGACCGCAGGGCACGCTGTATGGCGCCAGCGCCGAAGCGGGCGCGATCCGCATCATCACCAACAAGCCCGACCCGAGCAGCTACGCCGCGAACTACAGCCTCGGCACCAGCACGGTGAAGAACGGCGGACTGGGCTACACCGCCGAGGGGATGGTGAATATTCCCATCTCGACGAAGTCGGCGGTCCGCCTGGTCGGCTGGCGCGAGCACGACTCCGGATACATCGACAACAAGGTCGGCTATCGCACGTTCCCGAGCTCGGGCGTTACGGTCACCGACGACGCATGCACGTCGACCTCGACCCTGGTCTGCACCGGGCGGGCCAAGAACCACTACAACGATGTCGACACCACCGGCGGCCGCGCCGCGCTCAAGGTGGACCTCGATGACAACTGGTCGATCAGCCCGACCCTCATGGGCCAGCAGAGCATCGCCAACGGCCTGTTCGCCTACGACCCGCAGGTGGGGGACCTCGCGGTCAGCCATGCCTACAAGGAGCGCACCAACGACCGCTGGTGGCAGGGGGCGCTGACGGTGGAAGGGAAGATCGGCAACTTCGACCTGACCTACGCCTATGCCCATCTCAAGCGCACGACCGACGAGTACAACGACTACAGCGACTATTCGTTCTGGTACGACACGCTGTACGGCTCCGGTGCGTACATCTACGACAACAACGGCACGCTGATCAATCCGTCGCAGCACATCATCGGCAAGGACCGCTACACCAAGCAAAGCCACGAACTGCGCATCGCCTCCCCGGCCGACGACCGCCTGCGGCTGGTGGCCGGCGTGTTCTGGGAGCGGCAGGTCCACGACATCGAGCAGCGGTACATGATCGACGGCCTGGCCGATTCGCTCTCGACGCCGGGCTGGCCGGATACGCTGTGGCTGACCAAGCAGACCCGCGTCGACCAGGACGAAGCGATCTTCGGCGAGCTGTCGTACGACCTGGTGCCGGACACCCTCACGGCCACGATCGGCGGCCGCTACTTCCGTACCCACAACACCCTGGGCGGCTATTACGGCTTCAGTGCAGGCTATTCGCCTTCGTCCAGTTACGGCGAGGCCGGGTGCATTTCGCCCACGCCCTATCACGGTGCGCCGTGCCTGGACTTCGACAAGGGCGTGAAGGAGAGCGGCTCGCTCGGCAAGGTGAACCTGACCTGGAACATCACGCCGACCAAGATGGTGTACATCACCCGCTCGGAGGGCTTCCGTCCCGGCGGCATCAACCGCCGCGCCTCGCTGCCGCCGTACCAGGCCGATTACCTCACCAACCTCGAAGCGGGCTGGAAGACCACCTGGTTCAACAACCGCATGTCGTGGAACGGCTCGGTGTTCCGCGAGAACTGGAACAACTTCCAGTTCTCCATTCTCGGCGCGAACGGGCTCACCGAGATAAAGAACGCCAACCAGGCGCGCATCGACGGGCTGGAAACGGAACTGAACTGGGCTGCCACGTACAACCTGCAGATCAACGCGGGCGGGGCCTTCTACATCGCCAAGCTCACCGCGAACTACTGCGGTTACACCGATGCGAGCGGCAATCCGGTGACCAGCTGCGCCGATCCGCAGGCGCCGAAGGGCACGCAGTTGCCGATCACGCCAAGGTTCAAGGGCAACCTCTCTGCACGCTATTCGTTCGATCTTGGCGAGAACGAGGGCTACGTGCAGGCGGCGATGGTGCACGTCGGCCGGCGCAAGTCGGACCTGCGGCTTGAGGCGCGTTCGCTGCTTGGCGACATGGCCGCGTACAACACGGTGGATCTGTCCGCTGGCTACCGCAGCAGCAAGGGCTGGTCGCTGGACTTCTACGTCAACAACGTGTTCGACAAGCGGGCGCAGATCGGCAAGTACTCGGAGTGCGACGAGTCGGTCTGTGCCGCGCACGGGGTGGTGCCGGCCTACCCGAACGGACAGGTCTATGTCGTCACCAACATGCCGCGTCTGATCGGCCTGCGCTTCTCGCAGGACTTCTGACCGGTCCACGCGGGAACGACGCCTTGCGCAGTGCCCCGGCGAACCGCCGGGGCATTTTTAAGGCGGCAGGCTAGAACTGCGGTCTCCCCCGCTTGTTCCCGGGTCAACCTGTTCAGCAGTCAAAAGCCCGCCAGCCTCGCCGAGACGGGGCGGCTTGCACCGGCAAGGACACCGCGAGCGGGCATGGCGCCTCGCGCACGGCCACGACCTGCCTGATCTTGGGCTTGAGCTTCCGGGCGGTGCCGCGGCACACGCCACGTTGCCGCTTAAGTTTCAGCGCGACGATGTCGCTCTTGGCGCTTCAACCGCCCGGCGTTCACGGGCAAGGCCTGGTCAGGCCATCCCGGGACGGGATGAGGCCGGATGGCGGACGACGATGGCCGGTTCTTGCGCCGACCCCGGACAATCTGGCTGGCAACGCACGGTCAAGCCAATAGCGATCCGCACCACTGCGATTGGCCCGTGCCGCGAGGGCGGGGGAGAGGTGGCAAATTGGCTTCATGGCCACACGGGATTCTGCGCATGCCGATGCGTGGCGTTCGCGGAAGCGGGGTGGCCCCCATGGGCGGTGGTGCAACTGGCGAGGGAGGCGGAGCCAGGATGTCCGGGGATGGATGTGGCCACGCGATGCCTTGACCTCGGCGCGCTTCGACACCTGACCGAATTGCGATCTCGCGTGCGGCGATTCACGCTGGCGGTGAGGTCGGCCGGACACGATCCGTCTCGGTATCGCCATGATTCTCCACGGCGCGCAGCTGACGGGCCAATGGTTTCGCGCGCGGCAGCCGCTGTCAGGCCCTATCTGACCGAGTAAAGCACGCAGCCATGCGCAGGCAGCCGGATCGGCAGACGGTCGGATGCCGGCAGGCGATGGCCGCTCCACAGTTCGCGTGCGGCATGTTTGCCCGAAGCCAGGCCCAGCTGCTGCCAGGTCGCTTGCAGACTCACCGGCTTGCCGTCCAGGTTGAACACGGCCAGGTAGCGTTCGCCGGCCTCGCCGGATGCCGTCCACGCACGCACCTGCCCGAAGCCTGCCGGCAGATGTTCGAGCGGACGATTGCCGTGACTGTGCTGATCGACCGCGATGACCTCCTTGTTGGTGATCAGCGCACGGGTGGCATCGTCCAGCCTGGTGAGGTTGGCGCCGAGGATCAGCGGCGAACGCGCAATGGCGAGCAGGGTCAGTTGCGTGCGCTCCTCGTCCAGCGTCAGGCGGGAATGGCGTGGTTCACCCCATCCCGGATGCGGCGCAAGCACGCCGAACGGCAACATGTCGGCGTCGGGCCAGCGGCCATCGCGCGCCTGCCCTGCCCATGGCGGCAGGCGATCGAAAATGTCGCGGACCCCCATGGGAAAATCATCTTTGGGGCGCTCGTGCGCAAACGTCCAGCCGTCCCACACGTCGTTGGAGATGCGCCACATCTGGCCGTACTTGCGGATCTCCGCGGCGTGCGAAAGCCGGGTGGGGCCGGGCGACAGGCTGAGCACGATGGGGCGGCCGCTCTTCTTGATCGCCGCCGCGATCTGCCGTATCTCGCTGATGCGATATGGGTGATCGGCAATGCAGTCGACCTTGAGGAAATCCACGCCCCAGTGCGCGTACTGCGCCAGCATCGAATCGTAATAGGCCTGGCCTGCCGCGTTGTCGCGCACACCGTAGTCGCCGTCGTCCCACGGGCAGGTGTCGGCCGTATCGGCGGCGTCCTGCGCATGGAAGCTGGACCCGGCGATCGGCAGATTCGCTTCCACCGCCTGCCTGGGAATGCCGCGCACGATATGGATGCCGAACTTCAGGCCTTGTGCGTGCACCCAGTCGGCGACGGCCTTGAAGCCATGGCCGTCGGCGGAGGACGGAAAGCGCTTCACGGAAGGAACCAGCAGGCCGTGCGCATCCACGGCGTAATCGCGGTGCCGCAAGCTGTCGCCGAACGGATTGCCCATGTACCAGCCTTCGTCGATCACGGCATACGTCCAGCCATAAGCGTGCAGCTTGGCCAGCTCCGCGGCGTTGGCCTTGAACTCGGCTTCGTCGATGGTCAGGCCGTAGGCATCCCAGCTGTTCCAGCCGATGGGCGGCGTCGGGGCGACTTCCTGCGCGCCGGCTGCCGCGGCAGCGGCGAGCAGGGTCAGTAGCAACAGTGCATTTCTCAGCCAGTGTGTCATGCGGTGCGCTCTTTTCCGGGCGGAGTGTTCGTTGGATGCAGGCCGGGATTTCATCCCGGCCTGCGCAGCGATCAAACCGCGGCCCATGATCTCTACGCGAATCATTCACCGCATCCCCGGTGCGCTTCATTGCGATATTGCCCACCCCAAATTGCGATTATTTGTCTGGTCGTGCCAATGGGCGGGAAGGTGGTGCCAAGGGTGACAGAATGCGCCCGGTGACGGTGAATTGCCCGGGGCGTCACTGTGGGGCGCGCGGGAAGAACATCGGCGATGGAAGCGGATGGGAAGCTCACGCGTAGCGGCTTTCCGGAACGGCATCGGCCAAACGATCGGGGGCGCGACAACCATGATGCGGAAACTGTTTTCCGGCGGACTTTGCGCGCTGCTCCTGAGCGTGTCGCTGAACGGCACTGCGGCAGCGCAGGATGCCCCTCTCGTGCTGCAGCGGGATGGGAGGACCATTTCACTCGAACCCTACGCGCCGAACATCGTGCGGGTAACGTTCGGGGTCGATCGGGCGGCCGTGATGCATCCGCCCGGCTACGGATTCGTGGCCCAACCCTCGGCCCGCGGGTGGACGCATGTGCGCGATGCGGCAGGCGACGACGTGTTCCGTTCCTCGAAAATGGTGGTGCGGGTGGCCCCCGGGAAGCTTGCGCCTGACCACCTCCCGCAGGGCTTGCCGCTGGACGCGCTGAACCGCCAGCTTCGCAAAAAATACTTCGGGCAATGGAAAGATCCACATACGTTCAACGACGCGCTGCGGGTCACCGACGCCGCGGGCAGGACACTGTTGCGCATGCGCACCTGGACGATGGCACCCGAGCCACCGGAGGCGGCGCAGGCGCATGCCGGCGCAAGGGACTTCCGCGTCGCCGCCACGTTCGAATCGCCCGCCGACGAGCATTACTACGGCCTCGGACAGCAGCAGCAGGGATGGCTGGACCTGCGCGACCATGAGATCCGCTGCTGGCACGACTATTCCGCGCTGGGCGGCGAGAGCGTCTGCGTACCCTTCATGGTGTCGAGCCTCCGCTATGGCCTGGTCTGGGACAACCCTTCGAAAACCACCGTACGGCTCGGCTTCAATGGCCAGAACGTCTGGTCGTCGGAAGTGGGCGATCGCGTCTCCTACTTCGTCATCGCGGGCAACGGCGCCGACGAGATCTACGAAGGCTATCGCCGGCTGACGGGCGTGACGCACCTCCTGCCCCGGAGGGTCTACGGCTACATCCAGAGCAAGGCGATCTACCCGACGCAGGAACAGATCCTGGCCGTTGCCGACGAGTACCGCCGCAAGCACCTGCCGCTGGGCGTGATGGTGGTGGATTTCCTCAACATGACCAGGCAGGGAAACCTGGACCTGGACCCGACCCGCTGGCCGGATCCCGCCGCCATGAACCGCCGCCTGCACGCGATGGGCGTGGACACGCTGCTGAGCGTGTGGCCGCACTTCTCGAAGGGATCGCTGTTCTACGACATGCTCGCCCGCAAAGGCTGGCTGGTGCACACGCGCGATGGCCTGCCGGACCCGGGCGGCTTCAAGGCGGTCATCGGGCCGAACATCGACACCACGAACCCGGCTGCGGCGAAGTGGTTCTGGCAGGAAATCCGCGATCGCTACATCAAGCCGTACGGCTTCGATTACATATGGCTCGATGAAACGGAACCGGACATCGATCCGGCGAAGGACGTGTTCTGGATCGGCTCGGGCCGGCGCTACTACAACGTGTATCCGTTGTTCCACACCGCCTCGGTGTACGACGGATTCCGGCGCGATTTCGGCGACAGCCGAAGGGTGATGATCCTCGCGCGCGCGGCCTATCTGGGCGCGCAACGCAACGGCACCGTCTTCTGGTCGAGCGACATCGTCGCGACCTGGGACATGCTCAAGAGGTCCATCCCGGCGGGGCTCAATTTCACCGCGACGGGCATGCCGTACTGGGATACCGATATCGCGGGCTTTCTGTCGCCCGTGATTCCCGCCGACTACCACGCGGCGCACAAGCCCCTGATCGATGGCTCCGACGTGCGCGGCACGATCGGAAACTACGAGGACTATCCCGAACTGTTCGTGCGCTGGTTCGAATGGGGCGTCTTCCAGCCGGTGATGCGTGCGCACGGCGAAAGGAATCACAACGAAGTATGGTCTTACGGCAAGCAGGCCGAACCGATCCTGGCTAAGTACCTGAAGCTGCGCTACCAGCTGTTGCCGTACACGTATTCGGCGGCCTATCGCAGCTACCGGACCGGCGCGCCGTACATGCGCGCGCTGTTCATGGATTTTCCGCACGATCCGAAAGTTGCGGATATCCCTGACGAGTACATGTATGGGCCGGCTTTCCTGGTCGCCCCCATCACGGAGCAGGGCGCCACCCATCGGGCGGTGTATCTGCCGGCCGGCTGTGACTGGTACAACTACTGGACGAACCAGCGCCTGCATGGCGGGCAGACGGTCGAGGTGGATGCACCCATCGATACGCTGCCGCTGTTCGTAAAGGCTGGCAGCATCGTGCCGCTGGGTACGGGCGAAGCGGGCGCAGGGCAAACGCAGAAGATCGTGTCGGTCAAGGTATACCCGGGAGCGGATGGCAGCTTCGCGCTGTTCCGGGACGACGGAACGTCCTACCGTTACGAGCAGGGCAACTATTCGGTCACCAGGCTGACATGGAACGACGCCGCCCATCGACTCGACCATGAGGGAGCGCCGGCATGGAGTGGACCGGATTCAGCGGTCGTTTCCGTGATAGGCGACACTCCTGCGACGCCTCGCAACTGACGCGGCATCGACAGGTTTCGCACACGGATCACGCGTGGCAACAAGGAGCAGCTGCCGGGAACGACGGCCCACGACCGTCGAGAGGAACCAGCAGGAAATGCATCCACGACACCTGTTGAGGGAATGCTTGCGAAATGGCCTGCTGCCGGCGCTCGCGATGGTGTCTGCCACCGTGGCGTCGAGCGCAATGGCGCAGCCGTCCCCCCGAGCGTCCATCGTGGACGTGGCCAGGGCAATCCGTCCGCTCGATCATTTTCCCGGTTTCCCTGCCGGTTCGGACTACCTCGGCGAGCTGATGCGCCCCGGCTCGCATGCACGGTTGCGGTTGGCGACCGTTGGGCATCTCCCACTCAGGCCTGTGGCTGACGTGCCGCTGACGGGCGATGCCACCCGTTGGGATTACGCCAGTCTCGACCCTGCCACCCATCGGCTTTACCTGGCGCATCTGGGCGACAGCACGGTTGTGGTGTTCGACACGCAGGCGCAAAAGGTGGTGGCGGAGGTGTCCAGCGTCAGCCACGTGCACGGTGTGCTGTTCGTGCCCGAGTTGGGGCGGGTCTATGCCTCGGCCACGGGTAGCGATGAGGTGGTTTCGATTGATCCGGCCACCTTGAAAATCACTGCTCGCGTGCCGGCAGGTGACTATCCTGATGGCATGGCTTACGCCCCGGAAGTCCACAAGCTCTACGTTTCCGATGAACATGGTGGCACCGATACGGTGATCGATGTCCGCACAAACGCGCGGGTGGCAACCATCCCCTTGGGCGGTGAAGTAGGCAACACACAATACGACCCGGTGTCCAAGCACATCTTCGCAAACGTGCAAACCCGCAAGCAGCTGGTGGAGATTGATCCGGTCACCGACAGGGTAGTCAGCCGGATGGACCTGCCGGGCGCGGAAGGCAATCACGGCCTCCATATCGATCCCGTCACGCATCTGGCCTTCATTGCCTGCGAAGAAAACGACAAGCTGATCGTGGTGGATCTGACCCGCCGGAGTGTTGTTGCCACATTCAATGTCGCCAAGGATCCGGATGTCTTGGCATTCGATCCGGCGCTGGGTTGGCTTTATGTTGCGGGGGAATCCGGCCAGGTCTCGCTGTTCCAGGTCGAAGGGAAAAAAGTCAGCCTGATCGGGACGGACATGTTGGGTCCCAATGCCCACGTCGTCGCCGTGGACGCAGGCACACACCGCGCATACTTCCCGCTCAGGTCCTTGGCGGGCAAGCCACGATTGCGAATAACCGAACCGAAACAGTGAGCCTTGAGGTCTGGCCAGAGTGTCCGCAGCCCGGTGCAGACTCAGGGCGGGGCGATTGGCCGGTGTTGTCGAGGGCAGGGCGGGTTCCGAGTTTGCCCCTCAACTGGCGCCAGCATGTGTCCACGGGATCGGACACATGCCGCGGGTCCGGCCCATGCAGCCGCGGGTCGAGGCCAACGCCACGGCCCCGCGCCGCCGGGACGGCCGGTGCCGGTGGCTCACTCCAGGTCACGCACGCGCTGCTGTACCCGGCGCTTCCAGTCCGGATCCGGCTCGTGCGCCACGATGTTGCGCAGCGCCAGCAGTTGCGCCCTGTCCAGGGCCTTGGCCGCGGAGGTTGATACGTCCGGCACCACGCCCACGCCCTCCCAGTCGGTGTGCGTGACCGGACTGATCGGCCGGCCGGAGGGCACGAACATCATGAAGTGCGCATCCAGCCGCTGCGGACTGCCGGCATGCGCGCCGCCGCCGGTGGTCTCGCCGACCAGGATCGCCCGATGCGCATTCTTCAGCGCGTAAGCCAGGTCCTCGCAACCGGAGAAGGTGTCGCCGCTGGTGAGCAGATACACCGCACGATGCTGGCCGTAGCGGGCACCGGGAACGGTCGCGCTCGTCCAGCGCACTTCCGTGCGGTTCTCGTCGCGCCAGTAGACGTCGTTGAGGTGAGTGGGACGGTCGAACAGGTAGCTGGCGAAGTGCATCACGGTGTCCGGGTCGCCTCCCGTGCAGTGGCGCAGATCGATCACCAGCGCCTGCGTGTCGCGCAGCAGGCCAAACGCGTCGGCCATGCGCAGGTCGGCGCCGTCGGGGCGGCCGAGCTGGTGCAGGTCGATGTACCCGAGGTTGCCCTGCAGGCGCTTCACTTCGGCCATGCCGTAATTGAAGCGCAGCTGCTCGGCGTGCTCGTGCGCCTGCTCTGCTGCGGGCAGGCTTTGCCCCGGCACCTGCGGCGGCAGCGCATGCTCGACGTAGCGCACTTGCAGGTGGTCGTCGCGGCTGGCCTTGCGCAGTACGGTGGTGAGCCGATCGGCGAAATCGTCGGCGCTGTCGATGTCGTCGAAGTCGCCGTGCTGCAGCTTGCCCAGCAGCAGCGCGTGTATCCGCTCAGCCTGGGCGGGAAAGACGTAGGCCCGATCGAGCTGCGCCACCGCCGCGTGGATCACCTCGGCGCGCACGGCGGCGTCGATTGCCATGTCGCGCTGCGGCGCGCGGCTTGCGCCGCGCCCGTGGCCGATCGTCACAAAGCCCGCCGCACCGAGTGCAGCTACCAGTACGCCAACGGCGATCGCCTTGCGGCGCCAGCGGCGCGACGTGCGCGTGAGTTGCCTGTCCATCGTCATTGCTCCTCGCTTGAAGGGAAGTCGCCGTCTCCGGCGACATCGAGCGTGGAGCGCAAATGTGGAGAGATCGTGGGTGAAGCTGCTCAGGGCTCGACCCGGTAGCCCAGCCCGTACACCGACTGGATCAATTCCACCCCGGGCAGGCTCCCGGCCAGCTTGCGGCGCAGGTTCTTGATGTGGCTGTCGATGGCGCGGTCGCTTACGTCGAGATTCTCGCCGGCCGCCGCATCCAGCAGCTGGGCGCGGGAAAAGATCACTCCGGGCCGGCGCGCCATCGCCGCCAGCAGGTTGTACTCGGTGGCGGTGAGTGCCAACACGCGCCCCGCCACGCGCACGGTGCGCGTGGCCTCGTCGATCCGCACGCGCGGGGCATCGGCCGGGGACGGCCGCGCGCGGCGCAGCACGGCAGCGATTCGCGCCATCAGTTCGCGCGGGCTGTAAGGCTTGCACAGGTAATCGTCGGCGCCAGCCTCCAGGCCGAGCAGACGGTCGATCTCCTCCACCTTCGCGGTGGTCATGATGATCGGCACCTCGGAAAAGTCGCGCACCGCACGGCACAGCGACAATCCGTCCAGTCCAGGCAGCATCAGATCGAGCACGATCAACTCGGGCAGCGACGCGCGCAGATGGGCCAGCGCCTCGGCACCGTCGACGAAGCACCGTGGCTGATGGCCAGCGGCGATGATGTAGTCCATCACGATGGCCGAGAGGTCGGCCTCGTCCTCCACCAACACGATGGCCGCCATGTCACGCCTCCCGCGGCAAGGCAAGGGTGACCCGCAGGCCCCCCAGCGGGGAGTGGTCGAAGGTCAGCTCGCCGCCCTGCAGCTCCACCAGCTTGCGGCTCAATGCCAGCCCCAGGCCGGCACCGCCGTTCTCGCGACGGCGCGATGCGTCGGGGCGAAAAAGACGCTCGCCGAGCCTGCCCAACGTTTCGTCGGACACGCCCGGAGCGCTGTCGTCGAACACGATGCGGCAACGGTCTCCCGAGGCCACCATGGACAGGTTTGCGCGGCCGCCGGGCGCTGTGTGCCGCACGCTGTTCTCCATCAGGTTGGTCAGCACCTGGTGGAGGCGCTGCGCGTCGGCGCGGACGATCGCATGGATGGGCAGCGCCTCCGTCGTCATCGTCAGCCCCGCCGCCCCGAAGCGGGGTGCGAACCCGCCCCACGACGCGGCGACCATGGCCGTGGCGTCGACCCTCGCCAGCCGGATTACCAGTGCGCCGGCATCCCCCAGCGCGAGGGTCTGCAGGTCGTCGACCAGCCGCCCCAGCCCCGCCAGGTGCCGCCCCAGCAGCGCCAGGTGATCCGCCGTGGCAGGCCGCACGCCGTCCAGCATCGCCTCCACCTGCGCACGCATCACCGCCAGCGGCGTGCGCAATTCGTGCGAGGTGTCGGCCACCCACTGCCGACGCGCGTCCTCGGCCTGCTGCAGCCGTTCCGCCAGCGCGTTGAACGCCCGTGCGAGGTCCCCCAGCTCATCGCGGCGGCTGGCATCGACGCGCATGTCGAGCCGCCCTTCGCCCCAGGCCCGCGCGCCTCGCACCAGCACGCGCACGGGACGGCGCACCCGCTGCGCCAGGAGTAGCGAGGCCAGCGTGGCCAGCAGCAGGGCGAATCCCGCCAGCGCGGCGAGCCGCCCCTGCTGGCGGATCAGGAACGCCACCGCGAGCGCATCGTCGGTGTTGCGCGGACGAGCCACCACCAGCGTGCCGACCGCGCGCCCATCCACGACGATGGCGCGACTGACACGGTCGATCGACACCAGCGCGACCAGCAGGGGACTCGCCCGATAGCCGGCGATCAGCCTTCCATCCGCATCGACGAGCCCGGCGCGATCGGCCAGCAGTTCCGGCGATCCGGCTGCATCGCGAGTCGCTTCGTCCACCGCCGCCTGCCACATCCCGCGGCGCCGCGCCGGCGACGCGTCAGGGATGGCCCAGGAACCGGTATGGGGATACTCGGCGGCCAGGCGCTTCGCCAATCGATCCACGCGCAGACGCTCGGTGGCCACGCGGTCGCCGGAGGGCGGCCCCGAAAAGTTCCAGCGCACCAGAGCCAGCCCGGCAAGACCGGCCGCGATCATGGCCCCCAGCGCCAGCGCGAACAGGCGCACGCCGATCGATACCCTCACGCCGCGCTCCACTCATGCGGAAGAACGCACGCCAGCAGGCTGCTGGGAAACCTCCGCTTGCCGCTCCGCCCACAGGTACTCTCGATCACTGGTTGCTCGATCCGATGCGCAGCCCCGACGCCCGGCAGCATGGCATGTTTTCGCAGGTGTCGGCCAAGAGCGCATGCCGGCTCTGCGCGCTGCGGGTGCCGCTGGATGGCGGTCTTGATCATTTTGCCAACGCGAGGCGTACGCGCCGGTTTGACCGTCAGCAATCCGAGGATGACATCGTCACGGCCAGGCCGTCCGGTGCATGTCTGATCGCAACCGTCACCAAATGCCGCCACGCTTCGTTCCGGTTTCCGAGGCGCTGCCAGCCTCTCCCGGATTTCAGTCAAATGCCCGCAGGCGATCTTGCGCGCCACATCTCTGGCAAGAACCGATGAGTGCGCGAAATTCGGATTGGATCGCCGGCGGCTGCGATCGCAGGTCACTTCCGGGCGATCGAGCAGGTCTCGGCCATGGCGTCACTCAGGCACCTCCCGGGCTCGATCCCGGGCCAGCTTCATCCCGATGAAACCCCTTCATGGATGGCGGGACGAGCGGCGAGAAGGCCTGGATGCCGGCACCACGGTCCGCTTCCATCGCACGCCGGGTGTGGCGGGGTCGCACGCGGTCACCGCGAAGACATGCGCTTGGCGTGCGCTACACGATGGGTACCTGGTTGAGGTTGTTCTTCGGGTCCATCCAGAACGCCTCGTTCGCGAAGCGGCCGAAGATGTCGCGTGGCAAGACGGGCTGGCGTTCGACAGCCTCCACCTTGGGTCTGACGGAATGCAGGCCGGGCATGCCGACGCGGGCGTCGAACTCGTCGGCGTGGTATTCGATGCGGTCGAAGTCGTGTTCGAACCATGGTTCGCCGAGGAAGCGGTAGACCGCGCGCATCGCTGCCGCCGGGTCGCGCACAAGATTTTCGTAGGTGAGCAGCAACAGGTGGTCCCGCGCGTGCTGGCCGTAGAACGCGTCCTTGGTGGCCTGGTAGGCGAAGCCGACCATCCCGCGCGGGTCGGTCAGCGCCTCGATGCGCGAGTACACGGTGGTATTGGTATCGAAGCGGAACACCTTGCTGACGCTGAGTGGCTGTCGCTGCACCAGCCGCTCCATGCTGTCGAGCACCCAGGCGAGCTGGCGCACGCAGGCGATCACCTTCACGCCGGGGAACAACGTGTCCAGCAACTGCATCCGGCTGCACCACAGGCGGCTGGTGTCAAACACCGCGTCGGCGCCTACCTGCACCGAGTAGAAGTTCTCGACCAGCCCGCGCAGCATCGCGACGCGTTGTTCGTCGGAGACGTCGAATGAGAAATCGTTCTTGCTGCTCGCCTCCGCCATCACCACGCCCATGATGTCGGCGAGCGGGCTGGTCATGCCGGCGCGGAAGCGCGGGTTCTGGTTGAGGATGGCGGCCAGCAGCGTGCTGCCCGAGCGCGGCAGCCCGGAAATGAAGTGGAATTTCCGTGGCGGTTGGGCGGTGTCGGCTGCGATGGGCATGCGGGTGCTCTCCTGTCGATCAATGCGATGGGCCGCGGAATGGCTTCGCGCCCGGGCGTTCCGGATGGTACGCGGCCCGCTCAGGGCGGGGGCGCGGTCGACGCGCGTATGCGCATTTCGTAGCCGACCTCGACCATGCGGGCGTCGCCCTTGTCCTGCACGCGCAGCAGCAGCTCCTCGGTGGCGCGCCGGCCCATCTCGCGCACGGGCTGGTGCACGGTGGTCAAGGGCGGCCATACCTGCGTGGCGATGTTGGTGTCGTCGAAGCCACAGATGGAGATTTCGCCGGGTACCTGCATGCCGGCTTCCGCGGCGGCCCAGATCGCACCGATGGCCATGTCGTCGTCGGCCGCGAAGATGGCGGTGGGGCGTTGCCGCAGCGCCAGCAACTGGCGCGTGGCCGCCACGCCCGACTCGAAGGAAAAGCGGCCCTGCACCATGTACGCGGGATTTTCCCGAAGCCCCGCGCGCTTCATGCCGTCGCGGAATCCGGCAAGGCGCCAGACGCCGCCGCCGTGCTTGGGGTCGCCGATGATGTGGGCGATGCGGCGGTGGCCCAGCGAGGCCAGGTACTCCACCATCGCCGCGGCGGCTTCGCGCTCGCGCAGTATCACGCCGATGCAGTCCTTGGAGTGGAGCGGGGCGATGGAGGCGAACGGCAGGCCGCTCTTGCGCAGCAGCTGCAGCAACTGCGGGTGGTCGGTGATCGGCGGGGTGAGGATCAGCCCGTCGGGGCGGTGCCGCGACAGGATGTCCTCGACGCGCTCGGCGAGATCCGGCGCCGCCGAAACCAGTGGTTGCACCATCATGCTGTAGTGCTGCGCTTCGCACGCCGCCAGCACGCCGGCCTGTACTTCCATGATGTAGCTGGGCGACAGGTTGTCGTACAGCAGGCCGATCATGAAGGAACGGTTGGTCGCCAGGCTGCGTGCCGAGGTGAGCGGGCGGTAGTTGAGCTCCGCCATTGCCGCCAGCACGCGGTCGCGCACCGCGTCGCGCACGTTCGGCTCGCTGTTGAGCACCCGCGAAACGGTCTTTTTCGAGGTGCCCGAGGCGCGGGCGACGTCGTTGATGGTCACGCGTGTCATGGCTGCCGGCCCGGATTCAACGATGCGCTCCTCGTGTCGCGTCATTCGGATGGTTCGACCCCGGCCGGGACGCTCCGGGTCGGAACGTTCCAGCCGCCCACTTCGACCATGGGTGTCGCGGCCCCCTGCGCGGCATAGCGCGCGGTCAGCACCATCGACTCGCCGGGCCACAGCGTGACGTCATTGTCGCTCCAGCGGATCGGCAGCGCGAGGGCGCCGTGCGCACCCAGCCTGATCGATGCATGCTGGAACAGGGCCACCGCCCGGGAGGAGGCCGGCACCGACAGCGTGACGGTGGTGACGTCCTCGTTGCCCTCGCGCCGCGTCGTCGCCTGCACCGCGCACGTCGCCGCGGGCAGTGTGCGCAGCCCCGTCAGGTCCGCGTACCGCGTCAGCGGCGTGAGGTACCAGTTCGAGTGCCTCCAGTCGAGCACGTCGGCCTGGGTGGACAGCCAGTAGACGTTGCGGCTCACCGGCTTACCGTCGGCGCCGGCGAGTTCGAGTTCGACGAAATAGGTGCGCGACAGACCGGCGATGGCGGGCAGCGTCTCCAACTGCCGCGTGCGGTTGCCGGCGAGGGTGATGTCCCGCACGCGCTGCTCGTAGCGCACGCTGCCGTCCAGGTTGCGCACGCGGATGCGCGCCTGCAACCCGTGCACGCCGGCCAGCGTGTGGTTCACCAGCATGATCGCCCCGGTGTCGTACGCATACTGGATGTGCAGCGGCTCGTTGGCCTTCTTCGCGCCGAAGTAGGCACCGGCCGGGTTCAGGTAGTAGTCGTACAGGTGCCAGTGCAGCGAGGGCCAGGCGTTGTTGAGCATCCAGTAGATCACGCCGGTGGACGGGTTGGCCGCGTCCATGTGCGCGTTGAACGCCTCGAACTGCGCGCGCACGTTGTCGTAGTTGTCGAGCTGGGCCTTGGCGACGTAGTCGGCGAGGCTGGTGGGCGCCCCGTAACGATGGGCGAGCGCGTCATCGAACGGCGTCAGCACCGCGAACGGCGACCAGTCCGCGGAGGCGTGGTACTGGCGCAGCCTGGGGTACTTCCACAGCGCCTCCTGCTCCTGTGGCGACAGCATGCGCTCGAGATCCTCCGGCCGCGGGATGGTGGCGCCCGCGCTGACCTCGGAGTCGAAGCCGAACGCACCGCCCAGCTTGTCGGCGTACCAGTACGAGGGCGGGATCCAGTCGTAGGGACCGGCCATCTTCATGCCGGAAGGCCCGGTCTCGGCAGTGCCCTGGGGCGTGGCCGCCGCGATGATGGGCAGCGGCCAGTCCGCCGCGTGCAAGGTGTCCACGTACATCTTCGCGATGGCGGGCGGAGGCGCGTTGTCGCTGCCGATCAGGAAGCCGATCACCGAGGGATGGTTGCGCAGCAGCCGCGCCTCGCTGGCCATGGATTCCGCGGCCACCTTCTCGTCGGCGGCACTCCACGGCGCGCCGCCGGTCCTGGCGGCCGATTCCCATTTGTCGCAGCACTCCCAGCCGGCCAGGATCATGATGCCGTCGCGGTCGGCGAGGTCGTAGAAGCGCCGGTCCTCCAGCTTGCCTTCGCTGCGGATGGCGTTGAGGCCGAGGTTGCGCACGTAGTCGAACTCGGCCTGCATGCGCGCGGGGTCGTGGCGCAGGAACATGTCCGGCGCCCAGCCCGCACCGCGGATGAGCACCGGCTTGCCGTTGACGAAGAACCGGCGGTAGCCCTGCCGGGTAAGGCTGGAACTGACGCTGCGTATGCCGAAGGTGGCGCCGGTCTTGTCGGACACTGTGCCGTCGACCGTGGCCGTCAGGTCGAGCCGGTACAGCGGATGGTCGCCCATGCCGATCGGCCACCAGATCTTCGGGTGATCCAGCGCGAGGCCGGGCGTGGTCTTCGGCGAGAACGCGACTACCTGCACCTGTCCCGGTGCGAGGTGGATGGTTTGTTGCAGGGAGACGCCGGCCACCGTGCCGGTGATCGTCGCATCATGCGCCACCGTGTCGAGGTTCTTCGCCTCCACCTTCACGCTCAGGTCGGCGTGCGCAAGATCGGGCAGCGACAGCGACGGGATCGCCTGCGGCCAGCGCAGCTCGACCGGGCCGCTCCGCACGATGTCCACGCCGCGCCACGGGCCCATGTTGTTGTCCGGCGGCGTGGGGTTCCAGTCCACCCAGCTCGTCGTCAGCGCCACCCGCGGGTCGGCCGGGTGCACGTCCAGCGCGAGGGTGTTGGCGCCTGCGTGCACCCACCGCGTCACGTCGATTTCGTGCACCGGGTAGGCGCCGGCGCTGTCGGCGACGCGGTGCCCGTTCAACCACACGTCGGCGCTGGCGATGATGCCGTTGGTGCGCAGCAGGGTGTGCAGGCCTCTCGCGCCGGCCGGCAACACGAACTCGCTGCGATACCACCACGGCGTGACGAACAGGTTGCCGCTGGAGTCCGGCACCTGCACCGCACGCAGGTTGTCGCTGTGGAACACGTCCTTGTACGTGCCGTTTTCCAGCAGTCCGGCCATCACGGTGGCGCGGCCGCTGACCGGGTACCAGCCCCGGGTGGCGTAGCCGGCGGCGGAGATGTCCGCGCCGCTTTGCTGCGCCTTGGCGCTGTCCTGGATCAGCCAGTGGCCGATGGCGGTGGTGGTGCCGGCCTCGCCGGCCACCTGGGTGGCGGCGTAGTTCGCCTGCGCCTGCGCCTGCGCGAGCGGCGTGGCGAGCGTCAACGCCAGCAGCGTGGAACGGGCGTGTCGGATTCGTAGGCGCATGGCGTCAAGGTTCCCCGAGGTAGGCTTCGCGTATTTCCACCGGCGCGAACGGCCACGAGCGGTTGGCCCTGGCCCAGATCGCGAATACCACGATGCCGGCGAGTATCCACAGGCCGGACAGGATCAGCGACGCGGTGGAGGCGGAGACGTAGACGTAGATCCAGCCCAGCAGCGCGATGACGCACGGCACCGGGTAGAGCCACTGTTTGTACGGACGCGCCAGCCCGGGCTGGCGCCGGCGCAGCACCACCAGCGCGGCGATCTGCGCCACCGACTGCACGATGATGGTCGCGGCCAGCAGCATGTTGATGACCTCGCCGAGGTCGAAGAAGGTGCCGATGGCGGTGACCACGCCCATCGTCAGCAGCGCGACGTGCGGGAAGCCGTGCTTCGCATGCAGGCGACCGAACACCGACAGGAACACCTTCTCGTGCGCCGCCTGGAACGGCACGCGTGAGCCGCCCAGCAGGCCGGTGAACACCGAGGCGAACGCGGTCACGATGATCAGCACCGTCATCACTGCCGCGGCCAGGTGTCCCCAGCTCTGCTCCACCACCAGCGAAGCCACGGATTTCGATTGGGCGATTTCCTGCCACGGCGCCACGCCGAGCACGCTGATGTTGAGCACGAGGTAGACCACCATCATCGCGATCACCGAGACGATGATGGAGCCGGGCATGGTGCGGCCCGGATCGCGCAGCTCGTCGCCGATGTAGGCGGTGGTGTTGTAGCCGAGGTAGTCGTAGATGCCGATGACCAGTCCGGCGCCCAGGCCCATGAAGAAGCGGCTGCCGAACGCGCCGGGCGGGTAGGCGAAGGCGTAATCCGCATGGAAGTGCGAGAAGCCCGCCGCCGCCACGCCGACCACGGAGACCAGCATGATGATCCACAGCGCGATGGTGATCGCGCGCACCGACTCGATGCGCCGGTACAGCATCCAGGTGACGAGGGCGGTGGCCGCCAGGCTCATCAGGTGCACCGCCCACCAGCCCAGGCCGGGGAAGAAGAACTGCAGGTACTCCACCATGCCGATGATGCCGGTGGACATCAGCAGGGGAATCGCCAGCAGCATCGTCCAGATGAACAGGAACGGCATCAGCTTGCCGCTGCGGTACTGGAATGCTTCGCGCAGGTAGACATAGGTACCGCCGGAGCCAGGCATCGCCGCGCCCAGCTCGGCCCAGACCAGGCCGTCGGCCATCGCCAGGATGGCGCCGGCGATCCAGCCCACGACCGCCTGCGGCCCGCCCATCGCGGCAACCATGATGGGGATGGTGATGAACGGCCCGATGCCGCACATCTGCGTCATGTTGATCGCGGTGCCCGAGAACAGGCCGATGGAGCGGTGGAAACCGCCGTCGCGGACGGGCTGGGGCGTGCTGGAGTCCTGCATGGTGGCCTTGTCGTTGTGTGTCTCGGACGGGGGCGGGCAGAACCGCCCCGCAAGGCGGTCCGTCGCGTTGAAGCGCTTGGCGAGGCGTCACTCCCGCTTGCAGGCATCCTGCGGGAATGACGCCGTCGCCTGGCCCGGTGCGGTGAGGGGAGCCGCTCCGCTCACCACTGCCCGCGTATGCCAAACATGAACATGCGCTCGGAGAAATTCGAGTGCGCGGGCTGGTCAGGCCACACGAGGTAGTACCGCTGGTACTCGTTGGTGAGGTTGGTGCCGTCGAGGAAGATCTCGGCGTACTTGTTGAGCTTGTACGAAACCGAGGCGTCGAGGTACTTCTGCGGTGCCTCGTACATCTCCATGCCGGTGATGCCGCCCACGCTGTCCATCACCGCGCGCCGCGAGCGGTAGTTGTACGCGACGCGGGCCTGGAAGTGGTCGTCCTGGTACCACAGGATCAGGTTGCCGGACTTGGTGGAGTTGTCCTGGAACGGAATCTTGTGTCCGGCCAGATCCTTTTCGCCGGAGTTGCTCGGCGCGTAGGTGGCGTTCACCTCCATGCCCGTCTTGGACAGGATGCCAGGCAGGAAGGTGAAGCCCTGGCGGTAGTCGAATTCGGCGCCGTGGATGCTGTTGCCGGTGCCCTGCACCGGTTCGGTGATCACGATGCAGTGGTTGCGCACCACGCCATCCTCGTCGGGCAGGGTGCAGTTGGTCACGCTGCCGTTCTTGATGAAGCTCTGCATGTTGATGCGGAACAGCGCGAGGCTGAGCATGCTGGTGGGGTTGATGTAGTACTCGAGCGATGCGCCGTAGTTGGTGGAGCGCCACGGATTGAGGTTCGGGTTGCCGTTCGACTGCCCGTCCGCGACACGGAAGATCGGTCCCTGCGGCGTCTCCATCAGCGAGTAGTCAAGTTGCAGGCCGCCGCCCCAGGTGCTTAGGTCCAGCGGCATCATGTTCTTCGAATACGCCAGGCGGAACTTCAGGCTGTCGGTGATATCCAGCGCGAAGTTGGCGGACGGCAGCGCGTCACGGTAGCTGCGTTTGGTGACGGCGGTACCGACGTCGGCGGGTTCGTCGCCGTAGGAGCCCGGCGCGCCGCTCAGGTGCTGGGTCACGTCCAGGTTGGTGCGGATCACGCGCACGCCGACGTTGCCGCTGTAGGGCATGTCGCCCAGCGTGCCGTTGAAGTCGCCCTGCAGGTAGCCGGTCAGTTCCTTCAGCCCCACGCCCCAGGTGGTGCCGGGCTCACCCACCTCGACGGTGCCCGGATAGAGCGATTTCCAGTACGACACCGGGTTGATCATGGCGGACGGATTGATCGCCCAGAAATCGATGCCCGAGCCGAGCAGGTTGGTGTATTTCTGCCAGTTGCCCGACAGCGGTGCCGGCGTCTTCGGCATGGAGATGGCGGAGATCGGACCGGCGCGGAAGGCGCCCTGGCTGTTGCCGGCGGTGCACGAACCGCTGTCCATCACCACGTCGGCGCCCACGTAGCGCACCAGGCATCCGTTCGGATCGCTGGCGCCCATGCCGGCATACACCGGGGTTTCCAGCGTCCAGCCGATGTTGTCGGCGCTGCGGATGCTGTTGCGCACGCCGAATTCGAGCTTGAAGCCGTCCTCGAAGTCGTACTTGCCGTCGAAGCGCAGCGCGTTGAGGTCCACCTGGCGGTCGTAGTCGCCGGAGGATTCCAGCGTCTTCATCGTCCAGCCGGCGGGATTGGCGAAATCGGCAGCCAGCGAGGCGGGCATGCTGATGGTGAGGTAGCGGCCGCCGAAGTTCGCGATGATCGGCACCGTGTTCTGTGGCACGCCGTTCGGGTTGAACACACGGTTGCCGCCGAGCTGCGACGGGAAGACCATGGTGCCGGGCGGAACGGCGGAGGCGCTGCCATCCACCATCGCGTTGGGCCACAACGCACCGTCGGAGTCGGAGATGTTGACGTCGGTTTCCACGTTCGACTGGAACGCCGTGTCGTGGACGCCGCGGACGCTGGCCGTGAACGCGCCGCCGTTGTCGTAGTCGAGCTGCAGGTTGAAGTTCTTCGCGTTGGAACTCTTTTGCGTGATCTGCGAGAACGACTCCACGTCGCCCGGCCACTTCTGGTACACCTGCGTGGTGTAGAACTGCGAACCCTGCCAGCCCGGCTCGGGCGTGCCGTAGGAGCCGAGCGCCGGGCTGCCGGTGTTGCGCGACTGTAGCGGTATGTAGGTCGCGCCCTGCCAGTTGGTGGAGTTGAACTGGATGCCGACGTTGCGATCCCATTCGCGCTGCTGCGAATAGAAGTAGTCGCTGGTCAGGCTGAAGCCGTTGCCGAGATCCATCTGGAACGAGGCGTTGCCGGACTTGCGCTTGCGCTGGGTGGTGGTGTCGTAGAGGCCGAAATTCTGGCTGCCCATGAATACGCCGTTGGATTTGCCGTCGCCGTTGACGTCCACGCTGCCGTCGGCGTTCTGCACGATCTGCGGCGGGATCGGCGCGCCGTTCCAGCCGGAGAGGAAGCCGTAGTAGCCGCCCGCGCTCGCGGCGTTCTCGCCGTTGAGCACCACGCCGTACTGGTCCAGGCCCTCGGTGGCGTTCATGCGCGTGGTGTTGGAGAAATCGGCGGACACCAGCAGGCCCCACTTGCCGTCGTCGTTGTACGAGACCAGGCCGTTGGCCTCAGGCCCCCATCGGCGGGTGCTGCTGCCGCGTTCGCCGTTGGCGGAGTAACTGTAGGTGAAGCCGCTGGGCAGATCCCAGGGGCGGTAGGTGTGCAGGTCGATGGCGCCGCTGATGCCACTGTCGGTCTCATTGGCGGTGGACGACTTGACCACGTCCACGCCGTGGAACAGCGTCGACGGCAGCATGGTGAAGTCGGGTTGCTGCGAGTCGATCTGATCCGCCGTGATGAACACCTCGCCGTTCAGCATGGTGCCGACCTGCGGCAGGCCGCGCACATCCACCGAGGTGCCCACGCCGGCGTCGCGGTTGATCTGCACGCCGGTGACGCGCTGCAGCGAGTCGGTGATGGTCACGTCGGGCAGGGCGCCGATGTTTTCCGCCGTGATGCTGTCCTGGATGTTCGGCGCCTCGCGCTTGATGTCGATGGCGCGCATCTGCGACGCGCGCACGCCGGAGACGTTCACCGTGGCCAGCGTAACCGCGTCCTTGGCGGCGGCGCTTTTGTCCTTGGCGCTGGCCTTCTTGGTGCCGGGCGCCTGGGCCTGCGTTGCCTGGCTGTCCGTTTGGGTGGTCGCGAAAGGCGACGCCGCGGCCGATGTCGATACAGCGGCGAGCAGCGAGACGGTGATGGCAAACGACAATGGATGCTTGCGGTATACGGTGGACATGGGTCTTGACCTCGTAGTTGGTGCCTGGCGATCCTCGGGTGCTCCGCGATATTTCTTCGAATGCGTATGGCTGGACGGCGGTTTCCGCATGGCGTGCGGCCGCGATGCGATTGCCGGTTCCCGGGCCATGGCCACGCAGGCCACGGCCTTCCTTCTTGCTGCCTTCTTGCGGGATGCGCATCCTGCGTACCGCCTATTTCGAAAACGTCATTCGTTCCAGCGCCCACTGGCCATCGCGTGGATCGCCGGTGGCAAAGATGCACAGGTCGTGGATGCCGCCTCCCGCCGGCACCACGAGATTCGCCGCGAGAGGTATTTGCCCCGTTGCCTGCGCCGCGTACCGCAGCGGCAAGCTGGCAAGCAAAGGCCCCGCGCAGGAGTCGGCGTGGATCTCGAACGCGCCGGCCGCGCTGGCTCGGCGGCGCACGACCGCATCCTTCGCCTCGTCGCCGAAGCGCCATGCGATGCGCTCGACGATCAGCGCGACGTGCCTGAGGCCGGTCAGCGAAGCCTGCGGCCACAGCCAGCACGCGTTGCCGATATCCACCGAGTAGACCGGTCCCGCCCCCTGTGCGGCGCGACCTCCTTCCAATCGCGAAGCCGGCTGTCCGGAGCAAGTCGCAAGCGCGCTGCTGTCGCGACCAAGCAGCGTCGCTTCATCGAGCACCTGCGCCCGCGGCAAGGCGAGTTCGGAACCATCCGCCGCGAACGTCGCGGCTTGCAGGATCGTCTTGCCCCGCAGTGTGAGCGGCTGGGAGTACTGCGCAGAGTGCCTGCTCGGGCTGGAACCGTCCGTGGTGTATCGAATCGTGCCGAACCCCGCCTGGTTGGACAGCTCGACCTGGAACATGCCGTTCGCTGCTGCTGTCGCATGGAAGGCGGGCGCGAATGCGCTGTCGGCATAGGCGATGCCGAGTGCGCGCCAGCGCGCCAGTTCGGCGGGCAGACGCTGCAGGAAACCGTTCCAGTCACGTGCGCCGGCCGGCGACCAGCCGAGTTCCGCAAGCGCCGCGAGGCGTGGAAACACCGCGTGCTGGTCGTGGGCGAACGTCGGCATCTGCTCGGTCCAGAGACCGGCCTGTACACCGAGGATGTGGCGGGCTTCGCCGGCAGTTGTGCCGTCCGGAATGACCGCCGTGTCGTAGACCTGCCGTAGCGTTGTCGCGGGCGCCGGACCCGCCCATTCGTCGGGCAGGGCGGACTGATAGTGGTCGAAATACAGCGATTCCTGTGGTGTCATCACCACGTCATGGCCCTGCCTGATTGCCTCCAGCGCCACGCGTTCGTGATCGTCGCCGTGCCACGACATCACCACTTGCGGGGTCGGCAGTGTCGCGCCGGCGACCAGTTCGTCGTCCCAACCCACCGGCGTGCGTCCGTGTTCGATGAGGTGCGCGGCGACCTGTTGGGTGAACCAGCTTTGCAGCTGGTCCATGTTCGCCAGACCGAGCCTGCGCATCTGCGCACGCACTTTGGGCGACGCGTTCCACTGCTGCTTGTCGGCTTCGTCGCCGCCAATCGATACGTAGCGCGAAGGAAACAGCTGCATCACCTCATCGAGTACGTTGTCGACGAAGCGCAATGTCTTTTCATCCGGGTTGAGCAGCCACGGACTGACGCCCCAGTCGATCCACACGGATGGGCGCTGATCGGTGACGCCCAGCCACGGATACGCGGCGATGGCGGCCTGCGAATGGCCCGGCAGGTCGATTTCCGGCACCACGTCCACATAACGCTCGGAGGCGTAGCGCACGATGCCGCGTACCTCGGCCTCGGTGTAGAAGCCGCAGTAGGGCGTACCGGGGGAACCGGTCAGTTCCTTGTCCAGGCCCGCTGCCCTGCGGCATGCACCGACTTTCGTGAGTTCAGGATACCGGGGGATCTCCAGCCGCCAGCCTTGGTCATCGGTCACGTGCCACAGCAGCACATTGAGCTTGCTGAGCGACATCCAGTCGATCAACTTCTTGATGTCGGCCACGCTCTGGTAGTGCCGCCCGGAATCGAGCAGCAGTGCACGCCATGCGAAGCGCGGGTGATCATCGATAACGCCCACGGCCACTTCGGCTGGAGTGCCACGCGTCCAGCCCGGCGAGGTCAGCAGTTGCCATAGCGTGACGCTGCCGTAGAACGCACCACGCGGCGTGCGCGAGGTGATCTGGATGCCGTGGGCGCCCACTACGATGCGATAGGCGGCGGCATCCGCCATATCGGCGCGCGGGTCGACATTGAACGTGATCGCGGCGCGCGTAGTGCCCGCGGGCGCCATGTGCAGGTGCAATCCGCGGGTGTCGGCCAGCAACTGCAGCAAATGCTGCGCGATGGGCTGCATCTGCGCGGGATCGATGCCACGTACCGCGACCTCGGCGCCGTCTGCAACGGCGAACGCGCCTGATGAGGCCAAGCGCATTTGCGCGGGCCGCGGTATCAGCGACCACGCGGGCAGGGCAGGCGTGGCGGGGGCCGCGCCGCTTGCCGCCAGCCATGCGATGGCCAGGCACCGGCAAGACCGCGCTGGCGCGACGCGCTTCATGCGGCCAGTCCGCCTTCCACGGCCTTGCCTGACAGGCCGCGCCGGAGATACCACTTCGCCGCTCCCAGCACGCCGTGGCGGCCGTGTTCCGTCACCCACACCGGTACCTGCGACAGCAGGGCGCGCGCGCTGCGCCCATGCACAAAGCGTGCTTCGAAGGCGCTGTGCTTGAGCAGCGCGTGCATCGACGACAGGAAACCTCCAGCCAGGTACACGCCGCCCGTTGCCATGAAGGCCATCGCGAGATTGCCGGCGAGGCTGCCCAACGATGCACAGAAGATTTCCACCCCCTCGACGGCGCGCACGTCGCTGCATGCGGCGGCAGCGGCGGTGACGGCTTCGGGACTCGCCAATCTCGGCGTTTCCCCGTGTAGCGCACACAGGGTTCTGTACACGGTCAGCAGCCCGGGACCCGAGACGATGCCCTCGGATTCCATGGAGTCGCCATCTGGTGCCAGATGCGCGAGGATCTCGCGCTCGCGGGCCGAACCTGGCGCAAAGTCCATCTGGCCGGCTTCCGTGGTTAGCACGAAGCCGCCCGCGGACCCGGGCACGTGTACCGCCGCGCCAAGGCCGGTGCCCGGACCGATCACCAGGGTCGGGCCGTCGCCATGCGCCGCCGGCCCGCATAGGTGGTGGGCATCGCGGGCAAGCTCACCGTCGAGTGCGTAGCCCAGCGCCTCGAAGTCATTGAGTACGGCGACATCGTCCAGCGCCAATGCCTGACGCAATGACGACAGGCGGATGGGCCAGGCGAGGTTGTCGTTCACGACTTCGTCGCCCAACAGCTGGCCGGCACACGCCAGCACGCAGTGGCGTACCGGTACGTTGACGTCGGCGTCGACGAAGGCCCGCAGCAGCTCCGAGACCCCGGGAAATTCCGCGCACGCGAACTTGCGGTAGGCAAGCGTCTCGACTCCGTGGTGCTCGTCGCGTGTGTCCCGCACCAGCGCAACACGGGCGTGCGTGCCACCTATGTCGGCAGCCAGAAACAGCGGCGTCGAAATCCCCGCCAGTCGATCTGGATGGTCGATAGCCATGTCCAGCGCGCTCCCCCGCAATGGATCTGCAACCAGCTTGAAAGATGATTGACACCGGTGTCAAGCCGTGGCGCAACACCGCTGGCCGCCGGCGGCGACAACAAGCCAGCCCAGGAAGCGCCCTGGCCGCCCTGGGCACCGGCGCCTCCGCCATCCCGCGACGGCCGTCGGGGCGAGCGAGTTCGCAGAGGCGGAGGCGGTGCGGTCTGCGATCAGCAATTTGAAGAGCACGACCGGTCGACGACCCGGCCACGGAGAAGCCGAACAGGCGCTGGGGTCACGGGGCCCGGCCTTGTCGACCGGGCCCCGCACCGGGGAATGGCTATGCGGCAGCCAGGAATGCGTAGGAGTGGAGGACCAGGCCGTTGCCGAGCTGCCCGGTGCTGATCAGGCGCACCGGCTTCGCGTTGCCGGACCCGCCGAACAACCGCTTGCCGGTGCCGAGCACGACGGGGAACACGACCACCCGGAGTTCATCGGCCAAGCCTTGTGCCACCAGCGTGTGGCTGAGCTGGCAGCTGCCGTAGACCAGGATGTCGCCGTCCAGCCTCCGCTTCAGCTCGGAAACCTCCCTCACGACATCGCCACCGAGCACCGTCGCATTGCTCAATTCGGCACGTTCGAGCGTCGAGGACACCACGTATTTGGGCAGACTGGTGATCCTGGCTGCCCATTCGGCGGACCAGGCGGTCGGCATCCGGGTGGCGAACCACGCGTCGCTGCGCCTGCCCAGAAGCAGTGCGTCGGCATGCATCGCTTCGTCGATCTCGCGTTCGCTCCATGCGTCGAAGTCCGTGCCCACGTGCTGGCCGAACCAGCCGCCAAATGCGGTGCCCTCCTTGCCGTCCGGGTCCTGGACCACGCCGTCGAGCGTTGCATTCGTACTGATGATGATCTTTGCCATTTTCGGGCTCCTTGGAAGAGGGTGTTGCTGCCTTGGTGCCCGGTGTAGACGCCGCCGCCTCGCAAAAAGGGGCGCTCGGCAAGCGCCCCCTTTCGTGTGCGGCCGACGTCCATATGGGAAAGTGTGCTGCGCGCGCAGTGGTGCGCCATGAGCGGAAGAGGTGGATTTGGTGGCAGCCGAACTGATATCGATGGCTCGGGCCGGGGACGGCGAGGCGTTCCGTGCGATGACCGAGCCATTTCGCCGCGAGCTGCAGGTGCATTGCTACCGGATGCTCGGATCGTTGCAGGATGCCGAGGATGCGCTGCAGGAAACCATGGTGTCGGCGTGGCGCGGCCTGGACGGATTCGACGGACGCGCGTCGCTGCGCACCTGGCTTTACCGGATCGCCACCAACCGCTGCCTGAGCCTGCTGCGCGCGGCGAGTCGACGCCCGGCCAAGGAGTGGGATCATCCGGAGGTCCAACCGCCCGAACCGACCCGGCTGGGCGAAGTCACCTGGCTCGAGCCGTATCCCGATTGCCTGCTCGATGAGGCCGTGTCGCCCGCTCCGAAGGTTCGATACGAGCAGACCGAATCCATCTCGCTGGCTTTCGTGACGGCGTTGCAGGCACTGCCCCCGCGCCAGCTCGCGGTACTGATTCTGCGCGACGTCCTCGGGTTTCATGCGCTGGAGGTCGCCGACATGCTGGACACCACGGTCGACTCGATCAAGAGCGCACTCAAGCGTGCGCGCGCCGGCATGCAGCGCCAGCGGCGGCCGGTCGACGCGCGCCGGGGACCGGCGGTCGAGGATGCGATCGTGGCGAGGTTCGTCAGCGCTTTCGAGTCTGCCGATGTCGATGCGCTGGTGGCCCTGCTGACCGACGACGCCTTCTTGTCGATGCCGCCGATACCCCTCGAATACCACGGCCGGGAGTCCGTCGCCCGGTTCTGCAGCCTGCTCTTCGGCACAGGCCGGCGGTTCCGCCTTGTGCCGACCCGCGCCAACGGGCAGCCGGCCTTCGGGGTATATCTGCGCGGCCCCGCCGGCGCCTGCCACGGAACCGGCCTCTTCGTCGTGGCGCTCACCGGCAACCGCATCAGCGCCATCGTCCGTTTCGAAAGCGGTCTGCTCCCGCGGTTCGGCTTGCCCCGCTCGCTGCCGGACCCCTCGGGCAGCTAGGCTGATCGCCCCCGTCTTTCACATCGGCAGGGAGGCGCTCGTCAGAAGCGGGTCTACGAAATCATGCGCCCGGTGGATCGAGTGGCTGCGACGGCTGCCATCACGCGTGCTTGATCGCCGTAACGCTCCTGTCTCGGGAGCGCCATCGATAGCGGTAACTTCAACCGCCTCATGTTTCTTCCAGCAACCCGGCGACCTGAGCCGGACGCTTACACAGGGACACAATAATGGATCTGCGTGGTTTCGAAGTCATTGCCGAACGGGAGAAAGGCTTGCGACGCAGCCTTACCACGACGCAGCTTTCGATGATTGCCATTGGTGGCGCCATCGGCACCGGGTTGTTCCTTGGCAGCGGCTTTGCGATCAGTTTCGCGGGGCCGAGTGTGCTCGTGAGCTACGCGATCGGTGCGTTGATTGCGCTGTTGCTGATGGGGTGCCTTGCGGAGATGACGGTCGCGCATCCCACCTCGGGATCATTTGGCGCGTACGCCGAGCACTACATAGGCCCATGGGCGGGATTCATGGTGCGCTACGCGTATTGGTCGTCGATCGTGATTGCCGTAGGCACCGAGGTGACTGCCATCGCCGTCTACATGAAGTATTGGTTTCCGGGTGTTCCAGGCTGGTACTGGATCGTCGGCTTTTCAGGTGCGCTCATCGGCATCAATATCGTGAGCGTCAAGGTGTTCGGCGCGGTCGAATACGTGTTCTCCATGCTCAAGATCGCGGCGATTGTGGCCTTCATCGTTTTGGGTGCATGGGTGGTGGTTGGCGCGCCCACGGGTTCAGGCATCGGACTGGCGAACTACACCACGCACGGCGGCTTCTTTCCGAAGGGTGTCTGGGGCATGTGGGTGGCCGTGATCGTCGCGATCTTCAGCTATCTGAGCATCGAGATGATCGCCGTCGCGGCCGGCGAGGCGAGCGAGCCGCAAAAAGCCATCGCCCGCGCGTTCCGGGCAACAGTGGTGCGCCTTGTATTGTTCTATCTGCTGACACTGGCGCTGATGCTGGCAATCGTGCCATGGACGGCCGCAGGCGCCGACCAGAGTCCCTTCGTGGAAGTCATGGTGGCGACGCATATACCGGGCGCCCCGGGCGTCATCAACTTCGTGATCCTCGTGGCCGCGCTTTCAGCGATGAACAGTCAGATCTATATCTCGACGCGCATGATGTTCAGCCTTGCGCGGGCGGGCTACGCTCCACAGCGGCTCGGCAAACTCAACATGCATGGCGTTCCAGTGGCGGCACTCCTGCTCTCGGCCATCGGCATCGCACTGGCGACAGTAGTGAGCGTGCTGTATCCCGATACGTCCTTTGTCCTGATGATGGCGATCTCGATGGTCGCCCCGATGTTTACCTGGTTCATGATCTTCGTGACCCATCTATTCTTCCGCCGCCGCCATCGCAACGTGGCTCTCCGGTTTCGCATGTGGGGTTATCCGGCAACGCCGCTTCTGGGCGCGGGACTCATGCTTGGCGCGCTCCTGACGACGATCTTCACGCGCGAGTTTCGGATGACGCTGTTGTTCGGCGTACCGTTCCTCGCGTTGCTCGCGCTCGCTTATCGCTTTTGGTATCGCGGACGGTTGCAGGAGCGGGAGGTCGAGAACCAAGCGCTGGGCTGAGCCGGAAACTCCCTTCCTCCACAATATGACGGCTGGAGGCGCCGCACGGGTTGTCCGATACCGCCGGGGTGGACCATGGGCGTCAGGCCTTGATGGCCACACCCGACCTCGTCCATTTCGGGCGCACCGGAGTCGGCATGGGATGGGGCAGGCCGGCGTCAAGGCGGCGAAGAGTGGCCGATGCAACGCTGGCGGCCCTCACCGGCGCACAGCACGGACTGGAACCGACTGCAGGCGGTCGAAGCTTAGCCTGCACCTGCCGATTGCGCGCTTGGGCATGATGCTTGTTTGGGCGCAGCGCCTTGACAGTCCTGACGCGGACCGCTCTCCGCACTCGGCAACAGTACCCGCTGAATGGCGGCACTTCATCTTGGGGGGCTGCTGCTGATGCATCCAATTTTCAATTTTGCCGAAAGCAGGCGCCTGAGCAGGGCGATTGGCCTGCGTTATCGAGGATATGGGGTGTCTTTCTTCGGGTGACCTGGAAAAGCTAGGATGCCGCAATTCATCGGCGTCGAGACGAAGCATGGTCACGCGGCCGCAGGCACTATTCCCATTGGGTTCCCTGGATATCCCCCATGACATCTGTATCGCCAGCCCAGCCCGCAGACCGGGAACTGCGTGGAAGCATCGCCTGTGTGGGTTTGGGGATGACGCTGGGCTCGCACCTCTCGCCGTTGGCGCGTAGCCATATCCAGCAGGCCGACGTGGTGTTCGCGGCGATTTCCGACGCCATCGTCGGGGTGTGGCTGGAGCACATGCACCCGGATGTGCGCAGTCTGCAGCCGTATTACGGTGACGGCAAAAGCAAGTCGCGCGCGGTGACCTATCGCGAATGGGTTGATGTAATGATGGCCGAGGTGCGAGCCGGAAAACGGGTCTGCGCCGTGTTCTACGGTCATCCCGGCATCTTCGCCTGGTCACCGCATGAAGTGATCAGATTGGCCCGTGCAGAAGGTTTCCAGGCCCACATGGAGCCTGGTATCTCGGCGGAGGACTGCCTGTATGCGGATCTCGGCATCGATCCAGGGCGTTTCGGCTGCCAGCATTACGAGGCCAGCCAGTTGCTCTTCTACAAGACCCCCATCAACCCCGCCGCTTGCCTGGTGCTGTGGCAGGTTGGCCTGGTCGGTGACCGCTCGATGAAGCGCTTTTCCACCGGTCCCGAGTACCGGCAAGTGCTGGTGGACGTGCTGAGCCGGGATTACCCGCTGGACCACGAGGTCATCATCTATCGTGGGGCTACCCTGCCGATCGAGCAGCCGAGCATCCGCCATGTGGCCCTCGGGGATCTGCCGGCAACGCACGTGAGCTCGGATGAAACCGTGGTTTTGCGGCCGGCATCGCCGTTGGTCGCCAATCATGCGATACGCGAGCGGTTGGCTGAGCTGGATCGTGTCGCGGTGTCCCCGACCTGAGGGGCAGGGTACATCTTCACCCACGCCGATCAATGGTAGGCTTCGCCGTGGCATTGGGGGCCCTGCTTTTGTGGTGAAATCCAGTGAAGTGCGCCCAAGTTGCCCGCAACTTCCTCATCCGGGAGACTCGATTCATCTCTCTCGGCTGAGCGGACGATTCATCCACCACAGGAACAGGGAAAACATGTCCAACACGATCGAGCTGCTGGAACGCATCGGGCAGGACGCATCGTTGCGCCACTCATCCCGGGAAAACCTGACACAGGCGCTCAATGCACTGAATGCCAGTGAGGGGCTGAAACTGGCGGCGTCATCCGGCGACAAGAGTCGCCTCGGGGAAGAACTCGGACACAACCACCATCCCGTGCGGGTCAATCACAACGATGGCGGGTGCGATCCCTGCGAGGACGATACGGAAAACGAACCCAAGCATGATGGCGACGAAGCGGATAAGGCGCGCCCGCCTTCCGGCAAGTAAGCCATAGACGAATAGCTTTCCATGGCGCGTGGCCTACCCGCATGCCTGGCGGCCGCTACCTTCATGGCGGTTTTCGTGCTGTCCATGAGTGCAAAGGCCGGCGTCGCGCCGACCGATCCCTCACTGATTGCGGCGCGGCTGGCGCAGGCCGACGACGCGTGGCCGAATGATACTTCCCGTTTCCGCCACATCCTCGCGCAACTGCATCAGCACGAGGGTCGGTTGAGTGCCGTGCAGCGCTGGCATCTGCGACTGCTGGATACACGGCTTCCCGTCGACGAGGGCGACTACGCCAAGGCCGAGCCATCCCTGTACGACATCATCGACCATTCGGGCGACCAGTCCCTTTCCGTTCGTGCCATGGCGGCGTTGATCCAGGACAAGTTTTTCAGCCGCGACTACGTGAGCGCCTATGCACTGGCCAATACGTTGATGGCTGAACTTCCCAAGGTCACTGACCCGCAGGCACGCCTGGAAGGCATGATCCGGATCATCCAGATGTTGAACAAGGAGGCGGTGGGGCAATATGGCCTCGCCTTGGACTATGCGCGGCAGATGAAAGCCTTGCTTCCTTCGGGCAAGGGCCAGTGTTACGCCAAGGCGCTTGAAACGCAGTCCTTGCTCTATGCAGGTAAATTGACCTCGACCGATATCGCCTTCCAGGTCGCCATCGACACGTGCCTTGCGGCGGGAGAATCCCGTCAAGCCGACGCTTTGCGCCTGGATCTGGCCAGCGAGATGGTGGACGAACGCCATGGTGACAAGTCGATTGCCTATTTGCACAGCATTTCCTCCGAGATCAAGAAATCCGGCTACATGCCTCACCTTGCCTCGCTGCCAGTCACCCTGGCCCAGGCCTATCTAAGCCTCGGCGATGCAGTCAACGCCGGAAAGTTTGCCCAGGCCAGCCTTGCCGTTACCGGACCGGACAGCCCGCTTTGGACAGTGCAAGCCGCCTATAAGGTTCTCTATCAGGCGGAAAAAGCGCAGGGCCACGATGCCGCCGCGCTGAGCTATTACGAAAAGTATGTAGCCCAGAAAACTGCTGCCATGAACAACTCCAAGGCCATCGCCTTGGCCTACCAGACAGTCAGGCAGCAGGTTGTGTCGCAGAAGATGAAGCTGGAAGCGCTGGGGAAGGAGAACAACATCCTTCAGCTTCGCCAGGCCCTGGCGAGCCAGGCACAGAAGGCCAGTCGGCTATCCAATGCCATGCTGCTGGCGATCATCGCCTTCTTTGCGCTGGCGACGCTGTGGCTGTGGCGTTCATGGCGGCGCTTCCGCTGGATGGCACATCACGACGGCTTGACCCGGGCGTACAACCGCGAGCACTTCGTCGTCGAGGCGAAACGAACGCTGCGACAGTTGCACAAGACAAACATCGACGCCTGCCTGATCGTGTTGGATCTGGATCATTTCAAGCGGATCAATGACACGTACGGGCATGCCGCCGGCGATCAGGTATTGCGTTTTGCCGCGATGATCGTTGGCCGCGAACTGCGTCCCGCCGACCTGTTCGGCCGCTTGGGGGGCGAGGAGTTCGGCATCCTGATCCCAGGCTGTTCGCGCAACCAGGGGTTGGAGGTGGCGAGCCGCATGCGCGATGTCCTGGCCTCCACGCCGGTGATCCTGCATCAGCAGATCGCCGTCATGGTGCCCGCCAGCCTGGGGCTAGCTTCCACCGCCAGCTCCGGCTACGCATTGCGCCGCTTGCTTATCGACGCCGACGCGGCGCTCTATCGTGCCAAGGAGGGCGGCCGCAACCGGGTCGTCGCGCATACGCCGGAGACGAGCTCCGTCGTTCACAGCTGATCAAGTCCGGTAATCAGATCCGCTGACCACAGCGTGCTGGCACCGAGGTGATTGCAACATGCGTCCGATCAGCACTGATCATGTGCCGGCCCGCATGATCAGCCGAAGGCCAGCGTCGACCCGCAGAAACCGCCCCGTTGTTGCCGGTCGGTTCTGACCGCTTTGGGCGTAGTCTGCTCACCTCCGCATTCGGACAACCCGAGTAGCTCGACAGACTTGCGGAACCGGACGGCCCGGCATGCGCACCGTCCGGTGTCCGCCTACCGGCATGCGCGGGCCACGGTCATCTATCTGTTGCAGCTCAACGCGGGGATCGGAGCTGCTGCGCCATGCCGGTCCGTATCGTGGGGCCCGATGCTCGATTGCAGTGCGTTCCAGGCGGCGGCGGTGGCGTTGAAGTCGCCGCACAGCTCCCGGTAGGTGCGGTACAGCGATGCGGTGGGGGCGCCCTGGTCGGTGTAGTTGATCATGCCCAGCAACGCGGCCGATTGCCCGTTGATCCGGCTGAAGCTGGTATCGCCCTTGACCTGCGGTACGGCGTAGGGTCCGCCGGAGAGGCCGATGGTTGCATCGGACAAGGTGCCGGTGAGCCCGGCGATCTGCTGCGCCGATGCTTTTGCTTCGTGGCCAGTCGACATCAGCATGGTGCCGCGGTCATAGGCACGCCGGCTGGCGGCGATGACGGTGATGACTCTCTGTGCGAGCGCCAGCTGCTCGCGCAGGCCCGCCTCATCGGCCGGCGACAGCTTGACCCGCGGGTCCGGCCCGAGCGTCAGCGGCTGCGTATAGGACCGGCCATCGACGGTCAGTGTCACCAGGTAATGGCCGGGCAGGGCCATCGGGCCCTGCGGCACGAAAGGTGTCTCGTGCGGGACTGCGCCCATCGACTGGTCGAAGTACAGCGCCGGCGGTGTCGCATAGCGCAGGTTCCAGGTCACCCGGTGCGCGCCGGCAGCCGTCGGCAAGGGACGGTGCCGGCCGATCCAGAATGCCGGTGCCGGAGGCGCGGGCTGATCGAGCCGGGGAGTCGGGGCGTTCGAATATGTACGCACCACGGCACCCTTGTCATCGATGATCTGCAGTTGCACGCGCTGCGCCGGCTGCTTGAGGTAGTAGTCGATGACGGCGCCCTGCGGCGGGTTCCTCGCGTGCGGAACCTCGGGCGGGAATGGCGTGTCCTGGTTGACGTTCGCCTGCACCAGCACTGCTGGCCTGGGGCGGAACAGGTGTACGGCCTGATCGGCGGTGGCGGCGGTCATCTGTTCGAGCGGCGAGATGTCGTCGAGGATCCAGATGGCACGGCCGTAGGTCGCGGCGATCAGGTCGCCGTCGTGGACCTTGAGGTCCGTGTACGCGGTAGTCGGCAGGTTGAGCCGCAGTGACTGCCAGTGGTCGCCGTCGTCGAACGACACGTACACCGACGTTTCGGTACCGGCGAACAGCAGGCCGTGCCCGTGCGGATCGTCCCGCACCACCCGCACGAAGCTGCCGGTGGCCTGGTCCGTCGGCAGGCCGGTCACGATGGGCTGCCAGGACTTGCCGTAGTCGCGGGTGCGATAGATGTGCGGTGCGTCGTCTCCCGTCGCCGAGGCGTCCACGGCAGCGTAGGCTTCGGCCGGGTCGGCCCGGGACGCCTGGATGTTGACGATGCCGTGGATGGAAATTCCGGATGGCGTCACGTCCTGCCAGTGCTGGCCGTCGTCGCGCGTCAGGTAGATCACACCGTTGTTGCTGCCGATCCAGATCACCCCCTCCTGCAGGCGCGAAGGCGACAGCGACACGATGGCGTCGCCGTGATGCACGCCCTCCGGCGGCGGCACCGGCGCCTTGCCGGGATGCGCGGTGAGGTCCGGGCTGATCTTCGACCAGTGGTCGCCGCCGTCACGGCTGCTCCAGACGTTCTGCGTGGCGTAGTACAAGGTGTGCGGGTGCTGGCGCGAGAACACGATGGGGGGCGATATGGCCCGCCGGTAGTCGGTATCGCTGACGGCACTGATCGCGCCGACACCCGGGTCGACGATCCGCGCGCCCCATGTCCTGCGATCAAGCTTCTGCAGGAAGCCCATGTTGCCGCTGCTGAAAATGACATTCGGGTCGGATGGATCGAGGGTTACGAACCCGGTTTCCCAGCCCGGCAGCGGAAACCAGTCCAGGCTGGAGATCTCGCCCATCGGGCCGCGGCTGGCCACGGCGACCGCACCGCTGTCCTGCTTGGTGGCATAGACCCGGTAAGGGAAACGGTTGTCAGTGGCGATGCGGTAGATCTCCGCCGTTGGCTGGTTGTACCAGAGGCTCCAGGTGTTGCCGCTGTCGAGACTGATCGAAGCGCCCTGGTCGCCGCCGTACACGATGTGTCTGGGGTCGGACGGATCGATCCACCACTGGTTCGGATCGTCGCCTCCCGGTGCGCCCTTGAACGCCACCAGGGTATGTCCGCCATCGGTGGAGCGGTAGACGCAGGTACCCATGGTGTAGACCACGTCCGGATTGGCCGGATCGACCAGCACCTGCTTGCTGGATGTGTAGATGGTCCGGGTGGCGAGCGACCAATGGTCGCCGCCGTCGTTCGAGCGGTACAACCCGGTGCCGTTCAACAAGTAGACGCGCTGCGAGCCTGTGCCGTCCGCGACGGCCGTGGGCCCGGCCATAGCCGGCAGGCCATGGCCTTGCAGCCTCGTCCAGGTCATGCCCTCGTCCGTCGACTTGTAGAGCGTGCGCGGCGCCGGGTGCTTGTACAGCGCATATCCCGTGGTGCCAGGCGCATGATAGGTCTGCGCCACCGTGGCAAAGACCACGCGAGGGTTGTCGCTGGCCCAGGATAGGTAGGTGGCCCCCGAGGTCGGCCCGGCGGCCAGCACCAGTCGCCAGGTGTGTCCGCCGTCGGTGCTGCGGAAGACGCCGCGCTGGCCGCCTTGCCGGTGCTGCGTGCCGCGCACGGCGGCCAGCAGCAGGTCAGGGTTGTGCGGGTCGACCAGCAGCCAGCTGACGGCACCGACATGTTTCAGGCCGGTGTTGAGCCAGCTCGCACCGGCGTCGGTGGATTTCCACAGCCCGCTGCCGTATTGCACACCGAAGACGCTGCCGGTGCCCGCATAGATGACCGTCGGCTTCGACTGCGCCACGGCCAGCGCGGTGATGCCGCGAATCGCGTGCACGGCATCGGTCACCGGGTGCCAGGTCACGCCGGCATTCTCGGTCTTCCAGACGCCGCCATTGTCGGTGCCTACATAGCCGAGCGCCGGTTGCCCGCGCACGCCGGCGACCGAGTCCACCTTGCCGGCGATGAACGGACCGATGTTGCGCCATTGCATGCCGTGCAGCAATGACGGACTCACCTGGGCCTGCGCCACGGAGGCAAAGCACAAAGTCGTGGCGATCAACGCCGCGTGTCCGATGACGCGGCCCGAATTCATTCCAAACCGCGGGATCATGGCAGGCAGGCTCCTGATTCAACATATGGCTGCACGTCGCCGGCTTGCCCGGCACGCGAAAGGCGGATCACGTCGAGTATAGGCATGCTGCAACACCGACATGGTGGTACGGCAGCAGATCCTGTCGGATTGCGCCGATGCGCGACACGCCAAGGCGAATTGATCAGGGCTGGTTATCGGGGATAGACGCTTCGCAGCCGCCGCCAGACTGGTAACCCTGCGCCAAGAGCAAGGGCGAAGATCCCGCAGAGCCACGGGAATACATTTCCGATCCGTGTATAGAGCGTTGGTCCGGGTCCCAGCGGCAGGTCGGCGACGACCATGGTCAGGCCCGCAGGCGCATCCTTCTTGAGGGCGACAAGACGGCCTTGCGCGTCACTGGCGAACACCAGGCCGTCATGGGCAGCCCGCACGATCGAAAATCCGCCTTCGACACCGCGCATCACGGACATGATGCCGTGCTGCCAGCCATCGATGCCCATGTCGCCGGCGGGCACGCCCATCAGGCGGATGCCCTTGGCGGCGTCGGAACGAATGGTGTCGGGGAAATCCATGTCCTTGCAGATCTCCTCGGCGCGCCCATTGCCCAGCCAGCCCGAGACATGACCCGGCGTGAGGTCGTCCTCGAGGCCCGGTACCGGATGGCGCTTGTCGTAGCGCTGGATCCCGCCATCGGGCGCGATCGCAAGCGCGAAATCGGCGGAAGGCGCCGTGGAATGGAAGCCGGCAATGATCTGCACACCCGTATCCCTGGCGGCGGCAACGAGCGGCGCAACGATCGCGCCCTGTCCGGCAGGGGTCGATGCCATGCCGCCTTCCGACGTAACCACTAATCTGGCGCCCTCCCGGGCGGCTGCACGGGTGTCGCGCGCATAGGTTTCGGTCACCGCGAGGTCGGCAGACACGGTCTTCGCCCGCCAGGATTCCGCTACGGCCGTCTCATCGACGATGCCCGCCACCCGCAGCACGTCGGGCTGCGGCTGCACGAGCCGCACGATACCAAACACCAGATTGGCCACGCAGATCGTCAGCCCGAGGCCCACGGCGGCCGTGTTCCGTTTGAGCCACAGCGCCATGGCGAGGGTATTGGCGAAGAGGCAGATCAGGAACGTAACGGCGTACATCCCCAGGAGGGATGCGCTCTGGATCAGGACGGGCGCCGACATCGTGCTGTAGGCGAGCGATCCGTAGGTGCCGTTCGGGGACTGCAGTTCAATCAGGAACTCGAACGCTGTCCAACAAGCCGGAAACGCAAACAGCGTGAGGAGCGGTGATGCCCGGCGCTGCACGAAGCGGGCAAACCATACCGCGACGCAAAACAGCCCGACATCGACCACCAGGACCGACGTGAGAACGAGCGGTGGTATGAGGTGGAGGTAGGGTGATTGCAGGATATAGCCCGCGCCACCAAGGAGCGCGATGGCGCTCGCCACGATCACTTGCCACGTGCGTGTATTGCCATAGGCGAGCCACAACAGCGGCACGGGCGCGAGCCAGACCATGGCCCAGACGTGGTCGTACCCCTGTGATAGATAGAACATGATGCCGCTCAACGCGGCGGCCAGCAGTGTGATCATTCGTTTTTCCCGGGCGGTTTGAGGGAATCGAGGAACTGGCGCTGCGCCGCGCGGTACAGCGCCTTGAACTGTTGGTCGCTGGCGAAACGCCTGGCGCGATGCATGGACACAAATCCCTGTCCGTAGGCCGCGAGCGCCACGGCGATCCCGAGAGTCGGCTCGTCGCGGAAGCGGCCTTCGGCCTTCGCCTGATCGATGCGAGCCATCGCAAGCGCAATCGCCGGCGAGCGGCCCGCGGCGAAATCATCGGGGAACCGGCGCGCCGCGGGCGCGGGCAGGAAGAACGCCGCGTCGAACCTGTGCGGCTGCGTGAGCGCGAAATCGAGATAGGCCTCCGCGAGTGCCTCCAGCCACTTCACCGGGTCCCGGGCGCGGATGCCGCGAACGATCTCCTCCCACGCGGAGATACCGTCCTGCATGAGGGCGTTGACCAGCTCGTCCTTGTTCTTGAAATGGCGGTAGAGCGCCATCGGCGAAAGCTCCGCTCGCTGGGCGACCCTGCGAATGGTCAGCCCCTCGAAGCCCGCGGATTCGAGCACGGCTTTCGCGGCCGAGAGTATGCGATCCCTGGTCATGCGTACAATGTACACAAGCGAGTACTAAGTACGCAAGAGAGTCTCACGGCTCGCCGCCCCGGCCCGAGGTTGCTCATCAGGTTCAAGCATCCATGAGGAAACGGCTACGCCAGTTCAGTGCGCTGTGGCGACGGTCTACGCGCATGGGCCACCTGAGAGCCATCCAGAACGCGTGACTTCGCACCAGAACGCGTGACTTCGCACCGGTCTTCGAAGCATTTGAAACTGGAACTCGGGCGCGACGGCGCTGCAAGCGCCCATGATCAGTTGACACGGAAGCCAGAGGGAAGGGGATTAGTCGGTGTTATCGCGGCTACGGTGCGTCATCTGGCATGGACGACCATGATTGGGGAATCTTGCGGAGTCCTGAAGTGCTGTAGCCCAATGCTGCAACTTGCCTCTTCAGTGATGCCCACTCCGTTGCTGTCACCGCGGGCGTGCGCGCGAACACCCAGGTGTAGTCGCGCGCATCGCGGGCGACGATCATCTCACTGTAATCCGGTTTGAGCCATGCAACGATGTATTGCGCTTTGACCGGCCAGAAAATCCGTACACCCCACACGGCACCGCCGCTTCCCGGGTGCACGTAGGCAGTCGCATTGACCTTCTTCAGCGGGCCGCCAGCGGCCCCTTTGTTGAAGCGCAATGTGGTGAGAATCATGCCGTCCGGCTGCAAGGTATAGGTTTCCACCGCATTCCATGCGTCGCGTTCGAACAACGTGGGGATGGCGGCGATGAGATACCACGTGCCCATGAAGCGCGGCAGGTCCACGTGCGGAACAGGCCGGATCGGCGGCAGCGTGCCGGCGCTGGCGGCACCCCAGCGTGACGCGAGGCAGATTGGCAGCGCGTAGCTGCATCGTAGGGCCCGCCGCCCGCGCAACGTCATGGCCGCACGAAGCGGTAATGTGCCACCAGCCATTCCTGGCCGTCGGCATAACCGAACAGCTCGGCACAGGCCATCCAGAACATGCGCCAGCGCTGGAGCCACAATGCCGCATGGTCCGGGTAGGTGGCCTGAAGCACTTCCATCACCTGATCGCGCCGGCTGTCCTGCTGCTGAAGCCAGTGGTTGGCCGTCTTCTCGTAGTGCGTACCGTCCACCAGCCAGCGCTGTTCGATCCGCAGCGCCTGCTGGAAATGCAGCAAGGTATCGGCGGCCGGCATCAGGCCGCCGGTGAAGAAGTGCCGGCCCATCCAGTTGTCCGCGCCTGCCGTCTCGAACGGATAGGCCAGTTCGCGGTGCGCGAAGATGTGCACGAACAATTTGCCGCCGGGCACCAGCCAGCCGGCGATGCGCTGCATCAGCACCTGGTAGTTGCGCATGTGCTCGAACATCTCGATCGAGACGCAGCGGTCGAACTGTCCCGCCGCCATGGCCAGCGTGTTCACGTCGTGGGTCAGCACGTGGACATTGGTCAGGCCGCGCAGCCGGCACTGCGCCTCGATGTGGCGGCGCTGACCGTGCGAGTTGGAGACGGCGGTGATGTGTGCCCCGGGATAGCGCGCGGCCATCCACAGCGTGAGCGAACCCCAGCCGCAGCCGAGCTCCAGGATGCGCTGGCCGTCGACCAGCTCGGCGCGCTCGCCGTACAGCGACAGCATCGCCTCCTCCGCCTCGGCCAGCGTCTCGTCGCCGCGCGGGTAGTAGCAACACGAGTATTTCAGGCGCGGGCCGAGGCAGTGCTCGAAGAACGCCGGCGGCAACTCGTAGTGTTGCGCATTTGCCGCCGCCGTCTCGATGGCCACCGGGCTGTGCCGCAACAGGTCGATCAGCTGCGCCTGCCGTTCGGCCTGCGCGGCCGGCCCGCCGACGCGCTCCTCGCGCAGCCGTTCGGCGCACATCCGGCGGATACCGAGGCGCAGCAGCGCGTCAGGCAGCAGGCCGCGTTCGGCCAGGCCGAGCAGGCCGGGCGCGGCGCGGTCGGAGGGCAGTTCGGCCGTGCCCAGGGTGGCAGTATTCATCGTTCGGTCCTCGGGTCGCGGTGGCGTTTCGGAAACCACGGAAACAGCATCGGCGTGCTGCGCTGGTAGGCGCGGTAATCCTCGCCGCGCGTGCGCAGCGCCTGCGCCTCGGTGAACGGGATGCCGCTGATGAAGCGCAGGAAGAGGAACATCAGCAGCGGCCCGCTCCATGCCAGCCAGGCCAGCGGCGAACCGATGGCAAGCGCGACGTAGGCGAACCAGTGCAGCCATTCGAAGAAATAGTTCGGGTGGCGGGAATAACGCCACAGGCCGTGGCGGCAGGTCCGGCCGTGCTGCCGAAGATCGGCGCGGAAGCGTGCGAGCTGCGCATCGGCAATGGCCTCGCCGAGCACCCCGCCGACCCAGATCGCCACGCCTGCCACCAACCAGGAGAGCGAAGTCATCGCATTGGTCGCCACCGCCACGAAGGGCAGGGCGAACAACGGAATCAGCAGTGCCTGGAACTGGAAGAACGCGAACAGCCTGCGCTGGTCGCCCTGCCAATGCTCGCGCAGCGCGCGATAGCGGCCATCCTCCGGTTCGCGGCGCACGCGTCGCCACAGATGCCACGCCAGGCGCAGGCCCCACAGGCCTCCCAGCACGCCAAGCGCCAGCCGCGGCACAGCCGCGCCGGGGCCAAGCAAAGCCAGCAGCACCGCCGCGCCACCCAGCCCCGCGGCCCACAGCGCATCGACGATGCCGGTGTTCGTGTGCCGCCGCTGCCAGCGCCAACCCAGTGCCATCATCAGCACGGCCAGCACCCAGACCAGCAACAGGATCAGCCACGCGTTCATGGGGTACTCCGTGCTGCGTCGGCCTGCAGCCCGCGCCGCGCCAATAAGGTGAGCAACGGCAGCGCGATGGCCCAGCCCGCCGCCAGCGCCAGCAGCGTCGGCCACATCGGCGAGGGCAGCAGCACCGCGTGCCAGCCGCGCGCAGCGCCCAGGTAGGCCAGCGGCCCGCCGAACGCGCCGAACACCGCGGCCAGCACGGGACGGGCATGCAGGTAGCCGAACAAGGGCACGATGGTCAGCGCGAAAGCCAGCCACAGCGACATCAGCCACGCCGGTGACTCGGCCCATGGCCACGGCGTGGCGTAGTGCACCAGCCCGCTGCGCACCCACAGGTGCTCCAGCAGCAGGCCCAGCAGCAGCGCGACCGCGACCAGCCGCCCTTCGACGCGCCTATGCGCCGATGCGGCCAGCCGCCATGCGGCGAAGACCAGCGCGCCGAGCACGCCGGGCCACCATTGCCCGTGGCCCGCGCCGATCACGGCGGCGAACCATACCGCCTCGTAGGCGGCCAGGGTGAGCCAGAAGTTCATGCCGCGCCGCGCTCCGTGCCGGTGCCGCCGCGTCGCCAGCGCGGGCGCGCCATCAGCAGGTGCGATACGCCGATCGAGCGCTCGCGGAAGCCGCCCTCGCAATACGCGAGATAGAACTCCCACATCCGGATGAAGCGTTCGTCGAAGCCCTGCGCACGCACCTCGGGCAGCTTCGCCATGAAGCGCTCGCGCCAGGCGTGCAGCGTGCGCGCGTAGGAATCGCCGAAATCCTCCTGCGCGACCAGGGCCAGGTCGCTGCTGCGGGCCTTGGCCGCCAGCATCGCGCTGAGCGAGGGGATGAAGCTGCCGGGAAACACGTGGCGCTTGATGAAGTCCACTGATTTCAGCGCCTGCGCGTAGCGGTGGTCCTCGATGGTGATCGCCTGCAGCAGGGCCAGGCCGTCGGGCTTGAGCAGGCGGCCGAGCTGGTGGAAATAGATCTCCAGGTATTCGGCGCCGATCGCCTCGATCATCTCGATCGACACCAGCTTGTCGTACTGGCCGGCGAGGTCACGGTAATCCTGCAGCAGCACATGCACGCGGTCGGCCAGGCCGGCCGCCGCCACGCGTTCGCATGCCAGCGCGTGCTGCTCCTGCGAGATCGTGGTGGTGGTGACGTGGCAGCCGTAGTGCCTGGCCGCGTGCAGCGCGAAGCCGCCCCAGCCGGTGCCGATCTCCACCACGCGGTCGCCGGGCTTGAGACACAGCTTGCGGCAGATCAGGTCCAGCTTGCGCGCGGAGGCGGCCTCCAGCGTGTCGTCCGCGCCGGCCCAGTACGCGGAGGAGTACATCAGGTCGCCCGACAGGAACAGCTGGAAGAAGTCGTTGCCCAGGTCGTAGTGCGCGGCGATGTTGCGCCGGCTGCCGTGGCGCGTGTTGCGGCGGAGCGCGTGCACGGCGCGCATCGCCATGCCGCCGAAGCGCGCCAGTCCGGTTTCCATGCCGTCGAGCAGGTCGCGGTTGCGCAGCAGCAGGCGGATCAGGCCGACCAGGTCGCTGCAGTGCCATTGGCCGTCCATGTACGACTCGCCGGCGCCGACGCTGCCGTTGGCCGCGACGGCGCGATAGAAGGTCGGATCGAGCACGTCGATCTGCACGGCCATGTCGGTCGGCTCGCTGGCCGGCGTGCCGATGACGAGCGTGCCCAGCGCGTCGCGCAGGGTCAACCGGCCGTGCGCGAAGCCCGCCATCTGCTGCAGCAGGCGCGCGCGCAGGAAGCGGTCGAGGCCGCCGATGGCGGTGGCGGTGTCGTCTTGGACGATGGCGTTCATGGCGGGCCTCAGGAGAGCTGCGGGTGATCGTGGAAGGGAGTGCGTTTCAGCCACAGGCGCAGCGCGTTCCAGTAGATCGCGCCCACCACCTGCGTCGTCATCAGCGGATAGCGCCACAACACGCGCGCCAGCGACGCCCCTGTGAGTGGCCGCCGTTGCAGGCGCAGGTGGGCGTCGAACTGGCGTTCGCCACCGTGCAGCACGTTCATGTGCACCTGCAGCTCGTCGCCGGGCAGGCTGAAGCGCCAGTCGTAGTCGCGCTCCATCGGCAGGAAGGGCGAGACGTGGAAGGTCTTGGGGAAATCCCAGCGCAAGAGGCGCCCCTGGCCTTGCGCGGTCTCGCGCGGCAGCACGTAGGCGTGGCGTTCGCGCCAGGGCGTGTTGGTGATCTCGGCGACGATGCAGTCCAGCGTCTCGCCGTCCTCTTCGTAGCAGTAGTAGAAGCTCACCGGGTTGAAGACGACGCCGCCGTAGCGCAGGTGGGTGAGCAGGCGGATCGGCCCGGCCGGACGCCGGCCGACCGCCAGTTCGACGCGCTGGCGCACCGCCTCGGCCAGCGGCAGCTCGGCAGGACCGAGGTAGTCGCTGCGACGGAACTCGGCGAGGTTGCGGCGACCGTTCGACCACAGCCAGCGGCCGGCGAACAAACGGTCCAGCTCGTCGAGGTCGAGGTACAGCTGCGCCATGCGGTAGGAGAAGGCGTGCGGTTGCGGCGAGCGGCGGCGATGCCACACCGTGCCTTCGTACACCGCGCTGCACAGTGGCCCGCTCATGCGGCTTCTTCCGATGGCGTGACCGCCCCGGTCGCGTGCCAGCGCACGTCGAGCGCGTCGGCCACCTCCACCGCGCTGCGCATGCCGTCCTCGTGGAAGCCCCAACCCCAGTAGGCGCCGGCGAACCAGGTGCGGTTGACGCCCTGGATCTCCGCCTTGCGCTGCTGCGCCGCCACCGAGGCATGCGTGTACACCGGATGGTGGTAGCGCATCCGCCGCAGCACCCTGGCCGGGTCGATCGCCTCGCTGCGGTTGAGCGTGACCACGAAGGGTTCGGGTGCGTCGAGCGACTGCAGCAGGTTCATGCAGTAGCTCACCGTGCACGGCGCGCCGGGCTCGCGCGGGATGAAGGCGTTCCACGCGGCCCAGGCCTTGCGCCGGCGCGGCAGCAGCGTGGCGTCGGTGTGCAGCACGACGTCGTTGGCCTGGTAGGGGATCGCGCCGAGGATCGCGCGCTCGGGCTCGCTGGCGTCGGCCAGCAGGGCCAATGCCTGGTCGCTGTGGCAGGCCAGCACGACCTGGTCGAAACGTTCGGCCCCGGCCTCGCTGGTCACCATCACGCCGAGCCTGTCGCGCCGGATGTCGCGAACCGGGTTGCCCAGCCGCTCGCGCACCTTCCAGCGCTGTCGCATGGCGCGCACGTAGCTGGCCGACCCGCCGCGCACCACGCGCCACTCCGGTCGGCCGGCCACCTGCAGCATCTGGTGATTCGCCATGAACTGCACCAGGTAGCGCGCCGGAAACGCGAGGATCTGCTCGGCCGGCGACGACCACAACGCCGAGGCCATCGGCACCAGGTGTTCGTCGCGGAACGCGGCGCCGTAGCGATGCTCGGCAAGCCAGTCGCCCAGTGTGGGACCGGGACGTGGGCCGTGGAGCAGGGCCGGCGCCTCGCGGTAGAAGCGGAACAGGTCGCGCACCATGCCGATGAAGCGCGGCGAGAGCAGGTTGCGGCGCTGGCAGAACAGCGCATCCAGCGAAGTGGCGTTGTATTCCAGTCCGCTGGCCTCGTTATGCACCGCGAAGCTCATCGTGGTGGGCCGCGAGGCCACGCCCAGCTCGTCGAACAACTGCGTCAGCAATGGGTAGTGCACCGGGTTGTGCACGATGAAGCCGGTGTCCACCGCGTAAGGGCGTCCCCCGAGCTCGATGTCGTGCGTGTGCGTGTGGCCGCCGAGATAGTCGTTTGCCTCGAACAAGGTCACCTCGTGGTGGCGGGAGAGCAGCCATGCCGAGGCCAGGCCCGCGATCCCTGATCCGATCACCGCGATGCGCATCTCAGCGCTCCGCCTTGGCGAGCACCCAGGCGGGCACCGGTTTCAGGTCGTGCACCAGCCCGAGCAGGGCCATCAGCTTGAGGCCGTACCAGGTCAGGTCGATCTCCCACCAGCGGAAGCCCTGGCGTGCGCTGCCGGGAAAGTAGTGGTGGTTGTTGTGCCAGCCCTCGCCGAAGGTGAGCAAGGCCAGCCACGGGTTGTTGCGGCTGTCGTCGCGGGTGGCGAAACGGCGCGATCCGAAGCGATGTGCCAGCGAGTTGATCGTCACCGTGGCGTGGAATAGCACCACGGTGGAGACGAAGAAGCCCCATACCAGCAACTGCCCGCCGCCGGTGTGCAGCTCCGGCGCTACGCGCTGCAGCAGCGCACCCAGTGCGTACAGCGCCGCCGCCAGCGCGACCGGCACGGCGATGTCGTAGCGGTCCAGCCAGCGCAGCTCCGGATACGCTGCCAGGTCCGGCACGCGCTCCAGCTCGGTGCGGAATGCCCGCGGCGTGAGGAACCAGCCCATGTGGCTCCATAGAAAGCCGTGCACGCCGGGCGAATGGGGATCGAGAGCGGTGTCGGCATGACGGTGGTGGTGGCGGTGGTGCGCCGCCCACCACAGCGGGCCGCGCTGCACGCAGGCCGCACCGATCAGCGCGAACGCAAACTGTACGGCGCGCGAGGTGCGGAACGTCTTGTGCGAGAAATAGCGGTGATAGAAGCCGGTGAGAGCGAACATCCGCAGCGCGTACAACGCCGCAGCCACGGCGAGCGCCGTGGGCGACACACCCACCCAGATCACACCGATGCAGGACAGGTGCACTGCGACGAACGGCGCAGCGCGCAGCCAGTCGATGCGGTCGGCGAGCGGATCGTCCAGCGGCTCCGGCGCTTCCGCCGTGTCGAACCACTGGCGCAGGCTGCGGCGGTGTGTCGGCTGGGCAGCCGTGCTGGCGGTGTGGGCGGAGTGGGGGGACATGGCGGCGATCCGGATGACTCGTTGCCAAGCGATACGAGGCAGACAGGCAAATGGATGCATGCCGCCAACGATCCGGGGTGCATCCGATCGGCGCCGGCACACGTACAGGCCACGGAGCACCCATGGTCGCCTTGCCCTAAGATGAATTTCCACCATCACCCAGCAAGCCTGTCGCCATTCGAGGTGGCGCGAGCCATGTCGAGCAGCGAGAGCCAGACACGGGATGCCGACTACTGGTCGGCCCAGATGGAGGCGGTGGCGCGGCAGCGCGACCGCGACTGCTTCATGCGCATCTACGACCACTTCGCACCGCGCGTGCGGCTCTACCTGAGGGGAATGGGTGCGCCCGAGGCGGTCGCCGAGGAACTGGCCCAGGAAGCCCTGCTGCGGTTGTGGCAGCGCGCAGGCCTCTACGATGCCGCGCGCAGCGGCCTGTCCACCTGGCTGTTCCGCATCGCGCGCAACCTGCACATCGACCGTGTGCGCCGCGAGCCCTGCTGGGTGCCGATGGACGACGAGCCGGGGTGGCTGGACAGGGACGACGCCGACGAATTTTCCTCGGCCGAAAGCCACGCCGCGCACGCCGACCTGCAGAACCGCATCGAACGCCTTCCGGCCATCCAAGCTCGCCTGATCCGCATGTCCTACTTCGAAGCCAAATCCCACCAGGAAATCGCCGACGAACTCGGCATGCCCCTGGGCACCGTCAAATCCAGTTTGCGCCGCGCATTCCTGCGCCTGCAGCTCGGCGCAAGGGGGCAGGCATGAACCCGCGCCACCATCTCGACCAGGCCACCGTGGTCAGCTTCGCCGCGGGCGCGCTCTCGCAGGAAATGGCCGCCGTGGCGGCCACCCACATCGAAGTGTGCCGGCTCTGCCGGGAGCGCCTGTCCGAGGCCGAGCGCATCGGTGGCGCCCTGCTGGGCCAGCAGCAGCCTGCAGCGGATGCCGACGCCGCGCGCGGCGCCCGCCTGCGCGAAGCGATGCTGGACCTGCTCGAAGAGGAGCCGAAGCTCGAGGCGGACGCGGCCGACGGGCGCCTGCGATCGACCGATGCGCCTGTCGACGCGGACTGCCTGCCGCGGCCGTTGCAGCCGTACTTTGGCCGTTCCTGGCGCGCGCTGCGCTGGCGCTGGATGGCGCCGGGCGTGCACATGATCCGCGCCGCGCGCGGCAGCGGCGACACGCTGATCCTGCTCAAGATCGCGCCGGGCAAGAGCATGCCGATCCACAGCCACCAGGGCACCGAGCTCACGCAGATCCTGCAGGGCGCCTACGACGACGCGCTCGGCCACTATGCGCCCGGCGATGTCGCCGACCTCGACAACGAGATCCAGCACCAGCCGATCACCGCGCCCGGCGTGCCCTGCGTCTGCGTGGCCGCGCTGGATGCACCGCTGCGCTTCCCCGGCTGGCTGGCCCGCAAGCTGCAGCCGCTGGTCGGGTTGTGATCCTGCCGGGCACACGCGATGTCGGTCGCCGTGCCCGGCACCATCGGCTTTGAGCGTCGATTGCGGCGGCCTTGCCCGCCGGCCTGTGGCACGTCGTCAACGCGGGCTATCTGCTCGAGCCCGGCATGGCATTGAAGGCCGCCATCCGCGCCTGAACAGGCCGGGCGTCGCAACAGCGGCAGCGGCACGCGCCTGGCCTCGTCGCGCCTGCAAATCCTGGCACTGATACCGGCGGATATCGGCTCGACCTGCATCCGCCGGGGCCCGATCCACGTAAGAGGCGGCAACGCTTCCTTGGGATCCTGCCGTGTCTTCTGCCGTCCTGATCTACGGAGCCACCGGCGGCGTCGGGTCATGCCTGGCGCGGATGCTCGCCAGCGAAGGCCACCGGCTCCACCTGGTGGCGAGAAACGCGACGGACCTGAAAGCGCTGGCCGATGAACTGGGGGCGGGCTGGACGGCGGCGGACGTGCTCGACGACGACTCCTTCGCCCGTGTCGCCGAGCGTGCACCACAGACATTGGACGGCCTGGTATACGCCGTGGGCAGCATCAATCTCCGCCCGCTGGCGCGGATCACGACCGCCGATCTGGAGCGCGACTATCGCCTGAACGCCGCGGGAGCCGCGCTGGCAATCCAGGCGGCATTGCCGGCCCTGCGGGCCAGTACCGCGAGTGTGTCGGTGGTGCTGTTTTCCTCGGTGGCCGCCGCGCGCGGCTTTCCGATGCACAGTTCCATCAGCATGGCCAAGGCGGCGGTGGACGGCCTGACGCGGTCGCTGGCTGCCGAATTCGCGCCTGCGATCCGCGTCAACGCCGTGGCCCTGTCGCTGACGCAGACCCCTCTGGCCGGCAGCATGGTCGCCAGCCCCAAGATGCGCGATGCGATCGCTGCGACCCATCCGCTGGCGCGGCTCGGGCAGCCGGAGGACGCCGCGCATCTGGCGGCCTTCCTGCTCTCGTCGCGGGCGGACTGGATCACCGGGCAGGTCATGGGCCTGGATGGCGGTCGCGGCGCGATCGCCTCGAAATAGGACGCACCCGATGCCCCGCATGCGCAGCAAACACGACCTGCCCAGCAAGCGTTGCGTGACATGCGGGCGCAGCTTCGTCTGGCAGCGGAAATGGTCGCGTGACTGGGAAAGCGTGAAGTACTGTTCGCGACGTTGTCGCGGCCGAGCCTGAGGCGGGAAATGGCACTGAATATTCTGCTGGTGGGGGCGACCGGGCTGGTCGGGCAGGGCGTGCTCAAGGTGCTGCTGCAGGACCCCGGGGAGCCGCAGGTGACGGTGCTGGTGCGCCGCCCGTTCCCCGCTGCGTCACCCCGCGTGCGCGTGATCCAGGTGGCGGACTTCTCGACTGCCGCACTGGAACGACTGGATCTCGGCGGCTTCGACGCCTGCCTCTACTGCGCCGGACCGCTGCCCCAGCTGCTCTCGGAGGAAGCGTACCGGGAGGCGACCGTGGGCGTGCTGGAGCGTGTGTCGACGGCGTTCGCCAGGGCCAATCCTGGCGGCTACCTGGTCTACGTCTCCGGCGCGGCTGCCGACGCAGGCAGCCGCTGGATGCCCCTGCGCGTCAAGGGGCAGGCCGAGCAGGTGCCAGCCCGGGTCGGCCTGGCGTCCACCTGCCTGCGCCCGGGCGGGATCCGGCCAACCCAGGGAGAACGTTCGCCGCACCGCTTCCGGCGCGGCATCTACCGGTTGGGTGCGCCGGTGCTGGCGCTGGCGGAGAAGCTGATGCCGGGAAGCTTCACCACCACCGAGGCGCTGGGGCGCTGCATGCTGGCGCTGGTCCGTGCCGGAGCGCCTTATCCGCCGATCGTGGAGAACCGGCAGATCAGCGCCTTCGCATCGCGCTGACCCGGGCCGGGCGGACTCATGCCCCGTGCCGGGGCAACAGGCTCAGGAACTCCTTGCGCAGCGACGGATCGCCAAGGAACGCCCCGCGCATCACGCTGTTGGTCATGCGCGCCTCGTCGTCCTTCACGCCACGCCAGTGCATGCAGTAGTGGTCCGCCTCCATCACCACGGCGACGCCGTCGGGCTGCAGGCGCTGTTCCAGCAGGTTGGCGATCTGGCTTACGGCCTCTTCCTGGATCTGCGGGCGGCTCATCACCCAGTCCACCAGCCGTGCGTACTTGGAGAGGCCGATCAGGTTGGAACCGGCATTCGGCAGCACGCCGATCCACACGCGTCCCATGATCGGGCACAGGTGGTGCGAGCAGGCGCTGCGCACGCGCAAGGGCCCCACCACCATGAGTTCGTTCAGGCGTTCCGCGTTGGGAAACTCGGTGACGGCGGGCGCCAACTGGTAGCGCCCGGCGAACACTTCCCGCACGAACATCTTGGCGATCCGGCGCGCGGTTTCACGCGTGTTGTGGTCGTGCTCGACGTCGATCACCAACGCGCGCAGCAGCGCCTGCACCTTGCAGGCGACTTCCTGCTCGATCGCCTCGAGTTCGCCGGCTTCCAGGTAGTCCGCGATGTTGTCGTTGGCGTGGAATCGCGCACCTGCGGCGCGCAAGCGCTCGCCGACGCGCTGCGAAACCGAGGCGGCGGGCAGGTGGGAGAGGTGCGGGATGTTCGGCATGGGCGTGGACATGGTCTTCCTCGGTCGCTGGCGGGACGGAGTCCCGGCGTGCAGGCACATCGGGGGCTACCCGTGTTTCTACGTAGCCAGGCGCGCGTTGGATCCCGTCGGACCGGCGGCCGTCACAGTTCGTCCAGGCGGGACAGCAGGGTTGCGGCGCGTGCACGCAGCTCGTCTAGTCGTGCCGGCGCCATGCGGTCCAGCTGCCGGTACGGCATCGCCAGGCGCGGGTTGTGCGCGAGACGCGCGCGCTCGCGCCCCAGGAAATCCCAGTACAGGGCATTGAACGGGCAGGCGCGTTCCCCCGTGCGGTCCGCCTGCCGGTAGTGGCAGGTGCTGCAGTAGTCGCCCATCCGGCGGATGTAGGCGGCGGCGGAAACGTAGGGCTTGGTGGCCAGCAGGCCACCGTCGGCGAACTGGCTCATGCCCAGCGTGTTGGGCAGCTCGACCCATTCGAAGGCGTCGATGTAGATGCCCAGGTACCAGCGGTGCAACGCGTGGGGATCGAGTCCGGCCAGCAGGGCGAAGTTGCCGATCAGCATCAGTCGCTGGATGTGGTGGGCGTGCGCATGTTCCAGCGACTGCGTGATGGCATGGTGCAGGCAGTTCATGCCCGTGGCGCCGGTCCAGAACCAGTGCGGCAGGCGGCGCGCGTGGCCGAAGAAATTGCCTGTGGCGTAGGCCGGCATGCGTGTCCAGTAAACGCCGCGCACGTATTCGCGCCAGCCGAGGATCTGCCGCACGAAACCCTCCACCGCGGCCAACGGCGCCTCGCCCGCGTGCCACGCAGCCTCCGCGCGCGCGATCACCTCGCGCGGCGAGAGCATCTTGACGTTGAGCACGAAGGAAAGCAGCGAATGGAACAGCTGCCGCGCATGACGGCTCATCGCATCCTGGTAATCGCCGAAATGGGGCAAGGCGTTGCGCACGAAGGCATCCAGCTGCAGCAGCGCCTCGGCGCGGTTCATCGGCCAGCGGAAGTCCTCCGCCTGCGGCTGGCCGAAGCTGCGCACGCCGGCGGCGACGATGCGCTGCCACAACAGGCGATGGTCGTGGCAGGCTCGCGGATCCGGCGGCTCGGCCGGCGTGCCGGGCCAGGCCTTGCGGTTGGCGGCGTCGAAGTTCCAGCGCCCGCCGGCCGGCTGCCCGTCCGGTTCCATCAGCACGTGATGCACCCGGCGCATCTGCCGGTAGAACGGCTCCATCGTCCAGCGCCGGCGCAAACCGAAGAACGCGGCGGCATCCTCGCGCCGGGTGAGGAAATGCCCGGTATCCACCATGTGTGCCGGGATGCCCAGTCCGTGCGCGTAGTCGGCGAGCTGCCGGTCCAGGCGCCACTCGTCCGGGGCCTGGTATTCGAACGCGGTGGCAGCGGACTCGCCGATCAGGCGATCCAGGTTGCCAGGGATGGCGTGCCGGTTGTCCGCATCGTCGATCGCCAGGTAGCGCACCCGGTGTCCGGCCGCCTGCAGCTGCCGCGCGAACTCGCGCATGGCGGCGAAGATGGCCAGGATCTTCTGCGCGTGGTGCAGGACGTAGTCGGTCTCCTGGCGCACTTCCATCAGCACGTAGAGCACGTCGGGATCGACGCTCGCGAACCACGCGTGTTGCGGGTTCAACTGGTCGCCCAGCAGCAGGCGCAGCACGGTCACGGGTGGCGCCGGTCAGTCGAAGCGCGCCGATGGCTGGCGTCGCATTCCGAGGCTGTGCCAAAGCGAGCATGCCGCCACCACGCCAGCCAGGATCAGGGCGGTCCATGCCGCGACGCCGGCGCCAGCCAGGTCTGACGCATGCTGCCTGGCGTACACGCCGAGCAGGCCCCAGACCACCGCCGACGCGTACCAGGGATTGCCGGCCATGCGGGCGATGGCGGTCAGCACCAGTACGGCCGCCAGCGCGAACAGCGCCAGCGTCCACGGCAGCATGTGTGCGAGCGGGAGCAGGCGGAAGGCCACGATCACCTGCGCCACGTTGAGGAATACCGCCAGCGATACCCAGCCCGCGTGCAGCGACAGCGGCATCCATTGCCACCACGGGCCGCGTGCGTGCCGGGCCGTGCGCGAGACCTGCCATGCGGCAGCCAGCAGGCAGGCCAGGCTGCCCCAGATGATGGCCAGTGCCAGCCAGAACCATTGCAGCGAAAACACCACCATCCACAGCGACGTCAGCGCGAAGCCCGCCGCCGTCAACGGCCGGATCCGCCGCAAGGCCGGGTCGTTCCGTCGGTCCAGGCACTGCCAGGTGCCGTAGAGCACGTCCAGCAGGAAGATCGGACCCCAGATCGCAAACGCGTAGCCCGCGGCCACGATCAGGGTCGGATAGCGGTCGGAAATCGCGCCGTTGGTGGGCCCGAACAGTCCGCTGTTGGACAGCCAGGCCACCGCCGGCATCGTCCACGCAAGCAGAGCAACCAGGTATCTCATGGGCAGGCGCCGCCGAAGGTGTGGCTATCCGGGTTGTTCTCCGGCCAGCGCTGCGGCGCCTTCGCGATCCTGGCGACGTCGTAGCCCATGCTCTTGGCGCGATTCAGCATGGCCTGGTAGTCGGCGTCGGAAACCTGCGGCGTGCGCGCCATGTACCAGAGGTAGTCGCGGGCATCGCGCACCACCATCACCTGGCTGTAGTCCGGCTTCAGCCAGCCGACCAGGTATTGGGTGCGCAGGAACACGAAGAAGCGCACGCGCCATTCGCCGTTGCCGCTGCCGGGCACCACGCTGGCGGTGGAATGGATCAGCTTCACCGGCGCCTCGAAACTGCCGGGGCGCTGGCGGAACCAGGTGCAGATCGTGCCGTCCGCGCTGCGGCTGTAGGTCTCCACGGGGTTGTGGCCGCCGCGCTCGAAGCGGGTGGGAATCGAGGCGATCACGTACCAGCGGCCCATGTAGCGGGACAGGTCCACGCCGTGTACCGGCGGGATCGGGTCGGTCGTGCCCGCGCATGCCGTCAGCGAGAGCATGGCCAGCAGGGCAATGGCGAGGATGGTGCTCATGCGTTTCACGTCGATACCCGGCAGCGGCGCGGCACCCGTTGCCGCCTTCCTGCATACGGTGGGACGGCCCGATTGGATGCCGCTTCGGCGCTGCCCGCTCAGCGGGACGGCAACGCCTGCCATGCGTCCAGCGCCGCCTCGCGCGTGGCGCCGACGTCCACCATGGGCGCGGGATAGCCGCAGGCGGCGAGTGCCGCCGGGTCGCGCCATGGCTCGTGCAACAGCTTCGCCGGCAGCGCGGCCAGCTCGGGCAGCCAGTGCTTGAGGTAGGCCGCCTCGGGATCGAACTTCGCCGCCTGCGTGTACGGGTTGAACACGCGGAAATACGGTGCGGCATCGGCGCCGCAACCCGCGACCCACTGCCAGCCCAGCGTGTTGTTGGCGAGGTCCGCGTCCACCAGCGTGTCCCAGAACCAGCGCGCACCGTGGTGCCAGTGCTGGCGCAGGTTCTTGGTGAGAAAGCTTGCCGCGATCATGCGCACGCGGTTGTGCATCCAGCCGGTGTGCCACAGCTCGCGCATGCCGGCGTCCACCAGCGGGATGCCGGTGCGGCCGCGCTGCCAGCGGCGCAGGGCAGCGGCATCGTCGTCGACCCAGCGGAAGGCATCGAAGCGCGGGTTGAAGTTTTCGGTGGGCGTGCCGGGGAAGTGGTAGAGCAGGTGGTGGGCGAACTCGCGCCAGCCCAGTTCGCGCAGATAGGGTTCGGGGTCGGGCCGGCGGCGTGCATCGTTGCGCCCGGCGCGCGCCTGCAGGGCGTGCCGGATCTGGCGCGGCGTGATCTCGCCGAAATGCAGGTGCGGCGACAGGCGCGAGGTGCCGTGTCGCGCGGGCAGGTCGCGGCCGTCCGCGTAGTCGGCCAGGGCGTCGTCGGCGAACACCTCCAGCAGTTCCTGCGCGCCGGCTTCGCCGGGCTGCCACTGCCCGGCCAGTCCGTCGGCCCAGGGAATGCGCGGCAGGAGTTCCAGCGCCTCCAGCGGCAGGCTGCCGGGCAAGCGCAGCCAGGTGCGGGCGCGCACCTCGGGCAAGGGCGGCTCGTCCGTCAGTTGCGCACGCAGCTTGCGCCAGTACGGCGTGAACACGCGATAGGGCTGGCCCTCTGCCGTGGCCAGTTGCCACGGCTCGCACCACAGGTTGCCGGGAACGCTGTGCACGGCGTTGCCGTCGGCGCGCAAGGCCGCCTTGAGTCGGGCGTCGCACGCGATCGCGGCAGGCTCGTAGCGGCGACTCCAGTACACCGCGCAGGCGCCGCTGGCAGCGATCAGCGCACGCAGCGTGGGCAGGCTGTCGCCGCGCGCGACGTGCAGCGTGGCGCCCTGCGCCGCGAGGCGCTGCTGCAAGGCTTCGAGCGAGCGGTGCAGCCACCAGCGACTGGCCGCGCCGGGCCCCCAGGGCGCCTCCTCGTGCGGGGCGTGCAGATACACCGGCAGCACCCGTTCGTGTGCGGCGCAGGCGGCGACCAGCGCGGGCTGGTCGGCCAGTCGGAGGTCGCGCCGGAACAGTACGAGAGCAGTGTCGTGCATGGTCGATGGCGACTTGCCTGTGGTGGCCGGTGTCCTTCGCCGCGTGCGGACTGTACCGTGGAAGCCGGTCGCGCGGGACGTCGCTCTCATCGGGCAGCGCCGCTCCGCAGCGACCGGCTGGCGGTCGAAGACGCATTGTGTGGCTACGTCCCGGAGCCACCGTGCGGGCGGCGCTCCGCCCGCTTGATGACGCGAGGCGGTTGCCACATGCTGTTGCTGCTGCGTCGTCGGGCGATACCATCCCAGATGGACGCTGGTCGCCGGAGGAAAGGGCATGGTCCGCATTGCGCATGCTTCCGCCTTGTGCGCCGCCTTCGGCGTTCTCTGCGGCTGCGCGTCGGCGCCGCGATTGCCGCCGCCTCCCGAACTGGCGCCGCGTGCCGCCCCTGCGGGATTTCCGCCGGACATCCGCCTGCTCACCATCGATCGCGCGACATACAACCGGCGCATGCCGGTGGTCTTCGGTCGTCTGGCGCAGGCCGCGGACGACGGCAGCATCGACTATCTCGTGCTCTCCGGCGGCGGATCAGGCGGAGCGTTTGGCGCGGGAGCGCTGGTAGGCCTGACGCAAGTCCGCCAGCGGCCGCAGTTCGAGGTGGTCACCGGCGTCAGCGCCGGTGCGCTGCTTGCGCCGTTCGCCTTCCTCGGTCCGGAGTGGGATCCGGAGCTGAAGGCCGCCTTCGATGGCAACCCGAGACTCGACCTGATGCACGGCAAGCTACGTACCGTAATCGCGCGGCTGTTTTTCCCCGGCGGCGCCACACGGCACAGTGCCTTGCAGCGACTGGTCGACCACTATGTCACCGACGCCATGCTGCAGGCGGTGGCGGCCGGGTGGCGCAAGGGGCGCTTGCTGTTCGTCGCCACCACCGACCTGGACAAGCGCGAAACCGTGTTGTGGAACATGGGGGAGATCGCGGCGCAGGGCGGCAAGCCGGCGCTGAAGCTGTTCCGCGAAGTGCTGGTGGCCTCGGCCAGCGTGCCCGGCATCTTCCCGCCGGTGCTGATCCAAGTGCGCGAGGACGGGCGCGACTATGACGAGATGCACGTGGACGGCAGCATCACCACGTCGCTGTTCGCCGCGCCGCACGTGGCGCAATTGCTGCCGGCGGGGAAGGCCGGCAGGCTGCCGGTGAATCTGTACGTCATCGTCAACGGCAAGCTGGCCCAGAAGCCGCTGGAGACGCCGCTGAACACCATCGACGTGCTGTCGCGCAGTTTCGACGCCGACCTCACCTACAAGATGCGCGAAAGCTTGCTGCTGGCCATGGACTACGCCCATCGGCAGCACATGCGGTTCCGGCTCACCGAGATACCGCCCGCATACCCCAAGGCGGGCTTCGTCGATTTCAGCCCGGAGCACATGCACGCGCTGTTCGACTTCGGTGCGCGCTGCGCCGAACGCGGCGAGTTGTGGGAAACCCCCGAGGATTCCATTCGCCACAATCTCGCCCGCGCTGCGGAGAGCGGGGCGCTTGCCGAATCGTGTCCGGCCGCGCCTTGAATCGCCTGGAGCGGGCGGCGCAAGCGGCGGCGGCCGGGCGATGCGCATCCATGAGCATCCGGGACAAGCCGGGCGCTTTTGGACAAGCCACGCCCGAGCCGCTTAAGGACGATGCGGGGCGACGACCGTAGGCGGCGCGATGCATGGTGCCTCTCCCCATGGTCGGCTTGACGGCAACGCCGGCCGGCCCGGTCAACTACAGGAACGGGCCGGCGCGACTTTCAACGGGCGGGTTTCCGGCCGGGAACCCGCCGGCAGTGCGGACTCCGGGCCCCCTGCATGGGCCGCTCAGAGGGGTACCGGAATCCCGTCGATCAGCCGCCTGGCAAGCCGAGGCTGCCGGATCTGCTCCAGCCACCAGGCGAGCGCGCGCCCCTCGTGGTCGCCGCGCCAGGCGGCAAACAGCACGTTCGGCTCGCGCGGGTCGGCCATCGCCTTTTCCACCAGCGCGCCGCCCTTGAGCAGGGCGGAGACGCGGTGCCGGGGCAGCCAGCCCACGCCCAACCCGTCGCGCTGCGCGAGGATCTTCGCGTGCATGGTCGGCACCGCGAGCGTGGCCTGGCCGCCGAGCACGCCGTAGGCCCGGCTGGTTCCGCGCGAGGAGTCGGCGACCACCACGGAGCGATGCGTACTCACCTCCTGCTGGCTCAGTGGCTCGTCTGCCTTGGCCAGCGGATGCCGCGGCGACACCGCGAACACCCATTCCATCCGGCCAAGCTCGAACCAGCGGAGCTGGGGGATCACCGGCGGCTCGTTGGTGGCGCCGATCACCAGGTCGGCGCGACCGTCGCGCAGCGCCTCCCAGGTGCCGCCGAGCACCTCGTGCGTGATGCGCAGGCCAACCCCGGATTTCAGCGCGTCGAAGGCCTTCACGACGGGTAGCAGCGTATCGAACTCCAGCACCTCGTCGGTGACGATGTGCAGCCGGTCTTCCCAACCACCCGCGACCTGCTTCACGCGCCGCGTGAGGCGGGCGACGTCGTGCATCAACCGCGCGGCCTCCTCGGCCAGCAGATGGCCAGCCGGCGTGAGCTGCAGGCGATAGCGCCGGCGGTCGAACAGCAGCGCGTCGAAACGCGATTCGAGCTGCCTCGCGGCGTGCGAGACGGTCGATGGCGCCCGTCCCAGCCGCGCCGCGGCGCGCGACAGGCTGCCGGTCTCGCGGATGGCTTCCAGCAGGGCCAGTTCGTCCTCGGTCAGCATGTGCAATCTCTTCGAACGAGTTCGTCGATCCGATGGTACGGCAAAGCGCGCGGCCCGGCGCAGCATGCTTCCACGTTCAAGCAAGCCACCGAACGTCCTTTCCAACCAGGAGCTCACCATGAACCGTTTCGCCAACAAATCCATCCTCGTCACCGGCGGCAGCAGCGGCATCGGCCTGGCCGCGGCCAGGGCCTTCGCGGCCGAAGGCGCCCGCGTGGTCGTCACCGGCCGCGACGCCAAGGCACTGTCCGCGGCACTGTCGGCGCTGGGTCCGAACGCGATCGCCCTGCGCAACGACGCCGGCTCGGTCGCCCAGGCGCGTCAGCTCGCCAGCGACCTGGCCGCGCAGTCGATCAAGCTCGATGCCGTCTTCATCAACGCCGGCAGCGCCAGGTTCGCGCCGTTCGCCGACGTCGACGAGGCGCTGTGGGACCAGAGCTTCGACACCAACGTGAAGGGCGCCTACTTCCAGTTGCAGGCGCTGCTGCCACAACTGAACGCCGGCGCGTCCATCGTCATCAACGGCTCGATCAACGCGCACATCGGCATGCCGAATTCGTCGGTGTACGCCGCCAGCAAGGCCGCGCTGATCACCCTGGCCAAGACCCTGTCGGCCGAGCTGCTGCCGCGCGGCGTGCGCGTCAACGTGGTGAGCCCGGGCCCGGTGGCCACGCCGCTGTACGGCAAGCTGGGCCTGGACAAGGCGACGCTGGAAGCGACCGCCGCGCAGATCCAGGCGCAGGTGCCGCTGGGGCGCTTCGGCACCCCGGAGGAAATCGCCGCCACTGTGCTGCACCTGGCGTCGCCGGAGTCGGCGTTCATCGTCGGCAGCGAGATCGTCATCGACGGCGGCATGAGCCAGCTGTAACGTCGCAGCCACCGTTGCCGCGATCCGCGCGGCAACGGTGGCTACCTGCGGGGGGCGCCGCGAGTCCTGTTCGACAAGCCGTGGCACCGTTCTTCGCCGCCACCGCGCCCATCGTGCCGATGGCCATGCGGCGGCAGGAGGCCCATCGCGCAAGGCCGCTATGCGGTCACACGAACGCGTGACGCTGCACTCCCTCGAACCCGGTGCGGGGAACGGCACTCCGGTCGTCCTGCTGCACGGCTACACCGAAACGAGCCGCGTGTGGCGTCCGCTGACGGACACGCTGGGCGAGGGCAGGGTGGTGATCGCCCCGGACCTCCCGGGCGTGGGCGACTCCGGCATGCTCGACAAGGGGTACGACAAGGCCACCGTGGCACGCGACATCCACGCGCTGGTCCGGAAGCTCGGCTTCTGCAAGGTGAACCTGGTCGGCCACGACCTCGGCCTGATGGTGGCCTGCGCCTACGCCGCGCAGTACCCCCACGAAGTCGACGGCGTCGTGTTCATGGATGCGTTGCTGCCAGGCATCGGCGATGTGGTAGTAGGTGTGGCTGCTGCGCGACAAGTGGCATTTCCATTTCCACGGCGCCACGCCGCCTGAAGGACCGCGACATCCGCGTCAATGTGATCAGCCCGGGGCCGATCGACACGCCCGGGCTCGGCGGGCTGGCTGACTGCGCGCAATCTCGGCGAACTCAAGCGCAAGCTGCGCGCCACGGTGCCGATGGGCCGCATGGGCACGCCAGCGGACATCGCCAGGGCGGTGCTCTACCTCGCGTCCGGGGAATCGTCCTTCGTCACGGGCATCGAACTCGTGGCGGATGGCGGCGCAGGGCAGGTGTGATGAGTGCGAGGGTGCCCGCGTCCGCAAGGCCTGCACGCGCCCCCGTCTCAGTCGTCGTCCTCGCGCCCGGATTCGGCGTCGCCACGACGGTGGCATCTGACGCAATCGGTGGTGTCGCGGATTCCTTCCTCCCGGTGTTCGGCCTGGATTTTCTCCGGGGTGTGTTCATGGCATCCGTAGCAGGTATAGCGGCTGAAGTCGCCGCTGGCGTGGCACGTCGCGCAGGGAGCGTTGTGTTCGCCCACCAGCGGGAAGTATCGGGCGTGGTCGAAGGTGGCGGGTTTCCATTGCGCAGTGCCGTGGCACTGCTGGCAGTTGCCGTCGATCTGCCGGTGCAGGGCGTCCTTCGGCGGCGCATGACACGCCGCGCATTGCTGCTGCACGTCGACGGCGAGCAGGCTGTGTCTGAACGCAGCAGGCTTCCAATGCTCGGGTGTGTGGCATTGGGCGCAGTTGCCGCCAACTTGCCGATGCAACGGGTTGGCCGGTGGCGCGTGGCAGCTGGCGCAGCGCTCGCGAATGCCGCCGTCAAGCAGCGTGTGGGTGAACACGGGGTGGGGCGGCTGGGTGAGCTTTACTCCCGCATGCTCGGTATGGCAGGCCATGCAGTCCTGTCGCGCCAACGCTTGGTGGAACGGCAACCTGCCCGCCTTGGGAGGAATCAGGATGCCCGTGGTGGTGCGTCGCCCGATATCGGCCACTGCGTGGCAGGCCGTGCAGCGATTCGCAGCTGCGCCGCGCAGCGGCGCGTGGCAGGCGAAGCAATCGTCGGCGAGGGCCGCATGGGCTGGCGTCAGCGGCCCGGGGCTGATCATCAGGTTCGGGTAGACAAAGGCCAGCCCCAGCAGCACCAGCAGGTCGAATCCGATCACCAGCAGCAGCCAGCGGCGCTTCATTTCCATCCCCAGAACAGGAAGATGCTGACGATGTGGGCCAGCGCCAGCACGCCGAACGCCAGGGCAATCGGGAAATGCACCCGGCGCCATTGCTTGACCACATCGAAGGTCATGATGTCGACGTGCAGGCGCTCGTCGAGGTCGGCGTCGCTCAGGCCCTGCCGCTGCAGCTTTTCCCGGACTGCGAGCAGGCGCTTGCGCGAGCGTTCCAGCAGGAATTTCCCGGTCAGGCCGCTGCCGAAGTTGATGAGCATCGCCCACACCGCCAGCCAGCCGAGGATCGCGTTGAAGTGGATGCCGGCATGCACCAGCACCAGCAGCGAGCCGAGCCAGGCCATGCGCTGGTGCAATCGCAGCAGCAGCAATGGCTGGCCCACGTGAATCAGTTGCCGCTTGCGCAACGAGTAGCCAAACGAGCCGATGATCAGCAGCACCCCGGGAATGCCCAGATAGCGGCCTACCCAGACCAGGCCGAGGTAGTGCAGCAGGGCATCGAGCAGCAGCGCCAGGCCGGCGAGCAAGGCCAGCGACAGCATGAACGGCACTACCTCGCGCAGAAGCAATTGGGCTTTCATCGAGCTCATGCGTCGAGCACCAGTGGCGATCGCGGGATGCCCACGCACAGCAGGCACCGGCCTGGGGTTACCGGGTAGTCGGGCGTATGCGCGTAGCCGACGGTTCCCTCGATCAGCACCGTCTCGCAGCTGCCGCAACTGCCGGCGCGGCAGCCTGATTCGACGGAGACGCCGTGGCGTTCCGCGAAATCGAGCAGCGACGCGTCCTGCCCATCCCAGGTCAGGGTCCGGCCGGAACGGCGGAACGCCACCTCGAACCGTGCGTTCGTCTCGGCCTGGTCTTGCGTGGCTCCGGTGGCGCCGAGGCGGATGGAGGCCGGCCCGAATGTCTCGAAATGGATGTCCTGCACCGGCACGCCCCAGTCGGCGAGCGCCGGCACCAGGCTCTCCATCATGGGCGTCGGTCCGCACACGTAGAACTGGTGGTGCCCTGCCGGCAGGGTCTGGCGCAGCAAGGGCACGTCGATGTATCCGGTATGCGGGCAGTTGCGGTCATCGGTCGCGGGATTGCTGCACACCACGTGCAGGTGGAAGGCTGGGTGGGTTCGCGCCAGTTCCGCCAGCAGTTCCCCGAACGCCAGCTCCTGCGCAGTGCGCACGCCGTAGTAGAGATGCACGCTGCGCCCGGGCCGCTCGGCGAGGCACCATCGAAGCATGCACAGCAAGGGGGTGATGCCGATGCCACCTGCGATCAGCACCACGGGCATATCGGCGGCGGGATCCAGCACGAACCGGCCTGTCGGCGCCTTCACCTTGAGCACGTCGCCAACCTGGACCGTGTCGTGGAGGTGGTTCGAGACCTTTCCGGGCGGAAGTTCCGGCTGGCCTGGCGGCGCCAGCGCGCGCTTGACCGTGACGCGGTAGTGCACCGGGTCCGGCAGTTCGGAGAGCGAATAGCAGCGCACGAGCGGACTGCCTTGCCCGGCTCCGGCGTTGACGGCGAAGGTGAGGAATTGGCCGGGCAGGAACGGCGGCAGCATCGCGCCATCCAGCGGTGCCAGATAGAACGAGCACTGGCTGTGGCTGGAGTCCTCGAATTCGCGGCGTACCACCCGGAACTCCCGCCAGCCCGTCCAGGCGACATGGGCGGACGGTGCTGCAGGCAGTGGCATGGCGCCGGCCTCGCCACGGCGCCGCCGCCACACGGCCATGCCGATGCCCGCCAGCAATTGAAGCAGCAGGGCGGCGCTGATATAGGCCAGCAAGGTCAGCGCGGTCATGGGGAAGGGCCGGACTGTGGCTGGCCCCCGCTTGCTGCCGTCGCCTCATCCACCGGCCTCTCCGCACGCAGCCTCCCTGTGCTTGCCGGGGCTGCAACGGATGGAATGCGGGGCATGGGCCAGCCTCGTGTGCCAGGGATCGCCTCAGCCTAGGTGACATGCCGGCAGTCGTATTGACTGTAATCAACCGAAGGCGGCGGTCCCGATGTGGTCGAACGCTGAACCGCTCCGTCTGCCGCGGCAACGGCCTGTGGCCCGGGGGCATTGCAGGGGCTGGACGATGACCTGCCGGGAATCCGCGCCTGTTTAAACGTCGACGCCGCAGGCATCAGCGAGAAGGCGGGTAGACCTTGTGCCCCGCGGAGCGCACGCATCGACTACGTGCCATGTTCCGTTTACGGCCACGTCGTTTGACGTGGATCAACCGGGGCACCTGTGCGCTCCGCGCAGAATTTCCCGCGCGTGCCGTCATCACCGCGACGGCCGCCACGCGGGCGTGTTTGCTCCGCGTCCCAGCGCGGTGCCGACGGGAGCAATGACATGGCATGCATGATGAAGAGAGTGATGGGGCTCTCGCTGGGGTTGCTGGTGGCTGCTTGCGCCACGCCGCCAACCCAGGAGCAGGGCGGGATGCTGATCGGTGGCGCACTGGGCGGAGTGCTGGGTCATCAGATCGGTGGTGGCAGCGGCCGCACAGCCGCAACCATCGTCGGCGCGGTGGCGGGCGCGATGCTGGGTGGCGCGATGGGTCGCTCGATGGACGACACCGACCGCCTGAAAACGGCGCAGGTGCTTGAAGGCGTGCGCACCGGCGTGCCCACCGAGTGGCGCAATCCGGATACTGGCAACCAGTACGAGGTCACGCCCACCCGCACCTACGAGGAAAGTGGCGGCCCGTGCCGCGAATACACCATGGACGCGATCGTCGGCGGCCAGCGCCAGCAGATCTACGGCACCGCATGCCGGCAGCCGGACGGCAGCTGGCGTGAAGTGAAATAGGTCGACCGCACGTCCCTCCCGAGCCGCCTGGGATCGTGCGATGACCCGGCAGCTCCTGCTCAGGCCACGCCGCTACCCCGGCGCGTGGCGCGGGCGCCGGTGGTTGCAGAACGCGATCCAGTCGCCGATCGCCCGCATTGCACGCCGCAGGCTCCCGGAGCGGTGCCGATGCGCGCATGGCTTCCTCAGCGTGTGGATAGCGCGTTCGACCATGCCGTTCTGCTGCGGGCAGCGCGGAGTGATGAACTCCTGCTGCTCCGTTGTCCGAGCGCAGCAGGGACGATCCGGCAGCGGCCAGCGCGCCGAGGCGCGTGATCAAGGCTTGCTCCAAGGTTGCCGCAGCGGTCGTCGCCCGGCCGGTCCGCGACACGACGTTGCAACAGCGGCAGGACATGCCCCAACGTCAAAACATCGCAGCCGAGCTCCCGACAAGGACTAGGGTCTGCGCCGTCGTCCGGCGAGGCGCGGCGGCAGGGGATGGGCACGAACTGCCAGCTTGACGTCCATTTAGATCGCCATGTATATAGCTAGCTATATTTATTGGGCGAGACATGGGCTATGGTCACCGACACCCTGGCAGACCTCGGCGTGCTGTTCCTCGGAAGTCGCCTGAAACGACTTGGGGACAGACTGCAAACCGAGGCGAGCGCGATCCTTCAGAAGATGGATTTGCCGCTTCAACCTGCCCAACAGCCGCTGCTCGCGGTGTTGCGCCGGGAAGGTCCGCGAACGGTCGGCGCGATCGCCCGGCACCTGCGGATCAGCCAGCCGACCGCCACCCGCGGCCTGCAGGCACTGGTCGAGGAAGGCCTCATAAGCGTCAGTCCCACGGGACGGGATGGGCGTCACAAGCTGCTGTCGCTCACGCCGGCCGGCGCTGCTCTGATGGATCGCCTTGAACATGGCCTCTGGCCACGGGTGGAGACCGCTGCGATCGCGGTTTGCGGTGGGCGACATCGGGAGCTTCTGGAAGCAATCGCCGAGGTGGAGACACAACTCGACCACCGGTCACTGACGGATCGGACCCTGGCCCCCGAACTGACGGTGCGGGACTTCTCGGACGAGCTGGCCGAGGCGTTCTATCGGATCAACGCCGAATGGATCGAAGAGATGTTCGCGTTGGAGGCTCACGACATCCGGCTGCTGTCCGAACCGCGAAAGCAGATCATCGACCAGGGAGGTGCGATCCTCTTCGCCGAGACCCCCGACCTCGGCGTGGTGGGGACGTGCGCGATCATGAAGTCGGACGGCGGCTGGTGGGAGCTGACCAAGATGGGAGTCTCCAAGGCCGCGCGCGGACGCGGGGTCGGCGAGTTCCTGCTGACCAAGGCGATCGAGCGCTCCCGAACCATGGGGATCGCCGATCAGCTCTACCTGCTGACCAACCGCAAGTGTGCCGCCGCCGTCCACCTCTACGAAAAGCTGGGGTTCGAGCATGACCCGGAGGTGATGCGGCTCTTTGGTTCCCATTACCAGCGCTGCGACGTGGCCATGCGCTTTCATGCCTGAAAGCAGCGCGCCTCTCTAATTGCGCATAATGTATACCTGACGCCGGTTTCCTCAGCCATTTGCAACCTCCGCCGAGACGGGATTATCAGCGGCATTTTCTCCGGCGTGCAAACCGTTCCCATTAAGGCGCGACGAAGCAGGTTTTCTTGCCCTTTTTCCCTTCCTCTCCCGGGCGTCCCGCGACAGGATTTTCTCCACGACCGCGATGCGGTCGAGGAGATAATCCTTAACCTCGCCGTACCCGTCCAAATCCTCCCGCGACTCACTTTCCGGGCCAAGCTCAACCAGCTTGGCGAGGAGGCCCCTCCAGATCCCGACGATACGTTCCTGTTGCCGACGTTCATGCGCTTTCATGCGATGATCCCTTGGGGCTCACGCCCCTGCTGTAGTTGTACCCGAGGCCCCCGCCGAGCTAGCAGGCAGACGGGGGCCTCACCTTGTCAGGTGCCCGGTTTCCCGTGGCACCGCTTGAACTTCTCGCCACTACCGCACGGACACGGGTCGTTAGCACCAACCTTGACGCGCGGTGTCACACTGGTTGCAAATTGACTCCTGCCCGGTGGCAGGCTGAGTGCATCTAGGGCGGAAGCGGCTTTAGTCCCGGACAGCCGGGTTACCGTTGGCACCGCCGCGCCCTGATGCAGCGGTGCCAACGGCACACGCGCGTCCAGGTAGTCGCGCAAGGCGACCGCGCAGAGGGCGTTGAGGGAAATCCCGAGGCGTTCCGCATAGCGGCTGGCATCCGCCTGCAGTTCGTCGGTGAGGCGTAGCGTGCTGGTGCTCATAGGCTTCCTTCCGGTGTGGTATCGGCAGGAAGTGAGCTTAGACCGTGTGGTGGCAGATTGCCACCAGTTTGACACCAGATTTCGGGCTTTAGTCCCTTGTTAAACGTCGGGACCCAGCGAGCTGGCGCGGTGCGGGAGAGAGGGTCGAGGGCGGGGGAGTCAGGCCGGCGAGCATCCGCAGAGCTTACCGGGTCGATGACCTGGCCGGAATCCACAGCCCGCAGGTACCTAAAGTCGGCCGGAGCCGCATCCACCTTCTGGCGGCCACCTCCGGCCAGAGCCGGCGAAGTCGCCGCCACGCCGGCAGGCGGCGGCGCCTGCTCGGCTGTACCGGCGCCTGCCGGCGTGGCGGCTCTCTCGGCGGGAAGTAGCCGGAGCATGGGCGCCAGAAGGTCGACACGCTCCAACGCGCGCCCGAGGGCGAGCAGAGCGGTCAGCGTGGAATCGGCTTCGATCGGAGGGGAGGGCAACGCTTCGGTGATGACTTCCGCCTCCCAGACTTCGGGTTGAAGCGTCACGGCCTGCGGCCTCGCGGGGGCCAAGGCCCCCACACCCCCAAGGGCGCGGCGTTCATAGTCCTCGCGCCACAACCGGGCCTGCTCACAGACCACCGTCCAGCAGGCCAGGCGCTGCGGCTGGAAGGCGTAGCCGTTCGGGCTCACCAGTTCGCCGGTGCGGCTGTTCAACATCCAGCCGTCCCAGCCGGCATGCAGGCCGCCGATCTCGCCCAGCCGCCGCAGGCGCAACAGCCGGACCACGGACCACGGCACCCGGCAGCGGCCGGCGTCCCAATGCCGTACCGTCCGCAGCGACACGCCCAGAAACTCGGCGCACGCCTTGGGGCTCAGGAAGCAGCTGTGCCGAAGCTCGCGGAAGCCCTCAGGGGAGAGGTACCAGGTGCGCGTCCGAGGGCGCCTAGCCTTGACCTTGGGCGTCTCCTTGATTGCGCATAATGTATATTATGTCCAATTCTGGAAGCGCCTCGCCACGCTCGGAGTCAGGCTTTTGGGTTCGTGACCAAACGCAGATGTTCGCGCCACTCATTGATTTGATTGATAAAGCTTGCGCCTTCCCATGTGAATGCGACCAAGAAACTTAGGCCGGATCGACCGAAGTTTTATGCAACTTGAGCCAAGAAACGTATGCCACCGGCGCCAACTGCCAGCAAACTTGTGCAACCGGAAAAACTCTGCCTAAGTTTCTATGCCGCTAAGGCGCTGCTCGGTCGGCGCCCAAGCCTAGATTACCTGGCCTCGCGGGCCGCCAGGCGCCAATCTGCCAACGATGTCGGCAGCACACGCCGCAGTGGTTCACCGCACCGCGGCTTTGTCCCTCACGTTCAACTAGTCGCTATCTAAACCTGTTGGTGGAGCCTGGTCCCTTAGGCGTGTCGTCGTCTTCGGACCAATCCGATTTGCTGAACGGTACGTACCCTTCCGGCCCAAGGCTGTGATCCAATTCGTTCACAAAATCGGGTGAGCCGACGCGGGCCACGATTCCGAAACCAGGTTCGGTTGAGAAGCCTGAATAGGCGCCCGCGAAGGCATCGGCCGCGTCCGGGTCCCAGTTCAAGCCCCGTCCATAGAGAGCCAGTTGCAAGGCGACCCAGAACGAACTGGCGCCACCGTGCAACGCGCCCGGGCCGCCTTCCTTGAGCAGCATGGCGAGCGGTGTAGGAAGGCTCCATGCCTGTCCAGTTCGCGCGCCCTCAAATTCCTCCGCGAAGCTGTACAGAAGGACCTCGTGGCCAGGCTTTAGCTGCATGCGGCTAAGTTGATCGTCGTCAAGGGCATCGTAGCTGCGGCTCTTCAGGTAGCGTTTCTTGGCTTCAAAATATTTGGTAGCGACGGCTTTGTTGCCAGCGGTCGATTCGAATTCGATGCACATCGCGATGTCGCCGTTGGCGGTTTCGTGCGCTCCGCTCGCCTTGAATACGCGGTAGCCTGCGCGAACCCCGTTGCCGGACCAAGTGATGAGTTCGGTCGTATGGATTGCTGCGAGCACCTCGCACGTAATCGTGTTCTCCTGCCAGCCGCCGAAGACTTCCCTGCTTAGGGATCGCGTCAGGGCTTCATCGATGCCCTTGCGGGTCATTGCTTGCCACGTCTTCAAGTCCATTGCGTTACCTCTTCGGTGGAAAGGTAGGGGGGCACACGTCATGAAGCGCCAGAACTACGCCTGCCTGAGATCCTGGGTGAAGTAATAGCGCTTGGCCACCTTCGGCTTCGGCCAAGGTGGCCGTCCAGTGCGCCCGTTCCTCCTGGAGACGGGCCTCGCTCGCCGAAAGGGCGGCTCGGTCCTCGGCCAGCCGGGCTTGGAGGAGGCGTTCCGCGTGCGCCACGGCCAACTTCCAGAGCGCGGTCATGGCCTGCCCTGCTTCCGCCGGGAGTTCTGGAAGCTGCAGAACGTTCTGCAGGCGCTCCGCCAACCCATTGCGCCACGTGTCCAGCATGCGCGTGATCGTGTTCGGCGAGCCGGTGCCCAAGGCCGCGCGCACTTTTTCCACGGTCGGTTTGTCGCCGGCGGCGACCAGCCTGTCCGCGGCCGCGTTGACTTGGTCCTGGGTGATGCCTCGCCACAGCGACGCGCCTGGTGCAAGAAGGTTAGGTAGTTCGAGACATATTCGGAGCTGGGGGTGATTATCCGGTCGCCCGGCTCGAGCGGAAGAGCATAGAGCGCCATGTCCCAAGCGCGTGTGGCGTTCTCGGCATAAGCGATCTGGCTGGCATAGGCCCGAGGAGCCGCGCAAGACCTGAATACAAGGGCGAAATATCACCCGCGGCGCGCCCCACCGCTTCATAGCCACCGATTTCCTCCTCAAGCGCGAGAACGCAGTACGACTAATCGTTCGTGAGCGGTATGGGTTGGGAGGGAGCCGGCCATGTCGCGCGCGCGCGCAGCGTCGGTAACAGCGGTGCCAGATCGGCTTTCCAAATGTTGGCGCTGCCGTTATTCCAGCGGTCCATCTGATGGAGGCCAGCCGTGCTTTCGGCGACGCTCTTTGGATAGCCTGCGGGGGGAATGACGTGACGGCTGGTCAGGTAGAGCGTATGGCCGTCTGCGCCTAAACGCAGTTCGATGATCGGAGCCAGCATATTGATGGCCGCGCCGACTGGCTGCGGGCGGCTCCAGAGCTTTCCATGGCGGAACGAGATGAAGACCTCGGCCTTGTCTGCCGGTGTCGGTGGCCGAGTGGAGGCAAACACGATGAACGACTGATTTGGTGCCACCGCAGCGTCCATGTCCGACCACTGGCCGGTGCTGAAAGGTAGCGGCTCTGGCGTACCGTATTGGCCGCGCGCAAATGGCGTGCGATACAGGCGGAAGCGGCCATGTGCACCGGTGGCAGCCATGAAGTACAGCGTGCCGTCGAGCGCGAGTGCGGGACTAAACGTGGAATCGAAGCGGTTGACGATGGTTGGAAGGCGCTCCGGTCGGCTCCAACTGTTGCCTCGACGGTCGACGCGCCAAAGGTTTCCTCCGCGTTCGGCGTATAGCTTGTCGTTCCAGTGGCCGTCGAGTGGTTTGTTGCTGCCGTCTACAGGGCGGTTGGAGGCAAAGACGAGAAAGCGCCCGTCGGGCGAAACCACCGGTTCAAGGTCACGCCAGCGGCCAGAGAATGGCGCCACTCGCGATGGCAGCCAGCGCTTGCCGTCGAAGCGCGAGGTCATGATGTCGTAGTCGACACCATTGCTGCGGAAGAAAAAGACGGTGCGGCCATCCGGCATGAATGTGGCTGCGGCATCGTTGGCCGGGCCGGAAATTACCCCGGGGGCAAAGACATTGAGGGTAGTTGCTGTCGTGGTGGCGGCCTGCGAATTTGATACACCGAGGAAGGTCAACAGGCAGCTGGTGACCAGTCGGGGGAGTAGGCGGTAATGGTTCATTAGTAATTCCCGCGCGTATTAAGTAAGCCAGTGAAGAACGAGTGCTCCTACGCCAGAGAGACATGGGGAGCCCTTTGGAGATGCAGAATGGGGACATCACCGATGGGGTGTTACCACCCTCACAGTTCATGATGCGGTCGGTATCGTGCGGCTGCCGGCGATTCGTGGTGGCCGGTGCGGGTACAGTGATGAGCGGTAGGACGGGTCTGGCCAGCGGAGATATCAACCCCTCGGCAAAAGAGAAGAAGCAGGTCGTGCGGCTCCTACGTCCGGCAAATGGACGGTCTCGTTTTGTGAGAACGCGCCGACGCCGCCATCATGCCCCTCGGAGAACACCTCGGATTGGTGTTGCTGGCAATGTCGGCCGCGTCGATCATGACCGATATCAATGGTTCTGTCCGGTCGCGCTTCAAGAGCCTTAGATGGGGTTGTGCTGGACCACGTTGTAGGGTTTCGTACAGATCCCGATCCAGGCGGTATTTCTCCACTAGGGAAGGTCTGATCAATCGCCGCCACGTAGCCTCGACGTGCGATTGATCCCGCTCCGGCAGAAAACGCCGTTTTCCCGGCCAAATCCCGTCGCCCTTCGCGCCGCTGCTGCCCCCTGTAACGCAATGATCCTACTGCGGCTGCAACAACCTCCCGCGCGCCATCCACAGATTCACCAGCGCGAACAGCGTCGTCACCTGTGCGCCGTTCTTGGCCAGGCCCTTGTAGCGCACCTTCACGTAACCGAATTGCCGCTTCAGCACCCGGAACGGATGCTCCACCGCCGCGCGGATCGACGCCTTGACGTGCTCCAACTGCGCGGTGATCGCGCGCAGCTTGGGGTCGTCGATGGCCTTCACCACGCTACGCTTGGCCGCGATCCAGAATTTCCGACCCCGCTTCGGTGCCCGCTCCTCCGCCCCAATGTAACCGGCATCGCCGAACACCTGCCGTTCCTTGCCATGCAGCAGGTGCGCAACCTCCGTGACATCCGCCACGTTCGCCGCCGTGTTCACCATGGTCAAGATTGGCCTCGCGAGATACCCGTCTGCCCACCGCGCGGGTTTGCCCCTGCCGGGCTAGAATCCAAGCACGGGATTCCTGGTCGAGACGACTGCAGGACCGCACATTCCCCGGGACCGGAATTCGCCGCCCAGGCCGCGGCCCAGATCGACCAGGCCATGCGTTCGCTGGCCCAGCGTCAGATCGCACCTCGGGCGAAGGTAGACGCTGGATATGGCGAGATTCGCCGCTGAGAGGTTATCTGAGGAAAAGCCATGGCTGAGATTTCGAAAAAGATGACATTCAGTGTTAGCGCGAGGCGCGTTGATGCGCACGGCGGCGTGGCGCACTGCAAGGATGCTGACATCACGCTGGACACCGATCTGGCCGGTCGTCGCGATGCCTTCAATCCGGCCGAGTTGCTACTGGCGGCACTTTCTGCGTGCATCATCAAGGGCATCGAGCGCGTTACGCCAATCCTCAAATTTCACTTGCGCGGTGTGGAGGTTCGAGTACGCGGCGTACGTCAGGATGCGCCGCCACGAATGGAATCCATCGATTACGAGATTCTGATCGATACCGATGAGAGCGAACACCGGCTCGAACTGCTGCACGAGAACGTCAAGAAGTACGGCACCGTGTTCAACACGGTCGCGCCAGGCACAGCGCTGACCGGAGTCCTGCGACGGGCCTGTTGATCTGCATCTACGACTATCGGTCATCGGTCGAGTGCCAGTCATTCGATTTCGCACAGCCTCGGTCCACCCTACCCCGATAACCCACCTTAATTGACATCCCCCGCGCACGCGCAGGACTCTCGCCCGTGCATGTTGGACCCAACTACCAAATCGACAGTGAGGGCAAGCACCATGGCCGTGCTGCCGATCGCGAACAGCGCGCGATAGCTCTCAGTACTGGCGAACAGATAGGACGCGCCATAGGCACCGACCGCCTGCAGTACCGCGAAGCTGATCGTCGCCCGGCTCCAGGCGGCCTTGCGTTCGGATGGGTGATCTACCAGCAGTTCCTGCACCCGACCGAGTGCAAGCGGAACAATGCCCGGCGTAAAGGCGCCGACCACGACACTTGAAAGCATCAGCCAGCCGGTGCCCAGTCCGAGAGCCGGAAGCACGACAGCTATGGCCTCCACCAGGTAGGCAAGGCGCAGGGATGTGGTGAACCCGATGCGGTCGGCCACGTGCCCGGTGAGGAGTGGCCCAAACGATGCGCCAAGTCCGAACAGGACCCAGTATTCCGCGCCGGTCTCAAGTCCCTGCCCCAGCCCTCGCGCCACGAAGTCGACCAGGAAGATCATGTGCGGCACGAGACCCGCCGCATTCAAGGCGTATTCCGCATAAAGCGCTCGCAGCGGGCGTACCCGGTGGCCAGGCAGTCCCCGCGCCGCCGCGGCTGCAGCTGCGGGCATCGGGGCCGTCGCCCAGCCATTCCAGGCAACGGCTGTAAGCACCAGCGAAAGAAATCCGAGGCCGAGCCATGTTGCAGTTATGCCCTCGCGGAGCAGCACGGGTACCAATGTCCCGGATGCAGCTATTCCCACGCCTACGCCCATGAAAATCACGCCGCTGGCGAGCCCGCGCCGCGAAGGCGGCACATGGGACAGCACGACCGGCGCGGCCAGCACCATCAACACGCCCCCTGCCATGCCGGAACAGAAGCGCCACACGAAGAACCACAGGAATGACTCCGGCAGCGCGCAAGCGAACAGTGCGACGGTGGCCAGCACCATCATGCCGCGGAGCACAGTGGCTACCGGCAGCGCCTCACTCATGGGGCGCGCCAAGAGTGCGCCCGCCAGGTAGCCCGCCAGATTCGCGGCGCCGAGGTAGGCCGCCGCCGACGACGCGAACCAGTGCGCGTCGATGATCGCCGGCAGCAACGGCGTATACGCAAACCGCGCGACGCCAATGCCCGCCAGGCTGGCGCAAAAGCCGGACACTACCGCCTGCCACACACCTAATGCAGACGCGCGTCCACCACTTTCAACATGGCGAGCTTCGAAGGTGCTCATGGTGCAATTACCCGTGTATTTCGTGAAGCTGGAGATGGGAGTCCCCATCACGCCGTAAGAGGAGGACGGCGCCGCACGGGGCCGCCCCGCCCTCCGGATTTACTTGCGGCTCGTCCGCTGCCGCTTGCGGAACTCGGCTACGGGCAGGCCCCCGCGCCCCCAGTTCTCGATCTCGACCTCTTCGATCACGACGAAGGTCGATTCGAGCGGCTTATTGAGGACGTCGAGCAGCAGCAGGCTGGTTCCTTTGATCAGGGCAGCTTTCTCTCCGGCGGTGACAGCCCGCCCGTTGGGCGTGGAGCCCTCGCGGGTAATCTGAATCGTGACCATAGGCATAAGAACTCTCCTCGGGGAAATGGAAAGGACGGCAGGGCGGCCCTGGCCGAAGTCAGTGACCCGCGCTCTGGCCACCATCGACGTGCAGGATCTCGCCCGTTACGAAGCCGGCGGACTCCAGGTACAGCACGCCACCGACCACGTCGCTGATCTCGCCCATGCGCCCGACCGGATGCAGCGAGGCAAGCGCGGCGTGCGTCTCCGGTCCGTGCATCGGCGTCTTGATGACGCCCGGTGCAACCGCGTTCACGCGGATGCCGCGTTTGGCGTACTCGGTTGCCAGCGACTTGGTCGCGGCATTCAGCCCACCCTTGGTCAGCGCCGCCAGCACCGACGGAACGCCGTCGATCGCATGCTCGGCCAGCGTGGTGGTTATGCTGACCACGTGCCCGCTGCCCTGTTTCTCCATCTCACCGATCGCCAGCTGAGTGACATGGAAGAACCCGTTGAGGTTGACGGCCAGGTTCTTGGCGTACTCCTCGGCGGTGAAGGCGGTGAACGGCTTGGCCGTAAAGACGCCGGCGTTGTTCACCAGCGTGTCGATGCGACCGAAGTGCATGATCGCCCCCTTGATGATGCGCTCGGCCACCGCTCGGTCGGAAATGTCGCCGGCGACCGCCAGGACATCGGGGTTGCCGGACGGCTGGATTGAACGCGAGTTGGCGACGACGCGATAGTCGCGATCAAGGAAAGCCTTGACCAGACCCGCGCCGATACCCTGGGACGCGCCGGTAATGATGGCTACTTTCCGCTGGTTGCTCATGATGCCGATACCTCGAAGATGTGGGGTGAGTGCGAGAACCATCGATAAGTCCGAAGGTTCCGACAGCCCACAATCTAGGCGTGCGTCATGGATTAGCGAATCCCCGCTACTCGGCAGACATCCTTCCGCAGCGCGACGGAATCGGCCATCTCGCGACCGTCTACGCCTGCCGCATCAGGCCTGAAAAATGCGCGCGCAGGCGTGGAAGCGCGAAGTCCACGAAGGCGCGAACCTTCGGCACGGAAAGACGGCCATACGGCGACACGAGATTGACCGGGATCGGCGCCGGCTCCGCGTCGGCAAGCACGATGTTCAGCAGGCCCTGATCGAGTTCGCGGGCCACGTGATAGGAGAGCAGGCGCGTCACTCCGTGCCCCTCGACGGCCGACGCGACGGAGGCCTGCACGCTGTTGATCACCAGCCGCGGCGTGAATGAAACGGTACGGGGAACCGACGTGCCCTTCAGCGCCGGGAAGCTCCATGAATCCATACCTGAATGCGCCAGCGCTATGATCCGGTGCTTTGAAAGGTCCGCAGGATCTACGATGCGTGGGTGCGTCGCCAGATAGCGCGGTGACGCCACCACAACCCTGCGCACTTCGCCTACGCGATGCGCGACCAGGGTGGAATCGGCCAGATGCGTGATGCGCAGGGCGAGGTCCATGCCCTCGTCGATCAGGTTCACCTGGCGCTCCAGCGTATGCATGCGCACGTTGACCGTCGGGTATTCGTCTATGAAAGAATCGACGATCGGCCGCAGGACCTCCACCCCGGCGAATACGGTGGAGGTGATCGTCAGCGTGCCGCGAGGCACCGAGCGTTCGCCAGCAGCCTGCCGGTCCGCTTCCTCCATGTCGGCCAGGATCTTTCGGCATGACTGGGCATAGCGCTCTCCCGCTTCGCTGAGCTTGATGGACCGTGTCGTCCGGTGCAGCAGCGGCACGCCCACATGGGCTTCAAGAAAGGCGACGGCGCGGCTTACAGCTGCGGCGGAGCGGCCGGTCTTCCGACTGGCGCCGGCGAGGCTGCCTTCATCCAACGCTGCGATGAACACTTTCATGGCATCAAGACGATCCATAGCGTGTGCCTCGCAAGCGTGCAGCCAATATGGGACGCATGATGTTCGATTTGACCACTATGAGGGCGGTGACGTCGACGCTAGTGCCTGTCTATCCCGCTTTCGGTCAGCTTATAAGGCAAGCCCGCTCGCCGATGGCGCTGAAAGCGACCCGCGTGGGCAGCATCAGCCATCCCCCGTGCAAACGAATTCCACACGAACGCCTCCCGGTTCGCGCACCATGCAGTGCGTACGTGATCCACCCAGCGCTGACTCCGGTGCAAATTCAACCTCCACCCCAGGCCAGTTGGACACGCGCAAGAAAGTCTCCTGCAGCGCGGCCACGTCTGGCACCTTCAGCGCGAGGTGGTGGAGGCCGACGTTCTTGCGGCGATCGAATAAGACGTAGCCACCTGACTTGTCGACCTCCCACAGGGTCAGTCGCGTGGCGCCGTCCGACACAAACACCGCCGGATAGTCAGGCTTCGCGCCGACGACCTCCCACCCAAGACACTCCACGAAGAACCGGCGGGAGCGCTCGAGATCGCCTACGCTGAGACCAACGTGGTCGATGCCCACTGTCCGAGCTTTTCGATGTTGCATGTGTCACCTCTTTCCTTGGATCGGAGACGGCCTGATTTGGCGGAGCCCGAGTGTCACGACTGTGCCGGGGCGACACCTAGGCTCTGCTTGGAGTTGCGACGCGCTCCCACCCAGTGGGCGGCAGAAGCGACAACGCCCAGCGCGATACCAAAGGCGACGATGCCCTCCCACCCGTACCGTGCCATCAGCCAGCCACTGATCACCGTGCCAACGGCACCGCCGAAGAAAGTCGCGGTCATGTACAGGCTGTTGATGCGCCCCTGTGCCTTCGGGTCGACCGCGAACGCACGCGTCTGGTTGGAGACCAGTCCGGCCTGCACGCCGATATCGAGCACCACAACGCCGATCACCAGCGCGGTCAGCGAAGCGGCGAACGCGCCGGCGGCGCCGATAATGCCGAAGCCCCCAGCCCAGGCGCTGCCGAGGTGCCACGGCCCCGTCGCAAGAAGTGCAGCCAGGTTGACCCAGAAGGCGTTGAAGCAAGCCCATAGCAGCGCCTGGACAAGCATCGACTCGCGAATCGGACGATTGTCACGCGCCAGCGGCCAGAGTGAAGCAAGGAGGCGGCCGTAGGACAGATCCGTAGAAGGAACGCCGCGCGGCAGCAGCGCCGCCGCGGCGACGAATACCGGCACCATGAAAGCCGCTTCCACGCCATAAACAGCCCGCCATCCAAAGGCCGCACCTACCACACCAGCGACGGTGCGTCCCAGCAGGATGCCGACCATGATGCCGCTGGCCACCGTTCCGACCGAACGCCCCCGGTCCTCGGGTCGCGACATGACGGCCGCGAACGGCACGAGTTGCTGCGGTACGCAGCTGACCATGCCGAGGCCGAACGACGCCGGGATAAGCAGCCGGATACTTGGTGCGAACACGGCCAGCAGCGCGAACGAAAAAGCCAGTCCAATCTGGCCAAGCACGAGCTTGCGCCGATCGAATCGGTCACCGAGAGGAAGCAACAGCGCGAGGCCGGTCGAAAAGCCCAGCAACGCAGCGGCGGCCACCAGATCGACCGTGGTCACACCGACCCCCAGGCTTCCCTTGATCAGCGGCAAGATCGGCTGGATGCAATAGACATTGGTGATCACCGCACCGGCGACGATTGCCATCGCGACGATCTTGCCGCGCGACACCACCGCAGGCGTCGTTGCATGCTCCGGTCTGGTACGTAGCTCGCTCACGGGATTCTCCAGTTATCTGCCCCGCGGCGACAGGCTGCCGCTGCCGGGGATTTGCCGAGGCAGATTGAGCCTTTGCATGCAGAAAGAGAATCCACTAGTTTCGCAAATCATCCTTCCAAAATCCGGTAGATTCGAATGAATCGCCTCGATTCGATGGCCATCCTCGTCGCTGTCGTGGACTCGGGCAGTCTTTCCGCCGCCGCGCGCCGCCTTGGCATGCCGCTGGCCACCGTCAGCCGGAAGATCGGAGAGCTCGAGTTGCACCTGAACACGCGCCTGCTCCACCGGACCACGCGCCAGCTTTCGCTGACCGAAGCGGGAAACTCGTACGTCGCCGCTTGCCGGCGCATTCTCGAAGAGATTGATGAGGCCGAGCGCCTGGCCATCGGCGAGTACGCCTCGCCGAAGGGTAAGCTCGTGGTGACCGCGCCGGTTGCCTTTGGGCGCCTGCACGTCATACCGGTGATCGCCGCGTTCCTGGCGGAGTACCCGGAGATCGACATCGACTTTGTGCTCACGGACCGCGTCGTGCACTTGCTGGACGAGCACACCGATGTTGCGATCCGCATCGGCGAGTTGCCTGACAGCACCCTGGTCGGCATCCGCGTCGGCTCCATTCGACGGGTCATCTGCGCAAGCCCCGCCTATCTGGCCGCACATGGAGTGCCGACCAAGCCAGGCGACCTGGTTGAGCACGAGTGCATTTCCTTCGAAGTCCTCGCGTCCCGGCGCGCCTGGCTGTTTGGCTCCGGGAAGAGCGAGCTGTCTGTGCCTGTTCACTCACGCCTCGCCATCAATACCGCGGAAGCGGCGATTGCGGCCGCCAGGCTTGGCGTCGGTCTGATCAACGTGCTGGCTTACCAGGTGGCCGATGCGCTATCCGACGGTACGCTGCGTGTCGTGCTCGAAGAATTTGAACCGGCACCCTTACCGATAAATCTTCTACATGGCGGACAAGCACCCATTCCGCTGAAGCTGCGCGCCTTCCTCGACTTTGCGATACCGCACCTTCGTGCGCGCATACCCGCGGACTTCGCGGGAATCTGCACGCATTGACTTCTTGCTTACTGGGCATGCCCGAATTGGCGATGATGCGCAAGGTACCGCATAGCCCTTCGCGCGCGCCGGCGGGTCGCGGAAAGTTCCTTGAATACTCGCGCCGAAAGCGGCGAAGGAGATCAGCAATGACTGGTAGCAGCAGCCGGTGAGAACTCGGTTGTTCCGCCCTGTGAGGTGATCCGTGGCCGATGCTCTCCCTGACCTGATCGCGCCGAACCTGGCCGTGCTGTTCTGCGGAATCAACCCGGGCTTGTTGGCCGCAGGCACCGGGCACCACTTTGCCGGTCGAGCCAATCGCTTCTGGCGCGTCATCCACCTTGCCGGCTTCACGGCGGAGGAGATCCGGCCGGAACACGATCGACAGATCCTCGTGCACCGATGCGGCCTGACGACGGTGGTCAAGCGGCCGACAGCGCGAGCAGATGAACTGTCGCGAGAAGACTTCACTGGAGCCGCAACCGAACTGAAGCGGAAGGTGGATCGCTACCGGCCTCGTTATGTCGCATTTCTCGGCAAGGCCGCCTTCGCAGCGCTGTCGGGTCGGCAAGAGATCATCTGGGGTCCGCAACCGGGTCCCGGCCTTGGAGGTTCCGTCGTCTGGCTGCTGCCCAATCCGAGCGGACGAAATCGATCCTTCACGCTCGACCGTCTTGTCGAGGCCTACCATCGACTTTATCTGGTCGCATGCCAGGGCACAGCGTTGCGCTGACATCGTGAAGCCTTTTCGTGGACGCGCCGCCCTGGCCCACCAAAAGCCGAAGCTGGCTCCTTCGGACCCTGTCCAATTGTTTCTCTCCCAGAGGAAAACCCCATGAAAAAGCGCGCACTCGGCAGCAGTGGCCTCGAAGTTTCGGCCATGGGGCTTGGCTGCATGGGGCTGACTCACGCGTACGGGCATCCAGTCGAAGCGCAGACCGGCATCGACCTTATCCGTACCGCCGTAGAGCGAGGTGTCACTTTGTTCGACACCGCCGAGATTTACGGCCCATATACAAACGAGGAACTTCTGGGCCGGGCATTGGAACCCGTACGTGATCGGGTGGTTATTGCGACGAAGTTCGGGTTTGCCATTGGCAGCGGTGGAAGGCGGAGCAATTTGAATAGCCGTCCCGAGCACATACGGCAGGTTGCCGAGGCTTCGTTGACACGCCTGAAGACCGACCGCATCGACCTGTTCTACCAGCATCGCGTGGATCCAGAGGTGCCGATTGAAGACGTGGCCGGAACTGTCGGAGATCTGATTGCGGAAGGAAAGGTGAAACACTTTGGGCTGTCGGAGGCTGGCGCGAGTACCTTGCGTCGTGCGCACGCGGTGCAGCCGGTTACCGCCCTGCAAAGCGAATACTCCCTGTGGTGGCGCGAACCTGAGCGCGAGATTCTGCCTACGTTGGAGGAACTTGGCATCGGGTTCGTGCCTTTCAGTCCGCTGGGCCGGGGCTTTCTTACCGGCACCATCGACGCCAGCACGGACTTCACCGAGAACGATTTCCGCAACCGCCTACCGCGCTTCAGTGCGGATGCCCGCAGGGCCAACCAGGCACTCATCGAAGCACTTGCCAACATTGCGCGTGGGAAGGCCGCCACTACGGCACAGATTGCGCTCGCTTGGCTGTTGGCACAGAAACCTTGGATTGTGCCCATTCCGGGCACCACCAAGTTGCACCGCCTGGAAGAAAACCTGGCCGCCGCCGAAATCACACTGACCGCAACGGATCTGCAGGACATCCAGCACGCCTTGGACAGGGTCAGCGTGTACGGCGCGCGTTATCCCGAGCATATGGAAAAGCAGACCAATCGTTGATGGCGGTGAGGCAAATTCGGTTGCAGCTGTCCCTGCAACGGTCAGCTGCGCCAGGCACCTCGCCGCGGTGCAGATGCCGATCGCGCTCATGCTCCTCGCGCAGGCTGCAACCATGCGCCTTGAACAGGTCCCCTAGCGTCAACAAGCCGGTTATCTGTGCCGGGGCACCGGACCGAGCACGATCAACTGGTCAACATCGGCGGCCAACATGTGATCAGCAGCTTCGCGCAGGTTGTGGTCTTCGCGCACCGCTACCCTCGATAGCACGGGCTGATCCTCCTGCCGTGGCATCTGCTTTCAGCAAAAATCGGATACCCCGGTAGCCCCAAGATGAAGTACTGCCGTTCGACGAGTGCTGTTGCCGAGTCGAGGGGAGTCGTCCGCGTTAGGGCTGTCAACGCGTAGCGTCCGAATCAAGCATCAGGCCCATTCGCCAATGCCCATCACCCAGCGTCCATAAATGGACAAATCGCTCGCCTTTTTCGGAGCAAGAGTCGCTTTCGTTCGCGCAAAAGCGCTGCATCCCACTGACCAGCGCGCTGTCGTCGCCCAACGCGCGCACCGCCAGACTACCGGGTACCACCTCTCGACGCAGGCGCCCACATACATGGTCGCGCGCGTCGATCACCGGATCGACGCGCCGACCATCAGGCGTTGTGACGGTAGTACCGGCGAACAAGCTGGCGCGCAGTGCGTGCAGGTTGCAGGTGTTGTAGGCGCGAGTCAGTGTGGCTTCGCGCGCAGTGAGGGTCTGGTGCAGCCATGCCTCGTCTGCGCGAGTGCCCTTTGATACGGTTGAGGCAAGTGTGGTGGAGCCAACCAGGCTGATGGCTGCGAAGACGCAATGCAGAACGGTACGGTTTTCCATGGCGTAGCTCCTGCTGTGGGTGAAGGGCCGGGCAAAACGTCGCCCTGGCAGCCGTCGAAGGACGGCCACGTATCGGGAGAAGTGGGAGGGAGGCCGGGCATGGGGAGTGCCCGGCATGTGGCCGGTGGACGAAGGGGTCAGCGGTGGCGGAACGCCCTCGCCAGCGAGCCGTCGGGGTCAACCACGAGACTGATGGTTTCCGTGCCGTGGGCGTGCTTCACCGAATACACGTCGTCGCCGTACTGGTTCACGCCGGTGAAGGTGTACGACTTCACCGGACCAAGTTCGGCGAGGTACCGCTCGCGCGAGGCGCGCTGTTTCTGGCGGACCTCTGCCAGGTCTTTGCTCATACCGGTGCCGTCAATGGGATCGCGCAGCAGGAGCTTCAGTGCCTTCGCGCTGCCCGGGTACGGCTGCTTGCGGCGGATGCGCTCGGCCAGCGCGTCGTCGACCCGCCCGGCTTCGGAGGCATCGATGCGCGGCGTGTCCAGCACTGTGTGGCCGCGCGTGTCGACGACCATGCGCTGGGCGTGGCCGCTTGCATCCATGACGAAGTGCGCGACCGTAGGTTGCCCTTGGATGGCGAACCGGTCCGCCCCCAGCGGTACGGCATAGAACGGCTTGGGTTCTGCCATCTGCGCGCTGATCGCGATGATGAGACCGTTGCCGGATCGCGTGACTGCGACCTTCGAGATCGGACTGATCTTGTAGAAGCCCACGTAGCGATCCAGCACGGCGGGCGTCAGCGCAACGATGTTCTCTGCAGCGGGCGCCTTGCCACCGGGTGGCGTCACCTGCGACGCGAAAACCGTCATGCCCAGCGACGCACATACCAGCACCAGCGCCGACACGCCGGCCCATCGGTTCCGTGCCGTCAACATGAGCTTGATCCTCTGTTCCAGGAAGGAGCGTGACTCGGACATCGCCGGTACCAGGCCGATCCGGGAGGACCGGCACTGCCCCACGCGTAGCAACGTTTCGCAGTACTCGACGAGGTCGCGGCCGCCACGTAGCACGCGCGTATCGCAGTCCACCTCGATGGCGCGGCGCATGCGGTGGAACTGCCACCACAGCAGCAGGTTCCACGGCATCAACGCCAGCACCGCCACGCCCAGAGCAATGAGATGCGGATCGCCCGCTTCCAGGTGCGAGCGCTCGTGCGCCAGCACGTCGCGTTGCTGTCGCTCCGGCACCTGCAGCAGCCAAGCCGGCACCACGATCCGCGGCTGCAGCAGACCGGCCACGGCGGGTCCCGCATCCGGTGCCACCAGCACGTCCTCACCGCACATCGTGGCCTCGTTCCAGCCGCGCTTGCGTCGATGCAGCAGCACGGCGCTGGCGAACAGCGCGCAGAGCATCAGCAGCGACAGCGCAAACCATCCAGTGCGGACCAACATGGCTACGTGGTCGGGTGCGCCGTAGAACTGGGTGCCATCCAGCGGCATCAGCACCGCCGGCATCGGAATGGAGGTGGCGTCGCGCAGGGCGATCGGCGGTGGCATGGCGCCGGACTGGAGCATGCCGGGCAGGCGCAGCGTCACAGAGGAAATCAGCGCGGGCAGCACCAGCGACCCGACCATCGCCGCCAGCCACACCCAGCGGGTGGCCTTGCGTCGGACCCGGGCCGCGCGTTCCGCCATGAGCGCGGCCGCGCTTAGCGCCAGCGCCACCAGCAAAGCGTAGATCATCCAGGCGATCATTCCGGCTTCTCCTTGTCCGCATGTTCGAACAGCAACTGGCGTATGCGTGCGAGCTGGTCGGCGCTGAGCTTCTGGTCGGAGACCAGGTGTGAGAGCAGGAGCTCGGTGGAGCCCTTGAACAGCTTCTCGGTGAGGTGCTGCACGGCGTTCTTGCGCGCTGCCTGCTGCTTGATGGTGGCGAAGAAGCGGTGCCCGCGACCGGCCTCCTCGTGGCCCACGTAACCCTTGGTCTCCAGCGTGCGCAGCACGGTCAGCACGGTGGTGTAGGCCAGCGGGTCGGCGAGGTGTTCGCGCACTTCGGCCACTGTCGATGCGCCCAGCTCCCAAAGCGCCTGCATTACATCGGCCTCGCGGTCGGTGAGAGAGATCTTCATGCCGTCCACCCGACTTATCTACTATTGATGTAGTAGATACTAGACAAGCCACCGACGTTGTCAACTATATTTTTAGTAGTTAGTTTCCATCCGCGCCAAGAATGGGGCAGTCATGACTGCCACCGTCTGCCGCGCACTGCATCCAGGACTTCCCTACCCAGGAGCCATGCTATGCGCCTCCCTTCCCTATCTGCGTTTCTAACCTTTTCAGGTAGTTATCGTGACCAAAATTTCTTGGACGCACTCACAAGACATCACTTGCAGAGCGGGTACAGATCGAACTGAATCGTAAAGCGGTTGAGCGCGGCCTCCGAGCATTTGACTGAAATTCGGGAGAAACTGGCAGAACTTCGGAAGCTGGAACAATGCACCTCCATGCGGATTCTCATTGCCGAGGACGAAGCCAAGACGCGACGCTACGTCGCACAAGGGCTGCGTGAACTCGGATTCGCCGTTGATGCCGTTGAAGATGGACAGGTCGCCCTGGGCCTGTTGCGTGGGCATGCGTTCGATGCTGCCGTGCTGGACGTGATGCTTCCCGGCCTCGATGGCTGGACCTTGGTCAAGACGCTGCGTGCGGAGAACAACCGGACTCCCATCCTTTTCCTCACCGCGCGCGATCACGTCGAGGATCGCGTGCGCGGCTTCGAGCTCGGAGCGAACGACTACCTGGTGAAGCCGTTCGCGTTTGCCGAACTGGTGGCGCGGGTACGCAACATCGCCAGGCAGGCAACGGAGTTTGTGGCCGGCGAAAGCAGCCTGCGCGTCGGCGATCTCGTGTTCGACCTGCTTCGCCATCGCGTCGAACGTGCGGGGCAGCTCGTGCAGCTGACGCCCAAGGAGTATGCCCTGCTCCTCCTGTTGGCACGCCATCGTGGTCGGGTCTTGTCGCGCACCTTGATCGCCGAAAGCGTCTGGGGCGTGTGCTTCGACACGCAGACCAACGTCGTGGATGTCGTGGTCCGTCGGCTGCGCGCCAAGGTCGATACGCCCTACCCTTCGCCCATGCTGCAGACCGTGCGCGGCGTGGGCTACATGCTCGACGCCCATGACGACTGAGCGCCCGCGCCGCACGTCCTCGATCGGTGGGCGCCTCACCCTGCTCTACACCCTGGTGGTGCTGGCCGCGATGGCGCTGCTCGCCACCATGGTGATGTGGCAGCTCTCGGCGGCCTTCAATGCGGAGCACCAGCGCTTCCTGCGCGCGAAGACGGCGGAAATGCAGACCGACCTGGACGACGGCCATGGCCAGCCGGGCAGCCTGCTGCGCGAGATCGCCAAGGAAACCGACGAAAGCGCCGTGCGCCAGTACCAGGCCCGGGTGCTGTCCGGCGCCGGCCGCATCTTGGGCGAAACGCCGGGCATGCAGGAGGCGCTGCCACCGGGGGCGTTCGCCGAATCGCCCTCCGCGCCCGACGCCATCCGCATGCTGAAAGTCGGCGCCCGCGCGTATGCGCTCGCGACCACCACGCTGCGCGCCTCCAGGCTGACGGCACCGCTGCACGTGCAGATCGCCATGGACGTGACGCGCGACGCCGCCCTGCTGGCCGAACTACGGCGTGCCATCTGGCTGGCTTTCGCACTGCTGACCCCGGCGCTGGTCGTGGCCGGGTATTTCGTGGCCGAGCATGCGCTGGCGCCGCTCAAGCGCATCGCCAACGCCGCGCGCGAGGTGACCCCGAAGCACCTGTCGGCACGCATCCCCACCGACCCGCCCTGGCCGCGCGAACTGGACGAACTGGTCGCGGTGTTCAACTCCATGCTGGGGCGCCTGGAGGAGGCGTTCGGCCGCCTGTCGCGCTTCTCTTCCGACCTTGCGCACGAGCTGCGCACGCCGCTGAGCAACATGCGCAGCTCGCTCGACGTGTGCCTGCTGCGCGAGCGCAGCGGCGGCGAGTACCGCGAAGCGCTGGAGTCCAACCTGGAAGAGTGCCGACGACTGCACGCCCTGGTCGACAACCTGCTGTTCATGGCGCGCGCCGAACGCACCGACGCCGCGCTGCACGTCGAGGCGTTCGATGGTGCGGAGGCGTGCCGATGGGTCATTGCCCAGCAGTTGCCCGGCGCCAGCTCGCGCGGGCTGGGCATCCAGCTTCAAGGCAACGCGCGGGTGCACGCCGACCCGTTGCTGTTCCGCCACGCGCTGACCAACCTGCTGGCCAACGCCATCCAGCATTCGAAGGCACGCGAGGACATCCGTGTCGAACTCCGCGCACAGGCGGATGGCGGCACCGAAGTGCAGGTGACCGATCGCGGCATCGGCATCGCCGCGGACCATCAGCCGCACGTGTTCGACCGCTTCTACCAGGCCAGCCCCTCGCGCCGGCACGCCGACGGCGAAGGCACCGGGCTGGGCCTCGCCATCGTCAAGAGCATCGTCGAGGCGCACGGCGGCGCCGTCGCGCTGGACAGCCAGCCCGGACTCGGCACCACGGTGTCGCTGCGCTTTCCGCCGTCGCCGCCGGCACAGCAACGCGCCTGATCCGTACGCCGGATGACACTTTTGTCATGGGATTGATCGCGGAATGCCGGGCGGCCTGCCTACACTCGAGAGCCGTTGGCGCCTCGGGTGAGGCGCGGCGGAGACGCGCAGGACATGACCCGCTGGCACGCCTTGTTGTTGCTTGCGTTGACCGGCCCGGTCGTCGCCGGCCCGGTCACCCTGCCCGCACGCGCGGTGACCTACCGTCCGGAGGGCCGCGCCTGGGCCAGCGTGGAGAGCACCGCGCCGCTGGTGCTGCACGCGGCGACGGCGGCGCGCATCGTTCGCCTGCAGGTGGCGCCCGGACAGGCGGTCGCGGCAGGACAGGCGCTGGCCAGCCTCGGTGGCCCGCAGCTCGACGGCGAGCTTGCCGCAGCACGTGCGCAGCTGCAGGCCGCGCAACAGGCCGTCGCCTCGGCCAGGCGCGCCGCTGATTCCGTACAGCGCACCTATCCGCTGACCAGCAACCGCCAGACGCTGGCCGCGGCGCAATCGGCGCTGGGCACGGCGCTGGGCCAGCAGGCCGCCGCACGCGCCACCCTGGCCACGCTGCAAGCGCAGGCCATCCTGAGCAGCCCCGTCGCCGCGACCGTCGGCAGCATCGCGGCCGCGCCTGGCACCGACGTGCAGGCCGGCGCGCCGGTGCTGACCCTGTTGCCGCAAGGGCAGTTGTGGCTGCGCGCCGAGTGCTTCGGCAACGCGCACCCGGCCGGTTCGGTCGGCCGTTTCATGCCGGCGGACGGCGGAGCATCGATCGCGGTGAAGCTGGTCGCCGAGCTCCCCGCACGCGCCGCGGATGGCGCGCGCGTGCTGAATTTCGCCCCGGTCGATCCTCCCGGCTGGCAGGCCGGCGAAACCGGCGAGGTGCGCTGGGCCGGCCATGCGCAACCGGCGATCGCCGTGCCGGCGCAGGCGCTGATCCTCGATGCCGGCAGGTGGTACGTGCTCACCGACATCGGCGGCAAGCTGGCGGCCCAGGCCGTGACGCCCAGCTCGACGCAGGGCAACGACGTGGTGATCACGGCGGGCCTGAAGCCCGACGTGCCGGTGGTGGTGCGCGACGCCTACCTGCTTTATCACCGCAATTTCGCCGCACAATACACGCCACCCGACTGATGCGATGGCTCGCCCTCCTCCGCCGTCCCCTGCCGTGGGTGATGACCTTCGGCCTGCTGCTGGGCTACGGCGCCTATGCGCTGTGGCGCATCCCGGCCGAGGTGCTGCCGCGTTTCGATTTCCCGCAGATCGGCGTGGTGGTGCATGCGCCGGGCTATGCCACGCTGGAGATGGAGTCGCTGGTCGCGCGGCCCATCGAGGGGCAATTGCTCGGGCTGCAGGGCGTGGACAGCCTGCGTACCAGCATCGCCCAGGGCAGCGCGCAGTTCACCGTGCGCTTCACCCAGGGCAGCAATCCACAGCTTGACCTGCAGGCGGTCTACAGCGCGATCGACCGCGCACGCGGCAGCCTGCCGCCCCGGATCGCGCCGTATGCCGAGATCATGGGCAACGCGATGAACGAGGTGCTCGACGCCGGAGTGCGGGTGCCCGCCGACGTGCCGCTGTGGCAGGCCGAGGATGCGATCCGCACCCATGTGCTGCCCGCGCTGCGCGCGGTGCCCGGCGTGCAACGTGTCGAGCTGTTCGGCGCGGGGCCGCCCACGATCTGGATCCAGCCCGATCCCGCGGCGCTGATCCAGCATCACGTCGGCGTGGACGCGCTGGCCGCGGCGGTCGGCCATGCCGCCGTGCTGGCGCCGGCCGGCCGCACCACGCTCGGGCACCAGGACGTACTGCTGGAAGTGCGGCACCTGCCGGTCCAGGTCGACGACGTGCTGGGCATTCCCGTGCCCGCGCCCGGCGGCGCGGTGCCGCTCGGCGCGCTGGCCCGCGTGGTCGACGGTCCGCCCGCCGTGCATTACGGGGTGCAGGTCGACGGCCAGTCGGGGCTCGGCCTGATCGTGTTCAAGCAGCCGGGGGCTTCGACGATCCCGGTGGACACCGCGGTGATGCACACCCTGGCGTCGCTGCGGGGTCAGCTGCCGCAGGGCGTGGCCTGGGTGCCGATCTATCGCCAGTCGTGCCTGGTGTCGCTGATCGGGCACGATCTGCTGCGCAACCTGCTGATCGGCGGCGTGCTGGCGATCCTGGTGCTGGTCTGGGTACTCGGACGCCAGCACGGGGTGGGCGTGCTGGCCATGAGTATTCCCACCAGCCTGCTGCTCGCCATCGGCGGCCTGTACGCCTTCGGGCAAAGCCTCAACCTGCTGACGCTGGGCGCGCTGACGCTCGCGGTGGGCCTGCTGGCGGACGACGGCATCATCGTGCTCGAGGCGATCCAGCACCGCTGGGAAAACGGCGTGGCCGGATGGGAAGGCGTGCAGGCCGGCGTCACGGACATCGCCGTTGCCGACACCACCGGCACGCTCACCACGGTGGCGGCCTACCTGCCCTTGCTGGCGGTGTCGGGACTGGCGGGGCTGTTCATGCGCCCGTTCGCGATGGCGATGAGCCTCGCGCTGCTCGCATCCCTGTTCGTGTCGTTGACCCTGATTCCCGCGGTGCTTGGACATCGCGGCACGCGTGCGGGGCAGGTGTTCGAGAGCAGCCACCGCTTCATGGGCGCCCTCGCGCGGCTCAACGGCAAGCTGCTGGACCTGACCCTGCGTCGCCCCGGTACCAGCCTCGCGGCCGCCGCCGTCGCCTTCGTGATTGCCGTCGGGGCGCTGGCCATCGTGCCGGTGAACTTCCTGCCGCTGCCCAACGAGGGCGTGCTGCTCGACAGCTTCACGTTCGCGCCCGGCACCTCGCTGGACGAGGCCATCGCGGTGTCGCGGCGCATGAGCGAGGCCCTGCAGGCGGATCCCGCGGTGGCGCACGTGTTCGTGCGCAACGGTTCGCCGGAAGAATCCGCGTACACCGAGCACAGTTTCGCCGGCGAGATGCAGATCGTGCTCAAGCCCGGCTTCAACGCCAACAACCTCGACCAGATCGCCCAGCACCTGCACGACGTCGCCCGGCAGCCAGGCGTGGTGCAGAGCATCGACACGCCAACCATCGAGCGCGTGGGCGAGAGCCTGTCGGGCCTGCCGCAGCCGTTCGAGGTGCTGCTCTACGGCAACCGCATCGACACCTTGCGCAGCCTGTCGGAAACCGTCGCGGCCAGGCTGCGCACGGTGCCTGCGCTCACCGACATCTTCAACAACGACGCCTACCCGGTGACCCAGTTGCAGATCACGCCGCGCATGGATGCGCTGCGCAGCGCCGGGCTGACGCCCGCCGGACTCGGCGACCGGCTCGACCTGCTGCTGCACGGCCGCGTGCTGGCGACCCTGCCCTACGGCGCCAGCCAGCGCGAGCTGTACCTGCGCCAGGCCGACGCGCGCTACCTCGGCCTGGCCACGCTGGGCCGCGAACCGATCCTCGGCCCGCACGGCTGGATGCCCTTGTCGCACCTGGCGCGGCTGACGCTGCAGGCGGAGCCCAACCAGCTGGAACACATCGACGGCGAGCGCGCGCTCAGCATCATGGCCACGCCGACCGGCCCGCTGGGCAGCACCATCGCCGCCGCCAGGGCTGCGTTGTCGTCGGTGCGATGGCCGGCCGGATACCGCGTCGAATTCGGCGGCATGTATCCCGAGCTGATCCATACCGCCGAGGCGCTGGGGCTTGCGGTGCTGCTGGCCTTGCTGCTCACCCTGGGCATCCTGGCGCTGCAGTTCGGCGGCTGGCGGCTGCCGGTGATCCTGCTGCTGCAGGCGCCGCTCGCCTTCACCGGCGCCGCGCTGGCGCTGGCCGTTTCCGGCGTGGGGCTCAACGCCACCGGCCTGATCGGCCTGCTCACCCTGGTCGGCGTCAGCCTCAACCACGGCATTGTGCTGCTGGCCTACGTGCGCTCCCATGAAAAGCAGGGCATGCCGCGCGAGGACGCCGTGCGCCGCGCCGTCCACGAGCGCCTGCGCCCGATCGTGCTGACCACGCTCACCGCGGTGCTGGGCATGCTGCCGACGGCCCTGGGGCTCGGCACGGGTGCCGCGCCGGAACAGGGCCTGGCCATCGTAGTGCTGGGCGGCGTGCTGTGGAGCGCGGTGCTTTCCACCAACCTGCTGCCCGCGCTCTATCTTCGCTGGGGAACGCGGGCATGAGGCGCACCCTGGCATTCGCCCTTTGCGTAGCGCTGACGGCTTGCGCCACATACAAGCCGCTGCCGCTCGCGCAGGACACCCGCCTGCCGGACAGCGTCGCGGACTTGAAGGTCGATGCGGCATCCATGCCGATTTCCGCGCTGCGCAAGCATGTCTTCGATCCCTCCCGCGGCCTGGACATGACCGACGTGGCGATGCTGGCGGTCGCCAACAGTCCCATGCTGAAAGTGGCCCGCGACCGGCGCGGCATCGCCCATGCACAGGCTTTCGCCGCTGGGCTGCTGCCCGATCCGGTGCTGGATTTCTCGCGCGGCTACCCCACCAGCAGCCCTGCCGAGAGCACGGCGTACAGCGCCGGTCTGTCCTACGACCTCACGGCCCTGCTCTCCCACGCCCTGGATATGCGCGCGGCCAAGGCGTCGGCAAGGCAGGTGGACCTCAACCTGCTCTGGCAGGAATGGCAGGTGATCGTCGCCTCCGGGCAGCTGTTCGTGCGCTGCGTCTACCAGGCGAAGATGCTGGGCGTACTGCACGACGAGGTTCGGCAGCGTGTGCACTTCCATGCACAGCTGGCGCAAGCCCAACTGCGTGGCGATGTGTCCCTAGCCGAGCTCGGCGTCGACCAATCCGCCTTGCAGGCCGTGCAGGCGCGCCGGGACGACATGGCGCGGCAACTGCTCGCAAGCCGGCAGGCGCTGAATGCCCTGCTCGGCCTGTCGCCAGAGGCGAAGTTGACGCTGCTGGAACCTGCCGCAAGGGCCGGACCCGGCAAGGCGGAAATCGCCCGTGACCTGGCCACGCTCGCGCAGCGCCGCCCCGACCTGCTGGCGCTTCAGGCCGGCTACGAGAGCGAGGATGCCCGCTATCGCCGCGCGATCTGGCAGCAGTTCCCCTCGATCGACATCGGGCTTTCCAAAGGCCGCGACACGGACGCCATCAGCTCGCGGAATTTCCGGATCTCGCTGACCCTGCCGATCTTCAACCGCAACCGCGGCAACGTGGCCATCGAAAAGGCGACGCGCCAGTCAATGCACGACGAGTACACGTTGCGCCTCGACCTCGCAAAGTCCGACATCGCGCGTCTGTTGAAGGATCGCCTGCTCCTGCAACAGATGCGTACCGAACTGGCCAGGAGTGAAGCGATTCAAGCGAACGTCTCCGAAAAGCTGGAAAAGTCCGCTGCGCCGGGTGACCTGTCCGAAGCGCAGCGCCTCGAACTCCACCTGCGACAGGATGATCAACGCCTGGACCTGCTTGGCGTCGACCAGGCGATGTCTGAACAACTGGACGCGCTCGAAGCCCTGGTGGCCGGCTTCGATACGGAATAAGAGGCGGAATGGTCCGCGAAGGGGCCAAAGTCCCCTCTTGTACCCTCGATAACCAGCCTGGTCGCGGTTGCTCTTCAAGATGAATCACTGCACGACCAAGCGTATCCATGGTCGCTCAACTCTGTCGAGTCTGGCGGGTTTTTCAGGTTCGACTATTTCATCGAGAGGCAGCTGGCCGAGCTGCGCGACAAGCCGGTCGCCGCCGACGTCGACTGGGCCAGGGTGGATGCGTTCCACCAGTACGGCGGCATCCGGATCGAGGACGACGTGGTCTGCACTGGGGGACACCGCGCCCGGCCGCATGCAGCTGCAGCGTGATCCACGCATAATGGCGTCATCACGCAGGGGTGAATGCAGAGCATGGGAACGACCGACGGCATCGAACTCGATCCGGCGCTGATCGTAGAGGACGACGCCACGACGCAGCAGCGTCTCGCGCGCCTGCTTGCCGGTCTGGGCCACGGCGGCGTGCATGACATCGGTACCGCCGGCAGTATCGCCGAGGCCAAGGCGTGGATCGCCGCGCAGGTTCCGCGCCTCGCCCTGGTCGATATCGGCCTGCCCGACGGCAGCGGCGTCGACCTGATCCGATGGTTGCAAGACCACCACCCTGACGTGCCGACCGTGGTGATCTCCGCCTGGGGCGACGAGGAGACCGTGCTTGCGGCCTTGCAGGCAGGCGCGATCGGCTATCTGCTGAAAGAGCGCGATGACGTCGAACTGGAACTCGCGCTGCAAAGCATCCGCCGCGGCGGTGCGCTGATCGATCCCTTCGTGGCCCGGCGCATCCTCACCCTGCTGCCCAACGCCAAGCCGGCGGCGAATGCAGCCGATGCCTCGCCTGGGGCCTCCCCCGATACCTTGTCCGAGCGTGAGGTGGAAGTGCTGCATCTGGTGGCCCGCGGCCTCAGCAACCGGGAGATCGCCAGCGCCACCGATCTTTCGCGCTTCACCATCGAGGGCTACACCAAAAGCATCTACCGCAAGCTGGCGGTGAACTCGCGCACCGCGGCAGTGTTCGAGGCCAGGGCGCTGGGGCTGTTGCGTTGAAGCCCTGGCTGCACCGGGCTGCGGTGCTGGGCCTGTTGCTGGCGTTCGCCACCGGCGCGGCCGGCCGCCCGACGCCACCGCCCGCCGTGCAGGTGCTGGACCACGCCGAGGCCGCGCCTTCGGACTGGAATGCCGCGGCGCCGCCCGCCACCGGCTGGACGCCGGTCAAGCTGATGGATTTCTGGACCAGCCGCTGGCCGCACCACGACGGCGTGGTGTGGTACCGCCTGCGCTGGAACCAAGCAGACGCCGACGCCCCGGCAGGGCTGCTGCTGGATTACGTGTGCCTGGCCGATGCAGTCTACGTCAACGGCAGCCTGCTCCACCGCGACCCTGACCTGGTCGAGCCGCTTTCGCGCAGTTGGACGCAGCCGCAGTACTTCCTGCTCGACAGGCCGCTGCTGCGCGCGGGCGAGAACACCCTGCTGGTGCGCGTCTCGGGCCTGTCGGCCTACCAGCCCGGCTTCGGCACCGTGGAGGTGGGCGACCCGGGCGTGCTCCAGCAACGCTTCGCCGCCGGCCGCTTCACCCGCTACCAGGTGCGCCTGTTCAGCATGGCGGTCAACCTGGTGCTGGGCGGACTGTTCCTGATGCTGTGGCTGTTCCGCCGCCGCGACACCACCTACGGCTGGTTCGCACTCAGCACCTTGCTGTCGTCGGCATGGGCCTGGAACTACGTCGCCACCAGCCCATGGCCCTTCACCAGCACTGATGCCTTCCAGGCTTGGAATTCGGTGTTCTACTTCGCCGGACTGATCAGCTTCCTGACCTTTCTGCTGCGCTACTGCGGGCGCCGCTGGCCGCGCACGGAAGCCGCCCTCTGGCTGTCGCTGGCGATGATCGTCGCGTGGACGCTGCTTTCCCCCGCCAGCGCCGGCGCCTGGCGCGGCGTTCCCGGCGTGGCCGGCGTGACCCTTTCCTATAGTTCTACCCTGCTGTTCGCTGTCTACGCGGTACGCAAGGGTCGCACCGAGCAGCGGGTGCTCGCCGCCTGCATGCTGCTGCCGATGTTCGTGTCCATCCACGACGTACTGGCGTTCTACGGACTGATCCGCGCCAGCGGCTACATCGCCGCGCTGGCCTCGCCGCTGACCCTGGTCGGCATGGGCTTCGTGCTGGCCCACCGCTTCTCCGCCGCCATGCGCCGCACGGAAGGCTTCAACCTGGAGCTGCGCCGCGAAGTGGACACCGCCACCGCGCAGCTGCGCCAGACGCTGGAGCGCGAGCACGCGCTCACCGTGACCAACGCGCGCAGCGGCGAGCGCCTGAACCTGGTGCGCGACCTGCACGACGGCTTCGGCGGCAGCCTGGTCGCGGCCATCGCCCGGCTCGAACGCACGCCTTCGGCCGAGGCCGCCGCGACCACCGCCACCCTGCGCGAACTGCGCGACGACCTGCGCCTGGTGATCGACACCACCACCCAGGCGCAGGACCTGGATCTGGCCGGCCTGCTGGCGGCGCTGCGCCACCGCTGGGACCAGCGCCTGGAACTGGCCGGCATCGACGTCTGCTGGCGACTGGATGGGCTCGACGGCCTGCAGTTGGGTCCCGCCCGCAGCCTGGAGCTGCTGCGCTTCCTGCAGGAGGCGCTGACCAATGTGCTCAAGCACAGCGGCGCCTGCCGCGTCGAACTTTGCGTGCGTCATGAGGGCGCGCATCTGCATGCCGAGGTGCGCGACGACGGACGCGGCTTTGATCCCGCCGATCACCGTTCGAACGGCGCCGGCCTCGCCAGCCTGCGCAGCCGCGCAGCCCGCCTCGGCGGCCGGCTCGCCATCCAGGCGACGCCCGGCGCGGGTGCCGCCCTGCTTCTGGAATGCCCGCTGGCTTGATCCGGCACCCCTAATTTCGGGGATACCCAAGCCCTCCCCTCCCGAATAGCGTGACGCCGCTCACAAAGCGGCGCCCAAGGGCGCGCCATCCGGGAGAGGCAAGCCAATGTTGCAACGTATCCATTTCATCTCGGGCCTGCCGCGCTCGGGCTCGACCCTGCTGGCCGCCCTGCTGCGCCAGAACCCGCGCTTCCACGCCGGCATGAGCAGCCCGCTGGCCGGCATGTTCGGCGCGCTGCTGGGCGAGATGAGCGAGCGCAACGAGTTCGCCGTCTTCCTCAATGACGCTAGGCGCCGCCGCATCCTCCGCGCGCTGTTCGACGAGTACTACGCCGACAGCACGGCCGAGGTGGTATTCGACACCAGCCGCGCCTGGTGCGCGCGCATGCCGGTCATCGCCGATATGTTTCCCGAGGCGAAGGTCATCGCCTGCGTGCGCGAGATGCCGTGGGTCATCGACAGCATCGAGCGGCTGGTGCAGAAGAACCTCTACAGCCCCTCGTCGATCTTCAACTACACGCCGGGCGGCACCGTGTACACCCGCGCCAATGGCGTGGCCGGCGCTGACGGCATGGTGGGCGCTGCCTACGACGCCCTGAAGCAGGCCTGCTATGGCGCCCAGGCCGACCGCCTGCTGCTGGTGCGCTATGAAACCCTCGCCAGCCAGCCGGCGCGGGCGCTGGAGGCCATCTACGGTTTCATCGGCGAGCCGCTCTTCCCGCACGACTTCCAGCACGTCGACTACGACGTGGCCGAGTTCGACCGCCGCGCCGGCACGCCGGGCCTGCACACCGTGCGCGGCCAGGTGAAGGCCGAGCCGCGCAAGACCCTGCTGCCGCCCGACCTGTTCCAGCGCTTCGCCGGCGACGCCTTCTGGAACGACCCGCAGCGCCTGCCTGCAGAGCTGCGCGTCGTCTGACGCGATCTGCCCGTCACACCGTCCTTCACCAACACCATTTCGTCGCACTCCAGGGGGAGTCCGCCATGAACCGCATCTACCGCCTCGTCTGGAACCGCGCGCTGCACATCCAGCAAGTCGCTTCGGAGCTCACGCGCAGCGGTGAGTCCGGCGGTGGAGCGGCAGGCCCGGGGCCGGGCGTACTGCGCCAGCGTGCGCTGGTGCTGGCCTGTGCCGTCGCACTCGCCGCACTCCTGGCATCAGGCAGCGCTATTGCGGGGACCCCCGCCAAGGGTGGCGCGGGAGGCAGTGTTGCGGGACAGGCGGGAAGCGCCGGCGCCACGGGTGTCGTATCCACCGTCAGCACGCAGACCGTTCAAGGAGGCGGATACGGCGGCGGCGGTGGCGGAATGGGGGCCACCGGTGGCGCGGGCGGCAGCAGCTCCGCAGGAAACGGAGGGGGCGCCGGCGGGGCTGCCGGTACCGGTTCGACCAGCAGCACGGGGGGCGGCGTCACCACGGTCATCGGTGGCGGCGGCGGCAATGGCGGCGACGGCGTGTCGGCTTCAGGCACGACCTATGGCGGTGGTGGCGGCGGCGGTGGCGGCGGCGGTGCCAATGCCTTTACTGCCATCGGCCTCGCCGGCGCCACGCTGTCCAATACGTTCATCGGCGGACAAGGAGGCATGGGCGGAGCCGGCGGCACAGGCATCGGCACAGGAACGTCGGCATCGGCAGGCAACGCGGGTGGCAGCGGTGGCGGCGGCCAGGGCGGTTATGGCTTGGTCATCCTTCAATCGGGCCTGAAGACCTTTACCGGGGCAGTCAGCGGCGGAGCGGGAGGAGCTGGCGGCGGCAGCAGCAGCAACATATCGAGCTTCTATGGCGGCAATGGCGGCGATGGCGGCAACGGCGGGACTGCAGCCTATTTGAACAACACCAGCGCACTCATCCGCGCCACGTTTCAGGGCGGCGCAGGCGGGACCGGCGGGCTCGGCGAAAGCGGCAGCGCGGGAGGATTGGGCGGTAGCGGCGGCAACGGCGGCGCCGGCATCAAGGCGACGGGTTCGCTGACCGGCGGTTACAGTCTGGAAAACCACGGATCACTGCTGGGCGGCGCCGGTGGCACTGGTGGCCAAAGCGGCGGCGGCCTGGTGGCTCCCCCTGGCGGTGCAGGCGGGCTTGGAGGCACTGGCGTGGCGGCCGATGCCATCGCCGTCGCGAACTATGGCCAGGTCCAAGGTGGCGCCGGCGGCACCGGTGGCGCCTCCAGCGGTGCCGTCATAGGGTCGAGCTCCGCCGGCGCAGCAGGTGGTGCCGGTGGTCTTGGCATCTCGCTCGCCAACTCGGCTAGCGTGGCGAATCATGCGCTGATCGCCGGGGGACAAGGCGGTGAAGGCGGCCTTGCCGGTGCGACGATAACCCCCCTCCCCGGCGGGGGCGTGACCGTTCAAGGAGGGGGCAGTGGCGGTGCGGGCGGCATCGCCGTTTTTTCGGCGGCCGCGGCTACCGTCACCAATGATGCCGGCGCCACGATCACCGGCGGCAACGGTGGTGCAACAGCCCAGACCACAGAATCCACGGTCTCTGGCGACGGTGGCGCAGGCCTTGCCTTGGGCGCTGGTTCCCAAGTGGTGAACGATGGCGCGGTGAGCGGCGGCGACGGCGGAAATCTCGCGATCCTGGCTCAGCAGACCGGTATCAGCGTAGTTGGTGGCTCCGGCGGCGGTGGCGCCAGTCTGGGTGACGGTTCGACCCTGATCAACGCGGGCAGCATCGAAGGCGGCGCCGGGCAAGGGATCAATCTGGCGCACACCGTGTCTTTTGGTGGCAACGGCGGTACGGGCTTGACGGTGGGCGGCGGTTCGGTCGTCAGCAATAGCGGCCTCGTCGCAGGCGGCTCGGGCGGCCCGGGAGGAGATGCAACTATCACCACCAGCCGGGGCGAAGGCGGCAATGGCGGGGCGGGCATTACGCTGGCTGCAGGTTCGACCCTGTCCAATGCCGGCAGCGGCCGCATCACTGGCGGCAACGGCGGCAGCTATGCCCTGGACCCGTTCCTTGGCGTATCCGGGGGAGCCGCCGGCGTTGGCGTGGTGGCCAGCGGCAATGACGCCATTGTCAGCGCAGGCCGCATAGGCGGCGGCCTCAGCGGCGACGCGACCCCGGTGCAAGGCGACGCCGTCGACCTTTCCGGCGGCGGCAACACGCTGACGCTGGAGCACGGCTACAGCTTCACCGGCAACGTGGTCAGCGCCAGCGGCACGAGCAACGGCGGCGACACGCTGGCGCTGGGCGGCGACAGCGCGGGCACCGGCGCGACCGGCAACGGCAGCTTCGACCTGGCACAGGTCTTCGCCACGCTGTCGCCCACTTACGCGGGCACGCAATTCGTCGGCTTCAACGCCTTCGCGAAAACCGGCAACAGCACCTGGACGCTGACCGGCAGCAGCACGGCAGCCACGCCATGGACGATCAGCGCCGGCACCCTGCAGATGGGCACCGGTGCCAGCGGCGGCGATGCCACACTCGCCGGCAACATCACCGACAACGCCGCGTTGGTTTTCAACAACACCCTCGCCAGCACCTTTGCGGGCAACATCACGGGCACCGGCACGGTAACCCAGCAGGGCAGCGGCGCGCTGACCTACACCGGCAGCAGCAACGGGGTGGCATGGACGGTCGCCGGCGGCCCTTTGCAGGTGGGCGACGCCACCACCGCCGCCACCATCGTCGGCTCCAAGGGTTCCGCGGGAAGCTCGGCCATTCCCTTTACTGGCGCCGCCGGCGGCGCCGGTGGCGATGGCGGCACCGCCGTCACCGGGATGGCCAACACCGCATTGTCGATCCAGGCGCAAAGCACCGTCGCTGGCGGCGCAGGCAACTACGGCGGCCGAGGCAGCGATGGCCAATCCGGCGCTTTCGGCGGCGCTGGCGGCACTGGCGGCCGGGGCGGCAACGGCGGCAACGGCATTCAGGGCAGCGGTTTCGCGCTGACCGGCGACGGCGTCATCACCGGGGGCAGCGGTGGCAGCGGCGGTACGGGTGGCCGCGGCGGCTACGGCTACACATACGGTGGCAAAGGCGGCAATGGTGGTAACGGCGGCAACGGCGGCCCCGGTATCCAGGGGAATGATTTCGTACTGACCGAAGGCCGCATCACCGGTGGCAGCGGTGGCTATGGCGGGCGGGGCGGCGGCTTTGTCATCAACGGTACAGTCGGAAATGGAGGAGCGGGCGGTGCGGGCGGCATCGGTGTCCAGGGGAATGGTTTCACGCTGACCGACGGTAGCGTCATCGGCGGTAATGGTGGCAGCGGCGGCCAAGGCCTCGTCAACGGCATCGGTGGCAGCGGCGGCATCGGTGTCCAGGGAAGTGGCTTTGCACTGATCGATGACTGCGTCATCGGCGGCAACGGCGCCAACGACGTTTGGTCTGGATCAGGCGGCCCAGGCGGTGTCGGCGCCGTCAGTACCGGCAATGCCAGCATCACCACCGACACTCTCATCGCCGGCGGCAAGGCCAATGGCGGCAGCGGCGCGCAGGCCGACGCCGTCGACCTTTCCGGCGGTGGCAACATCCTGACGCTGGAGAACGGCTACAGCTTCAGCGGCAACGTGGTATCGACCAGCGGCACGCAAGCCGGCACCAACGTGACGACCGGCCTGCAACAGGCCGGCGACACGCTGGTGCTGGGCGGCGACGGCACGGGCGCCGGCGCGACCGGCAATGGCACGTTCAACGCCTCCGACATCGTGGCCGCACTGCCCGGCAGCTACGCCGGCACGCAGTACGTCGGCTTCCATGCATTCGAGAAAACCGGCAACAGCACATGGACACTGACTGGCTCCGGCGCCAACAACGGAGCGACCGGCGAGAACTGGACGATCACCGGTGGCACGCTGCAGGGCGATGCGACTGCGCTGACCGGCAATATCGCGTTCCTGCCGTCCGGCAGCGCGCCGGTGGGGGTCGTGTTCGACCAGACCAGCGACGGCACCTACGGCGGCGCGATTTCCGGCAGCGGCATGCTGACCAAGATCGGTGCCGGCACGTTGGCGCTGGACGGCAACAGCAACGGCTTTGCCGGCAGCACCACGGTGGCCGCCGGCACGCTGGTGGTCGGCAGCGTCGCCGGCAACGGCGCCACGCTGGGCGGCAACGTGACGGTGTATGCGAATGCCACGCTGCGCGGCCACGGCTCGATCGGCGGCAATGTCGACGTGCAATCCGGCGGTATCGTGACGCCGGGCGATTCCATCGGCACGCTCTCCGTCGCCAGCGACTTCACCGCCGCGCAGGGCAGCCAGATGAACTTCGCCTTCGGCGCGCCGGGCGCAGGCTTCCAGACCGCCGGCATGGGCGACAGCGTGACCGTGGGCGGCAACCTCGTCCTCAACGGCGCTACGCTCAACGTCACCGATGCGGGCGGCATGGAGCCGGGCCTGTACACCGTCTTCAGCTACGGTGGCACGCTGACGGAAACGAACGGTGGCCTGAGCCTGGGTAGCACGCCGGCAGGTCAGGCGCTGTTCCTGCAGAACCTGACGGGGCAGAAACAGATCAACCTCGTGGACACCACGGGGTACACGGTAAGCGCGTGGAACGCGAATGGCCTGGCTACGTCCACACAGATGGGCGGCGGTAGCGGCACCTGGTCCACCAGTTCGCAGGTGTGGACGGATGCGACCGGTACCGTGCCGAACGGCCCGATGTCGCCACAACCGAGCTTTGCCGTCTTCGGCGGTACGCTTGGCACGGTGAGTGTGGACGACAGCGCCGGCAGCGTGAGTGTAGCGGGTCTGCAGTTCGCCACGAATGGCTACACCCTGGGCGGCGACACGCTGACCCTCGCGGCCAACGGCGGCGTCGCTCCGGTGATCCGCGTGGGAGATGGCAGCAGCGCCGGCATGACGGCGACGATCGACAGCGTCATTGCCGGCAGCGCGGGACTCACCAAGGCCGACCTCGGCACCCTGGTGCTGGCCGGCGCCAATACCTACACCGGCACGACCACCGTCAACGGCGGCACGCTGTCGGTATCGAGCGACGCCAATCTGGGGGCAGCGTCGAACGCCATCGCGATGAGCGGCGGAACATTGGAGAACAACGCGGCATTCGCCACCGCACGATCCATCAGCCTTGCGGGCAGCGGCACGCTGCAGACCGATGCCAATTTCACCGTCTCCGGTGTGATTGTCGGCACTGGTGCGCTCACCAAGAGCGGCGGCGGCACATTGATCCTCAGCGGCACCAACACGTATTCCGGAGGCACCACGATCGCGGCCGGCATCTTGCAGTTGGGCAACGGCGGTACCGCGGGCGCGATCGCCGGCAACGTGGCGAACAACGGCTCGCTGGCTTTCGACCGCAGCGATGCGGTGAGCTTCGCCGGCGTGGTTTCCGGCAATGGCTCGCTGGTGCAAAAGGGCAGCGGCACGCTCACGCTGACAGGCGCCAACACCTACACCGGCAGCACCACGATCAGCGCCGGTACGCTGGTGGTCGACGGCACCAGCCTGCCCGGTGCCGTCACCGACAACGCAGCGCTGGTCTTCGACCAGGCCAACGACGGCACCTTCAGCCATGCGATCAGCGGGACCGGCAGCTTCGCCAAGACCGGTGCCGGCACGCTGGTCCTGAACAGCAACAACGGTGCGTTCACAGGCTCCACTGCCGTCAACGCCGGCACGCTGGAAGTGGGCGATGCGGGTACGCCTTCGGCGGTGCTCGGCGGCAATGTCACCGTGGCAGGCGGCGGCACGCTGCGCGGCCACGGCACGATCGGCGGCAACGTCACCAATGATGGCACCGTATGGGCGGGCGGCTCGATCGGCACGCTGACGATCCAGGGCAACTACACCCAGGCCGTCAACGGCGTGTTCGAGGTGGAAGCCACTCCGGGCGGCCAGGCCAGCCTGCTGAATGTCGGCGGCGCGGCAACCCTGGCAGGCACGGCGCTGGTGCTGGCCGACACCGGCACCTGGGCACCGCGCACGGACTACACCGTGCTCACCGCCGCCGGTGGCATCAGCGGCCAGTTCGCCTCGACCGGCGTCAACCTGGCCTTCCTCACGCCCGTGCTGAGCTACGCCACGAACGCGGTGACGCTGTCGCTACAGCGCAACGACATCAACTTCAACAGCGTGGTGCAGACACCCAACCAGACCGCCGTGGCAACGACGGCGAATGCGCTGGGCTTCGGCAACCCGGTCTACGACGCACTGGTGGTGCTGGACGCGCCCGCCGCCCGTCACGCCTTCGATCAGTTGAGTGGCGAGATCCACGCCTCCACCCGCACCGCTGTCGCCGACAATGACCATTACGTGCGCGATGCGATCAACGCGCATCTCGCCGGCCAGGGCAACAACGCGAACGGCCTGAACGTCACCGACGCCAGCGGCGTCACCGCCTGGACGGCCGTGTGGGGCCACTGGGACAGCCATGACGGCGGCGACAACGCGTCCGACCTTGCCGCCGACGGCAGCGGCTTCCTGGTCGGCGCCGACCTGCCGGTGGACGGGACGGCTCGGCTCGGTGCAGTGATGGGCACAGGGCAAGGCTCGGCACGCATCAACGCGCTGGGCTCCTCGTCGCACGTCGTCGACCAGCACCTGGGCGTATACGGCAGCCTGCAGACCGGCGCGCTGCAATGGCAGGGCGGCGCGATCTACGGCTGGCAGAAGGTGGACACGAACCGCCTCATCGGCTTCGGCAGGTTCAACGGCACCGCCGTCAGCAGCTACCACGCGCACACCGCGCAGGCCTACGCCGATGCCAGCCTGCCGTTCGTGCATGGCCACGCCACGCTGGCGCCGTTCGCGAACCTGGCCGTGGAGCGGCTGAACACTCCGACGATCATGGAGCACGGCACACCGGCGGCGCTGGACGTGGCCTCGCAGCACAGCACCCTCGGCTACGGCACGCTGGGCCTGCGCGCCACGTTCGATCTCGGCGCGCCGGACCACGGCCTGCACGCCCACGCCAGCCTCGGCTGGCAGCATGCCTGGGGCGACACCCTGCCCGTGGACACGATGCGCTTCCAGAGCGGCGGCGGCAGCTTCGCCATCGCCGGCCTGCCGGTGGCGAAGGATGCAGGCGTGGTCAACGCCGGCCTCAGCTTCACCATCGCGCCCGAGGTCTCGGTGAACGGCAGCTACCAGGGACAGTTCGGCCAGCACACCACCGACCAGTCCGCCCGCATCAGCCTCGACTGGAAGTTCTGAGGTTGAAAGGGGGGATGGCCAGGGATGGCCACTCTTTTCTCACCGAGCGGCCAGCAGCGGCTCTCTCGGGACGGCGGCCCAGGAATGCCGCCGGTGCATCATCCACTTGCGGCCACGCCCTCACGCCTGCCGGTCATGGCGTGTCGGCGACGTGCGCCGCACGCGGCGGGGATGCGAGCGCAGCTTGGCGTACTCCACGGCGGTGAGGGCGATGATCAGCAGATCGAACAGCGCCAACCCGAGATAGCTCGACGAGAGGCCCGCCACAGCCATGTGGCAAAGCTGGCAGGCCGCGAACAATGCAGTCAGCACGATCAGTCCCGGATAGGCCCGACCGTCAACCCGCTGCGCGGGCTGCCGACGGCTGAGCTCAGGCGTTGAAGAAGGACCTTCCCGAAAGCAGCCATTCGCGACTGGCCGAGACGGGTCGAGAGCGGCCGTCCCCTACCCTCGATAACGCGCCCTTATCGGTGGCCGTCTCTCTCCGCCTGACAGCAATGACCAGCAAGTTGGGCTGAGCACTGTGGTCGATTTTCAGCGTGTGGCTCAAGACAGGCCAGGCCGCACGTTGATCCTCGCGGTGGATGGACGACTCGATCAACGCCCGTTGCCGAGGTCAGCATACGGACTGAAGACAACTTCGATTAATCGTACGGTTCTGCCGGCTGTCTAATGGCGAATGGCGAAGGCTGACGACGGCGGGAGAGGGATGCCGCTCACCCTCAAAACCTAGCGCCTCAACTGGCGCACAATCAGCCCCAAACCGATGAAGCAGGTCACCCAGCCGAGGGCATAGCTACACGATACGAGATCGGGATTGTCGACAAGGATTGCACCGATCATTAGCGCAACCGTGCTCATGAGCACGGCACCTGTAATCGTCAGATAACGGTAGGCGGTTACGTAACCGACGCGAAGAAAGACGGCAGCCGTCACACCGTCGATGATGACCGTCAGCCATGCAAAAGTCGCCGCCAAGTTCCACTCCCCTGTCTGCCAACTTCGGAAGTTGCGGGAACATCGCAAGTGGTCGCACCGATCCAATACAGCGATATCACGACTGCCTTGGGGAAGAGGTCACAAGCAGCAAGCCCTGCAGCAATGCCAGTGGCGTGGGTGGGCACCCCGGTACCGTCGCGTCGACCGGAATGACGTTGGCCACGGCCCCGCGCGAGGCGTAGCTGGTCCCGAAGATGCCGCCGCAGACGCCGCAGTCCCCCACTGCGATCACCCACTTGGGTTCGGGCATGACCTCGTACGCCTGCTTGAGCGCTTCCTCCATGTTGACGGAAACAGGGCCCGTCACCATCAATACATCGGCGTGGCGCGGGCTCGCCACGAAGGCGATGCCCGCGCCTTCGAGGTTGTAGTACGGGTTGCCGAGCGCCTGGATTTCCAGCTCGCAACCGTTGCAGGAGCCTGCATCCACATGGCGAATACGCAGCGCGCGTCCGAACACGTCGTGGAGGCGCTCGTGGATGGTCCCAACGTGGACCCGGTGCTCCTCGGACCCGGGCAATGCCTCGCTCAGCATCCCGGTGCGAAGAATGCGCTTCATGATATCCAACATGGTCGAGTCACCCGTCGTGGCCGCTGTAGGCAAGGTTGAACGACTTATTGATGAGGGGAAAGTCGGGCACGATGTTGCCGACGATCGCGTGCTCGATCGACGGCCAGTTCTGCCAGGACGGGTCATGGACGTGGCAGCGCCGGATCGCGGACGGCGCTTCCGCTTCGAGCGCCACCATCACCGGCCCCCGCCAGCCCTCGATGACGCCAAGGCCGATCGCGTCCTTCACGCCGCCGGGAATCGCCGTCGACGTCGCCCCCTGCGGCAGTTGTTCGAGCAGGAGCCGGCCGAGTCGCAGCGACTCCATGACTTCATCGAAGCGCAGCTGGACTCGCGCTGCGACGTCACCTTCCACCCGTAGTGCCGCGACGGTGCGCAGGTCGCCATACGGCGCCCACGGCATCGCCACGCGCAGGTCCTGCTCGATGCCCGAGGCGCGCCCCACCAGGCCGATCGCCCCCAGCGCTTTCGCAGTCGACGGGGTGAGCTGACCCGCCCCCTTGAAGCGATCCTGCAGCCCGGCGTGTTCGTCGTAGATCGCCCGCAGCGCCACCACGTCGCGTTCGATGGCGGCGGCCTCATCCAGCAACAGGCGGACCAGGCGCGGTCCCACGTCGGACCGCACGCCACCCGGGACGACGTAGTCCATCAGATAGCGCTGGCCGAAGACCTCGTGGTTGAGGCGCAGCATCCGTTCCTTCAGCGCCGAGAACTGCGTCAGGCCGAAGGCAAGGCCGGCATCGTTGCCGAGCGCGCCCAGGTCGCCCACGTGATTGGCGATACGCTCCCGCTCCAGGGCCAGCGCGCGCAGATGGACCGCGCGCGGCGATGCGGCCGCGCCTGCGATGGCCTCCAGCGCGGCGCAGTAGGCCCACGAATAGGCCACGGCACTGTCCCCGCAGATCCGGGCCGCCAGCCGGTGGCCTTCCAGCAAGGGCAAGGCTTCGAAGCGCTTGGCCACGCCCTTGTGGGCGTAACCCAGGCGCACTTCCAGGCGCAGCACCTTTTCGCCGACGACGGAAAACCGGAAGTGTCCCGGTTCGATGGTACCTGCGTGAATCGGGCCGACCGGAATCTCGTGCACGCCGTCTCCGCTCACGCGCACGAACGGGTACGGTCCCGGCGTGCCGGGACGGATGTCGCCAGCGGCGACGTCCTTGCGCAGCGGGAAGTGGTGCTCCGGCCAGCCGCCATGGCGCAGCCACGGGCGTCTGTCGCCCTCGTCGACCGCGATGCCCAGCAGGTCGTGGATGGCCCGCTGCAGGCGGCCGGCGACGGGAAACCAGCGTTCCAGCGACGGATAGACCGGGCGATCACCCGCCAGAGCCAGTTGAAGCACCACCGCCTGGCCCGCCGACAGGAAGGCGGCGAAAACATGGAACCGGCCGCTACGGTCGCGGTCGTCCGCCCCCCATAGCGTGAGCAAGCCCGCGCCGGTTTCATGCAGCTGCCGGGCGACCGTCGTCCACTGCGGTGCGTCCACCACCAGGCGCCGCGCGGGAACGTTCGCGGGCAATGGCAGGCCTTCACGCGCAATGAGCTCCAACGACATGTCGCTACCCCGCGAATAGTTGCGCCGCCAGGCGGTACCACCCGGAGAGTGCAGCCGGGATACTGATGCCCAACGCCAATACCAGAACCAGATGGACGAAGACCGGCAGCAGCGACGGCGGATGCGGCAGCGATGGCGTCTGCGTGTCGCCGAACACCATCGGTTGCACGCGTCCGAAGATGGCCGCGAAGGCGACAGCCAGTGCGATGAGCAGGATCGGCGTGGCCCAGGGGTGATCGCGCATCGCCGTCGTCAGCACAAGGTACTCGCTGGCAAAGACGCCGAACGGCGGCATGCCGAGTATGGCCAGCGTGCCGAGCATCAACCCCCAGCCCACGCTGGGATGGGTGGCGAGCAGCCCGCGGATGCCCTCCATGCGCTGCGTGCCGGCGGCCTGGGTCGCGTGCCCTGCCGCGAAAAAGATCGCCGACTTCGTCAGCGAGTGCACGGTCATGTGCAGTAGTCCCGCGAAGCTGGCGACCGGGCCGCCCATGCCGAAGGCGAAGGTCATGATGCCCATGTGCTCGATGGACGAATACGCGAACAACCGCTTGATGTCGCGTTGGCGCCAGAGGAAGAACGTCGCCCATACCGTGGAAAGCAGCCCGAAGCCCATCAGCATGCGCCCGGGCAAGGCCGAATGCAGCGCACCGTCCGCGATGATCTTGCAGCGCAGGACGGCGTACAGCGCCACGTTGAGAAGAAGGCCCGAGAGGACGGCCGAAACCGGCGTCGGACCTTCCGCATGCGCATCCGGCAGCCAGTTGTGCAGCGGTGCCAATCCCACCTTGGTGCCATAGCCCACCAGGAGGAAGACGAAGGCCAGGCCAATCACGGTGGGTTCCAGCTGGCTCTTGACCGCGTCGAGGTGGGTCCACAGCAGCGCGGACATGCCGCCACCACCCAGCCGCCCCTCGGCGGCCACATACACCAGGATCGTGCCGAACAGCGCCAGGGCGATCCCGACACCGCAGAGGATGAAGTATTTCCACGCGGCCTCGATGCTCGCCCGGGTGCGGTACAGCGACACGAGCAGGACGGTCGACAGCGTGGCCGCCTCCATCGCCACCCAGAGGAAGCCCAGGTTGTTGGTCGTCAGGGCCACCAGCATGGCGGCCATGAACAACTGGTACATGCTGTGGTAAAGCCGCAGCCGCCCTGCCGTCAGGCGCCCATGCGCCGCCTCGATGCGCATGTAGGGGCGCGAAAACACCGCGGTGGTGAAGCCGACCAGCGCCGTCAACGCAACCAGGAACACGTTGAACGGGTCGATGAAGAACTGCTCATCGAACGCGCTCATCGCCCCGCCCCGGATGACGCGGACCACCAGCGCAGCCGCCGCCAGCAGGGTCGCCAGGCTGATCGCGACGTTGAGCTCGGCGGCACGGCGTTGCGCGCCGAGCGCGGCCAGCAGCGCGGCGCCGATCAGGGGAAAGCCCACGACCCATGCGATCTCCACGTCAATCCTCCCTGAGCGATTCGAGGTGATGCAGGTCCAGGCTGTCGAACTGTTCCCGGATGTGGAAAAAGAACACGCCGAAGATGAAGACGCCGACCAGCACGTCCAGTGCGATGCCGAGCTCCACCACCATCGGCATGCCGTAGGTGGTGGTGGTCGCGGCGAAGAACAGGCCATTTTCCAGCGCCAGGAATCCGATCACCTGGGTGAACGCCTTGCGCCGCGCGAGTATCATCAGCAACGCCAGCAGAATCACGGCAAGCGCTATGCCCAGGGTCTGCCGGATCACCGTCGTGGCGAGCGCCGTGATCGGCTGGGCCAAGCCGAAGGCAAAAATCACCAGCCCCAGGCCGACCAGCATCAAGGTCGGCACATTCACCAGCGGTTCGTTGTCCCGCTCGATCCCCAGCCGGCGCATCAGCCGCAGCAGGATCCACGGCAGCACGCCGACCTTCAGCACCAAGGTGAGCGCCGCGGAAAAAAACAGATGCGGCAGGCGCGCAGTCACCGCGACCAGCAGGGTGGAGGTCACCAGCACCGCGCCTTGCCAGATCAGCAGCGTGACCAGGCGACGGCTGCGCCGTTCGGCCAGCATGGCAAAGGAGATCAGGAGCAGCGCGCCGGCGAGCGTTTGCAGCACTTGTGCGGCGAAAGTCGGTGCAGGCATCGGTCAACCCCTCAGCAGCAAGTGCACGAGCAGGCCTAGAACGGCCAGCAGGAACGCCATCGTGAGGAACTCCGGCGCACGGAACAGGCGCAACTTGGCCGAAGTGGTCTCGAAGAACGCCAGGGCGGCGCCCGCCGCCGCCAGCTTGGCGACGAGTGCCAGCATGGCGAGCGCGATGCCGCCGAGGCTGACGCCATGCGTGGCGATACCCCAGGGCACAAACAGCGTGAAACCGATGCAGGCGTAGTTGAACAGCTTCAGCCACGATGCCCATTCGATCAGCGCGAGGTGGCGTGCGGAGTACTCCAGCACCATCGCCTCGTGGATCATCGTCAGCTCAAGATGCGTGGACGGGTTGTCGATCGGCAGCCGCGCGTTTTCGGCCAGCAGCACCATCACGAACGCCACGGCGGCAAAAGCCAGGCTGGGATGCAGCGTCACGTGGGGCTGGGTCAGCGTGTTCTGCACGATGGCCGGCAACGCGGTCGTCCCCGCCATCAGGAAGGCGTTGAAAAGCACCATCAGCAGCGCTGGCTCGGTGAGAAAGCCGATCATCATTTCGCGGCGCGCGCCGAGGGTACCGAAGGCCGTGCCGACGTCCATCGCCGCCAGGGCCATGAAGACGCGCGCAGTCGCGAACAGCCCCACCAACGCGATCGCATCGGCCACACGCGCCGCCGGGAGCTCCGTCACCAGCGAGGGAATGATCGCGGCCGCCAGCACCATGGCGGCGAACACGACATACGGCGCGCCGCGGAAAAGCCAGGAGGCATGGTTGGCCAAGGTGACTTCCTTGTGGAACAGCTTCCGCAACATGCGGTAGGGCTGCCACAAGGGCGGCGCGGAGCGGTTCTGCAGCAGCGCCCTGCACTGCCCCACCCAGCCGGCGAACAGCGGCGCCAGCCCGATAGCGCACAGGCACGCGCCGATCTGCCAGAGATAGACGGCCACCGTCACAGCACGCACACCAGCAGGAAGACCAGGGTCAGGAAGCTGTAGAGCAGGTAGACGGACAGCCGCCCGCCCTGCAGTACGGCCATGCGCTCCGTGACACGTTGAAGCAGGCGCCCGAGGGGCTGATAGCACGCCACCCAGAATCGGTCGTCGATCTGGATGCGGTAATTCGGTGCCGCATCGGAAGGCCGAGGAACCTCGCGCTCGATCTTGAAGACCGGGCCAAAAAGATGGCGGATCGGCTGGCCAAAGCCTTCCGCGGAATCCTGCATGCGCGGCGTCTGCCAGGGATAGCCGCAGTCCCACGGCACCGTGCGCCGGCTGCGTCCGCGATAAAGACCGCGCACGAGGGCGAACGTCACGCCCGTCACGAGGATCAGGCCCGCCCAGTACCACAAGCCGCTGTAGGACGCCTGATTGGCCGCCACGGGCGTCATCCACCACGGCGAGGGACCACGCTGTGCCGCGGCCCCCACCAGCGCCTGCGTGACGCGGCCGGCGACGTCGAGCGCAGCCTGCGGGAAAGCGCCGATCAGCACGCAGCCGAGCGCCAGCCAGGCCAGCCCGACCCGCTCGAGCCTGCTGGCATCGTGGGCCGTGGCCAGGGAGCTCTCGCGATGCTGGCCGAGAAAGATCACGCCAAAGAACTTGACCATCACATAACCCGCCAGCGCCGCCGCCAGCGCTATGACCGCGGCGCCCAGCGGGACGATCATGTTGAGGAAGGCATGCGGGATTTGCGGCGTCTGCAGGAACGTTTGCAGCAGCAGCCATTCGGAAACGAAGCCGTTGAGGGGCGGCAAGCCCGCGATCGCGAGTGAACCGATCAAGGCGAACGCCGCGACCCAAGGCATGCGCCGGATCAATCCCCCCAGCTTGCCGAGACTGCGCTCCCCGGTGGCGTGCATGACCGATCCGGTGGCGAGGAACAACAGGCTCTTGAAGAGCGCGTGGTTGAAGGCGTGGATCAGCACGGCGGCCAGCGCCAACGCGGCCAGCACCCGCAGATCGAAGGTGCGGCAGATCAGCACCAGGCCGATACCTGCCAGGATCAGGCCGATGTTTTCGATCGACGAATAGGCCAGCAGCCGTTTCATGTCGGTCTGGACGGCGGCAAATACCACGCCATACAGCGCCGTGCCCAAGCCCATGGCCAGCGTCAGCAAACCCCACCACCACGGACCGGAGGGCAGCAAATCCAGGCTCACGCGCAGAAGGCCGTAGATGGCGGTCTTCAGCATCAGGCCGCTCATCATGGCCGATACCGGCGACGGCGCCGCGGGATGGGCTTCCGGCAGCCACACGTGCAACGGAACCATGCCGGCCTTGGTGCCGAACCCGGCGAGGGCCAGCAGGAACGCGATGCCCGCCCAGAACGGAGCGAGCGTGGACGCGCGCATGGCGTCGAACGTCATCTGCCAGCTGCCGCCATGCAGAACGCCGAAGCACAACAGAATGCCGAGTGCTCCGACATGCGCCATCAACAGGTAAAGAAAGCCGGCGCGGCGGATCTCGGGCAATCGGTGCTGGGTGGTGACCAGGAAGTAGGAGCTGAGCGCCATGGTTTCCCACGCCACCATGAACAGGTAGGCATCGTCGGCAAGCACCACCATCGCCATGCTGGCCAGGAACACGTGGTACTGCAGGCACAGCAGGCCAGGAGCGGTGCCTTCGCCGGCGCGGAAGTAGCCTGCCGAAAAGATCGAGATACCGGCGCCTGCGGTACCCAGCAACACCAGGAAAAATCCCGAAAGCGCATCCAGCCGCACATGGAAAGGCAAGTCCGGCAGCCCCAGCGGCAGCACGACCTGCTGCGTCGCGAACGTTGGCATCAACGCCGCGACGCCAGCGGCTGCAACCCCCAGACCGACCAGGGCGCCCAGCGGAAACAACACGCGGGCGACCCAGCCGACTCCAGTCGGGCGTACCAGGCCGAGTCCGCCCACAAGCAGCCAAGCCGCCACCAGGCCGAGCAAGGCAGTCACCGTCGGCGATGCGGCGATCAACTCATTCACGTGTTCGCTCCACCAGTGACGGCAAGACCCGTAGCCCCTGAGCGCATTGCCATGCGTGCTCTATGATAATTTGATTATCATGCAGATTGATTCATGTGTAAGTTGGAGAATACTCCCATGACCATCGAGAATCGCACTGCCCGACTCACGATCCTGATCGACCCCCGCAAGAAAGCCGTCTTCGAGCGCCTTTGTGCAGCGGAGGACGCGACGCCGTCCCAGGTCGTGCGTCGGCTCATTCGTGAATACATCGAACGCACCTCCGGCCGTCCCTGGCACGCCGAGGATGAGGCGCTCCCGGCGAAACGGCGTGACCGTGTCAGCAATGGATAGGCACCCACGCCGACGGCCAACCGCCGCGGCAGCCAGTGCCCCCCTGCGTTTTGCGGACCCTGCATGGAATGCGTCCAGTGCAGGTGGCATTTCTCGGTGAATGCCACACGAGCACCAAGGACAAGCACATCGACGTGCAGGTCCTCTGTTGGCCCGCGGCGTCGACTGCTTGGTCGATGCTTGCGCAATCCTTGGCCGGATTGCAGTCCCTGCGGGGGGATCGTGCATTCACGCAGCGCGCGCCCGCTCCAGGCTGGCTTCGGGGCGTCGCACCGCAGTTGTGCCCTCCCGCAGATCGCGAGTCGAGCGCCATCGAGAGCACGCTGGCAGCGCTAGCCCGCCGCCTGCCGCTGCGCTTCGCGGTCACTGTCGTGGAGCACCAGACCGGACAGAACCCGAGTTCGGCACAGTGCGCTGCCGCTCTATGTTCTCCGGCTGCCTGACGGCATATGGCGCCTATCGGAAGAGCACCAACCAGGAGGCGTGCAACATCATCGCCGCGTCACCTGGCAGCGTCGCGTGACGTCTTTGCGCTTGCGCTGTCCTATCGCTTCTGAGCGTACCTCGGTAGTTAATCCTTGAGGCCACCCAGGACCCGGTCTTCACTATTTTGTTGATTGCACCAGTGAAAGTTTCACGAGGACGACGTCGTTACTCCGCACCGGCAGGTCGAGCTCATAGTGACCGTCGTTGCTGACGGTCACGGTGCGATTGATGAAGGGCAGGTCCCGAGTGAGTCGTTCCAGCTTGCGCAGTTGTGACTGATCGAGCGTCTTGGGCAGGCCCATCTCGATATAAGCGGAATAGGCGTCGTTGTGACGATAGCCCGTGCGGAACGCCCGCAGGAGATAGCTCCCTGCCTTCAAATGTTCGAAGCGGATGTGGGCTGGCGCCGCAGCCGTGGACGGCACCAATTTCGTGTAGAAGGGCCGATTGCTCACCGACTGCCTTGGCTGCTGCCAATCCCACAGCAGCACCTCGGTATCGCCGCCGCCCGTCGTCGCCATGACCTGGGCATCGGCAGTGGGAATGACTCGCCCATCGAGTTCGTTCAGATATTTGTAGGCGAAGAAGGCCGGCTTGCGGATCCCCTTGGGGTTGATCAAGCCAAAGCCGCCCTGGAAAGGCGCGGTGGGTGGGCCGGGCTCCTCGAACAGGTCGGAATAGGTCCAGTAGCTCATGCCCTGGACATCGCCTTCCACTGCCTTGAGGCGCGACAGGATGTAGGGAGCGCTGATATAGGAATCGTGCACGGCATCGCGCGGCGTGTAGCTGCTGCTCCATTCGGTGAAGTAAAGCGGCAGATCCGGAAACGCCGAAGCGGCGATCTGTGCGCGCACCTTTTTGACGTCACCGATGATCGCGTCGGGATTGGCCGAGAGTTTGGTGTCGCTCTGGCCGTGCTCGTCGAGGAAGCCGCCGTCGACGCCGTAGCTGTGCGTGGTGACGAAGTCGACCGGGGTATGGTTGGCGGCCGCATGGGCCAGGAATTCCGGAACCCATGCCGCGCCTGCGGTGGCGGGTCCGCCCACCTGGAGATCGGGATCGATCGCCTTGATCGTGCGGGCGGTTAGGTCGTAGAGCCGGAAATAGGCCTGTTGGTCCGCACCCTGCCAGAAGCCACCCAGATTGGGCTCGTTCCAGACCTCGAAATACCAGCGGCGCACCTCGGCGGGGCCGTAGCGCGTCTCGAGGTGCCGGATGAAGGCATCGACAAGGTTGTGCCAGCCTTGTGGCTTGGGATGCGAGGTGTTGCCCTTCCAGTAGAAGATCGTCTGATCCGAGGTCGCCAGCGCTTCGGGCGTGAAGCCCAATTCCACGAAGGGCCGGATGCGCTTGCTCAGCAGGTCGTCGTAGAGCCGATCGATCTGGTTCCAGTCATAGACCGTCTTGCCGTCGACGATCCTGACCGTGCCGAGAATGTCGTGGAAGATCGCGTGGAAGCGGATATAGCGGAATCCGAGCTCGTCGACCGCCATCCGCAGATGTGCCTGCGCGTCGGGGCGCATCAGCGTACCGGGGTAGTCCGAGCCGACCGAGAAATTGAAAAAGCGATCGAGCGGACGGTTCGCCCTGGCGACATCCACGATGACCGTTCGTGTGTCCGGCTGGGGCATTGCCCGCGACGATACGACGGTAAACGCCATCACCAGCGCAGGCAGCACGCCGTTTCGCAATGACTTTCCCAACAGCTCTCTTGATCGCATCCTCTGCCGCCTCCACGCGTCGGTTGGACGTCTTCGTTCCAAATGTCCGTACCTGGATCCTGCGGGCGATCCCTGTGCGAAGCCTGCTGAATGCTGTGCAGTCACGGGCAGGCAAGGGATGCACGATGCGAGCCGCAATGGTCGGTCCGGAGTGCAACAGGATGAGTGGCTAAGCAATTCGCGGTCTTTCAGCGCAGTCTGTCACGCCTGGCTGCGCCCTTCCGCCCCATCGGCGCGATCGAACAAATAATCGCAATGCAAGGTGATCAATTTCGCAACGAAGCCCTCGGGATGCAGGGATCGCTTCGCATAAGGTGATCGGTGCGCCCCACTGTGTCGGCGAGAACCTTGCCGTGTAGGACTTCGCACTCAATGCCGCCGGCATGGTGCAGATACGCTGACTTGACCAGCGCGTTGGCAATGCACAGCCGTTGCCTGATGAAATGAACGATCGCTTCCACGGTTCAGAAGGCGATCAATCGAACGTACGCACGTTTGAAGGCCGCCCCTCCCTGTCCTCGATAACCAGCCCCAATCGCTCGCGACGCTATCGCGATAGAGTTCAGGATCGACAAAGGGTGGCGACAGCCGTGAGCAATTCTTCACCCACCCGCCATGATGCAGCTCTTGTTCTGTTCCGGTGCGACCTCCGACTGGCCGACCAGCCCGCGCTGGTCGCCGCCTGCGCCGCACACGAACGGGTGCTGCCGGTGCATCTGCACGCCCCGCACGAGGAGGCGCCCTGGGGGCCCGGCGCGGCCAGTCGCTGGTGGCTGCACCCCTCGCTCGAAGCCTTGCAGCAGCGCCTCGCGGCGCAGGGCGCCACGCTGCACGTCGCGCGCGGCGACAGGCTGCCCACGCTGCGTGCGCCAGCACCTGGGGCGTGACGCTGGGCGAATTCGCCGACGACGGCAGCCGCGACCTTGCGCTGTACGGCAACAACGGCCGCCCCGACACCCGGGGCGGGATCGCCGAGCACGACTGGAACCCGTTCGGCAAGGCGGATTCGTGGAAGGAGCCGCTCGCCAACCTGCGGGTGGGGCTGCAATACACCTGGTACACGCGTTTCAGCGGCCTGGTAACCGATGTCGACGGCGCGGGGCGGCATGCGTCGGACAACGACACGCTGTACCTGTTCGCGTGGCTGGCGTTGTAGCGCCCCGCCGGTTTCCGGCAGGCGTGCGGCGGCCTGGTCGCCGCCGCACGCAAGCGCTTCGACCTGGTGTTTCGCCCGCTGCCCTCGCGGGGAAGCTTTGACCAGGATCAACGGCAGCGGCCGGACCCGCCCTAGGGTGGACGGAGCGCCGCATGGCGCCCGTTTCGCCCCACGAAGGAGCATGTCATGAACAAGTCGATGCCCGTGCTGCTCGCGGCCGCCCTGCTGGCGGCAACCTCATCCATCGCTGCCGCCGCCGGGCGCGATCTGCGCTGCAGCCTCACATTCACCTCCAGCGAGTGGTCGGCGCTGTACGCCAGCGCGGTGGGCGAAGGCACGGTCACCTGCAAGGACGGCTCGTCGATGCCCGTGGCCATCCGCGCCAGGGGCATCGGCATCACCGCGGGCAAGTGGAAGATCACCGACGGCCGGGGCACGTTCACCCACGTCGCCCGGATCGAGGACGTGCTGGGCGACTACCTGGCGGTCAGCGGGGACATCGGGGTGTCCCGGGCGGGCACCGCCCGGGCGTTGACCAAGGGCAACGTGTCGCTGCTGCTGGCCGGCAAGGGCGACGGCTTCAACGCCGGCATCGCGATCAGCGGCTTCAGGATCAGCAAGCCCGGCGCGAAACCGGCCAGGCACGCCAGCGAGGCGCCCAGGCCCGCCGGCAGGACGAAGTAGGCAAGCGGACTCCAGCGGTCGCCACGCGCCCGTCCGGCATGGATCGAGGTGCGCATGAGCCACGTCGAAAGCTACTGGGCGCGGCCGGATGGCGAGGTGCTGGCCACGCTCGATTCCGGCAGGAACGGACTGGCGAGCCCGGAAGCGGCGGCACGCCTGAAGCGGTTCGGGCGCAACGCGCTCGCCGCCGGCACGGCGCGGCCGTGGCTGCGCCTGCTGCTGGGCCGCTTCGCCAGTCCGCTGGTGGTGATCCTGCTGGTCGCCGCGCTGGTCTCGCTGCTCGTGCGCGAGTGGATCGACGCCTGGATCGTGCTGGGCATCGTGCTGCTGACGGCGGTGCTCAGCTTCGTGCAGGAATACCGCGCCTCGGCGGCCATCGAGGCGCTGCGGCGGCGCGTGGGCATCACTGCCGACGTGGTGCGCGACGGCACCCTGCGCACGATCCCCGCCGCCGAGATGGTGCCGGGCGACATCGTCGAGCTGTCGGCGGGCGCGCTGGTGCCGGCCGACGCACGGCTGCTGGAAGCGCGCGACTGCTTCCTCAACCAGGCCATGCTGACCGGCGAGACGCTGCCGGTGGAGAAGCGCGCGGGCATGTGCGCCGCCGATGCGGCGCTGGCCGCGCGCACCAACTGCGTGTTCATGGGCACCTCGGTGCGCAGCGGCTGGGCGCGCGCCGTGGCGGTGGATACCGGGCGGAGCACCGTCTTCGGCGGCATCGCCGACCGGCTGATGCTGCGGCCGCCGGAGACCGAGTTCGAACGCGGGCTGCGCCGCTTCGGCGGCTTCCTGATCCGGCTGATGCTGACCGTGGTGGTGGTGGTGCTCGCGGCCAACATCCTGCTGCACCGCCCGACCATCGATACCCTGCTGTTCGCCGCGGCGCTGGCGGTGGGGCTGTCGCCGGAACTGCTGCCGGCGATCCTGACCATCACGCTCTCGCACGGCGCGCGGGCGATGGCGCGCGAGGGCGTCATCGTCAAGCGGCTGAACGCGATCGAGAACCTGGGCAGCATGGACGTGCTGTGCACCGACAAGACCGGCACCCTCACGCGCGGCGTGATCGAGCTGGACGCCGCCGTCGATCCGCACGGCCGGCCCTCGGCCGAGGTACTGCGCCTGGCCGCCCTCAACGCGCGCCTGCAGACCGGCATCCGCAACGCGCTGGACGATGCCGTGGTGGCGCGCAGCGGGCGCGAAGGCGTGGACACGGAAGCGGCGACCAAGATCGACGAGATCCCCTACGACTTCCAGCGCCGGCGCCTCAGCATCGTGACGGGCACGGCCGTGCCGCCGGGCGCCGTGATGCTCACCAAGGGCGCGGTGGAGAACGTGTTCGACATCTGTGCCCTCGCCCGCATCGACCGGCGCGAGGTCGCCTTCGACGAGACCCTGCGGGCGGAACTGACGGAACGCTTCGTCGACTGGAGCACCCAGGGCTTCCGCGTCCTCGCCGTGGCCTCGAAGGCGCTGCCCGCGAAGGAACGCTACGGCCGGGAGGACGAGGCCGGGATGACCCTGGAGGGCTTCCTGCTTTTTTTCGACCCGCCCGAGCCGCAGGCCAGGGCGACACTGGCGGCGCTGGGCAAACTGGGCGTCGAGGTCAAGGTCGTCACCGGCGACAACCGCCACGTGGCGCGGCACGTTGCCGAGGGCATCGGCATGAAGGTCGGCGGCGTGCTCACCGGCGCCGAGCTGCAGCGCCTGGGCGACGAGGCGCTGTGGCAGCGCGCGCCGTCGACCACGCTGTTCGCCGAGATCGAGCCCAACCAGAAGGAACGCATCATCACGGCGCTGCGCAAGACCGGCCACGTGGTGGGCTACCTCGGCGACGGCATCAACGATGCCCCCGCCCTGCACGCGGCCGACGTCGGCATCTCGGTGGACACCGCGGTGGACGTGGCCAAGGACGCGGCGGATTTCGTGCTGCTGCGGCACGACCTCGGCGTCGTCCGCCGCGGCATCGACGAGGGCCGGCACACCTTCGCCAACACCATCAAGTACATCTTCATCGTCACCAGCGGCAACTTCGGCAACATGATCAGCATGGCGCTGGCCTCGATCTACCTGCCGTTCCTGCCACTGCTGGCCAAGCAGATCCTGCTCAACAACTTCCTCGCCGACGTGCCGTCGATGGGCATCGCCGGCGACAACGTCGACCGCGAGTGGGAGCGCACGCCGCACCGCTGGGACATCCGGCTGATCCGCCGCGCCATGCTCGCCTTCGGGCTGACCAGCACCGTGTTCGACCTGCTCACCTTCGCCGTGCTGCTGGAACTGGCGGGCGGCAGCCACCAGCTGTTCCGCACCGGCTGGTTTGTGGAGTCGCTGCTCACCGAGCTGTGGGTGCTGCTGGCGATCCGCACCTACCGTCCGTTCTATCGCAGCCATCCCGGGCGGTTCCTGAAATGGGGCGTGGTCGCGACGTCGCTGGTGGCGATCGCCCTGCCCTACCTGCCGGACGCGCTGCTGCTCGGCTTCGTCCCGCTGCCCGGGCGGATCCTCGCGGCAGTGCTGGCGATCACCGCGCTGTACGTGGCCGCCTCGGAAGCGATCAAGCGCCCGGTCTACCGGCACCTGGCGCGGGGCCGCCGTCGGCGTTGAGACGGTGCCGGGCAGTCAGTCGACCGACTTGCGGAAGCGCAGCGTCGCCGCCGCCGTCAGGACGGCGCCGATGGCCGCCAGCGCGAGCAGCTGCGGCGCCAGCACCGCCACGCCCACGCCCTTCAGGAACACCGCGCGGATGATCACGATGAAGTAGCGCACCGGATTGGCATAGGTCAGCCACTGCAGGAACGGCGGCATGCTGGAGATGGGAAAACTGAAGCCGGAAAGGATGAAAAGCGGGTTGACCAAAAAGAAGTTCGTCGCGAACGCCTGCTGCTGGGTCTTGCACACGGTGGAGATCATCAGCCCCAGCGAGAGCGTGCTCAGCAGGTACAGCGAGGTGCCCAGCAGCAGCACCAGCAGGCTGCCCCGGAGCGGCACCTGGAACCACAGCGTGCCCACCAGCGTGATCACCGCGACCAGCCCGAGGCCGACGCAGAAGAACGGGATCACCTTGCCCACGATCAGCTCGAACGGACGGATCGGCGTGACCATCAGCTGCTCCAGCGTGCCGACCTCTCGCTCGCGCACGATGGCGAAGGCGGTGAGGTTGACCACCATCACCAGCGTGATGGTGGCAATCACGCCCGGCACGAAGAACCAGCGGCTGTTGAGGCTGGTGTTGTACCAGGGCCGGTCGTCCAGCGTGACGGTCGCCAGGCTGCCCGCGATGCGGGGATTCAGCCGCCCGAGCAGGTCGCCCTGGTAGCGCCGGGAGTAGCCGTTGACGATCGCGCTGACGTAACCCAGGGCGATCAGTGCGGAATTGGAATTGGTGCCGTCGACCAGCACCTGCACGGGCGCCGGCTGCCCCTTGCGCAGCAGCTGGGCGAAGCCGGCGTGCACGATGATGGCCACCGCCGCGCTGCTGTCGTCGATGGCGGCCTCCGCCTCGCGCTGCGAGGACGCTATGCGCACGATGCGGAAATGGGGGTTGTTGGCGAACTCGGCGACCAGCGCCCGGCTCTCCTGCGAATGGTCCATGTCCAGCACCGCGGTGGACACGCCGAACACCTCGAAGGTCGCCGCGTAGCCGAATACCAGCACCTGCGCCAGCGGCGGCACCAGCAGGCGAAAGCGCGCCCAGCGGTCGCGGCGCAGCTCGATGAATTCCTTGACAAGGAGATGCCAGATGCGCCCGAACATGGCCGTCACCCGATGCGCTTGCGGAACGCCCGCGCGGCCAGCAGCGCCATCACCACCGCGTAGCCGGCCAACGCCATCACCGGCAGCCACAGGTCGAGCAGGCCGGAACCCTTCAGGAACAGCGACTTCAGAATCGTCACGTAGTAACGCGCGTAGATGGCATACGTGATGAGGCGGATCGGCGCCGGCATCTGGTCGATCGGGAAGGCGTAACCCGACAGCAGCGAGATCGGCATGATGGTGAGGAACAGCGCGATCTGGCTGGCGCCGACCTGGTTGGGAATCGACACCGAAACGAAATAGCCGACGCTGAGCACCACCGTCAGGAACAGCGAGGTGGTCAGCAAGAGCACCGCAAGCTGGCCGCGGAACGGGACGTGGAACCAGTACACGGCCACCGCGAGGCAGATCGCCGCGTCCACCAGGCCGATCGCGAAGTACGGCGCCAGCTTGCCGAGCAGCAGTTCCATCGGCGTCACCGGCGTGGAGATCAGCAGTTCCATCGTGCCGCGCTCCCATTCGCGCGCGATCGTCAGCGAGGTGAGCTGCGCGCCGACCAGCGCCAGCACCAGCGCCACCACGCCGGGGATGATGAAGTTGCGGCTCTCCAGATCCTCGTTGAACCAGACGCGCGACTGCTCCACGACGGGCGCGAGCTGCAATGGCATGCCGTTCGTCCGCTCCATCAGGTTCAACTGCACATCGTGCGAGAAGCCGGCGACCACCGCCCTGGCATAAGCCGTGGCCAGCGTGGCCGTGTTGTCGTCCGTGGCGTCCACCACCGCCTGCACGGCGGCATGCCGCTGCAGCACGACCTCGCGCGAGAAATCGGCCGGCACCACCAGGGCGAGGCGGCAGGTGCCGCCGTCCATCACCGGGGCGATCTCGCGCATGCTGTGCAGGTTGCGCACGATTCGGAAGTAGGGTGAGGCCTGCACGCGCTTGAGCAGGCTCTGGCTGAACTGGCTACCCTCCTGGTCGTACACGCACACCGGCACGTGGGAGATGTCCAGGTTCACCCCGTAGCCGAGCAGGAACAGCTGCATGATCGGCATCGCCAGCGCCAGCATGAGGCTACGCGGGTCGCGCACCACCTGGCGCAGCTCCTTCACGGCCAGCGCGCGGATGCGCCGGAATTTCATGCCGGGCGTCCCGCTTCACGCGCCTGCGCGCCGATCATGCGCACGAAGGCGTCCTCCAGGCTGGGCTCGATGCGCCGCACGGCGACGTCGGCAACGCCCTGGCTGGCGAGGAACGCCGCCAGCCGCCCGCCCTCCTCCCGGACATGGGCCAGCAGGGCATGCACCGTGCTGCCGAACACTGCCACGTCGCGCGCCGGTGCATACGTCGAGAGCAGCTCCAGCACGCGCCCCAGCGGCGCGCCGCGGATCTCCACCAGTTCGCCGTCCAACGCGCGGCGGCGGATCCGCTCCGGCGTGTCCAGCGCCACGACGCTGCCGCGGTTGATCAGCGCCACGCGGTTGCAGTACTCCGCCTCGTCCATGTGGTGGGTGGAGACGAGCACGGTGACGCCCTGCGACGACAGGTCGTGGATGAGATCCCAGAAGCGCCGCCGCGACAGCGGGTCGACGCCGGAGGTGGGCTCGTCCAGCACCAGCACCCTGGGCCGGTGCAGGATCGCGCAGCCCAGCGCCAGCCGCTGCTTCCAGCCGCTGGCCAGGTCGCGCACCGGCGCGTCGGCGTGCGCGGCGAGCCCCGCCATCTTCAGCGCGTCGCGGATGCGTCCGCCGATCAGCCCGCGGTCCACGCCGTACACCCCGCCGAAGAAGCGCAGGTTCTCCAGCACCGTGAGGTTGCCGTAGAGCGAGAACTTCTGCGACATGTAGCCGATGCGTTGCCGCGCCGCTTCCGGCGCGCGGACGACGTCGACCCCATCGACCAGCAGCTGCCCCGAGGTCGGCCGCAACAGGCCGCACAGCATGCGGATCACCGTCGACTTGCCGGCGCCGTTGGGCCCGAGGAAGCCGAGTATCTCCCCCCGGCCGACGTCGAAGCTTATGCCTGCCACGGCCTCGAAGTCGCCGAAGCGCTTGCGCAGCGAGCGCACCGCAATGACCGCGGGCGCGCTCACGGCGTCGCTCCCTCGTCGCCGAGCAGCGCGACGAACAGGTCCTCGATCGACGGCGGCACGATGCGCGCGTCGTCGCAGGCGATGCCGCTTTCGCGCAGCTGCGCCTGCAGCGCCGGCAGGCGCCCGGCCTGGTCCATGTGCACGTGGATGCCGTTGCCGACCAGCAGCACGCCAAGCACGCCCGGCGCATGGGCGAGCGCGTCGCGCAGCCGCCGCGGCGTGGCCGAGGCGAACTCCGCCAGCGCGCCCGGCATGCGCGCGCGCAACGCCGCCGGCGTGTCGCAGTACAGCAGGCGCCCGGCATGCAGCAGGGCCAGCCGGTCGCAACGCTCCGCCTCGTCCAGGTAGGCGGTGGAGATCAGCAGCGTCACGCCCTCGCCGCGCAGGCCGTAGAGGATCTGCCAGAACTCGCGGCGGGACAGCGGGTCCACGCCGGTGGTGGGCTCGTCCAGCAGCACGATGCTCGGCGCATGCACCAGCGAACACGCCAGGCCCAGCTTCTGCTTCATGCCGCCGGACAGCTGGCCGGCCAGCCGCTTGCGGAAATGCCCCATCGACGAGGCGTCCAGCAGGCGCGCGGCGCGCGCCTCGCGCAGCTTCGGCGACACGCCGAACAGGTCGGCGTAGAAGCGGATGTTTTCGTCGACGGTGAGGTCCTCGTACAGGCCGAAGCGCTGCGGCATGTAGCTGATCCGCTCGCGCACCTGCTCGGGCGCGGCCACCACGTCGACGCCGCCCACCTCCACCGTGCCCGCGTCCGGCGCCATCACGGCCGCGAGCATGCGCAGCGTGGTGGTCTTGCCGGCGCCGTCCGGCCCGACCAGCCCGAAGATCTCGCCGCTCTTGACCTCCAGGTCGAGTCCATCGACGGCCGCCACCCCGCCAAAGCGCTTGCTCAGGCCCGCCGCGGCCACGGTGACCGGGGTCGCGTTCATGGCGACAGGCGCAGCGTGGCGTCGGCGGGCATGCCCGGCACCAAGTCGTGCGACGGGTTGGCCACGTCGATGCGCACGCGATACACCAGCGTGACGCGCTCGGCATGGGTCTCCACGCTCTTGGGGGTGAACTCGGCCTGGTCGCTGATGAACGACACCCGCGCGGGGTAGCGGCGCCCGGGGAAGCTGTCCGTGGTCACCTCGGCGGACTGGCCGAAACGCACCCGGCCGATGTCCGGTTCATTGATGTAGGCGCGCAGCCAGACGTGGTCCAGATCGGCGATCGTCACCACCGGCGTGCCCGGCACCACGACCTCGCCGAGCTCAGCCTGCCTGACCAGGATCACACCGTCGATGGGCGCCACCAGCGAGGTGTAGCCCTCGTTGATCTGCGCCAGCTTGAGCGCTTCCTTAGCATCGCGGACGTTGGCCATCGCCAGCTGCAGGTTGCCTTCCGCCGCGTTGGCCAGCGCGCGGTCGCGCTCGAGCACCGCCTGCGCCCCGCGCACGGCCGCATCGGCCAGGTCGCGGCTGTCGCGGGACACGTAGCCGCTGGCCGCCAGCTTCCGCAGGCGCGCGTCGTTGAGCGTCTTGTAGTGCAGGTCCGCCTCGTCGGCGGCCAGCACCTTCAGCGCGGCCGACAGGTTGCTCCCGGAGGCTTCCAGCGCACGCTCCTGCGTGGCGACGCCGGAGCGGGCGATCGCGACCTCCTGGCGATAGTCCGCGTCGTCCACCCGCGCGATCAGCGTGCCCTTCTTCACCCACTGCCCTTCGTCGAAGGGCAGCGCGACGATGCGCGACTGCACCGTCCTGAAACTGAGCACGCTCTCGTGGGCTTCGATGTTGCCGGACAGCGTGAGCGTCGCGGGCGGTCCGCCACCGCCGAACCAGTGCGCCGGCAAGCCGTGGCGAACCACCGCGTAGCCCATCCCCGCGATGGCCAGGACGAGCGCGCCAGCCACGAACAGGCGCCGGCTCATGCGCATCCCTCGCCGGCCCCGGCGTGGCGCACGCGCCCGGCGGCGCAGGGCTTTCGACCTCGACGTTTCATGCGGCAGCCCGGCAACAGGGATGGCCGAGGAAGTATCGAAAGCGGCTCCCTGCGCGATGTTGACGTGCATCAACCGCACGGTTGCCGGACTCGCGCCTCCCGCCCTCGTCGCGCCAGGCCACGTTCCGCGACCGGACGCCCGCGGCGCCGCGCGAACGATTGATGCACGTCAACGGACCCGCCGTTCCCGGCGCGAAGATGCGACGACCGGCAAGGGAAGCGGCCCTTCGCATGCACGACGATACGACCCCAACGGCGCCACCGGCTCCGGCCGCGGCGCCACCGACCGGCAGGCGCCCGCGCCACCGGAAGGCGATCGCTGCCGCCGTGCTGGCGATACTGGCCGCCGCGACGGCAGGCTGGGCCATCCATCGCTCGCGGATGGCCGCCCGCGCACCGGCCTACGTGACCGCCACCGCGACCGTCGGCCCCATCGCCAGGACGGTGACCACCACCGGCACCATCAACCCGGTGCTCACGATCATCGTCGGTTCGTACGTTTCCGGCGTGATCCAGTCGATTTCCTGCGACTTCAACACGCAGGTGAAGAAGGGACAGGTCTGCGCCAGGATCGACCCGCGGCCGTACCAGACCGTGGTCGCGTCCGCGCAGGCCAATCTCGCCAACGCCAAGGCGCAACTGGCCAAGGACCAGGCTGCGCTGGCCTACGCGAAGGCGACCTACCAGCGCGACGTGTCGCTCGCCGGCACCGGCTACGTCTCCAGGGACACGCTCGACGCGGCGCGCAGCGCCCACGACGAAGCCGCCGCCCAGATCGTGCTGGACCGCGCGAACATCGCCAGCCGCCAGGCCGCGCTCGACACCGCGCAGGTCAACCTCGGCTACACGGACATCGTCTCGCCCGTCGACGGCACGGTGGTGTCGCGCAACGTGACCGTCGGCCAGACCGTCGCCGCGAGTTTCCAGACGCCCACGCTGTTCCTGATCGCCACCGACATGACGCGCATGCAGGTGGACACGAACGTCAGCGAGACCGACATCGGTTTCATCCGCCAAGGACAACGCGCCAGCTTCCACGTCGAAAGCTACCCCGACCGCCTGTTCGACGCGACGGTCGTGCAGGTCCGCCAGGCGCCGCAGACGATCCAGAACGTTGTCACCTACGACGTCGTGCTCGGCGTGGACAACCGCGACCAGTTGCTCAAGCCCGGCATGACCGCCACCGCCCGGATCGTCGTCGATGCGCGCGCGAGCGTGCTGCGCGTTCCCGACCAGGCCTTGCGCTACAGCCCTTCCACCGTGGCCGTGCCGGCGCGGCCCCATGGGGAAAAGCAGGTCTGGACGCTCGTCGACGGCCGCCCGGTCGCCGTCGCGGTCACCCTCGGGCTCGACGACGACAGCTTCAGCGAAGTCACCGGCGGCACGTTGAAGCCCGGCCAGACGGTCATCGTCGGCGAGCGCAGCACCACCGGACCGGCGGCTGCCGGCGCCACGCCCCGGCTCCGCCTGTGACACGGCCGCACTGCCATGGCCGGACCCGTCATCGATCTCCAGCACGTGTCGCGGACCTACCGCGCCGGGGACACCGAAGTGCGCGCGCTGGACGACGTCTCGCTGCGCATCGACGCGGGCGAGTTCGTCGCGATCATCGGCGCCTCGGGGTCGGGGAAATCCACGCTGATGCACCTGCTGGGCTGCCTCGACAGCCCCACCGCCGGTCGCTACCTGTTCCAGGGCACCGACGTGGCCGGACTCGAGGAACCCGCGCTCGCCCGCATCCGCAGCGACCGCATCGGCTTCGTGTTCCAGAGCTTCAACCTGCTGCCGCGCACCAGCGCGGTGGAGAACGTCGCCCTGCCGCTGTTCTACGCCGGCGCCGGTGCCGCGCGGCATGCCGAGCGCCTGGCGCGCGCCACCAGGATGCTGGAGGACCTGGGACTGGAGCGGCGCGGCGGCAACAGTCCGGGGCAGCTGTCCGGCGGCCAGCAGCAGCGCGTGGCCATCGCCCGGGCGCTGATCAACCAGCCGGGACTGCTGCTGGCGGACGAGCCCACCGGCAACCTCGACACGCACACCTCGCACGACATCATGCGCACGCTGCGCGCGCTCAACCTGGAGCGCGGCGTGACCGTGGTGGTGGTGACCCACGAGGCCGACATCGCCGCCTATGCCGACCGCATCATCACCATGCGCGACGGGCGCATCGTTTCGGATGCGCCGAATGCCCGCACCGTCGATGCCGGCGACGCACCGATGCCGACCGGCACCGCCCCGCCGGCGGCCGCCCCTGCCGACACGGTGGTGACGTCGGGCTTTGCCCGCATGATCGCGATCACCGCGGCCCAGGCCATCGCGCGCAACAAGGTGCGTTCCGCGCTCACCATGCTCGGCATCTTCATCGGCGTGGCCGCGCTGATCGCGATGGTGGCGGTGGGCGAAGGTGCCAACGAGGCGGTGAAGCGGCAGATCCAGAGCCTGGGCACCAACCTGCTGGTGGTGGTGCCCGGCGCGGTCACCTCGGGCGGCGCGCGGGCGGGGTTCGGCAGCGCGTCCACGCTGACCGTCGCGGACGCCACGGCCATCCGCCGGGAGGATGCCGCGGTCGGCACGGTGGCGTACCTGATCCGGCAGGGCGGGCAGACCCAGTACGGCGACAACAACTGGAACACCGTGGTGCTGGGCGTGTCGGAGGACTACGCTGAGGTGACGAACTGGAAGATCGCCGCGGGCCGGCCCTTCGGCAAGCAGGATTTCGACGATTCGGCGATGGTGGCGCTGCTCGGCGCCACGGTGCGCAACCAGCTGTTCGGCGAGACGGAAAACCCGGTGGGCGCCACGATCCTGGTGAAAGGCAAGGCGGTGCGCGTGGTCGGCCTGCTGGCCTCCAAGGGACAGACCGCCTTCGGCCAGGACCAGGACGACCTGCTGATGATCCCGTTCACCACGGCGCAGGCCAAGGTGCTCGGCGTGGCCGCGCCGAGCGCCGCGCTGGCGGCGGGCAATCCCAACTTCCCGCCCCCGGTCAATCCCTACGCGATCACGCCGCGCCTGACCGGCTACGTCAACCAGATCCTGGTGCAGGCCGAGACGCCCCAGCTGGTGCCCACTGCGCTGGACCAGGTCGCCGCCACCCTGGCGCGCCGCCACCACATCCGCGCCGGCGATCCCAACGACTTCGCGGTACGCAACCTCAGCCAGATCCAGCAGACGGCCGAGGGCAGCAGCCGGGTGATGGCCCTGCTGCTGGCCACGGTGGCCTCGATCTCGCTGGTGGTGGGCGGCATCGGGATCATGAACATCCTGCTGGTGTCGGTGACCGAGCGCACGCGGGAGATCGGCCTGCGCATGGCGATCGGCGCGCGGCGGCTGCACGTGCTGCTGCAGTTCCTCGCCGAGGCGGTGTTCCTCAGCATCACCGGCGGCGCCGCGGGCATCCTGGGCGGCCTGGCCGCGTCGCAGGTGATTTCATGGATCGCGCACTGGCCGACGCTGATCTCCGCCGCGGCGATCCTCGCGGGCTTCGGCTTCTCGGCGGCGGTGGGCGTGTTCTTCGGCTACTACCCCGCACGCAAGGCGTCGCTGCTCAACCCGATCGAAGCGCTGCGTTACGAGTGAGTGCCTGCCGCCCGGAGCGTCACCGCTGCCACTGGATCAGCGGCAGCTCGGCAGGGAGGAAGGCATCCTCGCGCCAGGGACGCACGCGCGGCGTGTAGCGGTCGGCGGCGCGGTCCGCCGGCACGAGCGCCGAGAACACATAGCCGCCGATGGCGCCGCTGATCGGCACGTCGCCCTGCATGGGAATGCACGCGGCGGGCAGGCCACCGCCCTGCTCGGCATACAGCTCCACCCTCACCCATTCCAGACGCACGTCGCCCAGGTAGACGTGGAGGTGGAAGCGCCACTGGTCGCCCTCGGACGCGACCTCCATCTCGCCGAAGCGCACCTCGTGCCATTGCGCGGACACGGCCGCGCTCCACGCGTTCAGATCGCGCCCCAGGCGGGAACCCTGCTGCTGCCGATGCCTGAAGGCGCGCGTGGCGGGAACGTAGAAGCGGTCCAGGTAGTCCAGCAGCATCCGGTTGCTGCTGAACTGTGGCGCGAGCCGCGACATGCTGGCCCGCATGCGCTCGATCCACCGGCGCGGGATGCCCTGCGCATCGCGCTCGTAGAAGCACGGCACCACGTCCTCCTCCAGCAGGCCATACAGGCACTCGGCATCCTCGGCGTCGCCGCCGTGGCCGTCGATGGCCCAGCCGCAGGCCGGGTCGTACGCTTCCGCCCACCAGCCGTCCAGCGAGGAGAGGTTGAGCCCGCCGTTGACCAGCGCCTTCATGCCGCTGGTGCCGCAGGCCTCCCAGGGACGGCGCGGGGTGTTGATCCAGACGTCCACGCCCTGCACCAGCTGCTGCGCCAGCGCGAGATCGTAATCCTCGAGGAACACCACGCGCCCGCGCAGCTCCGGGCGCTGCGTGAACTCCACCCACGCGCGCACCTGCTGCTTGCCCAGTTCGTCGTCGGGGTGCGCCTTGCCCGCGATGATCAGTTGCATGGGCCGCGACGCGCTGGTCAGCATGCGCGCCAGGCGCTCCTTGTCGTGCAGCAGCAGGTTCATGCGCTTGTATTCGGCGAACCGGCGGGCGAGGCCCAGCGTGAGGATGTTCGGGTCGAGAACCTGCCAGGCGAGGGCAACCCGCTGCGGGGACTCGCCGCGCTGCCCGAGCTGCCGGGCGAGCCGATCGCGCGTGTAGTGCACGAGGTCGCGCCGCTCGTTGGCGGCGAGCTCCCACAGCACCGCGTCGTCGCAGGTGGCCACCGGCGACGCGAGGCAGGCCGAATCGACCAGCCAGCGGTCCTTGCCGCAGGCCTGGGTCCACAACGCGTCCGCCCAGCTGGAATCCCACGACGGCACGTGCACGCCGTTGGTGACGTGCCGCACCGGCACCTCGTCGATCGGCCAGCGCGGATACAGGCCGCCGAACAGCTCGCGGCTGACTGCGCCATGCAGGCGGCTCACCGCGCTCGACTGCGCACAGCCGCGCAGCGCGAGGTAGGTCATGTTGAAAGGCTCGCGGTCGTCGGCCGGGTCGGCGCGCCCCAGCGCGAGCAGCTCGCGCAGGGACAGCCGGCAGTCGGCCAGCAGGTCACGCGCGTACTTGTAGATCAGCGACGGAGCGAACGCGTCGAAGCCCGCGGCGACCGGCGTGTGCGTGGTGAAGACGTTGCCGGCCCGCGTCGCCCACCAGGCCTCCTGGAACGACAGGTTCTGCTTGTGCATGCAGCGCCTGGCGCGCTCCAGCACGGCCAGCGCCGCGTGTCCTTCGTTGAGGTGGCATACGTCCACCCTGCTGTCGAGGGTATCCAGCAGGGCCCATCCGCCGATGCCCAGCACCACTTCCTGCAGCAGGCGCATCTCCGCGCCCCCGCTGTACAGCTTGGAGGTGATGCCGCGATCCACCGGTCCGTTCCGCACGTGGTTGCTGTCCAGCAGGTACAGCAGTGCCCGGCCCACGTTAGCCTGCCATACGCGCAGGCGCAGCACCCGCCCCGGCAAGGGCAGTTCCAGTTCCATCCAGGCGCCGTCCGGACCGAGCAGGGGCTGGATCGGCAGCCCGGTGGGATCGCTGTACGGAAAGGCCTCGCGCTGGCTGCCGCCGGTATCGATGGTCTGGCGGAAGTAGCCTTCCTGGTACAGCAGCCCCACGCCCACCATCGGCAGACCCAGGTCGCTGGCCGTCTTGAGGTAGTCACCGGCCAGCACGCCCAGCCCGCCCGCATACAGCGGCAGGGCCTCGCTGAGGCCGAACTCCATGCTGAAGTAGGCCACGCCGCCGGGCACGTCGCGCGGCGAACGGAGCGCGCACAGCCCGGGGGCATCGAGGTAGCGGCGCCGGTCCGCCGCCGCCGCCTTCAGCTGCGCGGCGAAGGTTTCGTCGCCGGCGAGCTGCTCGAGCCGGTGCAGCGGAGCGCTCTGCAGCACCACCCACGGGTTGTGCGTGTGGTTCCACAGCTCGGCATCCACCTGCATCCACAGCGCATCCACGGCGTGGTTCCACATCCAGCGCAGGTCGAGCGCCAGTGCGGTCAGCGCTTCGAGGCCGGATGGCAGGACTCGTGGCAGGACGGGATACATGCGCGTCGACGCAGTCACTCGTCGAGCATGCGCGCGATCTCGCGCTCGGCCTCGAGCCAGTCGTCCAGCTCGCAGCCCGTGGCGAAGCCGCGCTTCTCGGCCCGGAAGTAGGCGGCCTGCGCGATCATCGAGCGGCGCGCCTCGGCGTCGATCGGCGTGGGCAGCCACGCATGCGGTGGCCGCGGTTCCGGCCGGTCCTCCCCCGGCTGCTGCTGGTTCGTTCCCGCCATGGCGACATCCTCCGCGCGTCAGGAAGCGGCGCGTGCCAGCGCGTCGTCCCGATATCCTTCGAGCACCTCGTCCCAGCCCTGCAGCGACGGTGCGACTCCCGCATAGACCCTGGCGTATTCGGCGGCCGAGCGTTGCCAGCCGTAGTCGCCGGACATCGCCGAACGGCGGAACCGCACCCAGGTCTGCGGCGCCCCCTCGTAGACCGCCAGGCACCGCTCCACCGCCGCGCCCAGCGCCTCGCCGGTGGGCGCATCGAACACGAATCCGATGAAGCCGGCGGCCTCCCCGCCGGCCACGTCCACGTCGATCACGCTGTCGGCGAGGCCGCCGACGCGGCGCACCACGGGAATGGCTCCGTAGCGCATGGCGTACAGCTGGGTCAGGCCGCAGGGCTCGAAGCGCGCGCCGTGCAGCAGGATGTCGGCGCCGGCATGCAGCCGGTGCGCCAGGCTTTCGTCGTAGCCGATGTGCGCCGCCATGCGTCCGGGAAACGCCGCGGCCATGGCCGTGAAGCCCTGCTCCAGCGCGGCGTCGCCGCAGCCGTGCACCACCATCTGCAGGTGCGGATGCCGCTGCAGCAGGTCCGGCAGGCGGGCCAGCAGCACGTCGGCCATCTTCTGGTGCGTGAGGCGGCAGACGGACTCGGCCAGCGGCGCCGCGGGATCGACGTCCAGCCCGAGCTGGCGTTGCAGCGCCACCTTGCATGCATGCTTGCCGAGCATGTTGTCGCGCGAATAGCGCTGCTCCAGGTAGTCGTCGGTCGCCGGGTTCCACACGTGTTCGTCGATGCCGTTCATGATCCCCACCGCGCCGCGCCGCGCCCGGATCAGGCCATCCATGCCGCAGCCGAACTCGGGCGTGCCGATCTCGCGGGCGTAGTTGCGGCTGACCGTGGTGACGACGTCGGCGAAGCGGATGCCGGCCTTGAGGAAGGACAGGCGGCCGTAGAACTCGGCGCCGTCGAGGGTGGCGGCGTACGGCGGCAGCCCGAGCGCCCGCGCCTCGTGCAGCGGGAACAGCCCCTGGAACGCCATGTTGTGCACCGTGAACACGGTCTTCGGCCGCTCGCCGCCGCGCCGGTGCAGCAGCAGGGGCAGCAGGCCCGCATGCCAGTCGTGCGCATGCACGATGTCCGGACACCACCCGGCGACATGGCCGCTCGACGCGATGCGCGCCGCCGCGTGGTTCAGCACGGCGAAGCGCAGGCCGTTGTCGGGCCAGTCGCAGCCGTTCGCGTCCCGGTACAGCGAACCGCGGCGTCGATACAGCGGCGGGCAGTCGACCAGCCACACCGGCAGGCCGGAATCGGGCATCCATCCGCTGACGATCCGCGCCGGCGCCCCCGGCAGGATCTCGCCCAGGTCGGCGATGACCTGCGCGGCGACCACGCGGTCGAGCGCCTCGGTATAGCCGGGCATCAGCATGCGCACGTCGATGCCCCGGCCCGCCAGCGCCTGCGGCAGCGCGCCGCAGACATCGGCCAGTCCGCCCGTCTTCGCCAGGGGAAAAATCTCCGAAGCGACGAACAGCACTTTCGGCGCCGCCGTCCTGGCCATCGTCGTACCCGCGGACATCTTGTCGTGGATCGCACGCATCGCACACCCGCCGTTCGGCCGCATTGGCTTCCAACGTTACGTGGGCACCCCGGCGCGGTGTTGATCAGGATCAAACCCTGTCGCGGACGCGGCGCGATAGTGGCGCTCCGGATCCGTCCCTGCCGCCCTCTCCGCCACGCCCGGCATCGCGACACGAAGCCGCGCAGGCACCCACGCAAGCTCCCGCGGAATCGCCATGAACGCAGCCGCTGTCGCGCAACCCGCCGCGAAGGCCACCATCGGTCCCTACCTGGGCCGCACCAGCGTGGCGTACTTCTCCATGGAGATCGCGCTGTGCGCGGAGATCCATACCTACAGCGGCGGCCTGGGCGTGCTCGCGGGCGACACGGCGCGCACCAGCGCCGACCTCGCGCTGCCGATGGTGTTCGTCACCCTGCTCTATCGTCGCGGCTACCTGCGCCAGGACATCGACGCGGAAGGCCGGCAGGTCGACCATCCCGACCCGTGGTCGCCGGAGGACCACGCCACGCCGCTGCGCGCCAAGGTGGCACTGCTGATCGAGGGCCGCGAGGTGTGGGTGCGCCCCTGGCTCTACGTGCTGCGGAATCCCGCCGGCAAATCGGCTCCGGTGCTGCTGCTGGACACCGACCTGCCCGAGAACCAGCCCGAGGACCGGCCCATCACCGACGTGCTCTACGGCGGCGACGACACCTACCGTCTCAAGCAGGAGATCGTGCTGGGCATCGGTGGCCTGCGCATCGTGGCGGCGCTGGGCTTCCAGATCGCCCGCTACCACCTCAACGAAGGACACGCGGCCCTGCTCGCGCTCGACCTGCTGCGCCGCCACCCGCGGCCACCCGACCAGGTCTACTCCGGCCACCTGCGCTACGACGTCGCGCGCGTGCGCGAGCGCTGCGTGTTCACCACGCACACGCCGGTCGAGGCGGGCCACGACCATTTTTCCTACGAACTGTTCGGCCACCTGCTGCAGGGCTACGTCGAGCTGGACCAGCTGCGCCAACTGGCGGGCAACGACCGCCTCAACATGACGCGTCTGGCGCTGGCGCTCAGCGGATACATCAACGGCGTCGCGGTGCGGCACGCGGAGGTCACCACGCGCATGTTTCCCGACTACGACATCCGTGCCGTCACCAACGGCATCCACGTGCCCACCTGGACGCACCCGGCCTTCGCGGAACTCTTCAACCGCCACTCCAGGGACTGGAGCGAACTGCCGATGGACATGCTGCGCTTCGACCAGCTGCCCGCGGACGAGGTATGGAAGGCGCATCTGTGCGCGCGCTCGGATCTGGTCGCGCTGGCCCGGCGGGTGGCGAACGCCACGCTCGATCCCGAGCTGCCGATCATCGGCTTCGCGCGCCGCGTCGCCGCCTACAAGCGCCCTGGCCTGATCTTCAGCGACCTGGAGCGGCTCAAGGCGATCCACGCCAAGCACCCGTTCCAGCTGGTGTTCGCGGGCAAGGCGCATCCGCACGACGGGCCGGCCAAGGAGCTGATCCGGCAGATCCACGAGGCGATCGGCACGCTCGCCCCCGAGCTGCGCATCGCGTTCCTGCCCAACTACGACGTCAGCATCGCGCCCGTGGTGATCGCCGGGGCGGACGTGTGGCTCAACACGCCCGAACCGCCGCTGGAGGCCTCCGGCACCAGCGGCATGAAGGCGGCGATCAACGGCGTGCTCAACCTCAGCGTGCTGGACGGCTGGTGGATCGAGGCCTGCATCGAGGGCGTCACCGGCTGGGCCATCGGCGGGGACGCCAGCGGCACGCACGCCGCCAGCGCGGAACACCTCTACGACAAGCTCGAACACGTGGTGCTTCCGCTCTACTACGGGCACCGGCAACGCTGGCTCTGGATGATGCAGCAGTCGATCAGCAAGATCGGCAGCAGGTTCAACACGCACCGCATGATGCTTCGCTACGTCGCGGAGGCGTATCTTCCCCGCCACGGCGCACGGCTGGCGGACATGCATGTCTGACCAGGCCCTCCGCTGCGGGACGGCGCCGGCGGCGGACGACGCCGAGCGCCTGCACCGCGGCGAACACGCCGACCCGTGGAGCGTGCTCGGCATGCACGCGACCGGCGATCCGCACCGCGAGGCCGTCCGCTGCTTCCTGCCCGGCGCGCGGCGCGTCGAGGTGCTCGAGCACGGCTCCGGCCGGCTGCGCGGCGTGCTGTCGCCGGTGGGCGCGGCGGGTTTCTTCGCCGGCACGGTAGCCGCCGCCGAAGGACGTTTCGCCTATCGCCTGCGCGTGCACGACGCGCACGGCGTGCGCGAGATGGACGACCCCTACGCGTTCCCGCCGCTGCTGGGCGAACTGGACTGCCATCTGCTGGCCGAAGGCAGCCATTGGCGCGCCTACGAGGTGCTCGGCGCGCATCCGCGCCGCCTCGATGGCGTCGACGGCATGGCCTTCGCGGTGTGGGCGCCGAACGCCGGACGCGTCAGCGTGGTGGGCCCGTTCAACCGCTGGGACGGCCGGGTGCACGTGATGCGGCGGCGCTTCGAATGCGGCGTGTGGGAGATCTTCGTTCCCGGCGTCGGCGCAGGCGAGCTGTACAAGTTCGAAGTGCGTACGCGCGGCGGCAGCATCGTGCTGAAGTCCGACCCCTATGCCTTCGCCGCCGAGCTGCCGCCCGGCACCGCCTCGCGCACCTGCGGCGCGACGCCGTTCGCCTGGAGCGACCAGGCGTGGATGGCGCGGCGCGCATCCGCGACGCCGCGCAGCGCGCCGCTGGCGATCTACGAGGTACACCTGGGCTCGTGGCGGCGGCATCCCGACGGCTCGCCGCTGGACTACGACGAACTGGCCGACGCGCTGGTTCCCTACGCGCAGGAGCTGGGCTTCACCCACCTGGAGCTGCTGCCGGTGAACGAGCACCCGTTCGGCGGTTCCTGGGGCTACCAGCCCACCGCGCTGTTCGCCCCCTCCGCGCGCTGGGGCGCGCCCGACGGGCTGCGCCGCTTCGTCGACCGCTGCCACGCGGCGGGCCTGGGCGTGCTGCTCGACTGGGTGCCGGCGCACTTTCCACGCGATGCCCACGGGCTGGAGCGCTTCGACGGCAGCTGCCTGTACGAGCACGAGGACCCGCGCCTGGGCTACCACGCCGAATGGGGCACCTCGGCCTACAACTACGGCCGCCGCGAAGTGGCCAATTTCCTGATCGTCAACGCGCTGTACTGGCTGCGGGAGTTCCACCTCGACGGCCTGCGCGTGGACGCGGTCGCCTCGATGCTCTACCTCGACTATGCCCGCGCTCCCGGCCAGTGGCTGCCCAACCGCCACGGCGGGCGCGAGAACCTGGAGGCGGTGGCCTTCCTGCGCCGCTTCAACGAGATCGTGCACACCGAGGCGCCGGCGGGCGCCGTGACCATCGCGGAGGAATCCACCGCCTGGCCGATGGTGACGCGACCGGCCTACGTCGGCGGCCTCGGCTTCGACTTCAAATGGAACATGGGCTGGATGAACGACACGCTGGCCTACATGCGGCGCGATCCCGTGCATCGGTGCTACCACCACGACCAGCTCACGTTCGGCCTGCTGTATGCGTTCAGCGAGAACTTCGTGCTGCCGCTGTCGCACGACGAGGTGGTGTACGGCAAGGGCTCGCTGCTCGGCAAGATGCCCGGCGACCGCTGGCAGCGGCTGGCGAACCTGCGCCTGTACCTGGCGTTCCAGTACACCCAGCCCGGCAAGAAGCTGCTGTTCATGGGCGGCGAGTTCGCGCAGGAGCGCGAGTGGGACCACGACGGCGAACTCGACTGGCACCTGCTCACCGATCCGGACCACCGCGGCATGCAGCGCCTGGTGCGCGACCTCAACCGCCTCCATCGCACACTGGGCAGCCTGCACCGCAGGGACTGCGAGGGCGACGGCTTCCAGTGGATCGACTGCAGCGACAGCGCGCAGAGCGTGCTCGCCTGGCGGCGGATGGGCGACGACCCGCGCGAGTGCGTGGTGGTGGCATGCAACTTCACCCCGGTGCCGCGGCTTGGATACCGCATCGGCGTGCCGCGCCCGGGGCACTACCGCGAGGCGTTCAACAGCGACGCGCGCGACTACGGCGGCAGCGGCATGGGCAACGGCGGCGGCGTATCCGCCGACGAGCTGCCATGGCACGGCATGCCCTGCTCGCTGGCGCTGACGCTGCCGCCGCTGGCCGCACTGATCCTGCTCGCGCCCGCGGCGTAGCCCCATGTGTCCGTCGCTCGCCCTTGCCGCCGGAACGCCGCAACCGCTCGGCGCACACTGGGACGGCCACGGCGTCAACCTGGCGGTGTATTCGCGCAACGCCGTGCGGATCGAGTGGTGCCTGTTCGACGAGAGCGGCACGCGGGAAACCGCGCGCCTGCCCTTGCCTGCGCGCAGCGGCGACATCTGGCACGGCTACCTGGAGGGTGCCCGCCCCGGGCTGGTCTACGGCCTGCGCGCCTATGGCCCGTACGCGCCGCGGCAAGGGCACCGCTTCAATCCCCGCAAGCTGCTGATCGACCCCTGCACCCGCGCGCTGCACGGCAGCTTCATCTGGGACGATGCGGTGTTCGGCTACACCGACGGCTCGCCGCACGAGGCCGCGGCGACCGACACGCAGGACAGTGCGCCATACGTGCCCAAATGCGTCGTCGCCGCACCGCTGCCGCCGCTGTCGCAGCGGCCGCCGCGGCCGCGCATACCGTGGCGCGACACGGTGCTCTACGAGCTGCACGCCAAGGGTTTCAGCATGCGCCATCCCGGCGTGCCCGAGCACCTGCGCGGCAGCCTGGCGGCGCTGGCCGAACCGGTGCTGATCGACCATTGGCGCGGGCTCGGCGTCACCACGCTCGAGCTGATGCCGGTTGCCGCCTTCCTCGACGAACTCCACCTCGTCCGCCGCGGACTCACCGACTACTGGGGCTACAACCCGATCGCGCCGCTGGCCATCCACGAGCCCTACCTGGCCGGCGGAAAGGCGGGCGACATGGCGAAACTGGTGGACCGGCTGCACGAGGCCGGCCTGGAAGTCGTCCTCGACGTGGTGTTCAACCATACCGCCGAGACCGACGCCTTCGGCCCCACGCTCTCCCTGCGCGGCCTGGACAACGCCTCGTACTACCTGTTGCAGCCAGGCCACCCGGAGCTCTACGTCAACGACTCCGGTTGCGGCAATACGCTGGACGCCTCGCAGCCGGCCGTGGTCGCGCTGTGCCACGCGGCGCTGCGCTACTGGGCCTGCGAGATCGGTGTGGACGGCTTCCGCTTCGACCTCGCCACCTTGCTGGGGCGCGGCGAGGCGGGAACGTTCGACGCCGGCGCGCCGCTGTGGCGGGCGATCGCCGAGGATCCCGAGCTGCGCGACCTCAAGCTGATCGCCGAGCCCTGGGACGCCACCGCGCACGGCCACGCCCTTGGCGAGTTTCCCGCCCCGATCCGCGAGTGGAACGACCGCTATCGCGACGGCATCAGGCGCTACTGGCGCGGCGACGCCGGCCTGCGCGGCGAACTGGCGACGCGGCTGGCCGGCTCCAGCGACATCTTCGCGCGCAGCGGCCGCGGCCCGCTGTCCGGCGTCAACTTCGTCACCTGCCACGACGGCTTCACCCTGGCCGACCTCTCCGCCTACGCGGACAAGCACAACGCCGCCAACGGCTACGACAACCGCGACGGCACCGACGCGAACTGGAGCGGCAACCTCGGCACGGAAGGCAGCACCGGCGACGCAGAGGTGCTCGCCAGGCGCCGCCGCCGCCGCTGCGCCATGCTCGGCACGCTGCTGCTTTCGCGCGGCGTGCCGATGCTGCTGGCCGGTGACGAGCTCTCGCACACGCAACTGGGCAACAACAATGCGTTCTGCCAGGACAACGAGCTGACCTGGCTGGACTGGGCCGCGCGCGGCGACGCCATGCGCGACCTGCGCGCCTTCGTGCGGCAGGCGCTAGTCCTGCGCCGCGGGCTGCATCTGCTCGACGAGGATGCGTTCTTCACCGGCATTTCGCCGTCGGGCGAACCGGACGAGCGGGACATCCGCTGGCTGCAGCCGGACGGCAGCGAGCTTGCCGCCGATGCGTGGAATGACGCCACACAGCCCGGCTTGGGCGTCCTGATCGCCGGCCCGCTGCACGACAATGAGCGGGACCGCCTGTTCCTTGCCTTGAACGCCGGCGACACGCCGCTGCCGTTCCGCCTGCCCTCGCCGCATGGCGTGGACGGCTGGCTCGTCGTGCTGGACAGCGATGCCATCGCGCAGGACGGCGCCGGCAGCCTGCATGCACCGGGCGACCACGCGACGGTGCCGCCCGGCGGACTGCTGGCGCTGGTGCCGCGCCGCTCGGTCCGCTTCGGCGTCCCCGCCGCGCTGGCCACGGAAGCGGCCGCGGCCGGGCTGGCCGATACCTATGCCGATGCCGATGGTGGCCTGCGCCAGGTGCCTGCCGCCAGCCTGCGGCGACTGCTGGCCGGCGCAGGCGCGTCGCCGCACAGGCACCCGCCTCCGCCGACCGGGCCGGCGGAACCGTGCTGGCTGCCCGCCGCGCTGGCTTCGCCGCCCGGTCGCTGGGCGCTGTCCGTGCAGCTGTACGGCCTGCGTTCGAAGCAGAACTGGGGCATCGGTGATTTCGAGGATCTGGCCCGCCTCGCCGAAACCCTGGCCGGCCTGGGTGCCGACGGCATCCAGCTCAGTCCGCTGCACGCGCTGTCCCTGCATCGCCCGCAGCATGCGTCTCCTTACGCCGCCAGCAACCGGCTGTGGCTCAATCCGCTGTTCATCGCGGTGCCGCAGGCGGCCGGCGCCGATCCACCGCGCGACTACCTCGCCTGGCTCGACCGCACGGACACCCGCGCCGAACTGGCGCGGCTGCGCAGCGCCTCCCTCATCGACTATGCGGCAGTGGGCGCGCTCAAGCGCCAGGCGCTGGAGCTGCTGTACCAGACCTTCCGCCGCGATCACCTGCAGGCGCAGCTCAGCGCGGAAGGCATGGCGTTCGAGCGTTTCCGCAGCGAAGGCGGCGAGCTGCTGCAGCGGCATGCCTTGTTCGAGACCCTGCGCGGGGACGTCGACCGACGCGCGGGCCGGCAGCTGTCATGGACGCAGTGGCCGTCATCGCTGCGCGATCCCGGTTCGGCCGAAGTCGGGGCCTTCGCGCGGCAGCACGCCACCGAGGTGGATTTCCACGTCTACCTGCAATGGCTCGCCTGCCGGCAGTGGCGCCATGCCGCCGCCTGCGCCGGCGCGGCCGGCATGCAGCTGGGCATGATCACCGACCTTGCGCTGGGCGCTGCGTCGGACGGCGCCGAATGCTGGCAATGGCCGGGCCTCGCGGCGCTCGATGCCGAGCTCGGCGCGCCGCCCGACGCCTTCGCCCCGCGTGGCCAGCGCTGGGGCGTGCCGCCGTGGCGCCCGCAGCGACTGGCCGAGCTGGACTTCGCGCCGTTCGACGCGCTGCTGTCCGCGGCCATGCGCCATGCCGGCGCCGTGCGGCTGGACCACGTGATGGGCCTGATGCGCCAGTTCTGGGTGCCGCGCGGCGAAGACGCCTCGCATGGCGCCTACATGGACTACCCCTTCGACGCACTGCTGCGCCGGGTGGCGCAGGCCAGCACGCGGCATCGCTGTGCCGTGATCGGCGAGGACCTGGGCGTGGTGCCGCCCGGCCTGCGCGAGCGCATGCACGAGGCGAACATGCTCGGCTACCGCGTGATGTACTTCGAGCGCGATCGCGCCGGGCGTTTCACCGCACCGGAGGATTACCCCCACCTGGGCATGGCCGTGCTGTCCACCCACGACCTGCCGACCCTCGGCGGCTTCGCCGAAAGCCGCGACATCGACGAGCGCGCGGCCCGGGGTCTGTACGACACTCCGTTGCAGGAACGCGCCGCCCGCGACGAGCGGCGCCGCGCCCTGCGCATGCTGGCGACGGCCCTGGCGCCTTGTGCGCCGGGCAACGCCGGGCCGCTCGAACCGCTCGCCGCGCATCGCTTCCTCGCCGCCTGCGCCAGCCGCCTGGCCGTGGTGCAGATCGAGGATGTCATCGGCATGCCACGCCAGGCGAACCTCCCCGGCATGGGCGACGAGGCGCCGAACTGGCGCCAGCGCCTGACGCTGGAACTGGAGGCTTTCGCGACGGATGCGCGGCTGCGCAGCACGGCGGACGTGTTCTCGGCGCGCCGCCGCGCGGGATCGCCCCCCGCTTCCCGGCCCCCGTGCCGCTAGGAAGGCGGGGACGCTCCGGTTCCGGAAGCGCTGGAAAGCGCCTTCATCAGCTGCTCCGCGCTCCACGGCTTGAGCATGCACGGCACGTCGGCGAACTCAGGCGTGATGAACTCGCGGTCGTAGCCGGTGACGAACACCATCCGCGTGTGCCGCTTGCGCAGGGCATCGGCGACCGGCCAGACCAGCTTCTCGCGGACGTTGACGTCGAGCACGGCGCCGTCGATGTGCGACTCCGCCTCGATCAGCGCGACGGCGTCCTCGACGGTGCCCGCCGGTCCGATGATGACGGCGCCATACTGGCGGAAGAGCATGGCAAGGCTCTTGGCGATGCCGAAATCGTCCTCGACCAGCAGGATGCGCCGCCCCGCGAGCGGCAAGGCAGCCGCGCTCATGCGTGCCATCCTCCGTCCGCGCTGCGTCCGAACGGGACGCTGATCCGGCAGCGGAGCGCGCCGTCCGCCAGTTCGAACGTCGTCTGCGCCGAAAGGCTGTAGGGCAGATCCTCCTCGAGGAGCGTGCGGCCGTAGCCGTGCGCCTTCCGGCCCGCGTCCCGCGACAGCGGGCCCAATCCGTCTTCGCGCCACTCGAAGACCAGGCGGCGGCCGGGACCCACTCCCTCCAGATGCCAGTCCACGGCGAGCCTGCCGCCCGAGCAGTGCGCGGCCAGCGCTCCGTGCTTGAGCGCATTGGTCGCCAGCTCATGGATGCCCAGTGCCAGCATCTGGGCCATGCGGTATTCCAGGATCACCTCGGGTCCGGACAGTTCGATCTTCAGGAAGTCGAACTCGGAACAGAATGCCGCGAGTTCCATCTTCAGCAAGCCCGCGATCGTGATCGGCACGCGGCTGGCGTTCGACAGCAGGTCCTGGACCCGCGAGAGGCTCTGCAGCCGCCCGAGAAAACCTTCCTCGAACTCGTCGCGCGTCGCCGTCGTTTCCTTGGTCTGCATCGCGATCGATTGCACGACCGTCAGCAGGTTCCGGGTGCGGTGCTGCAATTCGGCGACCAGCACCCGCTGGGTCTCCTCGGCGCGCCGCCGCTCGGTGATGTCGTCCACCACGGCGATCATGCGCACGAGGCGCCCCTCCACCTCCTCGTAGAGGAAGCGCCCGCGGCTCGCACACCAGCGCACGGCACCGTCAGGCCGCACGATGCGGAACGACAAGGCGAACTCCCGGCGATCGGCCGCCGCCGCCTGGCATTCGCGGACCACCATGGCGTAGTCGTCGGGGTGAACGCGTTCCGCCCAGGCGCCGTACCTGGCCGGCACCTGGTCCGGCTCGTATCCCAGCAGCTGGTAGTGCCGCGCATTCCACACCGACGTGCCGGCGGCGATATCCCAGTCCCAGGTGGACAGCCCGCCGGTGTCGACCGCGAGGCGGAGGCGCTCCTCGCTTTCGCGCAGCGCGTGTTCGTTGGACTGCCAGCGCTCCACGAAGCTCGCCGCAAGCCGTCCGTACAGGGTCAGCTGCTCCAGGTCGAATGCCGTCGGCCGGCGGGGTGACCGAAAATGCGCCGAAAGCACGCCCAACGGTTCGCCGCGAAAGCTGTAGAACGGCATCGACACTACCGCGCGGTACCCCGCAGCCCGTGCCGCGTCCAGGTAAGGCAGGTAGGAAGCGTCCTGCTCGACATCCTCGATGACCACCACCTGCGAGGTCCGCAGGGCCCTGCCGCAGGCGCTGTCGTCGTCGGCGGAAACTTCCCGGAAGAACGCCATGAAATCGTCGTCGAATCCCTGCTGGGCGACGATGCGCAAAACGCGGCATCCGGCGTCGAATATCTGCACGTTGCCCATGTCGGCCCCGAGCAGGTCGATGGTGGCGACGAGCATTTCCTGCAGCCCCTGCGACAGGTCTTTCGCCTGCCACAGGCGCCCGCCGGCCTCGTTCAGCCGGTTGAGCGATCGCAGCTCTGCCTGGGCGCCCGGTCGCGGCGGCAGGGTGTAACCCTCCTCTCCCACCGCGGAGCTGGCGGGCGACGACGTCGGGTTCGTATCCCGGATACCGGGACTCGGCGGGCTTGCAATCATCCCCCCCCCAGATGCCTCTTCCGCTCTTCCAGGCGGAAGAGCTGACTGAAAACGAATCCATTACGCGATAAATCCGAATTACCGATATTTTTCCGTTAAATGGAAAACTTTACACAACCTCGGGAATTTGCCTCGCCAGGGCAAACTGCTTCTTGCAAACGGCGCAGATATGTTCGCCGCGACAATAGATTTACGTATTTCGCCAGCATGTGGGCGGCATGGTGAAAATCGCATGAAAATCGACGAGTCAGCGTCGCGCCCCGCATCGGCGTGCGGCGCAGGCTCGGCAAGCTGCGATTGACGCGGCCCGGTTTCAGGGTTCGATGTCGGCCGCACGGCTTTCGGACTTGGGCTCGGGAAGCTCCGTCATCACGGCCTCGGTGAGCAGGAGCACGCTGGACACCGACACGGCGTTTTCCAGGGCGATCCGCACCACCTTGGTGGCATCCACGATGCCCGCTTCCATCAGATCGACGTAGCGCTTCTTCGCCGCGTCGAATCCCAGGTTGCCCTGGCCTGCCAGCATCCGCTCGACCACCACGCCGCCGTCGACGGCGGAGTTCTCCGCGATCTGCCGCGCCGGCGCCTGCAGCGCACGACCGATGATCTGCACACCGGTGCGCTCGTCTCCCTCGCACAACGCTTCCTGCGCCGCCACCGCGGCCGAGCAGCGGATCAGTGCCAGGCCGCCGCCCGGCACGATGCCCTCGGCCACCGCCGCCTTGGTGGCGTGGATGGCATCGTCCAGCGCCTCGCGCCGCGCCTTCATCTCGGCCTCGGTCGGTGCGCCGACGCGGATCACCGCCACGCCGCCGGCCAGCCTGGCCAGGCGCTCCTGCAGTTTCCCGCGCTCGTAGTCGCTGGCCGGGTTCTCCAGCTGGTGCCGTATCTGCTGCCGCCGCCCCTCGATCAACGCGCGATCACCCATGCCGCCGATCAGCGTGGTGCTGTCCTTGTCGACGACGACGCGCGCCGCACGCCCCAACTGCTCCAGCCGCACGGCCTCCAGGCGTATGCCGGTCTGGCCGGATACCACCTGGGCACCGGTGAGCACGGCGATGTCCTGCAGCAGCTCGTGGCGCTGGTCGCCGAAACCCGGCGCCTTGACCGCGACGCTCTTGAGCACGCCGCGGATCTGGTTGACCACCAGGGTCGCCAGGCCTTCGCCCTCCACGTCCTCGGCGACGAACAGGATGGAACGCCCGCTCTTGGCCACTTGCTCCAGCAGCGGGACCAGGTCCTGCATCGCGCCGATGCGCTGCTCGCAGACGAGCACGTAGGCGTCCTCGAGCACGGCCTCCATCTTTTCCGGGCGGGTGACGAAGTACGGCGAGATGTAGCCGCGGTCGAAGCGCATGCCCTCGACCACCTCCAGCACGGTGTCGGTGGTGCGCGACTCCTCGACCGTGATGACGCCCTCGCCGCCGACCTTCGCCATGGCCTCGGCCACCATCCCGCCGATGGTCGCGTCGTTGTGCGCGGCGATGGCGGCGACCTGCGCCTGCTCGCGCGCGCCGGGCACCGGCACCGACATCTCGCGCAGGCATTGCAACGCCGCCTGCAGGCCGCGCTCGAAACCGCGCCGGAGGTCGACCGCGCTCGCACCGGCCACCACGTTGCGCACGCCGTCCGCGAACATCGCCTGCGCCAGCAGCGTGGCGGTGCTGGTGCCGTCGCCGACCGCTTCTCCGGTCTTCTCCGCGGCCTGGCGCAGCATCTGCACGCCGAGGTTGCGCTCCGCGTCGGGCAAGTCGAACTCCCTGGCGATGGTGACGCCGTCGTTGCACACGATCGGCGCACCCCACGCGCACTGGATCAGCACGGATTTCGACTTCGGCCCCAGCGTGATCCGCACCGCGTCGGCCAGGGCGGTCGCGCCGCTGAGGATGCGCTCGCGCGCCTCGGACCGGAACAGGATGCGTTTGTGCGCCATCGCCCACCCTCGCCTTCGTCCGCGCCGCGGCGCCGGAACGGGTGCCCGCGGCCGGACGCCACGGACGCCCAGACGTTACGGCCATCGCCAGAAGGCCAGTTGAGGCAGGTCAATACGCGGGCCGGTGCGGTGTTCTATCGGTCCGGATTGCAGGCGTCCCGCCGTGTACCGCCGGGGTCAGGCCATGATGAACGATGCACCGCCGTCTTCGCGCGACGTCGTCCTCGACGAGATCGCCGGCCTGCTGCGCGAACTGCACGTGCAGGGCGAGCCCATGCCCGTCGTGCAGATCGACGCGCGGCTGGATGGCGATCTCGGCCTGGACAGCCTGTCGCGCATGGAACTGGTGGGGCGCCTGGAACGGCGCCTGCACGCCACCATTCCCGAGCAGCTGGCCATGGAGGCGCAGACGCCCGCCGACCTGTTGCGCGCCTTCGCGATCCCGTCGCCGCGGGCGGCTCCCGCCGGCGCGGAAGCCGCCATCCCGCCGGCGGACCAGGACATCGGCGTGCCCGATGGCGCCGGCACGCTTCCGGAAGTGCTGGCATGGCACGCCGCGCACTACCCGGAACGCGTGCACGTGCGCTTCGCCGGCGGCGACGTCGACGGCACCAGCCTGACTTACGCGGAACTGCACGCGGCCGCAGGTGAAACCGCGGGCGGTCTGCAGCGGGCCGGCCTGCGCAGCGGCGATGCGGTGGCGCTGATGTTTCCGACCCATCCCGACCTGCTGATCGCGTTCTTCGGCGTGATGCTGGCCGGCGGCGTGCCGGTGCCGCTGTATCCGCCGCTGCGTCCCGGCGAACTGGGCGAATACTGGCGCCGCCAGAGCGGCATCCTGCGCAATTGCGGCGCGCGCCTGATGCTGGTCGCGCCGGCGCTGTACGAGCGCCGCCGCGCGATCGGCGCGCTGGCCGGCAGCGTGGAGCGGCTGCTGACGGTACCGCTGTTGCGGCAGGCGCACGCGCTCCCCGAGCCGGTGCCGCGCCGCGGCGACGACCTGGCCTTGCTGCAGTACACCTCCGGCAGCACCGCCGATCCCAAGGGCGTGATGCTCAGCCACGCCAACCTGCTCGCCAACATCCGCGCGATGGGCCGGGTGGCCGGCGCGTCGGCGAAGGACGTCTGCGTCAGCTGGCTGCCGCTGTACCACGACATGGGACTGATCGGCGCATGGCTGGGCAGCCTGTATTTCGGCGTGCCGCTGGTGCTGATGCCGCCGCAATCGTTCCTGCTGCATCCCGCGGGCTGGCTGCGCGCCATCGACCGCTTCCGCGCCACGTTGTCGGCCGCGCCGAACTTCGCCTACGAGCTGTGCCTGCACCGGGTCGAGGAAAGCGCGCTGGACGGCCTGGATCTCGGTCGCCTGCGCATCTGCTTCTGCGGTGCCGAGCCGGTGGTGCCCGAGACAATGGAGCGTTTCATCGCACGCTTCGGCCGCTGCGGCCTGTCGCCGGGCGCGCTGTTGCCCGTGTATGGCCTGGCGGAGAACAGCCTCGGCCTCACCTTCCCCCCGCCGGGGCGCGGCCTGCGCGTGCTGCGCGTCAGGCGCGACCGCTTCCTGCGCGACGGCGACGCCGTCGTCACCGCCGATCCCGCCGAGCCGTCGCTGCGCTTCGTGTCCTGCGGGGCGCCCCTGCCCGGAAACGAACTGCGCATCGTCGACGAGCACGACCACGAGCGGCCCGACGGCCGGCAGGGGCACGTGCAGTTCCGCGGACCGTCCGCCTCCACCGGCTATTTCCGCAATCCCGCGTCGACCCGGCAACTGCTGCACGACGATTGGCGCGACACCGGCGACCTGGGTTTTCTCGCCGACGGCGAGCTGTACCTCAGCGGCCGCACGAAAGACGTGATCATCCGCGCCGGCCAGCATCTCCATCCGCAGGGCATCGAGCAGGCGGTCGGCGAGGTGCCCGGCGTGCGGCGCGGCCGCGTGGCGGCCTTCGGCACGCACGGCGGCGGCACCGAGCGGCTGATCGTCGTCGCGGAAACGCGCCTGGCCGATCCGGCGTCGCGCGATGCGCTGCGGCTGGCGGTCAATGCCGCGGTGCAGGCATGCACGGGAGCGCCGGCCGACGACGTCGTGCTCGCGGCGCCCGGGGCCGTGCTGAAGACGTCGAGCGGCAAGCTGCGGCGCTCGGCATGTCGCGCCGCCTACGAGACCGGCCGGCTGGATGCGCCCGACCGCCTGCAGCTGTGGCGCGTCATCGTGCACGCGCAACGCGACCGGTTGCGGCGCCACGCGCGCCATGCCGCGCTGCTGGCCTATGCGGCGTACGCATGGACGCTGCTGGGCCTGGCGGCGATGCCGATGCTGGCCTGCGTGGCGCTGCCGATGTCGCACGCCGCGCGGTGGCGCGCCGTGCGGCGGGTTCTGCGGATGGTGGCCGCCGCCGTGGGCATCGGCATCCGCAGCGAGCTGGCAGAAGCACCGCCCGTGCACCCGTGCGTCTTCGTCTGCAACCACGCCAGCTACATCGACGCGCTGGTGCTGCTGTGCACCTTGCCACGGCCGGTCGCGTTCGTGGCCAAGCAGGAGCTCGCCGCGCAGCCCGTGCTGGGCTGGGCGTTGCGGCGTTTCGGCGTGCTGTTCGTGGCGCGCACCGATCTTCGTGCGGGTGCCCGCGCGGTGCAGGCCGCGCAGGCCGCTGCCGGGGACCTGCTGTTCTTTCCCGAAGGCACCTTGCGGCGCATGCCGGGCCTGCTGCATTTCCGACTGGGCGCGTTCGCGACGGCCGCCGCGAGCGGCATGCCGGTGGTGCCGGTGACGCTGAAGGGAACCCGTGCCGTGCTGCCGGATGGCCAGTGGCTGCCGCAGCGGGGCGCCGTCACGGTGACGGTGGGCGCGGCGATCCATCCGCGCCAGACGGACGACCGCTGGCATGAAGCGTTGCGGCTGGCGGCCGCGGCACGGGCACGCATGCTCGAGCTCTGCGGCGAGCCCGACGCCGGCGAGGTGCGCCTGGACCTGCCGTGAGCGACACGCTCCGAATTGATGCCGATCAATACGCCATCGCTCCGTCCGGCATCGAATGACCGCACATCGGCAAACAGCGATCGAAGCAGCCATGCACACCATGAGAATCCGCATCATCGGCGACGAAACCCGTGCCGAAACGCTCATGAACATGCTTCATGCCATGGACGGCGTGGCGCAGGTGGAGGAGATGCCCTTGCCCCGCGCCGGCTTCAACGGCAACGGCGGCAACCATGCCGTCAGCCACATCGAGGTGGCCGTAGCGGACGGCGCCGCGGCCCACCGCATCCGCGTCTTCGCGGCAAGCGCTGCCATCCTGATGGACGCTTCCGCGGAATTCGTCGACCGGTTCGGCGCCGAGAGTCCCTAGTGGCGGGTCGCCTCGCCGGGGGAGCGGCCACACGCGGAGCTTCGATCCGGCCCGCCCTCGCCTCAATCCTCCCTTCCGCCGGGGCGGCGCATCCTCACCCACTCGTCGCCGATCTTCGCGTAGCTGCGTTTTACCGCCGCCCACGCAATCCGGCGCGCTGTTTCCTCCTGCCGCGGATCGCCGGCGTGGGCGGCATGGGCATGATTGAACGCCTCGCGGTAGATGTCCTGCGTGTGCGGCGGAAGGTGGCTGCGTACCGGCAGGGGCAGTTCGATGCTGGTCCGGCAGAGTATTGCGCAATGACCCCGGCGGGACGCGGGAACCTGCCGCATCCGCCGTATCAGGGGACGCCAGACCAGACGCGGGCGATGAGGCCGATGGTGATCGACGTCGACACCGACTCGCCTGCCGGCGATGCACGCGCTTGAGCCAGATCAAGTACCGGCCATCGCCGGGTGATAAACCGGTCGCGCCGTCATCGGATGCGCCACACGCATCAACCGGAGGGCATGGCATGGTCCACAGGGCCGCTGATCACGAACCCGGCATGCGGGCCGCCACCACCGTGCCGAGGCCCGTACCGCTGCAGACGGCAGCGCGTGCCCTCCCGCCACCGCGCACGCGCGGCGGCCTGCCGTTGCGCGAGGCGCTGCACAGGCGGCATTCGACGCGCAGATACGGCACGCGGCCGCTGCCGATCGAGCTGCTTTCCGACCTGCTGTGGGCAGCCTTCGGCGTGAACCGCGCAGAGACCGCCGATCGCACCGCGCCGTACTGGCGCCACGTCCTGGTCATGGACATCTACCTCGCGATGGCCGACGGCGTTTGGATCTACGCGCCGGAACGGCACGAGCTGCTGCCGTACATGCCCGTGGACCTTCGCGCGCAGACCGGCCTGCAGGATTTCGTGGGCAGGGCGCCGTTGAACCTGGTCTACGTCGCGCACGGCGAGCGCATGCACGACGTCGCGCCGGAGGAACGACGCCTCTATGCGTCGGTGGACGCGGCGTTCATCGGCGAGAACGTCTACCTGTTCTGCGCTTCGGAAGGGCTGGGCACGGTGTTCCGCGGCGCGGTCGACCACGCAAACCTGACGCGGCTGCTCGACCTGGACGGCGAGCGGTTCGTCACTTTCGCCCAGACGGTGGGCTACCCAGACGCGGAGAAAGCATCATGAACACGACCATGCCGGGCGTCCCCGAGCCAGTGCTGGCCATCCCTGTGGATACCGCCTGCTACATCGTCCGCAAGCTCCGCGAGTACGAGAACATGGACCTGCTCGTCGAACGCGAGGAGCTTTCCAACCCGCTGGAGCGCGAGGACGTGGACGAGCTCGTCGAGCAGGAGAACGAGTACTCGTTCGACCCCGTGCGGCAGGAGCTGGTGTCGTTCATCGGCGACCTCACCGAGGATCAGAAGATCGACCTGGTCGCCCTGATGTGGCTTGGCCGCAACAACGCTTCCGCGGCCGACTGGCAGTCGATACGCGACGAGGCCGCGCAGGCCTACAACGCGCGCACCTCGGACTACATCCTGGGCTCGCCGCTGGCCGGCGACTTCCTGGAGGAGGGCCTCTCGGCGCTGGGGTACGCCTGCGACGTGTCGGGCGAGGAGGCGCCGTAGCGGCTGCGGGCAGGCCTTCCCGGTGGGGCGTTCCTTGCGGGGCGGAACGCGGTAGTGGAGGGCTGCCGCGAGCGGCGGGGCTGTTTCGGGCGCCCGCGGCGGGAGACAGGGCGGTTTCGAGTGCCTCCCGCAAGGGACAAAAAGTTTCGGGCGCCTGTCGGCAAGGAACAAAGCGGTTTCGGTCGCCTGCCCGCAAGGAACAAGGCGGTTTCGGTCGCCTGCCGGCGCCCGAGTTACCTCTCTTTGCTGGCCCACGCCGCCGCAGGAGCGGCGGCGAACGGCGAAGCCGGCCCGTAGGGCGGAGGGCAGGATGCCCGGAGTCAAGAGAGGTAACCCAGAGAAATGGCCTGGTTCAATCCGCCGGGATTACAAGCAGGCTGTGTCGAGGGCCTTGGAACTACTCCTGCCTATGCGATAGACGTGGCGGCCACGCCGCGACGTATCTGGGAACTGAGGGGGACAAAGCCTCGCGGCGCGTAGCGCCGCATTGGCTTTGCTCGGGTCTCGCTGTCGCTTCGCTCCGGCTGTTGCTGTTGCTGTTGCTTCTGCTTCTGCGCGCTGGGAGCGCGCTGCTTCTCCGGGGCCCCTGGGCGGCGGTGAGGCGGGGACGAAGAGGCCACGCAGCGGGCGAGCCCACGGATGGGCTCGCCTTTTCGCGCGGGCACGATGCCCGCTCGAAAAGCCCGGCACCGCCTCACGCACTCGCAGGGCAGGAGGCCCGGAGAGCGCCGCCCCGGGGTAGCCTTTCTCTTTGGTGACTTTCTCTTTGGCCACGCAAAGAGAAAGTCACTCGGTCACCGGAAGGTAGGCGAAACTGCTTTGAGTCTCGCGCAAGCAAGACAAACGCTGCTCTTCCGCCGGCGGGCGAGAGGAGTGGAGCCAGCTCACGCCGGATAGGCCTCTACCGCGACATCCAGCGGCTGCACCGCATGCGTCTCGTCCAGGTGGAATACCGCGTCGAACTGGGCCGGCAGCGATGCGGTGAAGTAATGGCTCTGCAGTTCGGTGTCCGGGCGATACAACACGCCGATGGCGCGTTCGCGCATGGGCGTGCGCAGGACATGCGCCACCTCGCCCTGCAGCGGCAGGTAGAAGCGGTCGAGCCGGGTGTCGCGGAACAGCGACTCGTAGCTGTCCTTCCTCGCGGGAAGGACGTCGCGGCATTCGGCCTCGCCGTCCCATTCGTGCGCGGCCGTGACGGTTCCGGTGTAGGTGGTGAAGCCCACCAGCAGGGCCGCCCCCTCCCCCACGTGCTGCCTGACGAGTTGCCCCACGTTCCACTCGCCCGCGTGCGACATCTCGGTGGCGCGCGCGTCGCCGAGATGGGAGTTGTGCGCCCAGACCACGATCTTGCCCGTGCCGCCTTGCGCGCGCAGATGGCCTTGCAGGGCAAGCAGCGTATCCACCATGTGCTGGTCGCGCACGTTCCAGCTCTCGGCGCGCGAACCGAACATCGCGCGGTAGTAGCTCTCCGCGCTGGTCACCACCCACGCGTTGCGCTCGGCGAAGAAATAGGCGTCCGCCGCGTCCCGCCCGTCGCGGCCGAGGTAGTCCGGCGCGCGCTTCCACAAGGCCAGCAAGCGCTCCTGCACGGCCTGCCGGCAGTCGGGCCGGAGTCCGTACACGGCCTCGTAGCCGTAACGCTGCGGGTCGCGCACATGGTCGAGTGCCGCATATTGCCGCCGGGCGATGGCCGCCTGCTCCTCGTCGACGGTCGACAGGTAGTCCACCACCGCCTCCGCCGAGCGATACAGGCTGTACATGTCCAGGCCGTAGAAGCCGACGCGCCGCTCCGGCGGCCTTTCGAGATTGAGCGCGTGCAGGGCCTCGGCGAAGCGCAGCACCTCCTCGTTGCGCCACATCCAGCGCGGGAAGCGCCGGAAATCGTCGAAGGCGGAGGCCGCGTCGGCGTCCTGGCCCTCGCCGCGCACGAACAGGTTGATCCGGTAGGCGTCCGGCCAGTCCGCCTCCACCGCCACCGCATCGAAGCCGTGCTCGGCGATCAGGCGCAAGGTGATCTCGGCGCGCATGCGATAGAACTCCTGCGTGCCGTGGGTGGCTTCGCCGAGCAGCACCAGGCTGCGCCCGCCCACGCTTTCCAGCAGCGCGTCGTAGTCGTGCGGGCTGTCGCCCAGCCGCAGCGCTTCGCCGCGAAGCACTTCAAGCGTGCGGTGATGGAGGTTCGACATGGCTGTCCCTTCCTTGCCTGCCGGCCACTCCCTGGCCGGCAGGCAGCAGGCCTGCTCCCGGGCTTGCGAAGGATCCCGCATCCCGCGGAATCCTTCCTCCGTATGCCCGACGCGTGTCCGTACGCGCCCCCTCGACTCCGGCCTCCCTGCCCGACCCGCGGCCGGCCATCCGTGACCGGACCGGGAGCCTGAAAACCCGCCAGCCCTCAGCTGATCGTGATCTTGCGGGCGTTGCCGTTCCCCTTCTTCGGAAGCGTCAGCGTGAGCACGCCGTTGTCGTAGTGCGCATTGGCCTTGCCGCTGTCCACTTCGTTGGGCAGGCTGAACGAGCGATAGACCTGTCCGTAGTAGCGCTCCGTGTAGATGTCGCGCTCGTCTTCCTTCTTCTTGTTCTTGCTCTCGCGCTTGACCTCGGCGCTGATGGACACCTGGTTGCCGTCGATCGATATGTCGATGTCGTTCTTGTCGACGCCGGGAATTTCCGCCTTGACCACATAGGCCTGGTCGTTTTCCACCACGTCGATGCGCATGTCCGGCGCTTCCAGTTCCTGCTGCCAGCGCGGGCGCAGGCCGAAATCGCGGAAGAAGTCCTCGAACAGGGGCGAACGGGATTCGAGCCGGGTCAGCGGCTTGAAGGGGTTCCAGTGGGTAAGGTTGGCCATGGCATGGATCCTCATGGAAAAAGACAGGGGAGACTCACGCATCGTGCCTGAGTCATTGCCCAGCCTAGGCGCCGTGCGCCGCGCTCAGGTGATCCAGATCAACGTTGCACGTGATCCCTTCCCGCTCAGCGCGACGCGGCGCCTTCGCCCTGCGCATCGCCGCGCCGCAGCCACCGCGCGAACCAGTCGCCAGCCAGCTCCGCCACCGCTTCCAGCGCACCGGGTTCCTCGAATAAGTGGGTTGCATGGGGGACGAGCACCATTTTCGCGGGACAGGTCAATGCCGCCAGCGCCACGCGGTTGAGCGCGATCACCTCGATGTCGGCACCGCCCACGACCAGCAGCGTGGGGGCCTGCACGCGGGCGAGCACGCCATCGCCGGCCAGATCGGGCCGGCCACCGCGCGAGACCACCGCCTTGACCATCGCCGGGCGGCGCGCCGCCACCGCCAGGGCCGCCGCCGCGCCGGTGCTCGCCCCGAACAGGCCCACCGGCAGGGATGCCGTGCCGGCATGCCCGGCCGCCCATTGCAGGGCGCCATCGAGCCGCGTCGCCAGCCTTGGAATGTCGAAGCGCGCCGCGACATCGCTCGCCTCGTCCTCACTGAGCAGGTCGAACAGCAGCGTGGCAAGCCCCCGCGCATGCAGCGCACGGGCCACGCGGCGATTGCGCGCGCTCATGCGGCTGCTGCCGCTGCCGTGCGCGAAGACCACCAGGCCGGCAGCCTGCTCCGGCATCTCCAGGTCGCCGTCGAGCACCACGCCGTCGGCATCGATCCGCACCGCCTCGGCGCCGACGGCTGCCGGCCTGGGCTGGCGGTGCAGCAAGCGGATCACCTGCGCATCCTCGACGTCAGGGAACTCCAGGTAGAACTGGCCCACGGCGCGGAAATCCTCCGGTGCGGACAGGTACACCAGGTCGTCCGCGAGGTCGGCGATCTCCGGCAGGCTGTGCGGCGAAGCCACCGGCACCGCGCACACCAGCCGCGCCGGCCGCTGCGCACGTACCGCCAGCAGCGCCGCCCGCATGGTCGCGCCGGTGGCCAGGCCGTCGTCCACGACCACCACGACGCGCCCCGCGGGATCGATCGCCGCGTGGCGCGGGCTGTAGAGCTCGCGCCGCACCCGTATCGTCGCCAGTTGCCGGGCCGCCTCCCGCCTTATGTAGCGGTCGTCTGCGCCGACCAGCGCGGCATCCGGCGAAACCTGCATCGCGCCGCTCTCGTCGATGGCGCCGATGGCGAACTCGGCATGGCCGGGGGCGCCGATCTTGCGCACCAGCACCACATCGAGTTCGCCATCAAGGCGATCGGCCACGATCCGTCCGACCGGCACGCCGCCGCGGGGAATGGCCAGCACCAGTGGATGCTGGCCATGCAGGGACGACAGGGCCTCCGCGAGCTGCTTTCCCGCATCGACGCGGTCGCGGAAGCGGTCGATCTGCCGCAGCGTCATGGCCCGTCACCCGTTGCTCGGCGCCGCCTGCGTTCCGGCGAAGTCCACCACCAGCGTGACGCGGCGGTTCGCTTCCGCGCCGTCGCCCCACTTGCCCTTCAGCACCTGGCGGTTCTCCGCCTTGCCGTAGCTGACCACGCGCACGTGATCGGCAGCCAAGCCGCCCGTGTTGACGAGATAGTCGCGCACCGCCTGCGCGCGCGCGCGGCCGAGACGGAGGTTGTACGGCGAGCTGCCCGCCGCGTCGGCAAAGCCCTCCACCGTCACCATCGCCTGCGGATAGTTGCCGGCGATGACTTTCGCGAAGTCGTCCAGCAAGGGTTTGTCCTCGTCGCGCAAGTCGGCCTTGTCGAAGGCGAAATGGGAGATGGCATCGACGCGGACGCGCCCCTGCATCTGGGCGATCTTGGCGTCGTAGGCGGCGAAGCGCTGCTGCATCTGCTGCGAGAGGCTGTCGATCTGCTGCTGCTGCCGCTGGTCGCTGGCGCGCAGCTCGTTCACGGTCGAATCAAAGTCGGCCTTCTTGACGTATCCCTGGCAACCACCGATGGCGACCGCCAAGGCACCCAGTGAAACAACGGCGAAACGGCGATAGGAACGCATGGCTAATCCTCCTGAATGGTCCTCCTGATTGACCCGCGGCGACGGCTGCCCGGGCAGTCGCCTGCCGCGCGGTTTTTTCAATCTAGGTGGCCAGGACGGGGCGGCGTTGATCTATGTCACGCAAACCGTCCGCCCCGGGAGGCCCGGCCATGCAGGGAAACCGTGGCCTCTGTTGATCATCGTCAACAAGCGACTCCCCGCGCGGCGTCTACCCTGCAGGCCACCGTCCCCTCCACGGAATCGCCCCGGAGCCCGCCATGCCGAACACCTGGATTCTGGTTGCCGATGCCGCCAAGGCGCGCCTGTTCGAATTGCCCCGGAAAGGGGCCGATCCGGTCGAGATAGCCTGCTATGCCTATCCCGACGGCCGCACGCCGGGCCGCCATCCCCTGCACGGCAGGTTGCCGCGCACGCAGGAAAGCAACAGCCCCAGCCGCCACGCGATCGAGCCGAAGACCTCGCTGCGCGACAAGCACGCGCAGCGGTTCGCCGACACCCTGGGCGCCATCGTGCGGCAAGGGCGGCAGGAAGGCCGCTACGACAAGCTGATCCTGGTGGCGCCACCGCGTTTCCTCGGCGTGCTGCACGAGAGCCTGGACCAACAGACCGCGGCATGCGTGGTGGGCGAGGTGCGCCACGAGCTGCTGGCCCTCTCGCCGTCGGAACTGCGCACCCACCTGCCCGCCTGACGCCGCGCGTGGCCGCCACCAACGCCACCATCGGCGCGGTCTTCGACGAGATCGCCGACTGGCTCGAACTGGACCAGGCCAACCCCTTCCGCATCCGCGCCTATCGCAACGCAGCGCGCACCGTGGCGGCGTGGCCGAAGCCGCTGGGCGAATCCGGGCAGGACGCCGAGGCGTTCACTGCCCTGCCCGGCATCGGCGAGGACCTCGCGGAGAAGATCGAAGAGATCGTGCGCACCGGCTCCTGCCGGCAGCTGCGCAGCCTGCGCCGGGCGCATCCGCGCGGGCTGCGCGAGCTGCTGCGCATTCCCGGCATCGGCCCGCGACGTGCCGGGCGCCTGTTCCACGAGGCCGGCATCACCACGGCACGCCGCCTGGTCGGCGCGGCGCGCGCCGGCCGCATACGCTCGATGCGGGGATTCGGGGCGCGCAGCGAGTCGGGCCTCATGCGGGCCGCGGAGGCCTACCTGGCCAGCGACCGGCGCTGGAAGGTCTCCGAGGCCACCCAGCAGGCCAATGCCCTGGCTCGCCATCTCGGTGCATCGAAGGACGTCGCCGAACTCTGCGTGGCGGGCAGCTATCGCCGGCAGCGCGACACCGTGGGCGACCTCGACCTGCTCGTCGCCAGCCGCCGCGCCGCGGGCGTGAACCGCCTCTTCCTCGATCACCCCGAGGTGTCGCAGGTGCTCGCGCAGGGGCCGACGCGCACCAGCGTGGTGCTGAAGAGCGGCATGCAGGTCGACCTGCGCGTGGTGCAGCCCGCCTCGTTCGGCGCCGCCATGGTCTACTTCACCGGGTCCAAGGCGCACAACCTGGCCTTGCGGCGCATCGCGCAGAAGCGCGGCCTGAAGATCAACGAATACGGCGTCTACCGCGGCACGCGGCGCATCGCCGGCGACACCGAGGCCTCGGTGTACGCCACGCTCGACCTGCCCTGCATACCGCCCGAGCTGCGCGAGGACCGCGGCGAACTGGCGGCCGCCGCCCGGCACCAGCTGCCCACGCTGATCGAGCTGCGCGACCTGCGCGGCGACCTGCACGTGCACACCGACGCCTCGGACGGCCACGCCAGCCTCGCCGACATGGCCGCCGCGGCCCGCCGTGCCGGGCTGGACTACATCGCCATCACCGACCACTCCCGACACCTCACGGTGGCGCACGGGCTGGACGCCGACGCGCTGGTCCGGCAGATCGACGCGATCGACCGCTTCAACGCGGAGCACCCCGGCATCGTGGCGCTCAAGGGCATCGAGGTGGACATCCTGGAGGACGGCGAGCTCGACCTGCCGCTGTCCGTGCTGCGCCGGCTCGACCTCGTCGTCGGCGCCGTGCACAGCCAGTTCAAGCTGTCGCGCATGCGCCAGACCGAACGCATCCTGCGCGCGATGGACCACCCATGCTTCAGCGTGCTCGCCCACCCCACTGGCCGCCTGATCGGCGAACGCGAAGCCTATGACGTTGACCTCGACCGGCTGGCGCGCCACGCCCGCGAGCGCGGCTGCTTCCTGGAGATCAATGCGCAACCCGAGCGGCTGGACCTGGACGACACCGGCTGCCGCATGGCGATGGACGCGGGCGTGCGCCTGGCGATCTCCAGCGATGCGCACGATGTCCACGGCTTCGGCAACCTGCGCTTCGGCATCGGCCAGGCCCGGCGGGGCTGGCTGGAAGCGAAGGACGTGGTCAACACGCTGCCGCTGCCGCAGCTGAAGGAGACGCTCGCGAAGACCATGGGTTGAGGCGGCCGTGCCCGCCGCTTCGGAGTCCACTGCGAAACCGTCGATCCCCGCCAGCGGCCAAACTCGACCACCATAGCCATGGATCGCCCGCTTAAACGCACGTCATCCATGGTTGAACCATGCATGCATCCGAACATCAGGCATGTGAACCTGGAACCGTTATCGAAATTGCAGGGGAAGCGGCCTGTCGGACTGCCTTGAGCTCCCCAACCGGCACCGCCCTCCAAGCCTGCCCGCGAAGCTGGGACCGGACAAGGGCTTGAAGCCCCGAAGCCTAGACGCCGCGGCGCGGCCGGCCGTACAGCGCGCGCAGTTCGTCCTTGGCGGCCTCCAGGCACGCGCGCCGCTCTTCCGGCAGCGCGTCGCCGGCGCGATTGATGTAAAAGCAGAGCATGGACATCGCCGAGCGGAACGGCGTCGCCCTGCGCTGCCGGCTGGCATCGGCGGAGGCCTTCAGCGAGGCGGCGATCCGGTGGGGATCGTCCAGGGTGAACACACCCGCAGCGAGTTTCAGCGCATGGCTTTCCCGCGTCACCCGCTGCGACCAGCGCCCGGACTCGTTCTCCGGCTGACGTGGTTTGCGCGGACTCACGGTCGCCGCCGCCGCGGCGGCGTGCGCAACGTCTCGGCGCACCGCCGGAATGCCGCGCCACGGCAAGTGGCACGGCAGCCGCCAGGCCCAGCCTGCGATGCCGTCGACAAGCGACGCGGCGATGGAAAGGAACGGCTCCGGCGCCGCCTGCCATCCCTCGGCGAAGAGGCACGCCAGTTGCACAGCCGCGGGCGGAGCACACGGCGTTCCGGCCGTGACCACGTACAGGCGCATGGTGCCTGGAGCTCCGCAGATTCGGACATGAACCATCGGTGTGCATGCCTCCCGTGGCGGAGCAGCCGACAACCGCTGCCGGGACATGCCGTCACGCGCGCCGACGCCGCAGCAGCACGCATTTGAGCGCGTCGTTGATGCCGAGGCAGCTCGCCAGCGCGACACCGACGATCAGCGCGGTGTGCATCGGCGGCAGCGGCCGCAATTCGGCCAGCCCCGTCAGGCCAAGCAGGAGGCCCACCAGCGCATCGGCGAGCAGCGCCGCTGCCAGGATGGCACTCGGCCGCGACGCCCAGAAGCGTCGGCGTTCGCGGATGGACAGCATGGAAAACAGCGAGAAGAACAGCAGCGTCTGGAAAGCGAACGTGCGCAGCTGGCCTGGATGGCCGCCGAGGTCGAACCAGCGCCAGCCGAACGCGAGCAGGCCCAGCGCTTCCAGCAGCATCGCCACGCCCAGCGGCAGCGCCAACCCGACCAGCGCACCGATGTCCCAGGTCTCGGGCACGGCCGAGGCATGCACGCGGTCGGTGGCGAGCGCCACCTTGACGAAGTCCGTCATGAACACCAGCAGCAGCATGCCCAGGGCGGAGATCACGAGCTGCCCCGTCGCCAGCAGGGCGAACACGACGAAACCGGCCTTCAGGACGGCGCTGCTCACCTTGTTGATGATCCAGGTGAGCACCCGCTGGTAGATCGCGCGGCCGTTGCGCACGAGGTCGACGATGCCACCCAGGCCCTCCGTCGTCAGCACCACGCTGGCCGCGCCCTTGGCGACATCGGTGGCGCCGCTCACGGCGACGCCGACCTCGGCCTGGCGCAACGCGGGCGCATCGTTCACGCCGTCGCCGGTCATGCCGACGACGCGCCCGGCGGCCTGCAGCGCTTTCACCGCGAGGAACTTGTCCTCGGGAAACACCTCGGCGATGCCGCCCGAACGCTGCACCAGCTCCGCCGTGCCGCCCATGGCGGCGGCGTGCAGCTCGGCCGCGCCGACGATCCCGCCCAGGCCGAGCCGCGCCGCGAACACGCGCGCCACCGGCAAGGCATCGCCCGTCAGCATCTTCACGGCGACGCCCAGCGCGCGCAGTTCGTCGATGAGCCGGCGCGAATCGGGGCGCAGCGCATCGCGCAGCACGGCAAGGCCGACGAGTTGCCACGGGCTCTCGCCATCGGCCGTCGCCACGGCGAGGATGCGCGCGCCGCCCTGCACGTCCGTCGCCGCCTGCGCCTCGACGGCGGCGATCGCCGCGGCGTCGAGGCCCGCCATTTTCGCCACGGTGCGCAGCGCACCCTTCGTCACCCGCATCCTCGCACCGTTGCGGGCGACGACAGCTTCGGTGCGCCGCGTCGCGGGCGAGAACGGCATGAACGAGACCGGCACGGTGTCGCCGCCGAGCAGGCCGCACGCGCGGGCGCGGCGCAGGAAGGCCTGGTCGATGGGGTCCTGGTCGGCCTCCTGCGAGGCCAGCGCGCCGAGGCGCAGCACGTCGTCCCCGTCGAACCCCGGCTGCGGGAGCGCCCGCCGGAACGCGAGACGGTTGCGGGTGAGCGTGCCGGTCTTGTCCGCGCACACCACGTCCATGTTCGCGGCGTCCTCGGCGGCGCCGAGGCGCGTGACCAGCACGCCCTGCTTGGCCAGCTCCATCGATCCCACTGCCATGCTGACGGTGAACATCACCGGCAGCGCCACCGGGATCGCGCTCATCAGCAGCACCAGCGCAAGCGGCAGGATCTCGGCGAGGCTCAGCCCCTCGACAAGCGATGCCGCGATGGCGATCGCGACCAGCGTGCCGACGATGAGCAGCAGCCAGCGGACGACGCGCGTCACCATCTCTTCGACATGCAGCTTCGGATGCGCGCCCTGCACCAGCTGCGCGGCGTGGCCGAAATAGGTGCCGGGACCGGTCGCCACGACCACCGCCGTCGCCTCTCCTTCCCTGACGACGGAGCCGGAGTACAGCTCATCGTCGTGCTTCCTGGCCACCTCGCGGGATTCCCCGGTCAGCGCGGACTGGTCCACCCGCAGCGATCCCTCGATGACCTGTGCATCCGCCGGCACGAAATCGCCGGAGCGCAGGCGCACGACATCGCCAGGAACGAGCTCCCGTGCGGACACGACCTGCCACGCGCCGCCGCGCAGCACGCGCGCTTTCACCCGCAGCCGCCTGCGCAGCGCCGTCACCGCCGCGGTGGCGCGGTGCTCCTGCAGGAAGCCGAGCATCGCGTTGATGACGAGCAGCGCCAGGGCGACGTACAGGTCTGCCCATTTGTGGAGGAGCAGGGAGACGACGACGATCAGCTCGATCATCCAGGCCGACAGCCCCCAGAATTTCCGCGCCAGCGCGACCAGGGGATGCGCCCTGGCCACCTCCACCGCGTTCGGCCCCTGCTCGGCGAGCCGCCTTTGCGCCTCCTCGCCGGAAAGGCCCGCCGCGCTGGCGGAGAACGCGGCGAACGTTTCGGCAACCGTCTTGCCCACTGGACCGGTGCGTTCGCTCACCCGTATCTCCTCCGCGCTCCGCACCGGGATGGTCAGGACACAGGAACCTTGTCTGCCTGCAGGACCCGGTTCGCGAGTTCGGACAGGTTCGAACGCGCCGCGCCGTCGACCGTGCCCGTTTCCTGCATGCCGCGCGCGTCCAAGCGGGTACCGCACCGGGCGACACTGTCGCGGCGCGGCAGTTTGCCGGGCATGCGTTCGACGTCGTGGCAGCTCTCCGGCGCCCGTTGCCCGTCGCGGCCCGCCGTTGCACCGGCGAGGCGCCACGCGTCGTGGGCGCGCTCGCTGCTGCATGGTGCCGCATCGAGGATGAAGAGCGTGCCTGCCATCGCGTCATCTCCCGGAGTCTGCCCTGCCGCTTCCCGTGCGTGGGTCGACCACGGTTTCCGCGCCTCGTCGCCTTCCGTCCGTGGCACGGGGAAAGGTAACCAGGGCTGCCGTGGCGGCTGTTGATCTCCATCAAGCCGCGGCTGGCGGCGTGGAGCCCATGGCAACGGACCGGCTGCGGTCGATCGGGCAATGGCGTTTCGTTGATCGGCGTCAAGACGCCCGGCTCGTTCCCGCGCGAGCTTTCCGCGTGACATGGCGTGGATGCTCTCCCGTCGCGCCCCATCGAGGTGATGCCTATGACTCGCATCGTGATTCTTGGCGCCGGCCTGGGCGGCATGGCGGCGGCTTACGACCTGAAGGACGCACTGGGCGAGCAGGCCGACATCGTGGTCGTGGGCGACGGACCCTACTTCAATTTCACCCCGTCGAATCCCTGGGTTGCCGTGGGCTGGCGCAAGCCGGAGCAGATCCGCGTGAGCGTGGTCCCTCCGCTGGACAAGCACGGCATCCGCTACAGTGCGATACCGGCGGAGACGATCCTGCCTGGGGAAAACCAGGTCAGGCTGGTCGGCGGGGAAACCCTCGGCTACGACTACCTCGTCATCACCACGGGTCCCCGCCTGGCGTTCGACGAGATCCCCGGCCTGGGGCCGGAAGGCGGCTTCACGCAATCGGTATGCACCGGTCCGCACGCGGAGGCCGCCTGGCTCGCCTACCAGAAGTTCCTGGAGAACCCGGGCCCGGTCGTCGTGGGCGCGGTGCAAGGCGCCAGCTGCTACGGGCCGGCCTACGAGTTCGCCATGATCGTGGATGCCGACCTGCGCCGGCGCAAGCTGCGCGACCGCGTGCCGATGACCTTCGTGACCGCCGAGCCCTACGTCGGCCACATGGGCCTGGGCGGCGTCGGCGACTCGAAGGGGCTGCTGGAAACGGAACTGCGCCAGCGCGACATCCGCTGGATCGCCAACGCGAAGGTGACCTCGGCGGGGCCTGACCGCGTCCTGGTCGACGAGGTGGACGCCGACGGCCATCCGGTGCATTCGCACGACCTGCCCTACGCCTTCGCGATGCTGATTCCGGCGTTCACCGGCGTCGACGCGGTGCGCGGCGTGCCGGGGCTGGCCAACCCGCGCGGCTTCGTGCTGATCGACGCGCACCAGCGCCACCCCACCTTCCGCAACATCTTCGCCGCCGGGGTGTGCGTGGCCATTCCGCCGGTGGAGGCCACGCCGGTCCCGACGGGCGCTCCCAAGACCGGTTTCATGATCGAGTCGATGGTGGGCGCGATCGTCGAGAACATCCGGGCCGACGTCGAAGGCCGCCCCGCCGATGCGCGCGCCACCTGGAACGCGGTCTGCCTGGCGGACATGGGCGATACCGGCGCCGCGTTCGTGGCCTTGCCGCAGATCCCGCCGCGCAACGTCACCTGGGCCAGGAAGGGCAAGTGGGTACATGCGGCGAAGATCGCGTTCGAGAAGTACTACCTGCGCAAGGTGCGCAGCGGCCATACGCATCCGGTGTTCGAGCGCCACGTCCTCAAGCTGCTGGGCATCGAGATCTTGAAGAAGGACAAGGCGTCGCACTGATGCCTTGCCGCGCGGAAGGAGACCAGCGATGAACATCGACCGGATCGTCCTGGCCTTCGCCGGCGACGTGGTGCTGGCCGGCCTGGCGCTCGGCTATTTCGTGTCGCCGTGGTGGTTCCTGCTGGTGCTCGCCGCGGGCGTCGACCTGCTGCAGTCCGCATTCACCGGTTTCTGCCCGCTGGCCAGGCTGCTCGCCCGCCTCGGCGTGGAGCCGGGCTGCGCCTTCCCCACACACGGCGATGCCCGCACACCCGAGGCCCACGCGCACGGCATGCTTTCCGTGCCCCCGGACCCGCCGTACCGGCCGCGGCCTTCCGCACGCCACCGATTCCGCTGAGTCTGGCCGCGCGGGTCGCGATCACCGCGGTCCGCGCGCGTCGCGGACCAGGCTGGCGGCGAGCGCGATCACGCCGATGCCGCACGTCCAGTCGGCGATGAGCCGCACCAGGGGATGCCCCTGCACCAGGCCGAGCAGCGCGCCGGCCATCGCGACCAGCAACAGGCAGGTGGAGCGCGTGGAGATCGCCGGCTGGCTGGGGCGGGGCTTCATGGCGCTCGCTCCGGCGTGCTGCGGCACGCTTTCGCCGTGGCTCGTCCGGCTGCGTTCATGGCTGTACTCCCTCGTCGACGTGACCCGGCCAGCGATCCGCAGCCGCGCATCCGCGCAGCGGCCGACCCGACGGAACCCCCGTTCGTCGGCACAGGTGCGAAAAAGCATGCTGCGCCGGCACCCGGTGACGTTGACGTGCATCAAGATCGCCCTTGCCGCACTTGCCACGATGGGCCGACCGGCGGAAGGGAGACGGCCATGGCCAAGCGCGACGGCTGGCAGCAAACGGCGTACCGCTACGCGATGGTCGTACTGCTCGGCGTACTTGCGCTCCAGGCCTACCTCTGGAACCGCGGCGCGGCGGAGACCATACCCTACAGCGCATTCCTCCACGCGGTGCAGGCCGGGCAGATCGCCGACGTCACGATCACCGGCGATACGGTGCAAGGCAGCTTCAAGCAGCCCGACGCCGCGGGCCGTCCGCGCCGTTTCATGGCCGTGCGCGTGCCCGCCGACCTGGTGTCGACGCTCGCGCCGACGGGCGTGAGCTTCCACGCCGAGCCCGGCCCGAGCCCGTTCTGGCGCGTGCTGGCGTGGCTGTTCCCGCTGCTGGTGTTCGGCGTGGGCTGGCTGTACCTGGCCGGCCGGGGCGCCGGCGCGCGCGGCGACGGCCTGATGGCGATCGGCAAGAGCCGGGTCAAGGTCTACCTGGAGCGCGGCATCGGCACCACCTTCGCGGACGTGGCCGGCGTGGACGAGGCCAAGGACGAGCTGAAGGAGATCATCGCCTTCCTGCGCGACCCGAAGGGCTACGGCCGGCTGGGCGCGCATATCCCCAAGGGCGTGCTGCTGGTGGGTCCGCCCGGCACCGGCAAGACCCTGCTCGCGCGCGCCGTGGCGGGCGAGGCCGGCGTGCCGTTCCTGTCGATCAGCGGCTCGGAGTTCGTGGAGCTGTTCGTGGGCGTCGGTGCGGCGCGGGTGCGCGACCTGTTCGAGCGCGCCCGCTCCAACGCGCCCTGCATCATCTTCATCGACGAGCTGGATGCGCTCGGCCGCGCCCGCGGCATCTCACCGGTGAGCGGCGGGCAGGACGAGAAGGAGCAGACGCTCAACCAGTTGCTCACCGAACTGGACGGCTTCGACCCGAGCAGCGGCGTGGTGCTGCTGGCCGCCACCAATCGCCCGGAGATCCTCGACCCCGCCCTGCTCCGCGCGGGCCGCTTCGACCGGCAGATCCTGGTGGACCGGCCGGACAAGGCCGGGCGCGTGGCGATCCTGCGCGTGCACGTGCGCGGCGTGAAGCTCGACCCCGCGGTCTCGCTGGAGGAAATCGCCGCGCTCACCACCGGCTTCACCGGTGCGGACCTGGCCAACCTGATCAACGAGGCCGCCCTGCTCGCCACGCGCCGGCAGGTGGATGCCGTGCAGCAGCGCGATGTCACCGAGGCGATCGAGCGCATCGTCGCCGGCCTGGAGAAGAAGACGCGCATCCTCAGCCCGGCGGAGCGCCGCGTGGTCGCCTGTCACGAGCTCGGCCACGCACTGGTCTCGCTGAGCCTGCCCGGCGTGGACACCGTGCAGAAGGTGTCGATCATCCCGCGCGGGGTGGCGGCGCTGGGCTACACGATCCAGCGCCCCATCGAGGACCGCTTCCTGATGTCGCGCGGCGAGCTGGCCGACAAGATGGCCGTGCTGATGGGCGGCCGCGCCGCGGAGTCGCTGATGTCCGGCGATATTTCCACCGGCGCGGCGGACGACCTGGCCAAGGCCACCGACATCGCGCGCCACATGGTGCTCAGCTACGGCATGACCACCGAACTCGGTCAGGTGAGCTACCAGGCGGACACGCCCACCATGCTGGACATCAGCCGCGTCGAGCAGTGCCCCCGGCCCTACAGCGACCCGACCGCTGCCGCGGTCGACCGCGCCGTGCGCGACCTCGTCGATGGGGCCTATGTGCGGGCGCGGGCCATCCTTGCCGAGCGGCGCGCCGTGCTGGAGCGCGCCGTCGCGCAGCTGCTGGCGAAGGAATCGCTGTCCGGCGACGAGCTGCGCGCCCTGCTGGCCGAACGTGGCACGGCACCCGTACCGGTGAGCTAACGCCACGCACCTTCCCGAACGCCTGGTCCACGGCCCCGCATGATCATGCGCCGGATGGCCACCATCAGGGCTCCGGCGCACGCACCACCATGCCCATCATGGGCTCCACCGTGGTGAGCTGGTCCTCCACCCGCACGACGCCTGCCGTGTTCTCGGCCAGCACCACCAGCGCCGCGCGGACGGAATCGTCGACGAGCACGCCGCGCAGGGTCACCACACCGTCGTGCACGTCCACGCTCATGGTCTCCCGCGGCGTCCACGGCTTCGCGTCGAGCTCGCTGACGATGCGGCGGGCAATCGCCGCATCGGACAGGTCGTCCGGCGCGGCGTCGGCTGCGGTCGCGACGAACGCGCGCAGCAGGTCGGCGCGGCTGAGGATGCCTTCCAGCCCGCGCTCGCCAAGCACCGGAAGGCGCTTGACGCGATGCTGCTCCATGAGCCGCACGGCGTCGGCCAGCGGCGCATCGGCGCCGATGGCGACCACCTCGCGGGTCATCACTTCGCCGACATGGCGGGCGTGCGAGGCGGTGAACTCCCGCGCCATGCGGCCCGGCCCGAGCAGGAAGCGCAACCAGGCGGGATGCGTGGGCTCGGTGCCGGTTTCGGCGCGGCGCATCAGGTCGCCCTCGGTCAGCACGCCCGCCAGTGCGCCTTGCGCATCCACCACGGGCAAGCCGCTGATGCGTTCGCGCAGCATCGTGCGCATGGCATCGGCCAGCGGCGTGTCGGGCGTCACGGTGACGACGCGGGTGGACATGGCTTCGCGGACTTTCATGGCGGGCTCCCGGCGGCGGCGCATCGGCGCCGGCCTGCTGCATGCTCGCCCCGCCCATCCGGATATCCCTTGATGCATGTCAACAAGCCGGCAGCGGGCCACGCCTACGGTGGCAGCAGCTGCCGCACGGGCACGCGGGCCCGCGCGGAAAGCCGACTTGCCGCGTACCGGAGGGATGCCCATGAATACCATCGCCAAGACCATCGAGATCAACGCCGCTTCCGGCAAGAGCCTGGAGGATGCCGTGCAGTCCGGGCTGCGCAAGGTCGCCACCACCATCGACAAGATCCAGGGCGCCTGGGTCAGCGACATCAAGGTGCGCACGTCGGCGAACGGCGACATCACCGAATGGCGGGCCTGCCTGCGCGTGACCTTCATCGTGGACTGAATCCCCCCATCCTTCAGAAGTCACTCCCATGCGCGACATCCTGGTTTTCTCGGAAAGCTTCAAGCGCTGGGGCGGCAGCGTGGAATACGCCGCGCGTCTCGCCTGCGCCTTCGATGCGCACCTGACCGGCATCTGGGTGTGCGCCTCCCCCATGGCGGCGCTCCCTTCCTTCGAGGAACCGGAATTGTTCGCCGAGCTGCTGGACGCGACGCTCGACCTGGAGAAGGAGGCCGCCGCGTCCGCCGCTGCCTTCGAGGCTCATGTCCTGCAGCTCGGCCAGCGCAAGGCCTCCTGGCAGGTCGCCGAAGGCTACGTCCCCGAGGCGCTTGCCCTCGCCGGAAGCTGGCACGACCTGCTGGTGACCGGACGCTCGGACCATGCGGCGTGGGGTTCCCTGTCGTCGGTGGGCAACATCGTCCTCGGCGCCGGCGACCTGCCGTGCATCGTGGTGCCGGAGCACGCACCCACGCAGCTTCCCGCGCTCGATACCGTGGCGATCGCCTGGAACGGCTCGATCGAGGCGATGCGCGCCGTCCACGCCGCGCTGCCCCTGCTGCAGAGCGCGCGGCGCGTCGTGATCCTGCGCGGCGAGCAGCGGCCGCCCGTCAGGATGACGGCCTGGCTGCCGCCCTTCGATCTCGCCGGCTACCTGCTTCGCCACGGCATGACGGTGGAAAGCCGCACGCTCCGCGGCGGCAGCGAGGACGATGTCGGCGCCGCCCTGCTCGGAGCCGCCGGCGAGGTCGGCGCAGGCCTGCTGGTGATGGGCGCCTACGGCCACACCCGCTTTCGCGAATGGGTGCTCGGCGGGGTGACGCGGCATGTCCTCGCGCATGCCGCGCTGCCGGTGCTGCTGCGCCATTGAGCTTTTCCGACATTTCTTGGCACCGAACGGGAGACATCGCATGGGCAGGCTCGACGGCAAGGTCGCATTGGTCACCGGAGGCGCCCTGGGCATCGGCGCCGCCTGCGCGCGGCGCATGATGGAGGCCGGCGCGCGCGTCGCCATCGTCGACGTGCTCGACGAAGCGGGCCGCACGCTGGCAGACCAGCTGGGCGAGCACGCCTGCTATCTGCACGCCGACGTCTCGGTCGAGGCCGAGGTGGAACGGGCGGTGAAGGACACGGTCGCCCGCTTCGGCCACCTCGACGTGCTGGTCAACAACGCCGGCATCTCCGGCGCCAACAAGCCCACACACGAGCTCTCGGAAGCCGAATGGGACCGGGTGCAGGCGATCAACGTGAAGGGCGTGTTCTTCTGCACCAAGCACGCCATCGGCCCGATGCGCAACGCCGGTGGCGGCAGCATCATCAACCTGTCGTCCATCTATGGACTGGTCGGTGCGCCCGACGTGCCGCCCTACCATGCGTCCAAGGGCGCCGTGCGCCTGATGGCCAAGACCGACGCGCTGCTCTACGCCGCCGACCGCATCCGGGTGAACTCGATCCACCCCGGCTTCATCTGGACGCCGATGGTGGAGCACCACCTCGCCTCGCTCGGCGGCGACGCCGCGGCCCACCGCCACGAGATCGCGGCGCTGCACCCGCTCGGCCACATGGGCGAAGCGGACGACATCGCCTGGGGCGTGGTCTACCTCGCCTCGGACGAAGCGAAGTTCGTCACCGGCAGCGAGCTGGTGATCGACGGCGGCTACAGCTGCCGCTAACGCCACGCCAACGGGGAATCGCCCATGTTCAAGCACATCCTGCTACCCACCGACGGCTCCGAGCTCGCGCTGCATGGCGTGAAGCTGGGCATCGAGCTGGCCAAGTCGTGCGGCGCCAGCGTCTTCGCGCTGCACATCGTCCCGCCCTTCCACTCGATCAGCTACGTGGCGGAGATGATCACCGCCACCCAGGCCGTGTACCTGGAGGGCGCCGTGGAGCACGCCGAGCGCTATCTCGCTGACGTGCGCGACCTGGCGGCCAAGGCCGGCGTCCCGTGCGACAGCGGCCACCTCATCGGCGACACTCCCGGCGAATGGATCGTGCAGGAGGCGCAGCGCCGCCAGTGCGACCTGATCGTGATGGCGTCGCACGGCCGGCGCGGCTTCGACCGGCTGCTGCTGGGCAGCGAGACGCAGAAGGTGCTGCAGACGAGCCCCGTGCCGGTGCTGGTGTGCCACTAGCGGGCATGAACCCGCGCATCACCTACAGCGCCCACGGCGCCGCCAAGCAGGTTACCGGCTCGTGCCACCTGGTGACCTGCGGCGACACCCGCGTACTGGTCGACTGCGGGCTGTTCCAGGGCGGCGGCCTCGACGACCTGAACTTCGAGCCGTTCGGTTTCGAGCCGGCGTCCATCGACGTGCTGCTGCTCACCCATGCGCACCTCGACCACTGCGGCCGCATTCCGCGCCTGGTTCGCCAGGGCTTCCGCGGCCGCATCCTGGCCACCGCCGCCACCCGCGACCTCGCGCGCATCGTGCTGCTGGATGCAGCCGGACTGCAGGAAGAGGATGCCGCCCGCGCGGAACGCAGCGACCGCCGCCGCGGCGAGCGTCCGCGGCCGCCGCTGTTCACCCTCGACGACGCCTTCCACAGCCTGGACTTCTTCGACACGCCGGTGGCCTATGGCCAGACGGTGCCGGTCGCCCCGGGCGTCAGGGCACGGTTCCTCGACGCCGGTCACATCCTGGGCTCGGCCTCCATCCTGCTCACGCTGACGGACGCGGAGCAGGTCCGCACCATCCTGTTCTCCGGCGACCTCGGCAACCCCGGGCGGCCCATCCTGCGCGATCCCGCGCCCGCGCCGGAGGCGGACTACGTGGTGATGGAAACGACCTACGGCGACCGCCCGCACCGCGCCCTGCCCGACTCCGTGGACGAGCTGCATCGCGCCATCCGCGACACCTTCGCGCGCGGCGGCAACGTGATCGTTCCGACGTTCGCGCTCGAGCGCGCGCAGGAGATCCTGTACTACCTGCATGGCGGGGCGGCGGCGGGCAAGCTGCCGCCGCACATGTCGGTATTCCTCGACTCGCCCATGGCGATCTCCGCCACCGAGATCTTCCGGCGGCATCCGGAATGCTTCGACCGGCCGTTCCTCGACCAGCTGCGCGACAGCGATCCCTTTGCCATGCCGGGGCTGCGCTTCACCCGCGACGTCGCGCAGTCGATGGCGATCAACCGCATCGAGCGTGGCGCGGTGATCCTGGCCGGCTCGGGTATGTGCACCGGCGGCCGCGTCCGCCACCACCTCAAGCACAACCTGTGGCGCGAGCGCTGCAGCATCGTCTTCGTCGGCTACGCCGCGGAAGGCACGCTCGCAAGGCGCATCGTCGACGGCGCGAAGTCCGTGCGGCTGCTGGGCGAGGAGATCCAGGTGCGGGCGCAGGTGTGGACCATCAACGGCTTCTCCGCCCATGCCGGCCAGGGCGCGCTGCTGGATTGGCTGGGCACGACGCCCCGGCGCAAGGTGTTCCTGGTGCACGGCGAGTACGAGCGCGGCATGACGGCGATGGCCAGGGTGCTGGAGCAGCGGGGCATCGCCAGCCAGATGCCGGGCATGCACGAGCCGATCCTGCTGGCCTGACCCCGATTTCCCGGGAACGTGCCGCCGACCGCCCGCGGCATGTCCATGCACGCCTGCGCACCGCTCCGCGGCCGCAGACGCACCGTGCTCTCAATGCTGCATCAGCAGCGGCAGTGTCGCCTGCTGCAGGACCCGGCGCGTGGCCCCGCCCAGCACGCGTTCGCGCAGGCGCGAGCGGCCGTAGGCCCCCATCACCAGCAGATCCGCATCCATCCGCTTCGCTTCGTGCAGCAGGGCGTCGCCCGCCTCGTGCGGAGGAACGTGGATGCGTCGCCGCCGGGCGACGATGTCGTGCTGTGTCAGGTAATCGATCGGCTGGAAGTACGACTGGGCCTCGCCTTCGTCCACCGCCGCGGGAGTCGATCCGTCCACCACCACCACCTCGCGCGCACGCGCGAGGAAAGGCAGCGCGACGTGGATCGCGCGCGTGGCCTCCAGGCTGCCGTTCCAGGCCAGCGCCACGCGCTCGAACGCCAGCAGCGCGCCGTCCCATCGCGGCGGCAGCATCAGGCACGGCTTGCGGCAGCCGAGCAGGGCTTCGCCGAGCAGCGCGGAACTGCCGTCGCCCTGCACGATGTCGCGCTCCAGCACGATGAGATCGTGCCAGGCGCCCAGCTGGTGCATCGTGTGCGCCAGCCCGGTTTGCGCGCGCATCCAGGCGGCGCCCTGCACGCCGCTGCGGCGCGCGAGCCTGCCGAAATCCTCGGCGACGCCCTCCGACTCCGGCGGCAGCTCCAGCAACAGCGACAGCACCGAGGGCTCTTCGTCGAGTCCGCGCAGCACGAGCAGCGCCGAATCGATGAAGCACCCGGTGACGTGGCTGTCCCACGGGGCGGCGAGCGCGAACGCGGCCGCGACCGAGGGGCTCCATGGGTTGGTCGAGGTGACGAGCGCGAGGATGTCGGACGGCGCGTGGCCCGCTCCGCGGGCTGCGCTGGCGAACGGGGACGCTTCGCCGGATCGGTGCGGGCGCAAGGCCATGGCGGGCTCCGCTCACAGCTCCAGGATGTGCATCACGCGTGCCGGGTCGTCGGGGACGGGCTCGCGGCGGAAGCCCAGGAAGGCGGCCAGTTCGCGCATCGGCTGGTTCGACGCATCGTCGAGCGACACCATGCGCTTGTAGCCGTTGCTGCGCGCCACGTCGATCAGGTGCCGCATCAGCAGCACGCCGAGGCCGCGATGCTGCCATTCGTCGGCCACCGTCACCGCGCACTCGCATTGCTTCTCGTCGGTTGCGGCGGCGAACCGGCTCACGCCGATCTCGCGCAGCTTCCCGTTGTCGTGCAGCAGCGCCACGAACGCCACCCGGCGTGGGAAATCGACCTCCATCAGCTGGTCGACCAGGGCGGGGCTCGCTTCGCGGAAGCTGCCGAGGAAACGGTACCGGCGCGCCGCGGGCGACAGGCGGCGGATGAACTCCTCCTCCCGCTCGCGGTCTTCGGCGCGCAGCGGGCGGATCAGCACGGCGGTGCCGTCCAGCAGATGGTCGATCCAGTGGGTGCCTGCAAGGAGCTGGGGGTAGTCGCTGAATGCGCCCTTGGCGGGCTGCTGCGATGCGTTGGTCGTCATGGGCTTGCCCTGGTGGTCGGGAGGACGCCGTTGCCGGCGCCGTGGTTCCGGTGGCTTCCTGTGTAAGCCACTCGCGCCCCCCCCGAGTTGATGCTGGTCAACTCCCGTGCGCGGGCGCTGGCGCGGGCCGCCGTGCGGCCGCGGCGCTTGACCGGCATCAACAAGCGCCGGCCGCCGCCGCGCGACGCTGTGGCCGTCGCCCCACCGGTACCGGCCGTGTACACACACATCCTCCTGGCCACCGACGGCTCCATCGCCGCGCGCCATGCGACCGACATGGCCATCGCGCTCGCCGCGCGGCTGGGCGCCCGCGTGCACGCCCTGTACGTGCTGGCGCCGCAGCCGGCGGTGGGTTTCGTGGCGGACGCGATCCAGGGCAGCCCTCATGCGCGCCGCGCCATCCGGCAGGCCGAGCGCGAGCTGGCCGAGGTGCGCCGGAAGGCCGCACGCGCGGGCGTGCCCTGCGAGGTGGAGCACGTGTTCGACCGCCGCCCGCATGCCGCGATCGCAAGCACCGCCACCGGGCTGCATTGCGACCTCGTGGCGATGGGTGCGCACGGCCACGACGGCCCGCCGCCGGGCGACGTCACGCGCCAAGTCATGCTCAACTGCGACGTGCCGGTGTTGGTCTGCCGCTGAGGCGCCGTGCTCCGCGCCGATCCTGTCGGCGACGCCCGCCGCGGCCGTGCCCGACGGTCAAAGCAGCATCCCCAGCACGACGGCCGCCATCACCAGCGTCGAGGCCCAGCCCAGCCAGCGCAGCGATCCGCCGACGCGGAACGCGCCCATGACGGACTCCTGCGTGGCGATCAGCATGATGCCAGCCATCAGCGGCACCGAGATCACGCCGTTGATCACCGCCGCCCAGAACAGCATGTGGATCGGATCGAGCCGCGACACGCTCAGCAGCGCCCCCAGCAGGGTCGAGCCGGCGATGATCAGGTAGAACACGCGCGCATCGCGGGGCTTGTTGCCCAAGCCGGCCCTGACGTCGAACGCCTCGGCCACCGCGTAGGCGGCGGAACCGGCCAGCACCGGCACCGCCAGCAGTCCGGTGCCGACGATGCCCGCCGCGAACAGCGCGGCGGCATACGGCCCCGCCAGCGGCTGCAGCGCGCTGGCCGCATCGGCGGCGTTGCGGATGTCGGTGACGCCATGCGCGTGCAGCACCGCGCCGGCGGTGAGCATGATGAAGAACGCGACGACGTTCGAGTAGACCATCCCCACCCCGGTATCGAAGCGGATGCGCGCGAAGGCCTCCTCCGCCTGCTCCGGCGCCGCCGTCAACGGCGACAGCGTCGTGTCGACCTCTTCCTCCTCCGCTTCCTCGGCGGCCTGCCAGAAGAACAGGTAGGGGCTGATCGTGGTGCCGAACACCGCCACCACCATCACCAGGTAGTCGCGCCACGCCAGCCCCCGCGGCACCAGCGAACGCCACACCTCGCCCCACGGCACGTCGATCACGAACACCGTCGCCACGTAGGCGAGCAGGCTCATCGTCATCGCCTTCAGCAGCGGCGCGTAGCGCGGGAACGGGATCACCACCTCCAGCAGCAGCGAGATCACGGCGAAGCCCAGCGCATACAGCACCGAGGGACCGCCCAGCAGCAGGCGCAGCGCCTCGCCCATGGCCCCGATGTCGGCGGCCAGGTTGATCACGTTGGCCACCAGCAGCAGCGACACCAGTGCGACCAGCACGGGGCGCGGAAAGTGCCGCCGCATGTTCGCCGCCAGGCCGCGCCCGGTGACGCGCCCCACGTGCGCGCTCACCATCTGGATGCCGATCATCAGCGGCAGCGTGAACAGCGTTGTCCACAGCGTGCCGTAGCCGAACTGCGCACCGGCCTGCGAGTAGGTGGCGATGCCGCTGGGGTCGTCGTCCGCCGCGCCGGTGATGAGGCCCGCGCCGAGGCGCCGCGCCCAGCCGCCGCGCGCCGTAGCGCGGCCCGTGAAGCTCATGACCATGGAAGACCTGCCTGCAAGTGTGCAGGCACCGATCTACATGGCGCGGGCGCCTGCCGTGTTGACGCCGGTCAAGCCGCCGGAGCCGGCGACCCCGGCGCCACATCGGCACACCGCCTCCCTCCGCCACCGAACACGCGGCCGTGCAGGCTTCCGGCGGAGGCCCGGCGCATCCTCAGCTGCCGGCGCAACCGGGCGGCGGGTCGAATACCAGCGCGTCGGCGAGGTCTTCCCTCGACTCGGCCATCGCGGCGACCAGATCGTCCGCGGTGACGATGCCGACCAGCGCCCCGGCGGCATCCACCACCGGCAGACGGCACCGCCCGCTGTCGCGCATGATCGCGATCAGCTCCGCGGACGTGTTGTCCTCGCGGCACAACACGGGTGGCTGCGACATGGCGCTGGCGATGGTGGTGGTGTCGGCGTCGCAGCCTTGCAGCCGCGTTGCCGCCGACAGGTCGCCGGCGGTGAGCATGCCGACCGGCACGTGCCGGCCGGCCCGGCTGTCGGTCACCACCAGGCAACGCACCTGGTGGCGGTACATGATCAGGGCTGCCTCGCGCAGGCTCTGCGCGGCATCGGCCTCGATCGCCCGTGTGGTGGCGATATCCCTGGCAAGCATGACGATCTCCTCCGGATGGCCCGGCCCCGCATCAATGCACCTGAAGGTGATCCACGACCGTCTGCACGCCCGGCGCGTTCCACACCGCCTGCTCCACCGCATCGCGCTCGTCCAGCGACCTGACCTCGCCGGACAGGGTCACCGTGCCACGGTCGACGCCGACCGTCACCGCCTTGCTGCGCAGATGGGCCTGGCGCTGCAGGGCCGCCTCGATCTTTCCCTTGATGTCCTGCACCGTGACCGGCGACTTGATCGCGATAAGGTTGACCACGTCCTTGACGCCGAGCAGGCCGCGCACGCACGACGCGGCGGCGGTGCGCGCATAGGCCCAGGGCACTTCCCCGCTGAGCGTGACGCGGCCGTCCTCGACCATCACTTTCACGTGCCCCTTGGGAACGGACGCGTTCCATTCGATGGCGCGGGTGGCCGCGTCCGCGATGTCCGCATCGGTGCGGTGGCTGTCGCCGGGAAGCACCACGTCCAGCTGCACGGCGACGCCGCGCACGCCGGCGACACGCTGCGCCGCACGCTCGGCCGCGTACTTTTCCATGTAGCTGCCGACCGTGCCGTCCAGCGTGACGATGCCGTTGCGCACCTCCACCCCTATGCGGTCGGCCTGGATGGCCGAATCCCAGTGGAGTTCCTCGATGACGTCCTTCTGCAGCTGCCTGTCGGTACGCATGGCTGATCCTCCGTGCTTCGGTGCCCCACGATGGACCGACGGCAAGGCGGGATGTTGATGCAGGTCAATCGTCCCGTGCGCTGCGGCATCCGCCCGGACATCACGCCGGCGGCACCAGCACCGCCGCGCCCTGCACGCGACCCGCACGCAGGTCCGCCAGCGCGCGATTGGCGTCGGCCAGCGGATAGCGGTGCACGTGCGTGCGCACGCCGGCCCGTGCGGCGGCGGCAAGGAAGGCGTGGCCGTCCGCGCGGGTGAGGTTGGCGACCGACAGCAGCCGGCGCTCCCCCCACAGCAGGCGGTACGGAAAACCGGGGATGTCGCTCATGTGGATGCCGCCGCACACCACGGTGCCGCCCTTGCGCACGGCGGCCAGCGCGGTGGGCACCAGCGCGCCGACGGGAGCGAAGATGATCGCGGCATCCAGCGGCCCGGGCGGCGGCTCGTCGGAACCGCCGGCCCAGACGGCTCCCAGCGAGTACGCGAGCGCCTGCGACTCGACGTCGCCCGCGCGGGTGAAGGCATGCACGCGGCGCCCCTCGGCATGCGCCACCTGCGCCAGGATGTGCGCCGCCGCCCCGAAGCCGTACAAGCCCAGCGCCGCGCCCTTCCCTGCCAGCCGCAGCGCGCGGCCGCCGATCAGTCCCGCGCACAGCAGCGGCGCGGCAAGCGCCGCGTCGGGGTAGTCGTGCGCGGGCAGCGGCAGGCAGAACGCGGCATTCGCCAGCACGTGGGTGGCGTAGCCGCCGTCCCGGGTGCAGCCGGTGAACTCCGGCGCGTCGCACAGGTTCTCGCGCCCGTGCACGCAGTAGTCGCAGCTGCCGCAGGTGCCGCCCAGCCACGGCACGCCGACGCGGTCGCCGACCTGCCACATCGAGGTTCCCGCACCGACGGCATCCACCGTGCCCACCACTTCGTGCCCCGGCACGACCGGCAGCCGCGCCTGCGGCAACTCGCCGTCGAGCAGGTGCAGGTCGGTACGGCACACGCCGCACGCCTCCACGCGGATGCGCACCTCGCCCGCGCCGGGCCGGGGGTCGGGCCGCTCCTCCGGCACCAGCGGCGTCATCAGGGAACGAAGGACCATCGCGAACATGCGCAGAATGCCTCTCTGGGTTTCCGGCAACGCCGCGGCAGGGATCGCCGCCTCCGGCCGCGCCGGCGTCAATGCCGGAACAGCACCGGAATATCCGCCCACGTCAGCACGTGCCGCGTGGCGCCGCCCAGCCACCATTCACTGAAACGGTTGCGGCCGTAGGCGCCCATCACGAGCAGGTCGGCGCCGAACTTCGTCGACGCATCCAGCAATACCGTGCCCACGTCGTCGTGCCTCGCGGCGACCATGTGTTCCTCGACCTCGATGCCGTGGCTCTGCAGGTATTGCAGGATGTGGAAGGGCGGATCCCATTCCACCCCGTGGTCGACATCGCGCTCCACCGCTCCCCACAGCAGCAGGACCTGCTTGCCCTGCAGCAGCGGGCGCGCCGCATGGATGGCCCGCATCGCTTCCGGCGACCCGTTCCAGGCCAGTGCGACGCGCTGGATCTGCCGCTCGGGCAGCGTTTCCTCCTGCGGCAGGACGATGCACGGCACGCCGGTGCGGAGGATCAGGCCGGGAATGTCCCACGGCGGCCCCTGGTTGTTCGCCGGATGATCGAGCACCAGCAGATCGTGCCGTGTCGCCGCCTGCATCAGCGCGTCGGAGGCGGCTCCCTGCGCGACCATCCAGTCGGCGTTCGGCACGCCCAGCGATGCCGCCCACGCCTTGAACGACTGCCTGGCCTGGACGGCGTCCTTGACCAGCTCCAGCGCGTTTTCCATGAAGGCGGTCATCAGCGAAGGATCGAAACCGGGCGCGAAATGCATCGGGTGCGGGCAGGCATAGACGGCGGTCACCGAGGCTTGCAGCGTCGCCGCAAGCCGTACGCCGAAGATGGTCGCCGGCGTGCGGTCCTGGAAATCCCTGGCGTGGATGAGGATGTCTTTCATGGCCTTGTTCCCCCCGTGGCATGCGATCCGGGCGCGGACTCCCCGGGCCAGCCACAGGTTGCCGCTGCCTACCGGACCGGTGTTGACGCGGGTCAACAGAACCGCGCCAAAGAAGGTCCGCGCGCGGTTGATCCAGATCACCCCTCGCCGGCGGCACCGCGGCAGCATGCGGTGCGCATGACGCATGCATCGCACGAGGAGTTGCCGCATGGACATTTCCACCTCCATAACCTTCGACGGGATGCCTCCCTCCGAAGCGCTGCGCGAGATGATCCTGGAGCGGGCCCGGCGCCTGAGCCGCTTCGCCGACGACATCATCAGCTGCGACGTCGTGGTCAGCGTCGACGAACGGCGGCACCGGCACGGCAACCGCTACAGCGTGCGCGCCCGGGCCACCCTGCGCGACGACGTGGTGGAGGTCGGCCACGCGCACGAACCCGATGCCGGGAACGAGGATCCCTACGTCGCGGCGAACCAGGCCTTCGACGCCTTGCGCCGCCGCATCGAGGACCACGTGCGCCGTCGCCGCGGCAGCGTCAAGACCCACGCGGACAGGTAGGCAGCGCGCCTGTGCGCGGCGTCCGCCGATTTCGCCCGGCGCGGCCGGAGCGCCGCCTCGATGGTTGTTGACGCGGATCAACCCCGCGGCCGGCGCCTGTTGTGGAATGGTTTCCCCCCTCACGGAGAACACCCATGAGCGACAAAGAACTGCGCCAGCTCGTCATCGACGAACTGGAATACGAACCGAGCATCGACGCCGCCGATATCGGCGTGGCGGCGGAGAACGGCGTCGTCACCCTGAGCGGCCATGTCTCCGACTACGCCCAGAAGACGGCAGCGGAACGCGCGGCGTGGCGGGTCAAGGGCGTCCGCGGCATCGCCCAGGAAATCGAGGTGCGCCTGTCGGGCGACAAGAAGCGCAACGACGACGAGATCGCGCAACGGGCGCTGAGCATCCTCGCGTGGAACACCACGATTCCCAGCGCCGGCATTCGCGTCCAGGTGTCCGGCGGATGGGTCACCCTGTCCGGCAACGTGAGCTGGAACTACCAGCGCCGCGCCGCCGAGAACGAGATCCGCAAGCTCGGCGGCGTCACCGGCGTCACGAACGACATCCGGCTCACCACCGAAGTGCAGGCAAGCGACCTGAAGCGGCGCATCCAGGAGGCGCTGAAGCGGCACGCGGAGATCGAGGCCGGCGCCGTGCACGTGGACGTGCGGGCCGACGGCACGGTCCGCCTCGACGGACACGTCGACAACTGGAGCGAGATGCAGGCCGTGGAGCGTGCTGTCTGGGCGGCTCCGGGCGTCCGCGTCATCGAGGACAACCTGATCTTCAACTGAGGCGCCTTCCGGCGCGCGGTACCCCGCCGCCGGAATGCCGCACCGCGCGCCCGGCCCCGGGGCAGGCGTTCCTCAGTCGTCGTTGGCGACTGCCGCCCAGTCGCGCTCGTCGTCCGCATGCAGCTCGAACCACATCGCGTTCAGGATGCCGAAGGCGCAGGCGAGACCCGTGCCGAGGAACCATGCGAAATACCACATCGTCGTTCTCCATCCCGCTGGGGCGGGATCAGTATTTTTTCGCCGGATTGGAGTCCGCCGGCCAGATCCTCAGCCCGTCCGGGCCACGGCGGACCAGGCGCACCACCAGCGCCGCGCCGGTCGCGAAGAGGCCGGCGATCGCCGTGCAGGCGATCGCGGCGACGATCGTTTCCGATTCCGTCGCCCTGGTCGCGGTGACCGGCAGCAGCCCGTCGACCAACCACGGGCCGCGGCCCGCTTCGCCCACCAGCCAGCCCAGCGCGCCGGCCACCCACGGCAACGGCAGGCTCCAGACCGCGATGCGCAGGAACCCGCGCCGCTCGAACCGGCGTCGCGACGCCAGCCAGAATGCGCAGGCGAACAGGAGGATGCCGCAGGCACCCAGCAACGCCATGCCGCGGAAGGCCCAGAACAGCAGCGGCACATTGGGGATCGTGTCGCGGGCCGCGGCGGCTGTCGCGTCACCACTCCGCTGCGTCGGAGCCCGCACGTGGCGCAAGGTCAGCAACCCGTACCCCAGGTCCGGATTGGCTGCGGCCGAACCGGCATAGGGTCCATCCCCCTGCGGAAAAGCGTCCCTGGCGTCCAGCGCCATGAATTCCGTGAGGCCGCGCCGGATGCGCGACGCGTTCGCCGCCTCCAGATCGTCCAGCCCCGCGACCGGCTTGCGCCACGAGTGCGTCGCGCCCAGTCCCAGCGCCCACGGGATGCGCAGCGCGAACCGCGTCGCGCGCCGTCCCTGGTCGGGCAGCCCGACGATCGCGAGCGACGCCGGCGCCGGCTGCGTGTGCCATTCGGCCGCGATCGCGGCGATCCGCATCTGCTGGCCCGGCGAGCCGGCGTAACCCTCGTGGTCGCCCAGCACGGCAAGCGACAGCGCCGCCGCCAGGCCGAAGGCGGCGGCCACGGTCATCGAGCGGCGCGCGATCTGCACGTTGCGTCCGCGCAGCAGGTACCACGCCGACACCGAGAGCACCAGCGTCGCCGCCGTGAGATAGCAGGAGCCGATGAGGTGCAGGAACCAGGCCTGCGCGGCGGGATTGAGCAGCGCCGACGGCACGTCGCCGATCCGCACCCGCATGCTGGCGGGATCGAGGAAGGCGCCGGCCGGGTTGTCCATCAGGCCGTACCCCAGCGCGATCTTCAGTACCGCCAGCGCCGACAGCGGCATCCAGAGCCAGGTGACCAGCAGATGCGGCAGCCGGCCCAGGTTCCGCCAGTCGCTGAACAGGCGCCAGAGATATAGCCCGCCGGCGAGGACGACCGGCGTGAGGAGCAGGATCGGCGCCACCCCCGGGATGCCCTGGAAATACCTGCCGAACCTGCCGGGGTCCACGGCGTACAGGACGATCAGCACCATCGCGCCGATCGCCCACATCAGCAGCGCGATGCCGAACAGCTTGCCCCAGAAGCGGGCGATCCCCCTCCATATCTCCCGCCCGGTCATCACGTGGACGCTTTCGGCAATCGCGATGACGGGCGGCAGGCCGGCGACCAGCGGCAACAGGGTCGCGCAGTAGAAGGCGACGATGTGCGGCCACGATGCCGAGGCATGGAATGAGGAGAGATCGATCATGATGGCCTCCTTCGCCCCGTGGCCACGCTTGCGCCCGTTTCGCCAAGGCGCCCCGGTTCCGCTGCGCGCCGGAGCCCGCCGCACCCGATGGCTGGCGCGCATACGTCGCGCCGCGCGACGCCAACTTACGGCGCACGGCCCGTGTCGCGTATTGACTGAAATCAACCCCGCCGGACCGCCGGCATCGCCCGGCGCCTCGCCGCCGGACGCCTGCAACCGCCGCCCCGGCCCCGCGCCGGGGCGGCGGAGGTTCCGGGATCGCCGAAGGCGAGCGGCGGAATGCCCTGACGCCGGTCAGCTGCGCCGCATGTCCGGTCCGGACCATGGTCGTGCTGCCGCGGCATCCGGCTTGATATAAGATCAGGCAACCACCCCCGCATAGTGCTCGAACGCCATGCCGGATCCCGCACACTTGCTGGTCGTGGATGACGATACCGGTGTGCAGGAACTGCTGCACCGCTATTTCACCGGCCACGGCTTCAAGGTCAGCATCGTCGCCAACGGCGCCGGCATGCGCAGCGTGCTGGCGCGCGAATCCGTCGACCTGGTGCTGCTGGACCTCGGCCTGCCGGGCGAAGACGGCCTCGAACTGACCCGCGTGCTGCGCACGGACTGGGACGGCGCGCTCATCATCATCACCGGGCGCGGCGAGTCGGTGGATCGCGTGGTCGGCCTGGAGCTGGGCGCCGACGACTACGTCACCAAGCCGTTCGAATTGCGGGAACTGCTTGCGCGCGTGCGCAGCGTGCTGCGCCGCAGCCTGCCGGCCAACGCGACCACCGGCAATTCCGGCGAGGCGGCGTTCCATTTCGCCGACTACTCCCTCGACCCGCTGGGGCGCGCGCTGCGCAACGCCCGCGGCGAGGCGATCCCGCTGACCACCGGTGAATACGAGCTGCTGCACGTGCTGGTCGAACACCCGAATCGGGTGCTGTCGCGCGACGACCTGATGGAGCACATACACGGCCGCGACGCCGGCCCGTTCGATCGGGCCATCGACGTGCAGATTGCGCGGCTGCGCCGCAAGATCGAGCCCGATGCGGCGAACCCCGAACTGATCAAGTCGGTGCGGGGCGTCGGCTACATCTTCACTGCCCGCGTGCAGAGGGAGCGGTAGATGGACACGCCGTTGCCCGCTTCCACCAGCCTCGCCATGCTGCGCACCTGGTTCGACATCTCCCCCGACGCGATGATCGCCGTGAACCAGGACGGCGCCATCGTGCTTTCCAACGAGCAGGCCGAGCGCATGTTCGGCTACGAAGACGAGACCCTGCTCGGGCTGCCCCTCGAATCGCTGCTGCCGGAGCCCCTGCGCAACGCCCATCGCACGCACCGCCGCAATTTCATGACCAACCCGCGCGTGCGCCCGATGGGAATCGGCTACGAGCTGATGGGCGTGAGGCGCGACGGCAAATCGTTCCCGGTCGAGATCGGCCTGAGCCCGATCGCCACCGAGGTCGGCGACATCGCGATCGCCTCGGTGCGCGACATCTCCGAGACCCGCAGGGTGCGGCAGGCGCTCGCGCGCTCGCGGCGCGACAACTTCCTCGCGCAGATCGGCCGGCTCGCGCTGGAATCGCCGGACTACGAGCTCGCGATCCGCCGGATTCCCGAGCTCGTCGCGACGGCCCTGGAGGTGCAGGCCGTCGCCATCCTCTCCACCGAATGGCACGGCAGCGACCTTCATGTCCGCGCCGCCACGGGGCTGCACGCGGACGCCGCGAAGACGATCGCGACCGTTTTCAGCCAGGCCGACATCGTCCGCAGCGCGTTCGGAACCGGGAGCCGCCACGCCGTCACTACCCACATGCTGCACGAAGGGGGCTTTGCCGGGATTCTCGCCGGGCTGGCCAAGGCCGGCTTCCCCGATGTCGCGATCGTCCCGCTGTTCGGACGCTACGGCTACGAGTCGCTGGGCGTCCTGGTGGCGCTGGCCACGACGGAGGCCGGTTTCGACCGCGACAGGCTCGGCTTCCTGCAGTCGGTCGCCAACCTGCTGACGGCAGCCGTGCAGCGCAGCCGCAGCGAGGAACAGCTGGCGCACGTGCAGCGGCTCGACGCGATCGGCCAGCTCACCGGCGGCGTCGCGCACGACTTCAACAATCTGTTGACGGTGATTTCGGGCAACCTCCAGCTGCTCGAATCCAGGCTGCCCGAGAACCCGGAGCTGTCGGAAATCATCGGCAGCGCCTTGCGCGCGGTGGACCGGGGAGCCGACCTGACCCGGAGGCTGCTGACGTTCGCGCGCAAGCAGCCGCTGCAACCCCGCCCGGTGGTGCCCAAGCCGCTGCTGGAGGAACTCGGGCACATGCTCAGGCGCACGCTGGGCGAGGCCATCACGGTCGAGGTCGAGTGCGGCGGCGACGTGCCGGACGTATACGCGGACGCCAACGAGCTGGATACGGCGCTGGTCAATCTCGCGCTGAATGCGCGGGACGCCATGCCGCGCGGCGGCCTGCTGCGCATCGCCGCATGCGAGATCGCGATCCAGGATGCGACCAACCGGTGGAAGCTCCCGCCGGGCCGCTACGTGGCATTCGGCGTCAACGACACCGGCACCGGGATGACGCCGGACGTGCTGGCGCACGCGCTCGAACCCTTCTTCACCACCAAGGGCACCGGCAAGGGCAGCGGCCTCGGCCTCAGCATGGTGTACGGCTTCGTGACCCAGTCCGGTGGCGGCATGTCGATCGACAGCCGGCCCGGTTACGGTACCAGCGTGGATTTCCTGCTGCCGATCGCACACGCATCGACCGCCCGGGCGGCCGAGACGGAAAAGACCCATCGCGCCAGTCCCGGACGGCAACGGACCATCCTGGTCGTCGAGGACGAGGTCGACGTCCGCACCGTGGCGGCCCGCTTCCTCGGCGCGAATGGCTACGAGGTCGTCGCCGTGGGATGCGCGCAGGATGCGCTGGACCTGCTCGCCGGGGATTCGGCGGTGGACCTGCTTTTTTCCGACCTGGTGCTGGGCAGCGGCATGAATGGCGTGGAGCTTGCGCACGAGGCTCGCCGCGTCAGGCCGGGGCTCGCGGTGCTCCTCACTTCCGGCTATCAGGGCAAACACACCGGCGTGGGCGGCCCGACCGCCCCCTTCAAACTGCTGCGCAAGCCCTACAAGCGGGAGCAGCTGATGGATGCGGTACGGCGGGTGCTGGAGACCGGCTGAACCCGCTCACGGGCTCGTGCAGGGCGTGCCGACGCAGGCGCGCAGCTTCGCGACATCCAGCAGCTTCACTTCGCGGCGAAGCACCGAGATGTAGTGCAGCCGCTCCAGGTGCGACAGCGCCCGGCTCACGGTCTCGTGCTTGAGCGCGAGGAAACTGGCGATGTCCGCACGCCCCATCCGCAGGATGAAGTGGCGGGCGCTGAAGCCGAGGCGCGCCAGGCGGGCGGCGATGTCCAGCAGGAAGGCAGCCACGCGCTGCTCGGCCGGCAAGGTGCCGATGGCCAGCATCCAGACGCGGTCGCGCCGGATCTCCTCGGCCAGCGCGGTCGCCAGCCGCATCTGCAGTTCGGGGATATGGCGCAGGGCATCGAGCACCGGCGGATAGGGAAGCTCCCACACCTCGGCATCGTCCAGCGCGACGGCATCGCAGGTGTGCACCGCGAGGCCGATGGATTCGACGCCGAGCAGGTCGCCGCGCATCCGGAACCCCGTCACCTGTTCGCGCCCGTCCTCGGACAGCTCGCAGGTCTTCAGGAACCCCGCATGCACGAAATGCAACGCGCGGAACGGTTGGCCGTTGCGGTACAGGTACTGGCCAGCCCGCACCTTCCGGCGCGTCACGACCATGTGCTTCTGCAGCTGCTCGATGTCCAGCCCGGACAGCGTCTCGCCCTGGAACTGTTGCGGACGCGGCTCTTCCAGCGCGAATGGTGCGAACGCGGTGTCCATGTCGTACTCCCGATGGTGGTGGCGTCGTTGCAACGCTAGGACGCCACCGCCACACCAGCATGTCGGAGCCGCAACGTTCCGTAACAGTGCGTAACAGCGGCGCCGTCGCGGCGCGCCGGCTTGACGCAGGTCAAGCGGACGGCCCTCAGCGCAGCATGCCGGCCCCCGGGGACATCCAGGTCCACTCGCGCACCTCCGGCATGTCCACCCCGTGCTCGCAGATGTAGCGACGATGTTCGACCAGCTTGTCCAGCAGCCGCTGCCTGAGGTAGGCGGCCCGCGAGGCGAGTCCGGGCAGCCGCTCGATCACGTCGATCGCCAGGTGGTAGCGGTCCAGCCCGTTCAGCACCGCCATGTCGAAGGGCGTGGTGATCGTCCCCTCTTCCTTGTAGCCGTGCACGTGCAGGTTGTCGTGGTTGCGGCGCCGGTAGGTCAGGCGATGGATCAGCGCGGGATAGCCGTGGTACGCGAACACCACCGGCTTGTCCGTGGTGAACAGCCGGTCGAAATCATCGTCGCCGAGGCCATGGGGATGCATGCCCGGCGACTCCAGTTTCATCAGGTCCACCACGTTGACGACGCGCAGCCTGAGATCGGGAAGATGGCGGCGGAGGATGGCCACCGCGGCCAGCGTTTCCAGCGTGGGCACGTCGCCCGCGCAGGCCATCACCGCGTCCGGTTCGCCGTCCTGGTCGTTGCTGGCCCACGGCCAGATGCCGATGCCGCGGCTGCAGTGCTCGACCGCCGCCTCCATGTCCAGCCATTGCGGCGCGGGATGCTTGCCGGCGACCACCACGTTCACGTAGTGGCGGCTGCGCAGGCAGTGGTCCATCACCGACAGCAGGCAATTGGCGTCGGGCGGCAGGTAGACGCGCACGATGCCGGCCTTCTTGTTGACCACGTGGTCGATGAAGCCGGGGTCCTGGTGGGTGAAGCCGTTGTGGTCCTGCCGCCAGACGTGCGAGGCGAGCAGGTAGTTGAGCGAGGCGATCGGGCGCCGCCAGGGGATCTGCGCGCTCATCTTCAGCCACTTGGCGTGCTGGTTGAACATCGAATCCACGATGTGGACGAACGCCTCGTAGCAGTTGAACACGCCGTGGCGCCCGGCCAGCAGGTAGCCCTCCAGCCAGCCCTGGCACTGATGCTCGCTCAGCATCTCCAGCACCCGCCCCTCGCGGGCCAGGAACTCGTCGGTCGGCAGGGTCGCGGCCTCCCATTGGCGGCTGGTGGCCTCGAACGCCGCCGCCAGGCCGTTCGAGACCGTCTCGTCGGGGCCGAAGATGCGGAAGTTGCGCTGGTCCCGGTTGGCCCGGACCACCTCGCGCAGGAACGGGCCCAGCACGCGGGTGTCGCCGACGCCGGGCGCGCCCGGCTCGGCCACGGGCGCCGCATGGGCGCGGAAATCCGGCATGCGCAGGTCGCGCAGCAGCAAGCCGCCGTTGGCATGCGGGTTGGCGCTCATGCGCCGCAACCCCTCCGGGGCGAGCAGGCGCCACTCGGCGCGCAGGCGGCCGCGTCCGTCGAACAGCTCCTCCGGCCGGTAGCTGCGCAGCCACGCTTCCAGCAGCGGGAGATGCCGGGGTTCGGCGGCGGACACCTGCAGCGGCACCTGGTGCGCGCGGAAGGTGCCCTCTATGGGCTTGCCGTCGACGATCCTGGGGCCGGTCCAGCCCTTCGGCGACTCCAGCACGATCACGGGCCATGCCGGTCGCGCGCGGGCGCGCCCCTCGCGCGCGTCGTGGCGTATCCGCCCGATGTCGGCGACAACCGCGTCGAGCGCCGCGGCCATCTGGCGGTGCATCGAGGAAGGCTGGTGGCCGCGCACGTAGTACGGCTTCCAGCCGCAGCCACGCAGGAACTGCGACAGCTCGCGACGCGGAATCCGCGCCAGCACCGTGGGGTTGGCGATCTTGTAGCCGTTGAGGTGCAGGATCGGCAGCACCGCGCCATCGCTGGCCGGGTTGAGGAACTTGTTGCCGTGCCACGCCGTGGCCAACGGACCGGTCTCGGCTTCGCCGTCGCCGATCACGCAGGCCGCGATCAGCTCCGGGTTGTCGAACACCGCGCCGAAGGCATGGCTCAATGAATAGCCGAGCTCGCCGCCCTCGTGGATCGAGCCCGGGCATTCGGGCGACGCGTGGCTGGCGATGCCGCCCGGAAACGAGAACTGCTTGAACAGCCGCTGCAGGCCGGCCTCGTCCTGGCCGACCTCCGGATAGAGCTCGCTGTACGTGCCTTCCAGATAGGCGTTGGCGACCACCGCCGGCCCGCCGTGCCCCGGGCCGGAGAGGTAGATCATGTCGAGCCCGTGCTGCCGGATCGCCCGGTTCAGGTGCGCGTAGATGAAGTTCTGCCCGGGCGTCGTGCCCCAGTGGCCCACCAGCGTGTGCTTGACGTGCTCCAGTTGCAGCGGCTCGCGCAGCAGCGGGTTGGCGCGCAGGTAGATCTGGCCCACCGAGAGGTAATTTGCCGCGCGCCACCAGGCATCGATGCCCTGCAGCAGCTGTGGATCGGTCAGGCCGCGACGGACTGCGGTTTTCATTGGGCGACTCGCATCGACAAGGTTGAAGGGGCGACCCGCCGCACCGCCGCCGGCCCGGCTGCGGCTGCGCGGTCTCCGGGATGTCCGTGCCTGCTCCCCGTCCATCCGGTCGGACCGATCTCAGCACCTGCCGTTTTTCCTCCCGTTGATCTCGATCAAAACCGGCGCAGCCGGAAGCCGCAGGCTGGTCGCAGCCCGAACGAGGAAGCCGCCCTTGCCCGCCGATGCCAGCAACGAGATCCACCGCTCGCCATTCGATCCGCTGCTGGAGGCGGCCGCGGCACTCGGGCCGATGCCGACCGCCGTGGTGCATCCCTGCGATGCGCTGTCGCTGCGCGGCGCGCTGGAGTCCGCGCGGAGCGGCCTCATCCGCCCCGTCCTGGTCGGGCCGCGGGCAAAGATCCTGCGCGCCGCGGAAGAAGCGTCGCTCGACCTGGGCGACTGCCTGGTCGAGGACGTGCCGCACAGCCACGCGGCCGCCGCACGCGCCGTGGCACTGGTGCGCGCCGGCACGGTGGCGGCTCTCCTGAAGGGGGCGCTGCACACCGACGAGCTGATGGCCGAAGTGGTCGACCGCGAGCGCGGCCTGCGTACCGAGCGCCGCATCAGCCACGTCTTCGCGCTGGACGTGCCGAGCTACCCGAAGCTGCTGTTCCTCACCGATGGCGCCATCAACATCGCGCCGACCCTCGAGGACAAGCGCGACATCGTGCAGAACGCGATCGACCTCGCGCATGCCGCGGGGGTGGCGCTGCCGCTGGTGGCCATCCTGTCGGCGACGGAAACGGTGAACCCGCGCATCGGCTCCACCGTCGACGCCGCGGCGCTGTGCAAGATGCGGGATCGCGGGCAGATCGTCGGCGCGGTGCTCGAAGGACCGCTGGCGTTCGACAACGCGGTGTCCATCGCGGCCGCCGCGATCAAGGACATCCGCTCGCCGGTCGCCGGGCACGCCGACATCCTGGTGGTGCCCGACCTGATGACCGGCAACATGCTCGCCAAGCAGATGGTCTACCTGGCGGGCGCGGTTTCCGCGGGAATCGTGCTGGGCGCGCGCGTGCCGATCGCGCTGACGAGCCGTTCCGACACGGCTCGTTCGCGCGCGGTTTCCTGCGCGCTGGCGCGGTTGTCCGTGTCCGATGCCGGGCGCGCGGCTCGATGAGGGAGGTCGTCCTCGCGCTGAACATCGGCTCGTCCAGCATCAAGCTGGCGGCGTTCGACGCCAGCTCGCTCGACCCCGTCCTGCGATGCGGCGTGGCGGACATCGGCCGCGACGCGCACGCAAGCTTCGAGATGGCCGGCGGCGCCCGCCTGGATGCGCCCGCGATGCCCGATGCCATGGACGTCCAGACCGCCGTGCACTGGCTGCTCGACGTCATGCACCTGCGCTGCCCGCGCCTGCGCATCGTCGCGATCGGCCATCGCGTGGTACACGGCGGCGCACGGCTCGACCGCCCGGTACGCATCGACGAAGCCGTGCTGGCCGAACTGGAGGCGCTGGTGCCGCTGGCGCCCGCGCACCAGCCGGCGGCGATCGCCGTGATCCGCAGCCTGGGCACGCTGCTGCCCGGCATGCCGCAGATCGCCTGCTTCGACACCGCCTTCCATCGCACCCAGCCGAAGCTGTCGCAGTGGTTCGCGCTGCCGCGCGCGCTGAGCGAATCCGGCATCGTGCGCGCCGGCTTCCACGGCCTCTCGTACGAATACATCGCCAGCGCGCTGCCGGCGGTCGCCGGCGCCGCCGCGCACGACAAGGTGGTGGCGGCGCACCTCGGCCACGGCGCCAGCGTGTGCGCCATGCGCGGCCTGCGCAGCGTCGCGACCAGCATGGGCCTCACTCCGTTCGACGGGCTGATGATGGGCACGCGCTGCGGCGCCATCGACCCCGGCGTGCTGCTCTACCTGCTGCAGGAGCACGAGATGGGCACGCACGAGCTGGCGGACCTGCTGGGGAACCGCTCCGGCCTGCTGGGCGTGTCCGGCATCAGCGACGACGTGCGCACGCTGGAAGCCAGCGCCGACCCGCGTGCAGGCGAGGCGCTCGACATGTTCGCCGGGCGCGCCGCCAGCGCCATCGCGGCGCTGGGCACCCAGCTCGACGGCCTGGAGGCGCTGGTGTTCACCGGCGGCATCGGCGAACACGCGTCGGCCATGCGCCGGCGCATCTGCGACCGGCTGGGATGGCTCGGCGTCTCCCTCGACCACGAGGCCAACCTCCGCCATGCGCGCCGCATCGACGGGGAACACGCTTCCGTCCGCGTGTTCGTGATCCCGACGGACGAGGAGGTCGTGATCGCGCGTGCGGCGCGGCGGTTGCTGCTCTGCTGACGGTGGCCCGCACGGGCCTGCGACAAACCGTCCCGATGCCCGGTGGCCGGGCCTGACGCAAATCAGGGCTGCCCCGGTGCGGGCAGCGCAGAATCCGTCCAGCCCCCTCTTTCACCAGGAGCAACACCCATGCGCAAGCTGATAGCCCTCGCCCTGTTCGGTCTCGCCTGCAGCCCGCTGATGGCGGCCGAATGCAGCACCACCGTCGAAGCGAACGACGCGATGCAGTACAACGTCAAGTCCATCACCGTGCCCAAGACCTGCAAGACCTTCAAGGTCACGCTCAAGCACACCGGCAAGCTGCCGGTGACCGCGATGGGCCACAACTGGGTGCTGGCGCGCGACTCCGACAAGTCCGGCGTGCTCGCCGACGGCGCGCAGGCCGGCGCCGCCAACAGCTACGAGAAGCCCGGCGACCCGCGCATCATCGCCCACACCAAGCTGATCGGCGGCGGTCAGTCCGATACCGCAACGATCAACGTGGCCAAGCTCAAGGCTGGCGAGCAGTACGCCTACTTCTGTACGTTCCCCGGCCATGCCGCGCTGATGAAGGGCACGCTGAGCCTGGGCAAGTAGGCCGGTCTCCCGCGACCGCCACCCGAACGCCCCGCCCGGCGCACGCGCGCCGGCCGGGGCCTTGCCGGAGCCACCATGGACAGCGCCTCGCCGGCGATTTTCCCACCATGCGACACCGAGCGCCGCTGGGTGCACGGCGCGCTGGACATGCTGGCGCAGGAAACCGCGCGCTCGGCCGACACCCACCTGCTCAAGCTCAATTTCGCCGGCTTCGACGGCATCGACTTCTACTTCAAGGACGAGTCGGTGCACCCCAGCGGCAGCCTCAAGCACCGCCTCGCCCGCTCGCTCTACCTCTACGCACTCTGCAACGGCCGCCTGCGCCAGGGCCAGGCCGTGGTCGACGCCTCCTCGGGCAGCACCGCGATCTCCGAGGCCTGGTTCGCGCGCCTGCTGGGCATCTCCTTCACCGCGGTGATGCCGGCCTGCACCGCGCCGCGCAAGATCCGCGACGTGCAGGCACTGGGCGGCCGCTGCGACCTGGTCGACGATCCGGGCCAGGTGCATGCGCGTGCCGCCGAACACGCCGCGCGCGGTGCCTGCCATCTTGACCAGTTCGGCCTCGCCGAGCGCGCCACCGACTGGCGCGGCAACAACAATATCGCCGAATCGATCCTGCGCCAGATGGCGCACGAGCCGCAGCCGGTGCCGACGTGGATCGTGTGCGGCGCGGGTACCGGCGGCACCTCGGCCACCATCGGCCGCTACCTGCGCTACCGGCGCCTCGACACCCGCCTGTGCGTGGCCGAACCCGCCGGCTGCGGCTTCGCCGAGGGCTGGCACACGCATGACCGCGAGGCCGTGGCGCGCCGGCCCACGCTGATCGAGGGCATCGGCCGACCGCGCGTGGAACCGGGCTTCCTGTTCGACGTGGTCGACCACGTGATCGAGGTGCCCGATGCCGCCTCGATCGCCGCCGCCTGGCTGCTCGACGACCTGCTCGGCCGCCGCTACGGCGGCTCCTCCGGCACCAACCTGGTGGCCTGCCTGCAGCTGGCTTCGGCCATGCGTACGCGCGGCGAGCGCGGCAGCATCGTGAGCCTGCTGTGCGACCCGGGCGTGCGCTATGCGGAGACGCTGTTCGATCCGGCGTGGCTGGCCGCCCGCCGCATCGACCTTGCCCCTTCGCGCGAGGCGATGCAGCGATGCCTCGCGCGCGGCTGCTGGGAACCGCCGCGCGACTGAGCGGACAGCTCGGCGACTGACCGGGATCATGGCGCGCCAGCCTGTGCACGGCGAGCCTTGCGCCATGAGCCACCACGACCTGCGTTCCTTCCTCGACCAGCTCGAACGCCGGCAGCAGCTGCTGCGCGTGCGGGCGCCGGTCGATCCCCGTCTGGAAACCACGGCACTGTGCCATCGCGCCCTGCGCGAGGGCGGCCCCGCGCTGCTGATGGAGCGACCGGTCGGATCCGGCCACGCCTTCCTCGGCAACCTGTTCGGCCACCGCCGCCGCATCGAGCTGGCGCTGGCCGGGCGGCCGCTGGCGAGCCTGCGCGAGCTGGGCCAGTTGCTGGCTGCGGTCAAGGAGCCGCGCTGGCCGGCCAGCCTGCGCCAGGCGCTGGCCAGCTGGCCCGAGCTGGCGCAGCTCGCCCACGTGGCGCCGCGCTATGTGGACGACGCCGCGTTCCTGCACGACACCGTGGAAGGCGACGACATCGACCTCGCGCGGCTGCCGATCCAGCACTGCTGGCCCGGCGATGCGGGCCGGCTGGTCACGCTGGGCCTGGTGATCACCCGCGGCACCGGCAAGCGCCGGCAGAACGTGGCGATCTACCGCCAGCAGCTGATCGGTCCGAACCGCGTCATCATGCGCTGGCTGCCGCACCGCGGCGGCGCGCTGGACTACGCCGACTGGCGCATCGATCGCCCGCACCAGCCGTTTCCGGTACTGGTGGCGATCGGCGCGGACCCCGCCACCCTGCTCGCCGCGGTGGCACCGGTGCCCGACACGCTCAGCGAATACGAATTCGCAGGCCTGCTGCGCGGCGAACGCACGCGGCTGTGGCGCAGCGAGCTGACCGGGCTGGACGCGCCGGCCGGCGCCGAGATCCTGCTGGAAGGCTTCATCCATCCCGGCGACACCGCGCTGGAAGGCCCGTTCGGCGACCACACCGGCTACTACAACGCGCGGGACCGCTTCCCCGTGCTCACCGTGGAGCGCATGCGCCTGCGCAAGGATGCGATCTACCAGGGCAGCTACATGGGTCGCGCGCCGTTCGACGAGCCCTCGGTGCTGGCGATGGCGCTGAACGAGGTGTTCGTGCCGATCCTGCAGAAGGGGTTCCCCGAGATCACCGACTTCCACCTGCCGCCGGAGGCCTGCTCCTACCGCGTCGCGGTGGTGGCGATCCGCAAGCAGTACGCCGGCCATGCGCGACGCGTGATGATGGGCGTGTGGTCCTACCTGCGCCAGTTCACCTACACCAAGTTCGTGATCGTGGTGGATGCCGAGATCGACGCACGCGACTGGAAGCAGGTGATCTGGGCCATCGCCACCCGCGTCGATCCCGCACGCGACACGATGCTGGTGGAGAACACGCCGATTGACTACCTCGACTTCGCCAGCCCGGTCGCGGGGCTGGGCTCCAAGCTCGGCATCGATGCCACCAACAAGTGGCCGGGCGAAACCAGCCGCGAATGGGGCATACCGATCGCGCCGGACAGCGCGGTGGAGGCGCGCATGGATGCGCTGTGGCGTTCGCTGCGAGAATCGGCGGCAGACTCCCCGCCCGACCGCCGGAATCCTCGATGATCTTCGCCCTGTTCGGCCATGGCCGTTTCGGCCGCGCCTTCGCCGAGCTGCTGCAACGCGCCGGCCACGCCGTGCGCATCCACGATCCGCAGGCCGAGGTGCCTGCCGCGCTCGCCTGCGCCACGCCGGCCGCCGCGCTCGCCGGTGCCGACTGGGTGGTGCTGGCGATGCCGGTGCCGCACATGGAGGCGGCGCTGCGCGGGCTGCGCCCGCTGCTCGACGCGCGGCACACCGTGATCGACGTGGGCAGCGTGAAGGAGCTTCCCTGCGCGATGCTGGACCGGCACCTCGGCGACGCGGTACCGCACGCCGGCACCCATCCGCTGTTCGGCCCGCTCAGCCTCGCCCGCGGCGAGCCGCTGCGCACCGTGCTGTGCGCCAGCGCGCGCCACCCGGAAGCCGCCGAACGGACGCGGGTGCTGTTCGAATCGCTGGGCAGCGCGGTGATCGCGCAGGATGCGGCCACGCACGACCGCGCGATGGCGAAGACCCACGCGCTGGCCTTCTTCATCGCCCGCGCACTGGTGGAGATGGGCGTCGGCGACGACCTGTCGATGGCACCGCCGTCCTTCCTGGGCCTCGCCAACATGCTCGCCGCGGTGCGCGGCGACGCCGGCCACCTGTTCGCCGCGATCCAGCGCGAGAATCCCTACGCCGATGCCGCGCGCGAGGAGTTGCTGCAGCACCTGCAGCGGATCCAGCGCCGCCTGCGCGCCAGCGACGAGGCGATGCCGATACCGCCGCCGGACGCGGCCGCCACGCCGGTTTCACCGCGGCCGCGCCAAGCTGGCGACCCTGCCTCGCCCCGCGACACCTCCGGCTGACCCGTCCAGCCATCCACGGAGCCACGCATGACCGCCCTGTTGCGCCACGCGCGCGCCTCGCTGGAAACCATGTCGCCGGGCTACTTCAGCATGGTGATGGCCACCGGCATCCTGTCGCTGGCCGCACACCTGCTGGCGGTGCCGTTCCTGCCCACCGCCCTGTTCGCGCTGAACTGGCTGCTGTTCGCCGTCATCGGCGCGCTGGCGCTGCTGCGGGTGTGGTGGCATCCGCGGCGCGTGCTGCGCGACCTGTTCGACCATTCGCAGGCGCCGGGCTTCTTCACGTTCGTGGCGGCCTGCTCGATCCTGGGTTGCCAGAGCCTGCTGATCGGCCACAACCTGCGCCTGGCGGCCCTGCTGGGCGGCGTCGGCCTCGCCGCGTGGGTCGGCTCCACCTACACCATCTTCGCCGTGCTCACGGTGAAGGCGCGCAAGCCCACGCTCGACCAGGGCATCAACGGCGGCTGGCTGCTCGCCGTGGTGGCTACCCAGTCGATGAGCGTGCTGGCCGCGCTCCTCGCGCCCGACGTGGCGCAACCGCTGCGGCTGGAGCTCAACTTCTTCGCGCTGTCGATGTGGCTGTGGGGCGGCATGCTCTACATCTGGATGATGTCGCTGATCTTCTACCGCTACACCTTCTTCGCCTTCTCGCCGGCGGACCTGTCGCCGCCGTACTGGATCAACATGGGCGCCATGGCGATCTCCACCCTGGCCGGCTCGCTGCTCATCATCAACACGCCGCACGCGCCCTACCTGCTTTCCATGCTGCCCTTCATCAAGGGCTTCACCGTGCTGTACTGGGCCACCGGCACCTGGTGGATACCGATGCTGGCGGTGCTGGCGGTATGGCGCCACGGGGTGCGCCACTTCCCGTTCGCCTACGACCCGATGTACTGGGGTGCGGTGTTCCCGCTGGGCATGTACGCCACCAGCACGCTGCGCATGATGCAGGCGATGGACCTGGGCTTCCTCGGCCTGTTGCCGCACGCGATGTTCGCCGTGGGGCTGCTCGCGTGGCTGCTGCTGTTCGTCGGCCAGCTGCGCGCGCTGCCGCGGCACTGGCGGGCGACGGCGTAGCAGGACGCGCCGTCAGCGCAGCAGCACGAACGCCAGGATCAGCGCGAGCTGCGCCACCGGATAGAGGCTGGCGCGGTCGAACAGCCGCGCCGCACTGCTTCCCTCGCGCGACAGGCAGAGCGCGAGTCCCGGCCACAGCAGCAGGTACAGGCCGATCGCCAGGCTGGCGGCGAGATAGGGCATGCCCAGCGGCAGCGGCGACATCGCCGGCAGGCCCAGGCTGAGCACCACGCAGGCCAGCAGCGCCGCCAGCACCGCGGCGCCCGCCGTGCGCGGGCCGAACACCACCGGGATGGTGCGCGCGCCCACGCGGCGGTCCTCCTCCACGTCGTTCCAGTCGGCAGGGATGTTCTGCCCGCCGATCTCCCACGCCACCAGCCACGCCACCATCAGCGCGAGCAGCGCCGGATCGGGGCGCGGCACCACCACCAGCACGGCGGCGACCGGGCCCAGCGACTTCACCAGGCCACTCACCAGGGTGCGCCACCAGGTGACCTTGAGCAGCAGGCAGTAGGCGGTCTCCAGCACCGGCGCGGCCAGCACCACGACGACGAGGAACGGGTTCAGCCACCATGCACCGGCCAGCGCCACCAGGTACCAGACGGCAAACCAGGCGATGCCGCCCCTGAGACTCAGCTTGCCCTGCGCGATCGGATAGCGCAGCTCGGACGCCTCCACCGCGTAGCCGGGCTTGATGCCGCCGCCGGCGAATTTCTCGCGGTCCACCTTGACCCCGACGAGGTCGTTCAGCGCGTACAGCGCGGTGTAGCCCGCGGCGGCGGTGACTATGGCCACGGCGAGCACCGGCCAGGCGGGAAAATGGCCCAGCCACAGCAGGGCGGCGAAGCCGGTCATGGCGAGGTCGAGCACGCCGTGGCTGGAGCGCGAGAGGGCGAGGAACTTCTTCATCGGCTCAGCCCTGCCTGACGAAGCTCGCCATGTAGTTGACGTCTTCCCTGCCGTCGGCGACGCGAAAACGCCTGCCGAGCGGGTTGTACATCAGGCTGGCCACGCCGATGTAGTCCAGTCCGCTCCGCGCCGCCCAGCCGCGCAGCTCGGCGGGGCGGATCAGCCTGGCGTACTGGTGCGTGCCGCGCGGCAGGATGCGCAGGACGTACTCGCCGCCCACGATGGCGAACAGCCACGCCTTCAGGCTGCGGTCGATGGTGGAGAAGAACGCGCGGCCGCCAGGCTTGAGCAGTCGTGCGCAGGCGTCCACCACGGCGGCCGGGTCGGGCACGTGTTCGAGCATCTCCATGCAGGTCACCACGTCGTAGCGGCCGGCCTCGCGCGCGGCCAGCTCCTCCACGGTCTGCAGCCGGTAGTCGATGGCGAGGCCGGACTGCGCCGCGTGCTGGCGGGCGATCTCCAGCGTGAACGGCGACTGGTCGATGCCCACCACCCGCGCGCCGGCCCGGGCCAGCGCCTCGGCGAAGATGCCGCCGCCGCAGCCGATGTCCACGGTCTTCGCATCGCGCAGGTCGGCGCGGTCGGTCACGAAGCGCGTGCGCAGCGGGTTGATGACGTGCAGCATGCCCATCTTGCCGGCAGGATCCCACCACAGCCGGGCGACGCGGTCGAATTTCTCGATTTCCCGTGGATCAACGTTCGTGGGCAGGTTCATGGCGGGCCTCGAGTCGGTCGCGTAGCGCAAGGAGCGCGGCATCGAGTTCGCCGCGGGTGATGTCGTGGTGGAAGCTGCAGCTGCCGATGCCCGTGGGCAGCGGCACGCGCTGCAGGCCGTTGCGGTGCTCGACGCGATCCTGCAGCGACTGCCACATCGCGCCGGCATCGAGCGCGCCGTGGTCCGGCACGATGCCCAGCCGCTCGACCAGCGCGAACACGCGCGCGGCGGCGGTTTCGTCGAGCAGGCCGCGCCGCCGCGCGATCAGCACCGAGACGAGGACGTCCAGCAGCACCGCCTCGCCGTGCAGCAGGCGCTGCGGGTGGCGCGCCTCGAGGCCGTAGCTGAAGGTGTGGCCGAAGTCGACCCGGCGCGAGAGCTCCTCCTCGTGGAGGTTCGGCGCGAGCTCGTCCAGCATGCCGCCGATGGCGCGATCGAGGATGGCCCCGCCCGCGGCGTCGGCGAACGCGGTGGCGATGCCGTGCGCGCCGTCGGCCTCCAGCGCGGCGAACAGCGCGGCGTCGCAGACCACCGCGAGCTTGACGATCTCGCACACGCCGTTGACGAGGTGCCTTCGCGGCAGCGTGCCGAGGAAGCCCGGGTCGAGCAGCACCGCCAGCGGCGGCGTGAAGCTGCCCAGCCGGTTCTTGTGCCCGTTGAAGTTGATCCCCGCCTTGATGCCCAGCGCGGCGTCGATGTAGCCCATCAGCGTGGTGGGCACCTTGAGGTGCGGCAGGCCGCGCCGGTAGCTGGCGGCGAGGAAGGCCACCACGTCGGTGAGCACGCCGCCGCCGATGGCGATGACGGGCTCGTCGCGGCGATGGACGGGAAAGGCATCGAGCCGGCGCGCGAGGTCCTGCCAGGTGTCGATGGTCTTGTGCTCCTCGCCGCCCGGCACCGCCACGATGCGCGCCTCGATGTCGTGGGCGGCGAACCAGGCGCGGATCGCCGCGCCATGGAAGCGCATCACGTTGGCGTCGAGCACCACGAAGCGGCGTCCGCCCGGACGACCGAAGCCGAGCAGCACGTCGCTGTGCGGCGCGAACAGCGCCGGCGCCTTCACCACGTCGTAGGCCACCGGTCGCGTGGCACGTACCTGCCAGCGCTGCGTCGCGCCGCTCATGCGGCGTCCAGCCAGTGCGCGCGGCGGGCGAGGATCTCGCGCGCCACGCGCTGTGCGTCGGCAAGGCTGTGGTCGCGGAAGTTGCCGCACTGGCCGATGCTGGCGTAGGGCACCGCCTCGGCCTGCCGCATGTCGCGCAGGACGCGTTCGAGGGTGTCGCACAGCACCTGCGCCCGGCCCTCGCCCACGAAGCCCAGGTAGAAGCCGGTGCGGCAGCCCATCAGGCCGACGGAAAGGAAGTGCTCGGGCAGCAGGCGGGTGAAACCCTCGAGCAGGAAATGCTCGACCGAATGCAGCTCGGTGCTGGTGAGCACCTCGCCGCAGTTCGGCAGCCGCACGCGCAGGTCCACCGCATAGACCACGTCGCCCGCCGCGCCTCGCCGCGCCGAACGCAGCTTGACGGCGGGCGCCTTGAGCCGGCGATGGTCGAGTTCGCCGGCAAGGCCTGCCGGCCAGCCGAGCGCGACCTCGTCGAACCAGGCGTTGCCGTTCATGGGCGCCTCACGCCGCCGCGGCGAGCGGCGCGAGATGGCGGTAGCTGGCCTCCAGCGCCGCCTGCCAGCCATCGACATGGTGGTAGAGCTCCACCGCGCCGTAGCCGGCGAAGCCGTGCGCGGCGAGTGCCTGGAAGCTCGCTGCGAAATCCAGCGTGCCCTGCCCCGGGATCTCGTGGAAATGCGCGATGCCGGTGCGCGTGTTCGCCATCATGCGCCCGACCAGCGGCGCACGCTTCGCGCCACGCAGGTACGCCGCCACCGGGCGCGCGCGCTCCAGCACGTCATGGCTCAGCCCGGGGATCGAGATCAGCCAGGTGAACAGCTCTTCGTCCAGCGGCGAGCGGCCGGCGTAGAGGCTGGCGTAATCCACCACCTGGAGCGGTGTGGCGACGCCGGCGCGGGCCAGCAGCGCGTCGATGCGCGCCTGTCGCGCGCGGGTGGGTGCGGCCTCGCGGAAGTGGATCGGGTGCGCGCGATCCACCAGCAGGAAGTCGCAGGTGTCGGCGAAATGCACCAGCGTGCTGGCGTGGGCGAGATCGAAGGCGGGATCGTCCGCGTCCTGCGCGATCTTCAGGTTGTAGCCCGCACGTGCGTCGGAGATGTGCAGATACCGCGCGTGCGGCGCCGCCTCGGCGAGCGCGGCGACGTAATCGGGCTCGGAGCAGTAGGCGTGGCAGATGTCGATGTGCAGCTTGAACTTCGGCGAGCCGACCGCTCGCATCAGCGCGAGGCCGTCGGCCAGCGTCTCGACGCGCATGCCGGGCTCCGGCTCGATCAGCAGCGTGATGTCCTCGTCGTCGCGGATCGCGGCAAGGCATTCGCGGATCGAGTCGACCAGGAGTTCGTCGGGATCGACCTCGGGATGGGCCACGTGTTCGTCGCGCAGGAAGCCGCTGCCGAAGCTCACCAGCCTGACGCCGAGCTTGCGCGCCACGTGTACACCGCGCCTGACCAGGTCGATGCGGCGCCTGCGCGCGGCGCGCTCCAGTGCCATCAGCGAGGGTTCGTGCGGGCGCTGCGGATCGAAGAAGTGCGAGGCGGTGGCCACGCAGGCCGGCTCGACGCGCAACGCATCGAGCCGGCGCCGCACCCGGGCGAGGTCGTCGTCGTCGAGGTCGAAAGGGTTGAACTGCTCGCGGTGGAAGGCGATCTCCACGCCCGCGTAGCCGGCGCGATCCACCGCGTCGATGGCGTCCAGGAAATCGAGATTGGTCAAACCGAACGTGCTGTAGCCGAGCTTGATCGCGCCCATGGTGGAATTCCGGCCGGGACTGGCGCCCTCGATGGCGCGCCATGGTGCGGCACGCGCGGGCGTGGGGGTTTGACGCGCGTCAGCCCGGGGGCAGGTGCCGCGCGCCGCGTGGAAATGTCAGCCCGTGGCGGGCGGCTTGCCGGCGTCGAGCAGTGCCAGCGCTTCGCGCAGTTCGGCCTGCAGCGCCGTCCACGAGCGCTCCCACTGGCCGGGATTCGGCTTGGCCAGCGTGAAACGCTGCAGCTTCGCCTGCGCCTTGGCCAGCTGCTCGCGCAAGGCGGCGGCATCGGCCAGTGCGCGCTCGTGCTCGTCGCGCCCGATGAAGAACACCTTGCGGTCCTTGCAGACACCGATGCACGGCTGCGGCGCCTCGATCCGGCCGCAGCCGATGCATTGCCATGCCTGGATGTATTCGGTCATGTGCGTCGCACCGCCTGTGTCGATGGAAGCATCGTGCGCCATGTGCGCGGCGGGGCTCTTGATCCGGATCAGCGCCGCACCCGACCCGACGGGAAATCCTTGGCGCTCAATGCGCATGCCCCGCAGCCGTCGTCCAGCCCGGCGCCTCGAAATAGCGCGGATACCCGGCCACCGCCTCGCGCATCGCGGCGAGCTGGCCCATGTCCCGGGGATTGGCCTTGAACTTCTGCGCGGCGGCGAGCAGCGGCACCAGCATGCCATGCAGCACTGCATCCCGCTCGGGAGGGAGCTTGCACTTGGCGAAGATGCCGGCAGCCGATTCCTCGATCGCGTCCACGCGATCCAGCGCCAGCGTGGCGTCCATGTGGCCCATCTCGTAATGGCGCAACTGCTCCAGCGCGGTGTGGATCTGCTCCATGCCGGTGCGCAGCGTGGCGTCGGGCTGCCATGGATGCGCCGGCGGCGGCATCGGCGCGGCGACGTGCGTGTGCGCGGCGTGGTCGTGCTGGGCCAGTGCTGCGCCGGGCGCCAGCACGAGCAACGCGGCGGCAGCGAACAGGCTGGCGTGGAAGGTCGTCGTCATCGGAGAACTCCTGCCTGCAGGCGGATGCCGCGGCCGTTCCGATGCTAGGCGACGCCCGTCGCGCGGCCTTGATCCACGGCAAGCTGACCCACGTCAACGCCGCGGCGGCTTGTCGCAGCCACGATGCACGCACCTTTCCCGCGCGGAGCGCCGTCCATGCGACTGGCCTGCTCCGCCGGCAATCCGCCGGCGCCGAACGCGCCGGTCGCCGCGGATGACGACATGCAGGACACCATGAAGCTCAGCCTCGGCCCGCTGCCGCCCTGCTGGCCACGCGAACGCACGCACGCCTTCTATCGCGAGGCGGCAGACTGGCCGGTGGAGATCATCCATCTCGGCGAAGCGGCGCCCGGCAACGGCGGTGAACCCCCGGTGGTCGACTGGATCGAGCTCGCCGCGGAACTGGCCGACAAGGGCAAGCAGGTGGTGCTCTCCGCGCTCGCCCTGCCCGCAGCCGCATCGGCATCGGGCGTGCTGGAGCGCCTCGTCGCCGAACGCCGGGGCCTGATCGAGGCCAACGACCTCGCCGCGGTGCAGTTGTGCCGCGAACGCGGCGTACCCTTCGTGGCCGGCCCCGCGCTCAAGATCCGCAGCCACGCGGAGCTCAGGCGGCTGATGGACGACGGCCTGGTGCGCTGGGTGCCCGGCGTGGAACAGGGCCGCGAGCCGCTCCGCGCGCTGCGCGATGCCGTGCTCGCCGCGGGCCTGCCGATGCCCGAACTGGAAGTGATCGCCTACGGCCGCCTGCCGCCGATCGCCCGCGAGGGCAGCTCCTCCCCGCGCCTTGATGGCATCCGGCCCCATGGCGGCGAGATCGTCGACCTCGGCCCCGAGCTGCCGCAGCTGCGCGAACTGGGCGTGGACGTGCTGCGCCTGTGCCCGCGCGCCGAGGGCATGGCCGCGATCGTCGCCCACTACCACCTTGCCCGCCGCTCGCCGCAACCGCCGCCGCGTATCGCCGCACGCAACAGCTGTTGGCACGGCGAGGCGGGGATGCGGACGGCGGACGCATCCCGACGCCTGTCGCAGGGATGTTGACCAGCCCGGCCCGCGCCAACCCTACACCCGCGCGAACACCAGGCTGGCGTTGGTGCCGCCGAAGCCGAAGCTGTTCGACATCACGGCGTCGAGTCGCGCCTCGCGGCTCCCGCGCAGGATGGGGAAGCCCTCGGCGCGCGGGTCCAGCGTGTCGATGTTGGCCGAGCCGGCCATGAAGCCGCCCTGCATCATCAGCAGGCTGTAGATCGCCTCGTGCACGCTGGCGGCGCCCAACGAGTGGCCGGTGAGCGCCTTGGTCGAGGACAGCGGCGGCATCGCCTGGCCGAACACCTCGCGCACGGCCTGCAGTTCCACGATGTCGCCCAGCGGCGTGGCGGTGCCGTGGGTGTTGAGGTAGTCGACCGGGCGCGCGAGGTTCGCCAGTGCCATCCGCATGCAGCGCACCGCGCCCTCGCCCGAGGGCGCCACCATGTCGGCGCCGTCGGAGGTGACGCCGTAGCCGACGAGCTCCGCATGGATGCGCGCACCGCGCGCCTTGGCGTGCTCGTAATCCTCCAGCACCAGCATGCCGCCGCCACCGGCGATCACGAAACCGTCGCGGTTGGCGTCGTAGGGGCGCGAGGCGGCCTGCGGCGTGTCGTTCCAGCCGCTGGACAGTGCGCCCATCGCGTCGAACTGCGCGGTCATGCCCCAGTGCACTTCCTCGCCGCCGCCGGCGAACACCACGTCCTGCGCCCCGTGGCGGATCAGGTCGGCCGCCGCGCCGATGCAGTGCGCCGAGGTGGCGCAGGCCGCGGCGATGGAATAGCTGAGACCGAGGATGCCGAACGCGGTGGCCAGCGTGGCCGACACGGTGGAGCACATCGTGCGCGGCACCATGAACGGCCCCACCTTGCGCACGCCCTTGCCGCGCAGCAGGTCGGCCGCCTCGATCTGCCACTGCGCCGAGCCGCCACCGGAGCCGGCCACCACGCCAGTGCGCGGGTGGCTCACTTCGTCGCGGCCGAGGCCCGCGTCGGCGATCGCCGAGCGCATCGCGAGATAGGCGTAGGCGGCCGCGTCGCCCATGAAGCGGCGCAGCTTGCGGTCGATGGCGGCGTCGAGGTCCACCTGCGGCGCGCCCGCCACCTGGCTGCGCAGGCCGCGCGCGGCGTAGTCGGGAATCTGGCGGATGCCGCTCTTCAGGTCCTGCAGCGCACGCGACACCGTGTCCGCCACGTCGCCGAGGCAGGAGACGATGCCCATGCCGGTCACCACCACGCGGCGCATGTCAGAAGCCCTCGGTGGACTGGAACAGGCCCACGCGCATGTCGCTGGCCGTGTAGATCGGACGGTCGTCGACATAGGTCTTGCCATCGGCGATCACCAGTGCCAGCTTGCCGCGCATCACGCGCCGGATGTCGATCTCGTAGCGCACCCGTTTCGCGCTGGGCAGCACCTGGCCGGTGAACTTCACCTGGCCCACGCCCAGCGCGCGGCCGCGGCCTGGCTCGCCCAGCCACGGCAGGAAGAAGCCGGAGAGCTGCCACATCGCGTCCAGCCCCAGGCAGCCCGGCATCACCGGGTCGCCCTGGAAGTGGCAATCGAAGAACCACAGCCGCGGCGTGATGTCGAGCTCGGCGTGGATCACGCCCTTGCCGTAGGCGCCGCCTTCTTCCGCGATCTTCGTGATGCGGTCGAACATCAGCATCGGCGGCGCGGGCAGCCGCGCGTTGCCCTCGCCGAACAGTTCGCCGCGGCTGCAGGCCAGCAGGGCCTGGAAATCGTAGGAGGACGGCCGGGTCATGGATCGCTCGCAAGTCAGGGATTCGAGAGTGTGCGGGGCGCCGCGGCCGCACCTCTTGACCCACGTCAGCGCAACGCGGGCGTATGGAGCCTGTCGCCCGGGACACGAGGTCGCAGGCACGGCGCGCATCGATGTCGCGGAATCAGGCCCGCAGAGCGCGGCCTACATGGGGCAGCCCCGGTCCTCGCGACAGTGCGCGCCCAGGCTGCGCCGACGCAGGCGCATCGCGCGCAGCAGCGCCTTGGCGAGGCGCATCTGCCAGCCGGCGTCGGCGGCGGCCGCGCAGACACGCCAGGCATCGCGCAGCGCCACGGCCTCGCGCACCGGGCCGGCCGCGCGCCACAGCAGTCCGCGCAGCGCGGACAGGCTTTCCGGCGACAGCGAGACACCGCGCTCGGCCCAGCGGTGCACGCCCTGCCCGGCCGCCGGCGCCGCGGCGGCCAGCACCGCACCGAGCCGGCGCCCGCCGGCCACCGCCTCCAGCAGCGAATTGCTGGCCAGCCGGTTGGCGCCGTGCACGCCGTTGCAAGCCGCCTCACCCACCGCGTACAGGCCGGGCAGCGAGCTGCGGCCGTCGAGGTCGGTGGCCACGCCGCCCATGTGGAAATGCGCCACCGGGGTGATCGGCAGCCGTTCGCGGCGCGGGTCCAGCCCGTGTGCGCGGCAGGCCGCGAGCACGGTGGGGAAGCGGACACGCCAGTCGCCCTCGATGGACGTGGCGTCCAGCCACGCGCCGCCGCCCTGTCGGCATGCCTGCCACACCCGCCGCGCCACCACGTCGCGCGGGGCGAGGTCGCCCAGCGGATGCAGGTCGCGCATCAGGGGTTCGCCCGTGCTGTCGACGAGGCGCGCGCCAGCGCCGCGCAGCGCCTCGGTGAGCAGCGGCAGGCTGTGGCCTTCCACCGCGAGCGCCGTGGGATGGAACTGCACGAACTCCAGGTCGCGCGCCGCCGCCCCCGCCGCCAGCGCCAGCGCGAGGCCCGCTCCGTCCGCCCCCGGCGGATTGCTGGTATGCGCCCACAATGCGCCGATGCCGCCGGTGGCGAGCACCACCGCGGCCGCCTCGATTTCCTCGTGGCGGCCTTGCCCGTCGCGCACGCGCACGCCGGCCACGCGGCCGTCGCGCAGCAGCAACGCCTCCGCATCGACGCCGCCGCGCCATTGCACGTGCGCCGCGGTCTGCACCTGCGCGCGCAGCGCACGCACCAGCGCCGCGCCGGTGGCGTCGCCGCCCGCGTGCGCGATGCGGTGCGCGCCATGGCCACCTTCGCGGCCCAGTTGCAGGCGACCGTCGGGGCCGCGATCGAAGGCCACGCCCTGCGCCGCCAGCCACGCCACCGTGTCGGGCGCCGCCGCGCACAGCCAGCGCACCGCGGCTACGTCGTTGTGGTTGGCGCCCGCTTCCAGCGTGTCGCGCGCATGCGCCCCGCTGCCGTCGCCGTCGCCCAGCGCGGCGGCGATGCCGCCCTGGGCCAGCGCGCTGGCGCTGCCGCTGCCGTCGGCCGCGCGGCACAGCAGGCGCACCGGCGCCGGCGCGGCGGCCAGCGCCGTGGCCATGCCGGCCACGCCGCTGCCGATCACCACCACGGGCCGCCGCGCGCGCCTCACACGGATTCGCGCCGGCCCACCGCCAGCATGCGTTCCAGCGCACGGCGCGCGCCGGCGATGACATCGGCAGGGATCTCGATGACGTGCTTCAGGTCGCGCAGCGCGGCATGGATGTTGGGCAAGGTGATGCGCTGCATGTGCGGACACAGGTTGCAGGGCTTGATGAACTCGGTGGCGGGGAACTGCGACTTCAGGTTGTCGGCCATCGAGCACTCGGTGATCATCGCCACCCGCGCCGGCCTCTCGCGCGCCAGCCACTTGCCCATGGCGGTGGTGGAGCCGACGAAGTCGGCCTCGGCCAGTACTTCGGGCGAGCACTCCGGATGCGCCACCACCATGCTGCCGAACTGCTCGCGCACGTGCCGCACTTCCTGCGCGGTAAAGCGCTCGTGCACCTCGCAGCGGCCATGCCACAGGACGATTTCCACGTTCGTCTGCCTGGCGATGTGGCGGCCGAGGAACTCGTCGGGCAGGAAGATCACCTTCGGCGCGCCCATCGCCTCCACCACCTGCACCGCGTTGGCCGAGGTGCAGATCGCGTCGGACTCGGCCTTCACCGCGGCGGAGGTGTTCGCGTAGCTCACCACCGGCACGCCGGGGTGGCGCGCCTTCAGCGCGCGCACGTCGTCGGCGGTGATCGAGGAAGCCAGCGAGCAGCCGGCCTCGAGGTCGGGCAGCAGCACGGTCTTCTGCGGCGCGAGGATCTTGGCGCTCTCGGCCATGAAGTGCACGCCGCACATCACGATCAGATCGGCGTCGCAATTGCGCGCGGCCTGCGCCAGCCCCAGCGAATCGCCGGTGACGTCGGCCACACCGTGGAAGATCTCCGGCGACTGGTAGCTGTGCGCCATGATCACCGCGCCGCGCTGCCGCTTCAGCTCGTTGATGGCGGCTATCCACGGCAGGTGCAGCGGAATTTCCAGGCAGGGCACCAGCGGTTCGAGGCGCGCGGCCAGCGCGGCGTACTCGTGTTCGAGGTCGTCGCGCCAGGCGGGCACGGACAGGTCGGCAAGTTCGGGCATGGCGGTCGGTGATGGGAGGTTCAGTGCTTCCGGTACGCCTCGCGCGCGGCACGGGCAAGGCGGGCGCCGCGGTTCAGCGCGATGCGCAGGCCCAGCGGCACCGATTCCCACGGCAGGCGGTCGAGCAGGCTGCGCGCGGCGAGGCGCAGTTCGGTGTCGCCGGTGAGCGCCAGGCGACCCTCGGAGTACAGCGTATCGGCATCCTCCAGCCGGCTGGCGAGCAGCAGCAGGTCGGTGGCGCTGCCGCGCACGCCGGCTTCGGGCGCTTCGTCGACCGCCACCAGCCATCCGTCGCGCAGGGTCAGCACCCAGTGCAGGCCAAGGTCGCTCACTTCGATGCCGAACCGGCGACCGATCAGGAAATCGAGCGCGCCGCCGGCAAGCGGCGAGGCCAGCATGCGCGCCATCGCGCGTTCCAGCACGGTGCGTTGCCAGCGCAACGGCAGAACGCGCAACAGCGGCGCGAGCCGCTGCGGCGGCGGCAGCAGGCGCAGCATCGCGGTGGCGCGGGGATGGTCGGATGGTGGATTCATGCCATCAAGCATGACCGGTGCCATGCCCTGCCTGCCTTGATCCGCGTCAGCCGGCAGGCCTTGTCGCCGGCCGGCAGCGGCAGCCGCGCTTCCGGACAGTCGCGCGGCCCGCTGGACCACGCGGTGGCGAGTGGCAGCAGCGGACCGCTGCCACCTATCCGGCGGACGCGCAGCGGCGGCACGACGGCGCCATGCACTCAGGCGGCGCCGTCATCGGCTCCCGCCTGCAGCGCCACGGCGGCCGGCAGCACCTCTTCCGCGTATACCTGCGCCGCCTCGGCCGGATCGAAATCGGCGTGCTTGCGCTTCTTCACGCCGTAGTCGGACAGCACCAGATGGGTGTCGGCCACCACTCCCGCGTTGGCGAGACAGGCGGCAGCGCATTTCAGCACGCAGCCGTCCAGCGCAAGGATGCGCCGTCCGCTCTGCGCGGTGCGCACCAGGCCGGTGACGCCGCCACCCACGCCGGCGATGCAGGACATCTCGGCCGCGCCGGCGCGGTCCAGCCGCAACGCGAGGTGGTTGGCCATCTGCGCCGCGCTGGAACAGCCGGAGCAGGAATACACCAGGGGAAGATCGTGGCTCATCGGGACATCCTCAGGCAGGCCGTTCCACGCAGCGGACGAAGGCGCGTGCGCCGCGCAACGCGCCCAGCAAGGCGTGGCCGTGCACGGCCCAGGCGCCCAGTTGCGCCAGTCCGGCCAGCCGCGCCAGCCAGGACTGCGGCCACACCACCGCAAGCACCAGGCATGGCGCGGCTACCGCCTGCGCCAGCAGCGCGCGCCGTTTGCTCGCATCCGGCAGCAGGCGCTGCACGCCGGGAATCTGCACGCCGCGCGGAACCCGATGGCGCAAGGCGATCCAGGTGACGAAGGGCACGATTTCCATCGCCATCGCGCCGACCAGCAATGGCAGGCCCACGCCCAGCGCCAGCGCGCCGGCAAGCAGGCCGCGACCGGCGAGCAGCGACACCGCCGCCAGCAGCAGCGCAACCAGGCCCATGCGCCAGTGCCGGTACAGCGCGTTGCGCCGCGCGGCCGGTACCGGCCACTGCAGGCCCAGCGCGGCCAGCGCGAACGCGCCACCGCCCGCGGCCGCCACTGCCGGCAGCACCACGCCCGTGCCATGCCGCAGGTGCCATGCGGAAGCCAGCGGCAGCGCCAGCGCCACGCCGGCCAGCCAGATCGCCTGCGCACGCGCCGGCACGCTGCCGGTGGCCTGGAACATCGGCATGGTGAGCCGCCCCACCGCGGCCAGCAGCAGCACCATCCAGCCCAGCACGCCGAAGGCCGCATGCACATCCACCGCAGCGGGCGACCACGGCCGCCCGCCGGCAAGCAGCAGGGCCAGCCCGCCGCCCGCCAGCGCTGCCGCCACGCCATAGCCCAGCGCCGCGCCGATGCCGGCGCGCAGCAGCCGTTCGCCGGCGGCGGCGAACACGCCGGGCAGTGTCATCGCCGCCAGCCACAAGAAAGCCAGCGGCAACAGGATGCCCGCGGCGAACAGCGGCACGCGCGCGGCGGCGTGCAGGCCGGCGACCAGCAGCAGCACACCGAGGTTGAACACCGCATGCAACCACGGCGCGCTGCGACGCCAGCACAGCTCCGCGCCTGCCGCCACCGGCAGGAACTGCAGCAGGCTGCCGAACATCGCGTTGCCCAGCACGCCCAGCGTCCACACGTGCACCAGCGCCAGCGTGGCGGGGTGCCAGCGGGCACCGAGTGGCGCATCGCCGTCGATCAGCAACAACATGCCGCCCGCCATGCCCCAGCACGGCATGGCCAGCAGGAAGCGCAGCGGCAGCGTGGCCGCGGGCGCCTGTTCAAGCCGCAGTTTCGGCATCTTCGCAGCGCTGGATCACCACGCGCACGCTGCCGTCGGCCTGCGGCGCTTCCGGCTCTGCGTCGAAGCCGAGGCGGGCAAGCTCCAGCAGCAGCGGACGGGGCAGACGCGGCGCCACGATGGCCACCGCCTCGCCCGGCGCCAGCCGCTCGGCAGCAGCCAGCGCACGCAGCATGGGTTCGGGCGCCTCGAGTCGGCGCAGGTCCAGTTCCCGGAAAATCATGTCGGCATTGCAGCATCGGCGATGCCATGCCGGCGCTGATGCAGGTCAAGCGCCGGCACGATGGCCACCGCAGGGGCGTCAGAACCTGTAGGCGATCATCACCCGGTCGTAGACGAAGGGCCGGTTGCCGGGGTTCAGGCCGATGCCGCCGATGGAACGCTCCCAGCGGTTGCGCAGCGACAGCCCCTGCAGGCGGCCGTCGAAGTTATAGGCGGTGTCGAAGTACACGTCGTGGCTGCGGCCGCTGCGTGCGGTGTCGTACTTCGCATAGGCGGCGGCGAGCTGCAGGCGTTCGTCGAGCAGGCCATAGACGAAGCGGGCCTTCCAGGCGCGGCCAGGACCCTGCTCCACCAGGCCGCGGATCATCGAGGTGGTGTACAGCGGATCGCTGGCCCAGCCTGCGGTGTACGGGGAGACCAGGCCGCCATCGCCGACCGCGCCGTCCCGCCGCGCGATCCGGTTCCAGGACAGGTCGAACCCGCCGTGCGGGATGTGGACGCCGACGTCGGCACCCCAGGCGCGGCTGCCCACCTTGCTGCCGGCGACGCCGAACAGCTTCGCCTGGCTCTGCGCCAGCGTGCTGCCCGCGCCGGCGCGCTCGCGGACGTACTGGGCGGCGACGAAGGGGTCGAGGCCGCTGCCGGTCCTGAACGTGTAGCTGCCATCGGCGTAGGCCATCCGCGCGAAGCCGATGAAGTCGTAGTACCAGGCCCTGCCCTTGAAACCGCCTTCCGCATAGGCGGTGCCGAGTGCCCAGGTGCCGGACATCGCCCTGGCCGTGGCGGGCAGTCCGCCGAGGCCGCCGTACATCGCGTCGCCGCGGTAGGTGGCCGGGTAGTAAAGGTTGTCGGAGTGGTAGCCGTTCGATGTGCGGCTCTTCCAGCCGAAGCTGCGCAGCGCGCAGACGTCCCAACCCCTGGCCGGGGCGAACCCTGCCAGCAGCGCCTAGTACGACGCCGGCAGCACGCGCGCGTCGCTGCTGCCCATCCATGGCGTGTCGAGGTACTGCTGGCCGGCACGCAGCAGCATGCCGTGGTTCCGGTACTGCACGTAAGCCTGGCCCAGCGCGCTGACGGCATTGTCCGTGCCCATCAGCGTGACGTCGTTCCTGGCCGGGTTCGACGGCTGCGTACCGAAAGCGTTGGCGCTCAGCAGCGAGGCGCCGAGGCCGAAACCGCCGCCGAAATCCGCGGTGCGCAGGTTGAGCAGCACGGCGCCGGACAGCGCCCGGGCATCAGGTTTGGCATCGGACGAATACAGGCGATTGAAATCGTAGAGGCGCAGTTCGCCGTCGATGTGGCCGTGGCTGAGGGGGTCGCCGAGCGCATCGGCGTGGCCGGCAAAACTCAGGCCGCCCAGCACGACGGCGGCGGCAACGGCGATCAGGGGGTGGCGCATTCGGGGAGCTCCGGAGGGGAAAAGGAAGTGATCGACCTGCCGCGCGCGACGCGCGTTGCACCGGGCGCGTCGGTCCGGCGTCGCGATCGCGAAAGGGTTTGCCGCAGCCGCGCCGGCACGCATCGGCATGCGCACGCCCGTGATGGATGCCGCAACGCCGGCGGCGCCCGCCGGCGCTGCCGGTCAGGTTCCGTGGAGCTGGTGCCTGATCGCCTCGACGAACGCCGGATCGAGCCGGCCGATGTGGCTGGTGCGCGCCACGATGCGGCCGTCGGCGTCGAGCAGGATCAGCTCGCTGGAATGGTTGAAGTCGCCGTCGGGCAGCTGGCGGTACTGCAGGCCGAGCACGCCCGAGAGCTGGCGCACCGCGGCGGGCTCGGCGCGCGCCAGCGTCCAGGCCGGGGCGTCCAGCTTGCGTTGCTGCGCGTAGCGGTGCAGCACCGCCACGCTGTCGCGGGCCGGGTCGAAGCTCACCGCCAGCAGGTCGATCTGCGCACGCTCGGCGGGATCGAGTGCACCGCGGGTGGCGCGCATGCTGTCAATGATCATCGGGCAGACCATCCGGCAGGACGCGTAGAACATCGTCACCAGTTGTAGCCGGCCGCGTCGCACGGAAAGCGGCTGCCGGTGGCCGTCCTGGTCGGTGAGCTGCAGCTTGAGGTTGTAGACCGAGTCGCCGGGCAAGGGCTGGGTGGCGTGCGCCGCACCGAATGCGAGCGTCAAGGCAAAGAGCAGGAGCAACCGTTTCATCGTGGACCTCGCCAGGCATGCTTTGCTGTACTGATGTCGCGGGAGGGCATTCCTGCCCCCTCCCAGACTCGCCCAGGCCGGCCGCTGGCCGGCCTGGGCTCCGCCGCGGAATTGCTGCGCGATTCCCCGCGTGCGGCCCATCCATGGGCCGCCGGCTTCGGGCTGCCGCACCGCGAGCTGGAGTTCAGGGTTTCGCGCAACGGAAGCCCATGTTGTTGGTGGTGTCCGACGCCTTCAGTGCGGAGAGCATGGCGATGCGCATCAGCACCGCGTAGTTCTCCTTCTGCCGCAGGCTGATCGCGCCCGCGCCGCAGAATTTCAGCAGATCGGAATCGTTCGGGTCGCGGCTGTCGCCAGCGACCATCAGCGCGTTGAAGTCGTCCACCCACTCCCACACCGGCTGGGTGATGTCGCGCACGCCCCAGGCATTCGGCGCGCCACCGATGTCGGGCAGCGGCGCACCGGACGGGCGCGCGTACCAGGCCAGCAGGTTCTCGCGCCAGGCGGGATCGCGGCGCGCGTCGCGCCGCGTGGCATCGGCGGCGGCCGCGTATTCCCACTCGTACCAGCTGGGCAGGCGCGCGCCTTCGCTTGCGCAATAGGCCTGGGCAGCGAACCAGCTCACCCGGGTCACCGGCTGGCGCGGCTTCGCCGCCTCGCCCAGCGCGACGGGGCCGGCCCAGTGGCTGAGGTAGCGCGCGTCGGCGAGGATGCCGGCGACGCGGTCGCGCCGCCATTCGGGATGGGCCTTCACGAACGCCAGGAACTCGGCATTGGTGACTGGCTCGGTGCGCAGGCGGAACGGCGCGAGCTGCGCAGGTGCCGACTTGCCGTCGGCCGGAAGCACGCTGGCGAAGCGCCCGCCCGGCAGGGCGGCGTAGTTCGCCGCCGCTGCCGGCAGGGCCAGCACCAGGCCCAGCCAGGCCAGTACCAGGTGCGCACGCATGCTCAGTGCTCCGCCACCACCACCGGCGCCGACCCGGCGCGGGCCTTGGCCACTTCGTCCGCGCTGAAACGGCCGCCCGGGTTGCCCCAGCTGTTCATCACGTAGGTGAGGACGCTGGCCACCTCGTCGTCGGTGAGCTGGCTCATCGGCGGCATCACCGAGTCGTACTCGTGGTCCCGCACCTTGATCTTGCCGCTGAGGCCGTGGGTGACGATGCTCATCGCGCGCCTGGGATCGGCGGCCAGGAAGTCCGACTTGGCCAGCGGCGGGAACACGCCCTGCAGGCCCTCGCCGTTCGCCTGGTGGCAGGTCGCGCAGGTGCCGCCGAACAGCCGCTTGCCAGCGTCGATCTGCCCTTCCTTGGTCGAGGCCGCCACTGCAGGCACCTTCGCCGCGGCGAGCACCGCATCGCGCCTGGCCTGGGCGGGATCGCCCGCGAATGCCGTGTCGGCTTGCTTGCCGGAGAAGACGGCCTTGTTCTCCGGACCGTCTACCTTGAGCGCGCCCAGTGCGCCCTTGTTGAACGCGCGGAAGATCGCATGGTCCACCAGGGCGTAGGTGCCCGGCACCGTCGTGCGGAACTGCACCGTGACGGCGGCGCCCGGCGACACCGGCACCGTCTGCATGTCCTCCAGCGGACGATCGAAACTGCCGAGCCACACCTTGTCGAAGACCTCGCCGATCACGTGGAAGCTCGACAACAGGTTCGGGCCGCCATTGCCCACGAACAGGCGCACGGTTTCGCCGGTCTTCGCGGTGAGCGCGTTGGCCCCGGTGAGCGCCCCTTCCCGGCCGTTGAACAGCACGTAGGTGGGCTGCTCGGCGATCGCCTTCTGCATGTCGAAGTCCTGGTGACCCTTCGCGTGGTAGGCGCCGCTGGTGTAGAAGTCGCCTTGCATCACGTAGTACTCGTGGTCCACCTTCGGCAGCCCCTGCGGCGGTTCCACCAGGATCAGGCCGTACATGCCATTGGCGATGTGCATGCCCACCGGCGTGGTGGCGCAGTGGTACACGAACAGGCCCGCGTGCAGTGCCTTGAAGGTGAAGGTCGACGCGTGGCCCGGCGCGGCGAAGCTGGCGGCCGCGCCGCCGCCCGGACCGATGACGCTGTGCAGGTCGATGTTGTGCGGCATCTTGTTGTCGGGCGCGTTCTCCAGATGGAACTCCACCGTGTCGCCCTGGCGCACGCGGATGAAGCTGCCCGGCACGGTGCCGCCGAAGGTCCAGAAGGTGTAGGTCGCGCCATCGGCGATCGGCATCTCCTTCTCCACCACCTCCAGGTTCACGATGACCTTGGCGGGGTAGTCGCGGTGGATCGGCGGCGGCACGTTCGGCGGACTGGCCAGCACCGCGTGGATCGGCTGGCCCTGCGGCGCACCGGGATCGACTGACGCGACGCTGGTCGGCGCGGGATCGGCATGTGCGTCTCCGATCACCGCCGCCGACACGCCGCCGGGTCCGCCGCTGCACGCGGCAAGGGACAGTGCGGCAGTGATGGCGGCAACACACAACACGTACTTCATGGCATGGCTCCTTGGTTTTCGGCGCCATGCTGGCGGGCATCCGGCAGACCGGGCTTGACCGCAATCAGGCGCACACACGCCGATCGCCTTCTGCGTCAAGTCACCGCAGCACCACGGAATGCAGACGCGCCGACATCGATCATGCAGACGCGAAAACGGCCCGCATGGGCGGGCCGTTCTTCATCGCAGCGACGGATGGCGCGTCGCGCCGGGCGGCTCAGCCGCGGCGCGGCAGCATGCGACGCAGCGTGTCGTCGCGGGTCCAGTAGTGATGGAACAGTGCGGCAGCGGCGTGCAGGCCGATCAGGTAGTAGCCGATCTCGCCGATCGTCCCGTGGAGTTCCTCCAGCGAATGGCCCAGCGCCTTGTCCGCACCGAGCAACGCCGGCAGTTGCAGGCCGAAGAACGGGACCGGCTTGCCCTGGGCACTCAGGGTCAGCCAGCCAAGCACCGGCATGACCAGCAGGAAGACATACAGCACCAGTTTCATCAGCGCGGCGAGGCGATGCTGCCACGCCGGCAGCGGCGGGCGGATCGGCGGCGCCGCACCTCCGGCGGCACGCAGTGCCAGGCGGATCGGCAGCAGCGCCAGCACCACGAGGCCAAGCATGAAATGCCATTGCATCATCGCCGCACGGCCGGCGCTGCCGCGCGGGAAAATGCCGCGCAGCTCGATCAGCGCATACACGGCGACCAGCAAGCCCAGGGTAAGCCAGTGCAGCGCGATCAGGCCGCTGCCGTAATGGTCGTTGCCGTTCCGGAAGTTCATGGCGGGGCTCCCATGGCGGGTCGAGGATGACCGTAATCTGGCACGACCATCCGGGCAGCCATTTGAGCGCGGTCAACCGCGTGCGACGCTTCCGTACGACGCTGGCCGCGCGGCGGCATCGAACGGGCTTTCAGGCAGCGAGCAGGTTCTGCCCCAGCTCGCGCAGCTGCAGCGGCTCGCGCAGGTGCAGCACGCGCCGCTCGATCGCCACCAGGCCCTTCGCACGGAAGCGGCTAAGCGTGCGGCTCACCGTCTCGGCGGCTAGGTTGAGGTGGCTGGCGATGTCGCTGCGCGACATGCTGAGCTGGAAATGGGTGCCCGGGAATCCGCGCGCCGCATAGCGTTCGCCGAGGTCGACGAGGAAGGCGGCCATGCGTTCGTCCGCGCTGTGGTCGCCACCCAGCAGCCGGGCCATGCCAAGCTGGCGGCTGATCAGCCGGAACAGGTGCTGCTGCACCGCCGGCTTGCGCGTGGCCAGCGCGCTCATCGCGGGGAACGAGAAGCGGCAGAACTGTGCGTCCTCCAGCGCCACGGCGTCGCAGGGAAAGCGGTCCGGGTAGATCGCGTCGAGGCCGATCACCTCGCCCGGCAGGAAGAAGCCGAGCACGTGCTCGCGGCTGTGATGGTCCTGCTGGCGGATCTTCACGGTGCCCGCGCGCACCGCGAACACCGCCTCGAACGGGTCGCCCTGGCGGAACACGGTTTCGCCGGCGCGGTATGGGCCCAGGTGCTCCATCAAGCCATGCAGGGGCGACAACTCGGGCTTGCCGTAGCCGACCATGGCGCACACGCTGGACAGCGCGCAGGTGCGGCAGAAGTCCGGAGCATCGCCCGCGGCGAGGGACACCCCCGGCTGGCGGCTGGCAACGTGATGCGGTCGCGCTTCCGCGTCGGGCCCGGGCAGCGGTCCGTCACTCATATCGTGCGCGAGAACCGGGGCGCCGCCGTCCGGCCGAGGTAGGCGTCGAAGCACATCGCCACGATGCGCAGCAGCAGCCGCCCGCGCGGGGTGACCCGGATCATCCGCTCGTCCAGCGTCAGCAGGCCGTCGTCGGCCAGCGCGCGCAGGCGTTCCAGTTCCGCCGCGAAGTATTCCGCGAACACGATGTCGCGCTGCCCGCCGAACTCGAGCATGTCCAGCTCGCCGTAGCACATCAGCTGGCCGATCACCTCGCGCCGGATCAGGTCGTCCACGTTCAGCGACAGCCCCCGCGCGATCGGCAGGCGGCCGTTGTCCAGCGCGGCGTAGTAGCCGGTGAGATCGCGCGCGCTCTGGCTGTAGCTGTCGCCGATGCGGCCGATCGCGCTGACGCCGAGGCCGACGATGTCGCATTCGCCGTGGGTGGAATAGCCCTGGAAATTGCGCTGCAGGGTGCCGGCGCGCTGCGCGGCGACCAGCTCGTCGTCCTCGCGGGCGAAGTGATCCATGCCCACATAGACGTAACCGGCCTCGCCCAGCCGCGCCAGCGCACGGCCGATCAGCTGCAGGCGCGTGGCCGGATCGGGCAGATCCTCGGCCTTGATGTGGCGCTGGGCCTTGAACATCTCCGGCAGGTGCGCGTAGGCGTACACCGCCACGCGATCCGAGCCCAGCGCGATGATCTCATCCAGCGTGCGCTCGAAGCCGGCCACGGTCTGCTTGGGCAGGCCGTAGATCAGGTCCACGCTGGTGGAACGGAATCCGCTGTCGCGCGCCGCCTGCAGCACTTCGCGCGTCTGCGCCACGCTCTGGATGCGGTTCACCGCCTCCTGCACCGCCGGGTCGAAATCCTGGATGCCCACCGAGATGCGGTTGAAGCCCAGTTCGGCGATGCCGCGGATGTAGTCGGCATCGGCGAAGCGCGGGTCGATCTCGATGCCGAACTCGCGGCCGCGCTCGTTGCTGAAGCTGAAGTGGCGCGCCAGCACGCCCATCAGCTCCTGCATGCGCGGCACGTCGAGGAAGTTCGGCGTACCGCCGCCGAAATGCAGCTGGGTCACCTGGCGGTCGCGGTCGAACAGCCGCGCCACCAGCTCGATCTCGCGGTACAGCCGTTCCAGGTAGCGGTCGGCCTTGCCCACGTCGCGCGTGATGATGCGGTTGCAGCCGCAGTAGAAGCACGGGCTGACGCAGAACGGCACGTGCACGTAGATCGACAGCGGGCGCGGGATCGGGTCCTCGTTGGAGGCCCGGATCACCGAGCGCAGCGCGCGCTCGTCGAAATCGCCATGGAACTGCGGCGCCGTCGGGTAGCTGGTGTAGCGCGGACCGGCCACGTCGTAGCGTGCGACCAGCGCGGGATCGAACTCGGGAATCTGGATGGCGTGGTTCATGGGCGCAGTGTGCGCAAGCGCCCGCGCAAGAGCTTTGACGCACGTCAAACCGGCGTCCCGGCAGCGCACGGCCCCGCGCGGGGCGCGCAGGCCGCGCCGCGCGGCCGGGCGTGGCGCGCCGGCGCCACCGCCCTGGCGGAAACCCCCGTGTCGAATCGCCGCAGCCGCCCTTCCCCGCCCGCAGCCGCATCGGCGACGTCGTCCACCATGCGCCCGGCGCACTCAAGCATCGCGTGGAGCGACCGATACCCCAGCAACAGCTGCGCACGCTACAGGGAGTGATACATGCTGGTTCTCGTCGGCTCGTTGGTGGTGATCGGTTGCGTGCTGGGCGGCTACGTGCTGTCGCACGGCCACCTGCTGGCACTGTGGCAACCCTACGAGTTGCTGATCATCTTCGGCGGCTCGATCGGTGCCTTCCTCACCGCCAACTCCAGCAAGGTGGTGAAGGCCGCGCTGGGCGAGGTGGCGGCGCTGTTCAAGGGGCCGGCCTACCGCCAGCAGGATTTCCTGGACCTGCTCTCGCTGCTGTACGACATCTTCAGCGTGATGCGCAAGGAAGGCCTGCTCGGTATGGAGGAGCACATCGAGGACCCTCAGTCGAGCACGCTGTTCTCCGCCTATCCGCGCCTGCTCGGCGAACGGCACCTGGTGGAGTTCATCACCGACTGCCTGCGCCTGATCGTGGGCGGCAACATGGAGGCGATCGAGCTGGAGGCGCTGCTCGACGCCGAGGTGGAAACCCACCACATGGAGGCGGAAGTGCCGGCGCTGGCGGTGGCGAAGATGGCCGACGCGCTGCCGGGCTTCGGCATCGTGGCGGCCGTGCTCGGCATCGTCACCACCATGTCGAGCCTCTCCGGCGATACCTCGCAGATCGGCGAGCACATCGCCGGTGCGCTGGTCGGAACGTTCCTGGGCATCCTGCTCTGCTACGGCTTCATCGGCCCGCTGGCCGCCGCGATGGAGGCGCGCGTGCGCGAGAACAGCAAGGCCTTCGAATGCGTGAAGGTGGGCCTGCTGGCCAACCTGCGCGGCTACAACCCCAAAGTGTCGGTGGAGTTTGCCCGCAAGGTGCTCTCCGCGCATGCACGCCCGAACTTCCAGGACCTGGAGGAGCATCTCGGTAAGGTGCATGCCGGAGCCCGAGCATGAGCGACGCGCCACCGCCGATCATCATCAGGCGGGTCAGGAAGCGCGGCCATGGCCACCACGGTGGTGCCTGGAAGGTGGCCTATGCCGACTTCGTCACCGCGATGATGGCGTTCTTCCTGGTGATGTGGATCGTCGGCGCGGGCTCGCGCCAGCAGAAGGCGGCGATCTCCGACTACTTCCGCAACCCCAGCGCCACGCCGGGCAATACCACGGTGGCACCACCCGGCCGGATGGGCCCCGGCGGCGCCAGCGACTCCCTGATCAAGCTGGGCGGCGCGATGGATCTTTCGCACGGCCCCGGCAAGGACCGCCACAACGGCCCGACGGGCGCCCCCTCGAAGGCGGAGATCGAACGCCGCGCACGCGAACTCGACCGTGCACGCCTGCAGGAGCTGAAGGAGCAGCTGAACGCGGCCATCCAGAACAGCCAGGCGCTGGCGCCGTTCAAGGACCAGCTGCTGCTGGACATCACGCCGGAAGGCCTGCGCATCCAGATCGTGGACAAGCTCAACCGGCCGATGTTCAACCTCGGCAGTGCGCGACTGAAGGATTACACGCGGGTGATCCTGGGCGAGCTGGCCAGATTCATCAACCGCGTGCCCAACCATATCAGCATCATCGGCCACACCGACGACGCGCCCTACGGCAACGACAACAGCTACAGCAACTGGGAGCTGTCCACCGACCGCGCCAATGCCGCGCGGCGGGCGCTGATCGCCGGCGGCCTGCTGGACGACAAGGTGACGCGCGTGGTGGGGCTGGCCGCCTCGGTACCGCTGGACAAGACCAACCCCGGCAACCCGATCAACCGGCGCATCAGCATCATCGTGATGACCAAGGAGGCCGAGGCGGCGGCACTTTCCAGCGGGATGGCGGACAGCACCTTCATGCCAGGCCGGAACGACGCGTCGCCAGCGGCACCTGGGCCCGCCACGCCGCCCGCACCGGCGAACGGAGCGCATGCGCAGGCCACTCCAGCCACCGAGCCGACCGCCGCCATCGCCACGCTGCCGGTACCGCCGACACTGCGCGCCAAGGAAGGCGGGCAACGCGCAGGTTGAGCGCAGCACGCCGCGGGTCACTGTGCCCGCGAGCGGGCACGCCGACTCCATATCGCCTGCACCGCGACACCGGTCTCCCCCCCAAACATCCTGCAGGGTGCCGGGCGCCGCGCCGCCTGCCGCACGTGTTCCGTCGCGCGTGAGACGAAATGCCGCAGCCGCCGCGGCCGCGCCACGACACGCTTTCCCTGCCGATGGTCCGCGGGCTGATGCAGATCAGGGGCAACAGCGATTCCGGCACCTAGCATGCCGCCCGCTTCCCCTCCCCCACCCATCCTCCCAAGGAGATTTGCATGGCCTCAGCCACGCCATCTGCGGACCCGGCCGGCCCGCAGGATCGCATCAGCCGAATACTGGTCTGGATTCTCGTCGCCGTCACCATCGCCTGCTCGGCCGGCATGCTGGCGGCCACGCGCTCCACCTATCAGCAGGCCGCGCCGATTCCCCAGTTGATGGCGACGGCCGACGGCACGCCGGTGCTGAGCTACGCCGACATCGTCGCCGGCAAGTCCGGCTTCCAGAAAGCCGACCTGATGGACTACGGCAGCCTGTACGGCATGGGTTCGTCCTTCGGCGAGGACTACACCGCCGAGTACCTCGTGCAGCTGGCGAAGGAGGTGCGGGACAACCTGGCGCAGGCGCGCTACGGCCAGCCGTTCGACGCGCTCGACGCCGACCGGCAGTCCGGCATCACGCGGACCATGCGCGCGGAACTGCAGGGCATCGACCTCAGCCAGTCGCACGTGGTGCTGCCTGACACGGTGGCCAGGGCGATCGACACGCTGCGCACGCGCATCGGCGCATCGCTGCGCCGCGACGACTTCACCAAGGGCTACACCGGCGCCCGCGCGCTGAACCCCGAGAGCGCGCGGCAGACCGCGGGCTTCCTGCTCTATTCCTCGCTGACCACGGTGGCACGCCGTCCCGGCAAGGACTACTCGTGGACCAGCAACTGGCCGTCCGAACCGCTGGTGGGCAACCAGCCCACGCCGGCCACGTTCACCTGGACCTGGGCCTCGTTCACCATGGTGTTCTTCGCCATCGGCGCGATCCTGGTGATCTTCCGCCTGTGGATCGAGCCCAAGGCGCCGAACGAAACCTTCGAACCGGTGCTGGAAAAGTTCTTCGCGCCGACGCCGAGCCAGAAGGCGCTGTGGAAGTACTTCCTGGTCGTGGCCGCCGTGCTGCTGGTGCAGATCCTGGCAGGCTCGATCATGGCGCACTACTACACCGAGCGCGCCAGCTTCTACGGCATCGAGGTGGACAAGTGGCTGCCGTTCGCCTTCCTGCGCAGCGTGCATCTGCAGGCGCCCATCGTGTGGATCGGCGTGAGCTGGATCGCGGGCGGCCTGTTCCTCGCCCCGATCATCGGCCGCGGCGAGCCGCGCGGGCAGCGCTTCCTGGTGAACCTGATCTTCTGGGTGCTGGTGGTGATCGTGGCCGGCGCGCTGATCGGCAACTACCTCGGCATCGCCGGCATCGTCGACCAGCACTGGTTCTGGCTGGGCAACCAGGGGCTGTCCTACCTTGAGATGGGGCGCTTCTGGCAGATCCTGTTCTTCGTCGGCCTCGCCGTGTGGTGCCTGGTGCTGCTGCGCGCGTTCCTGCCCACGCTGCGCACGCTGTTCCGGCAGAGCGGCTCGCTGTACGGCCTGTTCCGCATCGAGCACCTGGTGTGGATCAGCACGCTGACCGTGGCCCTGTTCTACGTGTTCGGCATGATCCCGCTGGGCTCGCCCAACCCCTCGTTCTCGATCACCGACTTCTGGCGCTGGTGGGTGGTGCACCTGTGGGTCGAGCTGGCCTTCGAGCTGTTCGCCGCCTCGGTGACCGGCTACTTCCTGATGGCGCTGGGGCTGGTGTCGCGGCAGATGGCCGAGCGTGCGGTGCTGTTCGAATGGATCCTGATCGTGATCGGCGGCGTGCTCGGCACCGGCCACCACCTGTACTGGGCCGGCGAGCCCGGCCTGTGGGTGGGCGTGGGCAGCATGTTCTCCTTCATCGAGGTGCTGCCGCTGGTGCTGCTCGCGCTGGAGGCGATCGACCAGCACCAGCACATCAAGGCCAAGCAGAACTTCCCGTACAAGCTCGCCTACCTCTACATCCTGGGCGCGGCGTTCTGGAACTTCGTGGGCGCCGGCGTGTTCGGCGGCGGCACGCTCAACGCGCCGCTGGTGAACTACTACGAGCATGGCACCTTCCTCACCCTCAACCACGCGCACACCTCGATGTTCGGCGCCTTCGGCCTGCTGGCCATCGGCCTGCTCTACATGGTGCTGCGCTACTTCAACGGCGAGCGCCCGTGGAGCGACCGCTGCGGCGTGTGGGCGTTCTGGCTGTACAACATCGGCGTGGTGATGTGGATCGTGATGAACTTCTACCCGGTGGGCTGGCCGCAGCTGGAAGCGGTCTACACCCACGGCTACGCCTACGCACGCAGCCTCGCGTTCTACGACACCACCACGTTCTGGCAGTGGATGCGCATGCCGGGCGACATCGTGTTCGCCGCCGGCGCGCTGCTGATGGCCTGGGATTTCCTGGCCAAGCTGTGGGGCCAGCACCGCGCCCGCCTCGCGGCACCCGGCCGCTAGGCGGCCGCGCGGGCAGCCGGTGGACGCGCTCCACCGGCTGCCCGTCCTTGATCGGCGGGTTTCGCCGGGCCAACGAATCCGCGCTCCCCTGTCGCAAGAAAATTCAGCGTTGCCGCGCCTGCCGCCGAGGGAATATCTTCGGCGGCTCGTGCTTGCCCGGGACGTCCGCCAAGACTGGGGCCCGGAGCCGAAGCATGGCCGATGGCGCGGGGCTCGTCTCTCGCCGCAACGATGCGTGAGGAGAGTACGGGTTCGCCATGGTTGCCTTGCCGTTCGTCCGCGTGCCCCTGGCGCAAGCCTTGCGATTCGCCGTGCCGGTGGCCGCCGCGACGCTGCTCGCGGCCTGCGCCGCGGGGCCGGATTTCAAGACGCCTGCGCCGCCCGCAGTCGGCGGCTACGCGCCGCATCCGCTTTCGACGACCGTCGCCACGCCGGGCGTGGCCGGTGGCGCGGCCCAGCACCTCGAGCCGGGCGCGGACATTCCCGGTGACTGGTGGACGCTGTTCCATTCCGCGCCGCTTGATGCGCTGATCAGCCAGGCGCTGCGGCACAACCACGACCTGAAGGCGGCACAGGCAGCCCTGCGCGTGGCGCGCGAGAACACGCTGGCGCAGCGCGGCGCGTTCCTGCCCAGCGTAACGGCGAGCTTCTCGGCCAGCCATCAGCGGCAGTCGACCCAGCTCGCCCCGACGCCGAACTATCCCGTGGTGTCGAGCGAGTATCAGTACAACCTGTATACGCCGCAGCTCTCGATTTCCTACACACCGGACGTGTTCGGCGGCAACCGGCGCGCGGCCGAGTCGCTCCGGGCGCAGGAACAGGCTGCACGCTTCCAGATGATCGCGACGTGGAACACGCTGGCCGCCAACGTGGCGGTGGCGGCGATCCAGCTGGCCTCGCTGCAGGCGCAGCTCGACGCCACGCGGCAGGTGCTGGACGCGGACACGAAGATGCTCGGCATCCTGCGCTACCAGTACGCCAGGGGTTACGCCAGTCGCGTGGATCTCGCCGCGCAGGAATCGCAACTGGCGCAGACCCGGGCCACGCTGCCGCCGCTGGAAAAACAGCTGGCGCAGCAACGCGATCAGCTGGCCGTGCTCACGGGACGCTTCCCGTCGCAGGCGGCGGACGGCGGGATCGCGCTGGACAGCCTGCAACTTCCCGGCAAACTGCCGCTGTCCCTGCCTTCGGCCCTGGTGGCGCAGCGGCCGGACGTGCGCCAGGCGCAGGCCAACCTGCACGCCGCCAGCGCCGCGATCGGCGTCGCCACCGCGGCGCGGCTGCCGGACATCACGCTGTCCGCCGATGCCGGCAGCTCGGCGCTGGAACTCTCCAGGCTGTTCACCGGCGGCACCGGCTTCTGGGACGTGGCGGCCGGCATCACTGCGCCGATCTTCGAGGGCGGCACCCTGCTGCACCAGCAGCGCGCGGCCAAGGCGGCCTACGACGAAGCCGCCGAGCAGTACCGCGGCACGGTGCTCGCGGCGTTCCAGAACGTCGCCGACACGCTGGCAGCGCTGGATCAGGATGCCAGGGCGCTGCAGGCGGCAGCCGGGGCCGAGCGGGCCGCGCGGCTGACGCTCGATCTCACGCAACGCCAGCTCAAGGACGGCTACGCCGGCAACCTGCAATGGCTGACCGCCGAACAGACCTGGCAGCAGGCGCGCGTCGCCCTGGTGCAGGCCCAGGCCAACCGCTACGCCGACACGGCCGCGTTGTACCAGGCGCTGGGCGGTGGCTGGTGGCACCACTCCGATCTGAGCAAGCAGTGACGATGAACAAGCCCGTCCCGTCCTTCCCTGCCTTCCCGCGCCGCGGCGTCGCGTTCGCGGCGCTGCTCGCAGCCCTCGCGCTCGCCGCCTGTTCATCCGGCGCGAGCGCGCCGGAAGGTGCCGCCACCACGCCGCACAACGTGACGCTGACGCAGGCGCAACAGCAGCGCATCCGGCTCTACACGGTCGAGCCATCGACCTACCGGACGGAGACCGACACCACCGGTGTGGTGGACTATGACCATGACCGTTCCGCCGCGGTGCTGGCGCCGTTCTCCGGCCCGGTGCTCAAGGTGCTGGTGAACCTGGGCGACCGGGTGAAGCAGGGCCAGCCGCTGGCCACCGTGGCCTCGCCCGACTTCGCCGCGGCCGTGGACGGCTACCGCAAGGCACTGGCGGCCGCGCGCGCCGCCGCACAGCTCGCTGCCACCGACAAGGACCTGTACGCCCACGACGCGATCTCGCAGCGCGAGAACGCGCAGGCGCAGTCCGATGCGGTGGGCGCCGAATCCGACAGCAACGCGGCGCGGCTGGCGCTCGTGGCGCTGCAGGTCGATCCGCAGACGATCAGGGCCATCGAGCAGGGCCGTCCGGTGGCCAACCTGCAGGGCGTGATCCGCGCACCGATGGCCGGCACCGTGGTGCAGCGTTCGATCACGCCCGGCCAGCTGCTGCAGGCCGGCAGCACACCCTGCTTCGCCGTGGCCGACCTGTCGAAGATGTGGGTGATGGCGCAGCTGTTCGGCAACGACCTCGCCAAGGTGCAGGTCGGCGACAGCGCGGAAGTGGAAACCGGCGCCGGCGCGAAGACGCTGCCCGGCAGCGTGGCCAACGTGTCGCCCGAGGTCGATCCCGATACCCGTTCGGTGGCCGCCCGCGTGGTGGTGGACAACCCCGGCGGCCTGCTGAAGAAGCAGATGTACGTGCGCGTGCGGGTCCGCTCCGCGAGGCCGGAACGCGGCCTGCTGGTGCCAGTGGACGCGGTGCTGCGCGACGACGAGAACCTGCCCTTCGTGTACGTGCGGGAATCCGACGGCAGTTACGCGCGCCGCCCGGTGACGCTGGGCGCGCGCACGGGCGACCGCTACCTGGTCACGAAGGGCCTCGCAGCCGGCGACAAGGTGGTGACCGAGGGCGGCATCTTCGTGCGATTCATCCAGACCCAATGAGCGAGCTGACGCCGCCACCGGGAGCGCGTCCGGCCTCCTTCATCAACCGCATCGTGGCGTTCGCGCTGCAGCAGCGCCTGCTGATCGTGCTGCTCACGGCGCTGCTGGCGGGTGCCGGCATGTGGGCGCTGAAACGCCTGCCGATGGACGCCTACCCCGACCTCTCGCCGCCGATGGTGGAGATCATCACGCAGTGGCCCGGCCATTCCGCCGAGGAGGTGGAGCGGCTGATCACGGTGCCGGTCGAGCTGGGCATGAACGGCATTCCCAGGCTGTCGGTGAAGCGCTCGATCTCGCTGTACGGCCTGTCCGACGTCACCCTCACCTTCAACGACGGCACCGACGACTACTGGGCACGCCAGCGCGTGTTCAACCGGCTCGGCGGCATCGCGCTGCCCAGCGGCGTGACGCCCTCGGTGTCGCCGCTGTCCTCTCCGTCGGGGCTGATCTACCGCTACGTGCTCGAGAGCACCGACCGCTCGCCGATGGAGCTGAAGACGCTGGAGGACTGGGTGATCGCGCCGCAGTACCGCTCGGTGCCCGGCGTCGCCGACGACTCCGCGTTCGGCGGCGGCGACATGCAGTACCAGGTGCTGCTCGATCCCGCGAAGATCGCGGCGCAGGGCCTGTCGGTGAGCCAGGTGGAAGCGGCGATCGCCGCCAACAACGGCAATGCCGGCGGCGGTTTCTACACGCAGGGCGGGCAATTCTTCTACGTGCGCGGCCTCGGCCTGCTCAAGACCACCGAGGACATCGGCAACATCGTGCTGGCCGTGCACAACGGCACGCCGGTGCTGGTGAAGGACGTCGGCAAGGTGGAGATCGGCATCGCGCCGCGCCTGGGCGAGTTCGGCTACATGGGCCAGGACGACGCGGTGGAAGGCGTGATCCTGATGCTCGCCGGACAGAAGACCCAGGACGTGCTGCAGCGCGTGGAGGCCAAGACCCGCGAGCTCAACGAGCACCTGCTGCCGCCGGACGTGAAGATCCATCCGTTCTACGACCTCAGCGACCTGATCGCGCAGACTACCCACGTCGTGCAGCGCAACCTGCTGCTGGGCATGCTGCTGGTGGTGGCGGTGCTGATCTTCTTCCTGTACGACGTGCGCGCCGGCCTGATCGTGGCGGCGACGATACCGCTGGCGCTGCTGTTCGCCTTCGTCTGCATCCAGCTGCAGGGCGCCTCGGCCAACCTGCTCTCGATCGGCGCGGTGGATTTCGGCATCCTGGTGGATGGCGCGATCTTCATGGTCGAGAACATCTTCCGCGAGCTGGCGAAGCGGCACGGCACCGGGTACGACATCCGCGAAGTGATCCGCGTCGCGGCCTCTGAGGTGGACCGCCCGCTGGTCTACGCCATGGCGGTGATCGTGGCCAGCTTCCTGCCGATCTACGTGCTCACCGGGCCGTCCGGCACGCTGTTCAAGCCGATGGCCGACACCATGATCTTCGCCCTGGTGGGCTCGCTGCTGGTCACGCTCACCCTGCTGCCGGTGCTGTGCGCGCTGTTCATGCGCAAGGGCGTGCGCGAGCGGCGCAATGCGATCCTGGAGAAGCTGCAGGTGTCCTATACCCGCTGGCTGGACCGCTGCCTCGCCGCGCGCCGGCGCACGGTGCTGGTGCCGGCGGTGCTGCTGGCGCTCTCGATGCTGCTGGCGCCGCGCATCGGCGCGGAATTCATGCCCCACCTCGACGAAGGCTCGCTGTGGGTGCGCGCCACCATGCCCTACACCATCTCGTTCAAGGAGTCGGCCGAGATCACGCCGAAGATCCGCGCCATCCTGCGCTCCTTCCCGGTGGTGACCACGGTGACTTCGGAGCTGGGCCGGCCCGACGACGGCACCGACTCCACCGGCTTCTTCAACGTCGAGTTCTTCGTGGGACTCAAGCCGTATTCCGAATGGGGCGGCAAGTACGCCAGCAAGCAGGCGTTGATCGACGCGATCAACAAGAAGCTCGCGGTGTTCCCCGGCATTTCCTTCAACTACACCCAGCCGGCCGAGGATGCGGTGGACGAGGCCGAGACCGGCCTCAAGAGTTCGCTGGCAGTGAAGGTGTACGGGCCCGACCTCAAGACGCTGCAGGACAAGGGCAAGGCGATCAAGGAAGCGATGCAGCAGGTGCCCGGCATCACCGACGTGACCCTGGTGCACGAGCTGGGCCAGCCGAACCTCGCGATCGCCATCGACCGTGCGGCCATCGCGCGCTACGGGCTCAACGTGTCCGACGTCAACAACGTGATCGAGGCCGCGGTCGGCGGCGACGTGGCCACCCAGGTCGTGCAGGGCGAGAAGCAGTTCGATCTGGTGGTGCGGCTCGAGCGCCGGTACCGCGACAATCCGCAGGAGATCGGCGACATCCCGGTGCTGACGCCCGGCGGCCAGCAGATTCCGCTGAAGGCGCTGGCCGACATCCGGGTCGAGAACGGCGCCTCCTTCATCTACCGCGAGGACAACTCGCGCTACATCGGCGTGCAGTTCTCGGTGAGCGGGCGCGACCTCGCCAGCACGGTCGGCGAGGCGATCAGGCAGGTGGCGCAGAAGGTGAAGCTGCCGCAGGGCTACCGGCTGGACTGGGGCGGCGAGTACAAGGAATACACCGCCTCGCGCGCGCAGATGGACGTGATCCTGCCGCTCACCGTGCTGCTGATCTTCGGCCTGCTGTTCGTGCTGTACGGCAACTTCAAGTTCCCGTTCATCACCGTGCTGGGCGTGCTGCTCACCTCGCCCGTCGGCGCCATCCTCGCGCTGTGGCTCACCGGCACGCCGTTCTCGGTGTCCTCCGGCATCGGCTTCATCGTGCTGTTCGGCGTCTCGGTGCTGACCTCGGTGGTCTACATCTCCTGCGTCAACGAGCTGCGCCTGGGCGGCATGGGGATCGCCGAAGCCACCCGCCAGGCCGCCCTGCTGCGCCTGCGGCCGATCATGATGACCGCGCTGGTGGCCGCGCTGGGCCTGCTGCCGGCGGCACTGGCCACCGGCGTGGGCACCGACTCGCAGCGCCCGTTCGCGCTGGTGATCGTCGCCGGCATGATCTCGCGCCTGGTGATCGGCGTGCTCCTGATGCCCGTGCTGTACAGCCTGGTGGCGCGCGACGACGACCGGTTGCAGGTGTGACGGCTATCCGAGCAGACCGGCGATGCCGGCGTACAGGCCCAGCCCGGTGGTGAGCGCGATGGTGGCGCCGGCCACGGCCGCATAGGCTCCCTTGAGGCGATGCGGCTCGGGCAGCACGCGCCAGGCCAGCAGGAACAGGAAGCCCAGCACGATCGGCAGCAGCAAGGCATTCATCACCTGCACGCCCACGCTCAGTTCCACCAGATCGGTACCGGAAGCCACCAGCACGCCCCCCAGGGCGAGGATCGAGGCGTAGGACCCATAGAACCACGGCGCCTCCTGCGGGCAATAGCGCAGGGAGTGCTCGAGACCCATCACCTCGCACAGCGCACGGGCCGCGGTGAGCGTGACCACGATAGTGGCCACCAGCGCGGCTCCCGTCATGCCCAGCGCGAACATCAGGGTGCCGGTCCAGCGGCCCAGGAACGGCGTGACCGCTTCCACGATCTGCTGCACAGTACCCAGCGGTCGCCCCGGTTCCGAGCGCCCGATCGTGGCCGCCACCGCGATCAGCACGGCTGCCATCACCGCCTGGGTCGCCACCGAGCCGATAGCGGTATCCCATCGCGCCGCCCGCAGGTCGGCGGCCGTCAAACCTTTCTCCGCCACCGCCGACTGCTGGTAGAACACCATCCACGGCATGATCACCGCACCGATGTTGGCGGCCACCAGGTACAGGTAGTGGTGGTCGGCGAACGGCACTCGCAGGGTTTCGCCCCATGCCGCCGACCAGTCCGGCCGGGCGAGCCAGGCGACGAGCAGGAACACGCACTCGAACAACCCGATGCACAGGGCGATGCGCTCCACGGTGAGGCAGGAGCCGCTGCAGACCATCGCGGTGAGCCCGGCCACCACGATGAGCATGCTGAGCCAGGCGGGGATGCCCACCAGCGCGGCAACGCCGGCGATGCCGCTCAACTCGGTGATCAGCGCCCCCACGCAGGCGAACAGCAGGGTCGACACCGATACCCAGGCCCAGAACCGGCCGAAGTGCCGGCGGATGGCGTAGCCGTGCCCGTGTCCGGTGAAGATGCCGAGGCGAACCGTGAGCTCCTGCACCACGAACAGGATCGGCACCAGCATCACCTGCAGCAGCAATAGCCGGTAGCCGGATTCCGCCCCGCTCTGCGCCGCCGTGACGATGCTGCCCGCGTCCGTGTCCGCCAGCATCACCACCATGCCGGGGCCGGCGACGGCGAAAAAACGCAGCAGGCGCGCCAGTCGTCCCCCTGGTGGCCGCGCCCGGAGGGCTCCGGTGCCCGGCAGGGCTTCGGCGGCTTCGATCTGCATCGACTCGCTCGGCTCAATTGCGAATGATTCGCATTGTAAGGCGAGCCTGTCCGGCGGACCTGATCCAGGTCAGGGGTAGCCACGGGAGTCCGCCCATGGCCGCAAGTGAAAGTCAGCGCCGGGCGCGGAAGAAATCCCGCAGCATCGTGGCCGATTCCTCGGCCAGCAGGCCGCCCTGCACCTCGAGGCGATGGTTGTGGCGCGGGTCGATCAGGGTGTCGAACACGCTGCCGGCGGCGCCGGTCTTGGTGTCGGTGGCCGCGTACACCACACGGCCGATGCGCGCGTGGATCAGCGCCATCGCGCACATCGCGCACGGCTCCAGCGTCACGTACAAGGTAGCCCCCACCACCCGGTGGTTGGCGACTTTTTCTCCCGCTGCGCGCAGCGCCATCACCTCGGCGTGTGCGGTGGGATCGTGCAGGGTGATGTTGCGGTTCCAGCCCAGCCCCACGATCTCCCCGTTCAGCACCAGCACCGCGCCCACCGGCACCTCGCTCTCGGCGTCGCGGGCATGCGCGGCCAGCTGCAGGGCGCGGCGCATGTGGGCTTCGTCGGTGGCTGAGAACACCGTGGGGGATGCGGGGTTGTGGGCGACCATCATGCGACGCGGGATTTTTCGCCATTGTAGCAACCCGGCGCTGGCCAGCGGCCGACTATCGCACCGCCGCACCTGCCATGAAGAAGGCCAAGGCGCCAGTGAGCTCGTCGGTCAGCTTGATCCGGCGATCTTCCAGCCAGCGCAGCAGCGCGCCCAGATACAGAAAATGCAGATGGCTGGACAGCAGCGCAGCAGGGATATCGTTGCGAATCTCGCCTTGGCTCTGTGCTTGCTCGATGAGCGTCTCGTACAGGGTGAGCATCTCCGAGTCGCCCTGCCCGGCATTGCCGTCCCCCAGCATCTGAAAACGATGGCGGATATAGGGAGCGGCGTAACTGCGGTGCGCCTCCCACCATCGCGCCGATGCCTCCATGACGCCGGCGAGCTGCGTCCGCAGGCTGCGGCGGGCCACAACCTTGTGCAACAGCGGCTCCAGATCGTGCGCCAGTTGCGCATGCAGGGCGTGCGCGAGCACCGCCTCCTTCAACGCGAAATGGTTGTACAGCGTGCCGCGGGCCACATCCGCTTCCGCGGCGATCTGCTCCATGGTGACGGCCTCGTAGCCGTGCCGCTCGAACAGCGCTCGCGCCACCGCAGCGAGGTGCTCGCGGGTACGGGCGCGTCTGCGGTCGTTGCGTGTCGGGGTCGCCATGCTTGCAGCTTACATTGAACAGTGACTAATATCGAACATTGTTCAATAATTAGCGGCACGCGAAGCGCCTGGCATGCGCCGAGCCCCATCGCTCCTCCCTTCCCTTCCGTCCCGAGCGCCCGACATGTCCAGTGTTTCCCGCCCATGCATCGTGATAGGCGCCGGCCTGGCCGGCCTGTCGGCCGCCCTGCGTCTGGCGCGCGCCGGCAGAGAAACGATCGTGCTTGAAGCCGCGCAGGCCATCGGAGGCTGCTGCTCCGGCGCGCAGTTGGACGGCTGCACGTTCAACAACGGCGCGGTCTACGTGGCCGTACCCTCGCTGTTGCGTCGCGCATTCGAAGAGCTGGGACTCGACTTCGACGCCGAAGTGCCTTTGATGCCGATCGCGCATCCGCACGAAACGCATCTCGACGACGGTACCGTGATCCACCTCGGATCACCGGATGTCGCCCATGCGGAAGGGGTGGAGTCACAGGCACGAACGCTCCTGCTGCGCGACGGGCTGCGCGAGCTGCACGCCGACTGGCAACCGATCTATCGCTGCCTGGTGGACAAAATCCTCCCCAACGAGCCCTCCCTGCCCCGGGCCATCGCACGCCTGTGGCATCACCTGCCCAAGCTGGGTGGCCGGGCGGACCGCCTGATCGCGCGCCACTTTCCCGACCCGACCTTGCAGGCGGCGGTGGCGTCCACCCTGCTTTATACCGGCACGGCACCCCGGCGCCTTCCCGCAACGCAGATGATCGGCTTGATTGCCATGCTGGAGGAAGGGTTCCACCTGCCGCTTGGCGGCATGGGCGCGATCACGGCGACCCTGCACCGTGCGCTGCTGCAAGCTGGCGTACCGGTCCGTTGCGGCAGCAAGGCCGATCGCATCGAGGTGGTTCGCGGCGCCGTGGCGGGCGTCATGCTGGCCAGCGGCGAGCGCGTTCCGGCTGGCCAGGTGATTGCCACCTGCGCGGGCTTCGACGTGGTCGAACGCTTGCTGCCGGCGCGGGACGTCCCAGGAACGTTGCGGCGCAGGGCCGGCAAGGCACCGCTGTCGCACCGCGCGATCGCCGTGCAACTGGCCGGCCGCTTCGAGCCCAGGTCCGATGCCTTCATCGTCAACCACGTGCCGGACATGGCGCGCCAAGGCGAAATGCACCAGTCGCCCTTGGCCATGCGCCCCTGGCTGTCGTGGACGACGCCCACGGCGGTGCTCCCCACTCTGGCGCCACCGGGCACAACGATCATCGAGACGTACGCGCCCGTCTCCGGTATCTCGCACGCGCAGGAGTGGACGCCGGACATGACCAGGCATGCGCTCGGCATGCACCTTGAAGCGCTGCATCGGCATCTCCCGGGCCTGAAGGTCGATACGTTGCGAACGCTCGATCCGCAGGATTTCGTGCGGCAACGCCACCTGCACGAGGGCGCACTCTACGGCATCGCCCCCGGCACCACACCCAACCACTACTTCCCGCATCGCACCGCATTGACCGGCCTGTACCTCGCGGGACAAACCACGTTCCCGGGTTTTGGCGTACCTGCGGCGATGTATTCGGGCCTGCAGGCTGCCGAATCCCTGCTGGGCGAAGCTCGGCACTGACGGGTCCCGCGGCCGTCAACGATTCACCATCCAACCCGGGACAAGCGCCACGGCAAAAGCGATCCGGGCGGATCCGGACTCGAACGACGTCCTGCTGCAGGCACGCGGATTTCTTCAGCGCCTCCGGTGCAGCAATGCTGCAGCCGCACGGGCGGCGCTCACTCCCACTCGATGGTGGCCGGCGGTTTGCCGCTGATGTCGTAGACCACGCGCGAGACGCCGCGCAGCTCGTTGATGATGCGGTTGGACACCTTGCCGAGGAACTCGTACGGCAGGTGCGCCCAGTGCGCGGTCATGAAGTCGACGGTTTCCACCGCGCGCAGCGCGATCACCCATTCGTAGGCGCGCGCGTCGCCGACCACGCCGACCGACTTCACCGGCAGGAACACGGCGAAGGCCTGGCTGGTCCTGTCGTACAGGTCGGCCTTGCGCAGCTCGTCGATGAAGATGGCATCGGCGCGGGCCAGCAGTTCGGCGTATTCGGGCTTCACTTCCCCCAGGATGCGCACGCCCAGGCCCGGGCCGGGGAACGGGTGGCGGTAGACCATCTCGCGCGGCAGGCCGAGTTCCACGCCGATGCGGCGCACCTCGTCCTTGAACAGCTCGCGCAGCGGCTCGACCAGCTTGAGCTTCATGTGCTCGGGCAGGCCGCCCACGTTGTGGTGGCTCTTGATGACGTGGGCCTTGCCGGTCTTGCTGCCGGCGGACTCGATCACGTCCGGATAGATCGTGCCCTGCGCCAGCCACTTCACGTGGCCGTTGCCGGCGGCGGTAACCTTCGCCGATTCCTCGTCGAAGATCTCCACGAACAGGCGGCCGATGATCTTGCGCTTGGCCTCCGGGTCGGCCACGCCTTCCAGTGCCTCGAAGTAGCGCGCCGCGGCGTTCACGCGGATCACCTTGACGCCCATGTGCTCGGCCATCGTGGCCATCACCTGGTCGCCTTCCTTGAAGCGCAGCAGGCCGGTGTCGACGAACACGCAGGTGAGCTGGTCGCCGATGGCCCGGTGCAGCAACGCGGCGACCACGGAGGAATCCACGCCGCCGGACAGGCCGAGCAGCACGTGATCCTCGCCGACCTGCTCGCGCACGCGGGCGATCTGGTCGTCGATGATGTTGGCGGCGGTCCACAGCGTGGCGCAGCCGCAGATCTCGGTGACGAAACGCTTGAGCAGCGCGCTGCCTTGCTTCGTGTGCGTCACCTCGGGATGGAACTGCACGCCGTACCAGCGCTTGTCCTCGTTCTCCATCACCGCCACCGGTATGCGGTCGGTGGATCCGGTGATGGCGAAGCCCGGCGGCGCCTGGCTGACGTGGTCGCCATGGCTCATCCAGACGTCCAGACGGTGCGCGTCGGCATGGTCGCTCAGGCCGTCGAACAGGCGGCTCTTCGCCACGATGTCCACTTCCGCGTGGCCGAACTCGCGCTGGTCGGCCGCTTCCGTCGCGCCGCCCAGCTGCGCGGCCAGCGTCTGCATGCCGTAGCAGATGCCGAGGATCGGCAGGCCCGCGTCGAACACTTCCTGCGGCGCCTTCGGCGCGCCTTCCAGCGTGGTCGATTCGGGGCCGCCCGAAAGGATGATGCCCTTGGCGCCGAACTTGGCGATCTCGGTCGGGTCGTGGTCCCAGGCCCAGATCTCGCAATACACGCCGATCTCACGCACCCGGCGCGCGATCAGCTGTGTGTACTGCGCGCCGAAATCGAGGATGAGGATCTTGTCGGAATGGATGTTCTGCATCGGACTCGGGCTTTTCGGGAATGGGTCCGGAATGGGTCGTGTCGTGCCCGCAGGCGCGGGAACGTCGTCACGCATGGATCGCGGGTCGGGCAGGAATCTGCTGCCCGCCCTGCCTCAGGAATTCAGCCGGTAGTTCGGCGCTTCCTTGGTGATCTGGATGTCGTGCGGATGCGCCTCGGTGACGCCGGCCGAGGTCACCTTGACGAACTGCGCCTTGTGGCGCACGTCGTCGATGGTGGCCGCGCCGAGGTAGCCCATCGAGGCGCGCAGGCCGCCGATCAGCTGGTGGATGATGTTGCGCAGCGGGCCGCGGTACGGCACGCGCCCTTCGATGCCCTCGGGCACCAGCTTGTCGGCGTCGGCTTCGTTGTCCTGGAAGTAGCGGTCCTTGGAACCGAGCTGCATCGCGCCGATCGAACCCATGCCGCGGTAGCTCTTGTACGAGCGCCCCTGGAACAGCTCGACCTCGCCCGGCGATTCCTCGGTGCCGGCGAACATCGAGCCCAGCATCACGGTGGAGGCACCCGCGGCCAGCGCCTTCGGGATGTCGCCGGAATAGCGGATGCCGCCGTCAGCGATCAGCGGTATGGAATCCTTCAGCGCCGTGGCGACCAGGTCGATCGCGGTGATCTGCGGCACGCCCACGCCGGCCACCACGCGCGTGGTGCAGATGGAGCCGGGGCCCACGCCCACCTTCACCGCGTCGGCGCCGGCATCGCGCAGCATCAGCGCGGCCTCGCCGGTGACAATGTTGCCGGCCACCACCTGCACCTGCGGGAACTGCTTCTTCACCCAGGCCACGCGGTCGATCACGCCCTGCGAATGGCCGTGCGCGGTATCCACCACCAGCACATCCACGCCGGCCTCGACCAGCGCCTCGACGCGGCGCTCTGTATCGCCGCCCACGCCCACCGCGGCGCCGACCAGCAGCGCCTCGTTGCGGTCCTTCACCGAATTCGGGTTGTCGCGCGCCTTCTGGATGTCCTTCACGGTGATCAGGCCGCGCAGCTGGAAGTCGTCGTTGACCACCAGCACCTTCTCGATGCGGTGCTTGTGCAGCAGTTGCAGCACCTCGTTCTGGCTGGCGCCCTCCTTCACCGTGACCAGCTTGTCCTGCCGGGTCATGATGTTGCGCACCGGGTCGTCGGGCTTGCGCTCGAAGCGCATGTCGCGGCTGGTGACGATGCCGACCAGCTTCTCGCCCTCCACCACCGGCACGCCGGAGATGTTGTGTGCGCGGGTAAGCTTGAGCACCTCGCGGATCGAGGTGTCCGGGCTGACGCTGAAGGGATTGCGGATCACGCCCGCCTCGAACTTCTTCACCAGGCGCACTTCGGCGGCCTGCTGTTCGAGCGTCATGTTCTTGTGGATGATGCCGATGCCGCCCTGCTGCGCCATGGTGATGGCGAGGCGCGCCTCGGTGACGGTGTCCATTGCGGCGGAGACGATGGGGATGTTCAGGCGCAGGTTGCGGGTGAACCGGGTGGAGGTGTCCACGTCGCGCGGAAGCACGGTGGAATGGCCCGGAACGAGGTAGACGTCGTCGTAGGTGAGCGCCTCGGCGAGTATGCGCATGGTAAGCCCCGCGGCAAAGAGAGGATTATACGCGGCACTGCAGCATGCCGCCAGCGCGGAGGCTGAATGGATCAGGCCGCGTCGCGCGCTTCCGCCGCTTCCAGCGTGTTCTCCATCAGCGTGGCCACCGTCATCGGGCCGACGCCGCCGGGCACCGGCGTGATCCAGCTTGCGCGCTCGGCGGCGGGCTCGAATTCCACGTCGCCCACCAGCCGGCCGTCGTCGAGCCGGTTGATGCCCACGTCGACCACCACCGCACCCGGCTTGACCCATTCGCCCTTCACCAGCCCCGGCCGGCCCACGGCGACGATCACGATGTCGGCCTGGCGCACGTGGCTTTCCAGGTCGCGGGTGAACTTGTGGCAGCAGGTGGTGGTGCAGCCGGCGATCAGCAGTTCCAGCGCCAGCGGCCGGCCCACGTGGTTGGACACGCCCACCACCACCGCGTGCTGGCCGCGCACCGGGCGGTCGGTGTGCCCGAGCAGGGTCATCACGCCCTTGGGCGTGCACGGGCGCAGGCCGAAGCGGCGCAGCGCGAGGCGCCCCACGTTCACCGCCTGGAAGCCGTCCACGTCCTTGCCCGCGTCGATGCGGTCGACCAGCGCGTCTTCGTCGATGTGCGCCGGCAGCGGCGACTGCACCAGGATGCCGTGCACCGCGGGATCGGCATTGAGCCGGTCGATCAGCGCGAACAGCTCGTCCTGCGTGGTGCTCGCCGGCAGGTCGAAATCGAAGGAGCGGAAACCCACCTGGTGGCAGGCCTTGCGCTTGTTGCGCACGTACACCGAGGAGGCGGCATCGTCGCCCACCAGCACCACGGCCAGGCCCGGTGCGGGCCGGCCCTGCGCCTTGCGCTCGGCGACGCGCCGGCCGATCCGCTCCAGCAGTTCCTGCGCGATGCGTTTGCCGTCGAGTATGCGTGCGCTCATGTTGATGCCATGCCGGAAGAGGCGCCATTATCCAAGCTCCCGCCGCAGCGCACAAACGCCACGCCATGGCAGATGCCGTCGCCAACACTTCGCCCACACTCGCCGACGGCCGCCTGCTGCTGCGGCCGTGGTGCGATGCGGATGCCGCCGACCTGCATGCGGCGGTGCGCGAATCGGTCGCCAGCGTGGGGCGCTGGCTGCCCTGGTGCCGCGACGACTACGGCATGGCGCAGGCCATGGCGTGGACGACGCATTGCCGCGAGACCTGGCAGAGCGGCACGCAGTTCGCGTTCGCCGCACGCGACGCGTCCAGCGGCGACTTGCTGGGCGGCTGCGGGCTCAATCAGCTCAACCTGCCGCATCGCAGCGCCAACCTCGGCTACTGGGTGCGTGCGTCGCGCCAGGGCCACGGCATCGCCACCGCCGCCGCCCGGCTGGTGGCGCGCTTCGGCTTCGCCGAACTGGGCCTGATCCGGATCGAGATCGTGACGCTGCCCGGCAACCACGCCAGCCGCCGCGTCGCGGAAAAGCTCGGCGCCGCGTTCGAAGGCATGGCGAGGCACCGGCTGTGGGCCTGGGACCGCGCCCACGACGCGGCGCTGTATGCGCTGATTCCCGCCGATCTCGCTCAACCGGCAGCGGCGCAGAAGGCGGCGATGTCCTCGTAACCGGTGAAGCGCGCCGCCGCACCGCAGCCCGGGCAGGCCGGGTCGCGCGGCAGGCGCGTCTCGCGGAAGCGCATGCCCAGCGCATCGAAGGACAGCAGGCGGCCGACCAGCGGCTCGCCGATGCCGAGGATCAGCTTCAGCGCCTCGGTGGCCTGCAGCAGGCCCACGATGCCAGGCAGCACGCCGAGCACACCTGCCTCGCTGCAGTTGGGCGCGTCGGCGGCTGCGGGCGGTTCGGGGAACAGGCAGCGGTAGCACGGCGCATCGTTGCGGCGCGGATCGAACACGCTGACCTGGCCGGTGAAGCGCTCCACCGCGCCGTACACCATCGGCAGGCGCAGTCGTCGCGTAGCGGCGGCAAGCAGGTAACGCGCGGGAAAATTGTCGGCGCCGTCGATCACCAGCTCGTGGCCCCCGAGCAGGCGTTCGACGTTGTCGGCACGCAGCCGCTCGTTGCGCGTTTCGACGCGCACGCGCGGGTTCAGCGCGTTGAGCGCGAGGCGCGCCGATTCGGTCTTGGCCATGCCCATGCGCGCATCGGCGTGGATCACCTGGCGATGCAGGTTGGAGCGCTCCACGCGGTCGTCGTCCACCAGGGTGAGCTGGCCGACGCCGGCCGCGGCGAGATACAGCGCCGCCGGCGCACCGAGGCCGCCGGCGCCGAGCAGCACGACCTTCGCCGTGGCGAGCTTCGCCTGTCCCGCCTCGCCCACCTGCGGCAGGCGCAGCTGGCGCGCGTAGCGTTCGGCGGCGTCGGCGTCCAGCGCGGCGGCGCTCACCGGCAGGCCTTCGGTCTTCCAGCGCTCGAAGCCGCCGGCCACCGAGGCCACCTCCCGGTAGCCCATGCGCCTGAGTGCCTCGGCCGCCAGCAGCGAACGCGCGCCGCTGCCGCACAGCGTGAGCAGCGGCCGCGCGCGGTCCGGCTCGCTCTGTTCGATGCGCAGTTCGAGGAAGCCGCGCGACAGGCCCAGCGCGCCGGCCGGCATGCCGGCGGCGCGCTCGCCCTCCTCGCGCACGTCGACCAGCAGCGCGCCCCTGGTCTGGCGGGCCAGCGCTTCGGCGGGAGAAACCTCGGGAATGCTGGCGCGCAGCGAAACCAGCCAGCTTTCGCGATTCAGTGCGTCGTTCATCGCGTCAGTTTAGACCTGCCGGCGCGAGCGCGCGCTCAGCGCTTGCGCTTTTTCATCTCGCGGATCATGCGCTGGCGCTTGCGCTGCTGCGCCTCGGTGAGCACGTTCTTCTTGCCGGCGTAGGGATTCTCGCCCTCGCGGAACACGATGCGGATCGGCGTGCCTTCCAGCTTGTAGCGCTTGCGGAAGAAGTTCTCGAGATAGCGCTGGTAGGCCGGCGCGATGTGCCTGGTGCGGCTGCCGTGCAGCACGATGGTGGGCGGGTTGCTGCCACCAGGATGGGCGAAGCGCAACTTGGGCGCGTGCCCGCGCACCAGCGGCGGCTGGTAGCCCTGGTAGGCCTGCTCCAGCGTGCGGGTGAGGTCGGAGGAGCCGAGTTCCTTCGTGGCCGAGGCATGCGCGCGCACCACCGCGCGCATCAGTTCGCGCAGCCCCGACCCGTGCAGCGCGGAAATGTAGACCTGTTTCGCCCAGTCCACGAACTGCAGGCGGCGTTCCAGCGCACGCTGGCACTGCTCGCGCTGGTAGGCGTCCAGGCCATCCCACTTGTTGACGGCGATCACCAGCGCCCTGCCTTCGTCCAGGGCGTGGCCGATCAGGGTGAGGTCCTGGTCGGCGAGGTTTTCGCGCGCGTCGATCATCAGCACCACGACTTGCGCGGCGGCCATCGACTGCAGGGTCTTGATGACGCTGAACTTCTCCAGCGCCTCCTCGACGCGCGCCTTGCGCCTGACGCCGGCGGTGTCGATCAGGGTGTAGCGGCGGCCGTCGCGCTCCAGCGGCACGCGGATCGGGTCGCGGGTGGTGCCGGCCACGTCGGAGACGATCAGCCGGTCCTCGCCGAGCAGGCGGTTGACCAGGGTGGACTTGCCCGCGTTGGGCCGGCCGACGATGGCAACGCGGATGCTGCCGTCCTCGTCCGGCACGGCTTCCCCGTCAGCGTCGTCGGGCAGCAGCGGTCGCAGCGCGGCAAGCAGGCGGTCGGTGCCGCGGTTGTGCGCGGCGGCCAGCGGCAGCGTGGCGGCGATGCCGAAGGCGGCGAACTCGGCCAGCGCGGCCTGTTCGTCCAGGCCGTCGGTCTTGTTGACCGCGGCGATGATCGGCTTGCCGCTGCGGCGCAGTTCGTCGAGGATGCTGCGGTCCTGCGGCAGCAGGCCGTCGCGCGCGTCCAGCACCAGCACCAGCACCTGCGCCTCGTCGATGGCGAGGCGCACCTGCTGCGCGGTGAGCGCGTCGAGGCCTTCGTCCATGCCGGACAGGCCACCGGTGTCGACGACCACGAAAGGCCGCTCTTCCATGAGGTGGCAGACGCCGTAATGGCGATCGCGGGTGACGCCCGGCAGGTCGGCCACCAGGGCGTCGCGGCTGCGCGTCAGCGCGTTGAAGAGGGTCGATTTACCGACATTGGGACGGCCGACCAGGGCGACGACGGGCAGCATGGCGAAACACGGCTCCTTGCGGCGGGTGCGGCGTCAGTGCGCACCGAGACGGTAGGCGCCGATATGGCCCTTCACGTCCTCGACGTACACGGTGTCGCCCACCACCAGCGGCTGGGCCTGGATCGCCTTCTTCGACAGGCGCACGCGCGCGGCCAGCGCGCCGTCGCCGGTCTGCAGCCAGTGCACGTAGCCGTACATGTCGCCGACCACCACGTAGTTGCCCTGCACCGCGGGACCGGTCAGCCAGCGGTACTTCAGCTTGTCGTTCTTCCACATGTCCGCGCCGCCGCTGCGGTCGAACGCCCACACCACGCCCTGATCGTCGACGCCGTAGACGGCGTTGCCGCCGGTGGCCAGCGCGGTGTAGGTGGAGAACGGGTGCGACCACAGCGGACGCCCGCTGGGTCCGTCGATCGCGGTGAGGTTGCCGTGGTAGGCGGCACCGTACAGCGTGCTGCCGTCAAGCAGGATCGCGCCGTCGGCGTCGTCGAGGCGCTCGATGTCGGTGCGGCCCTCGCCGTTGGCGAGCTTCTGCTCCCACAGCTTCTCGCCGTTGTCCTGGCGCAGCGCGACCAGCTTGCCGTCATCGCTGCCGACGAATATCACGCCGTTCGCGGCCAGCGGCACGCCGTTGCCGCGCAGGCTGAGCGTGGGCACGTTGCCCTGGTCGTAGACCCAGCGGCGCTTGCCGGTGGCGGCGTCGAGGCCATAGATGCGGCCGTCCTGGGTGCGCGCGATCACGAGGTCGCCGCTGATCGCCGGCGCGGCGACCACCTCGGAGACCAGGTCGGCTTCCCAGCGCGGGCCGCCGTCCTTCGCGTTCATGCCGTAGACGTGGCCGTCGAGCGTGCCCACGACGAGCAGGTCGCCGGCCACGGCCGGACCGCCGGCGTACAGCGCGTCAGGGCGCTTCTTGTCGCCCCAGCCGAACCAGCCCTTGGTGCGGCTGCTCTTTTCCCACAGCTTCTTGCCCGTGGCGGCGTCGAACGCGGCGATCTTGCCGTCGGTGCTGTCGGCGTACAGCACGCCGTCCACCACCGTCGGGCGCAGGCGCACGCCGCTGATGCCGGGACCGTCACCGATGCGTGCGCTCCACACCTTGCTGACCTGCACCGTGGCCTTGAAATGCTTTTCCAGCGGAGTCGGCGGCTCGAGGTTCTTCTTCTTGAACGAATTGCAGCCGGCCAGCAGCACCAGCGAACCGACAGCGACCAGCCATGCGCGCTTGTTCACCACGACTTTCATGCACCCTGCTTCCCGGCCACGGCCAGATCGTCGATTTTCATCTGCAGGACGGCATGCTGCGGCGCGTCCTCACCCAATGCCGTCATCGCCGCCTGGTAGGCCTTGCGTGCGTCGTCGGCGCGTCCCAGCTTGACCAGCGCATCGCCGCGGAGTTCCTGGTCGAGGCCGGTGTACTGCCCGGCCGGTATCGCGTCGAGCGTGGCCAGCGCGGCCTTGCCGTCGCCCTTGGCCAACTGCACCCGGGCGATGCGCAACTGCACCAGCGCCTTCAGCGCCGGGGCGGTGGCGTGCCCCTCCGCCCACTGCAGCGAAGCGATCGCCTTGTCCAGTTGCTTGTCCTGCACCTGCTGCTTCGCGCGGTCGCTGACCGCGAACAGCGCATACGGCGACTTGGCATAGTCCTTCATCAGCTCGTCGACGAAGGCGGTCGCCGCCTCCGGCTTGCCGCTGGCCAGCGCCACCTGCGCCTGCTGGTACAGGGTGGCGGCGGCGGCTTCGTTGTTCGCCTGGTGCTTGCGCCACTGCTGCAGGCCGAAGATGCCGACCAGGCCGATCGCGATGCCCACGGCGATGGACAAGCCGTTCTCGCGCAGCCATTTCTGGACACGTTCGCTTTGTTCGTAGTCGTCGTATGCGTCGAATGCCATGCTTCACCGTTGAAGGAAATCGTGCGCGTCGCGCACCGCGTGCGGGGGACGGAAAACAGTCCGCCGGCACCCTTCGCCCGGTCAGGGGCGAAGAATGGGCAAGCATAACCGAAATGGATCGCCCGCAGGCGCGGCGCGCGCCTGCGCTGCAGCGGTCAGAGGCTGGCTGCAGCGGCCTTGCCGTCCGCGATCTGCACGCGGAAATGCGCCACGTTGGCGTGGCGGAAACCGTCGAGCGCCACCGGCTGGCCGTCGATGCTCACCTGCGCGCCGCCGACGTTGCCGATGCGCACGTCCAGCGGCTGGTCGCTGTGCCAGGTCTTGCTGCTGCCGGCCGGCAGCAGGCCATATTCCAGCCGCGTGCCGTCCTGCCCGGTCACCTCGATCCAGCTGGCCGCGCTGAGGTTCACGCTGAGGCTGTGCCCGCCCGTCCCCGCATCTGCGGCGGCCGCGGGCGCGGCGACCTTCGGCGGCTGCGGTGCGTCGTCGCCGAGGCTCGGGAACGGCGCCATCGAGGCCATCAACGGCTGATCCTGGGCGGGCTGCGCGACCGGCGCCTTCGCGACGGGTGCCGCCGCAGCCGCGGCTGCGCCCGGCTTGCCCGGCACGGTGGCCTGCACGTCCTGCTGCGCCACCGGCGAGGCATCCAGCGGGGTGAGATGGCTGAGGTCGCGATCCAGCGTGCTGCGCACGCCGAACCATACCGTCGGCACCACGATCACCAGGGTAAGCACCAGATAGGTGGCGGCGGTGGCGTAGCGGTCGAACAGGAAGCGCGAATGCGAGACGCCGCCGGTGGCCACCAGCGGCGGCTCGGCCTGGCGGATGCGCGCCTGCTCGGCCTGGATCTCGGCCTCGCTGATGCCGAGGTACTGGCCGTACTTGCCGATGTAGCTGGCGAGGTAGATCTTCGAATCGATGCCTGCGTGCTCGCCCTGCTCCAGCTTGCGCAGGATGCGCAGCGGCAGCTTGAGTGCGTGCGCGCAGGTCTCGAGGTCCCTGCCAAGCGCCTCGCGCGCCGCCCGCAGGCGGCTGCCGAAGGCGGCGTCGTGGTGGTCGAGCGGGTGACTGGCGGCGGAGACTTCCATGACGTCACGCCGATCGACGAACAGATCATGCGCGGCCGGATCCTGGCCGGACTGGGAAGGCTGCATCGTGGTCATTGACTGCTGGCAGTGGTTTTCAGGGCGCGAGCCTGCTCCGAGTCCGGGAACTGGCCCTGCAAACGCCTGAGATAGGTCTGGGCTGCGTCCGTATTACCCAAGCGCGACTCGATATCGTAACCAAGCTTGAGAGCGGCCGCATTGGGTTTGCCCAGCGCATCGAAACGCTGGATGAAGGCCCGAGCACGAAACGCATCCCCCTGCCGGTAGAGTACTTCGGCGAGATGGAAAAGTGCATCGCCATTGCGGGGATTTCGTGCGATTGCGTCACGAAAACTCGCTTCCGCGCCGGCCGTGTCGTTCACCCGCAACTGGCAGATGCCGGCATTGGTCAGTGCCACGTCGGGGGTGGCGTAGAAGGGATCGGCCACCGCCCTGTTGAAGTAGCCGATCGATTCCTGCACCTTGCCGGTGCGGCAGAGGAACTGGCCGAGGTTGTTGTTCGGGCCGCCCTTGGTCGGCTCCAGCGCCACCGCCTTGCGATAGTGGGCCTCGGCCTCGGGGAGGTTGTTGATCTTCTCGTAGACCACCGCGATCACGGTGTGTGCCGGCGCGTAGTTCGGGTCGAACTTCAATGCCAGCTGCAGCTTGGCCAGCGCGTCCTGCAGGTCGCCGTCGGCGAGGTAATGCTGGGCCAGCTCGGTATGGATGCGGGCCGCGTCCTGGCGCTGGTCGGCCTTGCTGGTCGCCGCGATGTTGGCGCTGCTCGATTGCCCGCTGCCGCTGCCGTTGCCGTTGTCGCCACCGCCCACCGTCACGCAGCCGGCGAGCGCCAGCGCCAGACCGAACCCCAGCAGCGGCTTACAGCGCATGCGTCACCTCTTGGTCCACACGTTGGCGAATCCCGGCGCTGCGCCGGGTGCGGTCGTTCACCTGCCCGGCCAGCTGGCCGCAGGCCGCGTCGATGTCGTCGCCGCGGGTACGGCGCAGCATGGTGAGGATGCCGGCGTTGAGCAACTGGGTCTGGAACGCACGGATGGTCTCGGCGTCCGAGCGCTCGTAGCGCGTGCCGGGGAAGGGGTTGAACGGGATCAGGTTGACCTTGCAGGTCGGCAGCCTGCGCATGAAGCGGATCAGCTGCTTAGCATGCTCGGGCTGGTCGTTCACGCCCTTCATCAGGGTGTATTCGAACGTGATCGAGGTGCGCGGCTTGCGCGCGATCCAGCGCTGGCAGGCGGCGGTGAGTTCGGCCAGCGGATAGCGCTTGTTGATCGGCATCAGCTCGGTGCGCAGCTCGTCGTTGGCCGCGTGCAGCGACACCGCCAGCGACACGTCGATCACCTCGGAAAGCCTGTCGATCCAGGGCACCATGCCCGCGGTGGACAGCGTGACGCGCTTGGCGGCGAGGCCGAAGCCGAGGTCGTCGCGCATCAGGTTCATCGCGCGCACCACGTTGTCGAAGTTCGCCAGCGGCTCGCCCATGCCCATCATCACCACGTTGGTGATGCGACGGTTCTGGTGGGTGACGTTGCCCAGCTGCTTCGCCGCCACCCACATCTGGCCGATGATCTCGGCGGTGGCGAGGTTGCGGTTGAAGCCCTGCGCGCCGGTGGAGCAGAACTGGCAGTTCAGCGCGCAGCCGATCTGCGAGGACACGCACAGCGTGCCGCGGGTGGGTTCGGGGATGTACACCGCCTCCACCGCGTTGCGGGCATCGATGCCCAGCAGCCACTTGTGCGTGCCGTCGGCGGCGGCCTTGTCCAGCAGCGTCTTCGGCGGACCGACGTGGCAGCTCGCCTCGAGCTTGGCGCGCAGCGCCTTGCCCACGTCGGTCATGTTGGCGAAGTCGGACTCCAGGTGATGGTAGATCCACTTCATCACCTGCTCGGCGCGGTACGGCTTCTCGCCGAGCTGCGCGAAGAAGTCGCGCAACCCCTGGCGGTCGAAGTCGAGCAGGTTGACCTTGCCGGCGGTGCCGGTCGGATCGGATGAAGTGGCGGGTACCTGGTTCATGTCCTTTTTCTGAGCGCGGCCACGGACGGCCGCCTTTTGATCTTCGCGTTGATGGATGAACGCCCTGGCTCAACTCGTGCGGCCACGGGCGGCCGCGTTTCGATCTCCGCGTTCATCGATGAACGCATCAGCGGGAGTGCACTTCCGTCGCGGCGAAGAAGTAGGCGATCTCCACCTTCGCGGTCTCGGCGGCGTCGGAACCGTGCACCGCGTTCGCGTCGATCGAGTCGGCGAAATCGGCGCGGATCGTGCCCGGCGCGGCTTCCTTCGGGTTGGTGGCGCCCATCAGCTCGCGGTTCTTCAGGATCGCGTTCTCGCCTTCCAGCACCTGGATCATCACCGGGCCGGAGATCATGAACTCCACCAGCGCCTTGAAGAACGGGCGCTCCTTGTGCACCGCGTAGAAACCCTCGGCCTCGGCGCGCGACAGCTGCGCCATCTTGGCGGCGACCACCTTGAGGCCGGCCTTCTCGAAACGGGCGTAGATCTCGCCGATCACGTTCTTCGCGACGGCATCGGGCTTGATGATGGAAAGGGTGCGCTCCAGCGCCATGGGGGTGCTCCGGGAAACGGGATGGAATGAGGAGTCGGCGTTGCGCCGCGATGAGCCAAAACCGACTCGGAATGCGGGTTTAGCCTGCGAAGTTTGACAGATTCTATCCCATTCGCAAGTCGCGCACGGGCCGGCCGCCCCGGCGGTTTGACGGCGGCGAAGCCGCCCGCGTATGCTCAAACGATCGTTTGAACGACACCCCCGGCCACCTGGGAAGACCCGATCCGTGAACCGTACCGGCTCCACCAAGGAACGCATACTCGCCGCCGCCGAGGCGCTGTTCGCCCAGCGCGGCTTCGACGGCGCCTCGCTGCGCCAGCTGACCAGCTCCGCCGGGGTCAACCTCGCTGCGGTGAACTACCACTTCGGGTCCAAGGAGAAGCTGGTCGAGCAGGTGTTCCGGCGCCGGCTGGACGCGCTGAATGCTCGGCGCCTGGCCGCACTGGCCAGGGTGGCCGGCCAGCCCGAGACCCGGCTGGAGGACGTGCTGGACGCCTTCATCCGCCCTGCTCTCGAACTGTCGCACGACGACAACGGCTCGCTGTTCATGCGCGTGCTGGCGCGCGCCTTCGCCGAGCACGACGACACCCTGCGCAAGTTCCTGTCCGAGAACTACGGCCACGTGATGCGCCAGTTCACCGCCGAATTCGCCCGCCTGCTGCCGCGGTTGAGCAAGGAGGAGCTGTACTGGCGCATCGACCTCGTCACCGGCGCGCTGACCCACGCGATGTCCGGCTTCGGCATGATCCAGCGCAAGCACGACGTCAGCGAAAGCGTCCACCGCGAGCAGACCGTCGCCCACCTCGTCCGCTTCGCCGCCGCCGGCCTGAGGGCCGGCGAATGAGCGCCCGCGACCTTGCCTTCACCGGCCGCTGAGCGCCGGCCGCGTTCCATGTCCTTCCCGCCTCATGTATTCGCATCACACCTGGAGAATCCAATGACCGCTCCATCCACCACCACCCCGGCGCTGCGCATCCGCAAGGCGGCCGTGCTCGGCGCCGGCGTCATGGGCGCGCAGATCGCCGCGCACCTGACCAACGCCGGCGTCGAGACCGTGCTGTTCGACCTCGCCGCGAAGGAAGGCCCCAAGAGCGGCATCGCGCTCAAGGCCATCGAGCACCTGAAGAAGCTCTCGCCCGCCCCGCTGGCCGACGCCAGCCTCGCCGCCGCCATCATCCCGGCGAACTACGACGAGCACCTGGCCCTGCTGGAAGGCTGCGACCTGATCGTGGAAGCCATCGCCGAGCGCATGGACTGGAAGCTGGACCTCTACCGCAGGATCGCCCCGCACGTCGCGCCCGCCGCGGTGCTGGCGTCGAACACCTCCGGCCTGTCGATCAACGGCCTGGCCGAGGCGCTGCCGGAGGAAATGCGCCACCGCTTCTGCGGCGTGCACTTCTTCAACCCGCCGCGCTACATGCACCTGGTCGAAGTGATCCCGACCCGCCTCACCGACGCCAGGGTGGTCGAAGGCCTCGAAGCCTTCCTCGTCACCACCGTCGGCAAGGGCGTGGTGATCGCCCGCGACACGCCGAACTTCATCGGCAACCGCATCGGCGTGTTCTCGATGCTGGCCACCATGCACCACACCGAGCAGTTCGGCCTGGGCTTCGACGTGGTCGACGCGCTCACCGGCCCCGCCGTGGGCCGCCCGAAGAGCGCCACCTACCGCACCGCCGACGTGGTGGGCCTGGACACCATGGCGCACGTCATCAAGACCATGGCCGACACGCTGCCGAACGACCCGTGGCACGCCTACTTCAAGTCGCCGGTGTGGCTCTCCGCACTGATCGAGAAAGGCGCGCTGGGCCAGAAGAACGGTGCCGGCTTCTACCGGAAGGCCGGCAAGGACATCGTGGTGCTCGACGTCGCGAAGCAGGACTACCGCGCCAGCGAGCAGAAGGCCTCGGACGAGGTGGCCGCCATCCTCGCCATCAGGAACCCCGCCGAGAAGTTCGCCAAGCTGCGCGCCTCCGCGGACAAGCAGGCGCAGTTCCTGTGGGCCACCTTCCGCGACCTGTTCCACTACACCGCCTACCACCTCGCCGACATCGCCGACACCGCGCGCGACGTGGACTTCGCCATCCGCTGGGGCTACGGCTGGAAGCTCGGCCCGTTCGAGACCTGGCAGGCCGCCGGCTGGCAGCAGGTGGCCAAGTGGGTGCAGGAGGACATCGCCGCCGGCAAGGCGATGAGCAGCGCGCCGCTGCCCGCCTGGGTGCTGGACGGCCGCGACGGCGTGCACGGCAAGGACGGCTCCTGGTCCGCCGCCGACGGCAAGTACAAGTCGCGCTCCGCGCACCCGGTCTACGCGCGCCAGCTGTTCCCCGATCCCATCCTCGGCGAGACCTTCGACCAGGGCAGCACCGTGTGGGAGAACGACGGCGTGCGCCTGTGGACGCTGGGCGACGACGGCGTGGGCATCCTCTCCTTCAAGACCAAGATGCACACGGTCAACGACCAGGTGCTGGACGGCATCCAGCACGCCATCGGCATCGCCGAGGAAAAGCTCAAGGCCGTGGTGATCTGGCAGACCGGCGAGCCGTTCTCCGCCGGCGCCGACCTCAAGGGCGCGCTGGGCCTGCTGCAGGCCGGCAGGTTCGACGACTTCGAGAAGATGGTCGCCAACTTCCAGCGCACCAGCATGCGCATCAAGCATTCGCTCGTTCCCGTGGTGTCCGCCGTGCGCGGCCTCGCGCTGGGCGGCGGCTGCGAGTTCCAGATGCACTCCGCACGCACCGTGGCCGCGCTGGAAAGCTACATCGGCCTGGTCGAGGCCGGCGTGGGCCTGCTGCCCGCCGGCGGCGGCCTGCACGAGCTGGCCGTGCGCGCGGCCAAGGCCAACCCGGCCGATCCGTTCGAGGCGCTGAAGAAGGTGTTCGAGACGGTGGCGATGGCCAGGGTCTCGCCCAGCGCGATCGAGGCGAAGAACATGGGCCTGCTGCGCGACAGCGACGTGGTCGTGTTCAACGCCTACGAGCTGCTCTACGTGGCGAAGAAGGTGGCGCTGTCGCTGGCCGAATCCGGCTACCGCCCGCCGCTGTATCAGCGCAACGTGCCGGTCGCCGGCGACGTGGGCACCGCCACCTTCAAGGCCTCGCTGGCCAACCTGCAGGCCGGCTACTTCGCCTCCGAGCACGACATCGCCATCGCCACCCGCATCGCCGACACCCTGTGCGGCGGCAACGTGGAGCGCGGCTCGCTGGTGGACGAGGAGTGGCTGCTGGAGCTGGAGCGCAAGCACTTCGTGGAGCTGGCCAAGACCGAAAAGACCCAGGCCCGCATCGCCCACACCATGACCACCGGCAAGCCGCTCAGGAACTGATCGGACTTCACAGGCACGTCATCCCGGCGCAGGCCGGGATCCAGCGGCAAAAAGCGACCACTGTCGAGACTGGATTCCGGCCTGCGCCGGAATGACGAACAAAACAAACCAACGGCGCGTCGCTGCTTGATGCGCGACGCCACGGAGCAAGAACCATGACCAAGCAAGTGCAAGACGCCTACATCGTCGCCGCCACCCGCACCCCGGTGGGCAAGGCGCCGCGCGGCGTGTTCCGCAACACCCGCCCCGACGACATGCTGGCCCACGTGATCAAGGCGGTGCTGGCGCAGGCACCCGGCATCGACCCGCACGAGATCGCCGACGTCATCATCGGCTGCGCCATGCCCGAGGCCGAGCAGGGCATGAACGTGGCGCGCATCGGCCTGCTGCTGGCCGGCCTGCCCGACACCGTGCCCGGCGTCACCATCAACCGCTTCTGCTCCTCCGGCCTGCAGGCCGTGGCGATGGCCGCCGACCGCATCCGCCTCGGCGAGGCCGACCTGATGCTGGCCGGTGGCACCGAGAGCATGAGCATGGTGCCGATGATGGGCCACAAGATCGCGATGAACCCCGCGATCTTCAGCAACGAGCACATCGGCATCGCCTACGGCATGGGCATCACCGCCGAGAACGTGGCCAAGCAGTGGAAGGTCAGCCGCGAGGCGCAGGACGCGTTCTCGGTGGAAAGCCACCGCCGCGCGCTGGCCGCGCAGGCCGCCGGCGAGTTCAACGACGAGATCACCCCGTTCCGGCTCGACGACCGCTACCCCGACCTCGCCACCCGCGGCATCGTCACCGACAGCCGCGTCATCAGCGCCGACGAAGGCCCGCGTGCCGGCACCACCGCCGAGGTGCTGGGCAAGCTCAAGACCGTGTTCAGGAACGGCCAGTTCGGCGGCACCGTCACCGCGGGCAACTCCAGCCAGATGTCCGACGGCGCCGGCGCCGTGCTGCTGGCCAGCGAGGCCGCGCTGAAGAAGTACAACCTCGCGCCGCTGGGCCGCTTCGTGGGCTTCTCCGTCGCCGGCGTCAAGCCCGAGGTGATGGGCATCGGCCCGAAGGAGGCGATCCCCAAGGCGCTCGCGCAGACCGGCATCAGGCAGGAGCAGCTCGACTGGATCGAGCTCAACGAAGCGTTCGCCGCGCAGGCGCTGGCGGTGATCGGCGACCTCCGGCTCGATCCCGCCAAGGTGAACCCGCTCGGCGGCGCCATCGCGCTCGGCCACCCGCTGGGCGCCACCGGCGCCGTGCGCATCGCCACCCTGCTGCACGGCCTGCGCCGCAGGAAGCAGAAGTACGGCATGGTGACCATGTGCATCGGCACCGGCATGGGCGCGGCGGGGATCTTCGAAGCGCTGTGATCGCGCGACCGCCCGGCACCACCTTCGTTCCAACGCAAAGGGCGGCCACAGGCCGCCCTTTGCTTTATGCCGTCGACTTGCGCCCGCCGGCCATGGCCATGCGGGCGCCGCCGGCGAACCTCACGCCGGCGTCGGCTCCCCCGCCGGTGCCGGTGTAGCGCCCGCCTTCGCAGCGCGGGTAAAGCGCGCCGAAAGCATGCGGCGCATCTCGTCCAGCCCCTGCCCCTTGCCGGCCACCTTCAGCACCGCGTAACCCTCCAGCGCACTGCTCATCAGGTCGCTGCCCAGCGCCATCTCCGTATCCGCGCCGCGCTGGTACAGCCGGCCGAGGCGCAGCAGGCGCGGACGCAGCGCATCCAGCGTGGCCAGGTCGCGCTGGTAGGCGGCCAGGTCGAAATTGCCGGGCAGCACGCCGGGGTTCTGCGCAAACACGTGGCCCGCCTGCCGGCAGAACGATTCGGACTTGTCGCCCATCTTCACCAGCTGGTGGCGCTGGTCCGGCGTGAGCGCCACCAGCGGGGCGAGGCCGGCCTCCAGCGCAGTCAGCGCGTTGTCGATGGCGGCGAGGGCGTCGGCGGTAAGGTCGATGTCGACGAGGTTCTGGCTCATGTTCGCTCCATGAATGATGGGAAGGTCGCGCCGGTCCGCAGGGCCGGCGCAGGCAGCCTATCCGCCCACTCCGCCCGGGCTTGTAGGGCGTCGCCCCGCATCCGCACCGGCCTATTCCGCAAAACCTGCCCGCGCCCGCCGACCACGGCGCGCACACCGCCCCGCCCTGCCATTCCCCCCGCGCAGGGCCAGCGCAAGGCCCCAAGCTCCGAGCGCAAGGCTTTTAGTCCCACGCGCAAGGCAAAAAGCCTTGCGCGCCACTCCGCCGGCCTTGCGCGCAAGGGTCCGAGCCTTGCGCGCAACGCCCAAAGCCCCGTGCGCAAGGCAAAAAGACCCGCACGCAAGGCCGACCAGCCTCGCGCGCCGGACTAAAAGACCCATGCGCAAGGCTCCGCGAGCCGCGCGCCGGACAAAAAGACCCGCGCGCAACGCCCGGAGCCTTGCGCGCGAGACAGATTGCGTTGCGGCCGGGTCGCCGGGACTTGCGACCGACCCTGTCCGGCTTGTCGCCTGAACTCAGGGACACTCCGGCAAGCTGAGCAGGTTGTCCGGTTGCTCGCCATCCGCTTCGGTCTTGAGGTATTTGTGGCCGAACCGGCTGACGGCCACCAGCACCCGCACGGTGTTTCCGGCGCGCGACACGTAGAAACTCCACGTACCGCGCTCGATCCCTGCAATCGCATCCTGCTGGCTCAGCTGCCAGCGTTCCCCGTTTGGGTTGACGCCTCCGACACGAAGGATCCGCTCATGCGCGTCGTAGCGGTTCGACTTGTTGATGCAACGTATTTCGACTTGATTGGCCATGACCCTGCTCCTGTAGACATTCGGGCGACGCCGACCATCGGCGCCACCGACACAGGCTTAGCCCTTGCTGTCTCATGGGTCGAGATCGCCAACGTGCAGCGACGCAGCTCCCCAGCCTCTACACTTGCCGCAGGAACGACGCAGGGGAATCGCCCATGACGCCCGAGGCGCGCGCACGGGAAGTGATTGATCGCAAGCTGCAAGACGCGGGCTGGCTCATCCAGGACACCAGAACCCTCAACCTTGGCGCGGCAACTGGCATTGCCGTTCGCGAATTCCCCACCGACACCGGCCCGGCCGACTACCTGCTGTTCGTGGACCGCCAGCCGGTGGGTGTCATCGAGGCCAAGCGGGACGAAGCCGGCGAAAACCTCACCGTGCACGAGGCGCAGACCGAGCGCTACGCCGGCGCCCAGCTCAAGTGGCGCAAGGACAACGCGCCGTTGCGCTTTCTGTACGAGAGCACCGGCCAGATCATCCACTTCACCGACGCTGGCGACCCGCGGCCACGGGCCCGCGAGGTGTTCCACTTCTTCCAGCCGCGCACGCTGGCCGAATGGGCGGCCCAGCCCGACACCCTGCGCCAGCGGCTGGCGACACGGATGCCGCCGCTGCCGACGGACAACCTGCGCGACTGCCAGATCGGTGCCGTCACTGGCCTGGAAAAGTCGCTGGGGATGGCCAAACCGCGCGCACTGGTACACATGGCCACCGGTGCCGGCAAGACCTTCACCGCCATCACCTCGGTCTACCGGCTGCTGAAGTTCGGCGGGGCCAAACGCATCCTGTTCCTGGTCGACACCCGCAACCTCGGCAAACAGGCGCACCAGGAGTTCATGGCCTACACACCGCCGGACGACGGCCGCAAGTTCACCGAGCTGTACAACGTGCAGCGCCTTGCCAGCAGCCGCATCGATCCGCACGCGCAGGTGTGCATCAGCACCATCCAGCGCATGTACTCGATCCTTTCCGGCGAGGCCATCGACGAATCCGCCGAGGACATCTCGCTGGCCGAGCTGCCGCCCGGCACCAAGCCGGCGCGCGAAGTCCGCTACAACCCGACCGTGCCGATCGAGACCTTCGACTTCATCGTCATCGACGAGTGCCACCGCAGCATCTACAACCTGTGGAAGCAGGTGCTGGACTACTTCGACGCCTTCCTCATCGGCCTCACCGCCACCCCGGACAAGCGCACCTACGGCTTCTTCAACGAAAACGTGGTGGCCGAATACAGCTACGAGCAGTCGGTGATCGACGGTGTCAACGTGGGCTATGACGTCTACGAAATCGAAACCCAGATCACCAAGGCCGGCGCCGAGGTGAAGGCGAAGGAATGGGTTGACCACCGCCACCGCGAGACCCGCGCAAAGCGCTGGGCCGAAACGGAAGAGGACATCGACTACACCGGCAAAGAGCTGGACCGCTCCGTGGTCAACCCCAGCCAGATCCGCACCGTGATCCAGGCGATGAAGAGTGCGGTGGAAAACGCCCTGTTTCCCAGCCGGCAGGAAGTGCCCAAGACGCTGATCTTCGCCAAGACCGACAGCCACGCCGACGACATCATCCAGATCGTGCGCGAGGTCTACGGCGAGGGCAACGCGTTCTGCAAGAAGGTCACCTACCGCGCCGAGGATGACCCGGACACCGTGCTCTCCAACTTCCGCAACGACTACCACCCGCGCATCGCCGTCACCGTGGACATGATCGCCACCGGCACCGACGTGAAGCCGCTGGAAGTGCTGCTGTTCATGCGCGACGTGCGCTCCAAAGGCTACTACGAGCAGATGAAGGGCCGCGGCGTGCGCAGTCTGGACGTCGAGTCGCTTAAGAAGGTCAGCGGCAGCGCCGACAGCGCCAAGACCCGCTTCGTGCTGATCGACGCGGTGGGCGTGGAAAAGTCGCTCAAGACCGAAAGCCGCCCGCTGGAGAAGAAGCCCGGCGCCAGCCTGGAGCAACTACTCAAGAGCATCGCCTTCGGCGGGCGCGACGAGGACACCGTGCTCAGCCTCGGCAACCGCCTGGTGCGCATGGCCAAGCAGCTGGACGACAAGGCGCAGGCACGCATCACCCAGGCGGCCCAGGGACTCAGCCTGCGCGAGCTGGCTCGCGGCCTGATCGAAGCGGTGGACCCGGACCGCGTGGTGGCCGATGCGCTGGACGCCGCCAAGGCCGCCGGCATCACCCGCAGCGAGGACACCCTCACCCCGGGCGAACTCGACGCCGCCCGCGAGCAGCGCATCACCGCCGCCTGCCAGCCGTTCGACGATCCGGCCTTGCGAGACATGCTGGAAACCGCCCGCCGCGAGCACGAGCAGCTGATCGACCACCTCAACCTCGATCAGGTCACCTTCTCGGGCTACGGCGCGCAGGCCGAGGCCAAGGCGCAGGCCACCGTGCAGGCCTTTGCCGACTACCTCAGCCAGCACAAGGACGAGATCGCCGCGCTGGGCTTCTTCTACGCGCAGCCGTACCAGCGCCGCCCGCTCACCTTCGCCATGATCGAAGACCTGCACGAAGCACTGAGCCGCCCGCCGCTGATGCTCACCACCGAGCGCCTGTGGTCGGCCTATGCCCGCGTGCAGGCCAGCAAGGTGAAAGGCGCCGACACCCGCCGCCAGCTCACCGACCTGGTGGCACTGGTGCGCTTCGCATTGGGGATGGACGACGAACTTAGGCCCTTCGCCGACAACGTGGACAGGCGTTTCCAGGCCTGGATCTTCCGGCACAATGCGCAGCGCGCCACGTCGTTCACCCCCGAACAGACCGAGTGGCTGCGGCTGATCAAGGACCACATCGCGTCCAGCTGTGCCATCAGCCCCGAAGATTTCGACTACGCCCAGCTCGCCGCCAAGGGCGGGTTGCAGAAGGCGTGGCAGGTATTTGGCGAGCAGCTCGATGGGCTGCTGGCGGAAATGAATGAGGAGTTGGTGGCTTGAGCTTATGCGTCTGGACTAACGGTGATATCCCTACTGGGTGGGTAGTGAACGAGCTCACTGGAATGGTCACCACACGAGCGGGAAACTCCAAACTCATCAAAGGAAAGTTGAGCAGCCTCCCATCAAGACGGCTCTATCAGGCTTTCAGTGCATCTGGTCCCGACGTGTGGACTGAACATTTTGAATATCAAGGGGATGGCATCGTCGTTTCTGCGGTCGGTGCGCGTTGTGGCAAGTCATTTCTGGCACATGGGGAATGGACAGCGATAGCAAATACGCACGTGATCATTCCTGACCCGGAAGCGTTCGAAACCAAATTTTTGTGGTACGCACTTAACGATGAAGACTTCTGGATAAAAAGCGGCTCGGCTCAGCCATTTGTTGTGGTCAGTAAAAGTCTGGCTCGTAAATTCGCACTCCCTCCACGACACGAACAAACCCGCATCGTCGAAAAGCTCGAAGAACTGCTGTCCGACCTCGACGCCGGCGTGGCCGAACTGAAGGCAGCGCAGCGCAAGCTGGCGCAGTACCGCCAGTCGCTGCTGAAGGCCGCCGTGGAAGGCGCCCTCACCGCCGACTGGCGTGCCGCCCGCGCCCGCTCCGGCGAACCCCAGGAAACCGGCGCCGACCTGCTCCAACGCATCCTCACCGAACGCCGCGCTCGCTGGGAAGCCAAGCAACTCGCCAAGTACGCCGAACAAGGCAAGACCCCACCCAAGGGCTGGCAAGCCAAATACCCTGAGCCTGTCGCGCCAGATACCGCAGACTTGCCAGTGCTGCCCAGTAAGTGGACATGGGCGAGCCTGGATATGGTCGGCGACATCGCTTCGGGTGTCGCCAAGGGTATGAAGCGTTCGCCCACGGTAGCCACTCGCGAAGTGCCCTACCTTCGGGTGGCGAATGTTCAACGTGGCTATCTCGACCTCACGCAAGTTAGGACCATCGAGGCTACCGAGGCCGACATCCAAGACCTTCGCCTGCAGCCACGGGACGTGCTCTTCAACGAAGGCGGAGATCTCGACAAACTCGGCCGTGGCTGGGTCTGGCGCGGCGAAGTGCCCGAATGCATCCACCAAAATCACGTGTTCCGACTGCGGCCTTACCTGCCTGCAACTCCGTCCGAGCTGATCTCACACCACGGAAATACATTTGGCAGGACCTGGTTCAAGACGGCGGGCAAGCAGACGACCAATCTTGCGTCTATCAATATGACGATGCTGCGGGCTTTTCCCGTTCCCGTGGCCCCGGAAGATGAGGGCGTCGAGATCTTGGAACAGCTTTCCCCGATGCTTGACGCCGTGGCAGCGCAGGAGGCCAGCATCGAGCTGGCCTTGAAGCAAGCGACCACCCAGCGCAAGAACATCCTCAAAGCCGCCTTCACCGGCCAGTTGGTTCCGCAAGATCCCAACGACGAGCCCGCCAGCGTGCTGCTGGAGCGCATCCGCGCCGAACGCGCCATGCGCGACAGCGCGGCGAAACAACGCGGCCGCAAGCCCAGGACCACCGCATGAACAGCAACACCCTCGTCCAGAAGATCTGGAACTTCTGCCACACCCTGCGCGATGACGGCGTGGGCTACGGCGACTACCTGGAACAGCTCACCTATCTGCTGTTCCTCAAGCTCGCGCACGAGTACGCCCAGCCGCCGCACAACCGCGCCACCCACATCCCGCGCAGTTGCGACTGGAACAGCCTCAAGAGCAAAACCGGCGAACCGCTGGAGGCGCACTACCTCAACGTGCTGCACAAGCTCGGCGAAGAGCCGGGCATGCTCGGCGCGATCTTCTTCAAGGCGCAGAACAAGATCCAGGACCCGGCCAAGCTTTCCCGGCTGGTGCAGATGATCGACGCGGAGAACTGGCTGAGCCTGGATGCCGACGTGAAGGGAGACCTCTACGAAGGCCTGCTGCAGAAGAACGCCGAGGACACCAAGAGCGGCGCCGGCCAGTACTTCACCCCGCGCGCGCTGATCCAGGCGATGGTCGAGTGCGTCAACCCCGAGCCGATGAAGACCGTGGCGGACCCGGCCTGCGGCACTGGCGGATTTTTCCTCGGCGTGCACGAGTGGCTCACCCGCCCCGGCACGTCGCTCGACCGCAAGCAGGCCAGGTTCCTGCGCCACGAGGCCTTCCACGGCAACGAGATCGTCGCCGGCACGCGCCGCCTGTGCCTGATGAACCTGTTCTTGCACAACATCGGTGAACTGGATGGCACGCCGGCCGTGGACCGCTCCGACGCGCTGATCTCCGAACCGTGGAAGACCTTCGACTACGTGCTGGCCAATCCGCCCTTCGGCAAGAAGAGCAGCATGACCATCACCAACGAGGACGGCGAGGAAGACCGCGACGCGCTGACCTACGAGCGCCAGGACTTCTGGCAGACCACCTCGAACAAGCAGCTCAACTTCCTGCAGCACATCGTCTCGATGCTCAAGACCACCGGCCAGGCCGCCGTGGTACTGCCGGACAACGTGCTGTTCGAAGGCGGCGCCGGCGAGAAGATCCGCCGCAAGCTGCTGGAAACCTGCGACGTGCACACCCTGCTGCGCCTGCCCACCGGCATCTTCTACGCGCAGGGCGTGAAGGCGAACGTGCTGTTCTTCGATAAGAAGCCAGCCAGTCCGAAGGCTCACACCAAGGGCGTGTGGATCTACGATCTGCGCACCAACAGGCACTTCACGCTCAAGACCAAGCCGCTCAAGCGCGAGGACCTGCAGGACTTCATCGACTGCTACCACCCGGCCAACCGCCACAAGCGCCAGGAAACCGAGCGCTTCAAGTACTTCGACTACAAGACGCTCGTCGCCCGCGACAAGGCCAGCCTCGACATCTTCTGGCTCAAGGACGAAAGCCTCGACAACCTCGACAACCTACCCCCGCCGGACGTGCTGGCGCAGGAGATCGTGGAGCACCTGGAATCGGCGCTGGCGTCGTTCCGCGAGGTGGCGGCGGCGCTGCCGGGTTCGCATGACGGCAACCGCTGACGCCGGGCCGCCGCAGGGTCAACCTCCTCCGCGCAGGCGCTGGCCGATCCGCTTCCAGAACGACGGCCTGGCCTGCCCCGCGGACGCCTTCGGCGGCACATAGCCGGGCTGCATGGCCTGGCAGTCCGCATAGAACGGTTGCGTGAGTTTTTCGGCCAGCGAGGGCGCCAGCCAGAAGCCGAGCCGCACCGGGCTGCCGGTGATCTCGACCCAGGCACCCAGCGAACCTGTACGCAGCACATTCGTGAGTTCCGCGAACGGCATGCGGCGCTCGAACACCAGCGCGTCGCCGTCCGCCTGCGGGCGCTTGCCCAGGTGCGGCTGCCAGGCCTGCTCGCCCACCTCGAAGTAGGCGTACATCGCGCGGGCGGCCAGGCTGCGGGCGCGTTCGTCGCCCACCGCGTAGCGGGCTGTCAGGGCGACCTGGCCCGGCGCGCACTGCAGCGTCACCTGGTCCTCGCGGCCGCGCACCGTCTGCGAAAGCACGAGCCGGGGCGCGTCGCCGGGGGTCTTCATGTAGGACGCCGCCAGCGGCAGGCGGCCGTTGTTCGCCACCTGCGCGGGCAGCAGCCTGGCGGCGTCCCACCAGGCGATGCCGTTCGCCATCGCGCCGCTCACCTGGGCGAGGCGCGCGGGATCCACGTCCATCGCGGCGACGTAGTCGCGCAGCTCGGCCGGCGGCGGCGCGCCGGGCTCGGCGGCGGCGCGGTCGGGCAGCAGGTTCTGGTGCAGGCCAATGCGGTCGGTGCCGCTGGGCGACCAGCGGTACAGGCCGCCCAGCCAGGCGTAGGCGCAGGCGTCGAGGCAGGTGGCCGGCCGCGCCGGCGCCGAGCCCGTGTGCCAGGTGCCGAGGTGGGTGCTGAGGCGGGCGGCGCGGAACAGCCTGCCGAGCTCGATGCCGGCGGCGATGTCGCCGCTGGACGAGTCGAGGTAGATGTCGGTGCCGGGCGACACCCGGCCCGAGCGCAGCAGCTGCCGCATCTGCTCCACCGCGGCGGCGTCGATGGTGCCGGCCAGGTAGAGCTGCGGCGCCTTGGCCATGCGCAGCGTGATGCTGTCGCTGCGGAGGTGCACGGCCAGTGGCCCCGCGAACCCGGGCGCGGATGTCGCCATGGCCGGAGCCGCCAGCGCGCAGCCCACCGCGGCCAGCAGCAGCATCGCGCCGCGGGAAAGGAGTGAATCAGGCAAGATCACGCGCCTCGTGGGGAGCAAAGAGGCGAAGTGTCGCGCACTCGCGCTGGGCCTTGCATGAATGCGCGGGAGCCTGAGGATTCGGCCTCGCCTGAATTCCAGGCCGTGCGGACTGTTCCATCGGCGCGTGCGGCGCATCTCCGCTCGCATTCGCGCGAATCGGCCGCATGCACACCGCGGCCGCGGCGGAGAACCACGGCCGCTCAGCGCAGCTGGCTGTCCTTGCTGCCGCGGCGGTTGTAGAGGTTGGCCGCGCGTTCGGCGTCCTGCGCCTGCTGGCAGGCCACGCACAGTCGCACGCCTGGCATGGCGCGGCGGCGCGCCTCGGGAATCGGCGCGTCGCATTCCTCGCAGCGGGCCAGGCCCGGGCCGCGCTTCAACTGGTCGCGGGCACGCTGCACCGCGTCGGCGACGGTGGCGTCGATCTGGTCCTGCACGGCGCCGTCGCCGGCCCATCCGGTAGCCATGGAAACCTCCGCACACGCTATGGCTGACTCTGAAATATGCGGCCGCCGGCGCGGGATTTCCAGCAGGCGGGGCTTGACCCACATCAGCGCGCTGCGGGCGTCGATGGCTAGGATGGACCGCCGACAGCGGCGACACCGGCGGGCGGCATGGGCATGTTTCAACTGGCGTGGTTGCAGGAGCAGGCCGACGCACCGGCCGGCAACCGCACGGCGCAACCGTCCGGCCCCGTCGCCGACGCGCACTTCGCACCGGGCCCGTTGCTGATCGCCTATGCCTCGCAGACCGGCGTGGCCGAGGATCTGGCCGAGGCCACCTACGAGCAGTTGCGCGCCGCCGGCATCACGGCGCAGGTGGTGGATTTCGAGGCGCTGGACCGGCCGCTGCTGGAAGCCACCGGCCAGGCGCTGTTCCTTGCCAGTACCACCTACGACGGCGACCCGCCGGACATGGCCGGGACGTTCAGCGACGAGGCGATGGCGCAGCCCGCCGCGCTGGCGCAGCTGCGCTACGGCCTGCTGGCGCTGGGCGACCGCGGCTACGGGGATTTCTGCGCCTTCGGCCGCGCGCTCGACGCCTGGCTGCAGGCGGGCGGCGCGCAGGCGTGGTTTCCGCGTATCGAGGTGGACGACGAGGACGCCCAGGCGCTGCAGCGCTGGCATGCGCAGCTTGCGGCGCTGGCCGCTCCGCCCGCGCCGCGCGGTGCCGACGCCCTCCCGTCGAAGGTGTCCACATGAGGACGCCGCTTCCTGTCGAATGGCACGAGCGCCTCGGCGCGGCACGGCCGTTCCTGCTCACGGCGCTGGCGGCCCTGCTGGCTGCGGGCTTCGTGGCGGCCGCCGTGGCACACGAACCGACCCGGCCGCTGGTATGGATGGTGGCCTACCTGGTGCTGGTGGCAGGCGTGGCGCAAGCCGTGCTGGGGCTGGGCCAGGCCGGGCTGCCCGGGCGGCTGCCGCCGCCGCGCTGGCGGGCCGCCGAATGGTTGCTGTTCAACGCCGGCAATCTCGGCGTGATCGCGGGCACGCTGCGGGGTTCGCCGGCGCTGGTCGCCGCCGGCACCGTGCTGTTCGTGGCCGCGCTGGCGGCCTTCCTGCTGGGCGTGCGCGGCGAAGGCGGCGGCTGGCTGCTGCACGCGTTCCGCGTCGTGCTGGCGGTCACCTGCCTCGGCGCCTGCGTGGGCCTGGCGCTGTCGGTGTCGGGCGCAGCGGCCTGATCGCGGAAACAATCCGTTCGCCGCGCGCCCGTTCTCCCGCGGCGCGTTCGCCTTCATGCTGTGGCCATCCAACCATGAGGGCATTCCCATGATCGAACGCAGGCCTTTCGACCGCCTCGGCGGCGCCGACCACGGCTGGCTCGACGCGAAGCATCACTTCTCGTTCGCCGGCTACCACGACCCGGCGCGCATGGGCTGGGGCGCGCTGCGCGTGTGGAACGACGACACCATCGCGCCGCACACCGGCTTTCCGCCGCACCCGCACGCCGACATGGAAATCATCACCTACGTGCGCGAGGGCGCGATCAGCCACCAGGACAGCCTCGGCAACAAGGGCCGCACGGTGGCCGGCGACGTGCAGGTGATGAGCGCGGGCAGCGGCATCACCCACGCCGAGTACAACCTGGAGGACGAGACCACGCGCATCTTCCAGATCTGGATCATCCCCGACGCGCACGGCCAGCCGCCGTCGTGGGGTACGCGGCCGTTCCCCAGGGGCGAGCGCGCCGGACGCTTCGTGGCGATGGCCAGCGGCCTCCCGGGCGACCCCGACGCCCTGCCCCTGCGCACCAACGCGCGCGTGCTGGGCGCCACGCTGCAGGCCGGCGAGACGGCGGAATACGCGATGGCGCCGGGCCGCCACGCCTACCTGGTGCCGGCGCGCGGCGCGGTGGAATTGAACGGCGTGAGGCTGGAGGCACGCGACGGCGCCGCGATCCGCGACGAGCGCGTTCTGCGCGTCACCGCGCTGGAGGATGCCGAGCTGGTGCTGGTGGACGTGGCCGCCTGAGCCACGTCCGACCGCGATCACGGGGCATGTCGATTGCGGCCTGCCCCGTTCGTCGTTTCCGGGAATACACCAGACCCGGAGACGACCGATGCCGACACTCCCCGCCATTGCCAGCCGCGAAACCTGGCTGGGTGCCCGCAAGGAACTGCTGGCTGCCGAGAAGGCCGCCACCGTCATGCTGGACCGGCTGAACGCGCAGCGCCGCGCGCTGCCGATCGTGCCGGTGGACAAGCCTTACCTGTTCGACACGCCGCACGGCGAAGCCACCCTGCTCGGCCTGTTCGAAGGCCGGCGCCAGCTGATCGTGTACCACTTCATGTTCCTCCGCGACCGCGGCGAGGGTTGCCCCGGCTGCTCCTTCCTGGTGGACAACATCGGCCACCTCGCCCATCTGCACGCGCGCGACACCACGCTCGCGCTGGTCTCGCGCGCGCCGCTGGACGAGCTGCTGCGCTTCCAGGCGCGCATGGGCTGGACGCTGCCGTGGTATTCGTCGTGGGGCAGCGACTTCAACTACGACTTCCACGTCAGCCAGGACGAGGCGGTGGCGCCGGTGGAATACAACTACCGCGACAAGGCCGAGATGCTGGCGCGCGGCGAGCACGGCAACCTCGCGGGCGAGCTGCCCGGCGTCAGCGTGTTCCTGCGCGACGGCGAGCGCGTGTTCCACAGCTATTCCAGCTATGCCCGCGGACTGGACGTGCTGCTGACCACCCACCACTATCTCGATCTCACGCCGTTCGGCCGCGGCGAAGGCTGGGACGGCATGCCCGACCTCGACGGCAAGGGCATGCACTGGCAGCGCCTGCACGACCGCTACGATGGCGAGCCACGCGCCGTCGCCGCTTCCTGCTGTGGAGACACGCCTTGAACGCACACGCTGCCGCATCCTCCCCGCCGCACGACCGCCGCTGGCTGGCGCTCGCCGTGCTGTGCCTCGGCGTGCTGATGATCGTGCTGGACACCACGGTGGTGAACGTGGCGCTGCCCTCGATCCGCGCCGACCTGCGCTTCACCGAGACCGACCTGGCCTGGGTGGTGAACGCCTACATGCTCACCTTCGGCGGCTTCCTGCTGCTGGGTGGGCGGCTCGGCGACCTGTACGGCCACCGGCGGCTGTTCCTGCTCGGCATCGCGCTGTTCACGCTGGCCTCGCTGGCCTGCGGGCTGTCCGCCACGCGGGCCATGCTGGTGGTGGCGCGCGGCGTGCAGGGCCTGGGCGGCGCCGTGGTCACCGCGGTGGCGCTGTCGCTGATCATGAACCTGTTCACCACGCCGGGCGACCGCGCCAAGGCGATGGGCGTGTACGGCTTCGTCTGCTCCGGCGGCGGCAGCCTCGGCGCCCTGCTGGGCGGTGCGCTGACCGGGGCGCTGAGCTGGCACTGGGTGTTCCTGATCAACCTGCCTATCGGCGCGGCGGTGCTGCTGCTCTCGCTGCGCCTGCTGCCCACGCTGCGCCTGGCGCTGGCGCACCGGCACCTGGACGTGGCCGGCGCGATCAGCGTCACCGCCGCGCTGCTGCTGGCGGTGTACGCGGTGGTGAACGGCAACGCGGCGGGCTGGCTGTCGCTGCGCACGCTGGGCCTGCTCGGTGCGGCGCTGGCGCTGCTGGCGGTGTTCCTGCTGGTGGAGTCGCGGGTACGCGCGCCGCTGATCCCGCTCGGCCTGTTCCGCCTGCGCAACATCGCGGTGGCCAACCTCACCGGCGTGCTGTGGGCGGCGGCGATGTTCGCCTGGTTCTTCCTCTCCGCGCTGTACCTGCAGCTGGTGCTGGGCTATCGCCCGCTGCAGGTGGGGCTGGCCTTCCTGCCGGCCAACCTGATCATGGCGGCGTTCTCGCTGGGGCTGTCGGCAAGGATGGTGATGCGCTTCGGCATCCGCGCGCCGCTGGCCGCGGGCCTGCTGCTGGCCGCGCTGGGGCTGGCGCTGTTCGCGCGGGCGCCGGTGGACGGGCATTTCGCGCTGGACGTGCTGCCCGGCATGCTGCTGCTCGGCCTCGGCGCCGGCATCGCGTTCAACCCCGTGCTGCTGGCGGCGATGGGCGACGTGGCGCCGCAGGAATCCGGGCTCGCCTCGGGCATCGTCAACACCTCCTTCATGATGGGCGGTGCGCTGGGCCTGGCAGTGCTGGCCAGCCTGGCCGCCGCCCGCAGCGGGCAGCTGCTCGCCGCCGGCACCGGCCAGGCCGCGGCGCTGGTGGGCGGCTACCAGTCGGCCTTCCTCGCCGGCGCGCTGTTCGCCACCCTGGCGGCGCTGCTGGGCGGCGGACTGCTGCGTCCCCGCCCGCATGCCGCGTCATCGCACGAAGCGCCGCGCATCGCGGAGGAGTCCTGAACCGCACCGGCGACCCGGCGGCTCCGGACCGGGCCTGAGGCTGCGGCTGCCGCGCACGATCCGGAGTGCGCGCGACGCAGGCCGGGGGCATGCTCGGCGGACCACAACTGCCTGACGGATACCGCCGAATGGACCACGCCCCCGCGCGCGCCGTGCCCGCGCCCGAGATCCACCCCCTCGAACGACGCCTGGACGCCTGCGACTGGCCCGACGTCGAGGCCAGCCTCGATGCGCAGGGCCATGCCCTGCTGCCGCGCCTGCTGCCGCCCGCCGCGTGCCGCGAGCTGGCCGCGCTGTATGCCTGCGACGCCCTGTTCCGCAGCCGCGTGACGATGGAGCGGCACGGCTTCGGGCGCGGCGAGTACCGCTACTTCGCCTATCCCCTGCCCGCACCGGTGGAAACGCTGCGCCGTGCAGCGTGGCCGCACCTCGCGCCGCTGGCCAACCGCTGGAACGAGGCGCTGGGCGTGGCCGCGCGCTATCCCGCCACGCTCGCGGACTATCTCGCGCAATGCCACGCCAACGGCCAGCGCCGGCCCACGCCGTTGCTGCTGCGGTACGGCGCCGGCGACTACAACTGCCTGCACCAGGACCTGTACGGCGAGCACGTGTTCCCGCTGCAGCTGGCGGTGCTGCTCTCCGCGCCCGGCGAGGATTTCGACGGCGGCGAATTCGTGCTGACCGAGCAGCGTCCGCGCATGCAGTCGCGCGCGCAGGTGGTGCCGCTGCGGCAGGGCGACGCGGTGGTCTTCGCGGTGAACCAGCGCCCGGTGCACGGCACGCGCGGCAGCTACCGGGTGCGCATGCGCCACGGGGTGAGCACGGTGCGCACGGGCCGGCGCCACGTGCTCGGCGTGATCTTCCACGACGCGGAGTGAACAACCCTCTTGTGCCGGCGGGTCGTCGCCTACACTGGAGTGAACGCGCCCGCAGGGAAACCCCATGTCCACCATGCACGCCATCGAGATCGTCCGCTACGGCGCGCCGGAGGTGCTGCAGCCGGCGCAACGGCCGATGCCGAAGCCCGGTCCCGGCGAAGTGCTGATCAAGGTGGCGGCCTCGGGCGTGAACCGGCCCGACGTACTGCAGCGGCAAGGCCACTACGCGCCGCCGCCCGGCGCGTCCGAACTGCCGGGGCTGGAGGTGGCCGGTGTCCTGCTCGAAAGCGACTTTCGCGGCGACAACCCGTTCGGCCTCAAGCCCGGCGACACGGTGTGCGCGCTGCTCGCCGGGGGCGGCTACGCGGCCTATGCGGCGGCGCCGCTGGCGCAGTGCCTGCCGGTGCCCGCCGGCCTCTCGCTGGTCGAGGCGGCAGCGCTGCCGGAAAACTTTTTCACCGTGTGGAGCAACGTGTTCGTGCGCGGCGCGCTGGGCCGCGGCGAAGGCGGCCCGCACGAAAGCCTGCTGGTGCAGGGCGGCACCAGCGGCATCGGCGTCACCGCGATCCAGCTGGCGCGGGCGTTCGGCCACCGCGTGTTTGCCACCGCGGGCAGCGCGGAGAAATGCGCCGCCTGCGAGCGGCTGGGCGCGGAAAAGGCGATCAACTACCGCACCCAGGACTTCGTGGCGGAGACGAAGCAGGCCACCGGCGGCCGCGGCGTGGACGTGATCCTCGACCACGTCGCCGGCGACTACGTCCCGCGCGAACTGGAGGCGCTGGCCGAAGGCGGCCGGCTGGTGGTGATCGCCACCATGGGCGGGCGCGAGGCGCGGATCGACGCCGGTCTGCTGATGCGCCGCCGCCTCACGCTCACCGGTTCCACCCTGCGCAACCGGCCGGTCGCCTTCAAGGGCGAGCTGGCCCGCGAGTTGCACCGCGAAGTCTGGCCGCTGCTGGAAGCGGGCAAGCTGCGCCCGGTGATCCACGCGGTACTGCCCGCGCGCGACGCCGCCCGCGCACATGCGCTGATGGAGGCGAGCGCACACATCGGCAAGCTGGTGCTGCGCTGGGACGACTGAGCGTCGGCGCACCGAAACCATCCGGAGGAGACGAACCATGCAAGCGGAATTCTGGCTGCAGCGCTGGCGCGAAGGTCGCACCGGCTTCCATCGCGACACGCCGCTGCCGTTGCTGCTGCAGCACTGGCCGGCGCTGGCGCTGCCGCGCGACAGCCGCGTGCTGGTGCCGCTGTGCGGAAAGACACTCGACATGCCCTGGCTGGCCGGACAGGGACATCGCGTGCTCGGCGTGGAGCTGTCGCCGCTGGCGGTGGAACAGTTCTTCGCCGAACAGGGGCTGACGCCCGAACGGCGCGAGTCGCCCATGGGCGTGCACCACGTGGCCGGCAATATCGAGATCATCCAGGGCGACGTGTTCGCGCTGGACGACGCCACGCTTGCGTCCTGCACCGCGGTGTACGACCGCGCCGCCGTGATCGCGCTGCCGCCGCCGCTGCGCGAGCGCTATGCGCGCGAGGTCTACGCCCGCCTGCCGGCGGGCTGCCGCGGGCTGATGATCACGCTGGAGTATCCGCAGCACGAAATGGAAGGCCCGCCGTTCGCGGTGGACGCCGACAGCGTGCATGCCCTGCTCGATCGGGACTGGCAGGTGGAGCAGATCGACCGCCGCGACATCCTCGCCTCCCAGCCGAGGTTCCAGGAGGATGGCGTGACGGCACTGCACACCGCCGTCTACCGCCTGCGGCGCCGGCCCGCGCCGCGGCGGTGACCGCGGCGGCGGCGGATCAGCGCGACGCGGCCGGGTCAGTCCGGCCCGACTGGCGCACCAGCCAGATCATCAGCAACGCGGCCAGCAGCACGCCCAGCGAGCCGACGCCCAGCAGCGGCGCCAGCGTGGATTCCGGCAACACGCCGCCGTAGAGCAGCAGCAGGCCGACGCACATCGCGATGGCGGCGGCCTGGTGCAGGGCGAACTGCGCGGTAGCCAGCCCCCTGGCCGGCCGTTCCAGCCACAGCCGATGGATGACGCTGTAGATGAAGGACACCGCGAAGCCGACCATCAGGATATGCGCGTGTGCCACCAGCTGCGCGTGGTTCTTCGAGGCCGCCATGTACAGCCCCACGCCCATGCCGACGATCAGGTAGCCGAGCGCCCACACCAGGTATTTCCTGTCGAAGTTCATGCCGTCCCCTCCCATTTGAAGGATGCGATGGCCGCGGTGCCGCCGCGGCCTGTCACGCAGGGGACAGCGTATACCGCTTCGGCCGCCGCTGCCGGGGCCGCGCGCCACCGGTCCGCGGAGCCGGTGCGCCTCAGCGGCGCAGCTGGCGGACGGCTGCCTCCGCGTGCCGCCCGCCGTTCCGGCACTCGCGGCGGAGTTCCTCGTACGGCGTCAGCTGCCGAAGCAGCCATTCGCGCGTCTGCGGGCCGAACAGGTTCTCCGCCTTGCGCCGCGGCCTGCCCAGCTGGCCGCTCACTGCCTCGTGCTTCCAGGGCTCCTCGTGCAGGTCGGCGATCGACTGCACGCGGCTGGATTCGAGCTCAACCCTGGGGTCCAGCCCCAGGAAGGCGCACAGGCTCCGCCACTCGCGTTGCGTGTCGCGCACCAGATCGTCCAGGAACACGAAATGGTGGCGGGGGGAGGCGGCATGCATGCCATGGATCATGGCCGCCCGGTTCCAGCGTCGCGACCACTTCGCCAGGCCGCCGCTGAAGGCGGCCTGATCCTCGTAGCGCAGGCTCGCATCCGTGATCGAGGCCAGCACGTCCTCGCCATGGCGGATCACGTGCACGAAATGCGCATCGGGCAGGTGCTGCTCGATTTCGGGGATGTAGAGCAGGTGGCAGGGCGTCTTCTCGATCCACGCCGTGCGTCCCTCGGCCCGCGCGCTGGCATCGAGCAGGCCGATGAAACGGCGCGCGCAACTCGCCGTGCGCAACGGCCAGTACGGCAGGCCGCGCAGAGACGGCAACTGCCTGCGCAAGCGCCCGAGCGTCGCGCGCGCCTGCTGGTGCGCCAGGCCCAGCCGCTGCCGCAGGCGCCGCCGCTGTCTGGCGCCGCTGTCGCCCCAACGCCATTCGAGATTGCCGTACAGGTGTTCGAAGAACGCCGTCTCCGGCAAGGTCAGCACGGCGGGATGCCGCGCCAGCATCGCCTGCACCAGCGTAGTTCCGGAGCGCGGACAGCCGACGATGAAGATGCGCTGCATGCTGGCCCTGCCGTACCGAAGCGACAAACTCGCAACCGTCCGCGAACCTACCAGCTCGTCCACCCGCGACGGCGACGCATTACATAACTTTACAAAGCCCGGCCGCCTGGCGCCGGCCGGTGCCAGGCAGGGTGCCGGCGGCGCATTTGCTACGCTGGGAACACCCGCAGCAACGGAGCCGGCGATGACGGCACATGGCATCCACACCATCGACACCGGCTTCGTGCGGCCGTGTTTCGATGCGGCATACCTCATCGTCGAGCGCGGCCGCGGCGCCTTCGTCGACTGCGGTACCAACTTCGCGGTGCCGCGCATGCTGGCCGCACTCGACGCTGCCGGCCTCGCGCCGGGCGACGTGGACTGGCTGATCCTCACCCACGTGCACCTGGACCATGCCGGCGGCGCGGGCGAGCTGCTCGCGCGGCTGCCGAACGCGAGGCTGGCGGTGCATCCGCGCGGGGCGCGGCACATGATCGATCCCTCCAGGCTGTGGGCCGGCGCCAGCGCGGTCTACGGCGAGGAAGTGATGGAGTCCACCTACGGCCGCCTGCGCCCGGTGCCGGCCGAGCGCGTGGTCGAGGCGCCGGACGGCCACGTCGTCGATCTCGCCGGCCGCACCCTGCTGTGCCTCGACACGCCCGGCCACGCGAGGCACCACCTCGCCGTGCACGACGAGCGCAGCAACAGCTGCTTCACCGGCGACGTGTTCGGCCTGTCCTACCGCGAGTTCGACACCGCGAACGGCCCGTTCATCCTGCCCACCACCTCGCCGGTGCAGTTCGATCCCGCGGCGCTGCACGCCTCGATCCGCCGCCTCGTTGCGCTGCAGCCCGCGGCGATGCATCTCACCCACTACGGTCGCGTCGAGCACGTGGCGAAGCTCGCCGGCGACCTGCATGCGCAGATCGACGCGATGGTGGCGATTGCCCGCGCCGCGCAGGACCAGCCCGATCGCCACGCCGTGCTGACCGGGGCGCTCACCGATCTCTACGCCGGGCGTGCCGCCGCACACGGCTGGACGCAGGGGCGTGCGGCGCTGGTCGCGCTGCTTGGCATGGACATCGAGCTGAACGCGCAGGGGCTGGAGGTGTGGCTGGACCAGCAGTGAGGTCCGATCCGCGGCGCGCCGCGCGGTCACGGCAGAGAGACGGTTCTGCTTGCGACCGGACGGCTTCTCCTCCTGACGCCAGGCATCCATTGCCGAGAAACCCCGGTCCTGAAGGTATGCTTCGTGTGATGCAGACCGTCCCTACGCCAACGACACTCGTGGGCCGCGTGCAGCCCGGCAAAGGCGATGCGTCCCGCTGGCTGGCACGTTTCAGCGCCGCCTATCAGGGCAAGCTGGGAATAGCCGTATTCCCCGGGTCGCTGAATCTCGTCCTGCCGCAGGCGTTCGACTGGCATTCCGCGGAGCTGAAGCCCCACCTCATCTGGTTCGGGCGCGAGGACTATGGCGGGGAACGGGACGTCTTGCTGCTCCCGTGCCGGCTGCGGAGCCTGGGCGTACAGCGCGCGTTCCTGTGGACGACGACGACAGCGGCGCGGGAACGCCCCGATCCCGAGGTCATCGAGATCATCGCGCCGCTCGGACTGCGGGCGGCATTCGGACTCCAGGATGGCGACGAGGTGACGCTGGAGGTTCCCGCCGGATGGGCAACGGGCGCATGCGGGCGCCCTGGTGTCCGGTCAGCGCATTCATTGCCGCCGGTCAGGGAGGGTTGATGGTGAAGCGTGAGGCAACCGGCCGATGAAGCAGGCTCTCGGTCTCGTTTCGCTCGTCGTTCGCGATTACGACGAGGCGCTGGAATTCTTTGTCGGCAAGCTCGATTTCACGCTTGTCGAAGATACCTACATCCCCGGGCAGGACAAGCGCTGGGTCATCGTGTCGCCGCCTGGCGCAACGGAGTCCAGGTTGTTGCTTGCCAGGGCATCCACGGAAGAGCAGGAGTCCCGCGTCGGCGCGCAGACGGGCGGTCGCGTGTTCCTGTTTCTCTACACCGACGATTTCTGGCGGGATTACGAGCGCTATCGAAGCCGGGGCGTGGAATTTGTGCGGGAGCCCAGGGAAGAGCCCTACGGGGTGGTTGCGGTCTTCCGGGATCTCTGCGGCAACCTGTGGGATCTCCTGCAGCCCCGCGAGTGGTAGGCGTGCGCGTTCCTCTCCCCGCGCAGACGCAGGCACGGAGAACGGTGAGCGGAGCGGCTTCACCACCAGCGCGCTGTTCACCCCAACGGCTTGCGATACGCATGCTGTGTCTTGGTCCGTACGTACCCCAGGTTCTCGTAGAACGGATGCGAGCCTTCGCGCGCCACGTTTGAGCGCACGCCGATCGCCTCGAAGCCCTGTGCAAGCGCCCACTTCTCGGCATCCGTCACCAGGGCGCGCCCGATGCCGGTGCCGCGCGCGGCGGCGTCCACCACCAGTCCCGCGATCTCGATACGCTCGCCCGACTCCAGCGTGAGCCGGCGCTCGACCGCGATCCAGCCGAGCAGGCCGCCGCGTTCGCCCTGCGCCACCATCACGCGGTGCTGCGGCAACGGCAGGATTGCGCGCAGGCGGGCATCCATCGCCGCCACCTCCGCCGGGTAGCCGAGTTCGCCGGCCAGGCGGGCGATCTCCGCGGCGTCCCCGATGCGTGCCGGGCGCAGCGTGGCCATCTCAGGCCAGCCGCGTGCCGTTCGGCACCGGGCGCTCGAGCGCGGTGAGCACCACGCCCTCGGACGTGGGGAAGCCGGTGAGCAGGAACTGCGAGCGGAACGGGCCGATCTGCTTCTCGGGGAAGTTGATCACGCCCACGATCTGCCGGCCCACCAGGTCTTCGGCCTTGTAAAGCGCCACGATCTGCGCGCTGGTCTTCTTCTCGCCGTAGGGGCCGAAGTCGGCCCACACCTTCCACGCCGGCTTGCGCGCCTCGGGAAAGGCTTCCACCCGGGTGATCGTGCCGGCCACGATCAGCACCTTGGCGAAATCCGCCCAGCCGATCTCCGTCGTCGCTTCGCTCATCCTTCCAGCCTCGTCTTGAATCCGTCGCGCGCCTGCTGCCACCAGTAGCTGCATTGCGCGGCGAGCAGGCCCAGCGGCTTGTACGCGCTGGCCAGCCCGTAGTCCGCGAACTGGCGCCAACCCTCGTCGCCCTCGGCGATCGCCGCGGCGAGCAGTTCGCCCGCCGCGCAGGTGGGCGCGAGGCCATGGCCGCCGAAGGCCTGCGCCCACCACAGGCCGGCGTCCTCGCCTTCGCCACGGCCGAGCTGGGGCATCTGGTGGCGGGCATAGCTCATCAGGCCCGACCACGCATAGTCGATCTTCGCATCCCCGAGCTTCGGGAACACCCGCGACAGGTCATGCCTGAGCAGCCGCTGCACCGCCTGCGGCGAGCGGTTGCGGATGGAGATGCGGCCGCCCCACAGCAGGCGCGTGTCGGGCAGCGCACGGTAGTAGTCGAAGGCGAAGCGCGTGTCGTAGACCGCCGCGCGCGTGGCGAGGCATTCGGCGAGGCGTTCGCCCAGCGGCTCGGTGGCCATCACGTAGGTGGCGATCGGCAGCACCGCGCGGTCGATGGGCTTGCGCAGGCCGGCGAGGTAGCCGCCGCAGGCCAGCACCACCTGCTCGGCGAGCAGTTCCCCGTGCGGCGTGCTGAGCAGCCAGCGCGACCCCTCGCGCTTGAGTTGCCACACTTCGCTCTCTTCGTGGATGCGCACGCCCTGCCCGGCCGCGGCCTTCGCCAGGCCGATGGCGTAGTTGAGCGGGTGCAGGTGCAGCGCGTTGCGCTCGTACAGGCCGTCGTGATAACGCTCGCTGCGCACGCGCTCGCGCAGCTCCTCCCGCGGCAGCCAGACCCAGTGCACGCCGTAGCGGTCGGCCAGCAACTGCTGGCGCTGGCGCAGCACCTCGGGATCGCGGAACCAGTTCGCCCAGATCACGCCCTCGTCCACCGCGTCGCAGGCGATGGCGTAGCTGGCCACGCGCGCGCGGATGCGCTGCACCGCCGCCGTGGTCAGGCCGAACAGGGCGCGGGCGCGCGCCTCGCCGAGCTGGTCGAGCAGCGCCTGCTCGCCCAGCGAATAGCCGGCGAACACGAAGCCGCCGTTGCGTCCGGAGGCGCCGAAGCCGATCTGCTCGCGCTCCAGCAGCACCACGTCGCGCACGCCGCGTTCGGCCAGGCCCAGGGCGGTGTTGAGTCCCGCGTAACCGCCGCCCACGATGGCCACCCGTGTTTCATGCCGCCCTTGCAGCGGCGGATACGTCTCGTATGGCGTGGCCGTGGCGCGGTAATACGACGGAACCGGTGCTTGCTTCATGCCTGGCGCCCCTGTGCGACAGCGAAGCGTCCGAGCATAGCCCATTCAACGCACGGCGCTTATTGGACCAGGCTTACCTAGAGCAGGCGCTCGTCGCCGCGGCCGTGATCATCCACCACGCGCACGCGGTAGCTGCCCGCGCTGCGCGGCTGCCAGAACAGGCTGGTGCCGGGGGATCCCTGCCCCGCGTAGGCGTCATCGACGAACCAGTACAACGCGCCGGCATCGGCGGTGGCGCTGGACGCGATCGGCGTCGGGGGCCGGTGCTGGTGCAGCCGCATCGCGTAGGTGCCGGCGCGCAGCGGCGAGGTGATCTGCTGCGGATCGCCCGCGGGACGGCCGGCGTCGCGGCAGGCCGGGTTCCACGGAAAATGCCGGTGGATCTGAGGCGAATGTGCGAGATTCAGGTGCACCCCGTGCACCTCCTGCGCAGCAAAGATGGCGGGATGCAGCCGCGATCCCGGCACGGCAAGGCCGTGCCACGACAGGCTAGGGCATCACAGCGCGGCGGCGATCTCGCGCACCACCGGCACCAGCGCCGGATCCTGCAGCGCCATGTGCATGGTGGCGCGCACCAGGCCCGCCTTGTTGCCGCAGTCGAAGCGGGTGCCCTCGAAGCGGTAGGCCAACACCTTGCCCTGCTCTTTCAGCAACGCGTCGATCGCATCGGTGAGCTGGATCTCGCCGCCGGCACCCGGCGTGGTCTGCTCCAGCAACTGGAAGATCCGGCCCGGCAACACGTAACGACCCACCACGGCCAGGTTCGACGGCGCATCGGCGGGCTTCGGCTTTTCCACCATGTGGCGGATGCGCGCGCTGCGCCCGTCGATGCGCACGGCATCGACGATGCCGTACTTGTCGGTTTCGTTCTGCGGCACTTCCTCCACCGCGATCACGCCGGCGCTTTCGCGCTCGCCCAGTTCAGCCATCTGGCGCAGGGCGCCCTTGCCGGCGCCGTTCCAGATCAGGTCGTCGGGCAGCACCACGCCGAACGGTTCATCGCCCACCACCGGCTTGGCGCACAGCACTGCGTGGCCGAGGCCCAGCGCTTCGGGCTGGGTGACGAAGATCGCGCGCACGTGCTTGGGCAACGTGCCCTGCACCAGCGCCAGCAGCGCATCCTTGCCCTTTTCCTGCAGCTTCGCCTCCAGCTCGTAGGCCTTGTCGAAGTAGTCGGCGATGGCGTGCTTGTAGCGGTTGGTGACGAAGATCAGCGTGTCGGCGCCGGCGTCCACGGCCTCGTCCACCGCGTACTGGATAAGCGGCTTGTCCAGCACCGGCAGCATCTCCTTGGCCACCACCTTGGTGGCGGGCAGGAAGCGCGTGCCCAGGCCAGCCACGGGGAACACCACCTTGCGCAACGGCTTGCTCACTCACTTCTCTCCTGTTTCGTGACGGCGGATCGAAACCACGTTGTCCGGCTGCGCCGTCTCGCTCCAGCGGAACGAGGGCAGCAGGCTGGATACGCAGCGCCGCAGCTCTTCGTCGTTGTCCGTGGCGACCATCTCGTCCGCCTTGTGCATCATCGCCTGCAGCAGCTCCCACGGCACCTGGCGATGCTGGGCGAGGAAGATCTTGGCGTGGGTGGTGGCGCTGTACTGCTCCAGCGGATGGAACAGTTCCTCGAACAACTTCTCGCCCGCGCGCAGGCCGGTGTAGACGATCGGGATCTCGCTGCCCGGCTTCTTGCCGGCGAGGCGGATCATCTGCTCGGCAAGGTCGCGGATCTTCATCGGCTCGCCCATGTCCAGCGCGAAGATCTCGCCGCCCTTGCCGAAGCTGGCCGCCTGCAGGATCAGCTGGCAGGCCTCGGGGATGGTCATGAAGTAGCGCGAGACCTCCGGATGGGTCACCGTGACCGGGCCGCCTTCGCGGATCTGCTGGCGGAACAGCGGCACCACCGAGCCGGCGGAGTCGAGCACGTTGCCGAAACGCACCGTGATGTAGCGGGTATCGGCATGCGCGTTGAGGTTCTGGCACCAGATCTCGGCGATGCGCTTGCAGGCGCCCATCACGCTGGTAGGGTTGACCGCCTTGTCAGTGGAGATCAGCACGAAGCACTCGACACCGGCATCGCGCGAGAGGTCGGCCATGGTGCGCGTGCCGAGCACGTTGTTGAGGAAGGCGGCGCGCAACTGGCCCTGCAGCATCGGCACATGCTTGTAGGCCGCGGCATGGAACACCACCTGCGGCTGCGCCTCCGCCAGCACCTTGCGCATCAGTACAGCGTCGCAGCAGCTGGCCAGCACGCCGTCGAGCAGCAATTCCGGAAAATTCGCCCGCAACTCGCGGGTGATCCGGTAGAGGTTGTATTCGCTGTGGTCGATCACGACCAGCGACTGCGCGCCCAGCCGCGCCACCTGGCGGCACAGCTCCGAGCCGATCGAGCCGCCGCCGCCCGTGACCAGCACGCGGCGGCCGCTGATCGTCTCGCGGATCGCCGTCCAGTCCAGCTCCACCGCGTCGCGGCCGAGCAGGTCCTCGATCGCCACTTCCTTGATCTCGTTGAACTGCGCACGACCGGCGACCACGTCATCCAGCCGCGGGATGGTCCGGTACGGCAGCCCGCTGGCGTCGCACAGCGCCACCACCCGGCGCATCTCGCTGACCGAAGCGCCAGGCAAGGCGATCAGCAGCATCTCCACCGCCGCCTCGCGAGTGATCTCGGGCAACTGCTCGAACTGGCCCAGCACCGGATGGCCGTTGATGCTGGCCCCCCGCAGCGCGGGGCGATCGTCGATGAAACCCACCACGAGGTAACCGCCATCGCGTTGAAGATCGCGCGACAGGACCTCGCCGGCACGGTCGGCGCCGAGGATCAGCACGCGGCGCATCGGGCGCTCTCCGGTGACGCCGAGGCGGCTGTCCTTCCAGTAGCGATAGGCCAGCCGCGGCACGCCCAGCACCATCGCCAGCACCACCGGATACAGCAGCAGCATCGAGCGCGGCACGCCCTGCAACCGGTTGAACATCGACAGCAGCAGCCACACCGCCGCCGATCCGAGCACGACGGCGCGCAGGATGTTCCACAGGTCCGGCAGGCTGGCGAACCGCCAGACGCCCTTGTACAGACCGGTCCAGCGGAAGACCAGACCCTGCGCCAGCAGCACCACTGGAAACTCGAACCAGCGGAAGTGCATCACGTCTTCCGGCCGCACCGCATAGCGCAGCAGCTTGGCGATCCACCAGGCCAGCGCGGCCATGGCCAGGTCATGCAGCATGACGGCCACGCGGGGATGGATGATGCCGACGAGCCTACGCAGCGACATGGCGGTCCTTGTTCGAGCGGCGCCGCAGGCAACGGCGCTTGAGCAGCAGCCATAGCGCCGCCGCAGCCAGGTAGGCGCCCATGGTAGTCGGCAGGGCCTGCCGTGGATGACTCCACGCCAACCAGGCCAGCGGTGCGGCAAACAGCAGGTTCCATGTCATGTAGATCACGCCTCCCCCGGCATGCGTGAGACCGCACCTGACCAGCCACTGGTACAGGTGCTCGCGGTGGGCAGTGTACCAGCGGCGGCCGCGCCAGAACCGCGACAGCAAGGTCAGGCTGGCATCGACGACGAAGGCCGAGGACAGGATCAGCGCCGGCCACAGCAGCCATGCCCCGGCCCGCCCCAGCATCACCGTGAACGCGAAGATCAGCAGCCCCACGCTGCCGCTGCCCACGTCGCCCATGAAGATCCGTGCCGGCGAACGGTTCAGGCACCAGAAGCCGAGGCTCGCCGCAGCGAGGCAGCCGGCAGCCAGCGCGAGTGCCTCCTGCCCGCCGCCCCAGGCCAGCAATGCCAAGCCGGTCCCAACGAACATCGCCTGTTGGGCCAGCAGACCGTCGATGCCGTCCATGAAATTGTGCAGGTTGATGCTCCAGGCGCCACCCAGCACGAGCACGGGCAACCACCACCACGACAGGCCGGCCACTCCCGATGCAACGGCGAACAGCAGCACGGCCAGCAGCTGTGCACCGAAGCGTGGCAGGATCGGCAGCGACCGATGGTCGTCCCACCAGCCAGCCAGCGCCACCAGCAACAGCGCCACCAGCAGGCCGATCAGCACCCTGGGTGGCCATGGCTCCGCCGTGCCGAGCAAGACGCCGGGCAGGCACAGCAGGCTCGCGACGACGATGCCGACGCCGCCACCGCGTGGCGTGGGGATGCTGTGCGAGCGTCGCTGGCCGGGACGATCCAGCATGCCGCGACGATGCGCGTAGGCGATCGCCGCCCGCGCCGACAGCCAGGCGACGAGGAAAGACGACAGCAACCATCCGATGGCCGGGATCATGCGCGTCACTCGTTGGCGACGCCGTGGATCGGCCGGATCGTGCTCCAGCTCTTGCAGCTGGGACATTGCCAGTGGTGCGCCTTGGCGCCGAAGCCGCAGCGGCTGCAGCGGTACATCGCCTGCCCTTCCAGCAGCTTCTTGGTGAGGTCGCGCAGGATCAGGAAGTTCTCGCGCGCCTCGCCCTCGACCCGGTCCATGGTGGCGTCGATCAGAGCCATCAGGCCGCGCACCGATGGACGCTGGCGCAGTTGCCCGGTGAGGAAACCCACGGCCGCGCGCTGGCCGTCGCGCTGCTGGTACAACCGGGTCAGCGCCAGCACCGGCGAGATGCCGTGGTAACGCTCCAGCATCTCGCGCAGGAAACGCTCGGCCCGTTCCATCTGCTGCGAGCAGGCATAGCTGTTCAGAAGCGGCGGCAAGACCTCGGGCACGAAGGCGATGTCCGCGCCGATCGCCGCCTCGTAGGCCTGCACCGCCTCGGCATGCCGCCCTTCCTCCGCATGCAGCCGGCCGGTCAGCATCCATGCGCGCACGCAATCGGGCTGGCAACGGAACGCCTGCTCCAGGTAGTCACGCGCCTCGACCCGCGCGCCGTGCTGGCGCGAACGTTCGGCCAGCTCGCAATAGAACTGCGCGATCATCGGCGCCTCGTCTTCGCCGGTCATCACCTCGAGCCGGCGCGCATGCTCGATCGCCTTGTTCCAGTCGCGCTCGTGCTGGTAGATCGCGATCAGGTGCCGCAGCGCCGAAGGCGCATGGGCGTTCATTGCCACCAGGTCGGCGAACAGTGCCTCGGCGCGATCGAGCAGGCCCGCGCGCATGTAGTCTTCGCCCAGTTCGAGCAGGGCGACGGTCTTCATCGGCTCGGACAGGTTCGGCCGCGACACCAGGTGCTGGTGCAGGCGGATGGCCCGGTCCACCTCGCCGCGGCGGCGGAACAGGTTGCCGAGCGCGAGATGCGTCTCCACCGTGTCGCGGTTGTACTCGGCCAGGCGCAGGAACACCTCGATCGCCTTGTCCTGCTCCTCGTTGAGCAGGTAGTTCAGGCCGCGGAAATAGTCCGAGGACAACTCGTTGACCGCCGCGCCGGAACGCCGCGCGCTGGCACGGCGGGATGCCCACCAGCCCAGCGCGAAGGCGACGGCCGCCAGCGGCAGCAGTGCGTACCAGGGCATCATGCGCCGGCCGTCGTCCTGCCGGCTTCCTTGCGGCGTTGCCGCTGCAGGCGCCGTTGCCGCAGGCTCGTGCCCAGCCACGCGGTGAGCCCCCCCAGCAGCCAACCCAGCACCAGCGCCGCCAGCAACGCCGCCCCTTTGGGCAGTTGCAGGCGCGCAAAGGCGAAGTCGTAACTGACCAGGTCGGCGTTGAGCGCACCCACCACCACGCCGGCGGCGACGAAGAACACGAGGACGAAGATCACGATCAGGCGCATCCGGCGACTTTACCCGATCATCCACGCACGGCGCAGCAGCAAGGCCCGTCCATGCTGCCGTGATTCGGTCATGAAGACAGAAATCTGAAGGGTGCTGCCACGGATGGCCGCCCATTTGATCTTCGCGATCATGGACGATCGCAATAGCTAAAGAAAAAGGCAGGACCGGCTCGCGCCGCCTGCCTCGGTACATCCGTCCTGGTAGGCGTCAGCCGGTGACGGCCTCTTCCAGCCGCTGGTTGACGCGCTCGCGCAGTTCCTTGCCCGGCTTGAAATGCGGCACGTGCTTGCCGGGCAGCGCCACCGATTCGCCGGTCTTCGGGTTGCGTCCCATGCGCGGCGGCCGGTAATGCAGCGCGAAACTGCCGAAACCGCGCACCTCGATCCGCTCGCCCTGGGCCAGCGCCTGACTCATCTGCTCGACCACGCTCTTGACCGCGAGTTCGACGTCGGCAAACGCAAGATGGGTCTGGCGCCTGGCCAGCGCCTCGATCAATTCGGATTTGGTCATGGTCCCCGTGTCCGCGACGTGTGTCCCTTGCGTTGCACGGCGCGGGGCGTCGCCGCCCCGCGCCGGTCCTGCAACGCTTACTCGGCCTTGTTGAGCTGCTCCTTGAGCAGCGCACCGAGCTTGGTCGTGCCACCCGCGGCCGACGAGTACTCGGCCAGGGCTTCCTGCACGTCCTCCTCGTCCTTGGCGCGGATCGACAGCGACAGCTGACGGCCCTTGCGGTCCATGCCGGTGAACTTGGCCTCGACCGTGTCACCCACCTTCAGGTGCTGGGTGGCATCGTCGATGCGCTCCTTGGCGATGTCGTTGGCGCGGATGTAACCCTCCACGCCCTCGCCCAGGTCGATCACCGCCCCCTTGGCGTCCACTTCCTTCACCGTGCCGGTGACGATGCTGCCGCGCGGATGGTTGGCCATGAACTGGCCGAACGGATCCTGCTCCATCTGCTTGATGCCGAGCGAGATGCGCTCGCGCTCCGGATCGACCGCCAGCACCACGGCCTCGATCTCGTCGCCCTTCTTGAAGTTGCGCACGAGGTCTTCGCCGGACATCTGCCAGGAGATGTCGGACAGGTGCACCAGGCCGTCGATGCCGCCTTCCAGGCCGATGAACACGCCGAAGTCGGTGATCGACTTGATCTGGCCGGAAACCTTGTCGCCCTTCTTGTGCATGGCGGCAAAGGCTTCCCACGGGTTGGAGCGGGTCTGCTTGATGCCGAGCGAGATGCGGCGACGCTCTTCATCCACGTCCAGCACCATCACTTCGGTCTCGTCGCCGACCTGCACCACCTTGGCCGGGTTGACGTTCTTGTTGGTCCAGTCCATCTCGGACACGTGCACCAGGCCCTCGACGCCCGGCTCGATCTCGACGAAGCAGCCGTAGTCGGTGACGTTGGAGACCTTGCCGAACAGGCGCGAACCCACCGGGTAGCGGCGCGAGATGTTCACCCACGGATCGTCGCCCAGCTGCTTGAGGCCAAGCGAGACGCGGTTGCGCTCCTTGTCGAACTTCAGCACGCGCACTTCCAGCTCGTCGCCGACGTTGACGACTTCGCTCGGGTGACGCACGCGCTTCCACGCCATGTCGGTGATGTGCAGCAGGCCGTCGATGCCGCCCAGGTCCACGAACGCGCCGTAGTCGGTGAGGTTCTTCACCACGCCCTTGATCACGGCGCCCTCGACCAGGCGCTCCAGCAGCTGCTCGCGCTCGGCGGAGAACTCGGTCTCGACGACGGCGCGGCGGCTGACCACCACGTTGTTGCGCTTGCGGTCGAGCTTGATGATCTTGAACTCGAGTTCCTTGCCCTCGAGGTAGGTCGGCTCGCGTACCGGGCGCACGTCGACCAGCGAACCCGGCAGGAACGCGCGCACGTCCTTGATGTCGACGGTGAAGCCGCCCTTGACCTTGCCGGAGATCATGCCCTTGATGGTCTCTTCCTTGTCGAACGCCTCCTCGAGGTCGTCCCACACCATCGAGCGCTTGGCCTTCTCGCGCGACAGCTTGGTTTCGCCGAAGCCGTCCTCGAGCGCCTCGAGCGCCACCTTCACGTGGTCGCCGACGTTCACCTCGAGGGTGCCGTCTTCGCCCTTGAACTGCTCGATCGGGACGATGCCTTCGCTCTTCAGGCCCGCGTTGATCACGACGACGTCGTTGCGGATTTCCACCACGATGCCGGTGACGATGGCGCCGGGCTTCAGCTTGGCGATGGCCTGCTGGCTCTGTTCAAACAGTTCGGCAAAACTTTCGGTCATGTTGATTCCAGAATGGGAAAGGACGGCTGCGATGCCCCGCGAGGGTCTGCGTCGACAGCGATCCACCGGTTTGGGGTGCCTCGGGAACGTCCTTGCGGGATGTCCGTCGTCACCATGGTTGAGCCCCGGCCGCCACACGGCCGGGGAACGAAAACCGCCGCGCCGCCCCGCTCAGGGCCGCACGACGGCAAGAACTTTTGCGACCACCTCGTCGATATCCATGCCGGTGGTATCCACCAGCACGGCCTCCGGCGCGGGCTTGAGCGGCGCGACCGCCCGCGACGCATCGCGGTGGTCGCGCGCCTCGATCTCGCGCTGGAGACTCGTTAGTGTAACGCTGAGCCCCTTTTCCTTCAACTGCTTATAGCGCCTTCTCGCCCGCTCGGCAGCACTGGCGGTGAGGAACACCTTGTACGGCGCGTCGGGAAAGATCACCGTGCCCATGTCGCGCCCGTCGGCCACCAGGCCGGGCGCCCTGCGGAAGCCCAGCTGCAGCTCCACCAGCGCCTGCCGCACCGGCGCGATCGAGGCGATCGCCGAAGCCGCCGCACCGGCGGTCTCGGTGCGCAGTTCGTCGGTGGCGTCGTGGCCGTTGACCAGGATGCGGGTGTCGCTGCCATCGGCGCTGGGCTGGAAGCGGATCTTCGTGGACTGGGCGCAGCGGGTCACCGCCTCGGCGTCGGACAGGTCCAGCCCCGCCGCCCCGGCGGCATAGCCCACTGCCCGGTACAGGGCCCCGGAATCGAGCAGCCGCCAGCCCAGATGCTCGGCCACCCGCCGGCTGATCGTGCCCTTGCCCGAGCCCGAGGGGCCATCGATGGTCAGCACGGGAACGGGGATGGTTCGGCTCATGACGGGTCCAGGCCAGGCGGAGGCTGGCATGGTATCGCGCCGACCCGTGCGGCATCGCTTACCATGGCGAAATCACGTGCCGCCGATCCGCCATGAACGACCTTCGCCACGCATTCGAACAGGCCGCCGAGGCCGTCAAGCGGCTGGACTACCGCCCCGACAACGACACCCTGCTCAAGCTCTACGCGCTCTACAAGCAGGGTGCGGAAGGCGACGCGCACGGCGAGCAACCCGGCTTCTTCGATTTCGTGGGCACCGCCAAGCACGAGGCCTGGGCGCAGTTGCGCGGCCTCCCGCAGGACGAGGCGATGCGCCGCTACGTCGCCCTGGTCGCGCAGCTGCAGGCCTGAATTCCGGCGGCCGCTTGCACCCGGGCCCGGCAACGGGCACATTCATACGATCGTTTGAACACGGTCGTGCCATGAACTTCCCCCATCTGTTCGCCCCGCTGGACCTGGGACACGTCACGCTGCCCAACCGCATCCTGATGGGATCGATGCACACGGGGCTGGAGGACAAGGCCGCCGACTTCGACAAGCTGGCCGCCTATTTCGCCGAACGCGCCCGGGGTGGCGTAGGCCTGATGGTCACCGGCGGCATCGCCCCCAGCATCCGGGGCTGGCTGAAGCCGTTCGGCGGCCGGCTCTCGATGCCCTGGCACGTGGCGCGCCACCGCAAGCTCACCGCAGCCGTACATGCCGAAGGCGGGCGCATCTGCATGCAGATCCTGCATGCGGGCAGATATGGCTACCACCCGCTATCGGTGGCGCCCTCGCGCATCAGATCGCCGATTACCCCATTCACGCCGCACGCACTCACCGCCCGTGGCGTGGAGCGCACCGTCCGCGACTTCGTGCGCTGCGCCGAACTGGCCCGCGAGGCGGGCTACGACGGCGTCGAGGTGATGGGCTCCGAGGGCTACCTGATCAACCAGTTCATCGCCGCGCGCACCAACCATCGCGACGACGCCTGGGGCGGCGACGCGGCGCGCCGCATGCGCTTCCCGGTGGAAATCGTGCGTCGCACCCGTGCAGCGGTGGGACGCGACTTCATCATCATCTACCGGTTGTCGATGCTGGACCTGGTCGAAGACGGACAGAACTGGAAAGAGATCGTGGCGCTGGCGAAGGCGATCGAGACCGCCGGCGCCTCGATCATCAATACCGGCATCGGCTGGCACGAGGCGCGTGTGCCTACCATCGTCACCAGCGTGCCGCGCGCCGGCTTTGCCTGGGTGACCGGGAAGCTCAAGGGCGAGGTTTCCATCCCGCTGGTCGCCACCAACCGGATCAACATGCCCGAGGTGGCCGAGCGGGTGCTCGCCGGGGGGGCCGCGGACATGGTGTCGATGGCGCGCCCGCTGCTGGCCGACCCCGAGTGGGCGAACAAGGCGAAAAATGGCCGCAGCGAACGCATCAACACCTGCATCGCCTGCAACCAGGCGTGCCTCGACCATGTGTTCCAGAACCGCCGTGCCAGTTGCCTGGTCAACCCGCGCGCCTGCCACGAAACCGAACTGCGGATCGAGCCGGCGACGCAGCGCAAACGCGTCGCCGTGGTCGGCGCGGGGCCGGCCGGCATGGCCTGTGCCGCCACGCTGGCGGAGCGCGGCCATGCGGTCACCCTGATCGACAGGTCCACGGAAATCGGCGGCCAGTTCAACTACGCGAAACGCATCCCGGGCAAGGAGGAGTTCCACGAGACCCTGCGCTATTTCCGCCATCGCCTCGCCGATGCCGGAGTCGAACTGAAATTGGGCCACGAGGCCGACGCCGCCTCGCTGAAGGCCGCCGGCTACGGTGAGGTGGTGATCGCAACCGGCGTGGTGCCGCGGAAGGTGCATTTCCCCGGCAGCGACGACCCCCGCGTGCTCGGCTACCTCGACGTACTCGCCCTCGATCGGCCGGTGGGCGCGCGGGTGGCCGTCATCGGCGCCGGTGGCATCGGTTTCGATGTGGCGGAATTCCTGGTCGAGCACCCACCGTCACCCGCTACCGACGTCGCGCGCTGGTCGCGCGAGTGGGGGGTGGACATGCAGCTCGCGCAACGCAGCGGCCTCGTGCCGCCACAACCTGAAGCACCGCAGCGCCAGGTCTGGCTGCTCCAGCGCAGCGAGGGCCGCCCGGGTGCCAGGCTCAACAAGACCACCGGCTGGGTGCACCGCGCCACGCTCAAGGCCAAGCATGTGGCCATGCTGGGCAAGGTGTCCTACGAGCGCTTCGACGATGAGGGCCTGCACGTCGCCATCGACGGCAAGGCGCAACTCCTTCCGGTCGACAACGTGGTGATCTGCGCCGGCCAGGAGCCGGACCGCCGCCTGGCGGAGGAACTGGCGGACCTCGGCGTCACCGCGCACCTCATCGGCGGTGCCGACGTGGCCGCCGAACTCGACGCGAAACGGGCCATCGACCAGGGGACGCGGCTGGCCTGCCGGCTCTGAATCCACCCGTCCAGCGGCGGAGACATGCATGCCGACCGCCCAAAGAAAACGCCTCGCGAGGCGACGCATCGATAGGGCCCGGGGGGGGGGGTGGCCAGTATCGTCTTCAGCGTCGCTGCGAGGCGAGGGTCACCACCATCGGGGGGAGGGGGAGGATGGTGGGACGGGAGGCATTTTATGAGCGACACGTTCAAGTATCTAATATATATTTAGAACGATATTTATATCGAACTCATATATGTTTGACTTCCGCCAACTGCGCTACTTCATCGCCGTCGCCGAGGAGCTGAGCTTCACCCGCGCCGCGATCCGCCTGCACATCTCCCAGCCGCCGCTCTCGCAGCAGATCCAGGCGCTGGAGCGGGACCTGGGAGTGATCCTGCTGGAGCGCACCAAGCGCAAGGTGGAGCTGACCGAGGCCGGACGGGTCTTCCTGGAACAGGCGCGCCAGATCCTCGCCCAGGCCGAGCAGGCACGCAGCCGCACCCGGGCTGTCGCGGCCGGCCACAGCGGCCAGCTGCGGCTGGCCTACACGCTGTCGGTATCCTTCCACCCCGCCCTGCCACGCGCCCTGCTGCGCCATCGCCAGACGGCGCCCGAGGTGAGCATCCGGTTGTGCGAGATGAACACCGAACCGCAGTTCGCGGCGCTGCTGGCCAACGAGATCGACGTCGGTTTCGTGCGCGACGAGCCGCGCCACATCCAGGACGCGCGCCAGCTGCGGCTGCACGTGCTCGATCGCGAGGCCCTGCTGCTCGCCCTGCCCTCCAGCCATCCGCTGGCCGCCCGCGACGGACTGCGCATGGGCGAGGTGGCCGACGAGGCTTTCGTCACGCAACCGCGCGAACTGGCCGCCACCCTGCATGACCGGCTCAGGACGCTGGCCGGTGAAGCTGGCTTCCAGCCCCGCATCGTGCAACAGGCGCAGCAGATCAACGGCCTGCTGGCGCTGGTGGCTGCCGGCCTGGGACTGGCGCTGGTGCCCGCGACGATGCGGGCAGTGCACCTGGCGGGAGTGAGCTACGTGCCGCTGGCCGACCGCGGGGCCCACCTGCTGTTGGCGGTGGCCAGCCGACTGGGCGATCCCTCGCCGGCGCTGGCGCAATTCCTCGCCACGGTGGAGGAGTCGGCCGACAAGCTCGGCGGCTGATCCGGCGACTTGTCGCTGACGATTCAGCAAGTTATACTTGCGCGCTGACGTTTTTCCGTTTGGTATCAGGAGCTGGCCGTGAAGGTGCTTAACTCGTTGAAGTCCGCCAAGGCGCGGCACCGCGACTGCAAGATCGTGCGCCGTCGCGGCAAGGTGTTCGTGATCTGCAAGAGCAACCCGCGTTTCAAGGCCCGCCAGCGCTGATTCCGGCGCGGCTGGTGCCGACGAAAAGGCCGCGCGATGCGCGGCCTTTTTGTTGTGCGGCTTCCGCGGAGGCAAAGGCCCCGCGGAGGCGGGGCCCTTGCCGGCCGGCTACTCGTAGCGTACGCCGGTGATCTCGTAACGCTTCACGCCGTTCGGCGCATTGAACTCGAAGCTGTCGCCCTCGAGCTTGCCGATCAGTGCACGGGCGATCGGCGACGACACCGCGATCAGGCCCTGCTTGATGTCGGCCTCGAGGTCGCCAACGATCTGGTAGGTGACCTCGGTGTCGCTGTCCTCCTCCGCCAGGTCGACGATCGCGCCGAACACCACCTTGTTGCCAGGGTTGAGGCGCGACACGTCGATCACCTGGGCGGTGGAGAGCAGCGCCTCCAGCTGGGCGATGCGGCCCTCGATGAAGCTCTGCAGTTCGCGCGCGGCGTGGTACTCGGCGTTCTCCTTGAGGTCGCCGTGCGCACGGGCCTCGGCGATCGCGGCGATGATGCGCGGGCGATCCTCCGATTTCAGGCGCTCCAGCTCGGCGCGCAGACGCTCCGAGCCGGCCTTGGTGATGGGGGCGCGAGCGCTCATGCGTTCAGCTCCTTGTGCAGTTCCTGCAGGCTGTGCACGTCTTCGCTGCCGTGGAAATCCAGCGAGTGGACCAGCGCACGCGCGCCCGCGACGGTGGTGGAATAGGTGACGCGCTGCTGCAGCGCCTCGCGCCGGATCGAGAACGAGTCGGCGATCGCCTGCTTGCCCTCGGTGGTGTTGACGATATACACGATCTCGCCGTTCTTGATCAGGTCGACGATGTGCGGGCGGCCTTCGAGCACCTTGTTGATGCGCTCGCAGGCCACGCCGTGGCCATTGAGGTAGGCCGCGGTGCCGGAAGTGGCGACCAGACTGAAGCCGCGGCGCAGCACCTCCTGCGCCACCGGCAGCAGGCGATCCTTGTCGGCATCGCGCACCGACACGAACACCTTGCCCTTCGGCGGCGTCTTGATGCCGGCGGCGTCGTGGCCGCGGGCGAACGCGGCGCCAAAACTGCGGCCCACGCCCATCACCTCGCCGGTGGAACGCATCTCGGGGCCGAGGATCGGGTCCACGTTCTGGAACTTCAGGAACGGGAAGATCGCCTCTTTCACCGAGTAGTACGACGGAATCACTTCCTTCGTGGCGCGCTGCGCCGGCAGCGACCTGCCGGCCATCGCGCGCGCGGCGATCTTGGCCAGCGGCACGCCGGTGGCCTTGGAGACGAACGGCACCGTGCGCGAGGCGCGCGGGTTCACTTCCAGGATGAACACGGTATCGCCCTGGATCGCGAACTGGGTGTTCATCAGGCCGACGACCTTCAGCTCCTTCGCCATCGCCGCGACCTGGCGGCGCATCTCGTCCTGCACTTCGGCGCTGAGCGAGTACGGCGGCAGCGAACAGGAAGAGTCGCCCGAGTGCACGCCGGCTTCCTCGATGTGCTCCATGATGCCGCCGATCAGCACGTTGCCTTCGACGTCGGCGATGATGTCCACGTCCACCTCGACCGCATGATCGAGGAAGCGGTCCAGCAGCACCGGCGAATCGTTCGAGACCTGTACCGCCTCGCGGATGTAACGCGCGAGGTCGGCGTCGTCGTACACCACCTCCATCGCGCGGCCGCCGAGCACGTAGCTGGGCCGCACCACCAGCGGATAGCCGATCTCGCGTGCCAGCGCCAGCGCCTCGTCGGCATTGCGCGCCGTGCGGTTGGGCGGCTGGCGCAGGCCCAGCTTCTCGATCATCTTCTGGAAGCGCTCGCGGTCTTCGGCGAGGTCGATCGAGTCGGGCGAGGTACCGATGATCGGCGCGCCCGCGGCCTCCAGCGCACGCGCCAGCTTCAGCGGGGTCTGGCCGCCGTACTGCACGATCACGCCCTTCGGCCTCTCGACATCGACGATCTCCAGCACGTCCTCGAGCGTCAGCGGCTCGAAGTACAGGCGGTCGGAGGTGTCGTAGTCGGTGGAGACGGTTTCCGGGTTGCAGTTGACCATGATGGTCTCGAAGCCGTCCTCGCGCAGCGCGAGTGCCGCATGCACGCAGCAATAGTCGAATTCGATGCCCTGGCCGATGCGGTTCGGGCCGCCGCCGAGCACGACGATCTTGTCGCGGCCGGTCGGATTCGCCTCGCACTCTTCCTCGTAGGTCGAGTACATGTAGGCAGTGGTGGTGGCGAACTCGGCGGCACAGGAGTCCACGCGCTTGTACACCGGGCGCACACCCAGGGTATGGCGCAGATGGCGCACGGAAGCCTCGTCGGAACCGGTCAGCTCGGCAAGGCGCCCGTCGGAGAAGCCCATGCGCTTCAGCTCGCGCATGCGGGCTGCGTCCAGCGCGGCGATGCCCTGAGCCTGCACTTCGTTCTCGGCCAGCACGATGTCCTCGAACGCCGCGAGGAACCAGGGGTCGACGCGGCTGAGGCCGTACACCTCTTCCAGCGAAAGGCCGGCACGGAAGGCGTCGGCGAGGTGGAACACGCGGTCGGGCCGCGGCTCGCGCAGCTCACGCTTGAGCGTGGCCAGGCCCTCGTCGGTGCCGATGTCCAGCCCCGTCGGGTTGAGCCCGGTCTTGCCGATCTCCAGGCCGCGCAGCGCCTTCTGCAGCGACTCGTGGAAGCTGCGGCCGATCGCCATCACCTCGCCCACCGACTTCATCTGGGTGGTCAGGCGGGCGTCGGCCTGGGGGAATTTCTCGAACGCGAAGCGCGGAATCTTGGTGACCACGTAGTCGATGGTCGGCTCGAACGACGCCGGGGTGAGGCCGCCGGTGATGTCGTTCTTGAGCTCGTCCAGCGTGTACCCCACCGCCAGCTTCGCGGCGATCTTGGCGATCGGGAAACCGGTGGCCTTGGAGGCCAGTGCGGACGAGCGCGACACGCGCGGGTTCATCTCGATGACGACCACGCGGCCGTTCTCGGCGTTGATGCCGAACTGCACGTTGGAGCCGCCGGTGTCCACGCCGATCTTGCGCAGCACCGCGATAGAGGCGTCGCGCAGGCGCTGGTATTCCTTGTCGGTGAGCGTCTGCGCCGGCGCCACCGTGATCGAGTCGCCGGTGTGCACACCCATCGGGTCGAGGTTCTCGATCGAGCAGACGATGATGCAGTTGTCCGCGGTGTCGCGGACCACTTCCATCTCGAACTCCTTCCAGCCCAGCACCGACTCCTCGACCAGCACTTCGTGCACCGGCGAGAGGTCGAGGCCACGCTTGACGATCTCCTCGAACTCCTCCTTGTTGTAGGCAATGCCGCCGCCCGAACCGCCCAGCGTGAAGCTGGGGCGGATGATGGTGGGGAAGCCCACCTTGGCCTGGATCTCCACCGCCTGCTCGAAGCTCCTGGCGACCTCGGCCTTCGGGCAGTCCAGGCCGATCTCGGCCATCGCCTGCTTGAACAGCTCGCGGTCCTCCGCCATGCGGATCGCGTCGCGCTTCGCACCGATCAGCTCGACGTCGTACTTCTCCAGCACGCCGTGGTCGGCGAGGTCGAGCGCGCAGTTGAGCGCGGTCTGCCCGCCCATCGTCGGCAGCACCGCGTCAGGCCGCTCCTTGGCGATGATGCGCTCCACCGTCTGCCAGTTGATCGGCTCGATGTAGACCGCATCGGCGGTCTCCGGGTCGGTCATGATGGTGGCGGGGTTGGAGTTCACCAGGATCACCCGGTAGCCCTCCTCCTTCAGCGCCTTGCAGGCCTGTGCGCCGGAGTAGTCGAACTCGCAGGCCTGGCCGATGACGATCGGGCCGGCGCCGATGATGAGGATGCTCTTGAGGTCGGTACGCTTGCCCATCTCAGCGGGCCTCCTGCATCAGCTTGGCAAACCGGTCGAACAGATAACCGATGTCGTGGGGGCCGGGACTCGCCTCCGGGTGGCCCTGGAAGCAGAACGCCGGGCGGTCGGTGAGTGCGAAGCCCTGCAGCGTGCCGTCGAACAGCGAGCTGTGGGTGACGCGCACGTTCGCCGGCAGCGTGGCCGGGTCCACCGCGAAGCCGTGGTTCTGGCTGGTGATCAGCACGCGACCGTCGTCGTGGTCCTTCACCGGATGGTTCGCGCCATGGTGGCCGAACTTCATCTTCAGCGTCTTCGCGCCCAGCGCCAGGCCCATGATCTGGTGGCCGAGGCAGATGCCGAACAGCGGTATCTTCGCGTCGAGGAACCGCTTGGTGGCTTCGATGGCGTAATCGCAGGCCGCCGGGTCGCCGGGACCGTTGGAGAGGAACACGCCGTCGGGCTTCATCGCCAGCACTTCGGCAGCAGGCGTCTGCGCCGGCACCACCGTGATGCTGCAGCCCTGCTCGGCGAGCAGGCGCAGGATGTTGTGCTTCACGCCGAAGTCGTAGGCCACCACCTTGAAGCGTCCGGCCGGCTGGTTGAAAGCCTGGCGGTCGAGGTCGTAGACGCCCGCATTCCACGCATAGGCCTTGTCGGTGCACACCACCTTGGCCAGGTCCATGCCGTTGAGGCCCGGGAAGGCGCGCGCCTTGGCCAGGGCGGCCTCGGCGTCGATCCGCTCGCCCGCGGCGATGCAACCGGCCAGGGCGCCCTTGTCGCGCAGGATGCGAGTGAGGCGGCGCGTGTCGATGCCGGCGATCGCCACGATGCCATGGCGCTTCAGGTAGTCCGGCAGGCTTTCCATGCTGCGCCAGTTGCTGGCCCGGCGCGGCACGTCGCGCACGATCAGGCCGGCGGCATGCACCGTGCCGGATTCGACATCCTCGGCATTGCAGCCGGTGTTGCCGATGTGCGGGTAGGTCAGGGTGACGATCTGCCGGCTGTACGAGGGATCGGTAAGGATCTCCTGGTAGCCGGTCATGGCGGTGTTGAAGACCACCTCGCCGACGGTTTCGCCAGTCGCGCCCACGGCATGGCCGTGGAACACGCTGCCGTCTTCGAGGGCAAGCAGAGCGGGGATGGACATGAGAACCGCCTTTCGGGTGCAGCAAAGTCCGCAAGCCGCGCGAGGCAGGCTTGAGAACCTTGGAAGGGAGGACATTCGGGCGGGTCCCAATGATAGGCGCCGCGACGCCGACTGTCCACTTCGATCGAGGCAAAAGGCTGCACTTCCGTCAGCCTCCGTATTGCTGCCCGGCGCTACACTGCCGCGAATTTTCAGGGGAGTTAAGCCTGTTCATGAGTCCGGACGCCCTGCTCGATCCCGCGCGCCTCGATCGCCCGGACACCCTGGTGCGGCACGAACCGTTCCCCTTCATGGTCGCGCACGGCCAGTTGCCCGACGAGGCGCGCGGCGACCTGGATCGCGACTTCCCGCGCTACCCCAGCGCCGGTTTCTTTCCCTGGGACCCGGCCGATTGCGGCCCGTCGGTCAACGCGCTGGTCGAACAGCTCACCTCGCCTGCCTTTGCCGGACTGATCGGCCACCGGCTGGGCATCCCCGACCTCGGCAGGTACCCGACTCTGGTGACGCTGTGCCGGCTGCTGAACAAGCGCCACGGCACCATCCACACCGACAGCAGGTCCAAGGTGGCCACGGCCCTGCTCTACCTCAATCCGCAGTGGCCCGACACCAGCGACGGCTGCCTGCGCTTCCTCGACAAGGTCGACGACATCGACGCCACGCTGGCGCCCGAGCTGCCGCCGCTGTACGGCGAATTCGCGGTGTTCAAGCGCTGCGACAACTCCTTCCACGGCCACCTGCCCTACGAGGGTGAGCGCCGGGTGATCCAGGTGGCCTGGCTTACCAGTGAGGAGGAAAAACTGCGCAAGACCAGGCGCGGCAGGTTCTCCCGCCTGTTCAAGAAGCTGTTCGGCAAGCTGGACACGCGTTACGGCGCCGGTCGCGACCGCAACGCCGCGCATCCGGACTGAGAACCCGCCCGAACGAGCGTCTCAGCCGATGAAATGCCAGGCCACGGAAGCGGCGAACACGCCGTACAGCAGCCCCACCGGCAGCAGGTGGCGCGCATCCGTGCGGCCTCGCCGGAACAGCCGCCACAGGTAGACGATGGCGGCTGCGGTGAGTGCACCGGACACGATCAGCTGGGTATCGAACAGCCAGGGTGTGGCGAAGATCGCCAGCGCGCTGGGGACAGTCGCCTGAATCATCATCGCGCCGGAGATGTTGGCCAGCGCCAGCCGCTCCTTGCCCTGGCGCACCCAGATCAGCGCATTGAGCGTTTCCGGCAGCTCGGTCGCCACCGGACTCAGCAGCAACGCCACCAGGTGCGGGGGCAGCGCGAGGGCCGTCCCGATCGCCTCCAGCTGCCCCACGAACACCCGTGAGGCCGCGGCGATCACCGCCAGCGCGGCCACCGTCTGCACCAGCACCCAGCGCGTCGCCGGCTCGGCCTGCCGCGGACGCAACTTGAGCGGCTCCAGCACCTCCTCTTCGGGCGTACCGTCGTCGCTGCGCATCTCGCGCCATACGTACAACGCATAGGCCAGCAGGAACAGCACGCCCAACAGCGGCTTGAGCGCGAATGCCACCAGGCCCAGCCCCACCTTGACCGCAAAGATGGCCAGGAACCACGACTGGTCGTTCGCCAGGCGCTGATGGTCGACCCGCACCAGCCAGTCGTCGCGCCTGAGTCGTCGGCGATTGCCCCAGAGCGCGACGCCGACCACGGCGTAGGCGATCGTGGCCAGCACCAGCGGTCCGCCCATCGCCGCCCCCACACCGATGTCGCGCGCCGCGGGGTTGCTGCCGAAGACCACCGCGACGAAGGTCACCGCGCTCTCGGGCAAGGCAGTGCCGAACGCAGCGAGCACCGTGCCGGTGGCGGTCGCGCCGAGGCCGAGTTTGCGGCCCAGCCATTCGATGCCGTTGACGAAATACTCGCAGGCGAGATAGATCGCGCCGGCCGAGACCAGGAACAGGCAGAGGGTAAGCAGCATGGGATGTGCGGGGCCGGGCGAACGGTACGACCGATGGCACAACGGCACCGTTCGCCCGGCCGGGTGAACATGCCGCTGGCCAAAGGTCTCGCCGGGCAAGGCGCTGCCGGACGGCGACGCCTGCTGTCCGCACCATGGCGCCGCGGAAACGGCGACCAAGTCTGTTGATGCGGACGCCTCCGGGGACGAGGCTGGCTACTCCCCAATGACAGCCTGATGATGCTAGCGGATTCAGCGCGGCGACGCGAGCACGTCCTCCAGCCGCCAGTGTCCGGCCGCACGGCCGACCAGCCAGTGCGCTGCCTGCAGCGCGCCGCGCGCGAAGATCACGCGGTCGGTGGCGCGATGTCCCAGCTCCAGCCGTTCGCCCGGCGCGATCAGCAATGCCTGGTGCTCGCCCACGATGTCGCCGCCGCGCACCACCGCAAAACCGATGCTGCCAGGGACGCGCTCGCCGGTGCGCCCCTCGCGGCGGTAGACCGCGGCGGCATCCAGCGTGGTGTCGCGCGCCGCGGCGGCGGCCTGCCCCAGCGCCAGCGCGGTACCCGAGGGTGCGTCCTGCTTGCGACCGTGATGGGCTTCGACGATCTCCAGGTCCCAGTCCGGCAGCGCCGCAGCGGCCTCGCGCAGCAGCCGCGTGAGCAGCGCCACGCCCAGGCTGAAATTCGCTGCGCGCAGCAGCGCGATGCGTGCGCCGGCCGCGTCCAGCCGCGCCTGCAACGCCGGGTCGAGACCGGTGGTGCCGGTCACCAGCGGGATGCCGTGCGCGAGACAGTGATCCAGCGCCGCCGCCAGGCCGGCTGGGCCGCTGAAGTCGACCACCACGTCGAGCGCGGGCGCCTGCGACCAGCCGCGGGCGTAGCGCAAGGCATGTCCAGGCCATATCGCCTGGCCGTCATGTGCCGAGCCAGGCGACACCAGCGCGTACGCCAGCTCGAAACGGTCGTCCGTGCGCAACAGCGACAGCAGGGCCTGGCCCATCCGGCCGGAGGCACCGTTGATGGCGAGGCGGATCGGTGCGGAGGTCATGGCATGCATCCCGGCGCTGGCGGCAAATGGATGTCCAAACTAGCAGAGAGCGGCGCGGCCTAGGACGTCACCCGCGACCAGAACTGCTTCACGCCGTCGACCCAGTTCTTCGCGCGTGGCATGTGTTCCTCGGCCTTGCCTTCGTTGAAACTGGCTTCGAGCTGTTCGAACAGCTCGCGCTGCTGCTTGGTGAGGCGCACCGGGGTCTCCACCACCACGCGGCAGATCAGGTCGCCGGCACGGCCGCTGCGCACGGACTTCACGCCGCGGCCGCGCAGGCGGAAGGTCTGGCCGGTCTGGGTTTCCGGCGGGATGCTGATCGGCACCTCGCCGTCCAGCGTAGGCACCGGCAGTTCGGCGCCCAGCGCCGCCTGCGAGAAGCGGATCGGCACCTCGCAAAACAGGTCGTTGCCTTCGCGCTGGAAGATGCGGTGCTCGCGCACGTGCACTTCCACGTACAGGTCGCCGGCCGGCGCTCCGGCCGGGCCGGCCTCGCCCTGGCCGGTGAGGCGGATGCGGTCGCCGTTATCCACGCCGGCCGGGATCTTCACCGCCAGCGTGCGGGTTTCCTCGAGGCGCCCTTCGCCATGGCAGTGCTTGCACGGCTTCTCGATGGTCTGGCCGCTGCCGCTGCAATGCGGACAGGTCTGCTGGATCGAGAAGATGCCGTTCTGCATGCGGACGCGGCCATGGCCGTGGCAGGTCCGGCACTGCACGGTCCTGCCGTCGGCCGAGCCGCTGCCGTTGCAGTGGTGACAGTTGACCTGGGTGGGAATCTCGATCTTCTTGTCGACGCCGAACACGGCCTCCTCGAGATCGAGCTCCATGATGTAGCGCAGATCGGCGCCGCGGCGCGACTGGCGGCCGCGGCCGCCACCGAAGATGTCGCCGAAGATGTCACCGAAGATGTCGCCCATGTCGCCGAAGCCGCCGCCACCGCCGCGACCGCCCATGCCGCCCTCGAAGGCGGCGTGGCCGTACTGGTCGTACAGCGAGCGCTTCTGCGCGTCGGACAGCACCTCGTAGGCCTCCTTGGCCTCCTTGAACTTCTCCTGCGCGTGGGGATCGTCCGGACAGCGGTCCGGGTGGTATTTCATCGCCAGCCGGCGAAAGGACTTCTTGAGTTCGGCCTCGGTGACGGTGCGTTCGACACCCAGGACTTCGTAGTAATCACGCTTGCTCATTGCTCAATCCGCGATTCGATGCGCCGATCGGGAATGAACCAGATCGCTGCCACCGTGGCATACAGAAGACAGGACAGCCAGGGCGCCACGAACGCCAGCAGGATGCCACCCAGATACATGGCGACGGCGACCTTGCCTTTCCAGTCGCCGCCGATCGCCTGCGCCAGCAGCGAGGTCCTGCCGCCGTTCGCGCAGATCAGGCTGTATTGCAGCGGCAACCAGGCGATGGCGCACATCAGCAGCACGAAACCATAAACCGCCACCGGCAATCGTGCGAACTCGTTTTCGCCCATCCATCCCGTGGCCGCCGGCATCAGCGACAACCAGAACAGCAGATGCAGGTTGGCCCACAGCACGCGGCCATCCACCTTCCTGGCCGTGTGCAGGAAATGATGGTGGTTGTTCCAGTAGATGCCCACGTAGACGAAACTCAGGATGTAGCTGATGAACACCGGCCACTGCGCGGCCAGTACGCTCCAGCCGGCCCCGTGCGGCACCTTCAGCTCCAGCACCATGATGGTGATGATGATGGCCAGCACGCCGTCGCTGAAGGCTTCCAAGCGCCCCTTGCCCATCGCTTCCCCTTCAAACAGGAAAACGAGCGCCGCTCGCGCGGCGCCCGTTCCGGGTCAAGACAGCCTTACTTCTTGTCGTCCTTCACTTCGGTGAACTCGGCATCCACCACGTCGTCGGGCTGGGCCGAACCGTGCGGCCCGGCCTGCGCGCCGGCGTCGGCCGGACCGCCCTGGCCCTGGGCCGCGGCGTACAGCGCCTGCGCAGCCTGTTCCAGCTTGGCGATCTTCGACTCGATCAGCGCCTTGTCGTCGCCCTCCTTGGCCTTCTCCAGTTCCGACAGCGCTTCCTCGATGCTGCCGATCTGCGCACCAACCTTGCCGCCGTGCTCCTTCAGCGCGCTGCGCGTGGCGTGCACCAGCTGGTCGGCCTTGTTGCGGGTGCCCACCAGCTCGTGGAACTTCCTGTCCTCTTCCTTGTTCGCCTCGGCGTCGGCCACCATGCGCGCGATCTCCTCCTCGGAGAGTCCCGAGCCGGCCTTGATCTCGATCTTCTGCTCCTTGCCGGTCTTCTTGTCCTTGGCCGACACGTGCAGGATGCCGTTCGCGTCAATGTCGAAGGTCACCTCGATCTGCGGCATGCCGCGCGGTGCGGGGTCGATGCCGGTGAGGTCGAACTTGCCCAGCGACTTGTTCGCGTTGGCGCGCTCGCGCTCGCCCTGCAGCACATGCACGGTCACCGCGGTCTGGTTGTCGTCGGCGGTGGAGAACGTCTGCGCGGCCTTGGTCGGCACCGTGGTGTTCTTCTCGATCAGCTTGGTCATCACGCCGCCCATGGTCTCGATACCCAGCGAGAGCGGGGTGACGTCGAGCAGCAGCACGTCCTTGACCGAACCGCCCAGCACGCCGCCCTGGATCGCGGCGCCCACGGCCACGGCCTCGTCCGGGTTGACGTCCTTGCGCGGTTCCTTGCCGAAGAAGTCCTTCACCGACTCCTGCACCTTCGGCATGCGGGTCTGGCCACCGACCAGGATCACCTCGTCGATGTCGGACACCCGCAGGCCGGCGTCGTTGAGCGCGGTGCGGCAGGGATCGATGGTGCGCTTGACCAGGTCTTCCACCAGCGCTTCCAGCTTGGCGCGGGTGAGCTTGATGTTGAGGTGCTTCGGACCGGAGGCATCGGCCGTCACGTACGGCAGGTTCACCTCGGTCTGGTGGCTGGAGGACAGCTCGATCTTGGCGCGCTCGGCGGCGTCCTTCAGGCGCTGCAGGGCCAGCGGATCCTTGCGCAGGTCGATGCCCTGGTCCTTGTTGAACTCGTCGACCAGGTAGTCGATGACGCGCTTGTCGAAGTCCTCGCCGCCGAGGAAGGTGTCGCCGTTGGTGGCCAGCACCTCGAACTGCTTCTCGCCGTCGACTTCCGCGATCTCGATGATCGACACGTCGAAGGTGCCGCCGCCCAGGTCGTACACCGCGATCTTGCGGTCGCCGCCCTTCTTGTCCAGGCCGTAGGCCAGCGCTGCCGCGGTCGGCTCGTTGATGATGCGCTTGACTTCCAGGCCCGCGATCTTGCCGGCGTCCTTGGTGGCCTGGCGCTGGCTGTCGTTGAAGTAGGCAGGCACCGTGATCACCGCCTCGGTGACCGGCTCGCCGAGGTAGTCCTCGGCGGTCTTCTTCATCTTCATCAGCACCTTGGCCGAGATCTCCTGCGGCGCCATCTTCTTGCCGTCGGAGGTCTGCACCCAGGCGTCGCCGTTGTCGTGCGCGACGATGCCGTAGGGCACGATGTGCAGGTCCTTCTGCACCTCGGCGTCGGTGAACTTGCGGCCGATCAGGCGCTTCACCGCATAGAACGTGTTCTTGGGATTGGTCACGCTCTGGCGCTTGGCCGGCGCGCCCACCAGCACTTCGCCGTCCTTGCTGAAGGCCACGATGGACGGCGTGGTGCGATCGCCCTCCGCGTTCTCGATGACCTTGGCGGTGCTGCCGTCCATCACGGACACGCAGGAATTGGTCGTACCCAGGTCGATGCCGATGATCTTGCCCATGTGCTTAGCTCCCGAATCTCGTATGCGGCCCCACGACCGCGCAATGGTTTCCCAGATGGGGCCCGCGTGCGGCGAATCAATGCCGACGGGGCTCCGGATGCGTCGCGTTCAGCGCCGCGAGGTTCAGTCCTTCGCCACGGCGACCAGCGCCGGGCGCAACAGGCGGTCGTTGAGCACGTAGCCCTTCTGCAGCACGCTGACCACGGTACCGGCCACGGTGCCGGGCGCCTCGACCATGCTGACCGCGTGGTGGCGCTCCGGGTCCAGCGGCTGGCCCAGCGGATCGACCTGCGCCAGACCGTGGTTCTCGCCCACCTTGAGCAGGGACTTCAGCGTCAGGCCCAGACCCTCGCGCATCGCCGCCACGTCGGCGGTTTCCACTGCCAGTCCGCTTTCCAGCCCGTCGAACACCGGCAGCAATTCGTTCAGCAGCTTCTCGTTGGCGAAACGCCGGGCCTGCTCCAGGTCGCGATGCAGGCGACGGCGCTGGTTCTCGATCTCGGCCTTCTCGCGCAGCACGGTCTCGCGCAACTCCGTGTTGCTGGTCTCCAGCTCGGCCACGCGGGCCTTGAGCGCCGCCAGGTCGGCCTGGGCAGCCGCGTCGGCGGCATTAGCGTCGGGCGCCGCCTGGGGCGCCTGCGGGTCGTTGTTCTGCATGCAATGACTCCAAACCTCGTCCATGGCCGGCGTGCGGCGCCGACCGGTCCAGTATCCGCGGGCTATCCCGCTCCCCGCGACGGTTATGAGGCCGTCGCGACGCGATTCAAGGCATCGCTGAGCAGGCCGGCGGTGGCCTGCACCACCGGAATCACCCGCTCGTAGGCCATGCGTGTGGGGCCGATCACGCCGACCGCGCCCAGCATGCGCCCCTGCGCGCCGTAGCTGGCGGTCACCACGCTGCAACCATCCAGTGCGGCGAAACCCGATTCCTCGCCGATGAACAACCGCACGCCGGGCGCCCGCGCGCACGACTCCATCAGCTGCAGCAGCTCGTTCTTCTGCTGGAACGCTTCGAACAGCTCGCGCAGGCGCTGCAGGTCGGCCAGTTCGGCATAACCCATCAGGTTGGTCTGGCCGCTGACCAGCACCTCGTCGCCGCCGGCCTGCGGCGCGAACGAGGCGGTGGCGAGTTCGGTGGCGGAGGCGACCAGGCGGTTCAGCTCGCTGCCCGCCGCGCGCAACTCGGCCAGGAGGTGGGCGCGGATATCGTCCACGCGCAGGCCCGCGCAATGCGCGTTGATGTAATTGGCCGCCTGCTCCAGCTCGCGCCCGTCCAGCGGTTTGGCCAGCTGTACCACCCGGTTCTGCACCTGGTTGTCCGAGAACACCAGGATCACCAGCACCCGCGCGTCGGGCAGCGGCACGAAGTCGATGTGGCGCAGCGGGAAGTCGGCCTGCCGCGGCACGGTCACCACGCCGGCGAAATGGGTCATCGCCGAGAGCAGGGTCGAAGCGTTGCCGAGCAGATCGCGCGTGGTGGCCTGCCCCGGCGGCAGCTCGCGCTGCAGGCGCGCCAGTTCCTCGCGCGGCAGCGGCTGCAGCTCGATCAGGCTGTCCACGAACAGGCGCAGGCCACGCGGCGTGGGGATGCGCCCCGCCGAGGTATGCGGCGAGGCGACCAGACCGGCCTCTTCCAGGTCGGCCATGATGTTGCGGATCGTCGCCGGGCTCACGTCCAGCCCCGACGAACGCGACAGCGTGCGCGAGCCCACCGGTTCGCCATCGACCAGGTACTGCGCAATCAGGCTGCGCAGGAGGCGCCGCGTGCGTGCATCGAGTTCGTGGCCGTGGAGACGGGACATGCGCTGCCGTAGCAAGGAATGAGACGACAAAGAGATAAGGTCTGCCGGCCCGCCATGCAAGCCGGCGGGCATCGATCAGGCCGGCATTGTAGCGGCAGGCCTGCCGTTACAATCGCCCGACCTTCCCCGGACTGCCGCCAGCCCGCCATGCTCACTTCGCTCCACGTCCGCCAATTCGCCGTCGTCGAACAAGCCGAAGTCGACTTTGGCGCCGGCCTCACCGTGGTCAGCGGCGAAACCGGCGCCGGCAAGTCGCTGCTGGTGGACGCGCTGTTGCTGCTCGCCGGCGCCCGCGCCGACAGCGGGATGGTGCGCACAGGCAGCGACCGCGCCGAACTGTCCGCCGAATTCGACCTCGCCGCCCTGCCCGAAGCACGCGCCTGGCTGGCACAGGAGGAACTGGACGACGGCGAAGCCTGCCAGTTGCGCCGCGTGATCCGCGCCGAGGGCAGCTCGCGGGCCTGGATCAACGGCCGCCCGGCCAGCGCCGGCCAGCTCGCCGAACTGGCCGGCCTGCTGGTGGAGATCCACGGCCAGCACGAGCACCAGGCCCTGCTTTCGCGCAGCCACCAGCTGGCCCTGCTCGATGCCTTTGCGGGCCACGAGGCGTTGGCCCTGCAGGTGCGCGAGCTGGCCGTGCAATGGCGCGAGCTGGGCGCACGCATCCGTCGCCTGAGCGGCGGCGAGGATCGCGAGCAGCGGCTGGAACTGCTGCGTCACGAACTGGAAGAACTGGAGCAGTGGGCACTGTCGCCCGCCGAACTGGCCGAGCTGGAAGCCAGCCACCGGCGCCTTGCCAATGCCGGCCGACTCGCCGAGGGCGCGGCCGGCGTGGTCGAGCTGCTCGACGGCGACAGCGAGTTCGCGCTGCGTCGCGCGCTGGGCCGCGCCCACGCCGAACTGGGCAAGCTGGCCACGCTGGACGACTCCCTCCATCCCGCGCTGGAGCTGCTGGACAACGCAGCGATCCAGCTGGGCGAGGCTGCCGACACGCTGGGCCGCTACGCGCAGGACATCGACCTCGATCCCGCGCGTTTTGCCGAAGTCGACGCCCATCTCGCCCGCCTGCACGAACTGGGCCGCCGCCACCGCCTGCCGATCGCCGAGCTGCACGACAAGGCCGCTTCGCTGCGCAACGAGCTGGCCGAGCTGGAAGGCGCCGGCGAGGCGCTGGAACGGCTTGCCGCCCAGCGCAGCCACACCCGGGCGGACTACGACAAGGCCGTCGCCGCGCTGGGCAAGTCGCGCCGCAGGGCCGCGGACAAGCTGGGCAAGGAAGTCAGCGCGCTGATGGCCGAACTCGGCATGGCCGGTGGCGTGCTGCAGGTCGAGCTCGAACCAAGCGAGGGCGAGGAACCCGACCCGCAAGGCCGCGAGCGCTGTGAATTGCTGGTCAGCGCCAACCCCGGGCAGCCGCCGCGTGCGCTGCGCAAGGTCGCCTCCGGCGGCGAACTGGCGCGTATCAGCCTTGCCATCGAGGTCGCCACGCTGGGCAAGGACAGCATCGGCACCATGGTGTTCGACGAGGTCGACAGCGGCATCGGCGGCGCGGTCGCCGAGGTGGTGGGCCAGAAACTGCGTGCGCTGGGCGGCCGGTGCCAGGTGCTGTGCGTCACCCACCTGCCCCAGGTCGCCGCGCAGGGCCACGCGCATCTGTACGTCAGCAAGCACAGCGACGATGGCCACACCCGCACACGGATCCAGTCGCTGGACGCCGAGGGTCGCCGCGACGAGCTGGCGCGCATGCTGGGCGGCGTGGAGATCACCCGCGAGACCCGCGCCCACGCGAAGCAGATGCTCGAACGCGCCCAGGCCTAGCCGGTGGCCGGCAACAAACCGCGCTCGCTGGCCATGCGGTACAACTCCAGTTCCGAGCCGGCGTTGAGCTTGCCCATCACGCTGGCCCGGTGGATGTAGACCGTCTTCTGGCCGATGCCGAGCTCAGCCGCCACCTGCTTGGGCGTCTTGCCGCAGGCCAGCAGCAGGAACACCTCGTGCTCGCGGGCGGTGAGGCGGTGCAACGGGTCGAGCGCGGATTCCGGCTGCTCGGCGCGGCGCTGGCGCAGGTCGGAACTCAGGAACTGCTCGCCATGCATCACCGCGCGCAGCCCCGCCACCAGTTCCTCCGGCGCCACGCCCTTGGTGACGTAGCCGCTGGCGCCGCGGCGCAGCGCCTCGGACACGTAAGGTTCGCCGTCGTGCATGCTCAGCACCACGATGCGCGTATCCGGCGCCACGCTGCGCAAGTGCTCGATCAGCGGCAAGCCGCTGCCGTCGGGCAGGGACAGATCCAGCGCCACCAGGTCGGGGCGATGCTGGCTCACCGCCTCCACCGCATCGTCGGCGCTGCGGCACTCGCCCACCACCTTGAGATCGGGCTCCAGCCCGATCAGCCGCTTGAAACCTTCGCGCACGATGGCGTGGTCGTCGACCAGGACAATGCTGTACATGGGCCTACTGTATACGGAGCAGGACCGGTGTGCGCCAGCACAGCCGGACGCCCGTGTACCATCCCCGGATGCGCCTGACACCGTTCCGCCCGCTGCACTCCGGCCCCTTGCTCGGCGTGCTCTACGTGTTGCTGTGGCTGCTGCTGTGGCCCACCACGCAGTCGTACTGGATGCTGCCCTACGGCCTGCGCTTCGGCGCGCTGCTGCTGTTGCCCATGCGCAGCTGGGGCTGGCTGATCGGGGCGGAACTGGTCGCTTCCGCCGGCATGAACCTCCGCGCGGGCCTGCCGATGGGCTGGAGCGGCTACTTCCTGGGCGAACTGCCCGAGCCGCTGGTGACCGCAGCTGGCCTGTGGCTGCTGCGCCGGCTGAACCCTCATGCAGGCGCGAACCTGCACAACCCGCAGGAAACCGCCCGCCTGCTGCTGGCCGCGATCCTTGTAGTGCTCTGCACCTCCGCGGTGGATGTGGGTCTGCTCAGGGTGATCCACACCGCCACGGCCGAGGATGCGCTGATCCACCTGCTGGGCAAGGAGCTGCTGGGTGGCTATCTCGGCGTGCTGCTGGTGGTACCGGTGATGGTATTGCTGTTGCGTGCCCCGCCGGATCGACACGCGATGGCCGGCCTGCTGCTGGACGGCCTGCAGGTGATGCTGCCGGCGATGGCCATCCTCGCGCTGCTGTCCGAACAGGCGTCGTCGCAGCCGCAGTTCGCCCGCGCGCTGTCGCTGGCACCGGTGTTGTTCTTCGCCTTCCGCCACGGCTGGCGCGGCGCCGGCCTGGCCATGATCGTCTCCGGCCTCGGCATGACCTGGTTGGACCAGCGGCTTGCCCACGAACCCTCGGCGGCCGGCTACCTGTTCCTGGCCGTGGCCGGTACGGGCACCCTGATGCTCGGCTCCGCCACCGACGCACTGCGGCGCAGCAAGCTGCGGGTGGCGGAACAGAACACCCACCTCGCCGCGGTCAACCGGCGCCTGGACCAGTTGGCACGGCAGCTGCGCGCCGCTGCCCGCGGCAACCTGCAGGCCGACGAAAACCAGCGCCGGCACCTTGCCGCCGAACTGCATGACGAACTGGGCCAGAACATCACTGCGATCCAGACCCACGTGAAACTGGCGCAGGCACGCCTGCGACAAGCCGGGCTGGAGGACATCGGTGCCTCGATCAACGGCATCCTCGCCCACATGCGGCGGGCCCTGCATCGGCTGCTGGACGACCTGCGCCCTGCCGTGCTGGATGAGTTCGGCCTGCTGCGCGCGCTGGACGAGGGCCCCATCCGCGACCTGCTGAACGCCGCGGGCATCAGTTACCACACGGAACTGCGCGGCGACCCGCGCCTGCTCGACGACGACACGCGCACCACGATCTACCGGCTGGCGCAGGAAAGCGCCACCAACGCCGTCAAGCACGCCCGGGCCAGCGAGTTCCGCCTGCGCCTGCGCATTGGCGAGCGGCATGGCACGACACTGGCCCTGCTCGACCTGCGCGACAACGGTATCGGCCTACCCGAGCGCCTGCCGCGCGGCGGGCGCGGGCTGCAGGGCATGCGCGATCGGGTGACCTCGCTGGGCGGGTTGTTCCGGCTGCGACCGGTGCCGCACGGCGTGCACCTGCGTGTATTGCTGCGAAGCAACATCGAATCGCCTGTCACAAGTCGGAATACCTAGGAAATTTTCCGATACACAGACCGTAAAAGCCTCGTTACGATCCATTCATCGATGTGGGGGAGCCGCCATCGTGAGATGGCGTACCGGAGTCCTCGTGGGGACGGTGACTCCGGAGAGATGGCAGGACGCCATCTGGTCGTTACCTTGGACGCGCACGGCCCGAGCGAGCAATTCGCCCTGCCGGACGTCCAGTCAGGTACCGAGGCAATCGCGAGGTGGACAGGAGTCCTTCCTCGCGATTTTTTTGTGCTCGCCATTCCGCTCGTCCCGCCAGCAACACCACTGCCGATGCGAAGCCCGGCCATCGTTCCGGCGATCGTTGTTTCGCCCGTGAATCAGCCTGCGTCGACTGGCGCGACGCCCGGGGTGCCGGGTCAGGCCTTGCGCGCGCGATGCTTGGGGCGCACGTACAGCACCAGGCTGTGATCCTCGATCACGTAGCCATGGCGGGCGGCGATCTCGTGCTGCAGGCGCTCGATCTCCTCGCTGACGAACTCGATCACCTTTCCGCTGTCCACATCGATCATGTGGTCGTGGTGCCGGCCGCGGTCGAGTTCGTAGACGGCCTGGCCGCCCTCGAAGTTGTGCTTGATGATGATGCCCGCCGCCTCGAACTGGGTCAGCACGCGGTACACCGTCGCCAGGCCGATGTCCTCCTGATGGGCGAGCAGCTTCTTGTAGACGTCCTCGGCGGTGAGGTGGTTGCCCTCCTCCTCGTCGAAGATCTGCAGGATGCGCATGCGCGGATGGGTCACCTTGAGTCCGACCCGGCGCAGCTCCTTGGTTTCCTGTTCCATCGTTGCCACCTCACCCCGGCGCGGCGATGCCGAACCGGTAGTGTATCATCCGACACCTTCACGATCTGGACGCGACACGCATGCAAAAGCTGATTTCCCTGCCGGTTGTCGCCGTGCTGGCGCTTGCCGTTTCCGGCTGCCATCTGGTCTACACGCCGGATGTGCGCCAGGGCAACCTGCTCGACAAGACCATCGACCAGAAGGCGGTGGATCAGCTCAAGCCCGGCCTGACCAAGCGCCAGGTGCTGCTGCTGCTGGGCACGCCCTCCGTGACCTCGCCGTTCGACCAGAGCCGGTGGGACTACACCTCCACCTATTCGCACCGCGGCGGTCCGATGCAGGTCAGCACGATGACCCTGTACTTCGACAACGACACGCTGGCGCGTGTCGAGGGCAGCCCCTTCCTCGAGAGCAACAAGAACCTGCTCAAGGAAAGCAAGAAGTTCCACGTCGACTACCCGGTCAACGAGGCAAAGGGCGACAAGGACATCAAGGGCAAGGACGACAAGGATTCCGGCGGCGCCGCCGGCAATCCCCCCGCTGGCAATCCCGCCGGCGGCGGCAGTCACTGACCAGACTCAGGCCTCGCCGGCCCGTCGCCGACGCGCGGCCATCGGATCCAGTGCGAGCGGCCGGTAGATTTCCACCCGGTCGCCGTCGCGCAGCACCTGGTCCTCGCCGACACGGCGCGAATGGATGCCCAGCTGCAGCGGCCTCGGCAGGTTTGCCGGCAGTTCCTGCAGCCAGCCCGCTGCCTCGACCGCCTGCATCGCGGTGCTGCCCACCGGCAGCGAAACGCAGCGACGCCACAGGCGCCCCGTTCCGGCATGCACCACTTCCACCTGGATCGCCGGCTCAGCCATACACTTGGTCCGCGGCGCGACAGAAGTCGTCCACCATGCGGTTCGCAAGGCTCTGGAAACCGAGCTTGAGCACACTGCCGCCGATGCGCCCGGCGTAATCGAAATCCAGCTCCAGCGCCACCCTGCAGCCGTCCTCACCCAGCGCGGTGAAGCTCCACAGGCCATCCAGCGAGCGGAACGGGCCGTCGACCAGGCGGATGTCGATGCGCCGCGGGCGCTCGGCGGTGTTGCGCGTGGTGAAGCTGTGCCGGAGGCCGGCGAAATGCAGGTCGAGTCGCGCCACCAGCAGATTGTCCGCACGCTCGATCACGGTGACCGACGAGCACCATGGGAAGCGCTTTGGGTATGCTTCCACCGCATCGACCAGGTCGAACATCTGTTCCGGCGAGTGTCGCACCAGTGCGCTGCGGCGAATCTCGATCACGGTATCCTCTTGGGCTTGTGCATTCGTCCCTGGATGCGAAGATCAGGTGAGCGCCCATCCATGAACGCGCTCGGTAGTCATTGCATTCGTCCATGAATGTGAGGATCAAACGCGCATCCATCCGTGGATGCACGCGCGGTTTATGCATTCGTCCATGAATGCGAAGGTCAAGTGAGCGCCCATCCATGGGCGCACTCTTATACTTATCAAATAAGGCGTCGCTCCGATGGGCGACAGGCAATGCGGCCGCCCAGTGCCGGCAGTTTAGCGGACATGGCCAAGAGCAAGGACAAGGACACCACCAAGGGCACCGGCACCATCGCGCTGAACAAGCGCGCCCGTTTCGAGTACCACATCGACCAGCGTTACGAGGCCGGCATCGCGCTGCAGGGCTGGGAGCTGAAGGCGCTGCGCGCGGGCCGGATCAACTTCGGCGACGGCTATGCGATCGTGATCAAGGGCGAGATCTTCCTGGTCGGCGCCTCGATCCCGCCGCTGATCAGCGCTTCCACCCACGTGATCGCCGAGGACCGGCGCACGCGCAAGCTGCTGCTGCACCGCAAGGAGATCGACCAGTTGATCGGCGCGGTGGAGCGCAAGGGCTACACCCTGGTACCCACCGCGATGTACTGGAAGAACGGCAAGGTCAAGGTGGAAATCGGCCTGGCGCGCGGCAAGCAGGAGCACGACAAGCGCGATACCGAGAAACAGCGAGACTGGCAGATCGAGAAGCAGCGCACGATGCGCTCGCACAACCGCCAAGCGTAGCCCCGGCCCGAGAGCGCAGCGGCCCGCTTCCGGGAGCTGACGTTCCCGCTGGGCGACGCGCCCATTCGCGTCTCGACCGCGCCGGCGAGGCATATGCCTCGCCGGCGCGGCTGCTCAATGGGTGTCGACGGGCTTCTGCCCCACCTTCTGCAGGCCGGCGTCCAACGCCGCCAGTTCGCTCGTCTGCAAGGCATGCCATTCGGCCAGCGTGGCGCCCAGCGTCTTCGACAGCAGCGCATAGGACGCCCGCGCATCCGCGCCGGGATCGGCGTCCGCGCCATCCACCGCCTGCTCCAGCTTCATCAGGTTCATCGACAGCGCGCGCAGGCTGTCGACGCGCTTCGGCGGTGTGCCCATCGAATTGCGCGGATCGGGATGGGCCACCACACCGGACACATCGGCAATCTTGCCGGCCACGGATTCGATGCGCGCACGGGTGGCCGCATCGGCATGCGCCTCGCGCGCCTCCAGCGACTTCAAGCGGGCCGTGGCTGCCTGGGTGGCCTCCGCCGCCTGCACGGCGGCATCTTCCACCTGGCGGGCCAGCACGAACTGGCGTTGGTAGGCGGCGGCCGGCAGGTGCACGCGCGGGTCAGGCTGCACGCTCAGCGGCTGGCGCAGGCGGTGGCCGTCGACGTCGAGCTCCACGCTGTACTGTCCCGGCGGCGCCCACACGCCGTCCTTCTGCGGCTGACGAGCCTTGTCGGCGCCGGGCCGCGGATAGCGCAGGTTCCACACGAAGCGGTGCATGCCCGGCGCGGTGGACAGCCGCATCGGCATCGGTACCCATTCCGGTGCGATCGCCAGCTTGGCCGGGTCGGGCGCGGCGGACTTCTCGGCGCTGCTGTAGCTGCGTACCAGCTGGCCTTGCGCATCACGCACGGTGAGCGTCACCGGACCGTGTACGCCGGCGGGGAGCAGGTAATCAATGACCGCGCCGTCGGGCGGGTTCGCCGCCATCGGCTCGTCCTTGGGAAACGGCGTGCCGGTGAAGCCGGCCGGCCGCACGCGCAGTGCCACCGCGGGCTTGAACAGGGTGGCCGTCTCCGCGTGTACGTCGACCAGCTGCCGCAGCGCGGTGACGTCATCCATGATCCAGAAGCCGCGGCCGTGGGTGGCGATCACCAGGTCGTCGCCGTGCACGTCGATGTCGCGCACCGAGGTCATCGGCAGGTTCTGCTGCAGCGGCTGCCAATGCGCGCCGTCGTCGAACGAGACGTACATGCCGCGCTCGGTGCCGGCGTAGAGCAGGCCGCGCCGCTGCGGGTCCTCGCGCACCACGTTGACGAAGCTGTCGCGGGGAATGCCGCTGTCGATGCGCGCCCAGCTCTTGCCGCCGTCGGCGGTGCGGTAGATATAGGGCGTGTCGTCGTCGAGGCGGTGGCGGTCGACCGCAAGGTAGGCCACGCCCGGATCGAAGTGCGAGGGCTCGATGCCGGCCACCTTGGACCACGGCGTGAGCGCCTTCGGCGTGATCGGCTGCCAGTGCGCGCCGTCGTCGGTGCTGCGCCAGACCAGGCCGTCATCGGTGCCCACCCACAACGTCTTCGCGTCCAGCGGCGAGGGTGCGATGCTGTAGATCACGCCGCGACGCTTGCTCACGTGGCTGTCGTCGGCCGCGGTGGGCGCATCGAGGTTGGACGGGGTGCCGGCATCCTCACGGGTGAGGTCGGGGCTGATCGGCGCCCAGTGGTCGCCGCCGTCGGTGGTGCGGAACAGGCGCTGGTTGGCGAAGTACAGCGTCCGCGTGCCGCGCTTGGAGAAGCTCAGCGGCAGCGTCCATGCGCCGCGGTAGTGCGCCAGCGGATAGGCCAGCGTGGGATCGACGCTGCGCACCTGCTCGGTGCGCGTGTCCAGCTTTTCCACGGCGCCGCCGTAGACGATGTGCGGATCGTCCGGGTCGGGTGCGATCATGCCGCTCTCGCCGCCGGGGGTGATCTCGTGGAACTGTTCCATGGTGATGCCGTCGCCGCTGCCGCTGCGGCTGGGCAGCGCCACCGCACCGGAATCCTGCTGTGCGCCGTACACCCAGTACGGGAAGCGGTTGTCGGTGCTGACGTGGTAGATCTGCGCGGTGGGCTGGTTGTACCAGCTGCTCCAGGTCTTGCCGCCGTTGAGTGTGACCAGGGTGCCCTGGTCCACGCCGAGGATCTGCCGGTCGGAATCGGTGGGGTCGATCCACAGTGCGTGGAAGTCGTCGCCGGTGGGGTCGCCCTTCAGCGCGATGAAGTGCGCGCCACCATCGTCCGAGCGCAGCACGATGGTGTTCATCACGTAGACGCGGTCGGCGTCCTTCGGGTCCGCCGTGATGCCGCCGAAGTACCAGCCACGCTGCCACAGGCGCTGGTCGCCGGTGACGTGCTTCCAGTGCGCGCCCGCGTCGTCGGAACGGTAGAGGCCACCTTCACCGTCACCGGCGTCCACCAGCGCGTAGACGCGATCCGGCCGCGCCGCCGAGGTCGCCAGGCCGATGCGGCCCGGATGTGCGGGAAAGCCGTTCCCCTGCACCTGGCTCCAGTGCGCGCCGCCATCGTGCGACACGTACAGGCCGCTGCCCGGACCGTTCGAGGGCGGATACACGCTCCACGGCGGCCGGCGGGTCTGCCACAGCGCGGCATAGATCGTGTCCGGATCGCCGGGCTTGAACGCGAGGTCGATCGCGCCGGTGTCGTCGTTCTTGAACAGCGCCTTGGTCCAGGTCTTGCCGCCGTCGCGGCTGCGGAACACGCCGCGTTCGGCGTTCGGCCCGTAGGCATGGCCGAGGGCGGCCACGTACACCACGTCCGGATTGCGCGGATCAACCAGGATCCTGCCGACCTGGTAACTGTCCGCCAGCCCGATGTGCGTCCAGTGGCTTCCTCCGTCCACGCTCTTGTACATGCCGTTGCCATGGGCGATGTCCGAGCGCATGTCGGCTTCGCCGCTGCCCACGTAGATGACCTTGGGGTTCGAAGGTGCCACGGCCAGCGCGCCGATCGAGCCCACCGGCTCGCTGTCGAAGATAGGCTGCCAGGTGCGTCCCGCATCCTGCGTGGCCCACACGCCGCCGTCCACCGCGCCGAAATAGAAATGCCGCGCATCGCCTGGGATGCCGGACACCGCCAGCACCCGGCCGCCACGGAACGGTCCGATCATCCGCCACTGCAGCGCCTGGTACGACGAAGGCGCCACCGTGGCCTGCGCGGCCCAGGTGACCGCGGCTCCAAGGACAAGCACAGCAAGGCGGCGCGGCAGACGCATGATCGATTTCCCCTGGGGATGGGCAAGGCCAAAAGAAAACTGTGGGCGTGATGCTGCGCGAGGCTCAAGGGCCAGAAGTCATGGAGGATCCGTCATGGGGAGCTCGTCACGGCGCTGTCGAAGAACCAGCGCGCCCCGACGTCCCCTCAGGCAGGCTCCAGATATCCAGCACGCCGCTGGTGGCGTGCCCGTTGGCATTGCCTTCGGGAAGGATTATCTCGCCCTGCAGGACAATGGGGCTGTTCCAGTGTCCCGGACCGCAGGGCAGCGTGGCGACACGCTTGCCCGAAGCAGCCTCGTAGACGTTCAGGCCACCCTCACGGGCGTAGACGAACAACAGGTCATCCGCCTCGAACGGACTGGTGCCGCCGGTGCCGTTCTTCCACTTTTCCCGCAGCCGGCCGTTTTCCAGTTCCCAGGCCGCCGTGCCTCCGTTGTCGGCGGCGAACATCCAAGTCTGGCCACCGTGCTGCCATACCGCTGGCTGGGTGAACAGGTCGGTGCCGCTGGGCGTGCTGACGATCTGCAGCTCGTGGCCCTTGTGGGGAGTCGTGCCGGCCATGGCCTTGCGGCTGAGCAGGCGGATCTTGCCGTCCTTGCCGCCCTGGGCGATCAGGTCGCTGCCGAGCAGCACGGGCGAAGTCGATCCCAGGTCGAGATCCTGGTCGTTCAATTCGTCGGTGTTGGCCGGGGCGTAGTTGCCCCGCATCTTCGTGACGCCGGCACCGAGCTCGATTACCGCGTCGCCCCAGTCGGTCGTGCCGTTCCAGTCGGCATTGCCGGTGGCGACGAAGATGTCGCCGCTGCGTGGATCGATCACCGCACCGGCGCGCCCCCAGATGGCCGAGTCGCTGTGCGGACACGAAGCCGGCTGCAGCAGGCCGGAGCGTTGACTGCACAGCGAGTTCCACACCGCGAGCAGCTTGCCCGAGCCACCGTCGAGCGCGACGACGTGGCCCTGGTAGGGCGGCCGATCGCCGATGTAGCCCGCCGTGACGGCAATCACGCGGCCCCGGAAGAATTTCAGCGGCGAATCCATCTTCTCGCGCGACGGCAGCCGGGTGATGGCGGTGCGCCAGACGACGTGGCCGTCGCCGACGGCGAGTTTCTGGACATGGCCATCGGGCGATGCGGCATAGATCGACTGCCGGGAGGGATCGGCCACGGGAGTGGAGTTGGTGATCTGCCGCGTGCCCGCCAGCGCCTTGTAGTCAGGCGGCGTGTACTCCCACAGCACGGCGCCGCTGTGGGCGTCCAGCGCCAGCGTCTTGCCGTAGGTGGTGGTGACGAAGATGGCGTCGTGGCGGGCCCCGCGGATGGCGACGCCATGCAGGTAAATGGGGCTGGCGTCCACGGTGCCGTCCAGCCTGACCTGGCGCCGCACGAGTCCGGCGACGTTGGCCGCGGTGATGCCGGTGGGCTGCGAGTTCGCGCTGGTGCTTTCCACGTTGCCGCCGAACATCGGCCAGTCCTGCGGCGGCAGGCTCTGGGCAGCCGCCGCGGTCACGCCCACGCCAAGCAGCAAGGCAACGGCGATCCGGCATCCCCGGGATGGGCGCGCCAACGCGAAAGCATCTGCAAGTCTCTTCATGGCTTCACGAACCGCAGCGTCATCCGGTCCGATTCGCCGACCGCCTGCATCGCCGCATGCTCGCTGACCGGGCCGGCGAGATCGGGTGGCAGGCGGTGCACGTTCACGTCCTCGGGGTCCTTCGGGTTCGCGTTGACCTCCGAAGCGCCGTCGAGGCGGAAGCCGGCGTGGAGGCCCAACGTGATCAGGTAATCCTCCGGCAGGCGATGCAAGGCCTTGCTGCTTTCCTGTGCGTCGGCGAACGGCTTCGCACGATGCTCGGTGATGCCGAACACGCCACCCGGCTTGAGCACGTCGTAGGCCGCCTTGAACACCGCGGCCAGGGCATCGGGACTGCGGTTGAGCCAGTCATGGGTATTGCGGAAGGTGAGCACCATGTCGGCCGACCCCGGCGTCCCGAGCGCGACCTGCGCTGGCGGCTTGAACGGCAACACCTGTGCAAAGTGGCCGAACACCGCCGGATCGGCCTGCATCCGCGCCATGAACGCGGGCGACGGCGACGGCGCCTCGACCAGATGGCCGTGCTCACGCAGGAACGGTGCGAGGATCTCGGTGTACCAGCCGCCGCCCGGTGCCAGTTCCACGACGGTCATGTCCGGCCGGATGCCGAAGAACTGCAGTGTCTCGAGCGGATGGCGGTAGCGGTCGCGCGCCTTGTTCGCGGTGGATCGCCAGCTGCCGTCCACGGCCTTCTGCAGGGCAGCCGTGCTCGCCGACGACGTGGGAGCAGGCGAGGCAACCGCAATGCCGGGCAACAGCACCGAGGCCAGCACGATCAGCAGCTTGCGGATTCGACGCGACATGACGCAACCCTCCCGATGCGGAGCGCCCAGCGTACTCCCGCACACGCAGCTTCGCGTCGAGAGCACGTCATGGCCCAGCGTCTGGCCTATGGCGATACGGCCTGGAATGCGCGATAACGCTGCGCTCTCCCCCCACGGCAAATCCTCGATGCCGCGTCGCGCCGCCCTGCCCTTCGCCCTTGCCTGCGCCCTCGCACTGCCCGCTTTCGCGGCTGCCGCGCGACAGGCCGACACGACACCGGACCACGCCACACCCACGCCGCAGTCCGTCACCAACCTGCCGCGCGTCGACGTGCACGGCTACGACTGGCGCCGCTACGTGGCGGCCAAGCTCAGGCACCAGATGGCGGAAGTGGCCGGCACGAAGATCACCGTGACGAAGAAGACCACGGTCACCCACCTCGACCTGCAGCCCACCGTGATCGGCAACAACCTGGAGCAGCTGCTGGCGCGCTCGCCCGGCGTGCTGGTCTCGCAGCAGCCCACGCCCACCCAGTTCAACCTCGGCTACCGCGGCCTCGGCAATCCGCAGGAATCGGAATACGTGCTGGTGATGCAGGACGGCATTCCGCTGGAGAGCGACTGGATCGGCTTCCCCACGCTGTACGTGATGCCGCTGGCGCAGAGCCTCTCCGAGGTGCAGCTGATCCGCGGCGGCTCCAGCCTGCTGTACGGGCCGGAACCCGCCCCCGTGATCAACCTGGTCACGAAGCGGCCCAAGCCTGGCACTCCGTTCTCGGCCAGCACCGGGCAGGTGGTGGGCAACCACGGCCTGTACTCCACCTACAACACGCTCGAGGGCAGCGGCGGCGCGTGGACCTTCCGCTTCGATGCCGCCTACGTGCGCAGCGACGGCACGCGGCCGAACGCGCAGTCGCAGATGCGCCAGGCTGACTTCTACCTGGAATACCGCCCCAGCGACAGGAATCTCTGGTGGCTGGACCTGCATGCGACCGCCGCCGACTCCGGCGACGCAGGCCGCCTCGGCTATCCGCAATGGCAGGCCGATCCGCGCGCCACGCCCACGCCGTGGAACCGCGACTGGGTGGACCGCGACCAGCTGGTGCTGGGCCACACCCGCGAGTTCGGCGACGGCTGGCGGCTCACCGGCAAGCTGTGGTTCGCGTACCAGGACCTCGCCAGCCGCGCGGCGAGCGGCGCACTGGCACCGCTGCCGCCACCCGCCAGCACCACGTTGCAGGACGAACAGTTCCGTACCCAAGGACTGGACCTGCGCGTGCGCAAGGCCTGGGGTCACGGCAACGCGTTCACTGCGGGCACGGTGCTGTTCCACGGTAGCGACCCGTTCCGCCAGTGGAGCAGTCCCGACCTCTACGTCGACCGCCACGACCGCAGCGGCACGCCGCGCCTGCGCCAGGCGCGCAGCTCCGATTACTACGCGGTGTTCGCCGAGAACGTGTTCCGCCTGCCGCACGAGATCCACGTCGTGCCCTCGGTGCGGCTGGAGCGCGAACGCGTGGCGGTGGACGAGACGGTGCGCCCGCCCTTCCTCAGGCGGCCGCTGATCCACGAGGCCGACGCGCGCACCGTGCCGCTGTTCGGCCTCGGCATCGGCAACGACTTCGGCCACGGCAACGAGACCTATCTCAATGTCTCGCAGGGCTGGCGACCGCTGCGCTATTTCGACATGGCCTCGCCGTTCGCCAACGTCGTGCCCGGCCACGCGCCCGATCCGTCGAAATCGCTGTCGTGGGAAGCCGGCGTGCACGGCGTGCCCGCCACCGGCCTGTACTACGACGCCAGCCTGTTCTGGATCGACTTCCGGAACCGCATCGAGGCACGGCACATCAACGCCACCGACGTGATCGAGGTGAACACCGGCGACACGCGCAGCCGCGGATTCGAAGGCCAGCTCAGCTACGACTTCCTCGCGCCCACCGCGCGGGCCGCGCGCGGCGAGCACCTGGAGGCGTTTGCCAGCGTGAGCCTGCTCGACGCGAAGTTCACCGCCAGCACGATTCCCGGCCAGGTAGGCAAGGTGCCGGCCTACGCGCCACGCTACCTCGCCAAGGCCGGCCTCTCCTGGCGCGTGGAGCAGCGCGTGAAGCTCAGCCTCACCGCGGTCTCGTCGGCGGCGCAGTACTGGCAGGACTCTGACCAGCCGCTGGGCAGCGGCGCCAGCTACCTGCCGGCGCGCATCCCCGCCTGCACCGTGCTCGACCTCGCCGGCGACTGGCAGCTCAACCGCCACGTGAAGCTGCTGGCCGGCATCAGCAACCTCGCCGACCGCCGCTACTACGACCGCGTGTGGCAGACCGGCCTGGAGCCGGCCTACGGGCGCTCCTGGTACACCGGCGTGCAGCTCAAGCTCTGATTCGCGCCTCCCGTTTCCGGGCATCGGAAGAATCTTCGCGCGTCGTGTCGATCCGGCACGGCGTCGTTCGTCGTACCCGTGAAAGCGGAATCATCCGCCCACAGGAGGCAAACCGATGCGCTGCATAGTGATCGTCAAAGCGACCAGGGAAACCGAGGCCGGCGTGATGCCGAGTACCGAGCGGCTCGCCGCGATGGGCAAATTCAACGAGGAGCTGGTGAAGGCCGGCGTGATGCTGGCCGGTGAGGGCCTGCATCCCAGTTCGCGCGGTGCACGCGTACGTTTCGAGGGCACCCAGCGCAGCGTGATCGACGGCCCATTCGCCGAAACCAAGGAGCTGATCGCCGGCTTCTGGCTGTGGCAGGTGAAATCGATGGCCGAAGCCATCGAATGGCTGAAGCGGGCTCCGTTCGACAACGGCACCGAGGTGGAGATTCGCCCGGTGTTCGAGGCCGAAGACTTCGGCGACAAGTTCACCGACGCCTTGCGCGCGCAGGAAGCAAGCCTTCGTGAACAGATCGGCAGCCGCCAGTAAACCCCACCCAGCGAGGAGAACCGCCATGCAATTCGTCGCCTATCTCACCTACGACGGCAACGCCGAGGCCGCCTTCGATTTCTACGCCCGTTGCTTCGACGGCAAGGTCACCATGCGCGCACGCTACAGCGACGCGCCGCCGGAAATGCCCTCGCCCCCGGAACTGCGCGACAAGATGATGCACGTGCGTCTGGAAGTCGGCGACCAGGTGTTGATGGCCTCGGACGCGATGGCGCCGCAGTGCCCCTACGAACCGATCAAGGGCTGTTCGGTGTCGATCCAGCTGGATTCGCCGGCCGAAGCCGAACGCATCTTCGGCGCGCTGGCCGAGGGCGGCACGGTGCAGATGCCGATCGGCGAGACGTTCTGGGCAGCGCGTTTCGGCGCACTGGTGGACCGCTACGGCGTGCCGTGGATGATCAACTGCCCGCACCCGCAATGACGCCGCCATTCCCAGGTACACGGAGGACCCGATGAGAAAGCTCAGGATCATGGAACACATCTCGCTGGACGGCGTGATCCAGGCCTCCGACGAAGACGGCTTCCCCTACGCCGACTGGACCGCAGCCTATCGCACACCCGCCGGCCGCGATGAACTCCTCGCCGCACACGGCGGACGCTTCGATCTGCTGCTCGGCCGTCGGACCTACGACCTGTGGTCGGGTTTCTGGCCGACGGCGCCGAGCAGTCCGATGGCGGACAGCCTCAACGCGGCAACCAAGCATGTCGCCACCCACCGGCCGGAAAGCCTGGCGTGGGGTCCGTTCGAAAGCCTTGGGCCGGACGTCGTCGCGGGCGTCCGCCGCATCAAATCGCAGGACGGCCGGGACCTGGTTCTCTGGGGCAGTTCCACGCTGACGTCGGTGCTGCTGGAACACGAGCTTGCGGATGAAGTCGTGCTGATCGTCTACCCGGTCTTGCTGGGCACGGGAAAGCGCTTCTTTGCACGGGGCACGCCGCCACGCTCATTCGAGCTCGCCAGCACGAAAGCCCTGCCGTCCGGCATCGTCCTCAGCACCTACAGGGCCACCGGGTCCCTGAAGACCGGCTAAGCCGACGACGCGACAACGCCCGTGAACACCCACCCCTGGCCGCTCCACTTGCCGCCACGGAACGATGATGGTCTGATCGGTCGCCATGACGGCGACCGACACCCATCGCAGCATCGAGGCCATCTGGCGGATCGAATCGGCGCGGATCATCGCCGGGCTCGCGCGCATGCTGCGCGACGTGGGCCTGGCCGAGGAACTGGCGCAGGACGCGCTGGTAACCGCGCTGGAACAGTGGCCGCAAACCGGCGTGCCGGACAACCCCGGCGCCTGGCTGATGACCACGGCGAAACACCGCGCGATCGACCGCCTGCGCCGCCACCAGCTGATGGAGCGCAAGCACGAGGAGATCGCCCGCGAGCTGGAGGCCGAGCAAGCCGATGCCATGCCCCGCTTCGACGCCATGCTTGACGACGACATCGGCGACGATCTGCTGCGGCTGATCTTCACCGCCTGCCACCCGGCGCTGCCCGCCGAGTCGCGAGTGGCGCTCACGCTGCGCCTGCTGGGCGGCCTCAGCACCGCGGAGATCGCGCGCGCCTTCCTGCAACCGGAGCCGACCATCGCCCAGCGCATCGTGCGCGCCAAGCGCACGCTGGCCGAGAAGCAGGTGCCGTTCGAGGTGCCGCGCGGCGACGAGCTGGCGGAACGGCTGGATGCCGTGCTCGGCGTGATCTACCTGATCTTCAACGAAGGCTACACCGCCACCGCCGGCGACGACTGGATGCGCCCTGCGCTGTGCGAGGAAGCGTTGCGGCTGGGCCGCATCCTGGCCGGGCTGATGCCGCGGCAGGCACCGGTGTTCGGCCTGCTCGCGCTGATGGAACTGCAGGCTTCGCGCACGCATGCGCGCAGCGGCCCGGACGGCGAACCGATCCGCCTGCTGGAGCAGAACCGCGCACGCTGGGACCGGCTGCTGATCCAGCGCGGCCTCGCCGCGCTGGATCGCGCACGCCAGCTGGGCGGCGACGCGGAGCCCTACACCCTGCAGGCCGCGATCGCCGCCTGCCATGCCCGCGCGAACACCGCGGAGCAGACCGACTGGGACCGCATCGCCACGCTGTACGCCACGCTCGCCACCATCGCGCCTTCGCCGGTGGTGGAGCTCAACCGCGCCGTGGCGGTGGCGATGGCCAGCGGACCGGCCGCCGGCCTCGCCCTCGTCGACGCACTGCGCGACGAACCGGCCCTGGCGAACTACCACCTGCTGCCCGCCGTGCGCGGCGACCTGCTGGAGAAGCTCGCGCGCCATGGCGAGGCCCGCGCGGAGTTCGAGCGCGCCGCCACGCTCACCCGCAACGCGCGCGAACGCGAGCTGATGCAGACGCGCGCCGCTGCCTGCGCGCAGCACGCACCCGGCTGAAACCGGCCGCAGGGAACGCCAGCGCACGGCGCAAGATTTCACGCCACTCCCCATGCCTCCTGGCACCTGCATTCGCGCGGCGACGGCGCTATCTTCGGCGACTGCCTTCCATAGGGGTATCGCCATGCCGTTGCGTCGCGCCGTGGGTCCGCTGCTCGTGTTCGCCTGCCTGTCACCGGCCTTGCCCTCGTTTGCGGCCGGCAATGCACCGCCGCCGGCACCGGCGGCCAGTGCGCTGGAATGGCGTCTGGTCGGTCCGTTCCGGGGTGGCTGGGCCACCATGGCCGAAGGCGTACCTTCGCAGCCGGACACGTTCTACATCGGCACCGCCGGCGGCGGCGTGTGGAAGACCACCGACGCGGGCCGCACCTGGCATCCATTGATGAACCACCTGCCGGCCGCCGCGATCGGCGCCGTCGCCGTGGCGCCGTCGAACCCCGAGGTTATCTATGCCGGCACCGGCCAGGTGGCCGCGCGCTACGACGTCGCCGCGGGCAACGGCGTGTACCGCTCCGGCGACGGCGGCAAGACCTGGACGCACGTGGGCCTGGCCGACAGCCGGCACATCGGCAAGATCCTGGTCGATCCGCAACACCCGGACACCGTCCTGGTCGGCGCGCTCGGCCACTATTTCGGACCGAACCACGAGCGCGGCGTGTTCCGCTCCACCGACGGCGGCAAGACCTGGCAGCAGACGCTGCACGTGGACGACGACACCGGCGTGGTGGACATGGCCGCCGATCCCGCCAACCCACGGGTGGTCTACGCGGCGACCTGGCAGGTGCGCAACTGGCCGTGGCTGTCGTACTACCTGCCCAACGCGGGGCCGGGCAGCGGCGTATACAAGTCCACCGACGGCGGCGTGACCTGGAAGCGCCTGGGCGGCCACGGCTGGCCCACCGGCGACCTCGCGCGCATCGGTATCGCCGCCACCCGCGGCAGCCGTGTCTATGCTGTGGTAAACGACGCCACGCATCCCGGGCAGAGCGGCCTGTACCGTTCCGACGACGGTGGCGCGACCTGGCAGGCGGAGAGCCACGCCAGCTGGCTGCCGAACGACTACTTCAGCCGCATCACGGTCGACCCCACCGACCCGGACCGCGTGTACTCGGCCGGCCAGTCGATCCGCCGCTCGGACGACGGCGGCAAGACCTGGCACATCTTCAAGGGCGCGCCGGGCGGCGACGACTACCACTACCTGTGGATCGACCCGACCAACACGCAGCGCATGATCACCGCCAGCGACCAGGGCGCGGTGGTCACAGTCAATGGCGGCAAGAGCTGGAGCAGCTGGTACAACCAGCCCACCGCCCAGCTCTACCACCTGGGGGCGGACAACCAGTTCCCGTACTGGATCTATGCCGGCCAGCAGGATTCCGGCACCGTGGGCATCGCCAGCCGCAGCGACTACGGCTCGATCTCCTTCCGCGACTGGAACCCGGTGGGCGGCGACGAGCGCGACTACGACCTGCCCTACCCGGGCGACCCGGGCATCGTGTTCGGCTCCGGCTTGGGCGGCCGCGTGTCGCGCTGGAACCGCAGCACCGGCGTGGTGCAGAACGTCGCGCCGTGGCCGGTGAGCAGCTATGGCCAGCGCGCCACCGACTTCAAGTACCACTACACCTGGATCACCCCGATCGCGTTCTCGGCCAAGCCGCCGTACGCGCTGTACATGGGCGCCCAGGTACTGTTCCGCAGCACCGACCAGGGCCAGCACTGGAGCGTGATCAGTCCTGAATTGAACGGCAAGACGGCCGGCGCGCAGAACTGCAAGGGCAATCCCACGCCGCAGCAGGCACGCGATTGCGGCTACGGCGTGATCTACAGCATCGCGCCCTCGCCGCGCGACAACGACGAGATCTGGGTCGGCACTGACGACGGCCTGGTGCAGCTTACCCGCGACGGCGGCAAGAGCTGGCACAACGTCACGCCCAAGGGCCTGCCGGCGTGGGGCAAGGTCAGCTCCATCGACGTCTCCGCATTGCAGCCCGGCACCGCCTACGTCGCGGTGGACAACCGCCGCCAGGACGACCACACGCCGCACGCGTGGCGCACCAGCGACTACGGCGCGCACTGGACGAGCATTGCCGCCGGCCTGCCCGCGCACGACTTCGTGAGCGTGCTGCGCGCCGATCCGCAGAAGGCCGGGTTGCTCTATGCCGGTACCGACCGCGGCGTGTACGTCTCCACCGATGACGGCGCACACTGGTCGTCGCTGCAGCGCAACCTGCCCACTGCCTGGGTGCGCGACCTGCTGGTGCACGGCGACGACCTCATCGCCGCCACCCAGGGCCGCGCGATCTGGATCCTCGACGACGTCAGCCCGCTGCGCCAGGCCAGCACCACGGCCGCGGTGCAGCTGTATGCGCCGGCGCCGGCGGTCCGCGTGCGCGAGAACGAGAACAAGGACACGCCGCTGCCGCCCGGCACGCCGCTGGGCACCAACCCGCCCACCGGCGCGATCATCGACTACCGCCTCGCGAATGCGGCCCACGGCCCGGTGATGCTCAGCATCTACGACGACAAAGGCCAGCTGGTGCGCCGCTATGCCAGCGACGAGAAACCCGAGCAACGCGATGCGGAGCGCTACTTCGACAAGGGCTGGCTGGGCTTGCCGCAGCGGCTCTCGGCCGCCGCCGGCATGCACCGCTTCGTGTGGGACCTGCGCTATCCGCGCCCGCACGCGATCGAATACGGCTACAGCATCGCGGCCACCTGGGACAGCGATACCCCGCTCACGCCGGAAGGACCGCTGGTGCTGCCCGGCCGCTACCAGGTGGTGCTGCACGCGGACGGCAAGGACTACCGCGCGCCGCTCACCGTGACGATGGATCCGCGCGAACACGTGGCCAGCGCCGACCTCGCCGCCGGCCTCGCCTTCTCGCGCCGCATCGGCAACACCCTGCAGCAGGTCTGGAGCGGCTACGGCGAGGTGCAGTCGCTGCGCAAGCAGCTGACCGCGCTTCACGCCAGGCTGGCCGGCGATGCCGCGCACAAGCCGCTGCTCGACGCGGTCGACGCGCTGGATGCGAAAACCAGGCCGCTGGTCAGCGGCAGCGGCGAGTACGCCGCGAACCTGCACGCGATGAGCGATGCGCTCACCGCCATCGCCACCGACGTCGAAGGCGCCGACCGCGCGCCCACCGAGGGCCAGCGGCAGGCGCTGGCCGAATACGATGCCAACCTCGGCAAGGCGCTGGCGCTGTGGCAATCGATCCGCGGCACCGACCTGCCGCAACTCGACCGCCAGTTGCAGGCGGCCCACCTTCCGGCGGTGACGCTGGCGGCGGCGAAGCTCTCGCCCTCCGACGATGGCGACGAATCGGGGGCTGCGCCGTAGCCGCTGCTGCACGGCACGGCGAGGCAAAGGGCCGCCGCTGGGCGGCCCTTTGCCGTCCGGATCGAGCTTTTCGGCGCCTTCGACGGCAGCGCGGCACCAGCAGCTTCACCCCGGGGCAGCCGGAATCCCGACAGTGCCACGCGTTGACTGGAGCGCCGGGCATGCCGCAGGCACTGCCACAAGGGACGATTGCCGACGCAGGTCTGACCGCCGCGAATTCGCGAGAAATGGCGACAGAAGTCGGGGCGGCATCGCCTCGCCTACCCATGCATCGCGTGGCGCGGTTCGCACTCCGACGCGCCGCTGACGAGTCATTCATCCATTTCCTCGGGCTGCATCACATTTTGATGCATTCACTCTCTGCTAGGGCAGTTCAACTGCCGCATACTGACGGCGGGTGGCAGTCCACGCCAGACGCTGCTCCAAGGTGCATACGGTGCATGCATGCCATCTCAAACGGTCCATGCATCATGAGCCGCGTCATCAGGCTTACCAGCGCGGCCTGACACCTCTCGAACCAACGGGCACGCCGCCATCCCACGAGTCGAGCCGAGGCGGAGCAACACATGCTTCCAGCGCGCCGGCCGGTCCGTTCCCTATCCGTCCAACCACGGGGAGGTCATCGCCATGAAAGCACGTCCACCGGCCACGGTCCTTCGCTGCGCCCTGGTCGCTGCCGTCGCAGTCAGCGCCGCCGTCAACGCCCCCGTGTCCGTGGCAAGACCACCCGGACATCGAGACCCCGGCTCAGCCCACGAGGCGACCGGCTCATCCGTCAGGGTGCGGACCGGTACCGTATCCGGCAAGGGGACGTTTCGTTCGCAGTCTGCCGCGGCAGCGACCAGCGGCATGATTCCCCGTTATGACCACGTCGTGATCGTGGTGATGGAAAACGTCAGCGCCGGCAACATCGTTGGCAACACCACCGGCGCGCCCTACATCAACTCGCTGATCTCCAGCAGCGCATACTTCAGCCAGTCCTACGCGGTGACCCACCCGAGCGAGCCGAATTACCTGGCGTTGTTCTCCGGCTCTACCCAGGGCGTCACCGACGACGCCTGCCCGTATACCTTCGGCACCGACAACCTCGGCCACCAACTGGTCGCTGCCGGCTACAGCTTCGCCGGCTACTCGGAGACCATGCCGTCGACCGGCTACACCGGCTGCGCGTACGGCACCTCCGGGTACGTACGCCGGCACAACCCGTGGGTGGACTTCACCAACCTCGCGTCGTCGGCCAACCTGCCCTACACCGCGTTCCCCGGCGACTACAGCCAGCTGCCGACGCTCTCGTTCGTGATCCCCAACCTGTGCGACGACATGCACGACTGCTCCATATCGGTCGGCGACAGCTGGCTGAGCGCGCACATCAGCGACTACATCAACTGGGCCAAGACCCACAACAGCCTGCTGATCCTGACCTGGGACGAGGACGACGACCTCACCCAGGGCAACCGGATCGTCACGCTGTTCGCCGGCGCGAACATCAAGCCGGGCACCTACGCGGAGCAGATCAGCCACTACAACGTGCTGCGCACGCTGGAAGACATGTACGGCCTGACCGCACTCGGCAACGCCTCCGCCGCCACGCCGATCACCGGCATATGGAGCACCAGTGCGCCCGACTTCGGCATCACTGCGTCGCCGACCTCGATCGGCTTGAGCGAGGGAGCGCAGGCCACCGACACGGTCACCGTCTCGAGCCTCAACGGCTTCAGTTCGTCGGTGAACCTGTCGATTTCCGGGCTGCCCAGCGGCGTGAGGGCGACGTTCTCGCCCACCTCGCTGGTGCCCGCGAGCGGCGGCAGCGCCAGCTCCGTGCTTACCCTGTCCGCATCGCCCCTGGCCGCCGTGGGCAGCGCCACGCTCATCGTGACCGGCACCTCCGGCCCGCTCACCCACAACACCCCCGTCAACCTCACCGTCAATGCGCCGGTCGGCGTGGCGTACTGGGTATACAGCGTCAAATCGGGCATGGTCGTGGACGACACCAGGAGTTCGACCACCAGCAACACGCAGCTGATCCAGTATCCGGAGACCGGCTACAACAACCAGAAATGGGTGCTTGCGGCCAACACCGATGGCTCATGGACCCTCAGGAACGTGCTTAGTGGGCTGTGCGTGGCGACCGAGAACGCCTCGACCTCCATTCGCGCGGCGGTGGTCCAGGCAACCTGCACCGGCGGGGCAGAACAGGAATGGCGGTTCCAGCTTCAAGGGAGCGACTACGAACTGGTCAACCAGAACAGCGGCCAGTGCCTCGATGTGGCCAACGGTTCGACACTGCCGCGCGCGCCGCTCATCCAGTACCCCTGCCGGGGCACCGCCAACCAGCGATGGACACTGGTACAGGCGAACTGAGATCCTGCACCGCGATGCACCGCCAATCCACGTCGAACGGCCCTGCTTCGGCGGCATCCGAACCATCGCCCGCCGTTCCCCGACCGGGGCATGAACGGAGGCCCATGGCCAAGCGGGCGGCACCGCACCGCAACGGCGGAACGCATCACGCGACAACCACGAGCCCTTGGCCATCCACCGCCATCGGCGTCGTGCCGCGCCGAAGCTGGAACCGGCGATCGCCGACCAGGCTGCCGGGTTCGTTCGACATGACCACGCCGAAGCGTACGCGGCTGGCGAGCTCAAGCGCGATCGCAGGCGCTGGTCGACGAGGAGATGCCCGTCGTGGCGGTGACACCGAGCGGTCCGCTGCTCGACAGGCCGAAATTCAACCTGCAGGAAGTGCGCGCTCGCGGCGGCCGCCGATCATGTTCGCCGACGGCGGCATCGGCATGGACGACATGAGCGGATACGGCACGATGCCCCGCGCCGCTTCGGGCGGCAGCTTCATCGCACCCGCGGTGTTCACCGTGCCGCTGCAGCTGCTGGCCTATCACGTCGCCGTCTTGCGCGGCACCGACGTGGATCAACCGCGCAATCTCGCCAAATCCGTGACGCTGGAGTGAGTCGACAAGCCCTGCATTCCTGAAGATCGCCCGCTCTACGGCATCCTGCCGATGCGCACCGAGGTACTGCGCGCCGCTCTCGCCGCGGCGTCCTGCCGGACCCATGCGGATTGCGTCGGGCGGGATGTTCATTGCGCGATCCGTGTCGGCATCCTGCCGCCCATCGACGCCTGCGATGATGGCCGCAGTGTGCCCACGACCATCGCGCACGTGATGCGCGTACTCGTACACGCAAAATTGACTTGTTCATGCCGCGGATTCAGACAGGGTTCGAGCCAGGGTCCCTACGATCGGGACGACTCGGCGTGAAACTTCGCATTCATGTCGTTGCACACGATGCGTGCATCGATCCGCCGCCAGCGGCCGATACAACACACGCGACCGGATCATTTGGCTGTTGTTCACTGACCGGCAATCCGGACGTGCAATGATCGATGCTCATTTCGTGCGGTGATGACCGGTCATCTCCAGCATGCGTTCGACGCATCGACATGACTGCGTAACGCCGAAAACGAAATAACCAGCGGGCATGCAAGCCGGCTTGCTATTCAGCCTCTTGAGTGAGGCGTGCGATTCAAATCCAAAACAGGGCCACGAAACTCGCACTTGTGTGGGTTTTCCTGACATTGACAGGAGGCCGGACCGCCATTTCTAGCATCCTTGGATCGACGCTGCATCGGGATTCGGGAGTATGACGGCGCTGTGTTTGAGCGGATACTGATCGTCTGCCTGGGTAATATCTGCCGCAGTCCTACGGCCGAATACCTGTTTCGACAGCGCACGGAATCACGTCACGTTGCCTTCAGCAGCGCGGGGCTTTGTGCGCCCATCGGAAGGCCCATGGATGCGACCGCCCTGCAGCTGCTTGCCGAAAACGGCATTGACGGCACGATGCACCGCGCACGCCAGTTGATGCCATCGATGCTGCGCGAAGCGGACCTGATACTTGGCATGGAAAGGGACCACGTCGCCGCAATGATTCACCTTGCGCCGGAAATCCGCGGCAAGGTTTACATGCTGGACAAATGGCTGGGTGAAAAAGATATCCCCGACCCTTATCGCCAGCAACGAATCGCCTTCGAACATGTTCACGAAATGATCGAAAAAGGAGTCGACAGCTGGCAGCTCTATCTTTGATCCCTGATTTCGCCTCCGGAGATGGCTACCCATATGACCGGCACACTAGCTCCCCTGCAGCGCGACAATGAAATCGACCTGGGCGAAATGCTCGGCACGCTTCACGACAACAAGTGGTTCATTGTCCGCATCGTCTGTATTTTTGTCCTGCTCGGTGTCATCTATGCACTGGTGGCCACGCCGGTCTATCAGGCCACCTCGACAGCCCAGGTCGAGCAGAAGGTGCCGGACCTGCCCGGCCTGAGCGCGCTCACCCAGACGCTTGGAGCGGAGGATCCCGAGGCCACCACCCAGTCGGCATTGATCACCTCGCGCATGGTGGTCGGCGCGGTGGTCGACAAGCTCAAGCTCACGGTGCAGAGCGGCCCGGAACGCTTCCCCCTGTTCGGCAACTTCATCGCCCGCCTCTATGCCTCGCACAACCCCGGCAACGTAGCTGCGCCGTGGTTCGGGATGGTCGGCTATGACTGGGGCGGCTCGAAGCTGGACATCTTCCGGCTGAACGTGCCCGACAATCTCCTGGACAAGCCGTTGACCCTCATTGCTGGCAGGAACGGCAACTACGTCCTGGAGGACGCGAAGGGAAACATCCTGGTCACCGGCAAGACGGGAGAAGTCGCCAGCAGCCAGGGCGTGACCATCCAGGTGAAGGCGCTCGCCGCCAACGAAGGCACGCACTTCCGCGTCATCCGCCATCGCCGGCTGACGGTGACCAACCAGCTCCGCAGAGCCATCAAGGTCAATGAGGAGGGCAAGGACTCGGGCATCCTCGACATGAGCTACGACAGCACCGATCCGGTGCTGGCGGCGAAGGTGCTGGGACAGGTCGGCGAACTGTATGTGCGCCAGGACGTGGAACGCAATTCCGCGGAGGCGGCGAACAGCCTGGAATTCGTCCGGGAGCAGCTGCCCAAGGTCCGCATGCAGCTGGAAAAGGCCACCGCCGCGCTCAACGCTTACCAGCTCAAGGCGCGTTCGGTTGACATCAACATGCAGACACAGGCGCTGCTGAACCAGGAAGTCGCCATCCAGACCAACATCCAGCAGCTGCGCCTGCAGCAGGCAGACATGCAGCGCCAGTACACGCCCGCGCATCCGGCCTACAAGGCCTTGATGCAGCAGATCGGCCAGCTGGAAGCCCGCAAGAACGCGATCGACAAGCAGGTCGGCAACCTGCCGAACACCCAGCAGGAACTGCTGAAGCTGACCCGCGACGTGCAGGTAAGCAACGACACCTACACCGGCCTGCTGAACCAGGCCCAGCAGCTGGACATTGCCCGCGCCGGCACGGTGGGCAACGTGCGGATCATCGACAACTCGGCGGTGGACATCACGCAGCCGATCTGGCCGAAGAAATCCATCGTGGTGCTGAGCAGCGCGTTCCTCGGCGGCTTCGTGGCGCTGCTGTGCGTCTTCATCCGGCAGGCGCTCAACCGCGGCATCGAAGACCCCGCCGTGATCGAGAACCTCGGCCTGCCCGTGTATGCCTCCATCCCGGTCAGCCTGCGCGAGCGGGCGCTGCACGACAGGCGCGTGCGCGGACACGACAGGCAACGGCTGCTGGTCACGGACGCGCCGGCGGACATGGCCACCGAGGCCCTGCGGAGTCTGCGCACCAGCCTGCATTTCGCGCGCCTGGAGGCAAAGAACAACGTACTCATGATCACCGGCTCCAGCCCGGACGTCGGCAAGACGTTCGTCTCCGCCAACCTGGCCTCGCTGGTTGCGCAGGGCAACCAGCGGGTACTGCTGATCGACGGGGACATGCGCATGGGGTCGCTGCACCGGGTCGTGGGCTGCCAGGCCGGCCCCGGCCTCTCCGAGCTCATCTCGGGCCAGGCCGATCTGGATGCGACGATGCAGCAGATAGGCTCGTCGCCGAACCTGCAATTCGTCGGGCGCGGCAAGGTGCCGCCGAACCCCTCCGAGCTGCTGATGAACGCCCGTTTCTCCACGCTGCTCGACCTCGTGAAGAAAACCTTCGACCTGATCATCATCGACACCCCGCCCATCCTGGCGGTGACCGATGCGGCGATCATCGGCCACCACGCCGGCACCGCGCTGATGGTGGTGCGCTTCGGACTCAACCAGGCGCGCGAGGTGGCGCTGGCCCGGCAGCGGTTCGAGCAGAACAACATCCACCTTCGCGGAGCCATCTTCAACGCCGTGGAGAAGCGCAGCAGCGGCTACTACTCCTACGCCTACTACGGCCTGGGCAAGCCGGCCAGGTGAGAGGTTCTGGCCCGTTGCAGCGACAAGGCGGCTGCGGGCATCGATGCCTCGCCGCACGCGGCGCCGCTGCGCCGGCCGCATCGCGAGAACGGACGGCGCCGGGCGCGGCGGCACCACGGACGGGCGGAAACCTCAATCGCACGAAGGCCGACACCGGCCACGCAGGAGCAGGATCCGTTTCCATGACCATCCCGTCGAAGAACTTCGCCCTGATCGGTGCCGCCGGTTACATCGCGCCCCGCCACATGCAGGCCATCAAGGCCACCGGCAACCGCCTGCTGGCCGCCTTCGATCCGAACGATTCGGTCGGCATCATCGACAGCCACTTTCCGGACGCCGATTTCTTCACGGAGTTCGAGCGCTTCGACAGGCACGTCGATCTGCGCCGGCGCGCCGGCAACGGCGGCCAGATCGACTACGTCTCCATCTGCTCGCCGAACTACCTGCACGACTCGCACATGCGCTTCGCCCTGCGTTCCGGCGCACACGCGATCTGCGAGAAACCGCTGGTGCTCAACCCCTGGAACATCGACGGCCTGCAGGAAATCGAGCGCGAGACCGGCAGGCGCGTCAACACCATCCTGCAGTTGCGTCTGCATCCGGCGATCATCGCGCTGCGCGACCGTGTCAAGCAGGGCCGGCGCCGCACCAAGCACGAGGTGGATCTTGCCTACGTCACCTCGCGCGGGCACTGGTACCTGCAGAGCTGGAAGGGCGACCCGAAGAAGTCCGGCGGCATAGCCACCAATATCGGCGTGCACTTCTTCGACATGCTGCATTACATCTTCGGCGCCCTGCAGACCAACCTGGTGCACGTGCGCAGCGACACGCGGGCGGCCGGTTACCTGGAATACGAGAACGCCCGCGTGCGTTGGTTCCTGTCGGTGGACATCGAGGACGTACCCGCGCCGCTGCGCGAGAACGGACAGCGTACCTACCGGTCGATCACCGTGGACGGCGAGGAGATCGAGTTCTCCGGCGGCTTCACCGACCTGCACAACCGCAGCTACGAGGAGATCCTCGCGGGACGGGGCTTTGGCCTGGAGGAAAACCGCGTCGCGATCGAGACCGTGGCCGCGATCCGCACCGGAAACATCGTGCCCGCTGCCGGCAACGGCCATCCTTTCCTGAATCGACAGGCCTGAGGAGCGAAACGCATGGACTACTACCAGCACCCTTCCGCCATCGTCGACGAAGGCGCGCGGATAGGCGCAGGCTCGCGCATATGGCACTTCGTGCACGTCTGTGGCGGGGCACGCATCGGCAGGGACGTCTCGCTGGGCCAGAACGTGTTCGTGGGCAACAATGTGCTCATTGGTGATCGCTGCAAGATCCAGAACAACGTGTCGGTATACGACAACGTGACGCTGGAGGAAGGCGTGTTCTGTGGCCCCAGCATGGTCTTCACCAACGTCTACAACCCCCGTTCGATGATCGAGCGCAAGGACCAATACCGCGACACCGCGGTGAAGCGCGGCGCCACGCTGGGTGCGAACTGCACCGTCGTCTGCGGCGTCACCATCGGCGAATTCGCTTTCGTGGGCGCCGGTGCGGTCGTCAACCGCGACGTACCGGCCCATGCCCTGGTGGTGGGCGTGCCGGCGCGCCAGATCGGCTGGATGAGCGAATTCGGCGAGCAGCTCGACCTGCCGCTGGAAGGAAGCGGCGAGGTCACCTGTCCGCATACCGGCACACGCTACCTGCTGAAGGGCCGCGCGCTTCACAAGGAGGTCGCCGCAACGTGATCGACTTCATCGACCTTGGCACCCAGCAGGCCCGCATCAAGGATCGTCTCGATGCCGCCATCGCGCGCGTGCTGGCGCATGGCCAGTACATACTCGGGCCGGAAGTCGCCGAGCTGGAGGAGAAGCTTGCCGCTTTCGTCGGCGCCAGGCACTGCATCAGCTGCGCGAACGGGACCGACGCGCTGCAGATTGCGCAGATGGCGCTGGGCGTCGGCATCGGCGACGAGGTCATCATGCCCGGCTTCACCTACATCGCCACGGCGGAGACCACGGCGTTGCTCGGCGCAAGGCCGGTGTACGTGGACATCGACCGGCGCACCTACAACCTCGACCCGGCCAGGCTCGAGGCGGCGATCACACCGCTGACGCGCACGATCGTCCCGGTGTCGCTTTATGGGCAATGCGCGGATTTCGACGCCATCAACGCCATCGCCGACAGGCACGGCATTCCGGTGATCGAGGATGCCGCGCAGAGTTTCGGCGCGCTCTACAAGGGGCGGCGCTCGTGCAACCTGAGCACGGTCGCCTGCACCAGCTTCTTCCCCAGCAAGCCGCTGGGCTGCTACGGCGACGGTGGCGCGGTGTTCACCAACGACGACCTGCTTGCGCAGGCGATGCGGCAGATCGCGCGTCACGGCCAGGATCGCCGCTACCACCACGTTCGCATCGGCATGAACAGCAGGCTGGATACGCTGCAGGCAGCCATCCTGCTGGCCAAGCTGGAGATATTCGAGGACGAAGTCGAACTGCGGCAACAGGTCGCGGCCCGTTACGACGCACTGCTCGCGCAGGCCGGCGTCGCCGTTCCACCTCATGTCGAAGCCCAGGGCACCAGCGTCTACGCCCAGTACACCATCTGCGTGGAGGAGCGCGAGTCACTGCAGGCGCGGCTGCGGGATGCCGGCATCCCGACCGCCGTGCATTACCCGCTCCCGATCAACCGACAGCCGGCTGTCGCGGATTCCCGCGCACACCTTCCGGTCGCCGACGAGGTGGCCCGGCAGGTGCTCAGTTTGCCCATGCACCCGTATCTGACGGAATCGCAGGCAAGCCTGGTCGTGGAGAACCTCGCCGCAGCATCAACGGAGCAGGTTCGCCGATGCTCGATCTCCTTGCCAGAGTGATAAGCGGCGCCGTCAACTGGGCGCAGCGCAGGAGTCACGCTCGCCGGCTGCGGGAGTACGTCGGCATATCGCCGCGCGCCACGGTTGGCCTCGGGTCGAAGCTGATCGGCCCCAAGCAGCATTTCCTGATCGGCGAACTGAGCTACCTCAACCAGGCGCATCTGTCGTGCGGAGCCCATTCCAGGGTCGTCATCGGCTGCAGTTGCGCCATCGGCTACAACGTGTCGATCAAGGCGATCACGCACTCGCTGCACAAGCCGACCAACAACGCGGCGGGCCCGATCATCCATCTGGAACGCGACATCGTCATCGGCGACGACTGCTGGATCGGCGACAACGTCTATATCCGGGAGGGGGTCACTCTCGGCAACAACGTGATCGTCGGCGCCAACTCCGTGGTCACGCGATCGGTGCCGGACAACCAGGTGGTCGCCGGCGTTCCTGCGCGAATCATCAAGGAGCGATGACATGCGCGTACCGCTCATCCAGCCCAGTCCAACGCACGATCCTGCCGCAGGCAATGGCTGCTGCCCCGGAGAGCAGGCGCGTCCGCCGCATCGGCACGAACGCGAGGCCGGCAAGGCCAGTCCGCCATTGCGGCCCGCGCGGGAGTCAACCACATGAAGAAGATCATATTCGGCAAGTGCTACGCCTTTTCCTGCGAAGCGGCCCTGCAAGGACTCCTGGCCGAAAGCCTGGAGCTGTACGTCGATGCCGATGGCCGGGAGCCTGCGGTGAACATCCACGTCGGCCACACCATCGCCAAGCGCAGGCCTTCGTCGATCAACCCCGCGGTGCACGACACGTTCGAGAACGGGATGCTTACCTCGTTTCCTTCGATCGACGTCTACTGGGAGCGCAGCGGCGGCGACACACTGGACGTGGAAGTGGCGCTCAAGCCACGCCGCGGCGTCCGGCGGCTGATCCACAAGCTGCTGTCGATGGAATATCCGCGCGAGGTCGAGGCGTTCGAGCAGCTGCTGCACGAATTCGTGCTGGTGCCCTCGGTCTATTTCTTCAGTGACCTGATGCCGATCCACGCGGCCTCGGTGGTGATCGGCGAACACGCCCTGCTGCTCGCCGGAACCGGCGGCGCCGGCAAGTCCTCCGCCTTGCTGGCGCTGAGGCGCAACAAGGATGCCTGCTTCATCGGCGACGACATCGTGGTCATGTCCGCCAATGCGCACATCTACGGCAACATGGCGTGGCCAAAGATCTACGGCTACAACTGCATCGGCAATGCGATGAAGCGCGAGATCCTCGCGGGGCGGGGTCTGATCGACCGCGCCCACTTCAGCATCAAGAACCGCATGAACTCGGCCAACGTGCGGCGGAAGATGTCGCCCGACCGCCTCTATCGCCACGTGGAATCGACGTCGGCTCCGCTTTCGAGCCTGTACTACCTGGTGCGCGAGGACGTACCCGGCATCTGCGTATCCGCGCTGGACCCGGATCACGCGATCGACATGACGATCGCCGTCGTCAGTGCCGAGTACAGCATCTTCCACGACCATCTCTACTGGGAGAAGTACAACGCCCTGGCCACCATGCGCACGGCCATGCTGACGATGGAGGAAGTGACCGCGAACTGGCGGCGGGTGCTTTCGGCAAGTCTCGCCAGGATCAGCTGCTTCAAGATCAGCATCCCGCTCCACGTGGACCACGCCGTCTACGAGCACAGCGTGACCGACATCATCGCTTCCAGCCTGGCGGTGAAGCCATGAAGGTCGCCATCCTGACCAACGCGTACCCCTATCCGCCCGGCGAGCAGTTCATCGAGGACGAAATCGGCTACTGGGCGACGCAGCCCGACCTCGACGTGACGCTGTTACCGGCGCTGGCCGCGGGAACGCCCCGGCCCGTGCCCGCTGGCATCGCGGTCGACCTCGCCATGGCGCGCTCCGTCCGGTCCGGGCGGCTGTGGTTCATGCTGCAGGCACTGGTTTCCGCGATCTTCCGGCGCGAGCTGGTTCAGCTAAGGCAATCGCGGAAGATGAGCCCGCCGACCGTCGTACGCGCCCTGCTGCACACGTCCAAGGTGCTCGAACAGGCTGCGCAGCTGCGCAGGTACGCCAGGATCCACGGCCGCATCGACGTGGCCTACTGCTACTGGAACGAAACCCAGGCCTATGCCGCCCTGCTCGCCCGGCAAGCCGGCGCGGTGCGCAAGGTCGTCTCCCGCGCGCACGGCTTCGATCTGTACGAGGTGCGCCGCAGCCATGGCTACATGCCGCTCAAGCGGCAATTCATTGCCGACCACGACGCGATCTTCGTGCTGTCGCGCCAGGCGTGGGGCTACCTGCGGCGGACCTACGGCGCGCCGCCGGAACGCATCCGGATCAGTGCGCTTGGCGTGCCGCTGCCCCCCGCACTCGCGCAGCCGAGTGCTCCTGGATGCCTGCATGTCGTCTCGGTGTCGTTCTGCCTGCGGGTGAAGCGGTTGGACAAGATCGTCGACGCCATGGCGCTGCTCGCCCGCCGGCACCCGGACGTCAGCATCGCCTGGACACACATCGGCGGCGGCCCGCTGCTGGAAGAGATCGAGGCGCTGGCGCAGGCGAAGCTGGCCGGCCTGGGCAACATCACGTGCACGTTCACCGGCGAGCTGCCCAACCGTGCGGTCAAGGCGTATTACCTCGGCGCCCCGGTGGACGCGCTGGTGAACGCCAGCGAGTCCGAGGGTGTCCCGGTTTCCATCATGGAAGCGATGAGTGCGGGCGTACCGGCCGTCGCTCCCGACGTGGGCGGCGTTGCCAGCCTGGTATCCGACCGCTGCGGCGCCCTGCTGAGCCCCTGCCCCGATGCCGGCGAGATCGCCCGCGCAGTGGAGCGGGTCGCGCTCGCGGAAGGGCGCGACGGGCTGCGCGCACAGGCGCGGCAAGTCATCGAATCCGCTTTCGACGCCGCCAGGAACTACCGCGACTTCGTCGCCAGCGTCGTCGCCATCGGCGCATCGGGCGACCGGCAACCGGCCCGGCACCCTCCCCGGGCCGCATACCCGCTCAGGCAAGGGTGACACAGCGGTGACGGCAACAAGGACTCAACTAGACAGGTCGACGGGTGAACATACGAACCGTTCTGGCATTTGCCATTGGCCCCATCACCAGCGCCGGGCTTGGACTGATAACGGTGCCGGCGATCGCATGGGTCTACCCTCCCGCCGACGTGGGGCGGTTGAACATCGTCCAGATCGCGGTGTCGTTTGGCGTGTTGCTGTTCAACCTGGGGCTCGACCGCGCGTACGTGCGGGAGTACCACGAGTGGAACGATCGCGGCGCGCTGCTGAAAGCCTGCTTCACGCCGGGGCTTGCGCTGATGCTGCTGGTGATGCTGGCTTCGATGCCGTTCGAGCGGCGCCTCGCCAACTGGCTGTTCGGCCTCGGGCATATCGGGTACTACTGGGCGCTGATGGCCTGCGTGGTCGTGAGCTTCATCTCCCGCTTCCTCTCGCTCATCCTGCGCATGCAGGACCGCGGCATGGCGTTCTCCGCGAGCCAGATCCTGCCCAAGGTGATCTTGCTGCTGGCCGTGGTCGCGCTCTCGCTGCCGGTCTTCTCCCGGACGTTCGGGGAACTGGAGGCGGCCTACCTGGCGTCGCTGCTGTCCGTGCTGTTCGTCTACAGCTGGAACACCCGGCGCGAGTGGAGCCCGGCGCTGCAGGCCCCGTTTCCCCGCGCGCGCATCCGCGGCCTGCTCGACTACGGCGTGCCGCTGATCTTCGCCGGCGTGGCCTACTGGGGGCTGGACGCCACCAGCACGCTGACCCTGCGCTCGCTCTCCACCCTTCCGCAGTTGGCGATCTACTCCGTCTCCATGAGCTTCGCCGGCGTGGGCGTGGTGTTCCAGACGATCTTCACCGTGCTGTGGGCGCCAATGGTCTACAAGTGGGTCGCCCACGGCGTGGACATGCGGCGTGTCGATCACGTCGCCCAACAGGCCCTGGCCGTGGTCTGCGCCATCTGGGTCCTGAGCGGGGCGCTGTCGTGGCTGACCGACTTCGTGCTGCCCGCACACTACGCCCAGGTGAAGTACCTGATGCTGTGCTGCATCGGCGAGCCGCTGCTCTATACCCTTTCCGAGGTGACTTGCGTCGGCATCGGGATCACGCGCCGGTCGATGCTGTCACTGTGGTCGACCGTCGCAGGGCTGGTCGTCAACGTGGCCCTCAGCGTATGGCTGGTGCCCGGCCATGGCGCCGCCGGCGCGGTGGTGGCCAACGCCACCGCGTTCCTGGTTTTTTTCGTGGCGCGGACCGAAGCGTCGGCCTACGTCTGGCGCCCCTTCCCGCGCGCGCGGCTGTACGCGTTCGTCACGCTCGGCGTGGCGCTTTCCATCGCCACGCTGGTGTACGGGCCCCGTGCCCCCGTCCACTTCAGCCTGGTCTGGCTGATGCTGCTGCCGGTCGTCGCATGGTGCTTCCGCAACGAATGGAGCGGCATGTATCGCTCGCTGCTCGATGCACTCAAGTCGAGGCGTGCCTACCCGCAGCCGGAAGAACAACCCGGGGCCCTGCCATGAACCGGGCCACACCCCACCCCGCGCAACGCTGCCATGGCGGATCCCGCCGGCGTCCTGCGGCAACGCCGCCGCAGGGCCCTGTCGCCCTGCCCGACATCGCCGCCGCATACCGTTGAGGCTGCGACGATGACGAAGATCAACGTGTTCGTCTTCGCGGCGCACCACCTGTCCGGCAACATCGCCGCACAACGGTTCAAGGGCCTGCTGAAATATCTGGACCCGGCGAAATACCGGATCTTCGTGTTCGCCCGCGGAACCGCAACGGGAACCGGCACGACACGGTCGGCGACCGGGAACGTCACCATCTTCGCGCTGCCGGGACACTGCGTGGGCAGCGAATCTTCCGCTGCAGCTTCGCTGCTGACCCTGGCGTCGGCTTTCCTGCGCCCGCTGCCGTTGCTGCTCGGCAACAGCAGCGGACAGCGGCGCCCCTGGCTCGTCCAGGCGCTGGCCAAGGCCGATCGGCTATGCGCGGAAAAACGGGCGACGGGCGAACGCTGCGCAGTCATCGGCACGTATTCGCCGATCGACGCCCTGGTCGCCGCCGCCAGCCTGGCCAGCCGGCACCGCATCGGCTGCATGCAGGACTTCCGCGACGGCCTGGTGTACGAACCGCTGGGCAGACCGGGACGCCTGCACGCGCTAGCGCGCCAGATGGTCGAGCGGCGCGTGGTGGCCCCCGCCACCTTGATCTCCTCGGTGAGCCGGCCCCTGGTCGACGACTTTCAACGCCGTTACCCCCACAAGACCACGATCAACCTTCCCAACGGCTTCGACCCCGAGGATTTCGCCAGCCCGGCCGACAGCTCCGGCAGCGCAAGGCAGGCTGCGGCGATCCTGGCCCGGCACGTTCCGCCCGGCGCGCAGCTGATCGGCCATTTCGGGCGCATCGGCGCCAGCGATGGATCCGCGTCGGACAGTCTCGACTACCTCATCGATGCCCTGAACGACTCCGCCGACGCCACGGCAGGCAGGCACCTGATGTTCGTGGGCGAGCTGACGCCGCGCGAGCGGACGTCCATCGAGCGCGCCAGGTTCTCCGTCAGCGTGCTGGAACCGGTCGAGCGCGCGCTGGCGCTGCAGCTGATGAAGCGGTGCGACACCTTGCTGCTGCTCACCGGCTCGCGCACCAGCTGCGCCACCGGGAAACTGTTCGAATACCTCGCCGCGGGAGCCGCCATCGTCTGCATTTCCGCTGTCCCCAACGAGGCGACGGCGATCCTCGGCGAGACGGGCGCCGGGCGGACCCTGCTGACCAGCACCACGACGGGGGCCGCAGCGCTGCGCGCGGCATTGTCCCCGCCCGCCGCCGACGCACGTCGCGACGTCAGCGCGTACAGCCGGGTTGCGCAGGCCGGCGCGCTCGACCGGTGGATCAGCCAGATGGTGACGGCATGAATTTCGGCAACGATCCGTCATCGGCGTCCCCTGCGCTGCCCGCCGCGCCGCCCGAGCTGCTGGGCGGCGCAGGCAAGTACCGCATCACTGCGCGGCACATCTTCCTTGGCGTGGCCTTCCTGCTGCTGCTGCTTGCGGTGGTCATCCCCAATTCGCTGCCCGTCCCCACGGCGGCGGCGATGGGGCTGGCGTTCTTCCTGGCACTACCCGGCATGCGCGTCGATCCCGGCTTCCGGACCCTGCTCGCGCTCTACGCCGCCACGGTGATCGTGACCGTCTTCTACATGGTCGTGGGCGGCATGCACGATGCGCCATTGGTCGCCCTCGCCCAGGTGTTCGCGATCTACATCGCGTCGCCGTTGCTCTGGATGCTCATTGCCCATTCCCTCCTGAGATGGATCGGGGCCGACCGGCTGATCGACTGGCTCGCCCTGCTCAGCCTGTTGTGCGCCCTGAGCGTCGGCGTGTTCTTCTACCTGTACCTCACGCGCGGCGCGGCGGCCGTGGCGTTCTTCTTCAAGGGCGCCAACGTCAATCTCAACAACGGATTCGCCGGCGCCACCATGCACGTCTACGGCTCGCTGATCTTCCTGTGCGGAGCCTTCTTCAGTTCGCCCGAACTCATCCGTAACCGGTTGCTGCGGTTTGCGCTGTTGGCGATGCTGCTGGCCAGCGCGCTCACCTCCGGCCGTTCTGCGCTGATCCTGTCGGTGCCCATGGGCTGGCTGCTCGGCCTGGCGCTGATGTCGCGCACGATCGGCAACACACGAAGGTCGGCGTTCACCCAGCTGGTCCGCTACGGCCTGCCGATGCTGGCGGCCGCCGCGGCCGCACTGTTCCTGCTGCAGGCCTATACGCAGATCAACCTGAGCACGGTGTTGAGCACCGTCACGGACAAGGTCGCCTCGGGCGGCGGCAGCGCACGGGTACAGATGGGCCATTCGCTGCTCCACGGCATCCTCGAGAACGGCGGCTTCGGCTCCGGCCACGGCGTCGGCGTCGACTACGTCAGCGATCCCATCCATCCGTGGCGCTACGAACTGGTGTGGATGGCCACGCTCTACCGGGTCGGAATATTCGGCACGCTGGTCTACGCCTTGCCGTTCCTGCTCTATTTCATCGGAGTGCTGCGCCTGGCCTACGGCCGTCGCCTTCCGGCGCGGCACAAGTTCATGTTCTGCGGCCTGGTCTGCGCCTTCCTCGCCACCAACACGAACCCCTACATCGAGGCCTTCGCCTTCCAGTGGATGTACGTCATCCCGCTGGTGGCGCTGTTCATCGAGTACCCGGACTGCTTCAGGAAGGCGCCGGAATGAAACGCCTCAAGGTGCTGCTGTTTTCCAGGTATTCGCGGCTAGGCCCAAGCAGCAGGCTTCGCAGCCTGCAATATCTGCCGTTGCTGCAGGACCGCGGCATCGACGTCGAAGCGCATGCGCTTTTCCCCGACACTTATCTCGAGAAGCTGTACGGAGACCACCCGGAGGCCGCCCGGCGCGGCGCGTGGCGACACTACGTTCGCCGGATCGGACAAGTCCTGCACCACGACAGGCACGATGTCGCCTGGATCGAGGGCGAGTTGTTCCCTTATCTGCCGCACTGGCTCGAATCGGCGCTGGCGCGCGCCGCCAGGCCCTACGTCGTGGACTACGACGATGCGCTGTTCCACAAGTACGACTTGTCGTCCAGTCCGCTGGTAAGGCGCGTGCTTGGCGACAAGATCGACCAGGTCATGCGCGGGGCCGCGTGCGTGGTCGCCGGCAATCGCTACCTCGCCGCGCGCGCCGCGCAGGCAGGCGCCAGGCGGATCGAGATCATTCCGACCGTCGTCGACGAGAAGCGCTATTCCGTGGTGGATCACGCGGACGTTGCGCGGCCGGTCATCGGCTGGGTCGGGTCGCCAGCCACCGAGGAATACCTGCTCGACAACCGCGAGGTGCTGGAGCAGGTGTGCACCAGGCTCCACGCCCGCCTGCTGCTGGTCGGGCCGCGGACGGAGGTCGCCGGCCAGTTCGGGGGTCTGGAACCCGAGGTGGTGGCATGGTCGGAGGACAGCGAGGCCGCCACGATCGCCCGCATGGACATCGGCATCATGCCGCTGCGCGACGGCCCGTGGGAACGCGGCAAGTGTGGCTACAAGATCATCCAGTACATGGCCTGCGGCCTGCCGGTGGTCGCCTCGACGGTCGGCGCGAACATCGACATCGTGCGACACGGCGAGAACGGCTTCCTGGCGAGCGGGACGGCTGCGTGGCGGGACGGTCTCGAACGGCTCATCCTGAGTCGCCCCTTGCGTACGCGCATGGGCCGGGCCGGCCGCGCGCGGGTCGAGGACGAATACAACGTAACCGCGCAGGCATCGCGTCTTGCCGAGGTGCTGCGCAGCGCGGGGTCGCACTGATGTGCGGCGTCGCCGGGTTCTGGCAGTTGCGCGGCGGCGCGCGGGACGCACTCCTGGACCAGGTGCAGTCGATGTCGGCCAGGCTGACCCATCGCGGTCCCGACGACAAGGGTTCATGGTGCGACGAATCGGCCGGCATCGCGCTCGCGCAGCGACGGCTGTCCATCCTCGATCTCTCGCCCGCCGGCCATCAGCCTATGCCGTCGGCCTGCGGACGCTATGTCCTCGTGTTCAACGGCGAGATCTACAACCACCTGGACCTGCGCCGCCGCCTTCTGGCAGAGGCTGCGGCGCCGGCGTGGCGCGGGCATTCGGACACCGAGACCCTGCTCGCCTGCTTCGTCGCCTGGGGCGTCGAGCAAACCCTGCGCGCCTGCGTCGGGATGTTTGCAATCGCACTGTGGGATCGCCAGCGGCGGGTACTCACGCTTGCGCGCGACCGCATGGGCGAGAAGCCGCTGTACTACGCATGGCAGGGCGATACCCTGCTGTTCGGCTCGGAACTCAAGGCGCTGAAGGCACATGCGGCCTTCCGCGCGGACGTCGACCGCGACGCACTGGCATTGCTGCTGCGCCACGATTGCATCCCCGCGCCGTATACGATCTACCGCGGTGTCTCCAAGCTTCGCCCCGGGCATCTGCTGCACATCGCCGCCGACGCCCCGCGAAACGCGCGGCCCGCGGGGTACTGGAGCTACAACGAGGCCGTCAGCGCCGGCCTGGACAACCCGTTCCGCGGGTCGGACGCCGAGGCCATCGATGCACTGGAGGAGCGGCTCAGCGCCAGCATCGGCGCGCAGATGCTGGCCGACGTGCCCCTGGGTGCGTTCCTCAGCGGCGGCATCGACAGCAGCACGGTCGTGGCGCTGATGCAGGCGCGCAGCAGCCGTCCCATCAAGACCTTCACCATGGGATTCGGCGAAACCGGCTACGACGAGGCCGCACATGCCAAGGCCGTGGCGAGGCATCTCGGCACCGAACACACCGAACTCTACGTGCGGCCCGACGACGCTCTGGCCGTCATCCCCAGGCTGCCCTCGATCTTCTGCGAACCGTTCAGCGACAGCTCGCAGATTCCCACCTTCCTGATCAGCCAGCTGACCCGTCGCGAAGTAACGGTGGCGCTGAGCGGCGACGGCGGCGACGAGCTCTTTGGCGGCTACAACCGCTATCTAGGTGCCCGCACGACCTGGGAGCGGATGCGCCGCCTGCCGCTGTTTGCGCGGCTCGCCGGCGCCGGCGTTCTGCGCTCCGTGTCGCCGAACGCATGGAACCGCTGGTTCGAACGCGCCAAGCCGCTGCTGCCGAAGCGATGGCACCTGGCCACACCAGGCGACAAGGCACAGAAGCTGGCCGGCGTGCTTCCGCTGTCCAGTGGCCACGCCTTCTTCCTTCACCTCGCCAGCCAATGGAAGAACCCCGCCAGCATCGTGATCGACGCACACGAACCCGCCACGCTGCTGACCGACCCGCGCGCCTGGCCGAACACCAGGAGCCTGGCGCAATGGATGATGGCCATGGATGCGCAGAGCTACCTGCCCGACGACATCCTGGTGAAGGTCGACCGTGCCGCGATGGCCAACAGCCTGGAGACCCGGGTGCCCATGCTGGACCATCGGGTGGTCGAGCTGGCGTGGCGCCTGCCCCTGCACCAGAAGATACGCAACGGCGAAGGCAAGTGGCTCCTGCGCCAGGTGCTGTATCGGCACGTGCCCAGGGAACTTGTCGAGCGGCCGAAGATGGGTTTCGGCATCCCGCTCGACCGCTGGTTGCGCGGCCCCCTGCGCGAGTGGGCGGAAACCCTGCTCGATGAGCGCCGCCTGCATCAGGAAGGCTTCTTCCGCCCCGCGCCGATCCGGCAGAAATGGAAAGAGCACCTGAGCGGGCGGCGCAACTGGCAGCACCCGCTGTGGACCGTGCTCATGTTCCAGGCGTGGCTGGATCAGAACCGGAGGACGTCGCCATCATGAAAACTGTCCTGTTCGCCAACACGGATTGGTACCTCTACAACTTCCGCCGTTCGCTGGCGATGGCGCTGCAGCGGCAGGGCTGCGACGTCCTGCTGATATCTCCGGCGGGGCCTTACGGCGACAAGCTTCGCGCCCTGGGCCTGCGCTGGGAGCCGCTGCCGATGGCGCGGCGCAGCCTCAACCCGCTGCGCGAAGCGGCCCTGCTGTGGCATCTCGTCCGCCTGCTGCGGCGCGAGCGGCCGATGCTGGTGCACGGCTTCACCATCAAATGCGCCGTGTACGGCTCGCTGGCGGCGCGGCTCGCGGGCGTGCCCGCCCGGGTGAACGCCGTGGCCGGGATGGGCTATGTGTTCACCAGTTCGGAGATGAAGGCGCGATCGCTGCGGCCGCTGGTGCGTGCGCTGTTGCGCCTCGCGCTCGGCGGACGGGGGGCACGCCTCATACTGCAGAATGCCGACGACGTGGCGTTGTTCCGGCGCGCCAGGCTGGTCGACGCGCAGCACATCCGCCTGATCCGCGGCTCGGGAGTGAACTGCGCGCAGTTCGCCACCGCGACGCGCACGATGGCGGCGAACGACGGACGCATGCGCGTGCTGCTGGCCAGCAGGCTGCTCTGGGACAAGGGCCTCGGCGAGTTCGTCGCCGCCCTGCGGCAGCTCCGCCGCGAGGGCTGCGCGATCCGCGCCCTGCTCGCCGGCACGCCTGATCCCGGCAACCCGGCTGCGGTTCCGGAAGAGACGATACGCGGCTGGGTCTCAGAGGGGCTGGTCACCTGGCTGGGTCACGTCGAGGACATGGCCGGCCTGCTGGCTTCGGTCGACGTGGTGGTGCTGCCGAGCCATCGCGAAGGACTGCCGAGAACCCTGGTCGAGGCCGCGGCCTGCGGGCTGCCACTGATCACCACGGACGTACCCGGTTGCCGCGAAGTGGTGACCGACGGCGTCGACGGCCTGCTGGTTCCGAAAGGCGACGGCGAGGCGCTGGCACATGCCATCCGGCGGCTGCGGGAAGACCCGGAGCTCGCGCGCCGTCTGGGCGACGCGGCCCGTCGCAAGGCAAGATCGCAATTCGACGAACACATCGTGATCCGGCAGACGCTGGCGGCCTATGCGGAGTTGTGCGACCCGCCTGCGGTGCCTGCCGAATCATCCCCTGGGCGCCCGTCTTCCGCGTCATGCGCCACGGTCACACCTCTCCCTCATGCGCCGTGCGGAGAAGCGCATCCACCCGCCACGGAATCGACCGATGAGCGTCACCGGCGACGCGACGTCCGTTCCCGGAGCCACACACGACAGGAGACCTGACCATGCGATCCCCACCACAGGTGACGAATGTCCTGGATTTCCTGCCTGCGACGGAGCATGCCGCCATCCGTGCGGGCAACAGCTCCTACGATTGCACGGGAGGCATCCAGGCAGCCATCGACAGGGCCGCAGGCAAGGTGTTCGTGCCCGCCGGGGTCTACCCCGTGAAGCAACTCAACCTCAAATCGGACATCGAGCTGTACGGTACGGGACCGGCCAGCGAGCTGAGGGCATACGACGATTCGCCCGCCTGCGAATTCATGCTCGTCACCTACGTGCGAGACGGTGGCACTCCCAACGTCGCGGACAACATGCGCAACATCTATCTGCACGACCTCAGGCTCAACGGACGCGTCGCCGAGTTCGGCTACCAGCAGTACTTCTACCTGCTGGCAGTCAACGCCACGTCGGACCTGACGGTCGAGCGGGTCACCTTCCACGGTTTTCGCGGGGACGGCATGTACGTGGGATCGGGAACGCTCCGCAGCACCGAACGCCACAACCAGCGCATCGCCGTGCGCGATTGCGTGTTCGACGGTGCGGTCAAGGACAACCGCAACGGCCTCTCCATCATCGATTGCGACCATCTGACGGTCGACAACTGCCTCTTCCAGAACATCGGCAACGCGAAGCTTTCCCACTCGGTGGGAGGCATCGATTTCGAACCGGACCATGACTGGAGCGTGTACCGCAACGTGACCATCGCCCATTGCCGCTTCGTCGACATCGACACGGTGAACACGGCCGGCATCACGTTCTTCAATGGCCACCAGTCGGGCGACAACATCCACGATTGGGTGGTGTCGGATTGCCAGTTCACGAATTGCTACTGGGGCATCGATTCCGCAACGAGGCCCAAGACCGCCGCGAGCGCAGCCGACAACCTCTCCGTGCTCAACTGCCGGTTCCTCAATTCGATCCGCGTCGACGTGGCGGTCAACGGCCTCAGCGGCACGCAGATCAGCGGATGCACTTTCCAGCGCTCGCCACCGGGTTCCGGCCCCGGCGGCGACGCGATAAGGCTGGGGTCCTTCGCCTACCGGACCAGCGAAAACGCCATCAACACGGTGATCACGGGCAATACCTTCATCGGCATACGTCCGCAGATGGGCGCAATCGGCGTGCTCGGCGCCAACCATGTGGTCTGCGCAGGCAATACATTCGTCGACATCCACGGGTCATGCATCAACTTCGCCGACGGCAGCACTCCCGACGACAGCCGTGACATCGAAGCGGTGATCATCTCCGGAAACAGGATCAGGCGGAGCGCACAGGCGACTCCCGGCGCCGCCGGCATGTCATTCCTGAGTACCAGCGATCGGATGCGCATCACCAGGGGGTATCTGGTGGTGAAGCGCTCGATCGAATACGCCAACGGCATCGAAGGCAACGTAAAGCACGTCGCAGCCGGCGCAACGATCGAGTTTGTGGGAATCAGGTGATCCGCCCTCCGGTATCGTGCGGCGCGGGCGCTTCGACGCAACCTGGCTCACCTTTTCGGCAACGTCAGCCGGGATGGATCGACAACCCGCCCCTGGCGAATCGACCCGCGCCCTGGCCCGGTGTTGCAGGCCAATCCCTCCTGCCTGCGCGCCTCCTGGCGCAGCCACATGCGCATGACTGTCACCATGTATACGCCAAGGATCAGGCAGAACGTCGTGAGATTCGCCCCCGCCGAATGCTCGACGCTGCTGACGACCGCGCCGATCGACGCGAGGCCGGCGGCAAGCGCGACCAGCGCAACCAGGGTGGTCCGGGGGCCCAGGCCGGCCTCCAGCAGGATGTGGTGGATATGCCCACGGTCAGGCTGGAACGGCGAGCGGCCCTGGCGCATGCGTCGGCACATCACCGCAAGCGTGTCGAACACCGGTAGCGCCACGCACCACAGGACGTCGACGGGCGACAGATGTGTCTGCGGCATCTGGCTCAACCGGATGAGCGCCCATGCCAGCAGGTAGCCGATCACCGTGCTGCCCGCGTCGCCGAGGAAAACCTTCCCGCCCGCGAAGCCGAGGTTGACCGCCAGGTACGGCAGCGTCGCCGCGGCCAGCAGGGCCAGCAGCACGATCGCCCCGTGCAGGGGCGTGGGCAAGGCAAAAAGGATGACGGCGGCGACGCTGACCAGGGTCAGACTGCCGGCCAGGCCGTCGATGCCGTCCATCATGTTGAACGCATTCATCAGGCCGATGACGGCAAGCACCGTAGCGGGGACGCCGAGCCAGCCCAGCACGACGTCGTGACCAAAGATGTGGCCCAGCGTGTGGATGTATACGCCGGTACTGGAGATGACCGTCAATATCACGATGGTCTGCGTCAGCAGGCGATCCCGTACGCTGAGGCTGAAGCGGTCATCCAGGGCGCCGAGCAGGGCAAGCACCGCGGCGGTCTCAAGCAGTATCCCCTCGAAGCGGTGGAAGGCGCCGTAGCAGAGGGCGCCTGCGATCATTCCGGTGAAAATCGCCAGCCCCCCCACCAGCGGCACCTCGCCAAGATGCCGTTTGCGTTGGTCAGGGCGGTCCACCAGGCCCAGCACGCCGGCAAACCGGCGCATCGCGACGATCACTACTGCCGACGTTCCTGCAGCAACCAAGCCATCGAGGATCAACCGCAGTTCCTGCATGGGACCTTCGCCTCCCAACCAATCTCGAGCGGGTCCCCCGGCTCCGAACGAGTTCAATTTGTGGGTGATTCAGCCGGCGGAGGGTGGAACCCTTGACGATCCGTGTCTCCAGACCGCGTATCCGCCAGGCCGATACTTTCTCCTGCTTGGATCAATCCGAAGCCGTTAGACAACTCGACAGTGACGAGGCGAGAGAAGCACAACGCTCTAACGCCAGACTTTCGAACCTATCATCTTTGGATGCCGTTTCTTATACCGCCAAAATGACCTATTCAGCCGCCGCCGGTTTATATAAGCGCCACATGAACCATATGTTCAAATAATGTTTGGATAAATCTGTCCATTCCATGAATCCATACTCTTGGCGCAGAGCCTCCTCCTGCGGCCAGAATATCCGCCCCAGGCGACTCGCAAGAACGAGGCAGAAACGGAGAAACGCATCGCGCTGGATTCCGGCGGGATGGACAACGTGCCGGGCAGTCGCGCGGCGCAATCAAGCCGATGCGCCTCTGCAAGAGGCGCATGGCATGTGCGTCAACGCGGCTGAAACGACGACCACTTGCCGATTCAGCACCGCCGCCACTTGCGCGGAGCTGCAGCGGAACACCATTTCAGGATTGCGTCAGTGGGTCGCGCTGTAATTTGCGGCAGCCGCACTGGTGACCAAGGTTGCCGACGGCAGCAACTGGCTCAGGAAACGATTCCAGCGGGTTATGCCTGCAGCACCGACGAATACGACATCACCCGGCTTCAACCTGAAATCGTCCGCGAGCGCAAACGCGGACGGCGAATGGGCATCGAGATGGAAGACCTTGGCCGGAGCGTTCTTGATGTCGTTCGCACCACGAACGACATAGACCGCCTTGCCGTTGGCCGTGACCGGGTTAAGGCCCCCAACACGGCCCAGCGCCTGGGTCAGCGTGATGTAGGGCAGCGTCCTGAACGTCACCGCCTGGGGACGCATCACCTCCCCCATCACGTACACCTCCTCGGAGTCGTTATAGGAAAGCAGCAGGCGATCCCCCGCCTTCAGGTAAATGTCCTTCGCCAAGTCCCGATTGTCGTACAGGGCGGCAAGGTCCAGATGGTAGTTGCGGCCGTCGCGGTTCAGCACCAGATCCGACATATTGGCCTGATCGGCATTGATGGTGGCCGTGCCCAGGGCCTGCGCCAGTGTCAGCGGAACCGAAGTGATCGGCTGGGGATCGGTCTTCATGAAAGCGCCCTGGAACAGCACGTGCTGGCTGTTGTAGCCGACGACGCTGACGTCCACCTGCGGTTTGGTCACGTACTTCGCGAGCTTCGACTGGATGGTCTGGCGCACCTCTTCAATCGTCATTCCCCCGACCTTGATGGCCCCCACGTAGGGATAGAACAGGGTACCGTCCGAGCGCACCAGGCGACCATTGGCTGCAGTCTGCTGCTGCGTACCGGCAGGCGACGTCAGCTCGGGATGATCCCACACCGTGATGTAAAGCGAGTCTCCCGGCCCGATACGATAGGGCCCAGGCTGATAAGACAACAGATCCTGCGGCACCGCTGCAGTCAGCACCGGTGATCGTTTTTCCGCCATTAGCTGCGGGGTGATCGTCACCAGCTGAATCTGGCTGCTGTCGGTTGGTGTGCCGCGAACCAACCCCTTCTCGGTCATATTTTGACCGGGCGACCACACACAGCCATTGGCAAGCAATGTAAACCCGAGAATGGTAAATGCACAGGTCTTTTTCATGATCAACAGGTCCTCAAAGATGCAATCTGCCGGTAATGCGCAAAATGCCAACTGACGGCACGAATGATTCCATGGGTCCATGCCTTTTTGGGCCGCACTCGCTCCTTCCCGAAAGCGATGGCCCGCTTTCGGGAACAGACAGCCAAACCAGATCGGTTGATAACTGCGGCGAAAATCAGCCGCCAGCAAGGGGAAGAACGTGATGACACATGCAATGTGAAAGAAACATCATAATCGGCATGCGTATTTAGAAACCGTACACCTGATTAAATCATCAACTGCAGGTTCATTACGCCACGCCAGATTCCTTTCCGACCGCAGGATCCGGCCTACCGGCGTCATCGACACGGTCATCTCTGTACGCATGGCAGCGGCGTGCCAGGAGCCAGGTTGCCGGGGGTGATCTGGCGCTGCAGGCGTCGCACCGCCGGCCGGTATCGATGCGCCTGCCGCGCTTCGATATCGGCAGTCCGTTGACAAATTTTTGTCCGTGGCTGACTCGCCGCGCCATCAGGCGCCTGATGCGTGCAACGCTCGAGCGATGTTCGCCAACCCGTCGCGGCACAGCCATGTGGGAGCCGGGCAGGCCATCACTCACCGCAATTCGCCAACGCTCGAGGCAAACCGCGACATCGATCGCAGATTCATACCCGGAGTCCCGGCGTGCAATCTCCGATCGTGCCCGCGCTGCCGTTTGGCACGATACTGGCATCATATCAAGGCCCTCAGCCGCCTGTTCAGCCAACCGGTACGGACGCGAAGAACCATGGAAAACAACGAGAACAAGCCGTTCTGGGGGAAAAATTCCCGGGGATTCTGGCTCATTGTTTGCCTGGTGATCAGCGCAGTCGCTGGCTGGGTGATGTTTCAAATGCACATCCTCCATTGATCCCGGGGATCCGGCACAGATCTCGCTGCCGGTAGGACATCGCCTCGGCGCCAGGCGCCCGAAGCCGTACATCGACGTATCGAACTCCTTCGTCGACTCGATGGTCGAAGCCTGGCGCACACACCGCTGGTGGTGGCCATGCAGCACATGGTGCCGGAGTAGCGTTGTCGGCACGCGGGAACGTGTTGCCACGCCATCCAACGACACCGCACATTAACTCTAGATGACTTTGCCCCGCGGCGTAGGATCCTGCAGGGGCCTGCACGATATACCGTGGCATGGGCGGCGTCGTGCCTGCGCAATCGCAAAAGCATGCTCCCCGCCGAAATGCCGACGCGCGCTGCGCGCGCATCGAAAATCCCGCAAGGGAGCACCTCGGGATGGCTGCATCGGAAAGCTGGAAAGCTGCACTCTTCCTGGAGAGCTGGCACGTCTTCACCAGCGTGAAGCGGCTGGAACTGGAATGAACACCGGCACATTCACCATATCCATCGACTTCGAGCTGTACTGGGGCGTGCGCGACTCCCGCGGCCTCGACGCTTTCCGCGATCGTCTGGATGGCGCTCGCAAGGCCATCCCGCTGATGCTCAATCTGTTCGAGCAACATCAGATCCACGCCACGTGGGCAACGGTGGGTTTCATCCTTTGCAGCGATCGCGACGCGGCCCTGTCGGCGGCACCGATCGAACGACCCGGTTACGAGAATCGCGCACTCTGCCCTTACCGGTATCTGGAACAATCGACAGCTCTCGACGGGCGCTACCATTTCGCGCCCGAGCTGGTCGAATTGATCGCTGCGACGCCGGGACAGGAGGTGGCGAGCCACACCTTCTCGCACTACTACTGCCGCGAAGCTGGCCAGACCGTAGCAGCGTTTCGCGCCGATCTTGCCGTGGCCGTCCGCACCGCAGCGGCACAAGGGCTCGTCCTGCGCAGCCTGGTGTTTCCCCGCAACCAGTGGAATCCCGACTATCTGGAAGTGCTGGCCGAACACGGCATCTCTGCCTACCGCGGCAACGAGCAGGGCTGGCTCTACGCCGCTACCAATCGGGTCGAGCAGAACGCGGTCAGACGCATAGGCCGGCTCTTGGACAGCTACGTCAATCTCAGCGGGCACCACACGTATCCGCTGGAGAGCTGTGCCGGCGGGCTGCCGCTCAACTTTCCGGCCAGCCGTTTCCTTCGTCCCTACAGCCGGCGGCTGGCCTGGCTGGACGGCTTGCGATTGCGCCGGATCACGCAGGCCATGCGCCACGCCGCCAGGCGCCATGAGGTCTTCCACATGTGGTGGCACCCACACAATTTCGGCATCGATACCGACCAGAACATGGGCTTTCTGGAACGGATCATCGAGGAGTTCGAATATTTGCGGCGCCATGACGGCATGCGCTCGCTGGGCATGGCCGAACTCGCCGACGCGTTGACTGCGCGATGAACCCGCGGACACCACGCATCGTCATGCTATGCGGCGATGGGCCCTCGTCCCGCTACATGTACAACGCACTGGCAAGCGAGATGGAAATCCTCGCCGTCGTGATGGAGCGCAAGCCCTCGGCCCGGGCCATGATCCGGCACCGGCTGCGCCAGCTGGGCTGGCGCACGGTCGTCGGCCAACTTGCCTTCCTCGCGTTCAATCGGCTGCTGGCGCAGCGCCAGCGCCGCCGCAGCAACGAACTGGCCCTTCGCTACGGGTTCCGGGACGAGCCGCCCCCCGCAGGCATCACCCATCGGGTGGACAGCGTCAACGCGGCCGTGGTGCGTCGCCTGCTCAGGAAACTCGACCCGGACGCCGTGGTCGTCAACGGCACACGGATCCTTTCGCGCAAGGTGATCGACTGCATCCCGCGTCCCTTCGTCAATACCCATGCCGGCATCACGCCGCGTTACCGAGGCGTGCACGGCGGCTACTGGGCGCTGGTCCACGACGATGCCGAAAACTGCGGCGTCACCGTGCACCTGGTCGATGCCGGCGTGGATACCGGCGGCGTGCTGTACCAGCAGCGGATCCAGATCGGAACCAGCGACGGCTTCAACACCTACCCACTGCACCAGCTTGCCGCCGGGATCCCGTTGATGAAGAAAGCCCTGCGCGACGTGGTCGACGGCACCGCGACCACCCGCGACGGTGTCGCCCCATCCCGACTCTGGTATCACCCGACACTCGGCCAGTATCTCAGGTACCGCTTTTCCAGGTCGGTCAAATAGCGCCTCCGGGTCAGGAACCCGGCAGCCATGGCGCCTCATGATCCGCCCTTCTCCGCATGGCGCGGTTTGCACTCGCCCCGGGCGATATCGGCCAAGAACAAGGCCGGAAGCCCTGATTTTCCGCAGTCTGCCGGCCTTCTTTGGACGTGGTGGCGTCTGTCCGACAATCCTCGGGAAGTCTTGCCCTGCAACGATCTTGGAAGTTGCAGGCTGCGAGTCCCCTTCCCCCAAAGTTGCCCCGGCGTGTCGCAATGACTGCCCAACTGGCACTCGCCAGCGCGGCTGGCGTGGGTCGATGGCCAGCGGGCCTTCGCGCGCGATGTGGTTGGGTTGGGCGGTTCACCCAGCACGCACTCTCGCTACGCGGTCATCGGATAGGGAGTATGGTGACTGGACATCCACTCGCCATGAGCCGCCCGAATGAGCAAAGCGCCCGAGACTCTGACCGCCGCCGACATCCACGCGGTGTATTCCAGCAAGAAGGTCGATTCTGTAGCTGAACATGCCACACAGTTTCATTCGACGAAGCGCTTTGCCCGCGATCCCGGACACACCGGCCAGGCACCCTTGAACCCCAGGGATCAAAAGGGCAAAAATCGCAGTTGAGCAGCGATCAGTCGCCCGGGCCATCCAATCATTCCTGCGGCTGCCACCCCGCCTTGCCAGGCTGGCGCAGCATCGGTCGCAATGCATGCCCCTGCGCACCACATCGGACAAGAAAAAGGCCGGAACCGTTGCTATTGCTAGGGTTTCCGGCCTTTTTTGGATGCCGTTGGACGGCTTGTTGGTGGGGTGGCGTCTATCTAACAATCGCCTGCAAGCGTTGCCCTGCAACGATTCCATGATTTGAAGCCGGCAAGCTACCGTCAAAGTTACCGTCAGACAGTCGCGATGCCCGGACGCCAGAACCTCACTCCATGGTGCATTCGCACCCATCAGTTCGGAGCAATGCGACGGTCTGCCCGAGGGTGGAGCAGGACGTTCGAAGTCGCTGGCGAAGGCCTCCCGGCCTAGCAGTAGACCCACGCCGGTCGAAGGTCTGCGCCTACAGCCAGTGCAGCTATGCCGGCGCATGCTCACGACGCCCCAGCCGTCAGGCCTTATCCGATGGCCGTCAGGCGATGCCGACGCGCATAAGTCAGGCGCGGGCCGATCCCTGGGGCACTATCCTTCAGGCATGCCATGCCCACCCATCTACTGGCAGAAGGCTCACTACGCGGACACGCTGTTCGCGAGCCTCGACCAGGCGGGCGTGAAGGTGTTCGCTACGATCGGCGCCTGTGTCGGGCCGCTGACCGGGCAATGGCTGGTCATCATCAAGCGCAAGGGTCGACCTGACCTAAGCGGCCGCGCGAGCTCCCTCGACCAAGCCAAACGGTTCGCGGAGCAATGGGCGCAGAGGCACTGGCAAACGGTTTAGGGGCACCGAACAGTACCCGCGGGGATGACGGCAGGTGCCGAATTGGGCCAGACCAGTCTGTGGAGAGGCCGCCATATTAACGAGCTCTGACAACTGTCATTGTCAGAGGTGCAAATTTTCCCAATGGCTCCGAGCCGCGGTGTTGCCGGTCGCCTGAACTCGCCTCCACAGACATAGGCGCCCAAGTAGCCGAAACGTTTCTACTTGGGCGCCTATCTATGTAGATAATAGGCGCCCAAGTAGGAACACGAGTGCCGTGAGGTGCCCTGAAATCCCGAGGGCCACGCGCCGTGATTCCCTCGCGCGCGCGCGCGCGCGCGATGTGGGCGGCTTGGTGGTGATCACCCTAAAGCTGGCGAGCTCGAACGGGACTATAGTGCGCTGACGTACCAAGGAGGTGCGTCACCTACCGGAGCTGCCGGCAGATAGGGGGCTCATGTACCGTCGATTCATCCTGGCCGCTGTGCTTGGTCTGGCCTATGCCTTTTCCACCGCCACGCCTGCTTACCAGCTGGCGCCGCCCCAGCCAGCGCCGAAGACGCAGCAGCAACCAGTACCGACCGCACACGACGATCGCCTGATCGAGTCGGGGAGCTACGTCAACAGGGCCGGCCTCACCGTTCACCGACCCGCGCACACGGTCTCGGGCAATGCCCCTACAGGGGCAACGGCTCAATGCAGAGATGGCGGCTACAGCTTCAGCCAGCACCATCGGGGCACCTGCTCGCATCACGGCGGTGTGGCGCGCTGGCTCTGACCTGGCAGGGTTGATAAGCACCGTTACATCGCTGCTGGCGTTTAACCAAGGGGAGCCAAAGATGCAAAGCCGCCTTCTTCAGCTGATTGGAGCTAGCACCTGCATTCTGCTCGCCGCATGCCAGGCGCAGCGGCAAGGCTCAGGGGACAATAGGTCACAGTCAGCCGCGAAAATTCGACAGCTATCTGATCAAGTTGCCCAACTTCAAAAAGACGTCACTTCCATGAAGGGTGACATCACGATGTCGCAGATGCGCCTTGACGCAAACGGCGTCGCCTACCTAACACCAGGGGACAACGGCTTCTCAATAGTCAATGCAGGTATTGGCAATCTGACCGTGCAACTCTCGGACGTCGTTCCCTACGCCAACGGATCGAAGGTCGTTCTCAAATTCGGCAACCCATACTCGGCCAGCATCAGTGGACTTAAAGCAACTCTCGACTGGGGACAAACGGGCCCCGATGGAATGCCAATCAATGCAGCCGAGACCACAAAGGACTTCACATTTCCACAGACTCTCCGGGCCGGAATGTGGACTTCCGTCCCGGTCATTCTGGAGGGCGTGCCACCATCACGCTTGGGCTTCGTAAGGGTGAGAAACGTTTCGCAGGCGGAAATTTTTCTGATGAACTAGCGATCTGCTCGCGCACGAAGCGCTGCAGGCAACTTCCGACGCAACTACAGCGCAAAGGGGGGCCAGGTGCTGGGCGCGCCTCACTTCAAGGAGTGAATGATTCCTAGCCGATACAGCACGTACCTGATGATCAGAATCAAGATCACAGCGGGCAACCATTTTCTTGCCCACTTCTTTGTCGCATCTGCTGCTTCCTGTACGCGCTTGTTTCGGCGCACCATGAACACCCTGTAGTCGTCTGTTTTATACGCGACGAACAGGCGCGATCGCGGGAGGGGTGGCGGCTTCACCCGAAAAACATTACATGGGCGAATTGACGCTGTCCAACAACTGTTTCTGACCCCGCAGCGCCTTGGCAAGCAGGCGTAGCTTGGGCCGCGTGCCACCCTTCCAGCCGTTACGGCTTGATGCGGCCTTGCCCTCGGCGCTTTGTGGCCCGGTGGATCTCAACCACGGCCGCCACAGGCGGATCGCCTCTGCCTGCCTTCGCCGACGCTCGGGTGTCCAGCCGTTTGCCATGGTCATGCTCCAATAGTTCGGTTCGCGCCCTCTCACTTTGCTTCGCGTGCGCGACCGCCGTGCCGTTGTTCACCTGCTGGTGCCCGTGTGCGATGTTGGCCTGCTTGGCGAATACCACGGGCGGGTTCTTGATCGCCGCTAGCGTCTCCAGTGTGGCGCGACACTGGTTCTGCGCACGCATGGCAAGCCGCAGGTACGTCTCGGTGGCTTCCAGGTGCTCACCCATGTTCATGGCCGCTCGGTGCGCCAGCTCGGCGAACATAACGTCTAGGGTGGTGGCCTGATTGCTCAGAACGGCTTCGACTTGACTGAGGTCGCCATCGTTCAAGGCGGCGGCCTGTTCCTTGAGCACGTGGGTGAGCTCCGTCAAACAAAGCTCACCCAAGTCAGCTTTTGCATACCGCACGATGGTTCGGGCAGCTCCAAGATGGGGGCTGATCGCGACCCTCGCCAGCGCGTGGTCGCGCGCCTCGCCCGGCTCGGCCTCGACAGCCAGGCTGCGGGACTTCGGCATGACGGGCGCAACTTTCTTGGATGGCATGGACGTTCCTTTGGTAGAGGGTGACCTACCGCGCATCACGCGTGCCCAACGCCGCCGCAGTCGATCCGCGGGAAGCTATCAGGCCTGCTGCCCATGCTGGGGAAGGTTGTCGCCAATTCCTTGATCACCTCGTTCGCACGATCCTCGATGGCTTCAAGAAAGGCAGACAGCGAGTCGGTCTTGTCCCGGTAAACCTTCGCGGCTTCCTGAAGGAGGTACAGTCCGGCCACCTTTGCGGGGGTCTCGGTTAGGTATGCGATGGCTTCCTCGGGACTGTGCCCGAGGAGGGTGCGCCCATCAGCTACAAGAGTCGCCCAGCCAGGACTGTTGAACAGGGCGACCAGGCGTTGCGTTGTGCCTTCGTCGATCTCTGGCAATGCACGCTTGTTCATAGATCACTCCGGGCTAAAGAAGGAACTGCCGCCGTTGATGAGACTGAACAGCCCAGAACCGAGGCCCGAATTTGAGCCACCGGAATTGAGCGCATTCAACAGCGATGCGCCAGCCATCAGGCCGCCTGTGATGTTGCCTGCTGTGTTCTGGAACACCGGCTGCGAGTTGGTCTGCGTGACCGGATGCGCGAGCGCGTTCACCTGGTTCATGTAGTTGCTGAGGTTGCTGTACGGCAGCTGCTGGTTGTAGTTCCAGGCGCTCTGTGCGCCGTTGATGTAGTTCTGCGCCTGCTGCTGCTCGAGCGCGCCGGCCTGCCCCACCGCGCCGAGGTTGGCGAGGTTTGACGCGTTGAGGCCTGGGGTGTTCGCCGCGGCCTGCTGCTGCAGGTTGCGCTCATTCTGGTAGTTGCCGCCGTAGATCTGCGTCGCCAGCTGGTTCATCTGGTCGTTCTGGACCGGAATCGACGCCTCGATGTTGCGACCCGCCTGTCCGAACTCACTGGAGACGCGGTTCTGCACCGCATTCGCGGCCTGGTTGAACGTGCTGGCGAGATACGGGTTGCTGTCCGGGTTGAGGTAGTTCCCGTCCAGCACGTTCTGCGTGTAGCCGTTGGCCGCGCCGAGCGTCGGGTTGCCGCCGGTGCCGAGGCTGTTCGCGCTCGTCAGGTACTGTTCCTGGATCGACGACAGCGGCGCCACCGTCGAGCCCGGGTAGTACTGCGGGCCGCCCTTCTGGTAGAGCTGCTGCGCCTGGCCTGCGCCGAACTGGTTGGCATCGTTGAGCCAGCTCGGCAGGGACGTGGCGTTCGTCGTGGTGACGTTGCTCGGGCCGCTGCTCATTGGCCAGTCTCCTTTTGCAGGTTGATGGCATTCATGGAATTTCCCTCCATTTCTCTTGTTGTGGGCGCTAGTGAGAGTGGAAGCATTGGCCTCGGCGTATGGCCTGCTGCTGCAAGAAACTGTGTGGTGGACTTGTCGAACCAGAGCGCAATCGATGGCTCGTTGCCTGTGGCGCGCTGCTTCAACACGTTGAGGTAGGTGTTGGCGTTACCGATGCGTTCGGGAATCAGCGTGCCGCTCCGCTCGAGGGCTTCCTGCGCGCGTTCGAGGGGCTTGTTGCGCCAGACCTCGATCACTGTGTCGACCATGTCAGTGATGCCGCCGGAACCCTTGACGGCCATCTTTCCGGCCGGGTGATCCTCGCTCTCGACCTTGCGCATGTGGGCCACGATGGCGACGTGCGTGCCTTCCAGCCGGGCGAAGTCCGAAAGCTCCTCCACGAACTGCTTCTGGCCGGCGTAGTCGTCGTCAGCGAACCCGCACTTGGTCAGGTTGTCGATCACAAACAGCTCGATGCCGTAGCGGCGCCTGGCGTAGCGGAAGACCTCGAGAATCCGCTTCGCCTTGGCTGCACCAGCCACATCGAAGGCCCACAGCTGCCCTTTGAGCGATCGGACGATGGCCCGGATGTAGGCCTCGGTCGGGTTCGGCGTGCCGGCGATCTGTCGCACCATCCGCATCAGCCAGACCGGCGTCCTGAACTCCATCGAAGCGACGCAGCAGCGGATATCGTGCGTGGCCATGCTGGCGACCACATGCGAGATGACGGCGCTCTTGCCGTGGCCGTTTACACCGGCCCAGATAGATGTCTCGCCCGGACGAAGTAGCAGCAGGTCGTGAGTCTTCTGCCAAGGAAGGCGAAGACCCTCATCAACTCGGGTGAACTCGCTCCACACCGCATCCTCGAAATCCGCTGCCGGCTTCAACTCCGATGGATCGAGAGTCCGTGCGTCGCGCAGGCAACCGGCCATTTCCGTGTCCGTGACTCCCTGCATCAGGCAGTCGTTGGCGTCCTTGTAGGGCAGCTGTACCAGCCGGCAGCGTTCCCGCCCCAGACGTTCGGCGATTTCACGCTCGGCCTGCTGCCCCGGGCCATCGCTGTCCAGCGAGAGGTAGATCGTGTCGTAGACGGACAGGCGGTCGAACTCGGTCGCAATCCAACCCTGCTTGGCGCCACCACCGCCGCCCATCGGCACCGACAGGGCCGGGAAGCCGTAGGTGTGCCAGGCCATGGCATCCAGTTCGCCCTCGGTGATGATCACGCAGCGTGCGTCGTCGGCAATCGCTTGCCAGCCGAATAGGCACGGCTCGCACTCGGCATCCTGCCGGAACGACTTCGGTAACTTGCGGTACTTCGCGGCTACCAATTCGCCGTCCCGGAGGTATGGAAACATCAGCCAGCCGTCACGAGATGCGAGGCGATACGCCTCGATGGTGCCAGGAGCGATTCTCCGCGCCTCAGTGAGCCACGCAGCATGCTCGGAATGGAGACGTACCACCCCGTCCCTCGTCGGCCTCTGGAAGCGCCTCTGGGGCGGATCGAGTCGATCCTCGCGAATGCCGAGGTAATCGAGCGCCTCCTTGCACGCGTCGCGCAGTGAGAGCTTTCGGCAGGCCATCCACAGCCCGACCAGGTCACCGCTATCGCCGGAGCTGAAGTCGCTCCAGACGCCCGCCTTGTCGCCAGTCAGGTGCACCCCAAGCGACTGGCCGGCCTCCCCGTCTGCCGATCCAACGCGCCATTCCTGGCCGACGCGCTTGCCGTTCGGAAGCAGCAGGCGCACCACGCCATCGACCTGAGCGGATAGCCGCTGAGCAATCTCGGTCGCTCGCATCAGACCGCCCTCCTCAGCCAGCTTTCGTCGTCGTTGCCCGGCGCGGCATGAGCCCCATTGCTCCGCGCCGGCTCGGCTTCGTCTTCCCAACGGCGCCCGTTGAGCCACGTCGCGGCATGCGGGATGTACCGGCCACCGTCACGCTGCCACTGATCCGACTGCCGCTGCTTGGCCAGCGCAGCCAGCATCACACCCATCAGCGCCTCGTCAGGCCTGAGCTTGGTTAGCGCCTTCACGGCAGCCCGCTTGCCGACATGCCGCGGGTAGGCTGACCAGAACCGCTCGAGGTTCGCTGCTGGATCGGTCGATCGCTCAGCGATCTGAGCAAGAGTTTTCCTCTGGGAAGGGGAATCAGGAATCAGGGAAGGGGAATCAGCCGGGCCGGAACTGTGTGCGGCCTGTTCTTGCACTGTGCTGGCACTGTGCGGGTTCTGTGCTCCTCCGTGGTTAGCTCCGTGCTCGCCTGGTGCCGGTATCAAACTGGCCGGTTCCCGCACATGTGGGTTCTGGTGCTTTGTGAAGTTCGGAATGGCGATATACCCCACTCCACCAACCACATAGCGCACGACAAAGGCATGCTGTTCGAGCTCGTCGAGTAGCGCCCCAATGTCGCACTGGTCGTAAGGCAGATACTCAGCCTTGAGTCGCTTCGGGCGATCTTCCAGGCGACCCTCGCGGTCTGCCTCACACCACAGCCCTACAAACAGGATGCGAGCGAGCGGATTGCACTCGGCGAGGGCGTCGTTCTTGAAGAATCCCGGTTTGATGTTCCTTGCGCGTGGCACGTCACACCCCCTGCAGGTCGAGGAGGCGAAACGTGGATTCCACGACCGCGGCAGGAACAACGCCGTGGCAGAACCCAGCGATGATTTTCGACTTGACCTGCCGGCGTATGCGTAGGCCCATCGGCGCCTCCATGCGCCGGATCTGTTCCGGGGAACGCTCGGCGATGGCCTGGCGCATCTGCTCCCAGAGTGCTGATGCCGCGTTGCGGTCGCCAAGCGCTTGGGCGGTGATGCAGGCCTCGCCGAGGTCCCGGATGCGACGCTCGTGGCGCGCGTCTTGGAGGAAGGTCACCGTGTTCATGCGGCGCCTCCATGCAGGACATACAGGGCCACCTTGCGGTGCTTGCGACCCTGATCATCGTGCTGCTCGACACGAACCGTTTGGATGTTGTGGCCAGCCTCTCGCAACTCCTTGATGCGCATGGCTGGGTGCATGACGTTCAAATCACGACGCGCGGTAATGGTGTCGATGGCCCCCTTCTGAAGGTGATCCAGAAGACGCTGGCGCTGCGCCTGGGTGCTGGTGTTGCTGATCTGCGCCGCGGTGCTAGACTGATGGTGTCCGCCAAGACAAACCACCTCGTTGCCCGCCTCGCGCGGGCTTCGTCGTTCTAGGGGAAGGCTCATGCCGCAATCCCCCGATTGGCCGCAATGCGGCTATCCACCCAAGCCTGGACTTCTGACTCGACCCAGGCGGAAGTGCGCTCGGTGAGGCGGATCTGGCGGGGGAACTGGCCGGCCGCGATGAGGCGGTAGACCATGGCCTTGGACAGGCCTGTGCGCTGAGTGGCCTCGCGGATGCGGATCAGGCGCCTCGGTCGCTGCGCCTCCTGCGCGCCGTGCATGGTCTGCGGAACTGCATGGTTTTGCATGGACTGAACTCCACTTCATTGACTGAGGTGGAGATTCAAATAGCACACAACTTCGGGTGCGCAACAAGGCGTCGGTCTTAGGCTCCGGTAAGCTTCCTAGCTTCCAGTTAGCCTCCATTCCGCACGCTAGGCTCCGGGTTAGGCTCCTTCAAAATTGCCCAGGCGCTTCCGCAGTAGCTCACGATCCAAGGTGCGCGGCGAGCTACCTAGCTTCTGCCAAGTGACGCTAAATTCCGATCTGTCAGCGGCGATGACACAGCTTCCCTCCTTGCCCGCCCGGGCCATCAGCTTGAGCATGACACTGTGCACATCAACGATCGTGCGCGTATCACTGTTTTGGATTTCCGCAATAGCCTCCAGGATCTCCCTTCCGATGGCGTCAACCCTTTTTCGTCCTGGGCGGACACCGGTGCTTTCGCTTGTCTCAGGAAGACGGTCGTCCGTGCCGGACGGCGAGATGGTCGCCTGCTGGTCGCCATCTTCTTCCACAACTACCAGCAGTGCCCCGCGCGCGAAGCTCATGAGGTCGTCGCGAGACAGAAGCAGTTGCTCGGCGCTTACCTGCAGTCGGATATCAGTCGCAGAAACCGCCAAGTTCGTCACCGGATCGCGCGCCGTGATGCTGCCCGTGCGTATCGCATCCTTCAGAGCGCCGATGAATTGCTCGTCGGCATAAGCACGTAGCATGGCCTGATCCAGGGCGTCGAAGTCGACACCATCTTCCACATGCGGAAACCTAGCCAGCGCCAAAAGCTTGGCCGCTTCGTCAAGCTTAAAAAACGGCTTGCTTGCCGGAATATAGGCAATGGCAGCTTGCGGCTTGTTCATTGCGCACACCTCTGCGCCCTTCAATGAGGAGCCGCGCCAGCCGGGGAAGGTGCCCGGTATTCGGGGATCAGCCTAGGCGCGGCTTCAAAAGCTCAGGCGATGGCCTGGAACAGGGTGCGTATGCGTTCGTTGCCCCCGGCCCGCACACTCTCCGAGTCAAGCCAGAGACCGCAATTCACGAAGCGCGAAAGCATTTGGGCGAGCTCTACACGTTCTGCCTCTGGCAGCTCCATAGCGTCCGCCAATACGGCGGCCATCCGATCACCACCAGCAATCCTAGAGCTCATGCGTGACTTCTCCTGGCCCCAGTCGGCTTTCGCTTTGAACCGGGCGCTTTTCAGAGCGGCGTTGTTCGGCTTCATCGTCATGCTCCACCTCTGCAGTTCGTGCTGAAGGAACCGCCAAGCCGTTGCGGCTGTGGCGGGGTCGTGCGGGGTTGGCGAACCGGTGTACGAGGTAACCGGCCAGCCCGAAGGCTGCCCCGCACGCCCCCATAAAAGTGGGCATGACGCAACGGACACAAAAAAAGCGCCATCGGCGCCGTTGCGCCCCGTAACTATCAGGTCGCCAAACCTGGCCCCCGAATTGGCGGGGGCGACGTGATCCTGCTCCCGCTACCATCCACAGTCAAGCGCCGTGAGCAGAGATCGAAGGTATGAGCTTGTGCCTATCCCGCGACGAGATTACCGAGCTGTGCCGCAGCAGGATGAAGGCAAAGCAGGTGGCGTTCCTGTGCCGCAATGGCATCCGGCACTACATAGATCTGAACGGCTGGCCCGTGGTCACCAGGGCCGCGGTGGAGGGCAACAAGGAGGTGGCGCCAGCGATTCCAGAGTGGCGGCCGAACAAGGCAAGGGACCTAGTCTGACGTGGGGTGCCCACTGTGCGCGCGACCGCGCGTGACCCTCGATCCGGTCGAGCACCGGCAGGCGGTGGCGGCGTGATGTCAGTCGACCTTTCCGCCGGACAGGATGACCCGATGCCCGCGATCGTTCGGTTTGCAGCCCTGGCCGCCCAGGATATCCACGACGAGGCCAAGCTCTCGAAACAGCCGGATGTGTTCCTCTGGAACCGCATCCAGCCTCGGCCACACATCGAGCCTCTTCAGGCTGTGCAGCTGCTCAGGTGTCAGAACCATGCGTGAGTCTCCCATCTTTTTCAATGCGTCGATGGTGCGCGCCATCCTCGAAGGGCGCGACAGCGTCAGGGTCGCAGCGTGATGTCAGTCCTTGTTGCGCCGGCCGCCGTGAATGCCTTCAGCTCGGACCTTGGCCTGCACGTCTCCATGGACGTCGGCCATGCTCGCCGACACACCGGAAATCGCATGCCCGACCGGGTAGCCGCTATCCCAGCACACGCCGCTCCAGACGACCCGGCCATCCTCTTCGCGGGTCTCAACCTGGGCTTCGAAGTCCCGGCCCTGCTCATCGATCAACGGAACCAAAATGGCCATGCCTGAACTCCCCACCCTGTTAGCTGATCCGATGGTCGCGCGGAGGCTCTGGACCCGCAAGCTGCCCGCGCACCGCAGCGCCTTATTCCGGCTTCCACTCTCGAAAGCCGTTCATCCCGTCACGTATTGCGGCAAGGAATGTGCGCCCTTCCATGGTCAGGTCGAGATAGATCCGATGCCCGTCGACTCCGGTCGAGGTAAGCGATTGCGTAGCCGCTTCATCAGGTATCGGGCGTAGGAATCCAAGCACCACGAAACGGCCAGCGATATCGAGGTCGATAGTTTCGTGACACCTGTGCTCGACCTGGAATAGCAGGTCGACGTCGTTCTGCGTCAGCGAAGTGGAGATTTCCATGATGATTGCCAAGGCGCTTGCGGTCCTGGGACTGCTACTCAACGCTGCGGGCACTGTCCTGCTATGGCGGTCCAGCCCATCTGGCTATGGGCTCACGCCCTACGCGAACGAATCAGTGCTGCAGGAGGCAGCCGCCGTTGCCAAGAGGATGAGCCGAGGGCAGCGAATAGCCATATGTCTTCTGATGTTGGGAGCAGCCTGCCAGTTTCCCCTCATCGTACTAGGGTAGCGCGTGAAGGATCGGCGGCTTGATGGTGCAGTGCTACCGTCCAACATAAAATGAAGGGGCGGCACATAGCCCGCGCACCCACTGCTCTCTCCGGCGATCGCAGATAGAGGCATAGCGCATGTCCAGCTCCATTCATGAGCGTCGATCCGAGGTCCGCCATGTCGCACAAGACAGCTGAGTATCGCGGCATCGCGATTCGGTATGGCTACGACATCACGACCGACGGCTATAGGGCCAACTTCGTCTTGTCCGAAGAGTGGCGCAGACGGCCTGGGTTCCAGCGCGCCGTCACCACCAATCTCCCAGCGGCTATCGCGCCGGGCAAGAACCACGCAGACGGCGGCACCGAGGATGAAGCGCTTGCTCGGGCGCGAGCGATGATCGACAGCTACTTGGACGGCGCGTAGCCCAGAAAGCAGAAGCCCCGCGCGGGGCGGGGCGTCTGCGGACAGTTCATCTTGGTCACGCGGCTCGTTGCCAACCATGCTCAGTGTCGGCGAACTGAAGTCGCTCCAATTCACGCATTTTGCGATCGAGCTGGTTGCAGCGGTCCACGGCCTTCTTGAGCTCCGCATTCCCTGAAAGAATCTCTTTCACTAGGCCACGGAGGAGCAGCGCTGCCGCCGTGGGAACGGGGTGAACATCGCGCTCCCAGTTCGAAACGGTAAGCACTGTTACATCCATAAGCTCAGCAACAGCGCGTTGCGCCATGTCTGCGTACTTACGCAGAAAGCGAAATATCTTGCCGTCCATTTCTCCACTCATCTCCACGAGTTCCCTTGCTATTGCGGCGTGAAGACCTTCCAGATCATGGATCGAAACGGCCTCTTCTCCCGACGAAAGGGTGCGGGTCGTGTACCCGTTCTGGAGATACACGTTATCGAGGCCAACGCCCCGGTAACAGTACATAAAATGCCTCCTCAGCCTTACTTAGGCAGCAATCACAGTGATGACGACGACAAAATTTCCCATCCTGTCAGTGTCAAGAGCAAGAACGACGCGGACGATGTCGCCGGCCGTGTCAGCCTCCATGGTGAACTTCCAATTCCGATCGTCGCTTAGTGAGGGATCAGTGATGACTTCTCCACGACGAAGCACTTGCAACACCTGACGGTCACTTATGCCGCGATCCCACATGCGATCTAGCGCATGCTGGGTCCAAATGATCCGTGCGCTATCCTCAATTACCTCGCGCACTAGAGTGGCCGCATCCTCACGGCTCACCGCTTCCGGCAGCGATGGCCGGCCATGGAACGGAATCACATCACCCATGGACATATAGTATCTATAGGTTTGTCGGCAAGATGCAACCCCGACTTTAGGCCTACCCCGTGACTCGTTCAGTTATTGGCTGGCAGCAAAGCCATAACGAGCATGCATCAGCGCGCGCTCAACCCGCCTTCGTCCTGATCGCCACCACGTTCCCGCCGGCACGCAGCGCATCGAGGTAGTCGGCCCAGCCTTGCATCATCTTCCGCCGCTCCGGCAGATGTGCCGTGCGGTTGTAGGCGCGGCCGTTCGGGTCTTTCACGGCATGCGCCAGCTGGTGCTCGATGAAGTCCACACGGTAGCCCAGAACTTCGTCCAGAATCGTGCGTGCGGTGGCGCGGAAGCCGTGCGCCGTCATGGTGTCGGTGCCGTAGCCCATGCGTCGCAAGGCGGCATTGATCGCGTTGTTGCTCATCGGGCGCCGCGGCGAGCGGCCACCCGGAAACACGTACTGGCCTCGCCCGGTCAGCTGGTGCAGTTCGCGCAGGATCGCCACCGCCTGCTCGCACAGCGGCACCAGGTGCGGCTGGCGCATCTTCATCTTGCCGGCAGGGATGTTCCACTCGCCCGCGTCCAGATCGAACTCTGCCCACTCCGCATGCCGAAGCTCGCCCGGGCGGACAAATAGCAGGGCCGACAGCTTCAAGGCTGCCCGCGTGGTGATATCGCCCGTGTAGCCCTCGATGGCACGCAGCAGCCCACCCAGGACGGCAGGGTCTGTGATGGCGGCATGGTGGCGCTCTGCCGGCGAGGCGATGGCGCCTTTCAGGTCGGCCACGGGGTTCCGGTCGGCCCGTCCGGTGGCGATCGCGTAGCGCATGACCTGGCCGCAGGTTTGCAACACCCGGTGCGCCGACTCCAGCGCACCGCGCTCCTCCATCCGGCGCCCTACCCTAAGGAACTCAGGTGCGGACAGCTCGGCTATGGGCCGTCCACCGACGTACGGATAGACGTCGTTCGCCATCCACGCCTCAACCTTGACCCGGTAATGCTCAACCCAGGTCTGCTTGCCCAGCCACTCGCGGGCGACCACTTCGAAGCTGTTGGCCGCCCGTTCCTCCCCTGCCGCTTTCTCGGCCTTGCGCTGCTCGCTGGGGTCTATCCCTGCCGCCAGCAGCTTGCGAGCCGCGTCGCGCTTGTCGCGGGCATCAGCAAGGCCGGTGTCGGGGTAGGTGCCCAGGCTCAGCGTCTTGCGCTTGCCGTTGTGGCGATAGTCCAAGCGCCACCATTTGGAGCCGTTCGGGTTCAGCAGCAAGTACATGCCGGCACCGTCGGTGAGCTTCTGCGGCTTGTCGGAGGCCTTGGCCTTGCGGATTGCTGTGTCGGTAAGCGCCATGACGGTAACCCCCTCTGACGGTAGGCCGGTTACCGGCGAATCTACCGCCATCAGACGGTAGCTTTCAATGACCGCGATAGACCGTATGAGACAAGAAAAAGGCCGGAGCCCTTGGTATTGCTGGGGTTTCCGGCCTTTATTGGATGCCGTTGGACGGCTTGTTGGTGGAGGTGGCGGGAGTCGAACCCGCGTCCGAAGGCGCTTGACGCCCGGTACTACATGCTTAGCTCACCGTTGGATCTCGTCCCGCGACAGCACGATGTGCGAAGCGCATCGAAGGACCAGCCTGCTTGATTTGACCCTGGCCGACAGGCGGCGGCTTCGGGCGATCCCGTGATAATGACCCTACACCGGCGAGCACGAGCACAAGCGGGTTCGGGGCTAGGCCTTAAGCGGCCAGAGCGTAGTTGTCGTCGTTGGCAACTATGAGTTTGCGGCTGGATTAACGAGGAAAGCTGCCCCCTCGGCATGCACCAAGCCATCTCACTACCCCCGTCGAAGCCAGTACACCCCCGGGGAAAACGGTATGGCCGAACAAGTATATGGGGTCGCGGCGCGAGGCTTCAATGCGGTGCGCCGCTCCCGTGCATCGTTCCTTACATTTCCACGCAATCGAACCGCCGGTCCGCGTCCACCTCGGCGTCGTAGTCCACGTCCGCCCGGTCGAAGCCGAACAGCTTCAGGAACTCGTGCTTGTAGCCGGCATAGTCGGTGACCTGCCTGAGGTTTTCCGTGGTGACGGTCGGCCAGAGGGTCTTGCAGGGGGTTTGCACGTCGTCGCGCAGTTCCCAGTCGTCCAGGCGCACGCGGCCCTCGTCGTCGGTTGGCGCGGTGGCGCCGTCGGCGCGGTACAGGCGGTCGTGGAACAGGCGGTTGATCTGTTCGATGCAGCCCTCGTGGATGCCCTTTTCCTTCATGACCTTGAAGGCGATGGAGACGTACAGCGGGATCACCGGGATGGCGGCGCTGGCCTGGGTGACCACGGACTTCATCACGCCCACGTACGCGTCGAGGCCAGGGTGACGGCTGCGCAGTTGCTTCGCCGTGTTGTCGAGGTGCTGCTTGGCCTGGCCCAGCGTGCCGTGCCAGTACATCGGCCAGGTGATCTCGGTGCCGATGTAGCTGTAGGCGATGGTCTTGGCATGGTCGGCCAGCACACCGGCCTGGCTCAGCGCGTCGATCCACAGCGCCCAATCCTCGCCGCCCATCACGGTGACGGTGTCCTTGATCTCCTGCTCGGTGGCCGGCTCGATGGTGGCCTCGATCACGGTGTCCTTGTTGGTGTCGACCGAAGTGTTGGTGAACGGCTGGCCGATGGTCTTGAGCGCGGAGCGCACCACCTCGCCGGTGTCCGGCAGCTTGCGCACGGGTGAGGCCAGCGAGTAGACCACCAGGTCGATCGGGCCGCCCATCTCGTTCTTGATGATCTCGATGGCGCGCGCGCGGGTCTCGTGGGCGAAGGCGTCGCCGTTGATGGACTTCGCGTACAGTCCGGCCTGCTTGGCCGCCTTGTCGAATGCGGCGGAGTTGTACCAGCCGGCGGTGCCGGTCTTGTCCTCGCTGCTGGGTTTTTCGAAGAACACGCCCAGCGTGGCGGCGCCGTAGCCGAACGCGGCAGTGATGCGCGAAGCGAGGCCGTAGCCGGTGGAGGCGCCGATCACCAGCACGCGCTTCGGGCCCAGGCCGCCGTCGTGGATGGCGGCCCGGGTGGTGGCGATCTGCTCGGCCACGTTGTGCTCGCAGCCGACCGGGTGGGCCGTGACACAGATGAAACCGCGCACTTTGGGTTTGATGATCACTGGGACTCGCTCCGCAAGGGAAATGCAAAGCGGCATCTTAGCGAAGCCGGGGGAACATGCGCTGCGGTAGGGAGTGTTGCGGCCCGTGGCAGGCGCTGGTCCTCCCCGCCGGGAGAGAGCCGGGGTGAGCGTACGGAGGTTGCTTGCGCGCTACGGTTTGTACGCCCCGGTCCGGCGCTGCACGGCTTCCGGAAAGGAACGGGGCAACCGACACGGGCTCAGTCGACGGACTGCATCGCACGCACCAGCGCGCGTACCTGCTCCACGTCGCTGCGCAGTTCGCCGCCCTGCATGTCGGTCAGCGACGACGGCCGATGACGCATGCCCGAAGGCAGCTGCCGCTTGGCGGAGGCATGGATTTCACGCGCACCGGTGGCCGCGGCGAGTGCGGCGATGTTGCGCTCGGTGACGCCGGCGCCGGGCATGATGCGGATGCGACCGCGGGCCTGCGCGATCAGCTCGCGGATCAGCACGGCGCCTTCCATCGCGCTGGCCTGGCCACCGGAGGTGAGCACGCGTTCGCAGCCCAGCGCGATCACGTCGTCCAGCGCGCGGCGCGGGTCGCGCACCAGGTCGAAGGCGCGATGGAAGGTGACGCCGAGGTGGCCCGCCGCGGCGATCAGGCCACAGCAGCGCTCCATGTCCACGTCGCCGTCGGCGTCGAGCACGCCGAGCACCACGCCGTCGCAGCCCAGCGCCACGCACGTCTCGATGTCGCGGCGCATGGCCTCGCATTCGTCGTCGTCGTAGAGGAAGTCCCCGGCGCGCGGGCGGATCAGCACGTAGAGCGGAATGCGCAGCCGCTCGCGCGCCATTGCGACGGTGGCGTACGAGGGCGTGAGGCCCCCCAGTTCCAGTGCGCCGCACAGCTCCACCCGTCCTGCCCCACCCGTCTGCGCGGCCAGCGCGGACGCCACGGAGTTGGCGGCAATTTCAAGCAGGCGTGCGCTCATGTCGGATGGATGCTCTTCGAGGTTCACGGGGACACCGGTCGCGCGGTCTCTTGGTGATCATCCATGACTGCGGGAATCAAACGGGCAGCCATCCATGGCCGCACTGTCGAATCCTTTGCGATCCTCCATGATCGCGGGAATCAAACGGGCAGCCATCCATGGCTGCACTGCCGAATCCTTTGCGATCCTCCATGATCGCGGAAATCAAACGGGCAGCCATCCATGGCTGCACTCCTCAATGGGAAAACGAAAAGCCCCGCGCCTTGGCGCGGGGCCTGGTTTCACTGCATGGCCGGAACGGATGCCCGGCAGACGGAGATCAACCTGCGATTTCGACGCCCGAAGCCTGGGCGCCCTTCGGCCCCTGGGTGACTTCGAACTTCACGCGTTGGCCTTCCTGCAGGCTGCGAAAGCCCTTGGAATTGATCGCCGAGAAATGGACGAACACGTCCTCCCCACCGTCCTCGGGCGCGATGAAACCGAAGCCCTTGGCGTCGTTGAACCACTTGACCGTACCGAAACGCATTGCTGGAACCTCTGGAAGCATGGACAGGGCGCACCCGACCGAGCTCGAACCATCCCCCTGGCTCACCGTCCTGGTGCCCGGAAAGTATCAACATGTTTCAAGGCAAAGCGCAATATGCGCTTGCCGATTCCCTGCGCTAAACCCCATGTCCGGCACACGGGGACGGATCATGCAGCAATCCGGTGACGCGCGATCACGCGCGCAGCATCGCATCGAGCAGGCGCGGCACCTCCGCGGTGGCTGCGGCGAGGTGGGCAAAGATCTCCTCGATGCTGATCTCGGCCTCGTCACCGCAGCCGGCGGCGTAGTTCGCCACCAGGGCAAGGCAGGCATAGTCCAGCCCCAGCTCGCGCGCCAGTGCCGCCTCGGGCATGCCGGTCATGCCGACCAGGTCGCAGCCGTCGCGTTTCATGCGCGCGATCTCGGCGCGGGTCTCCAGCCGTGGCCCTTGGGTGACACCGTAGCATCCGCCATCGATCGCAGCGATGCCGGCCTGGCGTGCGGCCTGCAGCAGTCGATGGCGCAGCGAGGCGGTGTACGGCTCGCTGAAATCGATGTGGTTCACCTCGGCGCCTTCGACGTCGCAGAAGCTGGTGTAACGGCCGTGGGTGTAGTCGATCAGCTGGTCGGGCACCACGATGGCGCGCGGGCCCATGTCGGCGCGGATGCCGCCCACCGCGTTGACGCCGACCACCGTGCGTGCGCCGAGCCTGTGCAGCGCCCACAGGTTGGCGCGGTAGTTCACCCGGTGCGGCGGCAGGCTGTGGCTCTCGCCGTGGCGGGCGAGAAAGGCCACGCGCTTGCCCCCGAAATCGCCCAGCACGATCTCGCCAGAAGCCGCACCGAACGGGGTTTCCACCGCGCGCCGGCTGGTGTTCTCGAGTCCCTGGAACTGGTACAGGCCGCTGCCGCCGATCACGGCGAGGTCGATCGGATGGTCGCTCATGCGAAGGTTCCGAGGAAGTTGTGGAGATGGCGCGCCAGCAGTTCGCGGGTACGCTCGTCGGCCAGCCGGCCGTCGGCAATCTTGGTGTGCGCCTGAAACACCAGCACCTCGCCCTGCGGCTCGACCACCGCACCGGCGCGGCGCAGCACCAGCCGCAACTGGTCCTGCGCGCGTACCGTGCCGGTGACGCCGGGGCTGGCACCGACGATGCACACGCGCTTGCCGGCCAGCGGTGCGGACGGCCGGGCGATACCGGGGCGCGAGATCCAGTCGACGGCGTTCTTCAGCACGCCGGTGATGCCGCCGTTGTACTCCGGGCAGGCCAGCAGCAGCGCGTCGGCCTGCGCCACGGCATCCTTCAGCGCGGCAACCGGCGCGGGATCGCCCTGCTGTTCCACGTCCTGGTCGAACAGCGGCAAGCCATGCAGGTCATGGATGGCAAGGGTCGCGTCCGCCGGCAACAGCTCCTGCGCGGCATGCAGCAGCGCGGTGTTGAACGACGCCCGGCGCAGGCTGCCGGAGATGCCGAGAATGTTCATGCGGACTCCCGTGGATGCGCCGTTCAGCGCAACGCGTAGATGGCCGGCAGGTTGCGACCCTGCTCGTGATAGTCCATGCCGTAGCCGAACACGTAGCGATCCGGCAGCACCACGCCGTTGAAGTCGGAGGCGATGCCTTCGACCAGGCGGTCGTGATCCTTGCAGCACAGGCTGGCGATCAGCACCCGTTTCGCGCCGCGGCGCAGGCAGTCGTCGCGCACGGCCTTCAGCGTTTGGCCCTCGTCGAGGATGTCGTCCACCAGCAGCACGGTGCGCCCGGCGAGGTTCGCCACGGGCTCGCGCAGCCAGTGCAGGTCGCTGCCGGAGGTGGCGCCGCGGTAGCGGGTGGCGTGCACGTAGTCGAATTCGAGGTCGGTGCGGATCGAGAGCGCCAGTTGCCCGGCAAACATCAGCGCGCCGTTCATCACGGTGAGGAACACCGCGCGCTCGCCATCCAGCGCGGCGTCGATCTGCCGGCCGAGGTCGGCGATCACGGTCTCGATCTCCGCGCGCTCGAACAGCACGTCGGCGTGCGCCAGCGCGTCGCGGAGGGAGGGAAGCGTCTCGTTCATGCGTTGCCCTGTGCGGCGTCCAGCGCCGTGATGCGCGCGACGAAACGGTCGCGCTGGGGGTTGTCGGTGAGGCTTTCCCAACTGGCGCCGATCGCGCCGCGCAGCGGAACCAGCCGCTCGGGGTGTGCCGGCGTGCGCCCGGCGACGGCGGCGACGGCCTCGTCCACCACCTCGGGGAAGCAGGCCAGCACGAGGTCGCAGCCGGCGTCCAGGTGGCCCCGCACGCGCTCCGCCACACCGCCGGCCACGCCTGCCGCCGCCATGCTGATGTCGTCGCTGATCGCCGCACCGGTGAAGCCCAGTTCGCCGCGCAGGATCTCGCCGATCCAGGCTCGCGAGTAGCCGGCCGGCTGCGCGTCCACGGCGGGATAGACCACGTGCGCCATCATCACCGCTTCCGCCCCCGCCGCGATGCACTCGGCAAACGGGCGGAGATCGTCGCGGCGGATGTCCTCCAGCAGGCGCGGATCGATGGCCTGCGCCTTGTGCGTGTCGGCGGCCACCGAGCCGTGGCCGGGGAAGTGCTTCAGCACCGCCGCCATGCCGGCCAGGTGCATGCCGCGCACGTAGGCCGTGGCGAGTTCGGCGGCCACGGCGGGGTCGGCGTGGAAGGCGCGCACGCCGATCGCCGCGTTGCCGCGCGCCAGATCCGCCACCGGCGCGAAACTGAAATCCACGCCGCTGGCACGCAATTCGCTGGCCATCACCCAGGCATGTTCCTCGGCGAGGCGCACGGCTTCGCCGGGATCGCGGTCGTATGCCTCGCCGATCCGCGCCAGCGCCGGCAGCCGGGTGAAGCCGTCGCGGAAGCGCTGCACCGGGCCACCTTCCTGGTCCACCGCGATCAGCAGTTCCTCGCCGCCGATCCCGCGGATGGATTCGCACAGCGCCATCAGCTGCGCACGGTCGGCGTAGTTGCGCGCGAACAGGATCACGCCCGCCACGCCGGGCGCGGCGAGCCACGCGCGCTCGCGTTCGGCGACTTCAAGCCCGGCCAGGCCGATCAGCAGCATCAGGCATCCGCTCCATCGTTGGCGTCGCGCTCGGCCGGCGTCCAGCGGGCGTACGGATGCGCGATCAGGTTGACGTTGTAGTAGCGCGCCAGCGCGCTCACCTCGCGGCCCAGCCAGGACGGCCGCGGAAACGGCGCGTCCGCCCGCGGCAGCTCCACCTCGGCCACCACGAGGCCGGCATTGTCGCCCAGAAACTCGTCGATCTCGAACGGCGCGCCATCGACCGTGACGTGATGGCGCCGCTTGCTCAACACCCCGCCGCACAGCGTGGCGAGCAGTTCGTCGGCGTCATCGGGCGGAATCGCGTAGTCGTACTCGGCGCGCTCCACGCCCAGCCGCGCCGCCTTGATGTTGAGCCAGGCCTCGTCCCCCGCCCGCCGCACCCGCACCGAGGCACGCGCGTGCCCGGCCGCCAGCGCCGCCGCGCCGACCAGATAACCCTGCGCGATGCTCTCGCTGCGCTCGACCTGCGCACGCCAGCTGTCGTCGCGCAGCAGGAATTTCCTCTCGATCTCGATGCCCATAGTCAGTAGTTGCGTCGCGCCCGGAGCGTGGTTTTCATGAAGAGTGCGGCCAAGGATGGCCGCATTTTTGACTTTCGCATTCCATGGATGGATGCGGGGCTACTCCATGGATCGCCGCTTGCCGGCCTTAGCGGTCATGGAGACCGCTCGAACAGGGCAATGGATTCGACATGCGCCGTGTGCGGAAACATGTCCATCACGCCCGCCGCGCTGAGCCTGAAGCCGTGCTGGTTGACCAGGATGCCGGCGTCGCGGGCCAGCGAGGCGGGATGGCAGGAGACGTAGACGATGCGGCTGGTTGCCTTGTGCGGCAGGTAGGCCAGCACCTGGTCGGCACCGGCCCGCGGCGGATCGAGCAGCAGCTTGTCCCAGGGCTGGCGCGCCCAGTCGGCGCCGCGCTGGTCCTCGAACAGGTTGGCGACGTGGAAGCTGGCGTTGGCGATGCCGTTGCGACGCGCGTTCTCGCCGGCGCGCTCGACCAGGCCGTGCTCGCCTTCCACGCCGGCCACCGCGGCCACGCGGCGCGCGATCGGCAGGGTGAAGTTGCCCAGCCCGCAGAAGAGGTCCAGCACGCGGTCGGTCGGCTGCGGATCGAGCAGCTCCATCGCGCGTGCCATCATCCTGCGGTTCATGCCGGCGTTGACCTGCACGAAGTCCAGCGGCTGGAATTCCAGCTCCACGTCCTGCGCGCCGCCGCCCGGCGACAGCTTGAACGCCAGCCGTGGCGCCTCCGGCCACAGCGGATGCACGCTGCTCACGCCGCCCGGTTGCAGGTAGATCGCGAAGCCGTGCTGCCGGCCGAACGCGGCCAGCGTCGCGCGATCGCCTTCGCTCAGCGGCTGCATGTGGCGGAACACCAGCGCCACGGTGTCGTCGCCCGCGGCAAACTCGATCTGGGGAATGTCCGCGGCGGCGTCCATTGCGCCGACCAGGTCGCCGATCAGCTCGATCTTCGATCCCAGCGCGGGATGCACCACGTCGCAATGGCGGATGTCGGCCACGTAGCGCGGGTTGGCCTCTTCGCGGAAACCGACCAGCACGCGGCCCTTCTTTGCCACCGCGCGTACCGAAAGTCGCCCCTTGCGACGATAGCCCCAGGGCTCGCCGACGAGCGGCGGCAGCCACTGCGCCGGCTCCACCTTGCCGATGCGCGCAAAGTTGTCGGCCAGCACGCGCTGCTTGGCGGCAATCTGCGCCGCCGCGTCCAGGTGCTGCAGCGAGCAGCCGCCGCATTGGCCGAAGTGCGGGCACCTCGGCTGGACGCGATGCGGCGAGGCCACGACGACCTCGCTCACCTCGGCCTCGTCGAAATGGCGGTGGCGCTTGCGGATGCGCAGGCGCACGCGTTCGCCCTCGAGCGCACCGGCGACAAACACCGCCTTGCCGTCGATGCGGGCGACGCCGCGGCCGTCGTGGCCGAGGTCGGTGATGTCAGCTTCGAGCTCCACCGCGGGCGCGCGGGAGCGGGAGTTGGATCGGGACATGGTCTGCGGGGCTACGACACGGCAAGGGCAGACCGGGCATTATCGCCGAATGCGCGGCCCGGTGCCCGCACCGCTCCGCCCTACTTGCGCCGCCACGCGCCGGAGGCGTCCTGGTAGTACCAGCCGGCGTGCGCGTGCTCGATCCAGGTCTGGGCGAAAGTGGCGCGGATCTGCGCCTCCCATTCGGGATGGTTGTTGGCGTTGGCGATCTCGCGGTACAGCGCGGCGCGGTCGCGGTTCTCGTCGGCCACGGTGGCATTCGCCTGGGCGCGCGCGGACAGCGGTACCTTGGCAGCGTCGCGCATGGCCACCATGCCATCATGGGTGAAGCCCACCGCACCGCTGTCGAGCAGGGCCTTGAGCGAACCCTGGAAGCGTGCGCGCATGCGGTCGTGGATCGCCTGCACTGCCGGCGTCTGCACGCGCAGGTTCGGCACGTCGGCGGCGTATGCTGCCGGCACCAGGAGGTCGAGCAGCATCGCCGAGGGTTGGTGCGCCGGCGGCGGGTTGTCCTGCGCGGGCGCGTTCTTGTCCGCTGCAGGCGGCGTCTTGTGCCCGCTGCCGTCGAGCACCGTGCCGATGAACTGGTCGGCGGCCTTCTGCGCCGCCGCCTCGGGAAAGTAGACGTTGATCGTGACGCAACCCACCAGCATGACGGCCAGCATGGCGAGAGTGGTGCGGGCGAGCTTGCGCATGTGGCACTCCTGTGAACGGCGACGGGGACGATCGCGTTTCGGCTTCAGGGAAAAATTCCGCATCCCATGGGACTTTCCATTGGCGCGTCCGGCACCGGCCCGTACACGCCCCGGCGGAATCAGCCACATGCCGTGACCGATTCGCAACCATCCATCCTTGGACGCGCCGAGAGGCTGCCCATGTGCGGCCTCTCAGCGGACCACCGGCGCGCGGCCGCTGACCGCCTCGCGCAGACGGCGCACCAGGGTGGGCCAGTCGACCCGGGTCTGGTGGCCCACCACCTCGAGGTGCGGCAGGCCGCTGCCTTCGACGATAGTGTAGCCGCCCTCGTTGCTCTCCAGCCCCCCCATCTGGCAGACCGCGCCGTTCAGCGTGCAACTGAGGCCGATGCGCTTGTAGGCGAAGGTCTTGAACAGCTTCAGCATCGCGCCCTGCAGGCCGCCGGCCAGGCCGCCGCCGCCCACCGTGGTGAGGTTGTTCACCGCGCGCTGGCTGATGCGTCCGCCACCGCCGGCAAGCAGCGAGGCCTTGAACGCGACCGGGCTCCAGTTCACCAGGCGCAGGTCGTCGATGGAGCCATCCAGCCGGCCGGTGATGCTGCCGAAATCGAAAACGCTGGTGATCGCACCGAGGTCGAGCTGGTTGAGGCTGATATCGCCGGCCAGCACCGGCGTATTGCCGAACGGCTGCTGCAGCGAGAGATGGGTGACATCGACGAAGCCGTCGAACACGTTCACCGTAAGGCCGCCCTCCAGCTCGAAACGGTCGCCGACCCAGCGCAGCGAGGGGATCGCCCCGCCCAGGGTGCCGGGGAACGACGGCCAGCCCAGCGCATGGCTGAAGCTGGCCATGTCTACGCCGGTGACGGTGAGGCTGGTGGCAAGACGCTGGCCCTTCGCCGCCGCCGGGCGCCAGTCCAGGCTCGTCAGCCGCAGTTGCCCCTTCAGCACCGGCACGACGAGCGGCTGCTGCAACGCCAGCGTGCCGCCGCGGCTCTGCCAGCGCGACTGCGCGGCGCCATGGGGAATGCGGTAGAACTGCAGGCCCTGCCAGCCCAGCGTGGTGGCGGGGCGATCGCCCTGTGCCGACCAGTCGAGGCCGCCATGCAGGCCACTCACTGCGAAGCGGCCGTCGCCGTCGGCCAGGTCCAGCCCTTCGGTGTCGAACGCGAACGCCCGCAGGCCGTTGCCGCCCAGGTCCAGGCTGCCGCTCAGGTGCCCGGAGGAGCGCAGATCGCGCAGCCCCAGCGTGGCCAGCCAGGCCTGGCCGTAGCGCTGGTAGGCGGCGGGGAAGCTGGCGTGGAAGCGGTCGAGTTGCAGCTTCTGCAGGTTCCCCTTGGCGTCGAATGCCAGCGCGCCGTCCAGCTGCAGCGCGTCGGCGTCGTCGAAACGCAGCCGTTCCAGCTCGAGCACGCCGCGCCGGGCGTGCGCGTTGACATCCAGCTGCACCGGGTGCGCAGGCAGCTTCGCGTACAGCGGCCCCAGCAGCAGCTCGCCGCCGGCCAGGCTGCCTTGCAGGCCGATCCGCGCACCGTCGTCGCCGCTGTCGAAGCCGAAGCGTCCCTTGCCGCCGACCCCCTGCCCCGCCAGCGTGCCGCTCGGGGTGTCGAAGCCCACGCCGGCCAGCGTGAACTGGCCGGACGACTGCACGCCCGTGCCGCTCGCGTCCAGCGCGAGGTCGGCGTCCAGCCGGCCGCCGGTGAGCCGGCCCGACCACACCGTACCGAGCAGCCCCTGCAGCCAGCCGGCCGGCAGCTGGCGCAGGCTGACCTGTGCATGGCTGGGCTGGTCCAGCGGCAGCCACGCGGTGGCCTGCGCCTTGTCCTGCCGCAGCTCCACCTGCATGGTGTCGGAGCCGGGGTTCACCGCCCAGGTCAGCTGGGCATTGCCCAGCGCACCGCCCGGCGCGCCACGCAATTGCACCCGGCCGTCGAACACCCAGCGCTGCTGCGCATCGCGCTGCAGCCGGCCGTCCAGACGCAGGCCCACGTGCCGCCAGCCCACCGCGGCGACGTCCGCCTGGCTCGCCTGCAGCTGCAGGTGCAGCCCGCCCGCCGGGTCCTCGCTGAGCTGCGCGTTCAGGTCCTGCAGGCTCAGGCCCGGCAGGCTGAGCTGCTTCGCGACGACCGTGATGTCCGCCTGCACCGGCTGCGCCAGGCCGAGGCCGAGCAGCAGGAGCAGGCACAGCAGCAGGTGGCTTGATGTCGATCGCATGTCGGGCCATTCTGCCAAAACCAGCTGAACCAAGGACCCGGTCATGCCAGCCAGCCCCGCCGCATCCCTCCCACCGCGCGTGCTGGTGGCCGATGACGATCCGGCCAGCCGCCGCTTCCTCTGCGACGGATTGCGTGCACTGGGCGCCGAGGTGGCGGACTGCGGCGATGGCGCGCAGGCGCTGCAACTGGCCCGCGACGAAGCCTTCGACCTGCTGCTGCTGGACTGCCGCATGCCCGGCGCCGGCGCCCGCGAGGTGCTGGCCGCCCTGCGCGCCGATGGCCAGGCCGGCTCCGCCGGCAGCCTTGCGGTCGCCAGTTCCGCCGAGCTGGATGCCGCCGTGCGTGGCGAGCTGCTTGCCGCCGGCTTCGGCGACGTGCTGGGCAAGCCCTGCGGCATCGCCGAGCTGCAGCGCGTGCTGGCCCTGCTGCCGGGCTTCGCTCCGGTGCTGGACGACGCGGCGGCCCTGCGCGCCAGCGGCGATGCCGCCACCATGCAGGCACTGCGCCAGCTGCTGCGTGGCGAACTGGCCCTGCTGTACCAGGAACTGGGCATGCCGGATTGCGATCCGGCGGCGCTGGACGACCGCCTGCACCGGTTGCGCTCGTCCTGCGGCTTCTGCGGCGCGGCCGCGCTTGCCGCCGAGGTGACGCATCTGCAACGGCGATTGCGCGAGCAGCCGCACGCCGCCGCTCCGGCCGTCGCACAATTCCGCGGCGCCGTGCAGATCACCCTGCAGGCCTTGGACACCTGACTGGGGTTCGCCGGGACCGGCGCCGCTTCAGCGCTGCGGCCGCACGCCTGCCAGCACCCGCCAGGCGCGCAGTTCGCCACCGCCCAGGTGATAGCGGATCACGTCACGCATGAGCCGCCGCAACGCCGCGACGCCCTCGCGGTCCGGCATGCGGTCCTCGGCCAGCGCCAGCAGATCGGCGCCGCGCACGGCGTGGGCGGTGCCGGCGCCGCAGCGCAGCGCGCCCTGTTCCACGTCGTAGCGGTAGTGCGCCTGCGCCTGCAGGGCCTCCTCGCCGCCGGCTTCGTGGCGCAGCTGCAGGCCGTAGCCGATCGCTTCCAGCAGGTCGCGCTCGAAACGGCGCAGCGTCCACGACGCCGATTCGCCGGCGGCCAGCCGCGCCAGCGTCTGCGCATAGGCGTCGAACAGCGCCGGATGGGCGTCCTGCCGCGCCGTGAGGCGCACCACCAGTTCGTTGAGGTAAAGCCCGGCCAGGCCCTGGTCGCCAGCCAGCCGCAGCGGCATGCCCACCGTCTCGGCAGCGGCCAGCGTGGCCAGCTCGCCGCGCAGCAGCAGGTCGAGCGCCAGCGGCTGGAACGGTTCCAGTTGCGCCCGCCGCAGCTTCGCCCGTTCGCCGCGCACCCCGCGCGCCACCACGCCGAGCCGGCCATGGTCGCGGGTGAGGCATTCCAGCAACAGCGAAGTCTCGCGATAGGGCCGCGCGTGCAGCACGTAAGCGGGTTGCTGGTCGAGGCGCATCGCGGCCCGGCAGGCGTCAGTCGGTGTAGCCGAACTTCTTCAGCATCGCCTCGTCGTCCACCCAGCCCTCGCGCACCTTCACCCACAGCTTGAGGAAGACCTTGCGCTCGAACAGGCGCTCCATGTGGCGGCGCGCGGCGGTACCGATGGCCTTGAGCTGGGCGCCACCCTGGCCGATCACGATGGCCTTCTGACCGTCGCGTTCCACCCAGATCACCGCATGGATCTCGGCGACACCGTCGGGGCGGTCGTTGAACTGCTCGATCTCCACCGTGGTGGCGTAGGGCAGCTCCTGGTCCAGCCGCAGCATCAGCTGCTCGCGCACCATCTCGGCGGCGAGGAAGCGTTCGCTGCGGTCGGTGATCTCGTCCTCGCCGTAGACCGGCGGACGCACCGGCAGGCGGCCGCGGATGGCGCGCTCCAGTTCGGCCAGGCCCTTCTTCTTCAGCGCACTGACGTAGTGGATTTCGTCGTAGGTGTGCTTTTCGCTGAGCGAGGCCACGAACGGCAGCAGCGCGCCCTTGTCCTTGCTCAGGTCCACCTTGTTGATGACCAGCAGGCGCGGCGCCTTCTGCTCGGTGAGGGCGGCGTACAGAGCCTCGTCCTCGTCGGTCCAGCGGCCGGCTTCGATCACCTGCACCACCAGGTCCACGTCGCTGATCGCCGCGCGCGCGGCGCGATTGAGGCTGCGGTTCATCGCGCGCTTGGCACCGCGGTGGAGGCCCGGCGTGTCGACGTAGAGGATCTGCCCCGCCTCGCTGCTGGCGATGCCGAGGATGCGGTGGCGGGTGGTCTGCGGGCGCGGGCTGACGATGGAGAGGCGGAAGCCGATCAGCGCGTTGAGCAAGGTCGACTTGCCCACGTTCGGGCGGCCGGCCAGCGCCACCAGGCCGCAGTGGTAGTCGGCGTGCGGCAGCGCGGCGTCGGCGCCGGGTTCGATGGAATGATCCATGGGGGAAAGGTACTCGGGCAGGTATGCGGCATTGTAGTGCGCCGGATCGCGCCTGACGGCGGCCGGCGCGGGCACGCTCAGGAAGTGCGCGACTGCTGCCCGGCCAGGCGGGCCAGCACGACCTCGGCGGCGTCCTGTTCGGCCTGGCGACGGCTGGAGCCGCTGGCCTCGGCGCTGAAAGGCATGGGCTCGGCCACCGTGCAGCGCACGTCGAAGATCTTGGCGTGGTCCTCGCCGCGGCTGTCGATGAGCTCGTACTGCGGCAGCGCATGGCCATGACCCTGCAGCCATTCCTGCAGCCGGGTCTTGGCATCCTTGGAGGAGCGCTGCAGCGCGGCGATGCGCTCGCCGAACAGCTCGCGCACCAGCTGCCGGCAGGCATCGAGGCCGCCGTCGAGGAACACCGCCGCCAGCGAAGCCTCGAACGCGTCGGCCAGGATCGAATCGCGGCGAAAGCCGCCGCTCTTCAGCTCGCCGGGGCCGAGCTTGAGCGCATCGCCCAGTTCCAGTTCGCGTGCGATCGCCGCCAACGCCTGGCCGTTGACCAGTTGCGCGCGCAGACGCGACAACTCGCCCTCGCTGGCCTTCGGATGCGCCTCGTACAGCATCTCGGCCACGAAGGCACCCAGCAGGGCGTCGCCGAGGAACTCCAGACGTTCGTTGTTCGGCTTGCCGGCGCTGCGGTGGGTCAGCGCCAGCGCGGCGAGACCGGGGTCGCGGAAACGGTAGTTCAGGGTCAAGCGGTACGACTCACGGGTTTCGGCTCACTCGCTCACGTTGCCCTGCAACGGCACGGTCTTCTCGAAGTGCAGCAGGAAGTCGATGTTGTACATGAACGGGATGTCCTTGTCGTAGGCGACGTGCAGCTCGCTGGTGCCGCCGCTGTCGCGGCTGATCGTGATGTCGGTCGGCTTGACCGTGGCGTCGTCCACGTACTGGAAGTCCATCTTGCGCAGCAGGTCGCGGCGGATCTCGTCCAGCGATTTGCCGGTGGTGCCCTCGCTGGCGAGGCCGTTCATTGCCTTCACCACGCCGCCGTACTCGCTGTAGGCCGGCACCAGCTTCATCGCCATGTAGCCGAAGAAGCCCACCACCAGCAGGATCATCAGGAACCCCACCAGGGTCACGCCCGACTGTCTCGTTTTCATAGTCCCCTCGCTATGCGACCGGCGCGGTCGGCTGTACTTGTGTGCGCCGATTATGCCAGCGCCCGCGCGAACTGCATCCGCGGCCGCGTCACATCAATGGATGATCGTGCCGATGCGGTGGAAGTCCACGCCGCCGGTACCCCAGCCCTTCCAGCTCATCCAGATCATGAAGGCCTTGCCCGCCAGGTCCTGCTCCGGCAGGCAGCCCCACCACCGGCTGTCGGTGCTGTTGTTGCGGTTGTCGCCCATCACGATGTAGCAGCCCGGCGGCACCCTGGACGGCACCACCGCGTTCGGGATCGAATTGGGCGTGGTGTAGGCGGGCATGCGCGCGATGGTGTGGTTCACCACCTTGCCGTCCTCGCGCACCAGATGCTCGGTCCACACGGTGGCCCCCATGTCCAGCATCAGGCGCTCTTCGTCGCGCTGCGGGTTGCCCACGTAGGGGCCGATCTCGTCGGCCTGCACGGGCTTGCCGTTGATCACCAGGTCGGAGCCCTGGATCTCCACCGTGTCGCCGGGCAGGCCGATCACGCGCTTGATCCAGTTCTGGCTCGGCACCGGCGCATGCGGATCGGCGCAGCTGATGTCGCCGCTGCGCACCAGCTTGCCGCTGGCGTCGCGGCACAGGAACCCTGGCCAGCGGAATACGACCACGTCGCCGCGTTTCGGCTCGCCGAGATCGAGGAACTTGGTGTTGAACGCCGGCAGGCGCAGCCCGTAGGCGAACTTGTTGACCAGGATGAAATCGCCCACGTCGAGCGTGGGCATCATCGAGCCGGACGGGATGCGGAACGGCTCGGCCACGAACGAGCGCAGCAGCAGCACCACCAGCACCACCGGGAACAGCGAGCGTGCCCAGTCCACCGGCGCCGGATCGCGGTACTCGCTGCCGGCCGCGTCGAGGCGCGCCTTGCGCTTCTTGTAGAAGAACAGCCGGTCCAGCCCCCACACCACGCCGAACAGCACGGTGAGGGCGAGGAGGATCGCGGAGAAATCGAATTCCATACGGATTCCTTGGAGGTGCGGGGCGCGCTTACTTGTCCACTTTCAACACGGCGAGGAAGGCTTCCTGCGGAATCTCCACCCGGCCAACCTGCTTCATGCGCTTCTTGCCTTCCTTCTGCTTTTCCAGAAGTTTCTTCTTGCGGCTGACGTCGCCGCCGTAGCACTTGGCCAGCACGTTCTTGCGCAGCGCCTTGACCGTGGAGCGCGCGATGATCTGCGCGCCGATCGCCGCCTGGATCGCCACGTCGAACTGCTGGCGCGGGATCAGGTCCTTCATGCGCTCGACCAGTTCGCGGCCACGCCGGTCCGCGTGCGAGCGGTGCACGATCAGGCTCAGCGCGTCCACGCGGTCGCCGTTGATCAGCACGTCCACGCGCACGAACGGGCCCGCCTCGAAGCGCTCGAAGTGGTAATCCATCGAGGCGTAGCCGCGCGACACCGACTTCAGGCGGTCGAAGAAGTCCAGCACCACCTCGGCCAGTGGCAACTCGTAGGTGATCTGCACCTGGCTGGCCAGGTACTGGATCGAGCGCTGCACGCCGCGCTTTTCCTCGCACAACGTGATGACGTTGCCGATGTAGTCCGGCGGGGTGAGGATGCTGGCCACGATGATGGGTTCGCGGATCTCCTCGATCTGCGGCACCGGCGGCAGCTTGGCCGGGTTGTCCAGCGGCAGCACCGTGCCGTCGGTCTTCAGCACCTCGTACACCACGGTCGGCGCGGTGGTGATGAGGTTGAGGTCGTACTCGCGCTCCAGCCGCTCCTGCACGATCTCCATGTGCAGCATGCCGAGGAAGCCGCAGCGGAAGCCGAAACCCATCGCCTCGGAGCTCTCCGGCTCGAAGAACAGCGCGGCGTCGTTGAGGCGCAGCTTGTCCAGCGCCTCGCGCATTGCCGGGAAATCGTCGGCGGATACCGGGAACAGGCCGGCGAACACGCGCGGCTGCATGGTCTGGAAGCCCGGCAGTGGCTCGGCGGCAGGTTTGCCTGCGTGGGTGAGCGTGTCGCCCACCGGCGCGCCGTGCACGTCCTTGATCGAGGCGTTGACCCAGCCCACCTCGCCCGCCGAGAGCTTTTCCAGCTTCTTGCGCTTGGGCGTGAACACGCCCACCTCGTCCACCTCGTGGGTGCGTCCAGTGGACATCACCAGCAGCTTGTCGCCGGGCTTGATCTCGCCCTGCATCACCCGCACCAGCGACACCACGCCGAGGTAGTTGTCGAACCAGGAGTCGATGATCAGCGCCTGCAGCCGGTCGGTGTCGCGCGGCTTCGGCGGTGGGATGCGCGCCACGATGGCTTCGAGCACCTCGACCACGTTCAGGCCGGTCTTCGCGCTGATCGCCACCGCGTCGGTGGCGTCGATGCCGATCACCGCCTCGATCTCGCCCTTCACCTTCTCGATATCGGCGGTGGGCAGGTCGATCTTGTTGAGCACCGGCACCACTTCCAGGCCCATCTCAACGGCCGTGTAGCAGTTGGCGACGGACTGCGCCTCCACGCCCTGGGCGGCATCCACCACCAGCAGCGCGCCCTCGCAGGCGGCCAGCGAGCGGCTGACTTCATAGGAGAAGTCCACGTGGCCGGGCGTGTCGATGAAGTTGAGCTGGTAGGTCTTGCCGTCGCGTGCCTTGTAAGGCAGCGACACCGACTGCGCCTTGATGGTGATGCCGCGCTCGCGCTCGATCGGATTGTTGTCCAGCACTTGCGCTTCCATCTCGCGCTCGGCCAGGCCGCCGCAGATCTGGATGATGCGGTCGGCCAGCGTGGACTTGCCGTGGTCGATGTGGGCGATGATGGAGAAGTTGCGGATCAGTTCCATGGAGCGCGGGGAGCCAGCCTTGCCTTGGGTATGCCGCCGGAGCGGCGACGCGAACCCCGTATTGTCGCATGGAACCGTGAACCGCGGGTCGCCGCCGCACGCCCTTCCCGAGGCCGCGCGCGCCCGCAGGCGACACGGAGGACGTCGCCGCCCTCCGTGTCGTCCGGCATCACTTGTCGGCCGGCACGGTCAGGCCGAAGAAGCGGTTCTGGCCGTTGCGGCGCACCAACAGCAGCACGGTGGAACCGGCCTTCACGTCCTTCGTCGCGGCCCGGAATGCCGCCACGCTGCCGACCGGCTGCTGGTCGACCATCAGGATCACGTCGCCCGGCTGCAGGCCGGCCTGGGCCGCCACGTCGCCGGTGATGTCGCCGATCAGCACCCCCTGCCCCGGCTTCAGGTCCATCTGCTTGCGGGTGGCGTTGTCCAGCGGCTGCACGGTGAGTCCCAGCGCGGCGCTGCCGCTGCTCGCGCCCGGCATCGCGCCGCCGTTGTCCACCGCGTTCTGATCGCGCGGCGCCGCACCGATGCTGACCTGCAGGGTCTGCTTCCTGCCGTGGCGCAGGATCTCCACCGGCACCCGCGTCCCGGGCTTGGTCAGGCCCACCAGCGGCGGCAGGTCCGCAGGGCTGCGGATCGCGTGGCCGTCGTAGTCGAGAATGATGTCGCCGGGCTGGAGGCCGGCCTTCTCCGCACCGCTGTCCGGAGTCACCTGGGCCACCGCCGCGCCGGAGGCGTCGGGCAGCTTGTAGGCCTTCTCCATGTCGTCGCTGACCTCCTGCACCACGACGCCCAGCTGGCCGCGCGTCACGTAGCCCTTGGTCTTCAGCTGCTCCACCGCGTTCATCGCCACGTCGATCGGGATCGAGAACGCCACGCCCTGGTAGCCGCCGGTGCTGGAATAGATCTGCGAGTTGATGCCCACCACCTGGCCCTGCAGGTTGAACAGCGGGCCACCGGAGTTGCCCTTGTTGATCGGCACGTCGGTCTGGATGAACGAGGTATAGGGCTGGTCCTGGCTGCCGAGGTTGCGGCCCACCGCGCTCACGATGCCCTGGGTCACGGTGTAGTCGAAGCCGAATGGCGAGCCCATCGCCAGCACCCATTGGCCGGGCTTGAGGTTGCCCGAGTCGCCGATGCTCACCGTGGGCAGGCTGCCGCCTGCGCTCACCTTGAGCAGCGCGATGTCGTAGGTGGGGTCGGTGCCTACCACCTTGGCGTCGAGGATGCGCCGGTCCTGCAGGCGCACTATCACCTTGTCCGCGTGATCGACCACATGGTTGTTGGTGAGGATGTAGCCGTCCGCCGAGATGATGAAACCCGAGCCCAGCGAGGTGTGCGCCTGCTCCGCCGGTGACGGCATCATCGGCATGCCGAAGAAGCGACGGAACAGCTCGGCCTGCGGATCATCCGGCACGCCGCCCGGCCCGGACAGGCTGCGCACGCGGGGCTTGCCGCCGCCGCTGTATTTCGCCTCCACTTGCACCACGGCGGGCGCGTTCTTCTGCACGATACCGGTGAAATCCGGCAGGGAAGCCGCAGCCGGCGCCGGCTGGGCCCGCACGTTCGGCACGGCCAGCACCGCACCGGCCAGGGCGCAGCACACCAGCAGACTCAGGCTCGAGCTGCGCAGGATGGACGATTTCATGACGCCTCCTATGTATCGTTTCGAACAAGGGAACGGACACGCGTCGCCCGCGGCCGGGACGGACCGGGTGCGAGCTGGACTGATGGGGAATGGCGGACCGCGGAGCGCGCACGCGGCCCGATCTCACTGGGCGCTGGCGGCGCCCTGGCGTGGGGCGTCCGGCACCTGCTGCTGGGCTGGGTCGAGCAGGATCAGATAGCTGCCGTCGTGATTGTCCAGCGTGCGATAGCGCTGGACGCGGAACGGCGACATGCCGCGGGCATAGGGCGACGACAGGCCCGCGTCGACGGGCGCCCCCAGCGTGGCCGCGGCGCGCTGGCTGAGCAGGCCGGGCACCTTGCCGCTCAACCACGGTGGCACCACCGCCACCTCCGGCTGCGGCACCGCGGCCGGTGCGCTGCGCACCGGCATGCCCGGCGCCGCCTGCGCGGTCAGCGAAGCCGCGTGCCGCTCGGCATCGCCGGTCGGCTGGGCAATCATCAGCGCCGCGGCGGCAACACCGGCCGCGATCGCGCCGCCGGCCGACCAGCGCAGCCAGCGCTGGTGGCGTGGTGCGGCGGCCACAACGGCCTCCTGCTCGATCGCCAGCATCACCCGCGACACGAAGCCGGCTTCGGCCAGCGGCGGCAGCTGCCGGCGCAGACCGTCGCGGGCCACGTGGTAGCTCACCCAGGTGCGCCGCAACTCGCCGTCGTGGTCGAGCCGGCGCAGCAGGAAGCGCAACTCCTCGTGCGACAGTTCGCCGTCGATGCCGGCCGAAAGGTGCTCGCGCGCATGCTGATGCTGGTCTGACTGGTTCATGTCTGGTCCTCGCGTTCCGACAACAGCGGCCGCAACTTCTCGTCGATCGCCTCGCGGGCACGGAAGATGCGCGAACGCACCGTACCGATCGGGCAGCCCATGGCCTCGGCGATTTCCTCGTAACTCAGGCCGTCCACCTCGCGCAGCGTGATGGCCACCCTGAGTTCCTCGGGCAGCGCTTGGACAGTGGAAAACACCGAATGTTCAATTTCCTGCCGCATCAGCTCGCGTTCGGGGGTGGCGCTGTCGTGCATGCGCTCGGCGCCGGACAGGAACACGGCCTCCTCCGCATCGATGTCGTCGGTGGGCGGACGCCGCCCCATCGCCACCAGATGGTTCTTGGCGGTGTTCACCGCGATCTTGTACAGCCAGGTGTAGAACGCGCTGTCGCCGCGGAACGAGCCGATCGCCCGCCACGCGCGAATGAAAGCCTCCTGGGCGATGTCCTCGCACTCGGCATGGCTCTTCACGTAGCGCGAGACCAGCCCCACCACCTTGTGCTGATACTTGCGCACCAGGAGGTCGAAGGCGCGCTTGTCGCCGCCCTGCACGCGTTCGACCAGTGCCCGGTCCAGTTCGTTTTCGCCCGTCCGGGCCGTATCCGTCGTCAATGCCGTCTTCCGCTGCGGAGCTTGTGCCTGAACGAGCGCGCTGCTCAGACCGGGGTCGGGCGCGCAAGTTCAGCGTCGCCCCGAGTGTAACGATTTCACCCTGACGCATGGCCTGGCCAGCGTTCGCCCGCCGCAGCGCAGCCGCGGGCAACCCCTGCATGGGGGCGACGGGGGAAGCGCTCAAGCCGGCACGGCGGCCGGCTGGCCCAGCAGTTGCTGGCGCTCGGCCAGCAGCCGCTCGAAGGAGACCACCGGCAGCGGCCGGCAGAACAGGTAGCCCTGCAGCTCGTCGCAATCGTGGGCGCGCAGGAAGGCGAGGTGCTGTTCGGTCTCCACGCCCTCGGCCACCACGCTGCGGCCCAGCCGGTGCGCCATCTCGATGGTGGCGCGCACGATCGCCTCGTCGTCCGGGTCCACCCCGATGTTGCGCACGAAACTCTGGTCGACCTTGATGCGGTCAGCCGGCAGCTTGCGCAGATAGTCCAGCGAGGCGGCGCCGGTACCGAAGTCGTCGATCGCAATGCGGCAGCCGAGGCGGTGCAGCGCCTGCAGGTTCTCCACCAGGTTCGGCGCGGCCTTGATGCTGATGCTTTCGGTGACCTCCAGTTCCAGCAGGGTGGGGTCGAGGCCGGTTTCCTGCAGCGCACGGAACACCGTGGCCGGCAGTTTCGGCTCCATCAGCTGCAACGCGGACAGGTTCACGCCCAGGCGCAGGCGCAGGCCGTAGCGCTGTTCCCACTCCTGGGCCTGGCGACAGGCGGTGCGCAGCACCCACTCGCCGATCGGCACGATCAGCCCGGTTTCCTCCGCCAGCGGCACGAACACCGCCGGGCTTATCGGCCCCAGCTCGGGGTGTTCCCAGCGCAGCAGCGCCTCCATCCCCACGATGTCCTCGCTCTCGGTGCCGACCTGCGGCTGGTAGACCAGGCGCAACTCGCCGTTGCCGAGCGCATGGCGCAGGCGCGAACGCAGCGCCAGGCCATGCTCGCGCGCGTACTCCGGGCTCACCTCGTAGATGCGGCAGGTGTTGCGGCCCTGGCGCTTGGCGGCGTACATCGCCTCGTCGGCGTGCTTGAGCAGGGTTTCCGTATCGGGCGCGTCGTCGGGGAAGAAGCTCACGCCGATCGATACACCGACCTGCAGGCTGGTGCCGTTCTCCAGCTGCAGCGGCTCGCCCACCACCTGCAGGATCTTCTCGGCGATCCGCTGCACGTCGTCGTTCTTCACGATGTGCCGCAGCACCACGGTGAACTCGTCACCGGCATAGCGCGCCACCGTGTCGGAGGCGCGCACGCTGCCGCGCAGGCGGCGGGTGACCTCCTGCAGCACCTGGTCGCCGGCGGCGTGGCCATGGGTGTCGTTGATCGTCTTGAAGTGGTCGAGGTCCACGAACAGCACCGCGAAGCACTCGCCGTTGCGCACCGCCTCGCGCAGGATCGATTCCAGCCGGTCGCCGAACAGCAGGCGGTTCGGCAGGCCGGTGAGCGCATCGAGCAGGCCCTCGGCGCGCCCCTGCTCGCGCGTGAGCCCCAGCTCCAGCCCTTGCGCGAAGCGAGCCGCCGCACACCGCAGCAGCGGCTCCATGATCGCCATGTCACCGAAGCCCCGGCGGCTGCCGGCCAGCATGGCACCCAGCACTACACGGCGCTCGTCGAGCAGCGGCAGGCCCACGAAACCGGACAGCTCGAGCAGCGGCAGCAGCGGATCGGCCGGCGCACGCTGCAGCGCCTCGTTGCGGTAAAGCACCGATTCCCCGTCCAGCACGCGTTGCAGCAGCACTTGCGCCTCGACCGGCGGCCAGGCCGGCTCCGCGCCGTTCCACAGCTGCAACATCGGCGCCAGGAACTCGCTGCCCTCGTTGCGCACCGGCCATACCGCGAGGTAATCCAGCGCCAGCTCGTCGAACAGCAGCCGCGCGGTGGCATCGCGGGTGGCGCCACCACCGCTGGTGGCGAAGATGCGCGCCAGCAAGGCCAGCGCGTTCTCCGCGGCGCTGGGTGCAGGGGCGGGCGCCGCCGGCGCGGCAGCGGGCGGCAATTGCCGCCAGCGCGCCAGCAGCTCGGTTTCGATCCGGGCCGAAGGCAGCCAGCCGACAATGTCGTCGGGCAGCTGCGCGGCCTGCAGCGGGGCCTCCTCGTCGACGATCGCCAGCAGCGGCACGCCCGCGCCGGCCCCCAGCGCACGCAGCTGTTCGCAACACCGGCGCGCCTGCACGGCGTCGGGGCCGAGCACCGCCACCATCAGCTCCAGCGACTGGCGCCCCTCCAGCAGGATCGCCGCGTGCTGCGCGTCGCGGGCGCTGTGGATGTGCCGGCATCCCGCCTGGTCGAATACGTCGAAGAGGCGACGGCGCAGGTCGCGGCGGGCGGCGAGTACGAGGATGCCTTCGCTCATGCCGACCCCAGAGCCTGGTCGTGATCTCCGAGCACCCCGCGCCGGGAGCCGTTTGCACGCAGGCCAGGGAAGAACGAAAGCACGCGGGAAGAACCCATGGACACACTCGGCTTTGAGGAGCGCGGAGCGGACGTCCGTCCACGACCGGGTGATGACGCCGGCATGGAGGCAGACAGACCCGGCCCTTCGGCTTGCCTTGCCGTGGCCGCCATGCGGCAGCGCGCGGCTAGACCTGCCTGCCAGGCAGGCGCTGCGCCACGCGCCACCACCTGGCAGCCACTCGATGACAACGCGGGGTGTCTGGAGACCATGATCGGGCTCTCAACTCAGCCAGCGGCCGTCGCGCAGGCGCAGGCGCTGCGGCAACTCGGGCTCGCTGTCGATGCAGGTGATCAATTCGCCCAGTTGCTCGACCAGGGCCAGCGGTGCATTCAGCAGCACCACGCGGCGCAGGTGCCCGGTGGTTGCCCGCGCCAGCTGCCGCAGCAGGGTGAGGTCGGCCGCCGCCAGCGGCAGCTCCAGTTCCTGCAGCACGTAGACGCCGAAATGCATGCTCTGCTGCATGTAGCGCAACGCCTGGCCGAGGCGCTGCGCATCCGGCACGCGCGCATGCGCATCGCGCAGGCTCGACAGGCCCTGGCCCGGCTGCCACAGGTACACCGCCTGCCCGCTGTGGCGGGCAATGCTGCGGAAATGTTCCAGCAACGCGACGCCGTCCTCGCTGCGCACGGCCACCACCCCGGCCGGCGCGGCCAGGATCCGCTCGAAGACGTCATGACCGGAGGATGGCAAGGGCATGTCCATCATCGATGTCATCGTGGCTCCCTGGATCGTTCGGTGCGGGCTGGCGGATTGGTGCGCCACCGGCCGGCCCCATGGCGCATTCTCCACGGTTTGCGCCCATTCTGGGACCTGCCCGCCGCCATGGAGGGCGAACCGCTTCACATTCGACCGCTCGGGGATCCCGGAAAGTGTCGCAAGTCCGTGCGCAGCGCCGTCCGGCCACATCTCGCATTCGTCCGGACGGGACGGTATGGTTCAGGCTTCGTCCACCACCTCCCCCTCGCCCATGTTCGAAGGATTGCGCTTCAACCACTGGAAGACGAGCCTGGACGAGCACGGCATCGTCACGCTCACCCTCGACCGCGCCGGCAGCAGCGTCAACGCGATCAACCGCGCCGTGCTGGACGAGCTGGGCCAGATCGTCGAGCGCCTGGCGATCGAGCAGCCGGCCGGCGTGATCGTGCATTCCGCCAAGCCCGCCGGCTTCGCGGTAGGCGCGGACATCAGGGAATTCGTGGAGTACGCGAGACAGGGCAGCGTGCTGGAGAACATCGAGAACGGCCAGCAGGTGTACGAGGCGCTGGCCCGGCTGCCCTGCCCCACGGTGGCGGCGGTGCACGGCGCTTGCATGGGCGGCGGCACCGAGCTGATCCTGGCCTGCCGCCAGCGCATCGCCGCGGACGACGACCGGACCCGCATCGCCCTGCCCGAGGTGATGCTCGGCATCCACCCCGGCTGGGGCGGCAGCGCGCGCCTGCCGCGGCTGATCGGCGCACCCGAGGCGCTGCCGCTGATGCTGACCGGCAAGTCCCTGTCGGCCAGGCGCGCGCTGGCGCTGGGCGTGGTCGACCGCGTGGCACCGCCCGACGAGTTGCTGGCCGAGGCGCGCGCCCTGCTGCGCCGCCCGCAGCCGCGGCCGTTCGCGCGGCGTGCCAAGGCCTGGCTCACGAACTGCTGGCCGGCCCGGCAGATCCTCGCGCCGATGGTGATGAAGCAGACCGCCGCCAGGGTACGCAAGGAGCACTACCCCGCCCCGTTCGCGCTGATCGACGTGTGGCAGCGCGGCGGCGGCGATATCCGCCAGCGGTTGAAACTGGAAGCGCGCTCGGTGGCGAAGCTGGCGGCCACGCCCACCGCGCACAACCTGATCCGCGTGTTCTTCCTGCAGGAGCGGCTGAAGAGCCAGGGCGCCGGCACCGAACACGGCATCCGGCGCGTGCACGTGGTGGGCGCCGGCGTGATGGGCGGCGACATCGCCGCCTGGATCGCGCTGAAGGGCTTCGAGGTGAGCCTGCAGGATCGCGAGATGAAACTCGTGCAGCCCGCGCTGGACCGTGCCCGCCAACTTTACGGGAAGAAGCTGAAGACGCCGGAAAAGATCGAAGCCGCCATCCAGCGCCTGCGTGGCGACGTGGAAGGCACCGGCGTGAAGGATGCCGACCTCGCCATCGAGGCGATCTACGAGAACGCCGAGGCCAAGGAAGCGCTGTACGCCGCCATCGAGCCGCAGTTCCAGGCGGCGGAGATCCTGGCCAGCAATACGTCCAGCATTCCGCTGGACGAGCTGCGCAGGAACCTCAGGGCGCCACAGCGCTTCCTGGGCCTGCACTTCTTCAACCCGGTGGCGCAGATGCCGCTGGTCGAGGTGGTGCGCCACGACCGGCTCGACCCGGCCATCGAGAAGCGCGCACTGGCGTTCTGCAAGGCCATCGGCAAGCTGCCGGTGGCGGTGAAAGGCACGCCCGGCTTCCTGGTGAACCGCATCCTGATGCCCTACCTGCTGGAGGCGTTGCGCCTGTACAACGAGGGCGTACCCGGCCCGGTGCTGGACAAGGCGGCGAAGCAGTTCGGCATGCCGATGGGACCGATCGAGCTGGCCGACACCGTGGGCCTTGACGTGTGCGTCTCGGTGGGCAGGGAGCTCGCTCCGTTCCTCGGGCTGGAGCTGCCGCCGGGGCTGGAGGGCAAGCTCGACGCCGGCAAGCGCGGCAAGAAGGATGGCCAGGGCCTGTACGTGTGGCAGGACGGCAAGCCGATCAAGCCGGAAGTCGATCCCGACTACCAGCCTTCGCCCGACCTGCAGGACCGCATGATCCTGGCGCTGGTCAACGAAGCGGTGGCCTGCCTCGCCGACGGCGTGGTGGACGACGCCGACCTGCTCGACGCCGGAGTGATCTTCGGCACCGGCTTCGCGCCGTTCCGCGGCGGCCCGATCCAGTACGTGCGCAGCGAGGGCGCGGGCATGATCAAGGCGAAGCTGGAACGACTGGCGCAACGCCACGGCGCCCGCTTCACGCCCCGGCAAGGCTGGGACCACCCGGCGCTCGCGACCGGCGTCGACGCGATCTGAGCGCGCGCGTCGCCTGCGGCAGCGCCCGGCACCCGGCCCGGGATATCTGGTCGAGTCCGGTGCGAACGACCCGGCCTACCAGACCAGGTCGTCGGGCACGCCGTCGTCGCCGCTGCCAGCGGCATCGGGATCGACCAGCAGCGCCAGCTGGTGGGCGTCGATCGCCCGCACCTGTTCGGCGACCTCGCGCGCGACCAGCAGGTAGCGTCCGGCCTGCTGCACCACGCCAAGTTCGCCCCCGTTGAGCGCCGCCAGCTGGGCCGCATCGACGTGGATACGGCGGATCTTGCCGCCGTACTCGAAGTTGCGCACCAGCTCGGTCTCGGCCTTGTTCAGGACCTTGCCGTCCAGCAGCTGCTGGATCCGCTGCTTGCGTTCGCGGCGCAGGCGCGCCTGCTCCTCGGCCTCCTGCTGGGCCCGCTTGCGCTCGTTCGCTTCCGTCTGGGCGCGGATCGCATAGGCCTTGGCGAGGTCGATGTCCTCCTGGTTGCGGCGAGGCGCCGGCGGCTTGCCGCCCTGGCCTTGCGGCCTGTCGTCCGGCCGACGCTTGCGTTCGGCGCCGTGCTTTTCCTCGCGGATTTGCTTGACAAGGCCGCTCTTCAGCAGCTGGTCGCGCAGGGATTCACCCATGATCCTGGTTCCGATGATGCTCGATGCTGTTCATTGGCGATCGTCCATGATCGCGGAAATCAAACGGGCGGCCATCCTTGGCCGCACTCTTCAATCACTGGCGATCGTCCATGATCGCGGAGGTCAAACGGACGGCCATTCCTGGCCACACTCTCAATAGTGCGGCGGCGGCGGTTCGCTGTGCGGGTCGGGCGCCGAGCCCAGCCGCACGCTCTGCAATTCCTGGCGCAGCAGGTGCAGCAGGCGCTCCAGCTCGACGATGCGCATCGCCTGCTCGGCATCGGCCGCCGCCAGCGCCTGCACGGTGTCGTCGATGAAGGTCAACCGCACCTCGAGGTCGGCCAGGCGCTGTTCGATCGCGTCCATCAGCGGGGCGCCCGCAGGCTGCGTCCGCGGCCGATGCCGTAGTAGGCCAGGCCCGCGTCTTCCACCGTCGCAGGGTCGTAAAGGTTGCGGCCGTCGAAGATCGCCGGTGTTTTCAGCTCGGCTCGGATGCGCGCGAAGTCCGGACTGCGGAAGGCCTTCCATTCGGTGACGATGGCCAGCGCGTCCGCCCCCTGCAATGCATCCCAGGCGTGCTCGCACAGCACGAGGTCCGCGCGCTCGCCGTAGATGCGCCGGGTTTCCTCGCGCGCCTCCGGATCATAGGCCTGCACGCGTGCGCCGGCTGCCCATAGCGCCTCCATCAGGCGGCGGCTGGAGGCTTCGCGCATGTCGTCGGTGTTCGGCTTGAACGCCAGGCCCCACAGCGCGATGGTCCTGCCGGCCAGTTGGCCGTCGAAATGGCGCGCGATCAGCTCGAACAGCTTGGTCTTCTGGTCCTGGTTCACCGCCTCGACCGCGCCGAGCAGACGGGCGTCGTAGCCCACGCCTCGCGCGGTGCGCTCCAGCGCCTGCACATCCTTGGGGAAGCAGGAGCCGCCGTAGCCGGCACCGGGGTAGATGAAGTGGTAGCCGATGCGGGGATCGGCGCCGATGCCCTGGCGCACCAGCTCCACGTCGGCGCCCACGCGCTCGGCGATGTTGGCGATCTCGTTCATGAAGCTGATCTTGGTCGCCAGCATCGCATTGGCGGCGTACTTGGTGAGTTCGGCCGAGCGCTCGTCCATCACCACGGTACGGTCGTGATTGCGGTTGAACGGCGCATACAGCTTGCGCAGCGTGGCCACCGCGCGTGCGCTGGAGCTGCCGATCACGATGCGGTCGGGGCGCAGGCAGTCCTCCACCGCGTCGCCTTCCTTGAGGAATTCAGGGTTGGAGACCACATCGAACTCGACGTTCGCGCCGCGCGCGGCCAGTTCCGCCGCGATCGCCGCGCGCACGCGGTCGGCGGTGCCCACCGGCACGGTGGACTTGTTCACCACCACGGCATAGCGGTCCAGATGCTGGCCGATGGATCTGGCCACGCCCAGCACGTACTTCAGGTCGGCGCTGCCGTCCTCGTCGGGCGGCGTGCCCACCGCGATGAAGATCACCTCGCCGTGCGCGATCGCCGGCGCGGCGTCGGTGGTGAAATCGAGCTGGCCGGCGGCGTGGTTGCGTCGGACGAGGGGCTCCAGGCCCGGCTCGTAGATCGGGATCTCGCCGCACCCGAGGCGTTCGACCTTGGCCGCGTCGATGTCGACGCAAACCACGTGATTGCCCATTTCGGCGAGACAGGCGCCGGTGACCAGACCGACATAGCCGGTGCCGAAGATCGTGACTTTCATCGTGCTGCCGATTCCTCTTCCAACGAACGCGCATTCTAACCGCGGCGGTGCCGTCGTGGTCGGGCAAAGCAAGAGGGCGCGAATCGCTTCGCGCCCTCTTCGGTACCGCTGACGGAGCCGCGCTTACTTGGCCGCGGGAGCGGCGGGCGTCGGCTTGGTGCTGACCAGGGTCACGTCGAAGATCAGCGTGGCGTTCGGCGGCATCGGCGGCTGCGGCTCGGCGCCGTAGGCCAGGTTCGCCGGAATGAACAGCTTGTAGTGGCCGCCCACCTGCATCAGCTGCAGGCCTTCGCGGAAGCCCGGGATCACGCCGGCCAGCGGGATGTCGGCCGGACCCGGCGGATTGTGCTTGGAGGAGGCGTCGAACACCTGGCCGTTGATGAAGCTGCCGGTGTAGTCGATCTTCACCGTGTCGTTCGGACCGGGACGGGCGCCGGTGCCCTGGGTGATCACCTGATACTGCAGGCCCGAGGCCGTGGTCTTCACGCCCGGCTGCGTCTTGTTCTTGGCGAGGAAGGCATCGCCCTCGGCCTTGTTCTTGGCCGCCAGCTTGGTCATCTCGGCCTCGTACTTGGCCTTGATCTTGGCCATGAAGGCATCGTGCACCTGCTTGGCCTCGGCCTCGCTCATGGTCGGCTTCTGGCCGGACAGCGCAGCCTTCACGGCATTCGCCACGGCGGTCGGATCCAGCTCCTCGCGCATGATCGGCGGAACCTGGGAAGCAATCTCCCAGCCCACCACGTAGCTGGCCTTGGCCTTGTCGACCGTGCCGGCGGCGGCCTTGGTGGTCGTCTGGGCGGCGTAGACACCCGCCGACATGCCCAGCGCCGTGGCCATTGCGACCGCGGTCAGCGTGGGACGCAGAAAATGCTTCATTCGAAACTCCCTCGTGTTGGATATGCCGGTGCCGCCGGCCGGGCCCCCACTGCGGAGGCATGGTCGCCCATTGTGGGACGGCCGCGCCGGGCTTGCAATCGGGTCCGGATGGGACAGCCAGGCCGCGGAAAGGTTCAGCAGCGGCCCGGCGGGAAAGGCCCCGCCAGGCACGCCCGACGGCGCGTTCTCAGGGAGGATCGCCCTGCCCCGGCGGCTCCGGCTTGTCCAGCGTCTCCTTCAGCGCGGCCTGCAGCCGCGCGTGCAGTTTCACCAGCGCGCGCCAAAGGACCACCGCCAGCACCACGCCGGCCACCAGCAGCGACAGCGCCACCCCGAACGGCGGCAGGATCGCCGAACCCAGCGCGCCGACCAGCAACGCCAGCGCGAGCAGGGTGGCCAGCGGAATCAGCCGCGCCAGCACGCTGCGGATCGCATGCGTGTAGGCACCGGCAAAGCGCTCGCGGATACCCAGCTCTGCCAGCAGCATGCCAAGCGCCTCGGCCTTGCGGTACACCGCGATCAGCATCGGCAGCGACAGGAACAGCGCACAGGCCCAGATCAGCGTATGGCGCAGGTCGCGATGGATGCCGAACTGCGAGAACCAGCCCCAGCTGTGCGCGTTCACGTACGCGCCGATCACGAACAGCGTGACCACCAGCAGCACGTTGACCGCTATGTGCCACAACAGGCGGCGCAGCATTGCGGCCAGCACCGCGTTCTCGTTGACCGGCCGGAGGTTCTCCAGCCAGCCGCTGTAGCTGTCGACCAGCAGCCGCAGGGAGCGCGGCGTAATGCGCGACAAGCCATCGGCCAGCCGGTCGGCCGAACGGTTCAGGTACGGCGACGCCGCCATGCACAGCACCGACACCGCGACCGCGATCGGATAGAGAAAGTCGCCGATCGCACCCAGCGACAGCCCCAGGGTGGCGATCACGAAGGAGAACTCGCCGATCTGCGCCATGCCCAGGCCCGAGCGCAACGCGGTGCGCGCGTCGTAACCCACCACCAGGATCCCCAGGCTGCAGGCCAGCGTCTTGCCCGCGACCACGACCGCGGCGACCACCAGCGCCGGCAACGCGTACTGCCACAGCATCGCCGGATCGATCTTCAGGCCGATCGCCACGAAGAACAGCGCCGCGAACATGTCGCGCAAGGGCTCGACCAGGTGCAGCACACGCCCCACGCTGCGCGCCTCGGCCACCACCGCACCGGCGAGGAAGGCGCCCAGCGCCACGCTGAAGCCCATCCACGCCGCCAGCAGGCTGGCGCCGAAGCAGATGCCGAGCACGCTCACCAGCAGCGTCTCGTCGCGGCCGAAGCCGGCCACGTAGTCCACCAGCCGCGGCAACAGCAGCAGGCCCAGGATCATGCCCACCACCACGAACAGGCCGAGGTGGCCGATCAGCGCGAACGCGGTGTCCGCACGGACGGTGCCGCCGATCGCCACCGCGGTGAGCAGGGTGAGCATCACGATGGCGAGCACGTCCTCGGCCACCAGCAGCCCCACCACCAGCTTCGCAAACGGCTGCTCCTGCCTGCCGCCCTCCTTCAGCGTCCGCGTGGCAACCATGGTCGAGGACAGCGCGATGATCGCGCCGAGGAACAGCGCATCAATGCCCTTCCAGCCGAACAGGCTGCCCAGGCCCACGCCGATCCACAGCATCAGGCCGACTTCCAGCACCGCCACCGCAAGCACGCCGATGCCTACCTCGCGCAACTTGCGCACGCTGAACTCCAGGCCCAGCGTGAACATCAGCAGCACCACGCCGAGGTTGGAGATGTCGTCGATCGCACGCGGATCGGCCACCAGCATGCCCGGCGTATGCGGGCCGATCAGCACGCCGGCCAGGATGTAACCGAGCAGCACCGGCTGGCGCAGGCGCTGGAACAGGATCGTGGTGGCGCCGGCAACGAGCATCACCATCGCGAGGTCGCGGATGAAGCCGATCTCGTGCATGTCTTCCTCTCGCTGTGCCCGGTCGGAAAGCTTAAACGATGCCCTGCGCGGATCGCGGTCGATGCCCGGCTAGCGTCGCCAGCCCGGCCTCGACGACCACGTGAAAATTTCTTGAAAAAAAGCTTGACGGATATGCGACCCACACCTATTCTTTGCGGCTTCCAGCGGCGGGGCCATAGCTCAGCTGGGAGAGCGCCTGCATGGCATGCAGGAGGTCGGCGGTTCGATCCCGCCTGGCTCCACCAACCTAACCCGTCCCCATCGTCTAGAGGCCTAGGACATCACCCTTTCACGGTGGCGACCGGGGTTCGAATCCCCGTGGGGACGCCAAGGTCGGAACGCGTTGTACGTTGCCTGGAAACCAAATGTGGAGCGGTAGTTCAGTCGGTTAGAATGCTGGCCTGTCACGCCGGAGGTCGCGGGTTCGAGTCCCGTCCGCTCCGCCACGATCAAGCAGAAGAACCGCCCCTCGGGCGGTTTTTTTGTTGTTCGGGTATCTGTGCGTTCGTCCATGAGCGCGAAGATCAAGAAGCGGCCATCCATGACCGCACTCTTCAGAAAAAGCCGCTACGACCCAACGCTCACCATCGGCTTCAGCGTACCGGTCGAATGCCCCTGCTCCGCCAGGTACTCCAGCCAACGCGCAAGGAAACCGTTCATCTGCAGGCGATGCTGGAACACCGTGTGCGCCGGCGCGAACGGGCCGAGCACCTGCCACAGGTGCCGGCCGGGATGGCAATGCAGCGCTTCGGCCACATGGGCATCGGTGTACATCCGCAGCTGCGCCGACGGCGCGCGATGGCCGGTATGCGCATCGACGAAGCCATAGGTGAGCTCCAGCTCCAGCGTGTAGGGATGCCGCTCCTGCACCGCCAGATGCACGTTGAGCCCATCGTCCACGTCCGATACGTACTGCCCCGGTGCCAGTTGCTGCGGCGCGAACAGCCGCGTCAATCGATGGTAGTTCTCCGCGTACAGGCCCATCAGGAACTCGAAGCGTCCCGGCAACAGGCTGTGGCGGTCGTCGAGTACGGCACTCATGGCGGACGCTGGCTACTCCGGTGCGGTTTCAGAACATGGTGCGCTCGATGCCGAGGTTCGCGAAGATCTTGCTCGCGATCTCCTCGATCGATACGTGCGTGGTGTTGAGGGAGGGGATGCCGGCCTGGCGCATCAGCCTGTCGGCCTGCTCCAGTTCCCATTTGCACTGCTTGAGCGTGGCGTAGCGGCTGCCCGCCCGGCGCTGCTCGCGGATCTGCGCCAACCGTTCCGGTTCGATGGTGAGGCCGAACAGGCGGTCACGGTACGGCCGCAGGCGCGACGGCAATTCCAGTTTCTCCAGGTCTTCCTCGGTCAGCGGATAGTTGGCGGCACTGACGCCGTAATGCAAGGCCATGTACAGGCAGGTCGGCGTCTTGCCGGAGCGCGACACGCCGACCAGGATCAGGTCGGCCTGCGCATAGTCCACGTCGATGCCGTCGTCGTGCGACAGCGCGTAGTTGGTGGCGTTGATGCGCGCCTCGTACTTGTCGAAATCCACCAGTCCGTGCGAACGGTTCACCGCACCGGAGCGCTTGGCCCCCAACTCCGCCTCCAGCGGGCCGATGAACGGCGCGAACACATCCAGCATCAGCGCGCCGCTGCCGGCCACGATGTCGCACAGTGCGCGGTCGGCCATGGTGTTGACCACGATTGGTCGCTCGCCGCTTTTCGCGTAATGCGTCTTGATGCGCAACGCGGCCGCCTCGGCCTTGTGCGCATCGTCGATGAAAGGCAGGCGATGCTTGTCGAAGCGCAGCCCCTCGAACTGCGCGAGGATGCTGTTGCCGATCGTCTCCGCGGTGATGCCGGTGGAGTCGGAAATGAAGAAAACCGTGCGCTGCATGAAGAGTCCGAAGGTCGAGGCGCCTGCCTGTCGCGCACCTTAGCGCAAGGCTCGAAAGCTGTCGCCGCCGGCCCGGCGGGCCAGCGGCGCGAGAGCCGCCCCGGGCCGCGAGGCGACGCGGTCGCCGCCCCCACACACCGACTCCCGCCTGACTGGTATGCAGTTGGCGCGGCGCCGGATGGCATTGGTCTTCTTGTGCCGCGCACCATCGACAGCGGACAATACCAATTCTTTGTGGCCCGCTTCGTGCCTTCGCCGCGCGACCATTCCACTATCTGCAGCGCTTCCTTCAGGAGATTCCCCTTGAACCACCTGGTGCTTTGGCTCGACCAACTGCGCATGACCGACCTCGGCAAGGTCGGCGGCAAGAACGCCTCGCTCGGCGAAATGATCGGCAACCTGGCCAAACTCGGGGTTTCCGTACCCGGCGGGTTCGCCACCACGGCCGACGCATTCCAGCAGTACCTGGAAAAGAGCGGCGTGGCCAGGCGCATCGCCGAGCGCCTTGCCGACCTGGACGTGGACGACGTGGACGCGCTCACGAAGGCCGGCAAGGAAATCCGCGAGTGGGTCATCGAGACTCCGTTGCCCGCCGAGCTCGATCAGGCGATCCGCGACGCCTACGCGAAGTTGTGCAAGGACACCGGCGCCGACGACATCGCCGTGGCCGTGCGCTCCTCCGCCACCGCCGAGGATCTGCCCGACGCCAGCTTCGCCGGCCAGCAGGAAACCTTCCTCAACGTGGTCGGCATCGACGACGTGCTGCACAAGGTGAAGGAAGTCTTCGCCTCGCTGTACAACGACCGCGCGATCGCCTACCGCGTGCACCAGGGCTTCGCCCACGCAGAGGTGTTCCTCTCCGCCGGCGTGCAGCTGATGGTGCGCTCGGACGTGGGCGCCTCTGGCGTGCTGTTCACGCTCGATACCGAGTCGGGCTTCCGCGACGTGGTGTTCGTCACCGGCAGCTACGGCCTCGGCGAGATGGTCGTGCAGGGCGCGGTGAACCCGGACGAGTTCTACGTGTTCAAGCCCACGCTGAAGGCAGGCAAGCCGGCGGTGCTGCGCCGGAGCCTCGGCGCCAAGCAGCTGCGCATGGTGTATTCGAACCAGCCCGGCGAGCGCGTGAAGACCGAGAGCACGCCGGACGAGCTGCGCAACAGGTTCTGCATCAGCGATGCCGACGTCGAGGAGCTGGCGAAGCAGGCGTTGGTCATCGAGCAGCACTACGGCCGCCCGATGGACATCGAATGGGCGAAGGACGGCCACACCGGCAAGCTGTACATCGTGCAGGCGCGCCCGGAAACGGTGAAGTCGCGCGCCCAGGCCACCCAGCTCGAGCGCTTCCACCTCAGCGAGAAGGGCAAGGTGCTGGCCGAGGGCCGCGCGATCGGCCAGAAGATCGGCGCCGGCAAGGCGCGCGTGGTGCGCTCGCTGGCGGACATGAACAAGGTGCAGGCCGGGGACGTGCTGGTCGCCGACATGACCGACCCCGACTGGGAGCCGGTGATGAAGCGCGCCAGCGCCATCGTCACCAACCGCGGCGGCCGCACCTGCCACGCGGCGATCATCGCGCGCGAGCTGGGCGTGCCCGCCGTGGTCGGTACCGGCAACGCGCTGGAACTGATCCCCGACGGCGCCGAGGTCACCGTGTCCTGCGCCGAGGGCGACACCGGCACGATCTACGCGGGCCACCTGAAGTTCGAGCGCATCACCGCCGACCTCGGCGCGATGCCCGAGGCGCCGCTGAAGATCATGATGAATGTGGCCAACCCCGAGCGCGCGTTCGACTTCGGCATGCTGCCGAACGCCGGCATCGGCCTGGCCCGCCTGGAGATGATCATCGCCAGCCACATCGGCGTGCACCCGAAGGCACTGCTGGAATACGGCAAGCAGGACGCCGAGACGAAGGCGAAGATCGACGAGCGCATCGCCGGCTACGCCGGCCCGGTCGAGTTCTACGTGGACCGCCTCGCCGAGGGCATCGCCACCATCGCCGCCTCGGTATACCCGAAGCCGGTGATCGTGCGCATGAGCGACTTCAAGTCCAACGAATACGCCAACCTGCTCGGCGGCTCGCGCTACGAGCCTCACGAGGAGAATCCGATGATCGGCTTCCGCGGCGCCAGCCGCTACGTCGATCCCAGCTTCGCCGAGGCGTTCGGGCTGGAATGCAAGGCGGTCAAGCGCGTGCGCGAGACGATGGGGCTGGACAATGTGTGGGTGATGATCCCGTTCGTGCGCACGCTGGACGAAGGCCGCAAGGTCGTCGAAGTGCTGGCGAAGAACGGCCTCAGGCAGGGCGGCAGCGTCAATGGAGAGCAGAACCTCAAGATCATCATGATGTGCGAGGTGCCTTCCAACGCCCTGCTCGCCGAGGAATTCCTCGACATCTTCGACGGCTTCTCGATCGGCTCCAACGACCTCACCCAGCTCACCCTGGGCCTGGACCGCGACTCGTCGATCGTTGCCGGCCTGTTCGACGAACGGAATCCCGCGGTGAAGAAGCTGCTGTCCATGGCGATCCAGACCGCACGCACCAAGGGCAAGTACGTGGGCATCTGCGGCCAGGGCCCCAGTGACCATCCCGACCTCGCCGAATGGCTGATGGACCAGGGCATCGAGTCGGTGTCGCTGAATCCCGATACCGTGGTCGACACCTGGTTGCGGCTGGCGAAGAAGAAGGCCGGCTGATCCGATCAAGCGCGACCGACCAGGCGCGCACCGGCTTGCCCGGTGCGCGCTTGCGTTTCTGCCGCCCGGGCTTCTACGCTGCTTTCCACTCCTGCCGCCGAAGCCGCCATGCGCCGATTCCTTTCCGGGGCTTTCGTCCTCGCCGCCATGTTCGCCTTCGCCTCGCCGCTGGCCGCACAGACCTTGCGGGTGATGAGCTTCAACGTCCGCACGCTCTCGGCGCACGACGGCGCCAACGGCTGGGAGCACCGCCGCGACCTGATGGTGCGCACGATCCGCGAACAGCATCCCGACGTGATGGGCACGCAGGAGTTGTTCAGGCAACAGGGCGACTACCTCGTCGCCAAACTGCACGGCTACACCTGGTTCGGCATCGGCCGCTACGGCGACGAGCGCGACGAACACATGGGCGTGTTCTACCGCCGCGACCGGCTGAAGCTGCTCGATTCCGGCAACTTCTGGCTCTCCGACACACCCGACAAACCCGGCAGCATCAGCTGGGGCCACCCGCTGCCGCGCCTGGTGACCTGGGCGAAATTCGAGGATCGCGCCAACCGCCGCGTGTTCTACTTCTACAACACCCACTTCCCCTACCGCGAGCAGGACGTGATGGCACGCACCCGCGCCGCGCAGGAGATCGCCTCACGCATCGAAAAGCTGCCTGCCGGCACGCCTGTGGTGCTCACCGGCGACTTCAACACCGACGCCGCCAGTTCCGCCTATACCACCCTCACCAGGGTCCTGGTCGACGCCCGCGCCGCCGTGGCCCACCCCAGCGGCCCCGAGAACACCTTCCACGATTTCACCGGCATCGCCAGGGAACGCATCGACTGGATCCTGGAACGCGGTTTCACTCCGCTGGCGTATGCCACCGTCACCACCCACGTGGGCAAGCGCTATCCCTCGGACCACTTCCCGGTCGCCACCGAACTGGCCTGGAAACCCGCCCGCTGAAGCGATTCCGCGCGCTTGTCACGGCGTCGGCCAGCACGTAGAATTGCCGGCTCGCGCAGACCACGCGACCCCTTTCGGAGAGGTGGCAGAGTGGTCGAATGTACCTGACTCGAAATCAGGCGTACGTGCAAGCGTACCGTGGGTTCGAATCCCACCCTCTCCGCCAGACACAAAAACGCCCCCTCGTGGGGCGTTTTTGTGTCTGGCGGAGAGGGTGGGTGAAAGAAGCCACGCGGGTGATTCGGCGCATCCCGCGCCTCTCCCTTCGGGCCATCGGCTGCGCCGATGTTCGCTTCGGCATCCTGCCTTCGCGAGCGACAAATTCGTCCGGAACGAATTTGGACAGCCGAAGGCTGGCCCCGTAGCGCGAAGGGGTGAGCCCCATGGATGGGGCGAACAATCCCACCCAATCGCCGTACGCGGCTTTGTGCTTTTGCACCCACCCCCAACATCCGCCATGCTTCCCCCATGATCGAATTCGGACACGGCACCCACGTCGGCTTGCGCCGCACGCGCAACGAGGACACCTACTACGCCGATGCGGCGCTGGGCCTGTTCCTGGTGGCTGACGGCATGGGCGGCCATCTGCACGGCGAAGTGGCCTCGGCCCTGGTGCGCGACAGCGTGGTCGATCTGGTGACCCGCGGGCACAGTCTGGCCGAGGCGATCCGCGGCGCCGACGAGCACCTGCTCGCGCAGATGCACGAGGGCGCCGACGTGATGCCGATGGGCAGCACGATCGTGGCGCTGCGCCTGAACGAGGACGGCTACGAGGCGGCCTGGGTGGGCGACAGCCGCATCTACACCACCGGGCGCGAGCTGCGTCAGATCAGCCACGACCATTCGCTGGTGCAGGCGCTGGTCGAGGCGGGGCAACTGGATCCGGCGCACACCGCGCGGCATCCGCAGCGCAACGTGCTGACCCAGGCGCTGGGCGTCACTGCCGCCTCCCAGCTGCACATCGGCATGGCGCACGGGCGCGTCACACCCGGCGTGGGTTTCCTGCTTTGCAGCGACGGGCTGACCGAAGACCTCGACGCGGCCACAATCGCGCGCACGGTGGCACGCACCGACCTCGCCGCGCAGGAGTGCGTCGACCAGCTGCTGCTGGGTGCGCTGGATCGCGGCGGCAAGGACAACATCACCGCGATCCTGGTGCGCTCAAGCTGAGCCTACTTCCGCAGGCGCATCGGCCGTCTCCAGCCTGCGCCAGAGGCTGACGCCGCCGGCACTCTTGTCCAGCGCGTCAAGGCGCTGCTCGTGCAGGGCCGACTCCTCGGCGGATGCCCGAAGCACGCACGGGCGCCCGCGCAGCACCAACGGCGCGGCAACCGCCGTGTCGATCGCCGATTCCTGCGGCTGCTCGAAGGCCAGATCCAGCGCCACCTGGCCCGAGGTCATCGCCAGATAGACATCGGCCAGCAGCTGGGCGTCGATCAGGCCGCCATGCAGGTCGCGCCGCGAATTGTCCACGCCGAGACGCTTGCACAACGCATCCAGGCTGTTGCGCTGGCCGGGATAGCGCTCGCGCGCCATCGCCAGCGTGTCGAGCACGCTGCAGCGGTCGCCGATGCGGCCGTAGGCTTCGCCCAGCCGCGCCAGTTCGGCGTCGATGAAACCCACGTCGAAGCTGGCATTGTGGATGACCAGTTCGGCGCCGTCGATGAAGGCGAGAAACTCGTCCACGCGCTCGGCAAAGAGCGGCTTGTCCTGCAGGAAATCGTCGCGGATGCCGGTGACCTGGCTGGCGCCCTCGTCCATCGGCCGCTCGGGATTGAGATAGGTCTGCCAGTGGCGGCCGGTCAGGCGCCGCCCCACCATCTCCACGCAGGCGATCTCCACCAGCCGGTGGCCCTGGCGCACTTCCAGGCCGGTGGTTTCCGTATCCAGCACCACCTGCCTCATGCGCGGTTCCTGTGCTGCTCGGCCTGCTTGCGCGCGGCCTGGTCGACGCGTTCGTTCTCGATGTGGCCGTCGTGGCCCTTGACCCAGTGCCAGCGCACGTGATGCCGTCCGCTGGCCACGGACAGGCGCTCCCAGAGGTCCTGGTTCTTCACCGGCTTCCGGTCAGCGGTGCGCCAGCCGTTCGCGCGCCACTTCGGCAGCCACTGTTCGATGCCCTGCATCACGTAGCGCGAATCGGTGGTAAGCACCACGGCACAGGGTCGCGTCAGCGCTTCCAGCGCGCCGATCGCCGCCATCAGCTCCATGCGGTTGTTGGTGGTATCGGCTTCGCCGCCAGCCAGCAGGCGCTCGCGGCCCTTGGCGCGCAGCAACGCCGCCCAGCCACCTGGCCCCGGATTACCGAGGCAGGCGCCATCGGTGAACGCTTCCACTTCGTCGGTCGTCACGCAGGGTTCCTTCAGGACACGGAATGTCGCCGTGTGCCCGGCGACAGGCGCGCGTTCACCGGCGCATGCGCCGGCAGCGGCCGCAGTTTCAGAGGGATGGCGGCGCGCCGCTGCTTGCGCGCCAGCAGCAGGTAGCCGCCGCCCCAACGGCTGTCGCTGCCCGTCGGCCGTGGGTCGCCCGGCCAGGGTGCGCCCAGTCGGCGCAGGCTTTCGATCTCCAGCCCGGCCCGCCGCAATTGCTGGTGCAGGCGCCACGGCCATTGCAGCGACTGCCGCTGTCCGCGCGCGCGCCAACAGAACCACGGCGCCCAACCGCCCAGTGGATGCACTGCGGTCACCGCCAGCAAGCCACCGGCCGCCAGCACCCGGCAGGCTTCGGCCAGCAGTGCGGCGACCTGCGGCGCAGGCTCCAGCGCATGCTGCAGCCAGACAAGGTCGAACGCCTCGTCGATGAAAGGCAAGGGTTCGTCGGGGTTGCCGAGCAAATCGCCGCGGTAGCCGTCCCGCGCCAGCCACAGCCGGGTCCATGTCACGCCGGGCAAGGGCGGTACCGCATCGTCGTCGGCCACGCCGATGCGCAAGGCTCGCCGCCCCGTCTCGCGCTGCAGCAATGGCGCCATGCTGCGCCATTGTCCGCTGCGCAATCGCCTCAAGGGGGCGCTGGAATGAATGTCCTGATCGCGTTGAAGCGCCATGCACTGGATCCGGCTCCGGTGGTTCCGGGCTCGGTCGTCATCGAAATCCAGCCTGCAGTGTAGCGTTTGATGGTGCCGACGGTGTCGCAGGCTTCAGGGGACGTGCCGCACATCGCTGAATCGCCGCCCTGCGCATTAACGGCATGCTAACGAGCCGCCGGGGAAGGCTGTTTATAGTCGACGGCTTCACGCATGCCGGGATGGCAGCGTCTGCCGTTCGACCAACGCAGCGGAGCACGCCATGCATCTCGTACCGCTACCGGCACTGGCCGACAACTATATCTGGCTGCTGCACGACGACGCGGGCCACGCCATCGTCGTCGATCCCGGCGACGACGCGCCGGTGGAGCAGGCGCTGGCCGCGCGCCGGCTGCAGCTGCAGGCGATCCTGCTGACCCACCACCATCACGACCACGTCGGCGGAGCGCTGGCGCTGCGCGAGCGGCACGGCGTACCCGTGTATGCACCCGAGGACACGCGCATCGAAGCAGCCACTGTGCGCTTGCACGACCGCGAACGCATCACCCTGGCGCAGCCGCAGGCCAGCTTCGAGGTGATCGCCGTGCCGGGGCATACGCTGAGCCACGTGGCCTACCACGGCGAGGGCGTGCTGCTGGCGGGCGACACCCTGTTCAGCCTGGGCTGCGGCCGCCTGTTCGAAGGCACGCCTGCGCAGATGCTGGCCTCGCTGGACCGCCTCGCAACGCTGCCGGCCGACACCATGCTCTGCTGCGGGCACGAATACACCGCCGCCAACGGCCGCTTCGCCCACGAGATCGAGCCGGACAATGCCGACCTCTCGGCGCGCCTGCGCGAGGTGACAGCCCTGCGCGCGCAACAACGCCCCAGCCTGCCGGTATCGATGGCCAGCGAATTGGCGGCGAATCCCTTCCTGCGCACCGACACATCTGCCGTGATCGACTGGTGCCGACGGCAATCTGCCGAGTCCGCGGATCGCATCAGCCGTTTTGCGGCCCTGCGCAAGGCCAAGGATGCGTTCCGCGCATGAACAGCCACCTGTACGCAAAGCGCCTGTTGCCACTCGCGCTCTCGGCCCTGCTTGCCGCCTGCGCCACCACACCGCCAACGCATCCCGAACCGGCACCACCTCCGCCACCCGTCGCGTCGGCCGCCGTCGGGGCGACACCGCCCGCCGCGGCCGCCGCGCCGGCACCGGAAGCGGGCAACGTCTGGGACCGGCTGCGCGGCAGCTTCGCGATGGCCGACTGCGATGCCGATCCCGCGGTGCTGGCTTGGGCGCGACGCTACACGCGCAGCCCGCAGCGCTTCGAGGAGGAAGTGCGCGCGGCACTGCCTAAGCTCACCTACGTGCAGCAGGTGGCGGCAGAGCACGACGTGGCCGGCGAGTTCGCACTGTTGCCGTGGATCGAGAGCGGCTTCCGCCCGATCCCCGGTCGGCGCGGCCGCCCCGCCGGCATGTGGCAGATCATGCCGGCCACGGCCACCGCGATGGGCCTGCGCGTGGACCGCCACTACGATGGCCGCCTCGACGTGCAGGCCTCCGCCGATGCGGTGATGAAACTGCTCAGCCGCTACCACGAGCAGTTCCACGACTGGCGCGTCACCGATTACGCATACAACGCCGGCGAGTTCTGGGCCCGCAAACTGGTGGAGCAACACGGCCTGCCGCCGGAAACGCCGGTGATTCCCCGCTGGCCGGTACGCCGCATCACCCGCGAACACCTCACCAAGCTGCTCGCGATGGCCTGCGTGGTGCGTGAACCCGACCGCTTCCACGTCAGCCTGCCCACGCTGACGCCCAGCCAGCACCTCGTCTCGGTGCCGCTGCCGCACTCGATGCCGCTGGCGCGCGCCGCCGACCGTGCCGGCATGCCGCTGGATCAGCTGAAGAACCTCAATGCGGCCTTCCGCAACGACATCGCCGACACCAGCGCCGCCTCCTATCTGATGATGCCGGTCAACCATGCCCGGCAGTTTCGCGATGCGCTGCTGGACCAGGCCGCCACCGCCAGTGCCGACCGCCTGCCCGACGCCACACTGCAGCCCGGCATCGGTGCCTCCGGCGACGACGTGACCGCCATCCCCGTCGACACACCATCTCCGCGGCAGTCCCCTGCCAGCGTGCGGATGCACCGCGTGAAGTCCGGCGAAAGCCTGTGGCAGCTGGCCCGCCACTACTCGGTGAGCGTGGGCGAACTGCAGCGCTGGAACCACCTGCGCGGGCAATCCATCAAGCCCGGCCAGGTGCTCAAGGTCAGCGCGTCGCGCTGAATCCGCGGTGCTCCGGAACGACGAAGGCGGCCCAGGGCCGCCTTCGTCGTTCAACCCTGCGATCGCCGGAGCTTACATGCGGTCCTTGGCGATCTTTATCTCGGTGCTGTCGCGCAGCGACTTGATCAGCTCCTGGGTCGCCACGGCACCGTAGGCCTGGGTCATCTGCTGGCGCAGCGTGTCGCGCTCCGCGGGCGTGACCTTGCCGAGATCCGCTCCCTGCACCTTGTCTACGGCGAGCAGCGCATAGGTGCCGTCGTGCATGTCCACCGCGGCGTACTGCGGCTTGCCGTCTGCGGGATGCGGCAGCAGGAAGGCCTGCTTGCGCAGCGCCGCCGGCACGTCGGGCTGGATGCGCACCATGTCGGCGACATCCTTGACGCTGGCATTGGCGGAGGCCGCCACGGCCGTCAGCGCCTCACCCTTGCGCAGGCGCGCCAGCAGGGTGTCGGCCTGCTGTTTCGCGGCGACCTGGATGCGCTGGTCGAGGATGGTCTTGCCGATCGCGTCGTGCACCTCGGCCAGCGGCTTGGCAGCGGCGGCCACATGCCTGGCCACGCGGATCACCACGGCATCGTCGTTGCCAAGTTCGATCAGGTTGGAGTTGTTGCCCTGCGCCAGCACGTCGTTGCCGAACGCCGCCTTGATGACCTTGGGGTTGGCGGCGATGCCCTCACCGCCCTGGCGCGAGAACAGGCCGGTGGTCTTGATCGGCAGACCCAGCGCCTGCGCCGCCGGTTCCAGCGAGGATGGATTCTGATAGGTGTTGTCGGACAGCTTGCCCGCGACCTCGTTGTACTTGCGGTCCTTGTCGCCCGCGGTGGCCTCGGCCAGCAGCTGGTCGCGCACCTCGGCGAAGGACTTGGCTTCGCCGCTGCGGACGTCGCGCAGCCACAGGATGTCGTAGCCGTCGGGGGTCAGCACCGGCTTGGAGATCTCGCCCTTCTTCAAGGCGAACATCGCGGTGTCGAACGCGGCGTTGGTCACACCCTTCTGCAGCCAGCCGAGATCGCCACCCTGGCGCTTCGAACCCAGGTCGTCCGAATCCTGCGCGGCCAGCTTGGCGAAATTCTCCGGCGTGGCTTCGGCGGCGATCTTGTCGGCCTTAGCCAGCGCAGCCTTCTGCTGATCGGGTGTGGCGTTGGCCGGCACATTCACGAGGATGTGCGACACCTCGCGCTGTTCGGGCTGCACGAAGCGCTGCTTCTCGCTCTCGTAGCGCTTCATCAGGTCGGCGTCGCTTGGCGCCGCCTCCGGCTTCAGGTCGGCGCCGTTCACTTCGATGTACTGCAGCGACACCTGCTCGGGGTTCATGTAATCCGCGATGTGCGCCTTGTAGTAGTCCGCGATCTGGGCATCGGTGACGGTGGCGTCGGCCGGCTGGGGCTTGGGCAGCACGGCGTAGCTGATGTCGCGGCGCTGCATGCGCAGATTGAGGTAATGGTCGATTTCGGCGTCGGTGACGATGGTGCTGGCGTCGATCGCGTTCGGCAACGCCTGCGTGGCCAGCGACGCGGTCACGTCGTTCTGGAACATTTCCGGCGTCTTGCGCTGCTCGGCCAGCAGGGTGCGGTAGGTGTTCGGATCGAACTGGCCGTTGACCTGGAACGCGGGGATCGCCGCAATGTAATCGCGCACCGCCTGGTCGGGTACGCGAATACCCCAGTCCTCGTTCGCCTTCAGCAGCAGTTGCTGGTCGATCATGCCGTCCAGCACCTGCAGTTTCATCGCCGGCTTCTCGAACGCGTCCGGATCGAAGCTGTCGCCCTGCTCGGCGCTCAACTGCTGGCGCAGCTGGTTCATGCGATCCTGGAAGTCCTGCTGGCTGATCTCGTGCTTGCCCACCTTCGCCACGTAGGTATCGGCGCGGGATTCGATATATCCCTCGATGCCGAAGAACGTCATCGCGAAGGTCGCCACGCCGAGAAGGACGACGGCCGGCCATCCGTGCATCTTGTTACGCATTGCCTGCAGCATTGCCTACCCTTCCTGCCAGTGTTGATCTGCGCACGCGGCGCACGTTGCATGAACCGATTCGGACGCCTGTCGCGGCGGATTCCCGGAGACGTGGTCCAAACGACAAGGGCGCCACTGGGGCGCCCTTGCGAACCGTGGCGGAGCGGACGGGACTCGAACCCGCGACCTCCGGCGTGACAGGCCAGCATTCTAACCGACTGAACTACCGCTCCACAGTTTTCTGGTGGGTGCTGTAGGGATCGAACCTACGACCATCGCCTTGTAAGGGCGGCGCTCTACCGCTGAGCTAAGCACCCGAAACCGAGCGTCAGCCGCTCAGTTTAGGGCGTCCTTGAGCGTCTTGCCAGCCTTGAAGGCGGGAACCTTCGAGGCCTTGATCTTGATCGTCTCGTTGGTGCGCGGGTTGCGACCGGTACGGGCGGCACGCTTGCGCACGGTGAACGTACCGAAACCGACCACCGACACGTCCTCACCCTTCTTCAGCGACTTCTGCACGACCTCGAAGAACGCTTCGAGCGCGCGACCGGCGTCGGCCTTGGTCAGTTCTGCCTTGTCGGCGATGGCATTGATCAGATCGGTTTTATTCATTGAAAACTCCCTAGTACGTTTTGCGGCAGGCTCGCCCCGTGGCATGGGCTCGCGCAGCCGCCGTGGATGGTGGTACCCGCTTGGCGCCGTAACGCAACCCCGCATCGCGGACACGTGCAGCAGGCGCCGGGATTGCGGTTTCGCCTTTATACCAGTGCCTCGCCAAACACCGCAATACAAGCTGCAGCAAGGTTTTCGGGCCATACGCAGCGGCGACGGGAGGTTTGTCGGCGACTGGGTCACAAAAAACGCCCACGACGCCTGCGGGTTTTCCGGCATGCGCGAAAACGCAAGACGCCGCGAGCCGGGAAACGGCTCGCGGCGTCTTGTCTGCGTCCGACATCAGTGCGGTCGCGCGTGAGATTCCGCCTCGTCGACTTCCGACTGTTCCTCGCGCTCGGCGCGCGACGCGGTTTTCGGCTCGTTCGGCTGCAGCGGGTGCTCCAGCGCGATGTCGAGCACTTCGTCGATCCAGCGCACCGGGTGGATCTCCAGCGAGGCGGTAATGTTGGCCGGCATGTCGGCCAGATCCTTCTTGTTGTCCTCGGGGATGATCACCGTGGTGATGCCGCCGCGATGTGCGGCCAGCAGCTTCTCCTTGAGCCCGCCGATCGGCAGCACGCGGCCGCGCAGCGTGATCTCGCCAGTCATCGCCACTTCCGAGCGTACCGGCACCTTGGTCAGCGCGGACACCAGCGCGGTGCACATGCCGATGCCGGCGCTCGGGCCGTCCTTCGGCGTGGCACCCTCCGGCACGTGCACGTGGATGTCGAATTTCTGGTGGAACTCCGGATCGATTCCCAGTCGGTCCACGCGCGCGCGTACCACCGACAGCGCGGCCTGGATCGACTCCTTCATCACGTCGCCGAGCTGGCCGGTATGCACCAGCCGACCCTTGCCGGGCACCACCGAGGCTTCGATGCTGAGCAGCTCGCCGCCCACCTGGGTCCAGGCCAGACCGGTAACCAGGCCGACTTCGTTCTGCAGCTCCTTGCGGCCGAAGTCGAACCGGCGCACGCCGAGGTAGTGGTCGAGGTTCGCCGAGTCCACCACCACCGCTGCCACGGCCTTCGCCTTGCCCTTCGCGGATTTTGCCGCCGGCTTCGCCTTGCCCTTGGCCTTGCGCACCTCGCCCAGCGTGAGTTCCTTCACCACCTTGCGGCAGATCTTGGAGATCTCGCGCTCCAGGTTGCGCACACCGGACTCGCGCGTGTAGTAACGCACGATGTCGCGCACCGCCTCCTCCGCCACGCTCAGCTCCTCGGGCTTCAGCCCGTTCGCCTTGAGCTGCTTGGGCAGCAGGTACTTCTGCGCGATCGCCAGCTTCTCGTCCTCGGTGTAGCCGGGGATGCGGATCACTTCCATGCGGTCCAGCAGCGGGCCCGGGATATTGAGCGAGTTCGCCGTGGCGATCCACATCACCTCGGAGAGGTCGAGATCCACCTCGAGGTAGTGGTCGTTGAACGCGTGGTTCTGCTCGGGGTCGAGCACCTCCAGCAGCGCCGACGACGGGTCGCCGCGGAAGTCCATCGACATCTTGTCGATCTCATCCAGCACGAACAGCGGGTTCCTGCTGCCGGCCTTGTTGAGGTTCTGCACGATGCGACCTGGCATCGAGCCGATGTAGGTACGACGGTGACCGCGGATTTCCGCCTCGTCACGCACGCCGCCCAGCGACATGCGGACAAACTTGCGGTTGGTGGCCTTGGCAATCGACTGGCCGAGCGAGGTCTTGCCCACGCCGGGCGGACCGACCAGGCAGAGGATCGGCCCCTTCATCGCCGACACGCGGTGCTGCACGGCGAGGTATTCGAGGATGCGGTCCTTGACCTTCTCCAGGCCGAAATGGTCGGCGTCCAGCACCTGCTGTGCCAGCGCGAGGTCCTTGCGCACCTTGCTGCGCTTCTTCCACGGCACGCCGACCAGCCAGTCGAGGTAGTTGCGCACCACCGTGGCCTCGGCCGACATCGGCGACATCTGCTTGAGCTTGCCGAATTCCTGGCGCGCCTTGGCCAGCACCGCCTTGGGCATGCCGGCGGACTCGATCTTCTTCTGCAGCTCCTCGACCTCGTTCGGGCCTTCCTCGCCTTCGCCCAGCTCCTTCTGGATCGCCTTCATCTGCTCGTTGAGATAGTACTCGCGCTGGCTCTTCTCCATCTGCGATTTCACGCGGCCGCGGATGCGCTTCTCCACCTGCTGCAAGTCCATCTCGCCGTCGACCAGCCCAATCAGGAGCTCCAGCCGCTCGCCCACGTCGGCGGTCTCAAGCACCTTCTGCTTGTCGGCCATGCGCACCGACAGGTGCGCGGCGATGGAGTCGGCCACGCGCGAGGGGTCCTCGATACCGGACAGGCTGGCTAGCACTTCCGGCGGCAGCTTGCGGCTCTGCTTCACCAGCTGCTCGAACAGCGAGATCAGCGTGCGCGAGACAACGTCCAGTTCGCGCTCCTTGGCGCTGTACACCGGCTCGATCACGCGCGAACGCGCCACCAGCATGCCGCCATCCTCGTGGCAATCCTCGATCATCACCCGCGACTGGCCCTCGACCAGCACCTTCACCGTGCCGTCGGGCAGTTTCAGGAGTTGCAGCACACCGGCGAGCGTGCCGATCTGGTGCAGGTCGCCGACCGCCGGATCGTCGATGTCCGGGCTCTTCTGCGCCACCAGAAGGATCTGCCGCTCGCTTTCCATCGCGCGCTCCAGCGCACGCATGGATTTGTCGCGTCCCACGAAGAGCGGGATCACCATGTGCGGATAGACCACCACGTCGCGCAGCGGCAGCACGGGCAGCGCGTCGGGGACGGCAGGCGTAGGGGCATTCTTGGCCATTGAGGGGGTTCTCGCGGAAATCCGGTGGGGCAGGCCCGACACTGCGCCGGGCGCCATGACACGTCAAGTGGTGGCGAACCGGGGGTTACTCAAGCGACGCCGACCTGGTGAACGCCAGGCCTTGCGGACATCACTGCTCGCAAGGATCAAGCCGGCGGCCGTCCATGCCCCCCTGGGCGCCTTGCGATCATCCACGGTCGCCGAAGCCAGATGGGGGGCCATCCGGCCGCTCCCCACAGACAAAACAAAACGGCTCCGGCGCGTGCGCCGGAGCCGTTTCGCGAAACCTGCAGCGATCAGGCGGCGTCGCCGCCTTCGCCCGCCGCACGCTGCTGCAGGTTGCCGCGGTAGATCAGGTAAGGCTCAGCCTGGCCCTCGATCACCGCATCGTCCACCACCACCTTGCTGACGTGCTCCAGCGAAGGCAGCTCGTACATGGTGTCCAGCAACACCTGCTCAAGGATGGTGCGCAGGCCGCGAGCGCCAGTCTTGCGCTTGAGCGCCTTCCTGGCGATCGCCTGCAGCGCCTCGGGACGGAACTCCAGCTCCACGTCCTCCATCTCGAACAGCTTCCTGAATTGCTTGGTGACGGCGTTCTTCGGCTCGGTGAGGATCTTCACCAGCGCGGCCTCATCCAGCTCGTCGAGCGTGGCGACCACCGGCAGACGGCCGACGAATTCGGGAATCAGGCCAAACTTCACCAGGTCCGCCGGCTCCACGTCGGCCAGCACCTTGCCGAGGTTCTGGGTGCGCTCCTTGCTGCGCACCTCCGCGCCGAAGCCGATGCCGGTACTCTCGGAGCGCTGCTGGATCACCTTCTCCAGCCCCGCGAACGCGCCACCGCAGATGAACAGGATGTTCTTGGTGTCCACCTGCAGGAATTCCTGCTGCGGATGCTTGCGGCCGCCCTGCGGCGGCACCGAGGCCAGCGTGCCCTCGATCAGCTTCAGCAGCGCCTGCTGCACGCCCTCGCCTGACACGTCGCGAGTGATCGACGGGTTCTCGCTCTTGCGTGAGATCTTGTCGATCTCGTCGATGTAGACGATGCCCGACTGCGCCTTCTCGACGTCGTAGTCGCACTTCTGCAGCAGCTTCTGGATGATGTTCTCGACATCCTCGCCCACGTAACCGGCCTCGGTCAGCGTGGTGGCGTCGGCGATCGTGAACGGCACGTTGAGCAGGCGGGCCAGCGTCTCGGCCAGCAGGGTCTTGCCCGACCCGGTGGGACCGATCAGCAGGATGTTGGACTTGCCCAGCTCGACGTCGTCGCCCTTCTGGCGCGACTCCATGCGCTTGTAGTGGTTGTACACCGCCACCGCCAGCGCCTTCTTGGCGCGGGCCTGGCCCACCACGTACTGGTCCAGCGACTCGCGGATCTCCTTGGGCTTGGGCAGCTGGGTGCGGCCGGAGGCGGCCTTCTCCTCCAGTTCCTCGCGGATGATGTCGTTGCACAGCTCAACGCACTCGTCGCAGATGAACACGGACGGGCCCGCGATCAGCTTGCGCACCTCATGCTGGCTCTTGCCGCAGAAAGAGCAGTAGAGAATCTTCCCGCCGTCGCTGGAACGTCCCTGCCGGTCGTCGCTCATACTTTGATTCCGCTGGTGAAACTGTGGGTGGTTCAGGTTGCGGCCCGAGAATAGCACAGGGCTCCGCGTCTGCCCGCAGACGCGGAGCCCCTCAACTCAGGCCGTGGCCGTGATGAGCGCGGCCATGGATGGCCGCCCATTTGATCTTCGCGATCAGGGACGATCGCAAAAGTTAAGCCGACTTGACCGTGTCGACCGCGCGCCGGTCGAGCACCGCGTCGATCAGGCCGTACTCGCGGGCGGCCTCGGCGCTCATGAAGCGGTCGCGCTCCATGTCGCGTTCGATCCGATCCAGCGGCTGGCCGGTATGCTGCACGTAGATGTCGTTCAGGCGACGGCGCAGGTACAGGATTTCCTGGGCCTGGATCTCGATGTCCGTCGCCTGGCCGCGGGCGCCGCCCGACGGCTGGTGGATCATCACGCGCGAGTTCGGCAGCGAATAGCGCTTGCCCTTGGCTCCGGCCATCAGCAGCAACGACGCCGCACTGCAGGCCTGGCCGATGCACATCGTGCTGACGTCGGGCTTGATGTACTGCATCGTGTCATAGATCGCCAGCCCCGCCGTAACCGCGCCGCCCGGGCTGTTGATGTACAGGTGGATATCCTTGTCAGGATTCTCCGACTCGAGGAACAGCATCTGCGCGACCAGCAGATTCGCCACCTGGTCGTTGACCTCGCCGACCAGGAAAATCACCCGCTCCTTCAGCAGGCGCGAGTAGATGTCGTAGGAGCGCTCGCCGCGGGCAGTCTGCTCGACGACCATCGGCACCAGGTTGAGGTTCTGAATCTGTTCCATGGTCTTTGCGCTCTCTGGTTATGTGCCTTGAGTATGCCATCGGGCCCGGCAGACGCCAGACCCGTCGGGCGGCGCCTGACGATCAGGCACCTGCGGGGCGCATCACCTCGTCGAAGCCGAGATCCAGGTTGGTGGTGTTGGCGTGATCCGCCACCCATTCGGCCACCTGGTCTTCCATCACGCGGTTCTGCAGCCCGGACATCAACTGGGGGTCACCGTTGTAGAGTTCAATGACCTTCTCGGGCTCCTCGTAGGTCGAGGCGATCGCGGCAAGCTGCTCCGCCACGCGCTTGCGGTCGATCTTCAGCTCCTGCCTGCGGGCGATCTCGCCCATCAGCAGGCCCGCGATCACGCGCTTGCGCGCCATTGGCAGCGCGGCCTCGACCAGCTGCGGCGGCGGCTGCTGGCCACGCGGCACGCTGCCGGCCGCCATCGCCTGCGCCTCGGACTGCACCATCAGCTTGGGCACATCCAGCGTGGCATGCGCATCGGCCAGCTTCTCGGCCACCTCGGACTTCAGCCGCCCCATCAGCGCAGCCTTCAGCTCGCGCTCGAGATTCGCACGCACTTCCTTGCGGAAATGCTCCAGGTCGCCATCGGCAATGCCGAACAGCTTGGCGAATTCGGCGTCGACCTCCGGCAGCTTCGGCTCCTGCACCTTGATGATCCTGAAGCTCACCTTGGCACTCTTGCCGGCCAGGTTCTCGTTGCGGAAGTCCGCCGGGAACTCGATGTCGGCCTCGTAGTTGTCGTCGGCCTGGCGGCCGGTCAGCGCTTCGTCCAGCGCCTTGAACAGGTTGCCGGAGCCCAGCACGCTTCCCGCACGCTCCAGGCCCTCGGCCGGGAAACGGTAATCGCCGACTTGCGCGGCATACTCGAACATCACGAAATCGCCGTCGGCCGAGGAGCGCTCGACCAGCTCGAAGCTGCGGCGCTGCTGGCGCAGCGTTTCCAGCATCTTGTCCACGTCGCCGTCGGTCACGACCGCCAGCGGGCGCCTGATCTCCAGCGCGGACACGTCGATCGCGGGGAATTCGGGCATCACCTCGAAGGTGGCGGTGTAGGCGATCTCGCCGTTCTCCGGCTTGCCGGTGGTGTCGATGGCGGGGTTGGCGACCGGCTGCAGCTTCTCCTGCGTCACCGCCTCGCGCAGCGTGCTGCCGATCAGGTCGGACAGCACCTCGCCGCGCACCTGCTCGCCGAAACGCTGCTTGATGACCGCCACCGGCACCTTGCCCGGGCGAAAACCCTTCAGACGCACCGTACGCCCCAGCTCCGCGATGCGCGCGCTCACCTGCGTCTCGTAGCGCTCAGCGGGAAACTTCACCGTGAGCTTGCGCTCGAGCGTGCCGATGTTCTCAACCGAAACCTGCATGTCGACTCCTGGAACCTGAAGTTGTGGCGCCCGATGGGCGCCATGGCGGCAACCGTTCGGCGCCGGAAAACCATCGCGAATTGGTGCGAAAGGCGGGACTCGAACCCGCACGGGGGTTACCCGCCAGAACCTAAATCTGGTGCGTCTACCAGTTCCGCCACTTTCGCCTTGCCACGCCCGGCCTTCAAGACGGAAACGGTGCTTTCGCCACGCCCGCTCCGCCGCGGCCTAAGTCGATGATTACCCTGCGCTAAAGCGGTTCATTGTACGGTCGCGCCGAGCCGCAGCACAAGCATGCGGCCCACACCGGACACGCCCGCATCGCCCAAAAGCGAAACGCCGACCACAGGGGTCGGCGTTTCGCGTATTGGTGGGCCGTGTAGGATTCGAACCTACGACCAATTGATTAAGAGTCAACTGCTCTACCAACTGAGCTAACGGCCCTGAAGCTTCAATTTTGGGGTGGACGATGGGATTCGAACCCACGACAACCGGAATCACAATCCGGGACTCTGACCAGCTGAGCTACGTCCACCATAAACACTTGTCAGTGGTGCGCCCGACAGGACTCGAACCTGCAACCGTCGGCTTAGAAGGCCGATGCTCTATCCGGTTGAGCTACAGGCGCGGACGCCTACGGCAGAACACGCTGTGGTCGGGGCAGAGGGATTCGAACCCCCGACTTTTGCGTCCCAAACGCAACGCTCTACCAGACTGAGCTATACCCCGAACGAGCCCGCGACAGCCTTCATCAACGGAGCCTTGAAATGCTACGGGTGACCACGCCATCCGTCAATCCGCAAGCATCGCTCAGGGCACCATGCCCACCATCCCACGGCACTGGCGAACCGCCCGCCCCGGGAAGCATGGCGAAGCGCGAACGCCTCACCATGCAGTACAAAATGGCGCGCCCGGAGAGATTCGAACTCCCGACCACCTAGTTCGTAGCCAGGTACTCTATCCAACTGAGCTACGGGCGCGCACTGAACTTGCCACTCCGTCAGCCGGTTTCCCGAACTGCCGAAGCGAGGAGCGGAATTATTCAGGGTCGTGTCGAGAAGGTCAACACTTTTCGTGAATTTTTTTTCACGCGCTTCGTCTTCGCCCTGCCATCCCGGCATTGCGCCACGCGCCGGATCAGCGTGCATGGTCATGGCGACGCGTTTCCAGCGATACGCAAACAACAGAGGGAGCGGTCATCTCCGCTCCCTCCGTCCGATTCGTCGCCGCAGCGGATTTGGACGTCCAGACGTCCGTATCAGATGTCCAGGCCGGAACGATTCTGTGTCGCCGGATCGCCCACCTTGCCCACCGTGGAGTCCCCGCCCTTGGGTGGCGGCGGGGGTGGCGTGGGGCCGCCGCTGGCATTGCGGTTCCAGTCGGCGGGCGGCCCGGGCTGGCGACCGGCCATGATGTCGTCGATCTGGTGCGCGTCGATGGTCTCGTACTGCAGCAACGCCTCGGCCATCGTGTGCAGCTTGTCGATGTTGTCGGTCAGCAGCTGCGTGCTGCGCGCGTAGGCGCGGTCGAGGATGCCGCGCACCACCTCGTCGATCTTGCTGGCGGTTTCGTTGGAGATGCTCTTGTGCTGGGTCACCGAGCGGCCCAGGAACACCTCGTCCTCGTCCTCGCCATAGGTGATCGGACCGAGTTCGTCCGACAACCCCCACTTGGTGGCCATGTTGCGCGCCATCTTGGTGGCGCGCTCGATGTCGTTGGAGGCGCCGGTGGTGACCTTGTCGGCGCCGAAGATCAGTTCCTCGGCCACGCGACCGCCGTACAGCGAGCAGAGCTGCGACTCGATCGCCACCTTGTTCATGCTGTACTTGTCACCTTCCGGCAGGTACATGGTGACGCCCAGCGCGCGGCCGCGCGGGATGATGGTCACCTTGTAGACCGGGTCGTGCTCCGGCACCAGGCGCCCCACGATGGCATGACCGGCCTCGTGATAGGCGGTGAGCTTCTTCTCGTCCTCGCTCATCGCCATCGAACGGCGCTCGGCGCCCATCAGGATCTTGTCGCGCGCCTTGTCCATGTGGCTCATGCGCACTTCGCGCGCGTTCTCGCGCGCGGCGAACAGCGCCGCCTCGTTGACCAGGTTGGCGAGATCGGCGCCGGAGAAGCCCGGCGTACCGCGCGCGATGGTCATGGGATCCACGTCGCTGGCCACCGGCACCTTGCGCAGGTGCACCTTGAGGATCTGCTCGCGGCCCTTCACGTCGGGCAGGCCCACCACCACCTGGCGGTCGAAGCGGCCCGGGCGCAGCAGCGCGGGATCGAGCACGTCCGGCCGGTTCGTCGCGGCGATCACGATGATGCCTTCCGAGCCCTCGAAGCCGTCCATCTCCACCAGCAACTGGTTCAGCGTCTGCTCGCGCTCGTCGTGACCGCCGCCCAGGCCGGCGCCGCGATGGCGCCCCACCGCGTCGATCTCGTCGATGAAGATGATGCACGGCGCGTGCTTCTTGGCCTGCTCGAACATGTCGCGCACGCGGCTGGCGCCCACGCCCACGAACATCTCCACGAAGTCCGAACCGGAGATCGAGAAGAACGGCACCTTGGCCTCGCCGGCGATGGCCTTGGCCAGCAGGGTCTTGCCGGTGCCGGGCGGGCCCACCATCAGTACGCCGCGCGGAATCTTGCCCCCCAGCTTCTGGAACTTGCCCGGGTCACGCAGGAACTCGACCAGTTCGCCCACTTCCTCCTTGGCCTCGTCGCAGCCGGCCACGTCGGAAAAGTTGACCTTGATCTGATCCTCGCCCTGCAGCTTGGCACGCGAACGGCCGAAGCTCATCGCACCGCGCCCGCCACCGCCGGACTGCATCTGGCGCATGAACCAGATGAACACGCCCACGATCAGCAGCACCGGCAGCCAGCTGACCAGAAGGCCCAGCAGCGAAAAGCCCTCGGCCGGATCCTGGCGCACCTCCACGCCCTTGTCCTGCATCTGCTTAACCACCTGGTTGGTGGAGAAGCCCAGCATCGGCGCCACGGTGCGGTAGGAGCTGCCGTCCTTCAGCTTGCCGCTGATGCTGGGCGGCGAATCCGCGCTGATCACGGCACTGGAAACGTTGCCGTTGGCCACGCTCTGCACGAAGCTCGAGTAGGCCATGTTCGACGAGCCGCCGCCGTGCGGATTGAAGCTCTGGAACACGGTGAACAGCACCACCGCGATGATCACCCAGAGCAACACGTTTTTTGCTGTTTCGTTCATGCAGGGTTCCCGCCCGGTTGCGCCACGGCGGCCTTGCGGCCGGTCGCCAGCGCGTATACCTCGCGTGAACGTGCACGCGAGGCCTTTGGTTTACGCATCGTCACGCGCGAGAAGTCCGCGCGCAAGCTGCGCAGGTAATCGTCGAAGCCGGCGCCCTGGAACAGCTTGATCAGGAACGCACCACCCGGTTTCAGCCACTGCCGGGAAAAATCCAGTGCCAACTCAGCCAGTTCCATTGCCCGGATCTGGTCGGCCAAGGCCACGCCACTCATATTGGGGGCCATGTCCGACAGTACAAGATCGACCTTCTGCCCCGCCAGCCGCGCCTCCAGTGCCCGCAGCACGCTTTCCTCGCGGAAATCGCCCTCGAGGAAATCCACCCCGGCGATGCCCTGCATCGGCAGGATGTCGAGCGCGAACACCTTGCCCTGGTCGCCCAGCCGCTGGCGCACAAGCTGTGACCAACCGCCCGGCGCCGCGCCCAGGTCCACCACGGTCATGCCGGGCTTCAGCAGGCGGTCGCGGTCGATCAGCTCTTCCAGCTTGTAGACCGCGCGCGAGCGCACGCCCTCGGCCTGCGCCTTCTTCACGTAGACGTCACTGAAATGTTCGCGCAGCCAGCCGGCGCTGCTCTTGCTGCGGCTCATGGGACAGCATCACTGCAGGGGAATCGGGGCGCATGATACCCTTTGCCGCTCACTCCCCGCGAATCGAAGCCGCCGCATGGCCCTCTCCCCCTCGCAGATCCGCTACCTGCGCAGTCTCTCCCATGGCCTGAACCCGGTCGTCCTGCTCGGCAACAAGGGCGCCAGCGACGCCGTGGTCAAGGAACTGGGCCAGGCGCTGGAGATCCACGAGCTGGTCAAGGTGAAGCTTTCCGGCGGCGACAAGGAAGAGCGCCAGGCGCAGCTCGATACCCTGCTGGCCGGCACCGGCGCCGAGGCGATCCAGCAGATCGGCCACGTCGCCGTACTGTTCCGGCGCAATGCCGACGAACCCAAGATCGCACTGCCGCGCTGATGGATCTCAACCTCGAACTACCGGAGGGTTACCTGTTCGTGCGCAGGGTCGGCGAACACGGTGTCACGCTGATCGATCGCGAACTCACCGACAGCTTCCTGCTGGCGCCCGATCGCGTCGTCGAGCACTGGGAGGTGCGCGAGGCCGGCGCGCTCGACGCCACGCACGTCGACGCCCTGCTCGCCCTGCAGCCGGAGCTGGTACTGCTGGGCACCGGGACGCGCCAGACCTTTCCCGCCGCCGCGTTCATCGCCGGTTTCCTGCGCAAGGGCATCGGTATCGAGGTGATGGACAACGCGGCAGCTGCGCGCACCTACAACCTGCTGGCCGGCGAAGGGCGGCGCGTGGTCGCCGCGTTCATGCTTCCGGCCTGATACGGCGGGATTCAAGCGCAGCGCCAGAAGCCGCTCGAACAGCCTTATTTGACGGCAGGGAAAATGCTCATGCACTTTCCCGACTCGCCGAACCCGGACCAGCCGGGCTCGGCTCCGCCGGTCAATCGCGAAGGTGATGGACCGGCTGGCGATTCATCACTGGATCGCTACTTCGCCGGCAGGTAGTCCAGCGGGTCGACCGGGTTGCCGTCCTTGCGGATCTGGAAGCCCAGCTCGACGCGCGAGGCCCCGCTGGAACCCATCCGCGCGATCTCCTGGCCGGCGCTGACGCGCTGGCCTTCCCTTACCAGCCGCGTGCTGTTGTGCCCGTAGGCCGACAACAGGCTGTCGTTGTGCTTGATGATGACCAGCTCGCCGTAGCCGACCAGGCCATTGCCGCTGTACACCACCACGCCGTCGGCCGCCGCCCGCACCGGGTCGCCGACCTTGCCGGCGATCTCGATGCCGGGCACCGCATCGCCGGGCGTGAAACGCTTGATGAGCTGTCCGTCGGCCGGCCAGCGCCAACTCACCCCGCCCGCCGCGCGCGAGCCGCCGCTCGCCACCGTCGGGGTCGCGGCGTGCGGCGGCACGACCGCCTTGGGCTCGCCAGCCACCGGCACCTCGGTGCTCACGGGGGGCGCCGCGGCGACTGCCACGGACGGCGCATGCGTTGCCGTAGCCGCTGCGGCGATCGCTGCCCCGCGCGTCGCCGACGCATGCGTGCCGGCCGGCACCGGCGCCGGGGACTGCGCGGGTACGCTCTGGAATACCGGCGCGGCAGGCGCCGAAGCCGGGTTTGTCGCCTTCCGGACAGTTGCCGCCACCGCGTGCGCCGCCGACGCGCCGTTGCCGACCGGTGGCGACAGGCGCAAGCGCTGGCCCGGCCAGATCGTGTAGGGCGCGGCGATGCCGTTCCACTTCGCCAGGTCGCGGAAATCCACGCCCTTGCGGAAGGCGATCGAGTACAGGGTATCGCCCTTCGCCACCTCGTAGCTGCCGCCCGGAATCGGCGTGCGCGCCGCAACGGGCGCGACATGGCTGCTGCCATGGCCCGCGGCCGGTTCCACCACCACGGTGCTGCATGCAGACAACGCCAGCAAAGCAGCCACAAGCAGTGAGGGGGCAAGGAGTCGATTCATGCGCGCCAGCATAGCGATGCCTCCCTGTTTTTTCATGCGAGGCGATGGCCGCGTCATCGCCGCCAGAACCACCACGCCAGCAGCAGGCCCAGCAGCGCCAGCACGGCCCAGCCGATCCACTCGATGTACTTGTGCAGCAGCTGTCCGGCGCGCTCGCCGAACAGCCGGATCAGCAGCGCCAGCAGCCACACCCGCTTGCCGCGGCCCAGCGCCACGCAACCGAGGAAGGGCAGCACCGGCACGCCGACGATGCCCGCGGCCCAGGTCACGAACTTCATCGGCACCACCGGTTGCAGCGCGGCGAGGACCAGCACGCCGTAGAGTCCCCAGCGATGCTCCGCCATCTGGGCCCGCAGGCTCGACACGCCCTGTTCGATCGGCGTCAGCAGATGCAGCGCGCCCAGCAGCGGCTTCAATGCCTCGAACGCGAAGTGTCCCAGCGCGTAGCCGACCAGCGAGCCAAGCAGCGAGAACGCGAGGCTGACGTTGGCATAGAAGAACGCCCGATGCCGCTTGCCCAGCATCATCGGCGCCAGCATCACCTCCGGCATGATCGGGAAGATGAAGGCCTCGATGAAGCTGAGCCCGCACAGGTAGCGGATCGCGTGGGGATGGCGCGCCCACACCAGAGTGCGGGCATAGAGCTTGCCGAACAGCCGCATCTAGCGGACTTCCTTCGCGGCACGCATCAGCCGATGCCGCCGAGCAGCGGCACGAAGCTGACCGCGCCGAGTTCCTCCTGGGCGAAGTCGCCTTGCCCGTCGCCCCGCAGGCGGATCAGCACCTGGCGGCTCGGAGACCCCACCGGAGCCACCAGCACGCCGGTGGGACTGAGTTGCTGGAGGATGCGGCTGGGGATGGTGTCGCCCGCGGCGGTGAGGATGATCGCGTCGAACGGCGCCTCGTCGGCCCACCCCAGCTTGCCGTCGTCGTAACGCGAACGGATGTTGGCGAGGCCGAGCTGGCGGAAGCGGCGGCGGGCCTGGCGCAGCAGCTCCTCGATGCGCTCCACCGTGTAGACCTGTTCCACCAGCGCCGCCAGCACCACCGCCTGGTAGCCGGAACCCGTGCCGATTTCCAGCACCCGGCCGGGTTTCTCCCGGCGCTCGTCGAAGTGTTCGAGCAGCGCCTCGGTCATCCGCGCCACCACCCAGGGCTGCGAGATGGTCTGGCCGTGGCCGATCGGCAGCGCGGTGTTCTCGTAGGCGCGCGAATGCAGCGCCTGGTCGATGAAATGGTGACGCGGCACATTGCGGATCACGTCGATGACCCGTGGATCGCGGATGCCGCTTTCGCGCAATTGCACGGCGAGCCGGTCGCGCGCACGTTGCGAGGTCATGCCCTCGCCTTTCAGTGCCGCAGGAGGCAGCGGATGCATGCTCATCGCTCAAGCCGCCTTGTGGCCGGGGCCGGCCATGTCGTCGCTGAGCGTCTGCATCCAGCTGCTGACCTTCTCCAGCGCCTGGAACCGGGTGAGATCGACGTGGATCGGCGTCACCGACACGTAGCCGCGGCGCACCGCGTCGAAATCCGTGCCGGGGCCGGCGTCGTCCACCTCGCCCGCCGGACCGATCCACCACACGGGACGCCCGCGCGGATCGGTCTGCGCAATGCATGGTGCCGCGCGATGGCGCCGCCCCAGCCGGGTGACCTCGAAGCCGCGAATCTCCGCCCACGGCCGGTCCGGCACGTTGACGTTGAGGATGGTGTCGGCCGGCAGCGGGTCGACCAGCAGCCGGCGCATCAGCAGCAGCACCGCGTCCGCCGCCGAGTCGTAATGGACGCCGCGATGGTCGTGGCTCACCAGCGACACCGCGATCGCCGGCAGGCCGAGGAAGCGCCCTTCCATCGCCGCCGACACCGTGCCGGAATAGATCACGTCGTCGCCGAGATTGGCCGCGTTGTTGATACCCGACACCACGATGTCGGGCTCCTCGTCGAGCAGGCCGGACAGCGCCAGGTGCACGCAGTCGGTGGGCGTGCCAGCCACGCGGTAGCGGCCGTCCTCCATGTGCAGCACGCGCAGCGGCGCGTCGAGTGTCAGCGAATTGCTCGCGCCGGAGCGGTCGCGGTCGGGCGCCACCACCGTCACCTCGCCCACTTCGCCGAGACGCCCGGCAAGCACCTGGATGCCTTTCGCATCCACGCCATCGTCGTTGCTGACAAGAACTCGCATGCTGATCCGTGTTGAGTCGACCGCAGCGCATCGTCGTCCGCGACGTGCGCACCCCGTAGCTTCCCGAGTTTACCGGAGCGACCCTGCGGTTTCACGGATCGGCGGCACGCGCCAGGCCCGCCGCTTGCTAGCATCGGGGCATGAAACGCCATCCGCCCGCGCCGGTCAGCGAAGACGATGCCCGCCTGTTCCGCGAGGCGATCGGCGCGGTGCGCCGCATCGATCCGGTCGCCGCACCGCCGCCGGCACCGAAGCCCGCGCCGCTGCCGCGCATGCTCGAGGCCGACGAGGCGGCGGTGCCGGGCGAGTTGCTGGACATGGCCTTCGATCCGGCCACGCTCGAAGTGGGCGAGGAGCTGGGCTACCTGCGCGACGGCTACTCGCCGAAACTGCTGCGCCAGCTCAAGCGCGGCCAGTTCAGCGTGCAGGACGAGATCGATCTGCACGAGATGAACGCCGCCGCCGCGCAAGCCTCCATCGCCGGCTTCCTCGCCGAGGCGCGGCAGCACGGGCTGCGTTGCGTGCGCATCATCCATGGTAAGGGGCTGCGTTCGAAGGCCGCCGGCCCGGTGCTGAAGGCGCTCACCGACCGCCTGCTGCGCCGGCGCGACGACGTGGTCGCCTTCGCCTCGGCGCGCCCGGCGCAGGGTGGCACGGGCGCCGTGGTCGTGCTTCTCAAGCACCCACCGTAACGGCAAGTTCCCTCGCCACCACCGTCGCATACGCGCCCGCTGGCAATTCGAATGACAACTCCAGCGCGTCGTCCGCCAGCCAGCGCCAGCGCAGGTCTTTCGGCAGCAGGCGCAAGGGGCGGCGCTCCTGGTCCATGCGCGCGGCGGCGATGCCCTCCGCCAGGTCGGCGTGCGCGGCGGCGACCTCGCGCTCCAGCACACCCGCCTCGCCCGCAGTCGGCGGTTCGCCCTGCCCCCACAACGGGCCGGAGGGATGGATGTCGCCGCTGGCGAGGCGCTGCGCCAACGCTTCCGTGTACGGCTCGGGTCCGAACCAGGAGCGCGAGCCGGCCAGCGACCAGATCTCGCCGTCCAGCGGCGCGTCCCACGCGCCACGCTCGACGCGCGCTGCGAGCACGCTGTTGAAGATCTGCGAGCGCGCGGCGGAAAGCAGGAAGCCGCGCTTGTCGCGATCCACCCGGCGCCCCGCGAACATCGCCCGCGCCTGCGCGAGGTTGCCGCCTTCGCGGCCGAAGCGCTGCTCGCCGAAATAGTTCGGCACGCCGCGGGCGGCGATAGCGGCCAGCGTCTGTTCGGCAAGCTCGCGCTCGCCCTGCACCTCGCGCAATGTCAGCACGAAGCGGTTGCCGCGCAAGGCGCCGCGCTTGAGCTTGCGGCCATGGCGCGTCGCGGCCAGCACCGTTGCCTCGGCATGGGGGAAGGCCGACCAGTCGGGATCGGGCTTGCCGGCAAGTTGTACCGAGAAGGTTTGCCGAGTGACTGCATTCCGGTCCTTCAGGCCGGCGTAGCCCACCGCCAGCGGCGGCACGCCGGCGAATTTCGCCAGTTCGCGCGCCAGCCAGTCGGTGTTCGCGCCGCGCTTTTCCACCCACAGCAGCGCGTGCTCGCCGCTGCCGTCGGCGTCGTAGCCCAGGATTTCCTCGACCACGAAGTCTTCGGGGGTGCTGCGCAGGCGGGCCGTCAATGGAGGGACGGCGCCGTGGGCGAAAGGGAGTTCTTGGGTGGTCATGGCGTGGCAGGTATCCGGATGTTCACTCCCTCACACTGCGCCCTATCTGGTCAGCGAGGCAAGGAAACCCGCATGTCGCATCAACGGTGTTCCAGCAGCACGCACGCCTGGGCGGCGATGCCTTCGCCGCGGCCGGTGAAGCCAAGCTTTTCGGTGGTGGTGGCCTTGATGCTGATCTGGTCGAGCCGGCAGCCGAGGTCGGCGGCGAGGTTTTCGCGCATCGCCTGCGCGTGCAGGCCGATCCTGGGCGATTCGCAGATCACGGTGACGTCGGCGTTGCCCAGCGTGTACCCCTGCTGCGCCATCAGCGACGCGGCGTGACGCAGGAACTGGCGGCTGTCGGCTTCGCGCCAGCGCTCGTCGGAGGGCGGGAAGTGCTTGCCGATGTCGCCCAATGCCAGCGCGCCGAAGATGGCGTCGCACAGCGCGTGGATCACCACGTCGCCATCGGAGTGCGCAACCAGGCCGCGTGCGTGGGCGATGCGCACGCCGCCCAGGACGACGTGGTCGCCCACGCCGAACGCGTGCACGTCGAAACCGTTGCCGATGCGAAAGCTCATGCCGTCCTCGCCAGCAGGAATTCGGCCAGCGCGAGATCCGCCGCCGTGGTGACCTTGATGTTGTCCTCGGCGCCCTCGACCAGCAACGGGCGGAAGCCGGCCAGTTCCATCGCCATCGCCTCGTCGCTGACCGGCCGGCCGTCGAGCGCCACCGCGCGCAGCGCGGAGACGAGTTCGCCACGGCGGAACATCTGCGGCGTGAAGGCCCGCCAGCGCTGCTCGCGCGGCTCGGTGGCCAGGCTGTGCCCGTCTTCGTCCGCGCGCTTGAGCGTGTCGCGCAGCGGCGCGCCAAGCAGGCCGCCGTCAGCCTGGGCGGCCCGGTCGACCAGGCGCGTGATGTCGGCTTCGCGCACGCAGGGGCGCGCGGCATCGTGCACCAGCACGAAGTCGCCGTCGCCCACCTCGGACGGCAGGGCATCCAGGCCCGCGAGCACCGAATCGCTGCGTTCGGCGCCGCCGACCGCGGTGCTCACCTGCTTGCCGTGCAAGGCCGTGATGCCGGGCCAGTGCTCGTCCTGCGCACCCAGCACCACCAGGAGTCCGGCGATGCGCGGGTGCGCGGCCAGCCGCTCCAGCGTGTGCACGATCAGCGGCTTGCCGGCCAGCGGCAGGTATTGCTTGGGGCAGTCCGCGCCCATCCGCGTGCCACGTCCGGCGGCCGGCACCACGCACCACAAGAGCCTGCTCATGGCTGGGCATCGCCCGGATGCGCCGGCGGTGGCAGCGGCAGCGTGCTGCTGGCGCCCGCGGGCTGGTTGTCGACCTGGTAGAACGTCTCGCCGGGCTTGATCAGTCCCAGCTCGGTGCGCGCACGCGCTTCGACTGCCTGGTCGCCGTGCTTGAGGTCGGTCACGTCGGCGGCCAGCGCCTGGTTGCGCTGCTGCAGGCGCGCGTTCTCGTCGGTCTGCTTCTTGATCGACAGGCGCAGCGCGTCCACCTCGTGCATGCCGCCGTGCGCGGACCACAGTTTCAGCTGCAGTCCGATCAGCAGAAGCAGCAGAACCAGGGCGATCCAGCGCAGCATGGGCGGAGACGCGCCGGGTCAGCCAGGCAGGTGGTCGAGGCTCACGAACGCGGCGCGTCCCGCATAGCGCGCCGCCGAACCCAGCGCTTCCTCGATGCGCAGCAGCTGGTTGTACTTGGCCACGCGGTCGGTGCGGCACAGCGAACCGGTCTTGATCTGCGTGGCGGTGGTGGCCACCGCGATGTCGGCGATGGTGGTGTCCTCGGTCTCGCCCGAGCGGTGCGAGATGATCGCCGCATACCTGGCGGCATCCGCCATGGCGATGGCTTCCAGCGTCTCGGACAGCGTGCCGATCTGGTTGACCTTGATCAGGATGGCGTTGGCGATGTGCTTCTCGATGCCTTCCTTGAAGATCGCCGGGTTGGTGACGAACAGGTCGTCGCCCACCACCTGGACGTTCTTGCCGATGGTGTCGGTGAGCAGCTTCCAGCCGGCCCAGTCGCCTTCGGCCATGCCGTCCTCGATGGTGACGATCGGGTACTGCCGGGCCCAGCCGGCCAGCACGTCCACCCACTGCTCGGGCGTATAGACCTTGCCCTCGCCTTCCAGGTCGTACTTGCCGTCCTTGAAGAACTCGGAGCTCGCCGCGTCGAGGCCGAGCAGGATCTCGCTGCCCACCTTGTAGCCGGCCTTGTTCACCGCTTCGAGGATGGTGTCCAGCGCCTCGATGTTGGAACGCAGGTTCGGCGCGAAGCCGCCTTCGTCGCCCACCGCGGTGTTCAGGCCCTTGCCCTTCAGCACGCTCTTCAGCGCATGGAAGATCTCCGCGCCGGCGCGCAGCGCCTCGGCGAAGCTGGACACGCCCACCGGCAGCACCATGAACTCCTGCACGTCGACGTTGTTGTCGGCATGCGCGCCGCCGTTGATGATGTTCATCATCGGCACCGGCAGCGCGCCGGGCTGGCCGGTGGTGCCGTTGATGCCGGCCAGGTACTGCCACAGCGCCTGCTTGCGCTGCGCGGCCACGGCATGGGCGGCGGCCATCGACACGCCGAGCAGCGCGTTGGCGCCCAGCTTGCCCTTGTTCGGGGTACCGTCGAGCTGGATCAGCTTCGCGTCCAGACCGCCCTGGTTGGCGGCGTCGAAGCCCTTCAGCGCACTGGCGATGGCACCGTTGACGTTGCCCACCGCGTGCTTCACGCCCTTGCCGAGGTAGCGCGCCTTGTCGCCGTCGCGCAGCTCCACCGCCTCGCGGGTGCCGGTGCTGGCGCCGCTGGGCACCGCCGCGCGGCCGAAGCCGCCGCCGGCCAGGGTGACCTCGGCTTCCAGCGTGGGGTTGCCGCGCGAGTCGAGGATTTCACGGGCGTGGATGCGGGTGATGTCGGTACTCATGCGGCTGCAATCCTTCAGATGTTGGGGATGGGCTATGCGGGCTTACAAAGTGTGTTCCAGGAAGCCGTGGCGTTTGGTCACGGCATCCAGTTCCATCAATGTTTCGAGCAGGGCTTCCATCTTGCCCAGCGGCCACGCGTTGGGACCGTCGCTGAGCGCCTTGCTGGGATCGGGGTGGGTCTCGGCGAACAGGCCGGCCACGCCCGCGGCCACCGCCGCGCGCGCCAGCACCGGCACGAACTCGCGCTGGCCGCCCGAACTGGCACCCTGGCCGCCCGGCAGTTGCACCGAGTGGGTGGCGTCGAACACCACCGGGCAGCCGGTCTCGCGCATCGCGCTGAGGCTGCGCATGTCCGAGACGAGGTTGTTGTAGCCGAAGCTGGCGCCACGCTCGCAGACCAGGATGTCCTCGTTGCCCACGGCCCTGGCCTTGGCGACGACGTGCTTCATGTCCCAGGGTGCGAGGAACTGGCCCTTCTTGATGTTCACCGGCCTGCCGGCTCGGGCCACGGCCTGGATGAAGTCGGTCTGCCGGCACAGGAAGGCTGGCGTCTGCAGCACGTCCACCACCGCGGCCACCTCGGCGAACGGGGTGTATTCGTGCACGTCGGTGAGCACCGGCACGCCGATCTGGCGCTTTACTTCGCCCAGGATGCGCAAACCCTCTTCCATGCCCGGGCCGCGGAAGCTCTCGCCGGAGGAGCGGTTGGCTTTGTCGAAGCTGGACTTGAAGATGAAGTTCACGCCAAGCCTGGCGGTGATTTCCTTCAGGGCGCCGGCCGTGTCCAGCTGCAACTGTTCGGACTCGACCACGCACGGCCCGGCGATCAGGAACAGCGGATGCTCCAGGCCGACCTCGAAGCCGCACAACTTCATGCCACGTGCTCCCTGGCCAGCTTCTCGCCCGCCCGCACGGCCTTGTACTCGCGCGCGGCGCGCACGAAACCGATGAACAGCGGGTGGCCGTCGCGCGGCGTGGAGGTGAATTCCGGATGCGCCTGGCAACCGAGGAACCACGGGTGCTTCTGCTGCGGCAGCTCGACGATCTCCACCAGCAGGTCGTCCATCGACTTGCCGGAGATCACCAGGCCCAGATCCTCGAACGACTGGCGGTAGCGGTTGTTGAACTCGTAGCGGTGGCGATGGCGCTCGCGCACCACTTCCTGCCCGTACAGCTCGCGCGCCAGCGTGCCCGCCTTGAGGCGGCATTCCTGCGCGCCGAGGCGCATGGTGCCGCCGAGGTCCGAACGCTCGCTGCGCTGTTCCACCTCGCCGCTGGCGGTAGTCCACTCGGTGATCAGGGCGATCACCGGGTTGGGCGTGTTGCGGTCGTTCTCGCTGGAGTCGGCGTCGGCGAGCCCGGCCACGTGGCGGGCGAAATCCACCACCGCCGCATGCATGCCGTAGCAAATGCCAAAATACGGCACGCCGTGCTCGCGCGCGTACTTCGCCGCCAGCACCTTGCCCTCGAAACCACGCTTGCCGAAGCCGCCGGGCACCAGGATCGCATCGGCGTGGCCGAGCACCCTGGCGGCACCCTCGGCCTCGACCTGCTCGGAGTCGATCCAGTCGAGGTTCACCCGTGTCTGCTGCTTGATGCCGCCATGGCGCAGCGCCTCGCCCAGCGACTTGTAGGCGTCCTTGTGCTCCACGTACTTGCCGACGATGGCCACGGTGACCTCGTCCTTCGGGTGCACCACGGCATCCACCGTGCGCTGCCAGCCGGAGAGGTCGGCCGGCTTGGCGTCGAGGCCGAGCTTCCGCACCACGATGTCGTCCAGGCCCTGACCGTGCAGCCACAGCGGGGTCTTGTAGATCACGTCCACGTCCACCGCGCTGATCACGGCGTTCTCGGCCACGTTGGTGAACAGTGCGATCTTGCGGCGCTCGCCCTCGGGCAGCGGCTGCTCGCTGCGGCACAGCAGGATGTCCGGCTGGATACCGATCGAACGCAGCTCCTTCACCGAGTGCTGGGTGGGCTTGGTCTTGATCTCGCCGGCGGCCTTGATGAACGGCACCAGGGTGAGGTGCATGAACAGGCACTTCTCGGGGCCGTGTTCGATGCGCAGCTGGCGGATCGCCTCCAGGAACGGCAGCGACTCGATGTCGCCCACCGTGCCGCCGATCTCCACCAGCGCCACGTCGAAGCCGCGGGTGGCCTCGTGGATGCAGTGCTTGATCTCGTCGGTGATGTGCGGGATCACCTGCACGGTGGCGCCCAGGTAGTCGCCGCGGCGCTCCTTGCGGATCACGCTCTCATAGATCTTGCCGGTGGTGATCGAGTTCTTGCCGGTAAGCCGGGTGTGGACGAAGCGCTCGTAGTGGCCGAGGTCGAGGTCGGTCTCGGCGCCGTCGTCGGTGACGTAGACCTCGCCGTGCTGGAACGGGCTCATGGTGCCCGGATCCACGTTGATGTAGGGATCGAGCTTCATCATGGTGACCGAGAGGCCACGCGCTTCCAGGATGGAGGCCAGCGACGCCGCGGCGATGCCCTTGCCAAGCGAGGACACCACACCGCCGGTGACGAAAATCAGGGGGGTCATGGGATGCAGCCGTGCTGGAAATACGCATTCTAGCGGCAGACGGCCCCGGCCGCGAGATGTCGCGGGGGCCCGGATTCATAATGGAATTGCGGTTACGCGGTTCGTTTCGCCTTGGGGGAGGCGAATAGTTGCCCAGCCGGTTCGCAAGGATCAGAGCAGTTTCTGAGCCGCTGCCGCAGCCCGAGTTCCTTTCTCTTTGTGTGCCCAAAGAGAAAGGAACCAAAGAGAAACGGCACCCCGATGGCGCGCCCTCCGGGCCTCCTGCCCTGCGGGTGCGCGGGTGGGCTCCGGGGTTTTTCGACGGCACATCCTGTGCCGGCGAAAAACTGGCCCGCATCCCTGCGGGCCATCCTGCGGACTTTTCCTCCGCCCACCCGCCGCGCCATAGGGGCCCCGGGTAAAGCAGCGCGCTCCCGGCGCGCAGAAGCAACAGCAAGATCAAGAGCACCCCACCCCGCCCCTCCCCTGCACGCAGGGGAGGGAGCCACAGCCTGCAAGCTTGCGGGGCTTCGCTGTTGCTGTTGCTTCTGGCGCGCAGGAAGCGCGCCTGCTTTTCCGGGGCCCCTCGGCGGCGGTGAGCCGTGGACGACAAGGCCGCGCAGCGGGCATCGCCATGGAGGGCGATGCCTTTTCGACCGGTCAGGAAGCCCGGCCGAAAAGCCCGGCCACGGCTCACGGACTTGCCGGGCAGGACGCCCGGCAAGCGCCGCCGCGGGGTGTCGTTTTCTCTTGGCTACTTCTCTTTGACTCCGGGCATCCTGCCCTCCGCCCTTCGGGCCGGCTTCGCCGTTCGCACACGCTCCTGCGTGTGCGTGGACAAGCAAGAGAGAAGTAGCTCGGGCCGCGGCAGCGGCTCGAAACCACTTTGTCCCTTGCGAAAGCACACGAGCAAGGGCCCCCCTCACCCCAACCCTCCCCCCACCGATGAAGCTGTTGGGGGAAAGGGAAGCCGCGCGCAGCGCCCAAACAAAAACCGGCGGCCCCTCGCGGAGCCGCCGGCGACAGGGCAAGCAGGAGTGCAAGCCTCAGCCGTGCGCCATCCCCGGCATCATGAAGGCGTTCATGTTGTGCAGCACCCACAGCGAGCCGATCACCACGATCGCGATGAAGACCAGTGCGCAGACGGCAACCATCAGGTTCTCGCGCTGTTCCGGGGCGATGCCCATGTGCAGGAAGAAGCCGAGCTGCACCAGCACCTGGGCCACGCAGAACACCATAAGGCCCGGCACGATCAGGTGGTGCGGCACCGCGCCGGTCATCACGCAGCCAAAGGACAGCAGCGTGAACGCGATCGACAGGCCGAAGCCCACCATGTAGGACTTCAGCGAGCCGTGCTTGCCGCCATGGGCGGCTTGTTCGTGAGCGTGCGACATCACAGCACCCCGTGCAGATAGACAAAGGTGAACACGCAGATCCAGATCACGTCGAGGAAATGCCAGAACAGGCTGAGGCAGGACAGGCGGCGCTTGACCACGCCGTCCAGGCCGTAGCGGCGCACCATGTCCATCATCACCACGATCCAGATCACGCCGCAGGTGACGTGCAGTCCGTGCGTGCCGACCAGGGTGAAATAGGCCGACAGGAAGGCGCTGCGGTCCGGGCCCGCCCCCTCGTGGATCAGGGCCACGAACTCGTGGATCTCCATGCCCACGAAGGCCGCGCCGAACAGGAAGGTGACCATCAGCCAGGCCAGCACCTTGTCGCGGCGACCGGCGTGCATGTTCAGCATCGCCATGCCGAAGGTGAAGCTGGAAACCAGCAGCAGCATGGTCTCGCCCAGCACGTACTTGAGATCGAAGATCTCCTTGCCGGTGGGACCGCCCGCGTAGGAGTGGGCCAGCACGGCGAACGTGGCGAACAGGCACGAGAAGATGAGGCAGTCGCTCATCAGGTAGGTCCAGAACCCCAGCAGGGTCCTGGAGCCGTCGTCGTGATGGGCGTGGTCGCCGTGGCCGGCGACGTCGTGGCCGGCGGTGATGACGGAGGTATTCATTCTTATGCCACCTTCTGCTCGGCGGGAGCGGCGCCCACCTGGTCAATCAGCCTGGACAGCGGCACCAGCCGCTCGCGCTCGATCTTCTCGACCTCGGCGGCAGGCACGTAATAGTCGACGTCGCGGTCGTAGGCCCGGGCGATGAACGAACCGACCATGCCCGCCAGGCCCAGCACTGCCAGCCACCAGATGTGCCAGATCAGTCCGAAGCCCAGCAGCGTGGCAAAGCCGCCCATGATCACGCCCACGCCGGTGTTGCGCGGCATGTGGATGTCGGCGTAGTGGGCGTGGCGCGGGTAGGCACGCTTGTTTTCCTTGTCCGCCCAGAACTGGTCCAGCTCGGTGATCCGCGGCTCCACGGCGAAGTTGTAGAACGGCGCCGGCGAGCTGGTCGACCACTCCAGGGTACGGCCGCCCCACGGATCGCCGGTGAGGTCGCGGTTGCTGTCGCGGTTGCGGATGCTCACCGCGATCTGCAGCACCGTGAAGCCGATGCCCGCCATGATGATCACCGCGCCGACGAAGGCCACCACGAAGTACGGCTGCCATGCCACGTTGTCGTAGTGCTGCATGCGACGGGTCGCGCCCATGAAACCCAGCAGGTACAGCGGCATGAAGGCCACGTAGAAGCCGACCAGCCAGCACCAGAACGACCACTTGCCCCAGCGCTCCTCCAGCTTGAAACCGGTGGCCTTGGGGAACCAGAAGTTCAGCGCGGCCAGGCAGCCGAACACCACGCCGCCGATGATCATGTTGTGGAAGTGCGCGATCAGGAACAGGCTGTTGTGCAGCACGAAGTCCGCGCCCGGCACCGCCAGCAACACGCCGGTCATGCCGCCGATCACGAAGGTCACCATGAAGCCGATCGTCCACAGCACCGGTACGGTGAAGCGGATGCGGCCGCGGTACATGGTGAACAGCCAGTTGAACACCTTCACGCCGGTGGGGATCGAGATCACCATCGTGGCGATGCCGAAGAACGCGTTGACGTTCGCGCCCGAGCCCATGGTGAAGAAGTGGTGCAGCCACACCAGGAAGGACAGGCCGCCGATTGCCACGGTGGCCCACACCATCGATTTGTAGCCGAACAGCGGCTTGCCGGAGAACGTGGAGATGATCTCGGAGAACACGCCGAAGCACGGCACCATCAGGATGTAGACCTCGGGGTGGCCCCAGATCCAGATCAGGTTCACGTACATCATGGCGTTGCCGCCGAGATCGTTGGTGAAGAAGTGCATGCCGAGATAACGGTCGGCGCCCAGCAGCGCCAGCGCCACGGTCAGCGCCGGGAACGCGGCCACGATCAGCACGTTGGTGACCAGCGCGGTCCAGCTGAACACCGGCATCTTCATCAGCGTCATGCCGGGGGCGCGCATGCGCAGGATGGTGACGATGAAGTTGATGCCGGTCAGGGTCGTTCCCAGGCCCGACAGCTGCAGCGCCCAGATGTAGTAGTCCACGCCCACGTCGGGACTGAACTTCAGCTCGGACAGCGGCGGATAGGCCAGCCAGCCGGTGGTGGAGAACTGGCCGACGAACAGCGACAGCATGATCAGCACCACGCCCGACGCGGTAAGCCAGAAGCTCAGCGAGTTCAGGAACGGGAAGGCCACGTCACGCGCACCGATCTGCAGAGGTACGATCAGGTTCATCAGGCCCACGATGAACGGCATCGCCATGAAGAAGATCATGATCGTGCCGTGGGCGCTGAAGATCTGGTCGAAATGGTGCGGCGGCAGGTAGCCCTGGGCGCCGCCCGCGGCCAGCGCCTGCTGGCCGCGCATCATGATCGCGTCGGCGAAACCGCGCAGCAGCATCACCAGCGCCAGGATGACGTACATGATGCCGATCTTCTTGTGGTCCACCGTGGTGAACCACTCGTTCCACAGATAACCCCACTTGCGGAACCAGGTGATGCCGCCGAGCAGGGCCGCGCCGCCGAGGGCCACCGCCAGCAGGGTGCCCATCACGATCGGCTGGTCGAACGGGATCGACGAAAGGGAAAGCTTTCCGAACATGGCTTACTCCGCAGCCTTGGCGTGATCGTTGTGCGAAGCGGCGACGGCGACGCCGCCGTGCATCGGCATGCCCTGCATCGGCTGTCCATCGGCAGGCTTGCCGCCCATGTCCTTGTGCAGGATGTCCTCGAACAGGCCGGGCGCGACCGTCGCGTAGTACGACACCGGCACCTTCTCGCTGGGTTGCTCCAGCGTGCGGTAGGCGGGCAGGTCGAGCGTGGCCGCGCTGGCCTTCGCCTTCGCCAGCCAGTCCTGGAAGCCCTGCTGCGAGGTGGCGATCGCCTTGAAGCGCATGTCGGAGAAACCGGCGCCGCTGTAGTTGGAGGACAGGCCGTCGTAGTCGCCCGCCTCACGCGCGATCAGGTGCAGCTTGGTCTGCATGCCCGCCATCGCGTAGATCTGGCTGCCCAGCTGGGGGATGAAGAAGGCATTCATCACCGTGGCCGAGGTGATCCTGAAGTTCACCGGCGTGTCCACCGGGAACGCGATCTGGTTGACGCTGGCCACGCCGTAGTCCGGGTAGATGAACAGCCATTTCCAGTCCATCGCCACCGCCTCGATGGTCACCGGCTTCACGTCGGACACCAGCGGCTTGTACGGGTCCAGCGCATGGGTGCTGCGCCAGGTGATCACGGCGAGGATCGCGATGATGACGCAGGGAATGCCCCACATCGCCGCCTCGATCTTCGTCGAGTGCGCCCACTTCGGCGCATAGGTGGCCTTGGTGTTGGAGGCGCGGTAGCGCCACGCGAACCACAGGGTCAGCACGATCACCGGAATCACCACCACGGACATCAGCCCGAGCGCGATCAGGATCAGGCTCTTCTCATGCATGCCCACGTCGCCCTTGGGCGAGAGGACCTCCATGTTGCAGCCGGCGAGGAACACGGCCATGCCTGCGCACGTCCAGCGCAGGGCGGAAACGACAGTACGTTTGCTCACGAACGACTCTTTGGGACGGCTATGAATGGGGATGCCGTGGGGAACGGCGCGCGCATCGTAGTGACAGGCGACCCGAATTGACACCCTGCCGAGACACAATGTCGCAGTTGAAATTTGCTGCGTGATGATCTTGCGCGTTGCATGGCGCGCACCGTTGTGGCAGGCATCCGGCCACAGGCGTGCCTGCTACCATGCCGCGCATGAGCAACCCCGTTCCCGCCCGGATCGCCGCGCTGCGCGCGGCCATGCAGCAGCACGGCATCGCCGCCGTGGTCGTCCCCAGCGCCGACCCGCATCTCTCCGAATACCTGCCCGGGTACTGGCAGGCGCGTGCGTGGCTGTCCGGCTTCACCGGTTCGGCGGGCACGCTGGTCGTGGCCCGCGAGCAGGCGGGCCTGTGGACGGACTCGCGCTATTTCGCGCAGGCCGAACAGCAGCTCGCCGGCAGCGGCATCGCGCTGATGAAGCTCCACGTGCCGCATACGCCCGAGCACATGGACTGGCTGGCCGCCCACCTGCGCGAAGGCGACGTGCTGGCGGTGGCCGGCGACAGCGTGTCGCTGGCCGGCCTGCGCGCGGTGGAGGGCAAGCTCGGCGAACACGGCGTGCGCGTGCGCACCGACCTCGATCTGCCCGGCATGGTCTGGCGCGACCGCCCAGCCCTGCCCCAAGCGCGCGTCGTCGAGCACCCGATCGCCTGGGCCTGCACGCCCCGCGCTGACAAGCTGGTGCGCCTGCGCAACGCGCTGCGCAAGCGCGGCGCGACGCACCATCTCGTCTCCAGCCTCGACGACATCGCCTGGCTCTGCAACTTGCGCGGCAGCGACGTGGAGTGCAACCCGGTCTTCCTCGCCCATCTGCTGGTGGCGGCCGAAGGCAAGGCCACGCTGTTCGCCGAGCGCGGCAAGTTCGACGACGCACTGGTGGCGCAACTCGCCGCAGACGGCGTCGCCATCGCAGGCTATGCCGGCGTCACCGGCGCACTGGCGGAACTCGGCAAGGACGACGTCCTGCTGCTCGATCCCGCCCGCGTGGTCTGCGCGGTCAGCAGCGCGGTCCCCGCCGACGTGCGGCGCATCGAGGCCGCCAACCCCAGCACCGCGTACAAGGCGGTGAAGAGCCCTGCCGAGCTGGACCACGTGCGCGAGGTGATGCGCCGCGACGGCGCGGCGCTGGCCGGCGCGTTCCGCGAGATCGAGCACCAGCTCGCGCAGGGCAAGCCACTCACCGAGCTGGACGTGCATCGCCTCGTGCACGCCGCGCGCGCCGCGCAACCCGAGTTCGTGGGCGAGAGCTTCGCCACCATCGCCGGCTACCAGGCCAACGGCGCGCTGCCGCATTACCGCGCCACCCAGGAATCGCACAGCGCGCTGCAGGCGAAGGGCCTGCTGCTGATCGACTCCGGCGGCCAGTACCTCGGCGGCACCACCGACATCACCCGCGTGCTGGCGCTGGGCGAGACCACTGCCGAACAGCGCCGCGACGCCACCCTGGTGCTGAAGGGCATGATCGCGCTGAGTCGCGCGCGCTTCCCGAAAGGCGCCAGCGGCCCGCAGCTCGACGCGCTGGCGCGTGCGCCGCTGTGGGCCACCGGCTGCGACTACGGCCACGGCACCGGCCACGGCGTGGGCTACTTCCTCAACGTGCACGAAGGCCCGCAGGCTATCCGCCCGCCGCTGAGCGGCGGCGCCCTGGTGGCGCTGGAGCCGGGCATGATCACCTCGATCGAGCCCGGCCTGTACAAGCCCGGCCGCCACGGCATCCGCCACGAGAACCTCGCGGTGGTGGTCGAGGCCGACCGCACCGAGTTCGGCGACTTCCTCGCCTTCGAGACGCTCACGCTGTGCCCGTTCGATCGTCGCGCGCTGGAGCCCGGCCTGCTCGCTCCCGACGAACGCGCCTGGCTGGACGACTACCACGCCACCGTGCGCGCTGCACTGGCCCCGCTGCTGGACGGCGCCGACCTCGCCTGGCTGGAGCGCCATTGCGCGCCGCTCTGAACCGCTTGACCCTCCGCCAGCCCGCCGCCATGCTGCGGCGCTTTCCCCGGTCCGATCCCCACGCATGAGCAGCCGCTACAACGCCGCCGACATCGAAGTCCTCTCCGGCCTGGACCCGGTCAAGCGCCGCCCCGGCATGTACACCGACACCACCCGCCCCAACCACATGGCGCAGGAGGTGATCGACAACTCGGTGGACGAGGCGCTGGCCGGCCACGCGAAAGCGATCGAGGTAGTGCTGCACGCGGACGGCTCGGTGGAAGTCACCGATGACGGCCGCGGCATGCCGGTGGACATCCATCCCGAGGAGGGCATCCCTGGCGTGGAGCTGATCCTCACCCGCCTGCACGCGGGCGGCAAGTTCAGCGGCAAGAACTACAACTTCTCCGGCGGCCTGCACGGCGTCGGCGTGTCGGTGGTGAACGCGCTGTCGCAGCGGGTGGAAGTGACGATCCGCCGCGACGGCAACGAATACCGCATGGCCTTCGAGCACGGCGACCGCGTCAGCGAGCTGGAAGTGATCGGCACGGTGCCGAAGAAGAGGACCGGCACCACCGTGCGTTTCTGGCCGGACCCGAAATACTTCGACTCGCCGAAGATCTCGCTGCCCAGGCTCAAGCACCTGCTGCGTGCCAAGGCCGTGCTGTGCGCGGGCCTTTCGGTGAAGCTCACCGACGAGGCCAGCGGCGAAACCAGCGAGTGGTTCTACGAGGACGGCCTGCGCGACTACCTGCGCGGCGAGCTGGACGGCGGCGAGGCGTTGCCGGCGGAACTCTTCGTGCACCACGTGGCGCGCGACACCGAGGGCATGGACGTCGCGCTGGCCTGGCTGCCGGAAGGCGAGCTGGTGCAGGAGAGCTACGTCAACCTGATCCCCACCGCGCAGGGCGGCACCCACGTCAACGGCCTGCGCTCGGGCCTCACCAACGCCATCCGAGAGTTCTGCGACATCCGCAACCTCCTGCCGCGCGGCGTGAAGCTGGCGCCTGAGGACGTGTGGGAGCGGCTCGCGTTCGTGCTGAGCGCCAAGCTGCTCGATCCGCAGTTCGCCGGCCAGACCAAGGAGCGGCTGTCCTCGCGCCAGGCCGCCGGCATGGTTGAGGGCGTGATCCATGACGCGTTCAGCCTGTGGCTGAACCAGAATGTGGAAACCGGCGAGCGCATCGCCCAGCTGGCCATCGAGCGCGCCAGCGCAAGGCTGAAGGCCGCCAAGCAGGTGGTGCGCAAGAAGATCGTGCAGGGCCCCGCCCTGCCCGGCAAGCTCGCCGACTGCACGTCGACCGACCTTTCGCGCACCGAGCTGTTCCTGGTGGAGGGCGACTCCGCCGGCGGCAGCGCCAAGCAGGCACGCGACAAGGAGTTCCAGGCGATCCTGCCGCTGCGCGGCAAGATCCTCAACACCTGGGAGGTGGAATCCACCTCGGTGCTGGCCTCCGAGGAAGTGCACAACCTCGCGGTGGCGATCGGCTGCGACCCCGGCAAGGACGACCTGGCCGGCCTGCGCTACGGCAAGGTGATCATCCTCGCCGACGCCGACTCCGACGGCTTGCACATCGCCACGCTGCTTTCCGCGCTGTTCCTGCGGCACTTCCCGCACCTGGTCAGCGAAGGCCACGTGTTCGTGGCGATGCCGCCGCTGTTCCGCGTCGACGTGGGCAAGCAGGTGTTCTACTGCCTCGACGAAAACGAGAAGCAGGCGATGCTGCAGAAGATCGAGCGCGAGAAGATGAAGGGCGCGGTCAGCGTTACCCGCTTCAAGGGCCTCGGCGAGATGAACCCGCCGCAGCTGCGCGAGTCCACCATCCACCCCGACACCCGCCGCCTCGTGCAGCTCACCGTGGAGGGCGACGACGGCACCGCGAAGGTGATGGACCTGCTGCTGGCCAAGAAGCGCGCCGGCGACCGCAAGGCCTGGCTGGAGGAAAAGGGCGACCTGGCGACGCTGGAGGTCTGACCGCTCAGGCCTCCTTTCGACGTCGCGCCGCCGCCGGGCTGTCCGGCGCATGGATCGCCCACAACCGGCGCAACTGTCTGGCCGACCCCAGCCCGGCCCGCTCGGCAGCGGACTCCACGGTCTCGCCATTGGCCAGGGCCTGGCGCGCCAGCGCCAGCCGCAAGCGTGCGTGATACGCGTTGACCGACATGCCGCTGGCCTCGCGGAAGTGCCGCGTCAGGCTGCGCACGCTCATGTGACCGAACCCGGCCAGGCGGGCCAGCGGCCAATCCTCGGCGGGAGCGCGGGACAGCGCGTCCTGCACGCGGTGGATGCGCGCATCCATGTGATTGCGGCCTTCCAGCCAGGGCGAAAGCGCCGGGTCACCGGGTGCGCGCCGCAGATAAACGGCCATCTCGCGGGCCACTGCCGCAGCCAGGCGGGGCGACCCGAGCTCGCCGATCAGATGCAGGGCCAGGTCGATGCCGGCGGTAATGCCGGCGCTGGTATAGACCCCGTTGTCCTCGACGAAGACCCGGCTGTCCAGCACCAGGGCCTTCGGCGCGACGCGCCGCAACTGCTCGACCAGGCTGTGATGGGTCGTGCATTCGCGCCCGTCGAGCCATCCCGCCACTCCCGCCAGCAATGCGCCCGAGCAGATGCAGGCGACGCGCCGCACGCCCAGACGACGCAACCAGGCCACGATGGCCCGGCCGCCCGCCGAACCGAGCACGCTCTCGCCCGAGCCGGTGGCGCCGCAAAGTATCACCAGCGCATTCCCTGGCAGGTCCCTGGGCAGCGGCTCGACTCCGGCCAGGCCCACGCCGAGGGCAGTCGGGGCCATCTCTCCGGGAGCCAATGGCGCGGCATACCGAAGACGAACCGGAAGGCCCATCGCCGTGGCGATCCGGAACGCGTCGGCCGCGCCGGCGAGATCCAGCAGGATCAACGCCGGCGGGAGCACGAACCAGACCTCAAGCGCCTGCGAGGACGTCGGCGACGGTGCGGATGCGTGCAAAGCGCCCATCGAGAACCAGTTCCGTACGTTGTTTGATGTCCTGGACATCGTAGCGTCGTCCGCTGGTCGCGTGGATCATCGGGAAGGTCAGTGTCGCCTCGGTCACATAGTCCACCGAAAAGCCCAGGTCGGAAGCGACGCGCGTGGTCGTTTCGCAACACTGCTCCGAACGTATGCCGGCGACGACGACGCGCCCGATGCCGCGCCGGCGCAACCACGCTTCCAGTCCGGTGCCGGTGAACGCGTTGTGCACGTGCTTCTTGAACACGACGTCGTGATGTCCGGGTACCCAGTCCATCGGGCGCACCAGGCCGGAATCGGCGGTGAAATGCGCGTCGCCATCCTCGTGGAGGATGCGCACGACCGGCCAGCCGCGCGCCGCGGCACCCTCGATCAGTGCGACCAGGCGCTCGCGGAACGCAGGCAGGTCGTCTTCGCGCCAGTACGGCGCATGCAGGAACGATTGCTGGACATCGATCACCAGAACGGCTGGACGGTCGGACATGGGTAACTCCTTGGCGAGGGAGGTGCCACTCTAGGGTTGGCCGGCCCACCCGACGAGGCCGTAGCGGGACCATGGGCGGACCGATCCGGCCACGGATTCGCCCCGACGGACGTTTATCTCCCCCTGCGGCGGCGCTAAGGTAGTGCGGTCTTCCACGGACAACCCGCATGGCCCTCACCCCGCCCTTCAACCTGCAACGCTGGATAGACGAGCACCGCCACCTGCTGAAGCCACCGGTGGGCAACAAGTGCATCGTGGACGGCGACTTCATCGTGATGATCGTGGGCGGTCCGAACGCGCGCACCGACTACCACTGGGACGAGGGTCCGGAATTCTTCTACCAGCTCGAAGGCGAGATGGTGCTTAAGGTGCAGGACGACGGCGAGGCGCGCGACCTCCCGATCCGCGCCGGCGAGATGTTCTACCTCCCGCCGCGCGTACCGCACTCGCCGCAGCGCATGGCCGGCTCGATCGGGCTGGTGATCGAACGCCGGCGCCTGCCGCACGAAAAGGACGGTCTGCTGTGGTTCTGCGAGTGTTGCAACCACAAGCTGTATGAGGAGTACTTCACGCTCGACAGCATCGAGCGTGATTTCCCGCCGGTGTTCGAGCGCTTCTACCGCTCACGCGAGGCGCGCACCTGCGGAGCCTGCGGCCACCTCAACCCGGCGCCGGAGCGGTACGCGTAGGGGCGCCCCCGGCTGCGGGCGCGCCTTTCGCGAGCGGTGCATCACCCAGGGGGGCACCCCTGCGGCGCGCGCGCCAGCCACTTGCGCGCCATGCGTCGCAGCGACGCATCGGCCTGCGGATCGTCGGCGATCCCGCGCACCGGTTTCCACGCCAGCGCCAGCGACTCTCCACTGACCTCGAAGGCCTCGTCGCCGTTCGCGCGCACCACGTGGCGCACGTCGTAGTGCCAATGCTCCGGCTCGCTGCCGCGCGCCGGGATGCGGTGCGCGTCCAGGTCGAAGATCGCCGGCTCCACCGCCAGGTCCTGCAGGCCCGATTCCTCTTCCGCTTCGCGCAACGCCACGCGCGCGAGGTTGGCATCGCCATCGGCGTGGCCGCCCAACTGCAGCCAGCGGCCCAGCTTGCGGTGGTGCGTGAGCAGCACGCGCGCACCGTCCGCACTCACCAGCCAGGCCGAACCGGTGAAGTGGCCCGCAAGATGACTGCGCTCGAACACGGCCGCGTCCGACGCGAGGAAATCCGCGAAACAGGCGACCGTGTCGCCCTCCTCCGGATGGCGCACACGGTAGTCGTCCAGGGCCGTGGCAAGCTGCGGAAATACGAGCGACATGACTTGTGGCAGGGGTGCGGGAACAGCGGGCATTCTAGCTGCATCGCGTCTTGTACCCCTCCAGTCGCTCCGCTATGGTTGGCCGTCCGTCGGCTCGTCGCGTCCCTCTTCGTCGCGTTTCCGTTCGAGCGTGACGTCGCTGTTTCCCGGGGAGCACCGCATGCTGTTCAAGCGCATCAAGCCGATCGACCAGATCATCGCCACGGCGGAAAAGAAAAGCCTTACCCGCCAGCTCGGCGCCTTCCAGCTCACCATGCTCGGCATCGGCGCGATCATCGGCACCGGCATCTTCGTGCTCACCGCCGAGGCCGGCCAGAAGGCCGGCCCCGGCATGATGATCGCGTTCGTGATCGCCGCGGTGGTCTGCGCGTTCGCCGCGCTCGCCTACGCTGAACTCGCCTCGATGGTGCCAGTGGCCGGCTCCGCCTATACCTACACCTACGGAGTGCTCGGCGAGGGCGTCGCGTGGATCGTCGGCTGGGCGCTGGTGCTGGAATACACCATCGCCGCCAGCACGGTGTGCGTGGGCTGGGCCGGCTACGTCAACGGCCTTCTCACGCACGCAGGATTCGGTCTGCCGCACTTCCTGCAGGTGGGCCCGATGGACGGCGGCAGCTTCAACCTGCTGGCCTGCCTGATCGGCCTGGCGGTCACCTTCCTGCTGGTGATCGGCACCTCGAAGTCGGCCAAGGTCAACACCGTGCTGGTGCTGATCAAGATCGCCGCCCTCACCGCCTTCATCTTCGTCGCGCTGCCGGCGGTGAAGGACCAGAACTTCACGCCATTCGTGCCGAACGGCTGGGGCAGCCCGATGGGCGGCATCGGCGTGCTGGGCGCGGCGGCCTCCATCGTGTTCGCCTACATCGGCTTCGACGCCATTTCCACGGCGGCCGAGGAAACCAAGAACCCGAACCGCAACATCCCGATCGCCCTGATCGGTTCGCTGAGCGTCTGCACCATCTACTACCTGCTGGTGAGCTACGGCGCCGTTGGCTCGGTGGGCGCGCAGCCGATGCTGGGCCCGAACGGCATGGCGCTCGAGCCGGGCACGCCGGCGTTCGCCGCAGCCTGCGACGGTTCGCAGGCGCTGGTGTGCAGCAAGGAGGCGCTGGCCCACGTGGTGCGCCTGCTGAACCACAACACCATCGCGGCCTTCATCGCCTTCGCCGCCGGCATCGCGCTGCCGTCGGTGATCCTGACGATGACCTACGGCCAGACCCGCATCTTCTTCACCATGTCGCGCGACGGCCTGCTGCCTCATTCGCTGGCCAAGATCCATCCGCGCTTCCACACGCCGCACGTGATCACCCTGATCACCGGCACCTTCGTCTCGCTGTTCGGCGCGCTGTTCCCGGTGGGCATCCTCGCCGACATCACCAACTCGGGCACGCTGTTCGCGTTCATCATGGTGGCGGTCGGCGTGCTGATCCTGCGTCGTACCCAGCCCGAGCGCCCGCGCCCGTTCCGTACCCCGCTGCCATGGCTGGTCTGCCCGCTGGCGGTGATCGGCTGCCTGCTGCTGTTCCTCAACCTGTCGAAGGAAGCCAAGATCACGTTCTTCGTGTGGGGCGCGATCGGTCTGGTGGTGTACTACCTGTACGGCTACCGCAGGAGCCACCTGGCCCGCGGCGTCGAGGCGAACTGATTCCCGCACGCCCGCCCACCGACTGCCACGCCGCCGGCACGACCTCGTCGTGCCGGTTCCATGTTTGGAAGCACCATGCTCAAGCAACTGCTCGCCCGCAAGACCGCATTCGGCACCGACGCCGCCCACGGCATCGCCCTGCAACGCACGCTCGGTCCCTGGGGCCTGACCGCGCTGGGCATCGGCGCAGTGATCGGCGGCGGCATCTTCGTGATCACCGGCCAGGCGGCGGCCGAACATGCCGGCCCGGCGATCATCCTGTCGTTCATCATCGCAGCGATCTGCTGCAGCTTCACCGCGTTGTGCTACGCCGAGTTCGCCACGCTCATCCCGATGTCGGGCAGCTCCTATTCCTACGCCTATGCCACGCTGGGCGAACTGGTGGCCTGGTTCATCGGCTGGAACATGGTGCTGGAGTACGGTGTCTCCGCCTCGGCGGTGGCGGTGAGCTGGACCGGCTACTTCACCAGCCTGCTCGACAACATCGGCGTGCATCTGCCCGCGGTGCTGACCAACGCGCCGTTGGCGTACCAGGACGGGCATCTCGTCGCCACCGGCGCGCTGTTCAACCTGCCTGCGGTGGCGATCACACTGGCGCTGACCTGGCTTTGCTACGTGGGCATCCGCGAATCCAGCGGCACGAACCTGGCGATGGTGATCCTCAAGGTCGGCCTGATCGTGATCGTGATCGTGGCCGGCTGGCAGTACGTGAACCCGGACCTGTGGCACCCGTTCATCCCGCCGCAGCAGGGGCCGGAGAAATACGGCTGGGCCGGCATCATGCGCGCCGCGACCCTGGTGTTCTTCGCCTACATCGGCTTCGAGGCCACCTCCACTGCGGCACAGGAGGCGAAGAACCCGCAGCGCGACCTGCCGATCAGCACGCTGGTGTCGCTGGCGATATGCACCGTGCTGTACATCGGCATGGCGGCGGTGATCACCGGCCTGCTGCCGTTCGACCAACTGGGCACCCCCGAGCCGGTCGTCACCGCGATAAGGGCGCACCCCGAGCTGGGCGTACTGCGTTGGGTGGTGGAGATCGGCGCGCTGATCGGCCTGTCCTCCGTGATCTTGGTGATGATCATCGCGCAGCCGCGCATCTTCATGATCATGGGCAACGACGGCCTGTTGCCCCCGGTGTTCGCGAAGATCCACCCGCGCTACAAGACTCCGCACATCAACACCGTGATCACCGGCATCGGCATCGCGGCGCTTGCGGCGGTGTTCCCGCTTGACATCCTGGGCGACCTCGTCTCGATGGGCACGCTGATCGCGTTCGTGGCGGTCTGCGCGGGCGTGCTGATCCTGCGCTACACCCGACCCGATCTGCCGCGCACCTTCCGCGTGCCATGGGCACCGCTGATCTGCACGCTGGGCGTGCTCAGCTGTCTCGGCCTCCTGTACTGGGAAAACTGGTACCAGTGGCTGTTGATGGGCATCTGGACCGTGATCGGGCTGGCGATCTATTTCGGCTACGGCTACCGGCACAGCCGCCTGCGTCGCCCAGCGGCGACTGGTGAGCCAACTTGAGCTCGAATATCGTCAAAATGCGCCGAATGTCTTCGATTCCATAGCATCTGGCAGATAGTGGCTGGTTCAGGGGGCCGCTCGGCTTTTTGCTCCCGGCGGCAACAAAAAAAGCCAAAAAAATCCTTGCCCTTGAATGGCTTAACGGAATATTTCCGAAAGAATCTCGACACCCGGCCGCCCATTTGCCCCGCCCAGGGGTATCATCCCCAGTCCGAGGGTTGATCACTTGGCAGTGGGCCCCGGATCGCCGCCCGGCGCGTCAGCTGGCCAGCTCCTCAGCCTGACGCGCCGGGCAGCACTTTTCCCGCCCCCCCCCCCCCGCTTGCATCGACGCGACGCCGCCACGCGGCAGACGCGCGCCTGCGCACCGACGATGCGAAAAGGCCGGCAACGAGTGCCGGCCTTTTGCTGTGCCCCCTGGAGAACAGATTGCGCGATCAACCCGCCTTCGGCGAATGCGACACGCACCAACCCTTCGCGTTGACGGACTTGCCCGGGAACAGCGCGCAGGGGCCGTAGCCGCTGGGGCCGCCGGAGTAGAACTGGCAGTTGGAACAATTGGCGCCAGCCTTGTGCTTGGGGTTGGTGGTCTTGCTGGCGTCCTCGACGTAACCCAGCGCCTTGGCGGTCGGATCAGCGTCGGTCACGTGCGGCAGGTCGGCGGCGCGCGCGAAGCGCGGCAGCCCGCCCAGCACCGCCGCAGCCGCCGTGGTGCCGGCCGCCACCTTCAGGAAACGGCGACGCGATTCGAGATCTTTTTCGTTCGACATGGGCAAAACCTCCGTCTGTGAAAAATCCGGCGCAGCATGCGGCGGGATGAGTGGAACGCGATGCGGCGATCTTAACCCGTTTGCTCGCGATGCTTGCTGACTTGCGAGAATGGATCGCATTACTGCCGGGCACGCGCACGACGCATGTTATAGTCGGCATCTGTTTGGACGTCCATTCGTCATGCACCAGAAACTTCCGGACACGATCCCCGCCGCCCTCTTTGCCGCGTGCGCCGATGCCATCGCCGACGCCGCGCGTGAGCTGGCGCTGGCCGGCTGGACACCGGCCACCAGCAGCAACTTCTCGATGCGGGTGGATGCGGAGCTCATCGCGGTCACCGTCTCCGGCCGCGACAAGGGCAAGCTGGGCCGCGACGACATCATGCTGGTGGACATGCAGGGCCGGGCCGTGGGTACCGACGCCCGCCCCAGCGCCGAAACGGCATTGCACACCCAGGTCTACCGCCGGTTTCCCGCGGCCTCCGTGGTGCTGCATACCCACTCCCGCACGCAAAGCGTCGCCTCGCGGCTGTTCTCCGCAGCGGGCGCGGTGCGGCTGGAAGGCTGGGAGCTGCAGAAGGCCATCTCCGGGTACACCAGCCACGAGGGCGTGCTGGAGATCCCGGTGTTTCCCAACACCCAGCACATGCCCGAACTGGTGGCACGGGTCGACGCCTGGCTGGACGCCGGCATGCCACTGGCGGCCTACCTGATCGACGGCCACGGCATCTACACCTGGGGCCGCGACATGGCCGAGGCGCGCCGCCACCTGGAGGCGCTGGAGTTCCTGCTCGCTTGCGAGCTCGACCTGAAAAAGCTGAGGGCATCATGAGCCGACTGCGCATCTTCGACGAAACCCGGCCGCAGGCGCCGTTGACGATGATCGACGAACACGCCGCGATCGCCAGGGAGCTGGGCGTGGTCGGCGTGCGTTTCGAGCGATGGGCCGCGAACCGGCCGATTGCCCCCGGCGCCGCCCAGGACGAGGTGATCGCCGCCTACCGCACCGACGTCGACAGGCTGATGCGCGAGGAAGGCTACCAGTCGGTGGACGTGATCAGCCTCAGGCCAGACCATCCCGAACGCACCGCGCTGCGCCAGAAGTTCCTCAGCGAACATACCCACAGCGAGGACGAGGTGCGCTTCTTCGTGGCCGGCGCTGGACAATTCACCCTGCACATCGACGGCAAGGTCTACGACGTGCTGTGCGAGGCGGGCGACCTGATCGGCGTGCCCGACGGCACCCGCCACTGGTTCGACATGAGCGAGGCGCCGTACTTCGTGGCGATCCGCCTGTTCACCAACAAGGACGGCTGGGTGGCAAACTACACCGGCAGCGACATCGCGCAGGGCTTCCCGCGCATGCAGCCCATCGCCGCCAGCGACTGAACCGGCGACCGCCACCGGACCGTCGGCGGAGCAACGCCGTCCTCAGCGCTTTCGCCGGTGCCGGCGTACTGCCAGAATGCAAGGCTCGGCAAGGGGAGCCATGCATGGAAACCAGCTTCAAGTCTTCGCTCAACGCATCACGCGCTTCCGGCACGCGCAACATCGGGCTGCTGATCGGCGCACTCGTGCTGCTGGCGGCGCTTTGGTCGAGCATCGTCACCATCGGCCCCGGCAACCGGGGGGTGCTGATGACCTTCGGCGCCGTGCACCCGGGCGTGCTGAACCCGGGACTGCACTTCAAGCTGCCGTTCGTCCAGACGGTGAAGCAGATGAACGTGCAGATCCAGAAATCGCAGACGAACGAAACGGCGGCCAGCCGCGACCTGCAGAACGTCTCGACCGAGGTTGCCGTGAACTGGGCGATCAACCCGCTCGACGCCGAATGGGTCTACCAGCACCTCGGCGACGAATCCGAACTCGCCAGCAAGGTGATCGCCCCGGTCGTGTCCAACGCGGTAAAGGCAGTCGCCGCCCGGTACAACGCCGAGGACCTGATCGAAAGCCGCGACAAGGTCGCCACGGAGATCCAGCAGCAGATCATCACCGCCCTGAACCAGTACAAGGTGCAGGTGCAGGGCGTGAACATCACGAACTTCCAGTTCAGCCACGTCTACACCGAGGCCATCGAGCAGAAGCAGGTGGCCCAGCAACGCGCGCTGCAAGCCACCTACGACCTGCAGCGCACCAAGATCCAGGCCGAACAGGAAGTCGCGCAGGCCGAAGGACAGGCGCAGGCGCAAAAGCTCCTGCAACAGACCATCACCCCGCAGATCATCCAGCTGAAGGCCGTGGAGAAATGGAACGGCGTGCTGCCGCAGGTGATGGGCGGCAACGGCGCGATCCCGATGATCGGGCCCGTCACCCCGGCAGGCAAAGGCGGCGCGGTGGCCGACTGACGCCCGCGCGGAGCATCGAACCGGTGCGCCGACGCGGCGCGTTGGCGGGGCACCAGCCCGGGTAAACTGGCCGTCCCGCCACCCGTTTCCCCGGCCATGCCCGAAATCCGCGCCATCGTCACCGACATCGAAGGCACCACCAGCTCGATCAGCTTCGTCAAGGACGTGCTGTTCCCCTACGCGCGCAAGCGCCTGCCCGCCTTCGTGGAAACCCATGCCGATCGCCCCGATCTGCAGCACTGGCTGCACGAAGCCGCGAAGGAGGCCGGCTACGTCGAGGCAAGTCGGCAGGAGGTGATCGAACTGCTGCTGCGCTGGATCGACGAGGACCGCAAATCCACCGCGCTGAAGGCGCTGCAGGGCATGATCTGGCGGGATGGCTACGAAGCAGGCGACTACCGCGCCCATGTCTACCCCGAAGTGGCGTCGCGGCTGCGCGCCTGGCGCGCCGAGGGCCTGCGGCTGTACGTGTACTCCTCCGGTTCGGTGCCGGCGCAGAAGCTGTTCTTCGGCTACAGCGAGGCCGGCGACCTCACGCCGCTGTTCGCCGGCTACTTCGACACCGAGACCGGCCCCAAGCGCGAGCGGGCCTCCTACGAAAAGATCGCCGCGGCGATCGGCGAGCAGCCCGCGCACATCCTGTTTTTGTCCGACATCGTCGAGGAACTGGACGCCGCACAGGCCGCAGGTTTCCGCACCGGCTGGCTGCTGCGCCCGCCCCACGCGCTGCCGGCACAGCCACGCCACCCGGCCTACGCCGATTTCGACGCCGTCACGCCCTGACCCTCGAGACCCGCCACCGCATGCGCACCGTCCTCACCATCCTGCTCGCCTCGGCCGCCGGCATGTTGCTGATGCTGTGGCTACCCGGCCACGCCCCCGCGCCAGGCACCCATACGGCCCGGGCCGCGACGGCAGACAGCCTCGCGGTGACCGGCTCCGTGGCAGCCAGCGACACCGGCGACGACGACCAAGGCAGCACCGACTGGCCGAACAACGGCCCCACGCCCGAACAGGTGCTCTACGCCCAACCGCAGATGGTGCGCGATGCACTGGCGAAGCTCGCTCCGCGCGTGCCCGGCAAGCCCAACCTCTACCTGGTCGCCTTCGCCGGCGACGGCAGCGAAAACGTATTCCGCAATGAGGCCGAATACGCGGCCCGGCTGTTCCGCCGCCGCTTCGGCGCCAGCACCCATGTGCTGGTGCTGGAAAACAACCCCGCTTCGCTGGCCACGCATCCGCTCGCCAGCTGGAGCAACCTGGAGGGCGCCCTGGACGGCCTCGCCAAGATGATGCATCCCGACGACATCCTGATGCTCTACCTGAGCACGCACGGCAGCGAGGACCACGAGCTGCTGGTGGACATGGATCCGCTGCCGCTGGACCAGATCGGCGCACAGGACCTGGCCGGCATCCTCAAGGAGCACCCGTTCAAGTGGAAGGTGGTGGTGGTCAACGCCTGCTACTCCGGCGGCTTCATCCCGCCGCTGGCCGGCGACGGCACCCTGGTGCTCACCGCCGCCAGCAGCGACCACAGCTCCTTCGGCTGCGGCAGCGAATCCGAGCTCACCTATTTCGGCCACGCCTGGCTCGTCGACGCACTGAACCGCACCGACAACTTTGCCGATGCCTTCGCCAAGGCCAAGGTCGAGATCGCGCAATGGGAGCGGCGCGACAAGCTCACGCCTTCCGAGCCGCAGAGCTATGTCGGCAAGGGCATCCGGGCGCAGCTCGATGCCTGGCGCAAGGGCATCACGCCGGGGCCGGCCGTGTCCTTCGTGCCGGCAGCGCCCGCGCCTGCCGCCAGCGCCGCCGCCGCGACGTACTGAAGAGCCGCGATCAGCGCCCGGCGTGCCGTTCCGCCAGCACGGCCACCGCGTCGGCCAGCGACAATCCGCGGGCGCGCAGCAGCACGGTGAGGTGGAACATGAGGTCCGCCACCTCGCCCAGCAGTTCCCCGTCGCCCTGCGCCACGGCGGCGAGCGCGCTCTCCACGCCCTCCTCGCCCACCTTCTGCGCGATGCGCCGCGTACCGGCCTCGAACAGCCCGGTGGTGTAGCTGCCCTGCGGGCGTTCGGCATGGCGCTGCGCCACCAGCGCATCGAGTTCGGCAAGGAAGCCCAGCGGCGGGCGCGCGTCGGCACCGAAACAACTCGGCGTGCCCAGGTGGCAGGTCGGCCCGTGCGGCTGGGCCTGCACCAGCAAGGTGTCGGCATCGCAGTCGACGCGGATGGATTTCAGCGCCAGCACGTGGCCGGAGCTCTCGCCCTTCGTCCACAGCCGCTGCTTGCTGCGGCTCCAGAAGGTGACGCGACCGCTGCGCCGCGTTTCCGCCAGCGCCCCCTCGTTCATGTAGCCCAGCATCAGCACTTCGCCCGTCAACCAGTGCTGCACGATGGCGGGCAGCAGACCGTCGCCCTTGGCCCAGTCGAGGCGGGAAAGACCGGTGTTGGAATCAGTCATCGGAATACCTGCTGCCAGCATGCGTCGACGCATGCGATGAGATTGGATTCTTCCGTCATTCCAGCGACTGGATGCGCCGTCACTGTACCGAAGATGCTGGATGGCCAGACATTCGTCTGTTGAAAACCCGGCTTTCGCCGGAATGACGAGCTAGGGAACACGTATTGCGACGCCCTGCTCCTGCAGGTATCGCTTGAGCGCGGGAATCGCGATCGCGCCGGAGTGGAACACGCTGGCCGCCAGCGCGCCGTCCACGTCGGCGTCGGCAAAGGCGTCGCGGAAATGCGCCGGTTCGCCCGCACCGCCGGAAGCGATCAGCGGCACCCGGCAGATCGCGCGCACCGCCTTGAGCTGTTCGATGTCGTAGCCCTGCCGCACGCCGTCGCTGCCCATGCAGTTGAGCACGATCTCGCCGGCGCCGCGCCGCTGTACCTCGATCACCCAGTCGAGCGTGCGGCGCGCCAGGGCGCGCGTCTTCGCCGGATCGCCGGTGTACTGGCGCACGCGCCATTCGCCGTCGTCGTCGCGCAGCGAATCCACGCCCACCACCACGCACTGCACGCCGAACGCGGCGGCCAGTTCGTCGATCAGCCCCGGCCGCTCCAGAGCCGGCGAGTTCACCGAGACCTTGTCCGCGCCGGCGTGCAGCACCGCGCGCGCCTCGTCCACCGAGCGGATGCCACCGGCCACGCAGAACGGGATGTCGATCACCCGCGCCACCTTCTCCACCCAGCCGCGGTCCACACTGCGTCCCTCGGGGCTGGCGGTGATGTCGTAGAACACCAGCTCGTCGGCGCCTTCGTCGCGGTAGCGCAGCGCGAGATCCACGATGCCGCCCATCGCCACGTGGTCGCGGAAACGCACGCCCTTGACCACCTGGCCGTCGCGCACGTCGAGGCAGGGAATGATGCGGCGGCTTAGCATGCCAGCGCCTCCGCCACGGTGAAGCGCCCTTCCAGCAAGGCGCGGCCGAGGATCACGCCGCGCGCTCCGGCTTCGCGCGCCGCGCGGATGTCGTCCAGCGAGCGCACGCCGCCGGAAGCCTGCACCGCCAGTTGCGGCACGGTGCCGGCGAGGTGGCGGTACAGGTCGAGGTTGAAGCCGGCCAGCATGCCGTCGCGGTCGATGTCGGTGCACAGCAGGTGGCGCGCGCCCTGCGCCGTGTACCACGGTGCCAGTTCGTCCAGCGTGCGCGCCTCGGTCTCCGTCCAGCCCGCGCTGGGCAGGCTCCAGCGGCCGTCGATGCGGCGAGTGTCGAGCGCCAGCGTGAAGCGATCGGCGCCGTATCCGCGCAGCCAGCCCGCCACGCGTTCGGGATCGCGGATCGCCACGCTGCCCACCACCACGCGGGCCACGCCGGCGTCGAACAGCCGGCGCAGGTCGGCATCCTCGCGCACGCCGCCACCGGCCTGCACCTGCATGCCGTCGTGGGCGACCGCTTCGATCACCGAGAGATTGTCGAGGCTGCCCGAACGCGCGCCGTCCAGGTCGACCAGGTGCAGCCAGTGCGTGCCGGCCTCGGCGTAGCGCTGCGCCAGGGCACGCGGATCGTCCGGGTATGTTGTCTGCCTGGCGTAATCGCCCTGCTTCAGGCGCACCACGCGGCCGTCGCGCAGGTCGATGGCGGGAATGACAGTGAACGTCATAGCTCGAGGAAATTCCTGAGGAGCTTCGCGCCGACGGCGGCGGAACGCTCGGGATGGAACTGCATGCCGTGGAAGTTGCCGCACGCGACCACGGCGGAGAACGGCGCGCCATGGTCCGCGCTGGCCAGCGTCCACGCGCCGACCGGTACTGCATAGCTGTGCACGAAATACGCCTGCTCGCCGGTGGCAAGCTCCTGCAGCAACGGATGCTGCCGCTGCACGGACAGGCCGTTCCAGCCCATGTGCGGCACGCGCAGGCCGGGACGTTCGGCGAAGCGGCGCGCCTCGGCCGGGATCAGGCCCAGGCACTCGGTGTCGCCCTCCTCCGAATGCGCGCAGAGCAGCTGCATGCCCAGGCACACGCCCAGCACCGGCTGGCTCAGCGAGCGCAGCAGGTCGACCAGGCCCAGCTCGCGCAGGCGCGCCATGCCCGGGCCCGCCGCGCCCACGCCGGGCAGGATCACCTTGTCGGCGGCGCGGATCGCCGCGGCATCCGAGGTCAGCGCCGCGTCAACGCCCAGCCGCTGCAGCGCATAGCGCACCGAGCCGATGTTGGTGCCGCCCGCATCGACCAGCACGACGCCCATCACAGCGCACCCTTGGTGCTCGGCAGATCGTCGCCCTCGCGGCGGATCGCCTGGCGCAGCGTGCGCGCCACCACCTTGAAGCAGGCCTCGACCATGTGGTGCGCGTTGTCGCCGCGCACCGCAAGGTGCAGGTTCGCGCCCAGCGTCTCGCACAGCGAGCGGAAGAAATGCGGCACCAGCTCGGTGGGCACCTCGCCCACGCGCTCGCGCGGGAAGCTGCCCTCGAACACGAAATACGGGCGGCCGGACAAGTCCAGACGCGCCTCCGCCGCGCTCTCGTCCATCGGCAGCGCGAAGCCGTAGCGACCGATGCCGCGCTTGTCGCCCAGCGCCTGCTGCAGCGCCTGACCCAGCGCCAGCGCGCAGTCCTCGATGGTGTGGTGCTCGTCGATGTGGGTGTCGCCGTCGCAGGTGAGCTCCAGCGCGAAGCCGCCGTGCTTGCCGATCTGCTCAAGCATGTGGTCGAAGAAGCCGAGGCCGGTGCGCACCCTGGGCTCGGCAGGCTTGTCGAGATCGACGCGCACGCGGATGCGGGTTTCCCGGGTGTTGCGCACCACCGCACCGACGCGCGGCGCATCCAGCATCTGGTGCGCCACCTCTTCCCACGCCATGCCCTGCGCCCCCACGCGGAAGCCGCGCACGCCCATGTTCGCGGCGAATTGCAGATCGCTCTCGCGGTCACCCACCATCGCCGAGGCAGTGCGGCTCCAGCCGTCGTCGGCCAGAAAATGGCGCAGCATGCCGATGCCAGGCTTGCGCGTGGCCAGCCCCTCGTGCGGGAAACTGCGGTCGATCAGCACCTCGCGGAAACGGATGCCCTGCGAGGACAGGATGCGCATCAGCAACTCGTGCGGGCCGGTGAAATGCGCCTCGGGGAAGCTGTCCGTGCCCAGGCCGTCCTGGTTCGTCACCATCACCAGTTCGTAGCCGGCAGCGACGAAGCGCTGCAGCGCGGCGATCACGCCCGGCAGCAGAGCCAGCTTCTCGTAGCTGTCGATCTGCTCGTCGGCCGGCTCCTCGATCAGGCAGCCGTCGCGGTCGACGAACAGGATCTTCCGGTTTGTACTCATGTTGCCGATCCCTCGGCAAACCCCCGACCATCCGTGGCCGGACTCTTCAAAAAAGCCTCCCCGCCAGCGGTGCCCTTGCCGGGGGCAAGGGCAGCCAGTACCCGTTCGTTCTCCATCGGCGTGCCGACCGTGATGCGCAATGCGTCACCCAGGCCCGGATAGCGCCGCACGTCGCGTACCACGATGCCCGCGTCGAACAACCGCCGATACGCGGCACCGGCATCGTCGAAACGCGCGGTGAGGAAATTCGCCTGCGAAGGCAGTACGTCGCGCACGCCCGGCAGACGGGCCAATGCCGCGCGCAGACGCGCCCGCTCCGCGCGCACGATGCCGACGCGTGCGCGTGCGTTCGCCTGTCCCCAGCCCGACAGTGCCAGCAGGGCCGCGTTCACGCTGGGCAACGGCAGCGGATACGGCGGCATGATCCGGCGCAGCAGGGCCACCACGTCCGGATGCGCCAGCAGGCAGCCGACACGCGCACCGGCCAGCGCCCAGGCCTTGGACAGCGTGCGCAGCACGGCAAGGTTGTCGTAGCGGTCGAGCAGGCCGGCCACGCTGCCCTCGTCGGCGAATTCCACGTAGGCTTCGTCCACCACCAGCAGCGCGCGGCCGGCCAGCGCCTGCGCCAGCCGCTCGATGTCGGCGCGCGGCACCACGCTGCCCGCGGGGTTGTTCGGCGTGCACACGAACACCAGCTTCACGGCGCTGGTGAGCGCGGCCAGCGTGGCGTCCACGTCCAGCGTGAAGTCGCGGCGCAGCGGCACCTCGATCACGCCGGCGTCCTGGATGCGCGCGCACACCGCATACATCCCGAAGGTCGGCGGCTGGACCAGGATCGCGTCGCGCCCGGCGCGGCAGAACGCGCGCACCAGCAGGTCGATCGCCTCGTCGCTGCCGCGGCCCACCAGCAGCTGTTCGCGGCGCACGCCGTACAGGCGCGTGAGGGCATCCACCAGCGCCGCGGGCTGCGGTTCCGGATAGCGGTTGCAGCCCATGCCACCGTCGCCGGTTGGCTCCCACGGGGATTCGTTCGCGTTGAGCAGCAGCTGGCCGCCGCTGGCCTCCATGCGCGCCGAGGAATACGGCTGCAGCGTGCGGATTTCCGCCCGCGCGAGATCGAGTACGCTCATGTCGTTGACTCCAGTTCGGCCAGGCGCAGCGTCACCGCACGGCGGTGCGCCTCCAGTTGTTCCGCGGCGGCCAGCGTGGCGGTGCACGGACCGATGCCGCGCAGGCCGTCGGCGCTGAGCTCCTGCACGGTGATCTGTTTCTGGAAGCTCGCCACCGACACACCGCTGTAGCTGCGCGCATGGCCATACGTGGGCAGCACGTGGTTGCTGCCGCTGCAGTAATCGCCCACGGACTCCGGCGTCCAGGCACCGAGGAAGACCGAGCCGGCGCTTTCGATGCCGTCGAGCAGCCGCCGCGGCGCCGTCACCTGCAGGATCAGGTGCTCGGGCGCGTAGCGGTTGCTCACCTCGACGGCCTGCGCCAGCGAGGCCACCGCGATCAGGCGGCTCTGCGCCAGCGCCAGCCGCGCGATCTCCGCGCGCGGCAGTTCGGCGCACTGCCGTTCGACCTCGCGTGCGACGCGGTCCAGCAGCGTGGCCGAGTCGCTCAGCAGGATCACCTGCGAATCCGGCCCGTGCTCGGCCTGCGACAGCAGGTCGGCGGCGACGAAGGTGGGATTCGCCGCCACGTCGGCGATCACCAGCACCTCGGATGGCCCGGCCGGCATGTCGATCGCCGCGCCGTCCGGCTCGCATGAAATCTGCAGCTTCGCCTCGGTGACCCAGGCGTTGCCGGGGCCGAACAGCTTGTCGCACTTCGGCACGGAAGCCGTGCCGTACGCCATCGCCGCGATCGCCTGCGCGCCGCCCAGCTTGAACACCTTGTGCACGCCGGTAAGGCGGGCGGCATACAGCACCGCTGCGTCGCAGCGGCCGTCGGCGCGCGCGGGCGAGCACAGCACCACCTCACGGCAACCCGCGATGCGTGCGGGTACGCCCAGCATCAGCGCGGTGGACGGCAGCGGCGCGCTGCCTGCCGGCACGTACAGCCCCACGCGCTGGATCGGTCGCAGCATACGCTCCACCCGCACGCCGGGCGCGGTGTCCACGCCCATCGGCTGCAGCGCGGCCGCGCGGTGGAATGCCTCGATGCGCGCGGCGGCCTCGCGTATCGCCGCCTTCAGGGCGGGATCGAGCGACGCCTCGGCCGCCACGAATTCGTCGTCGGCGACCTCGAGCGCCGTCAGGGCGCAATGATCGTATTTCGCGCTCAGCTCGCGCAAAGCCGCATCGCCCTGCGCGCGCACGGCCGCGACGATACGGCCCACGCCTTCGCGCAATTCCGCCGCACGCGATTGCGCAGGACGCGCCAGTGCCTCACGGCGGCCTTGTTCGTCCAGCGCGTTCCAGTCGATCCGCCTCATGTCGGGAGACTCTTCATGCCAGCATCTTCTCCACCGGCAGCACGAACATCTCGCGCGCACCGGCCTTCTTGATCTCTTCCAGCTGGCGCCAGCTCACCTCGCCCGCGCACAGCGCCTGCAGCATCAGCTGGTCTGGCTGGCCGGCCACCGGCAGCAGGGTCGGCTGCGGCCCGCCGGGCAACAGCCGGGTCACCGCATCCAGCGCGGCGCGCGGGGTCTGCAGCAACAGCAGGCGCGACTCACGCACCTGGATCACGCCGTCCAGCCGCTTCAGCAGCAATTCGACCAGGTCGCCGCGCTCGTCGGCCGGCAGGCTCTGCGGACCGGCCAGCACGGCCTCGCTCTCCAGCAGCACATCGGCCTCGCGCAACTGGTTCGCCGCCAGGGTGCCGCCGCTCTGCACCAGGTCGCAGATCGCATCCGCGGTGCCGAGCTTCGGCGCGATCTCCACCGAACCGGCCAGCGTCACCACGCCCGCCGCGACGCCGTGCTCGCGCAGCCACGCGCCGAGCAGGCCCGGATACGAGGTGGCGATGCGCTGCCCGGCCAGCTGCGCCGGCTCGCGATAGTCGAACTCCTGCGGCACGGCGATGGACAGCCGGCAGCGCCCGAAGCCCAGCGGCCGCAACTCGGCCAGCGGCTCGCTGCCCTCTTCCGCGGTGAGGCGGAACTCGTCGAGCACGTTGCGCCCGACGATGCCGAGTTCGCACACGCCCTGCGCGATCAGGCCCGGTATGTCGTCGTCGCGCACCAGCAGCAGGTCCACCGGCTCGCCCTCGCCGAAGCAGAACAGCTTGTCGCGGCTCTGCCGGAAGGTGAGGCCGCAGCGCTTCAGCAGCTCAAGCGCCGGCTCGGTGAGCCGGCCGGATTTCTGCATCGCGATGCGCAGGCGGTCGCGCGGCTTCATGCGCGCGCCCTCTTGGCCGCGGCACGGCGGCGCGACGCGCGCGCCGCTGCCGCCAGGTAGCCGCCGTTGCCCTGGTTCAGGAAGCGCGCCACCCGGCCGATCGTGGTGATGCTCACGGCGGTACGTTCGTGGATCTCGCGGTAGGACACGCCGTCGAGCAGGTACGGCACCACGCGCCAGCGATCCACCAGCACCTCCAGCTCGGCCGGCGTGCACAGGTCGCGCAGGAATGCGTCCATCTCCTCTACGTCCTTCAGCGACAGCAACGCCTGGCACAGGCTCTGCTCGGCCGACTCGACGGGCGTCTCGGGATCCAGCGATCGACGTTTCATAATGTATTAGCGCGTTAGTACAATGGATCGGCATTGTAGGCAGGGCCGGCACCTGGCGCAAGCGATCCACGTCGCGTTGTGTTCAGCGCGCCGTCGGCGCGCGCCACGCCACCGGCCTGTCCGGCCGGACAGGCGTCGGAATGCGCCGGACGAGGTGCGGCATCGCGCCAACGGCGCGGCGAACCGCCGGCATGGCCGGCGGCCATAAAAAAACCCCGCCGGGGCGGGGTCTTTTTATGGTGCGCGCCGACCGCGACTCAGGCCGACTTCTTCCTCGGCGCGGCCTTCTTGGCAGCCGCCGGCTTCGTCACGGTCGGCTTGGCGCCGACCACGGCCGGCTGCGCGCCGTGCGCGCGGGTGTTGCCGTAGCTGCCGCGGTAGGTCTTGCCGCGACGGGTCTTGCGATCGCCCTTGCCCATGGAAATCTCCTCGATACGTGATGGCGGACCATGATAGCAGCGCCGCCAGCGGCGCCATAGCCGGGCTGCGGGCTCAGCCGTGGCCGCGACGGGCGCAGCCCCGCGACTGGTCCAGGCAGGCTTCCGGGTCGATCTGCACCGTGACGTGCTGCACCCCGAAGCGCTCGCGCAGCAGGCCGTTGATGGCGCGCAGCGCCTGCGCGGCGGCGGCCGGGTCGTGCAGTTCCGCGTGCAGGGTCGCCATCCGCGACCCGGAGGCCAGCTGCCAAACGTGCAGGTGATGGATGCCGCGGATCGAGGCATCGGCGCCGCGCAGTGCGGCCTCCACCTCGCCGCTGTCCAGGCCGTCCGGCACGCCTTCCAGCAGGATGTGGGCGGAGCGACGCAACAGGCGCCACGCGCTGCCCAGGATCAGCGCCGCCACCAGTATCGACAGCAAGGGATCGGCCCACAGCCAGCCGAGCCAGCGGATCGCCAGCGCGGCCAGCACCGCCGCCACCGAGCCGAGCAGATCGCCCAGCACGTGCAGGCTGGCACTGGCCAGGTTCACGTCGTCGTGCGCATGGCCATGCAGGCTGCGCAGGACCAACAGGTTCACCAGCAGGCCGATGACGGCCACCACCAGCATCAGGCCCGACAGGATCTCGCCGGGATGCAGCAGGCGCCGGATCGCCTCCCACACCACCCAGGCCACCAGCACGAACTGGCTGAGGGCGTTGACGAAGCCGACGAGCACCTCCATCCGCCCGTAGCCGTAGCTGCGCCGCGCGTCGGCTGGCCGCAGTGCCATGCGCGCGCCCGCGAAGGCCATCAGCAAGGCCAGCGCGTCCACCATCATGTGGCCGCCATCGGTGAGCAGCGCCAGCGAGCCCGACCACAGGCCGCCAACCACTTCGGCCAGCATGGTCAGCGTGGTCAGCACGAACGCGAGCAGCAGCTGGCGACCGCGCGTGCCGGCATCCCGCGCGTGGTCGTGGCGCTGCGGCGCTCCCGGGTGTGGATGCCCGTGGACGTGGTTGTGATCGCGATCGTGAGTGTGTGCGGCGCTCATGCGCGCATGCTAGGAAGCGCGGGCGGCGTTACACAATCACCGCGCGTGCCTCCGGCGCCGGCTCACCACGGCACGATGCGGCCGCACCGATCGAGATACTGCAGGCCCGGCATCCCGCGCTTCGAGAGCAGCACGTCGACCAGCAGCGGCACGCTCTCCTCGATCGTGAAAGGCGCCCCGGGGCCACCCAGGTCGGTACGGATCCATCCCGGGGCGAGCAGTACCATGGCGCGCTGGCACGCAGCCTCACGCGCGGCGAAGCTGCGCATGAACATGTTCAGCGCGGCCTTGCTGCCGCGGTAGACCTCGCGCATGCCGGTCTCGTTGTTCGCGATGCTGCCCTGCCCGGACGACATCGCGCCGATCAGTCCATCCGCCGGCACGAGGTCCTGCAGCGCTTCGATCACCCGCATCGGGCCGAGCGCATTCGTGGCCATCACGCGGACGAATTCCTCCAACGACACGTCGCCGACCCGCACGGCCTGGTCGTGCGTGGTCGTTCCCGCGTTGACAAAGAGGATGTCGAGCGTCCTGCCCGCCAGGCACCCGCGCAAGGCGGCGATCTGGTCCGGCTCGTTGATATCGAGCGTTTCGATCCGGACCCGGCCCGGGCGTTGCTCGGCGAGCGCATGCAGCGCGGTCCGCGAGCCCGCCCTGACCGTGCCGATGACGTTCCAGCCACGACCGAGGAATTCGGCGGCCATGGCGGCTCCAAGACCGCGCGAAGCGCCGACGAGGAGGATGGTGGGAGCGGATGGCACCGGACGGACGGCCTCAGTGCGCGCACTGCACGCCGTGCACGTGCGCGGCGGCGTGGCCATGCCGGCGATCGAGGTAGAGATTCACGAAATGCGCCGAGGCGACCAGCAGACCGCCGCAGGTGACCAGCGCGCTGTGCACCGCGATCGGATACGCCAGCCCCCAGGTGACGCCCAGCAGCAGCAGCACCAGCCCCGGCGCCGCCAGCAGCAGCGGCAACGGCCGGCGATGCCGGCGGTAACCACCGGCCAGGGTAAACAGCGCCAGCGTGGCGGCGAACATCACGAATCCGCGCTCGAAGCGGTGGCCGGCCAGGAAACCCAGGCCCAGCAGCGGCAGCAGGGTCAGGACGAACGGCAGCAGCGCGCAGTGGATCGCGCAAAGAAACGAGGCCGTGGCTCCCACGCGATCGGCCAGGCGCCACCAGCGCACGGACGTGGAAGCATCGCCCGTGGCGACGCGCCCCATCGGCGCGGGGTCCAACGACACGCTGTCGCCCTTCGCGGGGCTATCGGTCCGGTCCATGCCGGCAATGTTACTTTGTAACATACAGGGCGCACAAGCGGACCGCCGCGGCGGCGCGGCATCAGGACTTGCGGCAGCGCTTGCAGACGCCGTGCACTTCCAGCGTCTGCGCCTGGGCGCGGAAGCCCAGCGCCCTGGCCTGTGCCTCGATCAGCTGGGCCACGCGCGGGTCGCAGACTTCCTCGGCCCCCGAGCAGACGTCGCAGATCAGGAACGGCACCTGGTGCGCCTCGGCCGGGTGATGGCAGGAGACGAAGGCGTTGATCGACTCCAGCTTGTGGATGAACCCCTGCTCCAGCAGGAAATCCAGCGCGCGGTACACCGTGGGCGGCGCCGCGTTGCCGTGCTTTTCGCGCAACTGGTCGAGCAGGTCGTACGCCTTCACCGGTTTCGCCGCGGCGGCCACCAGCTCCAGCACTTCCATGCGCAGCGGGGTCAGGCGCAGGCCGCGCTCCTCGCTGACGTGCGCCACTTCGCGCACGAAACCCTTCGCGTCGTGGTGATGCGAATGATGGGCGTGCGGCTTGCCGGCGGCGTCATGGGCCAAGGTGTCTCTCCTCGCGGACGATCATACATGCAGGTCCGCAGGCAGGAAGATGCGGCCGCTGGCGCGGCATTCAACGCGGCAGCGGCGGCGGCGCGACGCGCGGCCTGCCGCGCCGGCGCAGCAGGAGCACGATCCAGCCGATCGGCCCCAGCACAGCGGCCCAGGCGATGCCTTCCCACGGCCGGCCACGCCACCAGCCCAGCAGCGCGCCTACCGCCACGAACAGCAGGTTCCACCAGAACAGCGCCGCCCAGGGCACCATCGCCCAGAGATTGAGGAATACGTGCCAGAAAGCGCCTGGCGCGTCCGGGTCGACACCCTGCATGGCGCGGGCCAGCAGCTCGTGCATGGTGCCTCCGCCCGGTGGCTGCCGGCCTAACCGCGGGCCAGCAGCAGGGCGTGGTCGATGCGCTTCAGCGCCTCGTCGCGTCCGGCGAGATAGATGGTGTGGTCGATCGACGGCGACACCTGGGTGCCGGTCATCGCCACGCGCAGCGGCTGGGCGATCTTGCCCATGCCCAGTTCCAGTCTGGCGGCCACCTGTTCGATCACGCCATGGATCGGTGCCGGCTTCCACTCGACGGCGGCCAGCAGCGTCGTCGCCGCTTCCAGCACGGCGACGGCGCTGTCGTTCTTCAGGTGCTTGGCGACCGCCTTGTCGTCCCATTCGGCGATCGGGCCGTACCAGACCTTCGCGCGCTCGGCCATCTCCTTCAGCGTGTGCACGCGGTCGCGCAGCGCCACGATCACGTCGGCGGGCGCGGGGCCGTTCGCCACGTCGATGCCGGCGCGCGCCAGATGCCAGGCGAACTCAGGCGCCAGCGCCGCGGGATCGTCGGTCTTGAGGTAATGCTGGTTCAGCCAGTTGAGCTTCTCGGTGTCGAAGCGCGAGGCCGCCTTGTTGACGTCGGCGACGTCGAACAGCCTGACCATCTCCTCGCGCGAGAAGATCTCCTGGTCGCCGTGCGACCAGCCGAGGCGCACCAGGTAGTTGAGGATCGCGTGCGGCAGGTAGCCTTCCTCGCGGTACTCCATCACGCTCACGGAATTGGTGCGCTTGGAGAGCTTCTTGCCCTCCTTGTCGAGGATCATCGGCAGGTGCGCGAACTCCGGCACCGGTGCGCCCAGCGCGTGGTAGATGTTGATCTGGCGCGGCGTGTTGTTGACGTGGTCGTCGCCGCGGATCACTTCGGTGATGCCCATGTCGATGTCGTCCACCACCACGGCGAAGTTGTAGGTGGGCCAGCCGTCGGAGCGGAAGATGACGAGGTCGTCCAGCTCGGCGTTGGCCCACTCCACCCGGCCCTTCACCTTGTCCTCGAACACCACCGAACCCTCCAGTGGGTTGCGGAAGCGGATCACCCGGTTCGGATCGTCGCGGTACGGTTCGTTGCGGTCGCGGTAGTAGCCGTTGTAGCGGGGCTTCTCGCCCCTGGCCATGGCGGCCTCGCGCATCGCCTCGATCTCCTCCTTGCTTTCGTAGGCGTAATACGCCTTGCCCTCGGCGAGCAGGCGCTCGGCCACTTCCCTGTAGCGCGCGAGGCGGTGGGTCTGGTAAATCGGTGCCTCGTCGGCGGAAAGATCGAGCCACGCCATCGCGTCGAGGATCGCCTTGACGGCCTCGTCGGTGGAACGCTCGCGGTCGGTATCCTCGATCCGCAGCAGGAATTCGCCGCCGCGCCGCCGCGCCTCCAGCCAGCAGTACAGCGCGGTGCGGGCGCCGCCGATGTGCAGGAAACCGGTGGGGCTGGGCGCGAAACGGGTGCGGACGGTCATGGAGATTCTGGACATGCGCGTGGAAACCATGGATTTTAGCCGATGCCGCCGTCGGTTACGCCGATGGATCGTCGCGATGAGCCTCGCGCCGGGCTGTTTCGCCGCCGCCGCTGCCGCACTGGACAATCCGGGCTATGACCGCCCTGGCCTCGGCTTCACGCCTGCCGTGCTCGCTCCGGGTTCCGTGACCTGGGAACAGGGCCTGCCCGACGCCAGCCGCGACAGCGGCGGCACGCAATACGCCGCCGATGGCTTGTTGCGGCTGGGCATCGGCCACGCGCTGGAACTGCAACTGGGCAGCTCGTACAACCGCTTCGACCCGCGCGGCGCAGGCAGCAGCGACGGACGCGGCGACACCACGCTGGGCCTGAAATTCGCCCTGCCCGCCCGCGGCGCCTTCAGCTGGGGACTGCTGGGCAGCATGGAATTCACCGACGGCACGCGCGCGTTCCGCAACGCGCGCCGCCAGTACCTGCTGGGCGCCGACGCCAACTGGCAGTGGAGCGCGCGCGGCACGGCGGCGCTGTACCTGGAGAACGTGCGCAGCGGCGGCCGCGACAGCACCCTGCTCGCCGTCAACGACGGCTGTGCGATCACGCCCACGCTCGGCGGCTACGTGGAACTCGCCGTGCAGGACGACGCCGGCGACGGCCACGGCAGCCGCGTCGGCGCAGGCCTGGCATGGATGCCGACGCCGCGCGTGCAACTGGATGCCAGCGCGCGGCACCGTGTCGGTGGCCGCGCCCCCGACTGGGAAGCGGGGCTGGGCGTGTCGGTGTACTTCGGCCACTGAGGGTTCGCGGCTTTTTCGAACCCGGGGCCTGCCGCGGAAGGGTGCCTGCAGGTCGATCACGCCGGTGACCGGTGCACGGCAGCGCCAGCGAAACTTCCCACCGGCCAGGCGCCGTCATCACCACGTCATGTCAGCTTCAAGCGCATGCCATCGCGCCGGGCAAAGCTGCGTGCACCGCCACGCGAGGATTGCCGTCATGCGCATCGGTATCGTCAGCGAAACCTGGCCGCCTGAGATCAATGGCGTGGCGCTCACCGTGCACGGCCTTGCCGCCGGACTCGCCGCGCGGGGACACTCCATCGACGTGGTGCGGCCACGCCAGGCGCGGCGCAGCGTACCCGAACCCGGCTTCGATACCTTGCTCACGCGTGGCGTGGCGCTGCCGCGCTACCCCGGCCTTCGCTTCGGCCTGCCCACCGGGAGCGCCTTGCGCGAACGCTGGACGCAGGAGCGTCCCGATGCGGTGTATGTTGCCACCGAGGGGCCGCTCGGCTGGTCGGCGCTGCGCGTGGCGGGCGCCCTCGGCATCCCGGCGGCCACCGGCTTCCATACACGCTTCGACAGCTACGCCGGACACTACGGATTGCGATGGCTCACGCCGCTGGTGCGCGGCCACCTGCGCCGCTTCCACCGTCGCGCCGCCGCCACCCTGGTGCCCACGGAGGCACTGGCACGCGAACTCGCCGGGCTCGGCGTGGGCAACGCACGCCTGCTGCGCCGCGCGGTGGATACACAGCTGTTCCATCCCGACCGGCGCGACCCCGCGCTGCGCGCGCAGTGGGGCGCCGATGCCGCCACGCCGGTGATGCTGTACGTGGGTCGCATCGCGCCGGAGAAGAATCTCGGGCTGGCGGTGCAGGCCTTCCGCGCCGCGCAGCGGAATCTGCCCGCGATGAAGTACGTGTGGGTGGGCGACGGCCCGGCCCGCGCCGCTCTGCAGGCGGCACACCCTGACTTCGTCTTCACCGGCGTGCAGCGCGGCGAGGCACTGGCGCGGCATATCGCCAGCGCGGACCTGTTCCCCTTCCCCAGCCTCAGCGAAACCTTCGGCAACGTGATCCTGGAGGCGCTGGCCTGCGGCGTGCCGGTGGTGGCCTACCGCGAGGGCGCAGCGCGCGAGCACCTGCGCAGCAACTACAACGGCTACTGCATCGCGTCCGGCAAGGCGGCTGCCTTCGTGGAAGCGACGGTCAGGCTGGCAGGCAATCCCGGCCTGATCCGCCACATGGGCCGGGCCGCACGCGAGAGCATGGCGCGGCTGTCGCCGGAACGGGTGATCCGCGAATTCGAAATCCTGCTGCGCGAACTCGCCGAGGACAGCACCCATGGCCACGCCACCGTCGCCGTCCACGCCTGACGCGCCCCGCTTCGCTTTCGATCGCCGCGTCTGCGTGGCGGCGAACCGCTGGGGCACCCGGCGCGCGGTGGGCGCCTTCTTCGGCCTGGTCAGCCGGCTCGGCGATGGCATGTTCTGGTACGCGCTGATGCTGGCGCTCGCCCTGCTGGACGGCCGGCATGGCCTGCAGGCCGCCATGCACATGGCCGCCACCGGGCTGGCCGCGCTGCTGCTCTACCGCTGGCTGAAACGGCACACGCGCCGGCCGCGCCCGTTCCGCGCCTGCCCCGGCGTGATCGCGCATGTGCCGCCGCTGGACGAATTCAGCTTTCCCTCCGGCCACACCCTGCAGGCGGTGAGTTTCACTGTCGTGGCGCTGGCCTGGTATCCGCTGCTCGCACCACTCTTGCTGGTGTTCACCGTGCTGGTCGCCGCGTCGCGGGTGATCCTCGGCCTGCACTACCCCAGCGACGTGCTGGCGGCGATCGGCATCGGCGGCACGCTCGGCGCGCTGTCGCTGCGGCTGGCGCATGACATCGCCGCATTCGCGTGAGCAATTCCTGCCCATTGCATCACCAGGCCTTGCGCACTCAGGCACTTGCGGCAGCTATCCACAGGCTGTGCCCGCGCGCATCCACACATGCTGTGGAAAACCACCGCCCCGCTGCGCAGGAATTCGCCAGTGCGTGCCAAGTGCCTGTCGGCAAAGCGGCGAAGCGGGCTTGTCCACAGCTTTGTCCGGCAGGCATCCACACCGGCTGTGGAAAACCGCACCGCAGACGCGGCGATGCCGCCCGCAGGCGGCATCGTGCGGTCCGTCATTGCCGGCGCGTCACGCCGCGCGCGGCGCCTTCTGCAGCAGGTTGAGCAGGTCGGCCAGCTTGTCGCGCATCTCGCGGCGGTCGACGATCATGTCGATCGCGCCATGCTCCAGCAGGAACTCGGAACGCTGGAAGCCTTCCGGCAGGGTTTCGCGCACGGTCTGCTCGATCACGCGCGGACCGGCGAAGCCGATCAGCGCCTTCGGCTCGCCGATGTTGATGTCGCCCAGCATGCCCATGCTGGCGGAGACGCCGCCGGTGGAGGGGTTGGTGAGCACGCTGATGTAGGGCACGCCGGCGTCGCGCAGCTTCGCCAGCACCGCCGAGGTCTTGGCCATCTGCATCAGCGAGAACAGGCCTTCCTGCATGCGCATGCCGCCGCTGGCGGCGAAGCACACCAGGGCGCTCTTCTCGGCCAGCGCACGCTCGCCGGCGCGGGCGAACTTCTCGCCGCCCACCGAGCCCATCGAGCCGCCGACGAAGCCGAATTCGAACGCGGTGGCCACCAGCGGGCGGCCCTTCAGCCGGCCGCTCATCGCCACCAGCGAATCCTTCTCGCCGCTGGACTTCTGCGACGCCACGATGCGGTCGCGGTACTTCTTGGAGTCGCGGAACTTCAGCGGGTCGGTGGCCTCCATGCCGGGCCACAGCTCCTGCGCGGAGCCATCGTCCAGCAGGGCGAGCAACCGGGTGCGGGCGCGGATGGCGTGATGGTGCGCACACTTGGGGCAGACCATCAGGTTGCGCTCGAGCTCCGGCTTGTACAGCACCGAACCGCAGCCCGCGCACTTCTCCCACACGCCCTCGGGCACCTTGCCCTTGCCCGCGGGGGAACCCTGCGTGTGCACACGCGGTGTCATGATCTTCTGCAGCCAGTTCATAGCGACGCCTCTGGTGAAGCGCGCATTCTAGCCGAGAACGCCATGCCGCTCCGGACGCCCGCGTGTGGTGGCGCAGGCCATGCGGAGCGGCGCGCAGGTCAGCCCGCGTCCAGCGCGGCGCGGATCGGCGCCAGGAAGCTCCGGGTGCGCTCCGCGGCCTCCTCCGCCGATGCCGCCCCCGCCAGCCGCTCCACCAGCGCGCTACCGATTACCACCGCATCGGCGAAGCCGGCGATGGCCTTCGCGCTCTGCGCGTCGCGCACACCAAAGCCCACCGCCACCGGCGCGGCCGCATGTGCACGCAGGTCGGCCACGCGCGCGGCGATATCCGTCGTGCTGAGCCGCGCCGCGCCGGTGATGCCGGCGAACGACACGTAGTAGAGGAAACCCTCGGCCGCCGCGCACAGTTTCGCCAGGCGCTCCGGCGCCGTGGTGGGTGCGGCGAGGAGGATCTGCCTGAGGCCCGCCTCGCGCAACGGCGCCAGCACCGCCGACTCCTCCAGCGGACAGTCCACCAGCAGCACGCCGTCCACGCCGGCCTGCACCGCTTCCTGCGCGAAGCGTTCGTAACCATGGATCTCGATCGGGTTCAGGTAGCCCATCAGCACCACCGGCGTCTCCCCGTCCTGTTCGCGGAACCCGGCAACCCAGTGCAGCACGTCGGCCAGCCCCGTGCCGGCGGCAATGGCGCGCTCGCTGGCGTGCTGGATCACCGGGCCGTCGGCCATCGGGTCGGAGAACGGCACCCCCAGCTCGATCAGGTCCGCGCCGGAATCCACCAGCGCGTGCATCAGCGCCACGGCGTGCTCGGGCGAAGGGTCGCCGGCAGTGACGAAGGGGATCAGGCCGGTGCGGCCGGCAGCCTTCAGTGCGGCAAAACGGCGATCGATGCGGTTCATACCTGTACCCCCTCGCGCGCGGCGATGGTGTGCACGTCCTTGTCGCCGCGACCGGAGAGGTTGCACAGCACGATGCCGTCCTTCGGGTACTCGCGCGCCAGTTTGATCGCCTGCGCCACGGCGTGGCTGGACTCCAGCGCCGGCAGGATGCCCTCCGTGCGGCACAGCAGGTGGAAGGCCTCCAGCGCCTCCGTGTCGGTGACGCCCACGTACTCGGCGCGGCCGGCGTCCTTGAGGAAGGCATGCTCGGGGCCGACACCAGGGTAGTCGAGGCCGGCGGAGATCGAGTGCGTCTCGGTGATCTGGCCGTCGTCGTCGCACAGCACGTAGGTGCGGTTGCCATGCAGCACGCCGGGCCGGCCAGCGGCCAGCGACGCGGCATGGTGCCCGGTGGCGATGCCCTCGCCCGCCGCCTCGGCGCCGACGATGCGCACCTCGCGGTCGTTGAGGAAGGCGTGGAACAGCCCCATCGCGTTGGAACCGCCGCCCACGCAGGCGGTGAGCACGTCGGGCAGCCGGCCGTACTGCTGCTGCACCTGCGCACGCGCCTCGCGGCCCACGATGGCGTTGAAGTCGCGCACCATCAGCGGATACGGGTGCGGGCCGGCGACGGTGCCGATGATGTAGAAGGTGTCGGCCACGTTGGTGACCCAGTCGCGCATCGCCTCGTTGAGCGCGTCCTTGAGCGTCTTCGAGCCGGACGTCACCGGCACCACCTCGGCGCCGAGCAGCTTCATGCGATAGACGTTGATCTTCTGCCGCTCGATGTCCACCGCGCCCATGTACACCACGCACTTCAGTCCCAGCCGCGCCGCCACCGTGGCGCTGGCCACGCCGTGCTGGCCCGCGCCGGTCTCGGCGATGATGCGGGTCTTGCCCATGTGCCGCGCCACCAGCGCCTGGCCCACGGTGTTGTTGATCTTGTGCGCGCCGGTGTGGTTGAGGTCCTCGCGCTTGAGCAGGATGCGCGCGCCGCCCACGTGCTTCGTCAGCCGCTCGGCGAAATACACCGGGCTGGGCCGGCCCACGTAGTTCGCGAGATCGCGATCGAGTTCGGCGACGAAGGCCGGATCCTGGCGCAGGCGCAGGTAGGCCTCGGTCAATTCGGCCAGCGGCGCCATCAGGGTCTCGGCCACGTAGCTGCCGCCGTACCGCCCGAAGCGGCCCTGGGCATCGGGCCAAGCGTGGAAATCCCGGATTTCGGGCATGTCGATTCCATCCAGAAAGCCAGCAACAGGCTCACACCCTAGCGCCATGCTCGCCCCTGAAAAAGCGAAAAGATCGCATCGATACTTGAGCTAAACTCACGACATGTCGGATCGCGACCTGCCCTCGCTGAACGCCCTGCGCGCCTTCGAGGCCGCCGCGCGGCTGGGCAGCATGAGCCTCGCCGCGCAGGAGCTGCACGTCACCCACGGCGCGGTGAGCCGCCAGGTGCGCGCACTGGAGGAAGCGCTGGGCCAGCCCCTCTTCGTCCGGCAGGGCCGCGGGGTCGCGCTGACCGCGACCGGGCAGCAGTTGCGCGAGCAATGCAGCGCGGCGTTCGGGCAACTGCGCGAGGCCTGGCTGCAGCTGCGGCACGCCCGCGCCGCGGCGCCCTTCGTGCTCGGCTGCTCCGGCAGCGTACTGGCGCGCTGGGTGATCCCGCGGCTGGAACGCCTGCGCCACGATCTGCCCGCGCTGACCTTGCACCTGGCGGTACAGGAGGAGCCGGTCGCCGAGCATCTCGCCGACGTCGATGCCTCGCTGCTGCTGGCCGCACCGCCCTGGCCCGCCGGCTGGGGGGTGCACGAACTCGCGCCGGAGCGGATCGGCCCGGTGCTCAGCCCGCGCTACCCCGGTGCCGACCGCCTGCGCGAACTGCCCGCGAGCGCGTTGTGCGACGAGCCGCTGCTGCATACCGCCTCGCGCCCGCAGGCCTGGCCGGAGTGGGCGCGCGCGATGGGACTCCCGCCCGAATCGCTGCAGCAGGCCCAGGCCCTGCCCCATCTCTACTTCCTGCTGGAGGCCGCCGCAGCCGGATTGGGCGTGGCGATCGCGCCCCAGCCGCTGGTGGCCGACGATCTCGCCAGCGGCCGCCTGCTCGCCCCTTGGGGTTTCCGCGAGACCGCCGCGCGCTGGGTGCTGGCAAGCTCGCGGCACGCCGGCGACGCCCGCATCGCGGCGCTGGCCGGCTGGCTGCGCACGGAGCTGTCGGATCAGAGATAGCGCCGGATGCGCTGGCGCAGCTGTTCCACCTGCCCGGGCGTCAGCTGACCGAGCATGCCGCGGCGCCCCTCCGGGATGTGCGCGGCGACGTCGCCATCGCCGAACACGTAGTGGTCGAGCAGGTTCTTCCAGCCCGCCTTTTCGGCGGGCGTGAGCGCCCCGAAGCCGAGGATGCAGTGGAACAGCGCACCCAGTGCGAGATCCGATGAGCGTCCAGCGTCCGTCGCGGGTTGCCACCAGTAGTTCACCAGCGCGTTGAGCCGTTCCAGCGATTCGACGTGGTGCCACCACATCGGCGGAATGTAGATCGCATCGCCCGGATGCAGCTCTGCCGTCTGCGCCGCGGCCAGCGCCAGCTTCAGGCGCGGGTAACGCGGATCGTCCGGCCGGTCCAGCCGGGCCACGCCGATTGCCGCGCCGGTGGGCGCGAAATCCAGCGGTCCGATGTAGAGGTTCGGCAACTGCTCGGGCGGAAACAGCGTGAAGCGCCGCGCGCCGCACACCACGCAGGCGATGTTGTGATACGCGTCGAAGTGCACCGGCGTGGTGACCCGGTTGCCGATCCACAGCCGCGGCTGCACGCTTGCGTCGATGAACGGCAGCGCGTGCTCCTCGCGGAAGCCCGGCAGGCAGCCGCTGACGAGCGCGCTCTGGATGGCCAATCCCGGCGCGCGCTTCTGCCGGCTGTACTGCGCCAGCCGCTGCAGTCCCTGGGTCAACGGGACGCGATGGTGCTCGTAGTTGAACGCGCCGAGGTCCGGGGTGTAGCCCACGATGCCGTCGTGCTCTGGCGGTATCAGCAGGGTGTCCACCGGCGTGCCGTTGTCGAGTTCGGCCAGCCGCTGCGCGAACGCCGTGTCCGACGCGCGCGCCAGCCGCACGATGGGCCAGCCGCGCACCAGCCCTCGGATCACCAGCGGACGGGCCCGATCGACGAAGTCGGCCGGGCCGAACGACTCGCCGGTGGTGCGGAATTCCTCGATGGCGGCGGGCATGCGTGCTCCGGTCGCGGGCAACGGTCGGGCGATGTTACGGCGCGGCGGCATCCGCCGCGCGCACGGCGGCGATGAAGGCTGCCAGCTTGCCGCGGTCCTTGATGCCGGGCGCCGACTCCACTCCGCTCGCCACGTCCACCGCCCAGGGGCGCACCGCGCGGATCGCCGCGCCGACGTTGTCCGCCTGCAGGCCGCCGGCGATGATCACCGGCTGCCCGAGGTCGCGCGGCAGCAGCGACCAGTCGAAGGCTTTGCCGCTGCCGCCCGCCTCGCCCGCGGCATGGCCGTCCAGCAGCAGTGCGGCGGCGTGCGGGTGATCGCGCAGGTGCGGCAGCGCCGCGGCCCCCTCGCCCATCGCGATGGCCTTGAGCCAGGGGCGGTCGAACTGCGCGCACCAGGCATCCGGTTCGCCGCCGTGGAACTGCAGCAGATCCGGCTGCACCACCGCGATCACCTCTTCGACCAGGGCCGCCTCGTCATCCATGAACAGCGCCACGCTGGCGACGAACGGCGGCAATGCGCGACGGATCGACCGCGCCTGCTTCAGCGTCACCTGACGCCGGCTGCGCGCGGTGAACACCAGCCCGATCGCGTCGGCGCCGAGCCGGGCGGCCAGCAGCGCGTCCTCCACACGGGTCATGCCGCAGCACTTGATGCGGGTCACGGCAGGCATACCTCGGCGGGCAGGCCCCAGTGCGCCTCGTAGCGCGGGCCGATGAAGGTCAATCCCGACGATGGCGCGGTGGGCCCGGCCAGCTCGCGGTTGCGCCCCGCCAGCAGCTCGCCGATCCACTCGACCGGCCGCTCCGCCCGCCCCACCGGCAACAGCGAACCGACGATGTTGCGTACCATGTGGTGCAGGAAGGCGTTCGCCTCGATCTCCACGACCACCATTGCGTCCTCGCGTCGAACGCTCGCCGCCAGCACACAGCGGCGTGGGTGCGCGGCCTGGCAGGAGACCGCGCGGAACGCCGAGAAATCGTGCTCGCCAAGCAGCGCCTGGGCAGCCTCGTGCATGCGCCCGGCATCCAGCGGCAGGCGTTCCCAGGTCACGTAGCGCGCATCCAGCGCCGCACGCACCGGCCGGTTGAGGATGGTGTAGCGGTAGCGCCGGCTGCGTGCGGAAAAACGCGCGTGGAAGTCCCCGGCGACCGGCTGCGCCCACAGCACCGCCATGCTGCGCGGCAGGTTGGAGGTGGCGCCCAGCAGCCAACCGCGCATCGGGCGCGGCACCTCGGTGTCGAAATGCACCACCTGGCAGCGGCCGTGCACGCCGGCGTCGGTGCGGCCCGAACAGGTCACCTCGACCGGCTGCGCGGCCACCTTCGACAAGGCTTCTTCCAGCGCACCCTGCACCGTGTCGCCATGGCTGAGGCGCTGCCAGCCGAGGAAGTCGGTGCCGTCGTATTCGATGCCCAGGGCGATGCGCATGGATCGGTAAGAACCGCGGAAAGTGCGCAGCGTAACAGGCCTCCGCGATCGCGAAAATCAAACGGGCCGGCATGGCCGGCCCGTTTGCATTGACGTCCGGGTCCCTGCGCTCAGTGCAGGTCGTCGAGCATGCGCTTGGCCACGTCGCGCTGCATCTGGCTGCCCTCGTGCAGCACCTCCTCGAGCATCGCGCGGGCGCCGTCGGGATCGCCCATGTCCAGGTAGGCACGGGCCAGATCGAGCTTGGTGTCCACCGGGTCGTCGCTGAAATCGCGCGGCTCGATATCGTGCCCGGCCGGCTGGATCGCCGGCTCCTCGAACTGCCAGCTCGAAGCCGTCTCGCGCAACACCGTCGCATCCTCGTCCACGGCACGATGCGCCGCGGCCGGCTCGGTCTGGTCCGCCCGCTTCGGCGCCACCGCCGGTTCGTGCGTCGGGGTCAGATCGAAGTTGAAGTTGTATTCGCTCACCTTCACCGGATTCGCGGGCAGCGGCGGCGGGCTGGCCGGGGCTGGCGCCGGCACCGGCGCGGCGGCGGGCTCGGCGGCATAGCGGTCGATGTCGAAGCCGTGGTGTGCCTCGACCTCGTCCGCCGGCATGCCGTCGTGCCGGGCGAACAGCGGATGGGCAGGCACCAGGTCCTCGCCCATGCGCACCACTTCCTGCCATTCCTCCTGGTGCGGATCGGTGACGTGGGCATGCATGGCTTCGGCGGCGGCCTCGAAATGCTCGACGTCGCGGCGGCCGTAGTACAGGCTGACCAGTTCCAGGTGCAGGCCGACATCGTCCGGGTGCTCGGCCAGCTGGTCGAGCAACAGGTTCTGGTCGACGTCGTCGGCGTCGGCGGCCGGCGGGACATCGCCGAAACGATCGGCCAGCGACGGCGCCAGCTTCGGCGCCGCCGTCGCGGACTTCGCCTTGCGGCGGCGGCCGAGCAGCGCGCCGAGCAACAGCAGCACGATGGCGATGGCGCCGAGCGCCTGGACCCACAACTGGGTGTACCAGGGCTCCTCGCTGACCGGCGCCGGTGTGGCGGCGGCCGGCTTGAGCGGCGTGGTAGTGGCCGGCCTCGCGGCAGGCGCCGGCTTGGCCGCGGCGGGCGCGGTCGATGCGGCAGCCGGGCTGGTGGCCGACTTGGCGCCCGCCGTCTCGGCCATGCTGCCGGCAGACGGCGCCGTGGCGGCACTGGCCGGCTTTTCCGCCGGTGCAGCCGCGCCAGCCGCAGCCATCGTCGCGCCGGCGGCCGTGGCCGCATGCGCCGGTTCCGCCGGCAGGCCGGCGGCCTTGCGCGCCGCGGCCAGCTTCTGCTGCAGTTCGGCGATCTCGTTGTCCTTGAGCGCCAGCAGGCGCTCGTTCTTGCTGTTGATGTCGCTGAGGTCCTTCAGCCGCGACTTCAGGTCCTCGCCTTGCTGCTGCAGGCTGGCAAGGGTCTCCTGGCTGCGCAGCAGGTCCTGGCGCAGGGCGTTGCCCTTGTCCGAGCCACCTGCCGTCGGCGCGGCCTTGCCCCGCTTCGCCGGCACCAGCGCCAGATGGTCGCCGGTACTGGCCGCCGCGGCCGTGGGCGAGCTGGAGGTGCCGGCGCGCGTGCCGGCGTCGGCCACGGTCACCGGCGTGCTGCTCACGGTACCGCTGCGCCAGTCGCCGTTCTGGCGACGCACTTCCTCGGCGGCAGCGGCCACCGCGACCGCCTCCGCCTCGGCCTTGTCGGGGATGCGCAGCACCGCGCCGGCCTTCAGCGCGTTGATGTTGTCGCGGTAGAACGCGTCGGGGTTGGCCTGCTTGAGCGCCAGCATCATCTGGTTGACGTCGACGCCGGCCGGCGCCGTCTGATGCGCCACCGCGGACAGCGTCTGGCCATGCTCGACCGGCCCGAAACGGCCGTTGTTCACCTGCCCCCCCGCGGTGGCGCCAGCCTGGGCGCCGGCGCGCGCGGCCGGGGCGGCCGCCGGCCGCGCCGTGCGCGAAGATGCTGGCGGACGCGCGGCCACCGGCGCCGGACTGCTTCCGGGCGGGTCGAGCAGGATGGTGTACTCGCGCACGCTCTTGCCGCTGCCGCCGTGGATCTCGATCAGCAGGTCGAGGAACGGATCGTTGACCGCGGCGTCGCTGGTGATGCGGATCACCTTGTGGCCGTTGCTGCCGTCGACCACGTTGAACTGCAGGGGAATCGAGGGCCGTCCCCCGGCGACGCCGGCACGCGCGAACTCATCGCCCGAGGCCAGCTGCACGCTGAGCTGCTGCAGTTCGGCCGGGGTGGCCTTCCGCACCGGAATCTCCGCCAGCAGCGGCTGACCCAGCGCCGACTTGACCTGGATCTGGCCCAGGTCCAGCGCCAGGGCATGGCCGCTGCCAAGGGCCAATGCCACCAGCAGCGGCAGTTTCAACGAACGATTCATCACGCGCTCCCCCGAACAAGACCGGCGCCTGGTGAGGCCGCCACAATGGCGGCACTTCGCCCGGACGAGGCGCCACTTTAGTTAGATGCGGACGGATCAACAATAGCCGGATCGCAGACTTGCGACGCATTGCTGCCGCGCATTCCAGAACCGGCGGGGGCAGCCGGCGCCCTCAGCGCCCCTTGCCGGCGGCCGCCCCGGCCTGCTGCGCTGCCTGCAGCTGGCGCTGCAGTTCGGCGATTTCCGCATCCTGCTGCCGGAGCCGCTGCGCGTCTGCACGGCTGCCGGACTCCTGCGCGGCAACGTCGTGCTGCAGGCGTTGCACCTCGGTGCGTTGCCGGGCGAGCGCGTCGGCCTTCCGGTGCACGGGGTTGGCACTGCGCGCCGCATCAGCCATCGGCCGCCGCGCATGCGCCCAGGCCGGCGCGGCCGCGAGCACGACGGCCAGCGCCAGCCAGCCGATGCCGCGCCTCACAGGTAGTCCCCGATCAGCAGTTCGGCGATCTGCACCGCGTTCAGCGCCGCGCCCTTGCGGATGTTGTCCGAGACGATCCACAGGTCGAGGCCGCGCTCGTGCGAGATGTCCTCGCGGATGCGGCCCACGTAGACCGGGTCCTTGCCGGCCACGTCGCCCACCGGGGTGGGATAGCCGCCGGCCTTGCGTTCGTCCATCACCACCACACCCTCGGCCTGCTCCAGCAGCGCGCGGGCCTGCTCCACGGTGATCTTGTCGCGGGTCTCGATGTGCACCGCCTCGGAATGCCCGTAGAACACCGGCACGCGCACCGCGGTGGGGTTCACGGCGATGGACTCGTCCTCGAGGATCTTGCGCGTCTCCCACACCATTTTCATTTCTTCCTTGGTGTAGCCGTTGGGCTGGAAGTCGTCGATGTGCGGGATCACGTTGAAGGCGATCTGCTTGGGGAACTTGGCCTTCTCCACCTCCTGGAAGTTGAGCAGCGCCGCGGTCTGCCTGCCCAGCTCCTCCATGCCCGAGCGGCCGGCGCCGGACACCGACTGGTAGGTAGCGACATTGATGCGCTCGATGCCCACTGCACGGTGGATCGGCGCCAGCGCCACCAGCATGCCCATGGTCGAGCAGTTCGGGTTGGCGATGATGCCGCGGGTGGTGTATTGGGCGATGGCGTGCGGGTTCACCTCGCTCACCACCAGCGGGATGTCGTCCTGGTAGCGGAACTCGGAGGTGTTGTCGATCACCACCGCACCGGCCGCCGCCGCCCGCGGCGCGTGCGCCTTGCTCACCGAGCCGCCAGCCGAGAAGAAGGCGATGTCCACGCCCGCGAAGTCGTAATCGGCCAGGTTGCGCACGGTCACCTGTTTGCCCGCGAACTCCACCTTGCCGCCGGCCGAACGCTCGCTGGCCAGCGGCACCAGCTCGCTGACCGGGAAGTTGCGTTCGGCGAGGATGGCGAGCAGGGTCTCGCCCACGGCACCGGTGGCGCCGACCATCGCAACCTTGTAACTGCTCTTCTTGCTCATCAGGCGCTGCTCGTCAGGTTAGTTCTTGGTGGGGTGGAAAAGTCACGCCGGCCGCGGCCAGCGCTTCGGGATTCAAAAGGTTCGGCGGATGCCCGGCATGCGGGCCATGACCGAAGAACGCCAGCACATTGTCCACCGCCACGGCGGTCATCGCGCGGCGGGTATCGGTCGTGGCGCTGGCGATATGCGGGCTGAGCAGCACGTTGTCGAGCGCCAGCAGGTCGGGATGCACGTTCGGCTCGCCCTCGAACACGTCCAGACCGGCGGCAGCGAGCCGGCCCTCGCGCAAGGCAGCGGCCAGCGCCGCGTCGTCCATGATGCCGCCGCGCGCCACGTTCACCAGCACCGCGGTGGGCTTCATCTGCGCCAGCTCGGCGGCGCCGATGGCATGGCGGGTTTCCGGCGTCAGCGGCAACACCAGCACGAGGCAGTCCGACTCGCGCAGCAGGGTGGCCTTGTCCACGTAGCGGGCGCGGCATTCGCGCTCGATGGCTTCCGGCAGACGCGAACGGTTGTGGTAGAGCACCGGCATGCCGAAGCCCTGCGCGCGCCGCGCGACGGCCTGGCCGATGCGGCCCATGCCGAGGATGCCCAGCGTGCGGCCGCGCACGTCCGTGCCCAGCCAGCCCTTGAACTCGGTAGCCTGCCACTGCCCCGCGCGCAGCCAGCGCTCGGCCGCGCCCATACGGCGCGCCGCGCCCAACAGCAGCGCCCAGGCGTAATCGGCCACGCTCTCGTTGAGCACGTCGGCGGTGTTGCTGGCGGCGATGCCGGCGGCGCCAAGCGCGGCGAGGTCGAGGTTGTCGTAGCCCACGGCAAGATTGGCGACGATGCGCAGGCGCTTCGCGCCGGCCAGCTCGGCCGCGCCCACGTGCTCCTTCAGGCCCACGATGGCGGCGTCGCAGCCGGCCAGTTTCGCGGCCAGTTCGGCGGGCGCGAACTTGACTTCCCCCGGCTCCGCCGATACGCGGAAATGCGGTTCAAGCCGGGCAATCACCTCCGGAAAGGTCGGACGCGAGATCCATACGGCGGGCTTGGCAGCCGTCCCCATCCGGTCAGGCCCCGGCGGCCGGCAGGATTTCGTCGGCGATCCAGAACCACGCCAACGCCATGCCGAACAGGGTGCCCACCAGCCACAGCAACCAGCGCCGCCGGCGCCAGACGTCCCGGAAGGCCGAGAGCTGCACCGGCACATCCACCAGGTAGGCTGCGCAGTAGCACACGTTGGCCAGCACGGCGAGCACGAACAGCGCGAGCAGGTGCTCGACGCCGAGCAGCCCGCGCAGGCGTGTCCACGCCGCCACCAGCCAGCCCAGGACCACGGCGGCCAGCGCGAGGTTGTAGCCGACGCGCCGCGGCTCCCAGTAGCGGATGGCGTCGCTGAGCACGTTGCCCGGCGGCGGTTGCGAACCGGTATGCGGTGCGGCTGGCATGCTCATGGTCGGCGGACCCTCTCAGGGAATGCGCGGCGCCACCTCGCCCACGTCGCCGCACTGCGCGCGGTGGCGCAGCGCGTGGTCCATCAGTACCAGCGCCATCATCGCCTCGGCGATGGGCGTGGCGCGAATGCCGACGCAGGGATCGTGGCGACCCTTGGTGACCACTTCCACCGGCTCGCCGGCCAGGTTCACGCTGTGGCCGGGGATCAGGATGCTGGAGGTGGGCTTCAGCGCGATCGAGGCGACCACCGCCTGCCCCGTGCTGATGCCGCCAAGGATGCCACCGGCATGATTGGACGTAAAGCCGTCCAAATGCATCTCGTCGCGGTGCTCGCTGCCGCGTTGCGCGACGGCAGCGAAGCCGTCGCCGATCTCCACGCCCTTCACCGCGTTGATCGACATCAGCGCGCTGGCGAGGTCGCCGTCCAGCTTGCCGTAGACCGGCTCACCCCAGCCCGGCGGCACGCCCTCGGCCACCACGCTGACGCGCGCACCGGCCGAGTCGCCGGACTTGCGCAGCGCGTCCATGGCCTTTTCCAGCTCGGGCACCTGTTCGGCACAGGGCCAGAAGAACGGGTTCTGCCCCACCGCGGACCAGTCGAAGCCGGCCGGCACGATCCCGCCGAGCTGCGCGAGATAGCCGCGCACGCGCACGCCGTAGCGTTCGGCCAGCCACTTCTTGGCGATCACCGCGGCAGCGACCCGCATGGTCGTCTCGCGCGCCGAGGAACGCCCGCCGCCGCGCGGGTCGCGGATGCCGTACTTCTGCCAGTAGGTGTAGTCGGCATGGCCCGGGCGGAAGGTCGAGGCGATGTCGCCGTAGTCCTTGCTGCGCTGGTCGGTGTTGCGGATCAGCAGCGCGACCGGCGTGCCGGTGGTGCGGCCCTCGTACACGCCGGACAGGATCTCCACCTCGTCCGCCTCGCGCCGCTGCGAGGTGTGGCGCGACTTGCCGGTGGCGCGGCGGTCGAGGTCGTGGCGGAACTCCTCCGCATCGATCGGCAGGCCAGGCGGGCAGCCGTCGATCACGCAGCCGATCGCCGGCCCGTGGCTCTCGCCGAAGGTGGTGACGGTGAACAGCTTGCCGAAGGAATTGCTGGACACGGGATTTGGACGTCCATCCGGGGGACTGGGCTTCACAGCTTAACCGTGTTGGGGTTCTGTTGCTTGCGTCTGGGTGGATGCGCGTGGCGCTGGTTTTCGTTCGTTGGCTCTTGTTGCTGGCGGCGGTGGCGGGTTTTGCACCTTGGTTTGCTGGATTTTCGGCGCTGGGAGGGAGGTGGTTTCGGGCGCCGGCCGCGAGGGATTGGGCGGTGGACGCCTGTCCGCCAGGGACAGAGCGGTTTCGGTCGCCTGCCCGCAAGGAACAAGGCGGTTTCGGACGCCTGCCGCGGCCCGAAACCGCTCTGTCACTCGCAGGAACTGCCATGAACAAAAGGAGGAGAAAAGCTCAATGGCGCCCCCGCCACTCCTCAGCCAGCATCGCGTAGATCGCGTCGTCCGCCCACGCCTCGCCATCGCGCCAGCTTTCGCGGAAATGCGCCTCCTTGCACATGCCCAGGCGCTCCAAGAGCCTCACGCAGGCAAGGTTGCGCGGATCGACCGAGGCGTAGACGCGGTGGCGCCGCAGGTCGTCGAACACCATCGCCAGCACGGCATGCACCGCCTCCGCAGCCAGGCCGCGCCGCTGGTGCGCCGGCGACAGCGTGACGCCGAATTCCACCGTATCGGCATCCACGAAATGCAGGCCCAGGTCGCCAACGAGTTTGCCGGTTTCGCGCAGACGGATGGCGAACTGGAACCAGCTGCCTGGCGTGTCGAACGCCACGGCCCGCTGGCGCTCGATGAAACGCACGGCCTCGTCGGGTGAAACCGGTCGCCAGCCCTGGTAACGGCACACCGCCGGGTCGGCGCGGTAGGCGAACAGCGCGGCGGCATCGCCATGGCGCAGCGCGTCGAGCCGCAGCCGTGCCGTGACAAGTTCCATCGGCTCAGCGGCGTGCGGCCACGGCGGCACGGATCGCCGCCTTGTGCTCGACCAGATCACGCCGCTCCAGCGCGAACACGCCCATCGGGCCCACCTTGAACTCGATCCACACGAACGGCACTTCGGGCAGCAGCGCGGCCAGTGCGTGCTCGCTCTCGCCCACCTCGACGATCAAGAGGCCGTCGTCGGTCAGCAGGTCGGCAGCCTCGTCGAGGATGCGCAGGCAGATGTCCAGGCCGTCCTGGCCCGAGGTGAGGCCGAGCTTGGGCTCGTGCGCGTACTCGCCGGGCAGCGCCGCGTATTCGTCCTCGGTGACATAGGGCGGGTTCGACACGATCAGGTCGTACCTGCGCCCACGCACAGCCTCGAACAGGTCGGACTTCACCGCCTCGACACGCGACTCGACGTGCTGGAACGCGATGTTCTCGCGCGCCAGCGACAGCGCCTCGTCGCTGATGTCCACGATGTCCACGCGCCAGTCCGGGTTGTACTCGGCCATCGCGATGCCGATGCAGCCCGAGCCGGTGCACAGGTCCAGCGCGCGCTCCACGTGGCGTTCGTCCAGCCACGGCGCGAATCCGGATTCGATCAGTTCGGCGATCGGCGAGCGCGGCACCAGCGCGCGGCGGTCGCTCTTGAACTTCAGCCCGGCGAACCAGGTCTCGCCGACCAGGTAGGCCACCGGCAGGCGCTCGTTGACGCGCCGCTCGATCAGTGCCAGCACACGCGCGCGCTCCTCCGACGTGAGCTTGCCCGCGCCGTAGGCCGGCGGGATGTCCGGCGGCAGGTGCAGGCTGGCCAGCACCAGGTGGGTGGCCTCGTCGATGGGGTTGTCGTGGCTGTGGCCGAAGGTCAGCCCGGCGGCCGAGAAGCGGCTGGCGCCGTAGCGGATGAAGTCGATGATGGTGGCGAGTTCGGCGGTCACGGGCGGCCCACGGCACGGCAAAAGGCCGCTGATTATAGGCGCTGGCCCCGTATACTGGCCGGATGACTTTCAAGGTTTTCCTCCAGTACGCCCTTCCCCATCGCTTCCTGTCGCGCCTGGTCTACTGGGGCACCCGCTGGACGTTCGCGCCGTGGAAGAACTGGCTGATCGGCACCATCGTGCGCAACTACGGCGTGGACATGGCCGAGGCGGCGCAGCCCGATCCGCTGGCCTACCAGCACTTCAACGCCTTCTTCACCCGCAAGCTCAATGCCGGCGCACGGCAGGCGGATGCCGATCCGGCCGCCCTGCTCTCGCCCGCCGACGGCCGCATCAGCCAGGCCGGGAAGATCGTCGACGGGCGCATCTTCCAGGCCAAGGGGCAGGACTACAGCGCCGCCGAACTGCTGGGCGACGAGGCCGCCGCCGCCCCGTACCGCAACGGCCGCTTCGCCACCATCTACCTGTCGCCGCGCGACTACCACCGCGTGCACATGCCGCTGGCCGGCACGCTGCGCGAAACCGTGCACGTGCCGGGGCGCATCTTCAGCGTGGCGCCGTTCGCGGTGGAGGCGATCCCGCGCCTGTTCGCGCGCAACGAGCGGCTGGTGTGCCATTTCGACAGCCCGCGCGGCCCGTTCGCGGTGGTGATGGTGGGCGCGATCCTGGTGTCGTCGGTCGCCACCGTGTGGGACGGGCTGGTAATCCCGCCCTATGCATCCGCGATCCGGCGCAAGTCGTTCACCGGGCAGGACATCGCGCTCCGCCGTTTCGCCGAAATGGCGCGCTTCAACATGGGCTCCACCGTGATAGTGCTGCTGCCCGAAGGCATGGCCGAACTGGACGCGCTGCAGCCGCAGCAGGCGGTGAGGGTGGGTCAGCGGCTGGGACTGTGCACGAGCACAAACTGACGCGACACGTCATTTTGTGACGCATTGGGCGCCTCGCGCGCCGCGTGCCCCGTATCCTCGCGCCGTTGCCGCGCCCTCGCGGTGCCAGCAGACGAGGATTCCATGCAACTGCTCAGCCCGGCCATCGCCTTCCTGCGCGCGTACCAGCTCACCCGCCAGTTGCGCGAGATCGAGCGCAGCGTGCGCGCCCTGCCCCAGCGCAGCCGCGCCCAGCTGAGCCTGCTGGCGCTGCGCGAGATCGGCCAGGCCGCGCGCAGCGAGTACCCGCACCTGTACGGCACGCCGCCGGAGGCGCGTTACCTGCCCTGGGGCCACGGCACCGACGCCGGCTACGAACGGGCGCGCTCGGACAATCCCGAGGTGGCGCTGCGCGGCATCGCGCTGTGGCTGGCCGTGGCCTACCACGAAACCAAGCATTCGCCGCAGGACCGGTTGTTGCCGCAACACCGCCAGGTGCTGCAGCTGCTGCAGGAGCTCAAGCGCCTGCATCGCCCCGCCGACCCGGTCAAGGAGTGGATGCGCGCCGGCGCCACCGCCTGAGCGGGCTCTCGCCACCGGAATTCAGCGGCACTCCGGCACCTTCAGCACCTGCCCTGCTGCGATGCGGTGATGCCGCAGGTGGTTCATCTCCGCGATCTGCTGCACGCTGGAGCAGCGCAGCTTGCGCACGATGCCGACCAGGGTGTCGCCACGGCGCACCTTGTAGTGACGCACCCCGGCCGACTCAGCGGGGTGCGGCGGCGGATCGGCCACCACCGGCGCGACCGCGTTGTGCAGGTCGGCGGCGAGGATCGGCCACGGCCCGTCCACGCAGCGCGAGGCGTAGGGTTTCTCCAGCAGCTTCGGCACCTGCAACGTGGCGCCGGCCGGCTGTTCCTGTTGTGGGTCGAGCCGCGGGTTGAGGTTGCGCAAGGTGCGGAACCAGCCCTCCTCCATGCCGCCGGCCGAACCCAGGCACACGGTGAGCTCGTCGAGCGAGGCCGGCCGCTTCAGCGTGATGCTGCCGGGCACGCCGCCGATCCGCGGGAAGCGCAGGTTGTAGCTGTCCGGATGCAGGAACAGCCACGCCGCCGCCAGCACCGCCGGCACGTAGTCGCGGGTCTCCTGTGCGAGCTGACCGTAGATGCGCGGGTCGTAGAAGCTCACCGAGGTGTCGTCGCCCACCAGCCGGCGCATGCGCCCTTCGCCGGCGTTGTAGGCGGCGAGCGTCAGTTCCAGGTTGTCGTTGAACACCTTGAGCTGCTCGTTCATGTACTCGGCGTTCGCGCGCGCCGATGCGGCCGGATCGAAGCGCAGATCGAAACCGTTGAAGTTGGTGAGGCCGAAGCGCAAGCCGGTGGCGTACATGAACTGCAGCGGGCCGGCCGCGCCGGAGCGCGACACCGCGTGCACCTTGCCGCCGGATTCCTTGGCCATGATGCCGAACAGCAGCGCCTCGGGCAGGTCGGCGTTCCGGTATGCCGGCCACATTTCGCTGCGCAGGTACTGGTAGTTGATCCAGGCGTCGATCAGGTTGGGCCGCCACTGGGTCAGCCACATCTGCAGCGCGGTCTTCACCGCACCGTTCATCGCGATCAGCTGGGAGAGCTTCTGGCCATGCAGCAGGGTCACGCTGCGCTGCGCCTCGGGCAGTGCGGCGGCGCCGCGCTGGTCCAGCGCCATGCCGGTCTGCGGCTCGTCGGCCGGGCTTTCGTCGCCGATGAAGCTGCCATCCTTGAGGCGCAGCATGTGGTCGTAGGCGGAGAAGAAGCGCTGCGGGTCGCAGCCGGCCGTGTTGCCGCATTGCACGGAGGCGTTCTTCAGCGTGTCCAGCGCCTGGCCCAGGGTCTTCTGGCCCGCGGCGTTGTCGCCCGCGCGGACCTGCTGCAACGCGGTCTGGTAGCCCAGCGTGGCCTGGTCGAGTTGCGTATACAGCGCAGCCACCGTTGCCGGCGGCCTGGTGCCCCCCGCCCCTGCGCAGGCGGCCAGCAGGCCGAGCGCCGCTGCCAGCGGCGCGAGGCGCAGGAATCGAATCGCACGAACAGACCGCATGAGCAGAACCACCCGACCAAAAGCGGACACCATAGCCCGCGTCACCCGCGGACTCAATGAACCGGCACGCATCCGCCTCTCGCTACAATCGGAATCGACCCCAACGAAGGGAATCCCATGACCGACATCCTGATCGGCCGCAACGAGCACGCCACGGTCGCCCTCGACCCGCGCTACGGCAACCGCCACGGCATGATCGCCGGCGCGACCGGCACCGGCAAATCGGTGTCGCTGATGGTGCTGGCCGAAGGTTTCTCGAAACTGGGCGTACCCTGTTTCCTCGCCGACGCCAAGGGCGATCTCGCGGGCCTGGCGACGGCCGCGGACGAACCGGGCGACAAGCTCAAGGCGCGCCTGCAGAAGCTCCAGCTCGCCGACTGGAAACCGCAGGCCAACCCGGTGATCTTCTGGGATCTCTACGGCAAGCTCGGCCACCCGGTGCGTGCCACCGTGAGCGAGATGGGCCCTGCCCTGCTCGGCCGCGTGCTGGAACTCAACGACACCCAGCAGGGCGTGCTGGAGATCGTGTTCAAGCTGGCTGACGACAATGGCTGGCTGCTGCTGGACCTGGACGACCTGCGGTCCCTGCTCGCCTTCGCCGCGGACAACAGCAAGGACATCTCCGCGCATTACGGCCTGATCAGCAAGGCCAGCCTGGCCGCGGTGCAGCGCGCCCTGCTGCAGCTGGAGCAGGACGGCGCCAACGCGTTCTTCGGCGAGCCAGCGCTGGAGCTGGCCGACCTGATGCGCCAGGACATGAGCGGCCGCGGCGTCATCAGCGTGCTGGCCGCCGACCAGCTGATCCTCAAGCCCCGGCTCTACTCCACCTTCCTGCTGTGGCTGCTGTCCGAGTTGTTCGAGCAGTTGCCCGAGGTGGGCGACCTCGACCAGCCGAAGCTGGTGTTCTTCTTCGACGAGGCGCACCTGTTGTTCGACGACGCGCCGCCCGCCCTGCAGCAGCGCGTGGAACAGGTGGTGCGGCTGATCCGCTCCAAGGGCGTGGGCGTGTACTTCTGCTCGCAGAACCCCGACGACGTGCCCGCCAGCATCCTGGGCCAGCTCGGCAACCGCGTGCAGCACGCGCTGCGTGCGTTCACCCCGCGCGACCAGAAGGCAGTGAAGGCGGCCGCCGAGACCTTCGCGCCCAACCCGAAGCTCGACGTCGCCGCCGCGATCGGCCAGCTCGGCGTGGGCGAGGCGCTGGCCTCCACCCTGCGCGACGGCGGCGTGCCCACGCCGGTGGAACAGGTACTGGTGACCACGCCGTGCTGCCGCATCGGGGCGATCACCGACGCCGAGCGCGCCGCCGTGCGCCAGCGCTCGCCGGTGGGTGGCAAATACGACACGCCGGTCAACCGCGAATCCGCCGCCGAAATGCTCGCCCGGCGCGCGAACGAGAAGGCTGCCGATGCCGCTGCCGTCGCCGCCGGTGCGGCGGCGAAGGACGGCGGCGATTCGGCCTGGAGCGGCGCCGTGCACGACGCGCTGTTCGGCACCGGACGCCGCCAGGGCATGATCGAGACCATGGGCAAGCAGATGGTGCGCACCATGGGCAGCCAGCTCGGCCGGCAGATCCTGCGCGGCGTGCTGGGCGGCATCTTCGGCGGCAGGCGCTGAGCGGGAGCAGGCCCTGATGCCGCGCATCGAAGTGGTGCCTGCCGGCACGCCGTTCGGCGAGCGTCTCGTCGCCGGCTTCGGCTATCCGCTGCGCGGCGCCGGGCTGGCCACCTGCACCGCACTGGTGCTGGCGCATTACGCGGGCCTGCTGCCCGGCATCGGCACGCTGGCCAGCCTGCTGGTGTGGGCCGCCACCTGGCGCTACGCCGCCGACTGCCTGCTGCACACCGCCCACGGCTACGCCGACCCGCCGAACGTGGGCAGCGAGGGCAACGACGCCAGCGGCTGGGGGCTCACTGCCGTGCACCTGGTGCTGGTCGCGCTGTGCGTGCTGGCGGTGGCGTTCTTCCCGGACGCGCTGTGGCCGGTGCTGGTGGTGGCTGCGCTGGCACTGCCGGCGGTGGACATGTCGCTGGCCTTCGACGGCAACCTCCCGCTGGCGCTCAACCCGCTGAACTGGATGCGGGTGATCAACACGTTCGGCGCGGTCTACCTGGTGCCGGTGGCGATCAACCTCGTGCTCGGCCTGCTGGTCCTGCTGGCCTCGCTCACCTCCGCCCTGCTGCCGCGCATCCTGGCATTGCCGCTGTTCGCGTTCGCCTACACCTACCTGATCGTGCTGGCCTTCCACCTGATGGGCGCGCTGATCCACCTGCACCACGCCCGCCTCGGCCTGATGCCCGAGGCACCGGAGCTGGCCAGGGCCGCCGGCCAGGACGAGGACAGCCGCCTGCTCGACGAGGCGCGCGCGCTGGCGGCGGACGAACCGGTCGCCGCGCTGCATCGGCTCGCCCAACGCCTGCGCCAGCGCAGCGCCCCTGCGCCGGTGCACCAGTTCTACCGCGAGCTGCTGCGCCGCCAGGGCCTGCGCGACGACCTGCTGGTGCACGGCCAGATCTGGATCGCCGCGCTGATCGCGCAGGGCGAAGCGCGCCGCGCACTGGGCGTGCTGCAGGATTGCTGCGGCATCGACCCCGCCTTCGTGCCCGACGATCCGCGCACCTGCGGCGAACTGGCGGACCTCGCCGACCGCCTGGGCATGACGCACCTCGCCATCCACCTCGGCCGCGGCTACCTCGCGCGCTGGCCGCGCGATCCGCAGACGCCGCGCTACGGCCTGCTCGTCGCGCGCCAGCTCGGCGCCCACGCGGAGCGCCGCGCCGAGGCCATCGTGCTGCTGGAACGCCTCGCCGCCGCCTGGCCCGACCACCCGCAGCGCCGCGACATCGTCGCCCTGCAGCGGCAACTGGCGGGTGGCGCATGAAGGTGTCGAACGTCGCGGCCGCGACCGCCCTCGCCGGCATGGCCTCCTTCCTCGCCACCAGTGCCGCGGCACAGTGCCTGCGCCCCGATCTCGACTGGGTGCGCGTGCCGAACAGCTTCTATCTGATCGGGCCGTGGGGCGGCATGGTGCGCGCGGGCTACTACGCGATGGCGCTGGCCCTCGTGCTGCTTGGCGCCGGCGCGTACCAGGCGCTTTCGCGCGAGGCGCGCAGCGGGGCGCCGCTGCTGCTGTTCGCGACAGGCGGCGTCGCGCTGGCCATCACCGCGCTCGCCCGCACCGACACCTGGAACAACCCGCCCACGCTGCACGGCTACGTGCATGGCGTGGCCGCGCAGACCGCGTTCCTGTGCACGGCCACGGCGATGCTGCTGCAGTCCGCCCGGCTGCGCGGTGACGCGCGCTGGCGTCGCTGGTTCCGGCCCGCGTTCGCGTACGCCGCGCTGTGCTTTGCGCTGCTGTGGGTGCAGGCGTTCTGGCGCGCGCTGCCGCGCGGCCTCGGCCAGAAGGCGCTGATCGTGCTGATGCTGGGCTGGCTGCTGGCCGCGGCGTGGCGGCTGCTGCGCGGCCCGGGCTGCGACGGGGCCGGCGCATGAGCCGCTGGCGCCCACCCTCGCCCGGCTCCACGGCGATCATCACCCGCGCCGGCTTCGAGAAGCTCAAGGCCGAACTCGACCATCTCTGGCACACCCTGCGCCCCGAGGTGGTGAGGGCGCTGGCCGCTGCCGCGGCCGAAGGCGACCGCTCGGAAAACGCCGAGTACACCTACCGCAAGAAGCAGCTCGGCGAGATCGACCGCCGCGTGCGCTACCTCAGCAAGCGCATCCCCGCGCTCAAGGTGGCCGAGGGCCTACCCGCGGACCGCGAAGCGGTGTTCTTCGGCGCCAGCATCACGCTGGAAAACCTCGTCACTGGCGAAGAAGTGCACTACCGCATCGTCGGTCCCGACGAGACCGACGCCAGGCTCGGCTGGATCAGCATCGACTCGCCGCTCGCGCGCGCGGTGCTGAAGAAGCGCATCGACGACGAGTTCGAGGCGGAGCTGCCGGGTGGACGCACGCGCTTCCTCATCGTCGAGGTCGACTACCAGGTGTGCGCAAAGTGACGGCGCGTGCCGTGAAACCGGCAGCGTTCGCGGCGATCGATTTCCGCTGCCCGCCGTAGTCCTCAGTTGATGATCTCGCCCATGCCTGTTTCGATCCGGTTTCTCAATTGCCGGATGAATTCCGCGTCGTAGGATCCCCAGCTTTCAAGTTCGCCAATGATCTTCAACGGGTGTTCGCTCCGGTACGACCGTGTCGGATTGCCCGGGAATTTCTTGTTCGTGACGTTGGGGTCGTCTGCAAAGCTTCCCGTGGGCACCACGACATAAACCCGTGGCCGGCCGTCGCCTCTGGCCATCTCCGCAGCGAGACCGGCCCCCTTCGGCAGGCTTGTGAAATAGACATGGTTCATCACGACGCTATCGTCGTAGTTGGACCTGAAACCCGCGATCAGCAGATCACCGACCGACAGGCTTGCTTTGGTCCCGTGGTAGAACGGACCAGCCACCAGATCGCAATTCCCGGGGGAAACCGCAACCCATTCGTCGTTGCGCATCGTCCTGGTCGCCTCTCGCATCCTGTCCCATCGACAGGGCGGCGATTCTAGTTTTCGCCGCGAGCCTTGCTGCAAGTCCCCGCGGACGGTATAAATTCATGGTGGGAGGTGCGGTGCGCCTCCTTTCTTTTTTGACGCCGCGCACCTCTCGTGACCGCCGGGATGCGCCCATGCCCATGAGCGGCATATCCACGTGACGCGACGCGGGGCCACGAAGGCGCGTCGATCTTGACGCAGCACCCGTCCGGATCGCGAACCGGCGCTCCAGGATTCCCGTCGCCGGATTCAGGGCCGGCTCCGACCCGTCCGCATCCAGTGTCTGCCCGAAGTAGCCGCGCGCAAGGGGCGCGCGGACTGACCGACCAGATGCGGACACCACGCCGCGCTGCAGGCCCGGTCGCCACGCCTATGATGGCCGGGTGGGCTGCAAGGGCTCGCACCCGCCGCCGTGTCAATCCGCCTGGCGCGCCAGCGCCGCCGCCAGCGCCAGGTATTCCTCGCCCTTTTCCAAGCCGGCGATGAAGCGTTCCGGAATCGCCTCCAGTCCGCCGATGGCGCCGCACAGGGCGCCGACGAGCATGGCACGCGCCTGGTTCTGGCCGCCCGCGTTCACCGCGTTCAGCACGCCCTGCTCCACGTCGCCCTGGAAACGCGCCGCGAGGTAGTAGGCCGCGGGGAACTGGTGATACACCGCGCACGGCAGGCCGTAGACCAGGCCCACCTTCGAGGCCGGCTCGATCGCGACGCCGGGATCGTGCGCCGCCCGCGCCACGGACGACACCGTGAGCAAGGCATCGGGCGAGGCGAACTGGCCCGCCTGCAGGGGCGCCTCCGCCCCCTGTGGCACATCCAGCGCGCCGCTGGTCACCGTGTGGAACGGCAGCTCGCCGGACTTCACCATGCCCATCAGGCGACCGGACAAGTCGCCGTCCAGCGCCACGCCGTTCACCAGCTGCCCCAGCACCGCGGCGAACGCCAGCGTCATCGCGCCTACCGTGGGGTCGCGCTGGGTGAGTGCCACGTTGCTGCCCACATGCCGCGCCAGCCGCGCCGGCTCGCCTGCGTAACGCAGCGCGATCGCCAGCACCCGCTCCGCCGCCTCGGTGTTGTCCACCAGGCCCGCCACCTGTCCCCACGGCAGGCCCGCGCGGCGCTTGCGCCACGCCTCGCGGATCGACTGGCTGGTGTAGCCGCCCGGCCCCGCCATCGGCGTGCCGTCCAGCAACGGGAACAGCTCGTCATCCATGCGCGTGCAGAAATCCGCCTCGTCGTAGCCGCCGCGATCCACCAGCGAACGCGCGGTCAGCGCCAGGATGAAGCCGGCCTGCGACGACGCGCCGGCCGGCAATCCCTCGTGATAGCGCCCCGGCTTTGGCGCCGTGTAGTCGCTGATCCAGTCGCCGTAGTCGCGCCGGAGCGCATCGAGGTCGTAGTACCAGTGCGGCCCCAGGGCCAACGCATCGCCGATGAAGGCACCCATCAGGGCGCCCTGGATACGGCTTTTTCTCGAAATGGAAGATGGCGTTTGCGGCATGTCGGTGGGCCTGCGATGCGACGACGGCAAGTCATCGTACGCCTGATTCATCACCGTGCCGCGCAGGTTGCCGTCCCACCGGCCTCGCTGCGCAGTTCAAGCGCCGCGGGATAGCGGCGCCCCGCCCGCGCCGGCAGGAAGCACGGCGCTTCGGCGAAGAACGTTTCGCGCCCGTTGTCGGCATGCCAGCCGGGCACGCCGGCCAGCGGCAGGGGCCGCAGCTCCAGTGGATCGCACAGCAGCTGGCCGGCATGGATCGCCCGCGCGCTGGCGTGGATGACCGGCGCGGTCGAGACATCGGGACCCGCCACCACCAGCGCCTTGCCCACCAGCAACTGCGCAGGCGTCAGCGCGTGTTCCAGCAGGGCGTGGCCGAACAGCTCGACGCGGATGCGGCCGTCCAGCCAGGCCGCGCGTTCGCGCCAGAACAGGCCGTGCCAGTCGTGCGCATCCCACAGCGGGAGCAGCGACGGATCGCGCAGCGCCACCACCACGCCGGCTTCGTCGAAGTGGGTGAGCGCGTATTGGGCGCGCGAGCGTTGCCTGGTGCCCATGTGCGCGATCTCGGCCATCTGCCGCGCGTTGAGGGCGCGCTTCAGGGCGGCATGGCGCAGCCAGACCAGCGCGTTGAACAGGTCGTGCCAGTTGTGTTCGCGGGTGGCAATCTCGCCGCGTTCGGCGATGCGCTGTTCGTAGTGCAGGCCGTCGGCCAGCAGTGCGCGATTTTGCGCCACGAAGCGTTCGCGCATGCCGTCGGGACGAGCGGCGTTGAGCGCCTCGATGTCGGGCCAGTCGCCGCTTTCGACCAGGCCGGCGTACTCGCGCCATGCCGCCAGCGGCATCCGCCCGAACACCTGCGGATCGACCGCATCGCGGACAGGCGCGATGTATTTCATGCGCCCGTCCATGGGCGCGGCATCCCGCTGCTCGTCATGGCACGCGCTCCAGGCTTCGCATCGACGCCAGCAGCGGCCATCCCTGGCCGCACTCTCAAATGATTTTCAACGCGGGATGCGCCAGGCGCGCATGCAGGTCGTGCTCGCTCGCCGCCTCGACCACCACGTCGACGAACTGGCCGGGCTTGAGGCCCTGCCCATCGGCGATCAGCACGCTGCCGTCGATCTCCGGCGCGTCGGCGGCGGAGCGGGCCACGGCGCCCTCGGCGTTCGCCTCGTCCACCAGCACCTTGAGCGTGCGGCCGATCTTGCGCTGCAGCTTGGCGGCGGAGATTTCCGCCTGCACGGCCATGAACTGTTCGAGGCGGTCTTCCTTCAGCTCCTCGGAAACCGCGCCAGGCAGCTCATTGGCCCTGGCACCTTCCACCGGCGAATAGGCGAACGCGCCCACGCGGTCGAGCTCGGCCTCGCGCAGGAAGTCCAGCAGCTCTTCGAACTCCGCGTCGGTTTCGCCGGGGAAGCCGACGATGAAGGTGCTGCGCAGAGTGAGGTCGGGCACCAGCTTGCGCCAGTTGCGGATGCGCTCCAGCGTCTTGTCGATGTTGCCGGGGCGCTTCATCAGTTTCAGGATGCGCGGGCTGGCGTGCTGGAACGGGATGTCCAGGTACGGCAGGACCTTCCCTGCCGCCATCAGCGGCATCACCTCGTCCACATGCGGATACGGGTAGACGTAGTGCAGGCGCGTCCACGCACCCAGCTCGGCCAGGCCCTCGCACAGTTCGGTCATGCGCGTGCGCCAGGCCTTGCCGCGCCACTCGCGCTCGGCATACTTCAGGTCCACGCCGTAGGCGCTGGTGTCCTGCGAGATCACCAGCAGCTCCTTCACGCCGCCCTTGACCAGCTTCTCGGCCTCCAGCAGCACCTCGTCGACCGGGCGCGAGACGAGGTCACCGCGCATCGACGGGATGATGCAGAAGCTGCAGCGGTGGTTGCAGCCTTCGGAGATCTTGAGGTACGCGTAGTGCTTGGGGGTGAGCTTGACGCCGGTGTCCGGCACGATGTCGAGGAACTTGTTGCGCCTGGGCGGCAGCGCCTCGTGCACGGCGTGCATCACGCTGGCGTAGTCCTGCGGGCCGCTGATCGAGAGCACGTCGGGGTAGGCCTCGCGGATCAGCTCGGCGCGCTTGCCGAGGCAGCCGGTGACGATCACCTTGCCGTTCTCGTTGAGCGCGGTGCCGATCGAGTCCAGCGACTCCTGCACCGCGGCGTCGATGAAGCCGCAGGTGTTCACAACCACCGCATCGGCCTCGCCGTAGCTGGGCACGATCTCGTAGCCCTCGACCTTGAGCTGGGTGAGGATGCGCTCGGAATCCACCAGCGCCTTGGGGCAGCCAAGGCTGACGAAACCGATCTTCTGCGTGGCCTGTGACATGGCGGCGGCAACCGAGGGGCAAAGGGGAACGGTGGATTATACGGATATGCAGCCGGGGCCGAGACTTCGGCCACGAACCCGCCGTTCCGGCGCAGGCGGGTTTCCTGAAGGCAGGTGTCTGCCCTCCAGTGGCGGCATGACCCGGACTGGCGCGATCGCCACTGGGTTTCGGCGCGCGCCGTAACGACGACCCGGGCATCGCGCCTTCACCCGCCGCCAGCACGCGCGCGGGCTAGAATCCCCGCACCGCCGCACTGGAGACGCCCGCCATGGGCCAGCACATCAACATCCCCACCTCGCGCACCCAGTGCATCGGCGGTTACCTCGCCAAGCCCGAGGGCGAGCCGAAAGGCGGCATCGTGGTGGTGCAGGAGATCTTCGGCGTCACCGAACACATCCGCGGCGTGGCCGACCGCTTCGCCGCCGCCGGTTACACCGCGATCGCGCCCGCCTTCTTCGACCATCTCGAAGCCTGGCTCGAACTGGACTACGACGAGGTGGGCATGGCGCGCGGCAAGGCGCTGGTGTCCGAGCTGGGCCTGGACCGGCCGCTGGAGGACGTGGCCAGCGCCGCCGAGGCGATCGCCTCGTCCGGCAAGATCGGCGTGGTGGGCTACTGCTGGGGTGGCACCGTGGCACTGCTCGCGGCGCTGCGCCTGGGCCTGCCTGCGGTGAGCTACTACGGCGCGCGCAACCTGTCCTTCCTCGGCGAGAAGCCGAAGGCGCCGGTGATGTTCCACTTCGGCGAGCACGACACCTCGATCCCGGCGGAGGCGGTGGCGAAGCACCGCGAGCTGCTGCCGCAGATGGAGGTGTACACCTATCCCGGCGCGGGCCATGCGTTCAACCGTGACGTGCCGGGCGACAAGCATTACCACGAGGCCAGCGCGAAGCTGGCCTGGGAGCGCACGCTCGCGTTCTTCGACCGGCAGCTGGCCGGCGCATGAGCGAGGCCGGTTTCGCGACCGATCCGCGGCTGCAGGCCGACACCCGCCACGTCGCCACGCTGCCGCTGTGCGACCTGCGGCTGATGGACGACGCCCGCTACCCGTGGCTGGTGCTGGTGCCGCGCCGCGCGAGGATGGTGGAGATCGCCGACCTCGCCGAGGCCGACCAGCAGCAGCTGTGGCGCGAAGCGAACCAGGCCGCCGCCGCGCTGCGCGCCGTGGCGCCCTGCGACAAGCTCAACTTCGGCGCGCTGGGCAATATCGTCCACCAGCTGCACCTGCACGTGGTGGCGCGCACGCAAGGCGACGCGGCCTGGCCCGGCCCGGTCTGGGGCAGCGGCGCCGCCGTGCCGTACGCCACCGGGACACTGGCCGCGCGGCTGGCTGCGCTGCGGCAAAGGCTCGAAGAACAGGATAGTGCGGCCATGGATGGCCGCCCGTTTGACCCTCGCGATCAAGGATGATCGCAAGAGCAAAGCAAAAGCCCGCGGATCGCTCCGCGGGCTTTTCGCCGGACCGGGTGGCGCGCCTACCGCTGCTGCTGCGCGGCCTGGTCCATCGAATCGCAGCCCGCGGCGGTCTTGCACTGCTGGCCGTCGTCTATCTTCACCGGCGCGTGGTGATCCTGCAGCTTGCGCGCCTTGGTGTTGATCGCGTTGATCTCGGTGAGCTGGCCGCCGTTGTCGTAGTACACGGTGAAGCCGTAGTCGATCGCCATGCGCGCCATGTACTGCAGGTGCACCTTGCGGATCTTGGAATCGTCGCTGGGCAGCAGCAGCACCGTCTTGGGCAGCTTGCCGGTGTCCTTGAGGTAGGCGAAGTGGCTGCCGGTGTCCAGCGCCGACAGCACCGCGCCGTCGACCACGAACTGGCCTTCCTTGTAGGCCTCGACGGTGGCGTCGAACTTGCCCTTCCACTGGGCGGTGCTCGCCGCGCCCTTGGTGCCGCCGCCGAACATGTGGCAGCCGCCCAGCAGGAACGCACTGCCAAGCACCAGCGCGGCCGCGGTGCGGGTCAACAGGGTGGAAAGACGGGTCATCGGGATCTCCTGCGCGAAGCGGTCGTGATGGCCCTGCGAGTGTAGCGCCGGGCCGCATGCGTGACGGCCGCAGCACGCGGCCGTGGGGTGCCTGTTCAGGTACGCGGCAGGGTCACGCCCTGCTGGCCCTGGTACTTGCCGCCGCGGTCGCGGTAGCTGGTTTCGCAGGGCTCGTCGGATTCGAAGAACAGCATCTGCGCCACGCCCTCGTTGGCGTAGATCTTCGCCGGCAGCGGCGTGGTGTTGGAGAACTCCAGCGTCACGTGGCCCTCCCACTCCGGCTCCAGCGGCGTCACGTTGACGATGATGCCGCAGCGCGCATACGTGCTCTTGCCCAGGCACACCACCAGCACGTCGCGCGGGATGCGGAAATATTCGACGGTGCGCGCCAGCGCGAAGGAGTTCGGCGGGATGATGCACACGTCCGACACGATGTCCACGAAGCTGTTCGGGTCGAACGCTTTCGGGTCGACGATGGTGGAATTGATGTTGGTGAACACCTTGAACTCGCGCGCGCAGCGCACGTCGTAGCCGTAGCTGGAGGTGCCCCAGGACACCGCGCGGCTGCCGTCCTCGCGCAGCTTCATCTGGCCCGGCTCGAACGGCTCGATCATGCCGTGGCCCTCGGCCATGCGGCGGATCCACTTGTCGGACTTGATGCTCACATGCGCTCCGCGGTCGTGGAGCCCGGCCGGGCCGGGCGAAAGCGGCAAAAATACATGGTCGGGGCGCCTGCGCGCCAGCACGGCGGACCGCTCAGGCCAGTTCGGCCACCAGGCAATCCAGCGCCGCGCGCAGTTCGGCGCAGCGCTCCGCGCTGGCCAGCACCTGCTCCACCGTGCAGCCCGCTCCGGGCAGCGCCACCGGCATGGGTCGCGTCGCCAGCAACCCGGCCGCCATCGTGCGCAGGATTTCCGCCAGCGCTTCCTGCGCATGGTACGAGCCGCGTGCGGCGGTGTTCAGCAGCAGCACCGGCTTGCCGGGGAATTCCAGGCTGCCGACCAGCCAGTCCAGCAGGTTCTTGAACGCACCGGGCACGCCGTGGGCGTATTCGGGGCAGGCGACCAGCAAGGCGTCGGCGCCACCCACGGCTTCGCGCAGCGCCAGCACGGCGGGCGGCAGCGGGTCGCGTTCGTCGTCCGGGTTGAACAGCGGCAACGCGGCGAGATCATCGTACAGCGCCAGCTCCAGCGTCGCCGGCGCCAACCGGCACGCGGCTTCCAGCGCGGCCCGGTTGGACGAGACCCGGCGCAGGCTGCCACACAGGCACAGCACGCGCCGTGGCGCGCTCATGCGGCGGGCACGCCCTGCACCACGATCTTTCCCAGCCCCAGCGACTTGTTGCGCGGCTGGCGCGACAGCCGCCCGGCGGCGTTGCGCGCGATCTCGCGGTAGCGCGCGGCGAGATCGGATTCCGGCATCGCCACCACGGTGGGGTTGCCGCCGTCGGCCTGCTCGCGGATGCGGATGTCCAGCGGCAGCGAGCCGAGGTAGGCCACGCCGTACTGCTCCGCCATGCGGAGGCCGCCGCCCTCGCCGAAGATGTGTTCCTCGTGGCCGCAGTTCGAGCACACGTGGGTGGCCATGTTCTCCACCACGCCGAGCACCGGCACCTCGACCTTCTCGAACATCTTGAGCGCCTTGCGCGCGTCCAGCAGGGCGATGTCCTGTGGCGTGGTGACGATCACCGCGCCGGCCACCGGCACCTTCTGCGCCAGCGTGAGCTGGATGTCGCCGGTACCGGGCGGCAGGTCGATGACGAGATAATCGAGCATCTCCCAGCGCGAGTCGGTGAGCAACTGCATCATCGCCTGCGTCACCATCGGGCCGCGCCAGATCATCGGCGTCTCCTCGTCGACGAGGAAGCCGATCGACATCGCCTGCAGGCCGTGCGCCTGCATCGGCGTGATGCTCTTGCCGTCGGGCGACTCCGGCTTGCCGCTGATGCCGAGCATGCGCGGCTGGCTGGGGCCGTAGATGTCCGCGTCGAGCACGCCCACCCTGGCGCCCTCGGCCCTGAGCGCCAGCGCGAGGTTCACCGCCACCGTCGACTTGCCCACGCCGCCCTTGCCCGAGGCCACCGCGATGATGTTCTTCACGTTCGGCAGCGGCGCCAGCGCGCCCTGCACCTTGTGCGACTGAATGCGGCTGGTGACGGAGACCGTGGCCGCCGCGATCGCCGGATCGGCCTCCAGCGCCCACTTCGCCTGCGCCGCCAGCGCCTCGACCGCGCCGGCGGCGGGATAACCGAGCTGCAGGTCCACCGACACCTTCGCGCCGTCCACGCCCACCGCACGCACGGCCTCGGCCAGCGGCGCGCCGGTATGGGTGTCGATGGTCTCGCCGAGGAGGCGGCGGACCAGGGCTTCGTTCGCCTGCGTCATGTCGGGTCGGGCTTCGTTGCGGATGGGGACGGCGCATTATGCCAGCCGCGGCCGCGGCACCGGCTGATGCAGATCAGCATGGCGCGGCGCAGCTTGACGGCCCCGCCGGGCACCGGCACGCTCGGACCATACTCTTTCGTACGGGAGGATCGCCATGAAGCAAGCAGTTCGCCTCGCCCTCGCCTTCGGCCTGCTGCTCGGCGCGGGCGTCGTTTCCGCCGCCGACATCGACACGCCGGTCGGCACCTGGAAGCAGGTGGACGACGTCACCGGCAAGGTGAAGTCCATCATCCAGATCACCGAGACCAACGGCGAGCTGCAGGGCAAGGTGATGCAGCTCCTGAACCGCAGCCCCGAGGACGTCGCCCGCGACGGTGAGCACCCGAAGTGCACCAAGTGCGACGGCGTGCGCAAGGATCAGCCCATCGAGGGCATGACCATCATGTGGGGCGTCAGCAAGGACGGCGACGTGTGGGACGGCGGCAGGATCCTCGACCCCAAGAACGGCAGGATCTACAAGGTGAAGCTGACGCTGGAGGACGGCGGGCAGAAGCTCGACGTGCACGGCTACATCGGCTTCGCCCTGCTCGGCCGCAGCCAGACCTGGCAGCGGCAGCCGTAGGCGCCGGCGCCACGGTCGGTGGAAACAGCGCGGGCCATCGGCCCGCGCTTTTTTACGCCGTTACCAGCCCGTGCGAAGCCAGCCACTGGCGCAGGCCATCGGGGCCACGGAACCACCACGCCCGCATGCCCAGCGCTTCTGCCGCGTCGACGTTGCGCCGCGCGTCGTCGATGTAGACCGCACGCCCCGGTTCGATCGCGTAGCGCTCGAACAGCCGTTGGTAGATGCGCGGGTCCGGCTTGATCAGCCGTTCCTCGCCCGAAACCACGATGCCCTCGAACCAGTGCAGGAAGCCGAACCTTTCGATCTCCTTCGCGAGCGGGAAAGTTTCGTGCGACCAGTTGGTCAGCGCGTACAGGCGCACGCCGCGCTGCTTCAATTCTGCGAGCAGGTCGACGCTGCCCTGGATCACGCCGCCCAGCATCTCCCTCCACCCGTCGCGATAGGCTGCGATCAGGCCGGCATGCCCGGGAAATTGCGCGCTCAGGCTGTCCACCGCCTCGCGCCATGGGCGGCCCGCGTCCTGCTGCTCGTTCCACGCGCTGGTACAGACTTCGGCGAGGAAACGTTCCATCGCCGCCTCGTCGTCGAACAGCCGGCGGTAGAGGTAGCGCGGATTCCAGTCGATCAGTACGCCGCCGAGGTCGAAGACCACGGTGTCGATCGTGTCGTGCTTCGCGCCCATCGTCACCCGCCGCCGCGTCCAAAACAGCGGCCAATGTAAACAATCGCGCCCGCGGCGTCAGCGGCTTCGCACCAGCCGGCAGGCAATACGCCGGGCACGCTGCCGCCGTCCACCGGAGTAGGCGGGCGAGCCCGCATGCCATAATCGCCAACCCATCCGCCTGCACGAGAAGCCATGAGCCGCCGCCTGCTCGTCACCAACGCCCTGCCCTACGCCAACGGCCCGCTGCACATGGGCCACCTGCTGGGCTACATCCAGGCCGACATCTGGGTGCGCGCGCAGCGGATGATGGGCAACGAGGTGGCCTACGTCTGCGCCGACGACGCGCACGGCACGCCGATCATGTTGGCTGCCGAAAAGGCCGGGCTGGCGCCCGAGGTGTACATCGAAGGCATCCGCCAGGGCCATGAAGCGGATTTCGCCGCCTTCGGCGTGGCTTTCGACCATTACCACTCCACGCACTCGGACGAGAACCGCGCGCTGGCGTCGCTGATCTACACCCGGCTGCGCGACGGCGGCTTCATTGCCCGCCGCGACATCCAGCAGCTGTACGACCCCGAGAAGCAGATGTTCCTGCCGGACCGCTACATCAAGGGCACCTGCCCGAAGTGCGGCACGCCGGACCAGTACGGCGACAACTGCGAGAACTGCGGCGCCACCTACGCACCCACCGACCTGATCAACCCGTATTCGGTGATGTCGGGCGCCACGCCGGTACTGAAGGATTCGGAGCACTACTTCTTCGAGCTCGGCAAGTTCGAGAACCTGCTGCGCGACTGGTTCGGTGGCAGGTACTCCCACGGCAAGCCGGTGGCGAACGCGGGCGTGGCGGCCAAGCTGCGCGAATGGCTGGACGGCGGGCTGAAGGACTGGGACATCTCGCGCGACGCGCCCTACTTCGGCTTCCCCATCCCCGACGCGCCGGGCAAGTTCTTCTACGTGTGGCTGGACGCGCCGGTGGGCTACCTCGCCAGCTTCAAGGCGCTGTGCGAGCGCACCGGGCTGAAGTTCGACGACTACCTCGGCGCCGCCAGCACCGCCGAGATGCACCACTTCATCGGCAAGGACATCATCAACTTCCACGGCCTGTTCTGGCCCGCGATGCTGCACGGCGCACAGATGCGCGTGCCCACCGCGCTGCACGTCAACGGCTACCTCACGGTGAACGGCGCGAAGATGTCCAAGTCGCGCGGCACCTTCATCCAGGCGCGCACCTACCTCGACGCCGGGCTCGATCCCGAGTACCTGCGCTACTACTTCGCCAGCCTGCTCAACGACACGCCGGTGGACGTGGACCTCGACCTCAAGGCGTTCGAGGAGCGCGTCAACTCGCACCTGGTCGGCAAGTGGGTGAACATCGCCAGCCGCACCGCGGGCTTCGTGCACAAGTTCTTCGAAGGCCAGCTGGCCGCACAATTTGACAAGCAAGAATCCGAACTCTGGCGCGTACTCCAATCTCACTACGACGACGTACCTAAGCTCTATGAAGAAGGCGAGTTCGCCGAGATCACGCGCAAATTTGTGCTGATGGCGGACCTGGTGAACGGCTATATCGCCGATAAGGCTCCGTGGATACTCGCCAAAGACGAATCGCGTCGCCATGAGCTGCACCAAGTGTGCTCATTCTCACTAACCTCATTTCGTCTACTGGCAGGCCTACTTAAACCCATCCTGCCCACCACGGTGGCCGCCGCCGAGCAGTTCCTCGCCGCGCCCATCGTCGGCTTCACCGACGCATGCGACGCGCTGCACGGCCACACCATCAGCGTCTTCGAACCGCTTCTCGCGCGCCTCGACCCCAAGCGCATCGAGGTGATGGTCGAGGCCTCGAAGGAATCGCTGGGCGCGCCCGCGCCCGCCCCCGAAACCGCCAGGAAGAAGCCCGTGAACGACACCGCCAAGCCCGCCCCTGCCACCACCGACGCGCCCGCCACCATCACCATCGACGATTTCGCCAAACTCGACCTGCGCGTGGGCAAGGTGCTGGCCTGCGAGTTCGTGGACGGTTCCGACAAGCTGCTGCGCTTCGAGCTGGACGCCGGCGCGCTGGGCAAGCGGCAGATCTTCTCCGGCATCCGCGCCGCCTACGAGGAGCCTGCGAAGCTGGTCGGCCGCAACGTGGTGTTCATCGCCAACCTCGCGCCGCGCAAGATGCGCTTCGGCCTCTCCGAGGGCATGATCCTCTCCGCCGGCGACGGCGGCAGCGACCTGTTCCTGCTCGATGCCGACCAGGGCGCCAAGCCGGGCGCCACGGTGCGCTGAGCCCTGCTCGCTCTCCCCGCCGGGGAGAGGGCCAGGGTGAGGGGACACACGCCGTGACACAGCAACTCGCCGACCGCATCGACGCAATCCTGCCGCAAACGCAATGCGAGCAATGCGGCTATCACGGTTGCCGGCCCTACGCGGAAGCGATCGCTCGCGGCGAGGCGGAGATCAACCAGTGTCCGCCCGGCGGCGCGGCCGGCATCGCGAAACTTGCGGCACTGCTGGATCGGCCAGCGCTGCCGCTGAACCCCGCCAGCGGCGTGGAAAAACCGCGCATGCTGGCACGGGTAATCGAGGACGAATGCATCGGCTGCACCAAGTGCATCCAGGCCTGCCCGGTGGATGCCATCGTGGGCGCGGCCAAGCTGATGCATACCGTGCTGGCCGACGACTGCACCGGCTGCGAACTGTGCGTGCCCGCCTGCCCGGTGGACTGCATCGTGCTGGAACCGATGCCAGCGGAACAGATCGACCAAGCGCATGCCGATGCGGCACGCGAGCATTTCCTGAAACGCGGGGCGCGGCTTGCGCGCGAAGCAGCCGAGCGCGAGGCGGAGCTGGCCGCGCGCAAGGCAGCCGTCGACACCGCAGAGGCCAGCAATCCGGTGCTGGCCGCGCTGGCTCGCGCCCGCGCGAAACAGGACAAGTCGCCATGAAGCGACCACCCTCCGCGCCGTCACTCCGGCGAAAGCCGGAGTCCAGCGCCTTTCGTAAACATCCAAGGCACTGGATGCCAGCTTTCGCTGGCATGACGAGGCCGGTGCGAGGCGTTTCGCCATGCCCATGAAACGTGCCGATGTGGTCGAACTGTTCGCCCGCCTGCGCGAGCTGAACCCGCAGCCCACCACCGAACTCGCCTACACCACGCCGTTCGAGCTGCTGGTGGCCGTGGTGCTCTCCGCGCAGGCCACCGACGTGGGCGTGAACAAGGCCACGCGCAAGCTCTATCCGGTGGCGAACACGCCGCAGGCGATCCTCGCGCTGGGCGAGGAGGGGCTGAAGAAGTACATCAGCACGATCGGCCTGTTCAACGCCAAGGCAAAGAACGTGATCGCGCTGTGCGGCATCCTCGTCGAACAGCACGGCGGCGAGGTGCCGCGCACCCGCGAGGCGCTGGAAGCGCTACCCGGCGTGGGCCGCAAGACCGCGAACGTGGTGCTCAACACCGCTTTCGGCGAGCACACCATCGCCGTGGACACGCACATCTTCCGTGTCGCCAACCGAACCGGCCTCGCGCCCGGCAAGGACGTGCGCACGGTGGAGGACAAGCTGGAAAAAGTGGTGCCTGCGGAATTCAAGCGCGATGCCCACCACTGGCTGATTCTGCACGGCCGCTACGTGTGCAAGGCGCGCAAGCCGGACTGCCCGAACTGCGTGATCCGCGACCTGTGCCGCTACAAGCACAAGACGCCGGCTCCCTGAACCGGCACCGGGCGGCGACAGCGTGGCCAGCAACCGGAGCGGCTGCCGGACAACGCACCTGCCCGGCTGGCACAAAAGCAAACGGCGGGCATCATGCCCGCCGTTTTCCGTCCCTGGGTCGAACTCCCTTGCGATAAACGATTCCGCGGTACCCGCCGCCCGTCCCGGGGATGCTCCGTCCCATACCCGTGGCGGCGATGCGACTCAGAACTTGTAGGCGATCATCACACGGTTGTAGGTGAACGAGCCGTTGCCCGGGTTCAGGCCATTGGCGCCGCCGCTGGAACGCTCCCAGCGATTGCGCAGCGACAGGCCCTTGAGCACGCCGTCCAGGTTGTAGGTCAGGTCCACGTAGACGTCGTGGCTGTCGCCGCGAAGCGCAGTGGTGTACTTGGCGTAGGCCACCATGACGTTCAACTTGTCGTTGAGCAGGTTGTAGGTCAGCTTGGTCTTCCACGCGTGGCCCGGCCCCTGCTCCACCAGGCCGCGAATCATCGAGGTGGTATACAGCGGGTCGGTGGCGTAAGCGGCGGTGTACGGCGAAATGATCGCACCGTCGCCGACCGCACCCGACTGCTGGTCGATCTTGTTGTAGGCCACTTCGAACTTGCCGTGCGGGATGTTCACGCCGACGTCGGCGCCCCACGCGCGGCTCTTCACCTTGCTGCCCGCCACGCCGAACAGCTTCGCGCTGTTCTGGACCAGGATCGAGCTCGAACCAGCGGTCTCGTCCATGTACTGGCCGGCGATGAACGGATCGAAGCCGGTACCGGTCTTGAAGGTGTAGGTGCCGTCGGCATAGCCCATGCGGGCAAAGTCGATGAAGTCGTAGTACCAGGCCTGGCCCTTGAAGCCGCCGGCGGCGTAGAGCGCACCGGCCGCCCACGTGCCACGGGCCGCACGGGCGGTGCTCGGCAGGCCGCCGATGCCGCCGTAGGAAGAGTCGCCGCGATAGGTGGCGGGATAGTACAGATTGTCGAAGTGGAAGGAATCCGAGGTGCGGCCCTTCCAGCCGAAGCTGCGCAGGCCGACCAGATCCCAGCCCTTGGCCGGCTTGAAGTCGACCATGGCGGCCTGGTAGGCCGCGGGCATCACGCGCGAATCGCTAGAACCCATCCACGGCGTGTTGAGGTACTGCTGGCCGACACGCACCAGCGTGTTGTCGGCCTTGTACTGCACGTAGGCCTGGCTCAGCGCGCTGACCGAATTGCCCGGCCCCATCAGCGTGGTGTCGATCTTGGAGGTCGTGGATGCCTGCATGCCGAATGCGTTCGCGCTGACCAGCGAGGCGCCCAGGCTGAATCCGCCGCCGAACTCGCCGGTCTGCGCATTCAGCAGGATCGCGCCGGACAGGGCCCGCGCGTCCGGCACGGAATTGGTGGAATAGATGCGGTTGAAGTTGTACAGGCGCAGCTCGCCGTCGACATGTCCCTGCGTGAAGATGTTGTCGGTGGTGTCCGCGTGGGCGCTGAAGCTGGCGTAGCTGAGCGCAAGGCCCACGGCGGCGACGATCAAGGTATTACGCATGAGGCAGTGCTCCGCAATCTTGGGTTGGACTGGCCGGTGTCCGTGGCGGATTCGCCGCGCGCACCGGATTGTTTGGAAATCGTTGTGATGGCGCAAGAATGAGCGACGCCTGTTACAGGCACGCACCAATTTCATGACAGAGAGGTGACATTGCCAGCCGGGACGACCCGCTGCCCGCGGAGTCGACCCGAAGCGGATGTCCCCGCCCGGAACTCCTGAGGCGGCTCAGCCGCTATGATGGTGCGGTGCATCCTCCTTCCTTTTCCACCTCAAACCAACTTTCCCAGCGCTTCCGCGGCTTCCTGCCGGTGATCGTGGACGTGGAGACCGGCGGTTTCGACGCCGAGCGCGACGCCCTGCTGGAGATCGCCGCGGTCACCGTGGGCATGGACGCACACGGTTTCCTGCACCCGCAGGCCACCGTGCATGCCCATGTGGAACCGTTTCCTGGCGCGAACCTCGATCCGCGCGCGCTGGAGGTCACCGGCATCGACCCGGACAATCCGCTGCGCGGCGCCCTGAACGAGCGGGCCGCGCTGGAACACGTGTTCCAGGCGGTGCGTGCCGCCGTGCGCGACAGCGGCTGCCAGCGCGCGATCCTGGTGGGCCACAACGCCGCGTTCGACCTCGGCTTCGTCAACGCCGCGGTGCGCCGCACCGGCCACAAGCGCAATCCGTTCCACCCTTTCAGTTGCTTCGACACGGCCACCCTGGGCGGCCTCGCCTACGGCCAGACCGTGCTCAGCAAGGCGGTGCAGGCCTCCGGCCGCGAGTTCGACACGCGGGAAGCGCATTCGGCGATCTACGACGCCGAATCCACCGCCGCGCTGTTCTGCGGCATCGTCAACCGCTGGCGCCAACTGGAGATGTTCGAGCGCGAGCGGGTCGGGGTCGATGCCGGCTGAGCGCCCCGGGCGACGCTGTCATCTTTCTGCAACATTCATCTCATTTCATTGCAACACGCCACCGCTGCAATGGCAGGCACCGGGCGCCGCCCGTGCACTCCCAAGGAGCCATCGTGTTGACCTCATCCCGTTTCATGTTCCGCCTCGGCGCGTTCACCGCGATCGCCGCCGCCTGCTCGCTGGGCGCCCTGTCCGCCCAGGCCACCGACATCACCGGTGCGGGTTCCAGCTTCGTGTATCCGGTGATCTCGAAGTGGTCGGCCAGCTACGCAGAGAAGACCGGCAACCACGTCAACTACCAGTCGATCGGCTCGGGCGGCGGCATCGCCCAGATCAAGGCCGGCACCGTCGACTTCGGCGCTTCCGACATGCCGCTGGATCCGGCGACCCTGCAGAAGTTCGGCTTCGGCCAGTTCCCCGACGTGATCGGCGGCATCGTGCCTGCGTTCAACGTGCAGGGCGTGGCGCCGGGCAAGATGGTGCTGGACGGCGCGACCCTGGCCGACATCTACCTGGGCAAGATCACCAGCTGGAACGACCCGGCCATCGCCAAGCTCAACCCGGGCCTGAAGCTGCCTTCCGCCAAGATCACCGTCGTGCACCGCTCGGACGGTTCGGGCACCACCTTCAACTTCTCCGACTACCTGTCCAAGGTCAGCCCGGAGTGGAAGTCCAAGGTCGGCGAAGGCACCGCCGTGAACTGGCCGACCGGCATCGGCGGCAAGGGCAACGAGGGCGTCTCGGCCTACATCAAGCAGATCCCGAACTCGCTGGGCTATGTCGAATACGCCTACGCCCTGCAGAACCACATCGGCTACGCGCTGATGAAGAACGCCGCGGGCAAGGTGGTCAAGCCGATGACCTCCAGCTTCCAGGCCGCCGCCGCCACCGCGGACTGGGCGCACGCCAAGGACTTCGACCTGCTGATGACCAACGCGCCGGGCGCCGACGCCTGGCCGATCACTGCCACCTCGTGGGTGATCATGTACAAGCAGCCGAAGAACCTGGCCAACACCAAGGTGACCTTCGACTTCTTCAAGTGGTCCTACGAGCACGGCCAGGACCAGGCCCGCTCGCTGGACTACGTGCCGCTGCCGCCCAGCCTGGTGCAGCAGATCGAGAGCTACTGGAAGACCCAGTTCAAACTGTAAGCTGTGCAACCGGCCCGTCCTCCTCCGGGAGGACAGGCAGGGCGACGGTTCCCGGGCGGGCCGCCACGCGGCACCGCCCGGAAACCGCGTCCCGACCTGCAGGCCAGCTTCCCCGGAACAGCAGGAACGAAAACCCACTTTCCGCGAAGGCCGCATGTCATCGATTTCCGCCACGACCCGATCCGTCGCCGATGCCGACAGCCGCAGCGCCGCGGATGCGCGCCACGACCGGCTGTTCCGCCGGCTGCTCAAGGCCTGTGCGCTGCTGGTGCTGGCCACCCTGCTCGGCGCCGCGCTGTCGACCCTCTGGGGCGGGCGCGAGGTGCTGTTCGGCCACGGCCTGCACTTCCTCACCAGCGACGCCTGGGATCCGGTCGCCGACAACTACGGCGCGCTGGCGCCGATCTTCGGCACCCTGGCGACCTCGCTGATCGCGCTGATCCTCGCCGTGCCGACCAGTTTCGGCATCGCCCTGTTCCTCACCGAGATCGCGCCCAACTGGCTGCGCGGCCCGGTCGCCACCGCCATCGAACTCTTGGCCAGCATCCCGTCGATCATCTACGGCATGTGGGGTCTGTTCGTGTTCGTGCCCTTCATGTCGAGCATCGAGCCGTCGCTGAGCGACACGCTGGGCAAGCTGCCGCTGGTCGGCCAGCTGTTCCAGGGCCCGCCGATGGGCCTGGGCGTGCTCACCGCGGGCATCGTGCTGGCGGTGATGATCCTGCCGTTCATCTGCTCGGTGATGCGCGAGGTGTTCCAGACCGTGCCGACCCGGCTGAAGGAATCCTCCTACGCGCTGGGCTCGACCACCTGGGAGGTGGTCTGGGACATCGTGCTGCCGTACACCCGTTCGGCGGTGATCGGCGGCATCTTCCTGGGACTGGGCCGCGCGCTGGGCGAGACCATGGCGGTGACCTTCGTGCTGGGCAACTCGTACAACATCACCTCGTCGCTGCTGATGCCGGGCACCTCGATCTCCTCCAGCATCGCCAACGAGTTCAACGAGGCGGTGGGCACGCACCGCTCGGCACTGATCGCGCTGGGCTTCCTGCTGTTCGTGGTGACCTTCGTGGTGCTGCTGATCGCCCGCCTGATGCTGCGCCGCCTGGCCAAACGGGAGGGCAACTGATGGCTGCCATCCACACCCGCCGGCGCATCGTCAACGTCATCGCGCTGCTCCTCAGCAGCTGCGCCACCCTGATCGGCCTGATCTTCCTGGCCTGGATCCTGTGGGTCACGCTGAAGAGTGGCCTGCACGCGATCAACTGGCGCCTGTTCACCAAGATCACCGCCTACGCCGACCAGGGCGGCCTGTCCAACGCCATCGTGGGCAGCCTGATCATGGACACGATCGCGCTGCTGATCTGCGCGCCCGTAGGCGTACTGGCCGGCACCTTCCTCGCGGAATACGCCCACCGCTCGAAGCTGGGCGCCACCATCCGCTTCCTCAACGACATCCTGCTGTCCGCGCCGTCGATCGTGCTCGGCCTGTTCGTCTACGTGATCATCGTGCTGCCGATGTCGAACCTCACCCACGGCTCGGTGTCGTTCTCCGGCTTCGCCGGCGGCGTGGCACTGGCGCTGATCGGCCTGCCGGTGATCGTGCGCACCACCGACGAGATGCTGCAGCTGGTGCCCGGCACCCTGCGCGAGGCCGCGCTGTCGCTGGGCATCCCGCAGTGGAAGATGACCGTCCAGGTGCTGATGCGCGCGGCCACCTCCGGCATCGTCACCGGCGTGCTGCTGGCGCTGGCGCGCCTGGCCGGCGAGACCGCGCCGCTGCTGTTCACCGCCTTCGGCAACAACTTCATGGCGGTGCACCCGCTGGACAAGATGGAGAGCCTGCCGGTGGCGATCTACCAGTACACCAACGACCCCAATCCGGCGTTGCACGGCATCGCCTGGGCAGGCGCGCTGCTGATCACGCTGTTCGTGCTCGCCCTGAGCCTGCTGACCCGCCTGCTGTTCACGCGCAAGAAGGTTTCCCATGACTGATTTCGCCGCCAACGATGCCGTGGGCAGCGCCGACGCGGCCGTGGCCAGCGCCGCCGCCCGCACCAAGATCGAAGTGCGCGGGCTGGACTTCTACTACGGCGGGTTCCATGCCCTGCGCGGCATCGACATGGACATCCCCGAGAAGCAGGTCACGGCGATCATCGGGCCGTCCGGCTGCGGCAAGTCCACCCTGCTGCGCATCTTCAACCGCATCTATGCGATCTACCCCAAGCTGGTCGCCACCGGCCGCGTGATGCTGGACGGCGAGAACGTGCTCGATCCGGCGTACTCGCTGAACCGGCTGCGCAGCAAGGTCGGCATGGTGTTCCAGAAGCCGGTGCCGTTCCCGATGACGATCTTCGAGAACGTCGCCTACGGCATCCGCCACCACGAGAAGCTGTCGAAGGCCGACATGGAGGCGCGCGTCGAGCAGGCGCTGCGACGCGCCGCGCTGTGGGACGAGGTGAAGGACAAGCTCAAGCAGAGTGCGCTGGGCCTCTCCGGCGGCCAGCAGCAGCGCCTGTGCATCGCGCGCGGCATCGCGCTGCGCCCCGAGGTGCTGCTGCTGGACGAGCCCACCTCGGCGCTCGACCCCATCGCCACCAGCCGCATCGAGCAGCTGGTAGAGGAACTCAAGCGCGACTACACCATCGTCATCGTCACCCACAACATGCAGCAGGCCGCGCGCGTCTCCGACCGCACCGCGTTCATGTACATGGGCGAGCTGATCGAGTTCGACGACACCGAGAAGATCTTCACCAAGCCCTCGAAGAAACAGACCGAGGACTACATCACCGGCCGCTTCGGCTGAGCGAGGCAACCATGAGCACCGGCAAGGAACACATCATCAAGAGCTACGACGACGAACTGGCGCGCCTCACCGGCGAACTGGTGCGCATGGGCGAGCTGGCGGTGGGCCAGCTGGAAGCCGCCATCGACGTCGTGGAGCGCCGCGACGAACGCGCCGCGCAGCACGTGGTGGGCAACGACGACGCGATCGACCAGCTCGAGCAGGAGATCAGCCACGACGTGGTGCGCCTGCTGGCGCTGCGTGCGCCGATGGCCGGCGACCTGCGCAACGTGTTCGCCGCGCTGCGCATCGCCGCCGACATCGAGCGCATCGGCGACTACGCCGCGAACGTGGCCAAACGCTCGATTCCGCTGTCGATGGCCGCGCCGATCAATCCCACCAGCGGCCTGGCCCACCTCGCCGAACTGGCCGCCGCCGAAGTGCGCGAAGTCCTGCAGGCCTACCGCGACCGCGACGCCGAACGCGCCTACCAGGTGTGGAAGGACGACGTGGAGCTGGACGACGCCTATACCGGCTACTTCCGCCAGCTGCTCACCTACATGATGGAAGACCCGCGCAACATCACGCCGTGCACGCACCTGCTGTTCATGGCGAAGAACATCGAGCGCATCGGCGACCACGCCACCAACATCGCCGAGAACGTGTGGTACCAGGTCACCGGCGAACCGCTCACCGCCCAGCGCAACAAGCGCGACCTCACCGCGAACCCGGAGCTGCCGAAGCTGGGCGATCGCAAGGAGTGAAGCCGCCCCGCGGCCAACGATCCAGGGCGTCATGCCGACGCCGCCCGGCATGACGGGCAGCAGGAGCGGCGTTCAGCGCTCTTCGCGCCGCAGCTGCACCCCGCGCGCGATGCCGTAGATGCCGATGGCGATCCACGCCACCTCGAGCAGGAACGCCGACCAGTTGAAGCTGCCGAACGTCAGCGACAGCAGCACGCCGAACGCGCCAAGGATGTTCATCAGCTGATAGGCCAGCTTGTGGCCCTGCAGCTTGCGGGCCTGCAGCAGGAAGTACGCCAGCAGCACCAGCAGCACGCCGACGTAGCCGGCCCAGTCGTACCAGTGGAAGGTCATCGCGATGCGCTCCTCTGCCGCAGGGCCTCGAACAGCACCACGCCGGTCGCCACGGAAACGTTGAGGCTTTCCATCGCGCCCGGCATCGGGATCTTCGCCGTGAAATCGCAGGTCTCGCGGGTGAGCCGGCGCAGGCCTTCGCCTTCGCTGCCCATCACCAGCGCCACCGGACCCTTGAAGTCGATGCCGTAGATCGACTGCTCCGTGTCGCCCGCCAGTCCGGTGATCCACACACCGGCATCCTTCAGCACTTTCAGCGTGCGCGCGAGATTGGTCACCGCGATCAGCGGCACGCGGTCCGCGCCGCCGGCGGAAGCGCGGCGCACCACCGGCGTAAGGCCGACGGCGCGATCCTTGGGCACGATCACCGCGGTGACGTTGGCCGCTGCCGCGCTGCGCAGGCAGGCGCCAAGGTTGTGCGGATCGGTGACGCCATCGAGCACCAGCACCAGTGCCGCGTCGCCGGCCCGCTCCAGCAGGTCCGGCAGATCGCCTTCCGTCGCCAGCGCAGGCGCTTCGTACAGCGCGGCCACGCCCTGGTGGCGCGCCTCGCCGGCGAGCCTGTCGAGCTGCTCGCGCGGGCGATGGTGCACCGGGATCTTCAGCGTCTTGGCGCGCTCGGCCAGCTCGTGCACGCGCGGGTTGCGCTGGCCGTTCTCGACCAGCAGTTCGCGCACGCGCGCGGCGTCGTTGTCCAGGGCACCATCAACCGGGTTGATGCCGACGATCCAGTGTTCGCTCATTTCCTGCCTTTCGGTTTCGGTGGTCGCGCAGCCGGCTGCTTCGCGGCGCGCGGCGCCTTCTGCGTGCTCTTGCCCGGCTTGCCGTCGCCCTTCGCCGCGGCGGCCTGCCCCGCCGGCTTGCGCGAACGCGCGGCGGCGGGCGGCGGATTATCGCGCGGCGGCGGCACGGTGGGGGATGCCGGTTGCTCGCGCCGCCCGAACATGCGGCCGATCGCCTGCGCCGCCTTGCCCACCATGCCCGGTGCCTTGGCGCCGGGCAACGAATAGCGCTCGCCGGCCGCGGCATAGTCGTAGGCGCGGGCCGCGCGGGTGGGCGGCGTGACGGCGGCACGCGGCGCCACCAGCCGGAAGTCGATCTTGCGATCCTCCAGGCTCGCCCGCAGCACCTGCACGCGCACGTGGTCGCCCAGCCGGTACTGCGCACCGGTGCGCTCGCCCTTCAGCAGGTGCCGCTGCGGATCGAAGTGGTAGTAGTCGTTGCTCAGCTGGCTGATGTGGACCAGGCCGGACACCTTGGATTCGTCCAGCTCCACGAACAGCCCGAACGAGGTGACGCCGGTGACCAGGCCCGCGAACTCCTCGCCCACGTGCTTGGCCATCCACGCGCACTTGTAGCGCTCGTCCACGTCGCGCTCGGCTTCCTCGGCGCGGCGTTCGCGCTGCGAGCAGTGCACCGCCATCGTGGCCATCTGCGCCGGGGTGTAGGCGTAGCCCACCGGCTTGCCGCCGGTGAGCGCATGGCGGATCGCGCGATGCACCAGCAGGTCGGGATAGCGACGGATCGGCGAGGTGAAATGCGCGTAGGCCGACAGCGCCAGGCCGAAGTGGCCGCGGTTGTCGGGCTGGTACGCCGCCATGCTCTGCGCGCGCAGCAGCACGCTCTGGATCAGTTCGCGCTCCGGCCGCTCCGCCACCAGGCGCAGCACGTCGGCGAAATCGGCGGGCGCCACCTCCTCCACCGGCGGCATGCGCAGCTTGAACTCGCGCAGGAACTGCTGCAGGTCGTCGTACTTCTCGGCCGGCGGCGGCTCGTGCGCGCGGAACAGCGCGGGAACCTTCCTCTTTTCGAGGAACAGCGCCGCCTGCACGTTGGCGGCGATCATGCATTCCTCGATCAGCTTGTGCGCGTCGTTGCGCTCGCTGGCGCCGGCCGACACCACCTCGCCGCGCTGGTCGAGGCGGAACTTCACCTCGGGCGTCTCGAAGTCGATCGCGCCGCGGCGGCCGCGCTGGGCCGCCATCGCCTTGTACAGCGCGTGCAGGTTTTCCAGTTGCGGCAGCACGTCGGTCACCGCGGCGAGCGCATCGGCGTCGCGCAGGCCCACCGCCTGCCACACCTGGTCGTAGGTGAGCCGCGCGTGCGAGCGCATCACCGCCGGGTAGAACTTCGACTTCGCCACCTCGCCTGCGCTGTCCACCACCATGTCGCAGACCATGCACAGGCGCTCGACCTTCGGGTTGAGCGAACAGATGCCGTTGGACAGCGTCTCCGGCAGCATCGGCACCACGAAGCCGGGGAAGTACGTCGACGTGCTGCGCTCGAAGGCCTCCTTGTCCAGCGCGCTGCCCACCGGCACGTAATGCGAGACGTCGGCGATGGCCACCACCAGCCGCCAGCCGCCGCCGCGCCGGGGCTCGGCATACACCGCGTCGTCGAAGTCGCGCGCGTCGGCGCCGTCGATGGTCACCAACGGCAGCTTGCGCAGGTCGACGCGGCCTTCGCGCTCGGCGGCGGTGACCTCGGGCTCCACCTCGTCCGCCTCGCGCGGCACCTCGGGCGGCCATTCGTGCGGCAGGTCGTGGCTGGCGATCGCCATCTCGATCAGCAGCGAAGGCTGCAGGCGCTCGCCCAGCACGGCGCGGATCGCGCCCAGCGGACCGCGATGCGGGGTGGGCGGATCGGTGATCTCGGCCACCACGATCTGGCCGGCGCGCGCGCCCTGCGTTTCGCCGGGCGGGATCATCACGTCCTGGTGCAGCCGGCGGTCGTCCGGCGCCACCAGGGTCACGCCGTTCTCCACCACCACGCGGCCCACCAGCCGCGGCGAGCGGCGTTGCAGCACCTCGGCGATGGCGCCCTGGCGGCGGCCGCGCCGATCCACGCCCACCACGCTGGCCAGCACGCGGTCGCCGTGCAGCACGCCGCGCATCTGCTGTGGCGAGAGGTAGAGGTCGTCGCCGCCCTCGTCGGGGCGCAGGAAGCCGTAGCCCTCGGCATTCGCCAGCACCACGCCGGGGATCAGGTCGAGCTTCTTCACCGGCGCGTAGCCGCCGCGCCGGCCCAGCAGCAGTTGGCCGTCGCGCACCATCGCGCCGAGGCGCTTGTGCAGCGCATACAGGTCGTCGGCATCGTGGAGGTCCAGCGCCTCGGCGATGCGCGCCTCGGTAAGCAGTTCGCCGCGCTCCTCCAGCAGGGTGAGGATGGCCTCGCGGCTGGGGATGGGGCGCTCGTAGCGCTGCGCCTCGCGCTCGGCGTACGGGTCGCGCTGGCCCGTGCGCCGGCGCTGGCCGACGACGGCCTCCGCGTTCTTGCGGGAGGCAGGGGTTTTCCGGGCAGGCGCGCGCTTGTCCGCGCGCTTGCCTTCCTTGTTCTTCTTGGTCACGAAATCGCCTTGTGTGTATGGCCGCGCCGCGCACGGTGCAGCCTGATGGATGGAGCCGTCAACAAAGTGTTGACAAGGTCGGGACCGATCCCTAATCTACGCGGCTCACGCAGCCCGAAGGTTCGCGCGACACCTGCCCAGGTGGCGGAATTGGTAGACGCACTAGTTTCAGGTACTAGCGGGTAAAACCGTGGAGGTTCGAGTCCTCTCCTGGGCACCAATTGTAGACGAAGCCCGCCGCGATGCGGGCTTTGTCGTTTCTGCGATCCGCGTTCACTCGGGTGCATGATCCGCCGATGCCGTCCTCGCCGCACGCGCTCGCTGCCCGTCGCCATTGGGTGTTCGACCTCGACGGCACGCTGACCGTCGCCGTGCACGACTTCGCCGCGATCCGCCGCGCGCTGGCGATCCGCGACGGCGAGGACATCCTCGCCCATATCGCCGCCCTGCCAGGGCACGAGGCCGACGCCAAGCGCAGATGGCTGCTCGAGCACGAACGGGCGCTTGCGCTGGCGTCGCGCCCGGCCGCCGGTGCGGTGACGCTGGTGCGCGCGCTCGCGGCGCGCGGCTGCCGCCTCGGCATCCTCACCCGGAACCTGCACGAGCTGGCCCTGCTCTCGCTGCAGGCGATCGGCCTGGCCGACTGCTTCGCGCCGGCCGACGTACTCGGCCGCGAGGACGCGCCGCCGAAACCCCACCCCGCGGGGCTGCAACGCCTGGCCGAGCGCTGGGCGACCGATCCCTCCCGGCTGGCCATGGTCGGCGACTACGCCTACGACCTGGCCTGCGCCCGCGCCGCTGGCGCACAGGCCGTGCTGGTGAATCTGCCTGACAATCGCTGGCCCGACCTCGCCGACTGGCACTTCGCCGACTGCGCCGCGCTGATGGGCGCGCTGGACGGCACGCCGGATCAGCCGCCCTGAGCCGGCCCCTTCAGCTCGACCATGTTTCCCTGCGGGTCGTAGCAGTAGATCGACGGACCTTCGCCACGCGCACCGTAGCGCAGGCCCAGTTCGCCGATACGCACACCGTGCGCCCCGAGGTGGGCGAGGATCGCGGCCTCGTCCCAATCCTCCACGCGCAGGCAGAGGTGGTCCATGTTGTGGCCTTCCGCGCCCGGTGCGGCGCCGCCTTGCCGGCCAAGCCTGCCGTCCATGCTGACCAGGTCGATCAGCGAGGCGCCGGCGCGCAACTGCACCAGGCCGATCTCGTCCTGCCGCCGCTCCTCGCGGCAGCCCAGCACGTCGCGGTAGAAGCGCTGCATCGCCCCGATGTCGATGGCGCGCAGCACGACGTGGTCGATTTCGCCGATGCGGATCATGGAGGCTCCGGGGACGGGGGAAACCGGAGCATAACGCGACGCTTTCGCAGGGGCCGCCTTCTCCGCCGCAGCCCCTGTATAATCGGGCGCTACAAACGCATGGTGGGAGAAGCGGCCGTTCCCCGGGGGGAACGCACCGCTGCCGAAGGCGCAACGCCCGTAATCGCTCAGGCTCCATACCATCCTGCGCATAGCACTCTGGAGAGACCGGTTGAATCCGGCGCCGAAGGGGCACGAAACGCGCTCGCGCGTCTCCAAACTCTCAGGCAAAAGGACAGAGGGGCGCCCCGCGTGCGGCTCGCACGTTGACTTCGGACGCCCCTGCCATGAGCCAGACCCCCTCTTCCCTGCGCGAGCTGGAAAACCACGACGCCTTCATCGCGCGCCACATCGGCCCCAACGACGCCGAGATCGCGCGCATGCTGCGCACCGTCGGCCACGATTCGCTGGAATCGCTGACCGAGGCGATCGTGCCCGCCAAGATCAAGTCCGCCGCGCCGCTGACACTGCCGCAGGCGATGACCGAGGTGGACGCGCTGGCGAAGATCCGCGCCGTCGCCGATCGCAACCAGGTGTTCAGGAGCTTCATCGGCCAGGGCTACTACGGCACCCACACGCCGAACGTCATCCTGCGCAACGTGCTGGAGAACCCGGCCTGGTACACCGCCTACACGCCGTACCAGGCGGAGATCTCGCAGGGCCGCATGGAGGCGCTGATCAACTTCCAGACCATGTGCGCCGAGCTCACCGGCATGGAGATCGCCAACGCCTCGCTGCTGGACGAGGCCACCGCGGCGGCCGAGGCGATGACGCTGGCCAAGCGCTCGGCCAAGTCGAAATCCGACACCTTCTTCGTGTCGAAGCACGTGCATCCGCAGACGCTGGAAGTGCTGCACACCCGCGCCGAGCCGCTGGGCATCAAGCTGCACGTGGGCGACGACGCCGAGGCCGCCGGCATGGACAGCTTCGGCGTACTGCTGCAGTACCCCGACACCGTCGGCCGCATCCACGACTACCGGGCGCTGGCCGACGCCGCCCACGCGCGCGGCGCGCTGGTGGCGGTGGCCACCGACTTGCTGGCGCTGACCCTGATCGCCGCGCCGGGCGAATGGGGCGCCGACATCGTGGTGGGCAACACCCAGCGCTTCGGCGTGCCGTTCGGCTTCGGCGGCCCGCACGCGGCGTTCATGGCCTGCCGCGACGCCTACAAGCGCTCGATGCCGGGCCGCCTGATCGGCGTCTCGATCGACGCCGAGGGCAACAAGGCCTACCGCCTCACCCTGCAGACCCGCGAGCAGCACATCCGCCGCGAGAAGGCCACCTCCAACATCTGCACCGCGCAGGTGCTGCTCGCGGTGATGGCCTCGATGTATGCGGTCTACCATGGCCCCGAAGGCCTGGTGCGCATCGCGCGCCGCACGCATCGCCTCGCCGCGATCCTCGCCGCCGCGCTGGGCAAGGCTGGCGTCGCGGTGGGCAAGGACTACTTCGACACCCTGCACGTCACCGGCATCGACGCCGCCGCGATCCACGCCAAGGCGGAAGCCGCGCGCATCAACCTGCGCCGCATCGACGCCCGGAGCGTGGGCATCAGCCTGGATGAGACCGCCACCCGCGCAGACGTGGCCGCACTGGCCGCGCTGTTCGGCGCCAGCATCGAGGACATCGACGCGCTGGACGCCGCCACGGCGGACGCGCTGCCCGCGACGCTGCTGCGCAAGAGCGCGTTCCTCACCCACCCGATCTTCAACACCCACCACAGCGAGCACGAACTGCTGCGCTACCTGCGTTCGCTGGCCGACAAGGACCTGGCCATGGACCGCACGATGATCCCGCTGGGTTCGTGCACCATGAAGCTCAACGCCACCGCCGAGATGATCCCGGTGACCTGGCCCGAGTTCGCCAACATCCATCCGCTGGCGCCCGCCGCGCAGACGCAGGGCTACAAGGAGCTGATCGACGGGCTGGAGGCGATGCTGGTGGAAATCACCGGCTACGACGCCGTGAGCCTGCAGCCGAACGCCGGTGCGCAGGGCGAATATGCGGGCTTGCTGGCGATCCGCGCCTACCACCGCTCGCGCGGCGAAGGCCATCGCGACATCTGCCTGATCCCCGAGTCCGCCCACGGCACCAATCCCGCCTCCGCACAGATGTGCGGCATGAAGGTGGTGGTGACCAGGTGCGACGCGAACGGCAACGTGGACCTGGAAGACATCCGCATGCAGGCGGAGAAGCACTCGGCCAACCTCGCCGCGATCATGCTCACCTACCCGTCCACCCACGGCGTGTTCGAGGAGGACGTGGTGGCGATCTGCGACATCGTCCACCAGCACGGCGGCCAGGTGTACACCGACGGCGCCAACATGAACGCGCTGGTGGGCGTGGCCAAGCCCGGCAAGTGGGGCTCGGACGTCAGCCACCTCAACCTGCACAAGACCTTCTGCATCCCGCACGGCGGCGGCGGCCCGGGCGTGGGTCCGTGCGCGGTGAAGTCGCACCTGGCTCCGTTCCTGCCCAAGGCGTTTGCCGAAGACGGCGTGCGCACCGCCGGCACCGGCCAGGGCGCGATGGTGAGCGCGGCCAGCTTCGGCTCGGCCTCGATCCTGCCGATCAGCTGGATGTACATCACGCTCATGGGCCAGCAGGGCCTGCGCAAGGCCACCCAGGTGGCATTGCTCAACGCGAACTACATCGCCAGGCGCCTGGCACCGCACTACCCCACCCTGTACACCGGCCGCAACGGCCTGGTGGCGCACGAGTGCATCCTCGACCTGCGCCCGCTCAAGGACGCCACCGGCATCAGCGCCGAGGACGTGGCCAAGCGCCTGATCGACTTCGGCTTCCACGCGCCGACGCTGAGCTTCCCGGTGGCCGGCACGCTGATGGTGGAACCCACCGAGAGCGAATCGCAGCACGAGCTGGACCGCTTCATCGACGCGATGATCCAGATCCGCGACGAGATCCGCGCGGTGGAGGACGGCCGCCTCGACCGCGACGACAACCCGCTGCGCAACGCCCCGCACACCGCGTTCGCGGTGAGCGCCAGCGAGTGGGCCCACGCCTACCCGCGCGAACTGGCCGCCTTCCCGCTGCCCAGCCTGAAGCTGCAGAAGTACTGGTCGCCGGTGGCGCGCGTGGACAACGTCTGGGGCGACAAGAACATCATGTGCGCCTGCATCCCGATGGATGCGTACAAGGAGGAGGCGGAAGCCTGAGCTTCCGCACGTCGTACTGTCGAAGAAGCCTCGCCTTGTGCGGGGCTTCTTCGTTTGGCGGCTCGTTCAACGTCTTCGCTTCGGTTACGCCGTAAAGGGCGCTTGTGCTATCGCCAGGAACAAGGCGGTTTCGGTCGCCTGCCGGCGCCCGAGCCACTTCTCTTTGGGCCAGCAAAGAGAAGTAGCCAAGAGAAATGGCCTGGTTCAATACGCCGAAATTACAAGCAGGCTGTGTCGAGGAGGTTGGATCGGCGCTCGCCGACACGAGCTTCACAGCGGCCACGCCGCGCCGTATCTGGAAACTGAGTCTTGGTGCTTGCGATCTGGATTGATCGCGAGCTCCGGGCATTGAATCCACGGCGGCGCGCCTCACGTATGACGGATGCGCGAGTTCGTCAGGCCGCGGGGTTGTGTCGCGTGCCAGAATGCGGGCTTCAGGCGCCAACGTTTCCCCGGGATCGAGAGGTATCGCCTTGAACGCTTCCACGCTCGCCGAGCCTGTGCCCCGCGCCGCCACCACGCCGCTGCCGCGCACGCCGAACCTGCACGAGACCGATCCCGCGCGCATGCGCGCGGTGCTGCGCGAGTATTTCACCAGCACCTTCGACCGCTACGAGTCGCTGTTCGAGACGCTGGCCGTCGACGCGGCGTGGTACGAGCCGCCGATCACGCTGCGCCATCCGCTGATCTTCTACTACGGCCACACCGCCACGTTCTTCGTCAACAAGCTGCTGCTGACGCGGATGATCGAGGAGCGCATCGACCCGCACCTCGAATCGGTGTTCGCCGTGGGCGTGGACGAGATGAGCTGGGACGACCTCGACGACACCCACTACGACTGGCCGAGCATCGCCGAGGTGAAGACCTACCGCCACAAGGTGCGTGTGCTGGTCACCCGGCTGATCGACGAGGCGCCGCTGACCCTGCCGATCGGCTGGGACAACCCGTGGTGGGCCATCGTCATGGGCATCGAGCACGAGCGCATCCACCTGGAAACCTCCTCGGTGCTGATCCGCCAGCACAAGCTGGCCTACGTGAAGCCGCACCCGGCGTGGTCGCCCTGCGCGCAGACCGGCGAGGCGCCGGAGAACACGCTGGTGAAGGTGCCCGCCGGCAAGGTCGCGCTGGGTCGCGACATCGGCAGCGCCGTCTACGGCTGGGACAACGAATACGGCCGCCACGAGGCCGAGGTGCCCGCCTTCGAGGCCAGCCGCCAGCTGGTCAGCAACCGTGAGTTCCTCGCCTTCATCGAGGCCGGCGGCTATACCCAGTCCGGTTACTGGGAAGACGAAGGCAACGGCTGGCGCGAATTCGCCAAGGCCGCCCACCCCTCCTTCTGGCGCCGCTCGGCCGAAGGCTGGCACCTGCGCCTGATGACTGGCGAAGTGCCGATGCCGTGGGACTGGCCGGTGGAGGTGAACTACCACGAGGCGAAGGCGTTCTGCCGCTGGAAATCCGCGCACGGCGGCCAGCCGGTGCGCCTGCCGACCGAGGACGAGTGGTACCGCCTGTACGCCGAAAGCCGGCGCGGCGTACCCGATGGCGAAACGCCGGACGCGAACATCAACCTCGCGCACTGGGCCTCGTCCTGCCCGGTGAACCGTTTCGCGCAGGGCGAGTTCTTCGACATCGCCGGCAACGCGTGGCAATGGACGGAAACCCCGATCTATCCGTTCGAGGGCTTCCAGGTGCACCCGATCTACGACGACTTCACCACGCCCACCTTCGACGGCCGCCACAACCTGATGAAGGGCGGCTCGTGGATTGCCACCGGCAACGAGGCCGAGCCCGCCTCGCGCTACGCCTTCCGCCGCCACTTCTTCCAGCACGCGGGGTTCCGCTACGTGGTGTCGAAGCACATGAAACCCGCGCCCGCCTCGCACTACGAGACCGACAAGCTGCTCAGCGAGTACGCCGAGTTCCACTACGGCGACAGCTACTTCAGCGTGCCGAACTTCCCTCAGGCGCTGGTGGAGCTGGCGATGACGGCGCTCGGCGACGCGCCGAAGCGCGCCGCGCTGGATCTCGGCTGCGCCTCCGGCCGCGCCAGCTTCGAACTGGCGCGCCACTTCGGCCACGTCACCGGCGTGGATTTCTCCGCGCGCTTCATCGGCCAGGGCGCGGCGCTGGCGCGCGGCGACAGCCTGCGCTACCTGCTGGCCGACGAAGGCGAGCTGGTCGAGTACAAGTCGCGCAGCCTCGCCGAGCTGGGCCTCACGGACGTCGCCCACAAAGTGGAGTTCTTCCAGGGCGACGCCTGCAACCTCAAGCCGCAGTTCACCGGCTACGACTTCATCCTGGCCGCCAACCTGATCGACCGCCTGTACAACCCCGCGCAGTTCCTCGAAGCGATCCACGAACGCCTGAACCCCGGCGGGCTGCTGATGATCGCCTCGCCCTACACCTGGCTGGCGGAACACACGCCGCGCGCAGACTGGCTGGGCGGCTTCAAGAAGGACGGCGAGAGCTTCACCACGCTGGACGGCCTCGACGCCGTGCTCGGCGCGCATTTCGAGCGGCTTGGCGAACCACAGTCGGTGCCATTCGTGATACGCGAGACGCGGCGCAAGTTCCAGCACACCTTGTCCGAGGTGACGCTGTGGCGGCGGCGCGCGTGAGCCACTTGGGTCGCCGCATCGACGTCCCTGCGCAAACGCACGGCTGCCCGGAATCCCCCCCCTCTCCCACCGGGAGAGGGGCTGGGGGTGAGGGTCCGGACCGGTCGCAACACCTCGCCGTGCCCGAACCCTCACCCGGCTGCCGCCACCCTCTCCCGAGGGGAGAGGGGCTCATTGGCCAAGGTTCGCGCGCATTCGAATCCCGCTTCGTGGTTGCCCGGCGCGGTTCGTGGGTCCGTCCATGACGTTCGACTTCGACCAGCCCGTCGACCGCAGCGGCACCCATGCGCTGAAGTTCGACGGCCGCTTGCAGAAATTCGGCAGCGACGCAGTCAAACCGCTGTGGATCGCCGACATGGACTTCGCGGTGCCGGCCTGCGTGAGCGATGCCGTGGTCGCCCGCGCGCGGCATCCGCTCTACGGCTACACGCAGTATCCCGACAGCCTGCTCCAGGCGCTGGTCGACTGGTGCATGCGCCGCCATCGCTGGCGCGTCGAACGCGAATGGCTGGTGCCGGCGTCCGGCGTGCTGGCCTCGCTGTCTGCCGCAGTGCAGGCCTGCACCGTGACGGGCGATGCGGTAATCGTGCAGCCGCCGGTGTACCACGGCTTCTTCCGCGCCGTGCAGGACAACGGGCGGCGCCTGCTGCACAACCCGCTGCGTGAAACCGGCGGCCGCTACGCGATGGATCTCGCGCAACTGGAACAGCTGGCCCGCGATGGCGCGCGCGCCCTGCTGCTGTGCAACCCGCACAACCCGGTCGGCCGCGCGTGGACGCCGGACGAGCTGGACGGCATGCTGCGCATCGCGCGTCGCCATAAACTCACCATCATCGCGGACGAAGTGCACGGCGACCTCGCACTGCCCGGCGCCAGCCATCATCCGCTGCTCGGCCTCGCGCAGGCGGACGACCGCATCATCGCCCTGCTCTCGCCCAGCAAGACCTTCAACCTGCAGGGGCTGGGGCTGTCCGTGATGGTCGCGCCGCGCGCGGACCTGCGCGACGCGCTGCGACGCGCGGTCGCCGCCCTGCACCTGGGCGACGCCAATCCCTTCGCCATCGCTGCCGCCGAAGCCGCGTGGCGTGGCGGCGACGTGTGGCTGCATGCCCTGCTGGCCTACCTCGCCGGCACGCGCGACTTCGTCGCCGATTACCTGCGTACGCACATCCCCGCGATCCGCGTGGTGCCGCCCGAAGCCGGCTACCTGCTGTGGCTGGACTGCCGCGCGCTGGGCCTGAACGACGCGGCGCTGCGCGACTTCTTCGTCCACCGCTGCAAGCTCGGCCTGAACCCCGGCACCGACTTCGGCCCCGGCGGCAGCGGCTTCATGCGCATGAACATCGGCACGCCACGGCAAAATGTGGAGGCAGCGTTGAAGGCCATCGAGATGGCGTTGGGGTAACGTTGCGTATCTCGGCCAACGGCTGCTGCCACCCGAAGCGGACAGTTCAAGGGGATATCAGGATGAAATGTCGGAGGTCGTTCCTGCTGCTCTCAATGATTCTAAGCGCGTGCGCGACGACACCAAGGGGCCCCAGTACGTACAAGGGAACCTATTTTTACAACTTCGAGTATGCGTACCTGACGCCCAAAGGGATGGACGAGCGGTGGTGCGTGAACGGCGACATGTCATCTGCCGAGCTACCCAAGGATTGGGGTACCGCTGATGTGGTGGTCCAAGGGGTTGTTGGTCCGGTTGGGCGCTACGGCAATCTCGGCGCCTGCAGGCGTGTCATTAACGTGATGAAGGTGCTGCAAATCAGCAATAAGCGCGGATTTTCAGATAAATAGTCATTGTTGAAAATGTCTTCTTTCGACCCGAAGCCGCCGTTCCAATGCCAGGTCTCTCTGTCCGGCTTTGCGTTTGGTTGTTAGCCGGGCGCGGTAGAGATAAGCTTCAGCAAGAACAAGGAGTTGCGCGAGGCTCTCTTTGCGCGACGGGGGGTATGACCGGACAGACTTGTCCGTATATTCAGTGGTTCGACGTCATAAGGAGAGAGTAGCATGCCAGAGCAAGGCCACATTCGCGTCCACGGTCATGGAGAGATTGAGGTCGAATTGATCGTCTCCTACCTCGCTGACTTACGGCACGCCTACAACTCCATCCTGGTCTTCGAATCCGCCATGGATGGTCTTAGCAGAAGCTATCGCGACTTCGGTTACCCGTTCTATTACGGCAATCTTGCGTTTCATTTGCCACGCCGCGGTATTCGAGCGGCGCGAGACTGGCCGTCAACGCCCGAAGAGGTTGCCTCGCTCGTGCCGAACGTGGAGCAGCTTGTCTTAGCCGGTGTGCGCCTTCAGTCTCCCGGGTTCTGGGACTTTGTTGGTAAACTGAATCCGCTTGAAGTCATCAGGCTATACCTCAACGATCGGCATGAACGGCGTAAGGATCGCGAATACCGCGAATCGGCTGAAGCACGCAAGCTGACGCTTGAAAACCTGAAACTGGAAAACGAGGTCATAGCCAGCAGGATTCAACTGGCGAAGGAACTTGGTGCGACGGAGCGTGACCTCGCACCGCTGCTGAATGAACTCGTCTTCCGTCCGCTCACGGGCCTTGATCGACACCAAGACAAGGGCGTCATCGAGAATGTCGAAGTTCCGCGCCTTCCAGGCCAGGGGCAGTAAGGCGCGGTGACGCCGAACCCCTCCATCAAGCGGACAGTTTTGAGCCGGCTGCGCCGCCTCAAAACTGCCGCTCATGTAGAACGTTGACTGTCCGCTTCTGGCCGAAAGCAGACGCCGAGGTCTCAGCAGCGGCCACGCACTGCCGGAGCCGACCACCCCCAGAACAAAAACAAGGCCCCGCATGCGGGGCCTTGTCGTGTCACTGAGGGAAAAACTCAGCCGCCGTTCTTCGCCAGCCACGCGTCCACCGCCGGCAGGCGATCCCTGCGGACCATCATGCGGTATTCGATGTTGGCGATCACGGTATCCGCGGGGCGACGCGCACCCGGGGCGATGGTGGCCTCGTAGGCCTTGATCTTGGCGATCATCGCCGGATCGAACGAACTGCCGCCCAGCGACGGGTAGTAACGGCTGCTGGAGGTGGTGTCGACCAGCTTGTCCACCTGCGCGCGGTGCGCCATGGCGAAGTCGTAGGCCATTTCCGGATGCCGCCAGGACACCTCGCGGATCATGCCCGCGCTGTTGGTCGCACCCGGCTCGTCGGTGAGCGCGAGGTCGAGCGCGCGCTGCGCCAGCGCCTTGTCCTCGGCGAAGGCGAGCATGCCGTACAGGCGATCCTTGATCATCGGCGACTTCTCGGCCCTGGCCTGGGCGTGCAGCTTGTCCCAGGTGGCTGCATCCGCATGCCGCGCCACGATGGCGAGGATGGTCTTGCGCAGCGCTGCCGGCACCGCCTTGGGGTCGGTGGCCTGCGCGTCGTAGCGGCGGCGCACCTCCTTCAGCATGTCCTGGTCGCCCAGGTCGGCCAGCGCGCCGATCAGCTGCGTGCGCAGCAGCGTGGTGGAGGTGCTCTCGCCCGGCTTCGCGTCCCAGCCCACGCGCGCGAACACCGGCTTCAACTGCGCGGTCGCATAGGCGCGGAAGCGCTGCTGGCGCGCGTCGTCGCCGCGGTAGTACTCGTCCAGCCCGACCAGGCTGCCGGCCACCTCCGCCCAGATTTCCGGCGCGGCATTCGCCGGCGTGGCCTTGGCCATGTCGAGGAAGTCCGACACCGGCTGCAGGCCGGCCATGCCTTCGGCCCAGCTGTCGCTCATCAGGCCGAGCTGGTCGATCGGCGCGAGCTTGCCGAAGTCCTGCTTCAGCGTGGCAAGCTGCGCCGGCGCGTACAGCGTGCGGTAGTAGCCGGTCTGCCCCGCGTTCACCAGCACCGGGCCACAGCCCTGCAGCTTCATCGTGGCCTGGCCATCCACCAGCGCGTTCGCGGGCTGGCCGCCCAGCGTTTCGGCGATCACCGGCACGTGCCAGCGCAGCGGCTGCTTGTTCGGGCGGTCCTTGGTGAACTCGCCCTGGCTGAGCTTGAGGGTGGTTTGGCCGTTGCTGCACATCGCCGAGTCCACCTTGATCAGCGGCACGCCCGGCTGCAGGGTGAAGTCATGCGCCACCTGGGTGATCGGCTTGCCGCCGGCCACGCCGTCCATCGCATGCCACAGGTCGTCGGACACCGTGTTGCCGTAGGCGTGGGCCTTGAGATAGTTGTGCACGCCCTGGCGCCAGGCCTCGGGGCCGACATAGGCCTCCAGCATGCGGATCACCGCCTCGCCCTTCGAATAGGTGATGACGTCGAACGCCTGGCTGGCCTGTTCCACCGTATCGATCTTCTGCACGATCGGGTGGGTGGTGGCCACCGCGTCGCGCGACATCGCGCCTTCGCGCACGCCCACGGTATCGAGCACGGTGTTCCATTCCGGGTGCCGCTTCTCGGTCTCGCGCTCGGCCATCCACGAGGCGAAGCCCTCGTTGAGCCACAGGTTGTCCCACCAGTTCATGGTCACCAGGTCACCGAACCACTGGTGCGCCATCTCGTGCGCCTCGACGTTGAACACCGCCATCTTGTCGCCCTGGGTGGAGATCGAGGGGTCGAGCAGCATCGCGTATTCGAACGTGAAGATCGCGCCCCAGTTCTCCATCGCCGAGAAGAACTGGCTGCTGCCCGGCGCGGCGATGTTGTCCAGCTTGGGCAGCGGGTACCTGATGCCGAAGTAGTCGTTGTAGTCGTGCAGCACCGCCTTGGCCGACTCCAGCGCGAACGCCGCCTGCGAACCCTTGCCCTTCTGCATGACCACGCCGATCTCGGTGCCGTCCGAGGTGGTGGTGGCGCGGTCGAAGTCGCCCAGGCCGAAGAACAGCAGGTAGGTGGACATCTTCGGCGTGGTGCGGAACGTCACCTTCGCCAGGCCGTGGCCGAGGTCGGTCCTCGAGGCCACCGGCATGTTGCTCACCGCCATCTCGCCCGTGGGCACGGTGACCGCGAGGTCGAACGTGGCCTTGTAGTTCGGCTCGTCCCACGAGGGGATGAAGCGGCGGGCGTCGGAATTCTCGAACTGGGTGTACAGCGCGCGCTTCTGGCCGGACTCCGTGGGGTAGTCGATCGCGAACAGGCCGTTGGCCTGGGTGCCGATGGTGCCGACGTAGTCCATCGCCAGCCGGTAGTGGCCCGGCGCGATGGGCTTGACGAAGCTGAAGGTGGCGGTCTGCTTCTTTTCGTCCACCGCCACCTTGGCCACGAGCGCGACGCCCTTGCCCGTCGCCGGCGCGAGAGTCACCGAGGAGAACTTCATGCCCAACGCGTTGAGCGTGATGCTGGCGGTGGGCTTCAGCACCTGGACGTCCACCGTCACCTTGCCGTCGAAGTTCAGCCTGTCCGCGTGCGGCACGATGGCCACCGCGTAGTGCGTGGGCCGCACGTTGCGCGGCAATTGCGTGGGCGTCTGCGACACGGCGGCAGCCGCGTGCTGCGCCGGCATCGCCAGCGTGGCGCCGGCGGAAACGGCGAGCGCCAGTGCGATCGCGGAAACCAGGGACTTGCGCATCGGAACCTCTCCTTGGAGGACAACGGTGGGTGGATTGCCGCCCATGGTGGCGCCGGGCGGGACGGTCAGGAATGGCCGGAAGTCATGCCTGCCGCGGCCGCTTCGCGCCGCCTTTCGCCCGTTCCGCGCCCGCCGAACCCGGTTTTGTCGCAGGCCCGGCGCAACCCGCGGAATCGGCCGCTATGCTCGCTCCCGACGATCGGCCAGTGGGGACACCCTCGTGATCAGGAGCTTCTTCTTCGTGGCACGGCTGGTCCTCGCCTGGCTGCTCGGGCTGACCTTCGTTCTCGCCCTGGTCGCCAGCAGCGGCCCGTTCCGCAGCACGCAACCGCTGCCGGAAATCATCGTCGCCGTGGTGCTGGCGCTGGTGGTGACCGGCGCGTTCTCCCACCTGCGGCGCGTGCGCCTGATCGCCGGGCAGGTGACCCCGGATACGCTGGGCAACCGCCAGCGCCGGCAGATCGAGTTGCCGTTCGAAGCCGGTGAAGCGTTCGACATGCTCGATGCGACGATCCGCGAGCTGCCCTACACCGAGGATATCGAGAGCGCCCGCGACAGCCTGCAGGTGCGGGCCAAGGTGCGCCACCCGCATCCCTACGGCCGCGGCATGCGCGGCTGGCTCAATCCCTTCAGCTGGGTGGGCAGCTGGCGCAACCAGATCTTCGCCACGGTGACGCCGGGGGAAGGCACCGGCAGCGTCACCCTGCTGTGCGAACCGGAGAGCGGCGCCTGGACCGACTGGTTCCGCGTGGACGACGGCAGCAACCTGGTCAACGCCGATGCGGTCACCCGCGCCCTCGCCCGCCGCGTGGCGGAACGCCGCCGCCGCGAACAGCAGGCTGCCGCGCAGACCGCCACCGACAAGGAGCTGGCGCAGGCGAAGCTCAACCTGTTGCACGCGCAGGTGGAGCCGCACTTCCTCTACAACACGCTGGCCAGCGCGCAATACCTCACGCGCAGCGAGCCGGCGCAGGCGGACCGCATGCTCGGCCACCTCATCCAGTACCTGCGCCACTCGCTGCCCAGCGCGGAGGAGACCCTGTCCACGCTCGGCGAGGAACTGGAACGCGCCCGCGCCTACCTCGAGATCCTGAAGATCCGCATGGGCGCGCGGCTGGAACTGAAGATCGAGGTGCCCGACGCGCTGCGCGCCGTCAGGCTGCCACCGATGATGCTGCAGACGCTGGTGGAGAACGCGATCAAGCACGGCCTGGAACCCAAGCCCGGCGGCGGCACGGTGTGGATCTTCGCCCGCCGCGACGACGGCAGCGTGGCGATCACCGTAGCCGACGACGGCCAGGGCTTCGGCCCCACGGGCGGCGGCACCGGCATCGGCCTGAAGAACGTGCGCGAACGGCTGCAGCTGGTGTACGGCCCGCGCGCCTCGCTGGCGGTGGTGTCCAACGTGCCGGAAGGCGTGGCCGCCACGATCACCGTGCCGGCGCAGCAGGCCGCGACGAACCCGACGGAGGCGCAGCCATGACCCGCGCCGTGATCGCCGAGGACGAACCGCTGCTGCGCGACGCGCTGGGCCGGCTGCTCGGCGAAGCCTGGCCGGAGCTGGAGGTGATCGCCGCGTGCGAGAGCGGCGCCGAGGCGCTGGACGCCATTGCCACGCAGCAACCGGACGTAGCCTTCCTCGACATCCGCATGCCCGGCTTGAGCGGCCTGGAAGTGGCCGCGGCAGCCGCCGAAGCCAGCCCCGCCACGCAGGTGGTGTTCACCACCGCCTACGACCAGTACGCCATCGACGCGTTCGAGCGCGGCGCGATCGATTACCTGCTCAAGCCCATCGCCATCGAGCGCCTGGCCGCCACCGTGGAACGGCTGAAGCGCCGCGCCGGCGCCGGCCAGGCCGCCCGCGGCGACCTCGCCCTGCTGCTGCGCGAGCTGGCGCAAGGCGCCGCGCAGAGCGGCACCGCGCCGCCGCTCACCTGGATCATCGCCGGTACCGGCCGCGAGACGCGGCTGATCATGGTGGACGACGTCGCCTACTTCCGCGCCGACCACAAGTACACCGTGGCGATGACCGCCGACGGCGAGGCCCTGCTGCGCAAGCCGATCCGCGAACTGCTGGAGCAGCTCGACCCGGCCGTGTTCAAGCAGATCCACCGTTCCACCATCGTCAACCTGAAAGCGATCGCCGCCATCGTGCGCGACGACAGCGGCAAGGGCACCGTGCGCCTCAAGCAACGCCCCGAAACCCTCACCGTGAGCCAGCCCTTCATGGCGCTGTTCCGCAACATGTGACTCCCCGCGCACAGCTCGCCATGCGCGGCTGAGCGCAAGACCCAACCACCAAGGGAAAACCCATCATGCTTAAGCTGACTCTGGCCGGCTTGGCCGGCCTTTGCCTGGCCGCGTGCGCCTCGCAACCCATCGACCACCACCTGCTGCGCCTGCACGCCGAACGCGACTGCCAGGTACGCGCCGCCGTCGCGCCCGCCTACGCCGTGGACAGCACCGGCGTTGGCCTGCGCAACGTCGCGTTCGACCGATGCATGCGCGCCGCGGATGTCGCGAAAGCGCGTTAAGCCGCGCCCTCGCGGCGCGGCAACCGCCAGCCCGGCCGCACGAAGTGGCAGGTGTAGCCGTCGGGGTAGTGCTGCAGGTAGTCCTGGTGCTCGGGTTCGGCTTCCCAGAAATCGCCCAGCGGCTGCACCTCGGTGACCACCTTGCCCGGCCACAGGCCGGAGGCGTCCACGTCGGCGATGGTGTCCTCGGCGATGCGCCGCTGCGCCTCGCTGGCGTAGAGGATCATCGAACGGTAGGAACTGCCGCGGTCGTTGCCCTGCCGGTTCGGCGTGCTCGGATCGTGGATCTGGAAGAAGAACTCCAGCAGCCCGCGGTAGCTGATGCGCGCGGGATCGAACACGATCTCCACCGCCTCGGCATGCGTGCCGTGGTGGCGGTAGGTGGCATTGGGTACGTCGCCGCCGGCATAGCCCGTGCGCGTGGACAGCACGCCCGGCTGCTGGCGCAGCAGTTCCTGCACGCCCCAGAAGCAGCCTCCGGCGAGCACGGCGCGCTCGGTAGCCATCATTCGCCCTCCACCTGGTCGAGGTACGCGCCGTAGCCCTGCGCCTCCATCTCGGCGCGCGGCACGAAGCGCAGCGACGCGGAGTTGATGCAGTAGCGCAGACCGCCGCGCTCGGCGGGGCCATCCGGAAAGACGTGCCCCAGGTGGCTGTCGCCCTGCGACGAACGGACCTCGGTGCGGATCATGCCGTGCGTGGTGTCGCGCAGCTCGCGCACGCTCGCCGGCTGCAGCGGCCTGGTGAAGCTGGGCCAGCCGCAGTGCGAATCGAACTTGTCGGAGGAAGCGAACAGCGGCTCGCCCGACACCACGTCCACGTAGATGCCCGCGGCCTTGTTGTGCAGGTGTTCGCCGGTGCCGGGGTACTCGGTGGCGTTCTCCTGCGTGACGCGGTATTGCTCGGGCGTCAGGCGCGCCAGGGCTTCGGGTGTCTTGCGATACTCGGGCATGGCAGGTCTCCAGCGGTGGATCGACGCCGATCGAGATGGGGGCGCGCGCAGCCGATCCAAGAACCGGCCGGCAGCAAACGCTCCGGCATGCGGCGATCAGGCACACGGATCCTCGGGCACGACAATGTCGTCGCGGCCGGCACCGGTTCGGACACCCGCGCATCGGCGTGCAGGATCACCGGCGACGCCACCGTCGGAGCCTTCAGCGCCAGCCTGCCGCCCTCGCGGCGCGCTCCTGCTGCGCATCGAACACCTCGCCGCGCAGGCGGGCGTCGACCGCGGCCTGCACCGCGGGTGGCAGGCTGCTCGCCGCCTGGCGCAACTCGCCGCTTTCGGCCGGAGCCGACGGCTCCAGCACGGGCAGCGCCCAACCCCTCGCCGTGTGGCAGGCCAGCCCGGCGCGCGCCGGCGCCGTGTGGACGGTGAACGTGCGGCAGACCTGCCCGTCGGCAGCGCGGAAACTCAGGCCGATCGACACCGGGGCGTGCGCATCCGGCTCGCTCGCCAGCGCCTGGTCGAGCGCGCGGCCGAGCACGCCGGCGGCATAGGGCTCGCCGTTCCGCACGCGCACCAGCTCGTTGCCGGCATGCCACCACAGGCCGACGGCAAGCAACGCGATCGACGCCGCCAGTGCGGCGCCCGGCATCAGCCAGCGACGCGGCGCGCGACGACGGGTGGTGTCCGCACCACGTCCGCGCTCGGGCACCGTGGACAGAGCGGCCGGCCTGGCTTGCGATTGCAGCAGGGCGGACAGTCGCGCCGGCACCGGCTCGTCAAGCACCGGATCGAACGCGGCATGCAGCCGGTCCTTCAGCGCCCGCGCCTGCCGCACGCGGCGGGCCAGTACCTCGTCCTGCGCCAGCGCGGCATCGATGCGCGCGGCTTCGGCCGCGTCGAGCTCGCCGTCCACGTAAGCCTGCAGGATGTCGTCGTCGATCGGGTTCATGCGTCGTTCCCAAGAAGGGCCTGCAGGGTGGCACGGGCGCGGGCCAGCCGGCTGGTGACGGTTCCCACCGGCACCTCCAGCATCGTGGCCGCCTCGTCGTAGGACAGGCCTTCGACCAGCACAAGCGCCACCACTTCGCGGTGGTCCGGCGGCAGCGCCGCCAGGGCCTGCGCCAGCTCCAGCTGCTGCGCAGGCAGCGCCGCGCTGCCATCGGCCACCGCCGCGCCGGCGTCCTCGGGCGCGAACAGATGCTGCGCGCGGCCGCGTGCGCGCAACTCGTCGCGCCAGGCGTTGCGCGCGATCGCGAACACCCACTTGTCCAGCGCGGCGTCCGGCCGCCACTGCGCGGATCGGGCCAGCGCGCGTTCCAGCACGACCTGCACCAGGTCGTCGGCATCGGCCGCCTGCCCCGCCAGTGCCCGCGCCAGGCGGCGCAGGCGCGGCAGCAACGCAATCAGCCCTTCACGCACGGCATCGCTCGCATGCACGCATCACCTTCCACTACGTCTGGACGGGCGCATTCCTTCCCTCGGGGACAGCTCTGCGGTTCGAGGGCATAAAGAAAACCCATGCTAGCATCCGGCCCCGTCGCTCCCGAGGTGTCCGGCGATGTCACTGCGTCGTGCTTCCGCGCTGTCCGTTCCGGTGCTGGCCATGGTGCTCGCACTGGCCGGGAACGCCCCCGCACAGGCACAGCTGCTGGGCCCGGCGCAACGGGTGCTGCCGAACGTACCACTTCCCTCCACGCCCCTGCCCGCCACGGTGCCCGGCGCAAACCTGCAAGGCGTCGACCACCTGCTGCGGCGGCCGCTGGCCCTGGGCCTGAAGGTACAGGTCGACCGGCTTTTGCGCCGGGAACCGCGGCGCGTCACCGTTGACCCCAAAGGCGCACCGGTCCTGCGCGGCGAATTCCTCGCCATGGGCCTGTCGGATGCCCAGCGCGATGCCGTGCAGGTGCAGGGTTTCACCGTGGATCGCGCGAACTCGGCGGACGCCACGCTCGGGCTGGATCTCGCGGTGCTGCACGACACCCGCGGACGCGGCACGCGGCAAGCCATGCGTGACCTGCAGCACGCCGCGCCGGATGCCGCGTTCACCTACCAGCATCTCTACCTCCCCGCAGGCGATGCCGGCACAGCGTCCGTCGCGGATTCGCCGGCTGCCGTGCCGGGGCGCAGCGTGGGCATGGTCGACGGCGGTGTCGACCCGGCCGATCCCGCACTGGCGCAGGCGCGCCTCGAAACGCACGGCTGCGGCAGGACCACCGCCTCGCGGCATGGCACGGCGGTCGCCGCGCGCCTCGTCGCCGGCGATGCGGACACCCTGTATGCCGCCGACCTGTGGTGCGGCGACGAGGTCGGCGGCGCCACCTCCGGGCTGGTGGACGCACTCGCGTGGATGGATCGCGAGCACGTGGCGGTGATCAACATCAGCCTGGTCGGGCCCGACAACCCGGTGCTCGCCCACGCGGTGCAGGCGATGATCGCGCGCGGCCACGTGCTGGTCGGCGCGGCCGGCAACGACGGCCCCGCGGCGCCGCCGCTGTTTCCGGCGGCCTATCCCGGCGTGATCGGCGTCGGCGCCGTCGACGCGCGCGGCCGCGTGCTGCCGGAGTCCGCCGCCGGCAGGCAGGTGGCGTTCTGCGCACTGGGCGTGGTCGGCAGCGGCCGCGACATGCTGCGCGGCACCTCGTTCGCGGCCCCCATCGTGGCGCGCAGGGCCGCCCAGGTGGTGGATGTTCCCCAGCCCGGAGCGGCGGCCCAGGCGCTGCAGCGCCTGATCGGCGAAGCCCGCACCCTCGATGCCCAGGGGCGCGACCCGCGTTGCGGCCACGGCCTGCTGTCGCCCTGAGCTGAACACGAAGCAACAATCGCCAGCCGGCATGGAAGGACGCCCCGGCTTCACGCGTAGCGGTCTCCGGAAGCCGCGGATTCGCCGCCGGCTGGAGACCCCGACATGCGCAACACGAAACTCAGCAACAAGACCCTCGGTGTCGCCCTGTGCGCCAGTGCACTTGCCCTGGCGTCGATGACCAGCGCACATGCCCAGGTACTGGGCGGTTCGGTCGCCGGCGGCATCGCCGGCAGGATCGGCCAGATCCCTGCGGCGCCTGGCCAGATCGGCGGCATCGCACAGGGTGCAGGCCACTTCGCCCCGCCCCCCGTCGACACCGGCGCCGTGACGCAGCGCGCACAGCGCCTGCATCGGCATGCGGTATCGAACGCGAATCGGGTGACGCAGGCCGCGGGCCAGGCGAACGGCCAGGCCAGCGCCAGCGGCAGCGCATCCGCGTCCGGCGGCTTCGACGGCTCCGCGGTGGGCAGCGTCGCCAGCCAAGCCGCCAATGCCGCCACCGGCCAGGCGAGCTCGGCCGCCTCGAGGGCCCGGCAGGACGCCATGAACGCCGTGGCCCGCGCCCGCAACGCGGCCGACGACGCCCGCACGGATGCCGACAACGCTGCCCAGGCCGGCATCGGCAAGGCCCGGCAGGTCGCCGCCAAAGGCACGTCCACGGCCCGCTCGCTGGGCTCGCAGGCCGCCGGCAAGGTGAAGAATGCGGCCTCGTCCGCCGCGAACGGCGCGGGTGGCGGACTCGGCTCGCTCACCGGCGCCAACGGCAGCTCGGCCGTCGGCGCTTCGGGTTCGGGCAGCGCCAGCGGCAACGCGAACACCGGCTCCGGCGCGGCCGCGAACGGCTCGGCCAACGGCCAGGCCAGCAGCTCGTTCGGCCGTGGCGTGTCGGCCTCGGCGCAGGCCAACGGCAGCGCGGACGCGGATGCGCAGGGGCATTGATCCCCGAGCCGCCGCGCCTGGACAGCACCATGCGAAACGAAGAAGGCCCCGCTCGCGGGGCCTTCTTCGTGGCTCGATTCAGGCAGGCGGAGCGATCAGGCGAACGGGTCGTCCAGCACGATGGTGTCGTCGCGGTCGGCGCCGGTGGCGACGATGGCGAGCTTGCAGCCGGAGAGCTCCTCCACTGCGCGCAGGTAGGCACGGGCGGCGGCCGGCAGCTTGTTCCAGTCGCGGATGCCGGCGGTGGATTCCTGCCAGCCCGGGAACTCCAGGTACACCGGCTTGCACTCCTCCCAGCCGTCCGCATCCAGCGGCGCCAGCTCGCGGCGCTTGCCGCGGTACTCGTAGGCGATGCAGACCTTGATCGTCTCCAGGCCGTCGAGCACGTCGAGCTTGGTGATGGCCAGGCCGTTGATGCCGTTGATCTGCACGGCGCGCTTCAGCGCCACCAGGTCGATCCAGCCGCAGCGGCGCGGGCGGCCGGTGCTGGCGCCGAACTCGTTGCCGACCTTGCGCAGCCGCTCGCCCATCTCGTCGTGCAGTTCCGTGGGGAACGGGCCGCCGCCGACGCGGGTGGCGTAGGCCTTGCAGATGCCCAGCACGTAGTCGATGTCGTGCGCGCCCACGCCGGTGCCGGCGAGCGCGCCGCCCACCGTGGTGTTGGACGAGGTGACGTAGGGGTAGGTGCCGTGGTCGATGTCGAGCAGCGCACCCTGCGCGCCTTCGTACAGGATGTTGCCGCCCGCCGCGCGCACGTCGTGCAGGATGGTGGCCACGTCGTCCACCAGCGGCTTGATGTACTCGCCCCAGGCCAGCGCATCCTTCAGCACGGTGTCGTAGTCCACCGGCTCGGCCTTCAGCCACTGGGTGAGGATGAAGTTGTGGTAGTCCACCGCGCTCTTCAGCAGCGCGGGCAGCTCGTGTGGGTACATCAGGTCGGCCACGCGGATCGAGCGGCGCGCCACCTTGTCCTCGTAGGCCGGGCCGATGCCGCGGCCGGTGGTACCGATCGCGCTCTTGCCGGCGGCGACCTCGCGCGCTTTGTCCACCGCGATGTGGTACGGCATGATCAGCGGCGTGGCCGGGCTGATCTTGACGCGCGAGCGCACGTCCACGCCGTTGGCCTCCAGTTCGGCGACTTCCTTGATCAGGGCCTCGGGCGACAGCACCACGCCGTTGCCGATCAGGCACTGCGCGTCGTCGCGCAGGATGCCCGAGGGGATCAGGTGCAGCACGGTCTTCTTGCCCTTGATGACCAGGGTATGGCCCGCGTTGTGGCCACCCTGGAAACGCGCCACCGCGCTGACCCGTTCGGTCAGCAGGTCGACGATCTTGCCTTTGCCTTCGTCGCCCCACTGGGCTCCGAGGATGACAACTGACTTGCCCATGACGTTCTCGCTCAAAGTTGAAGCGCTCCTCGGCGGAGCGCGAAAAGGTACCTGTGTCGGCGCCCAGCCGCCGTGAATTCCATCAGTGACGCATGCTTCCGACCCGCGACGCGGCACTCAATGCTTGGCCGGCTCCGGGTTGCCGAAGTAGCGCAGGAACTCCGAGTCGGGCCGGAGGATCAGCACGCCGTTGCCGCTTTCGAACGACTTCTTGTAGGCGGCGAGGCTCCGGTAGAACGCGAAGAACTCGGGATCCTGGCTGTAGGCCTGCGCGTAGATCGCCGCGGCCTGGGCGTCGCCCTCGCCGCGCACCTTGGCGGCGTCGCGCTCGGCATCGGCACGCAGCACCTGGCCCTGGCGGTCGGCATCGGCCTTGATCTTCTCCGCCACCTCCTGGCCGGTGTAGCGCAGTTCGTTGGCGAGCTGCAGGCGTTCTGCGCGCATGCGCTTGTACACCGACTCGCTCACTTCATCCGGCAGGTCGATGCGCTTGATGCGCACGTCGACCACGGCGATGCCGAGGTTCCTGCGCGCCGAGGCATCGGTCTGCTGGCGCACCCGCTCGGTGATGTCCTTGCGGCCGCCGGAGATCAGGTCCTGCAGCGTGCGCGCGTTGAACTCGAAACGCAGTGCGTCCTTGATGATCGGGGTCAGCCGCTGCTCCGCCTGCAGCTGGTCGCCGCCGGTGGCGCGGTAGTAGGCCGCATTGTCGGCGATCCGCCACTTCACGTAGAAGTCGACGTTGACGCTCTTCTTCTCGGAGGTGAAGTAGCGCTCCGGCTGCGCATCGAGCGACAGGATGCGCTTGTCGAAATGCAGTGCCTGCTGGACCACCGGCAGCTTGAAGTGCAGGCCGGGAGGGTAGTCCGCGCGCACGATGCGGCCGAACTGCAGCAGCAGCGCGCTCTGCCCCTCGTTGACCACGAATACGCTGTTGAGGCCGAGCAGCACCAGCACGATGACGACGGCGATCACGACGATCCGTTTCATGGCTGGCTCCCCTTGCCCGCGGCCGCATCGCTGCCGGAGCCGGCCGGTGCCGGCGCCGCCACCGCGGCGGCCTTGCCGCCGGCATCGGGCACAGCGCGCGTGTGCTGGCCCGCCGGCAGGTTGATGATGTTGCGCCCGCCCGAACCGTCGATCACCTTGGGGTTGTCGGCCATCACCTGTTCCATAGTCTCCAGCCACAGCCGCTTGCGGGTCACCGCGGGCGCGGCCTTGTATTCCTTCAGCAGCAGGTCGAAGCGGGCCGTATCGCCCTGCGCGCGGGCGACGCGTTCGGCCTTGTAGCCTTCGGCCTCGGCGGCGATGCGTGCCGCATCGCCGCGCGCCACCGGCACTACCTTGTTGGCGTAGGCCAGCGCGGCGTTCTCGATGCTCTGCTTGTCTTCGCGCGCGTTGTTGACGTCGTCGAACGCGTCCTTCACCTCGGCAGGAGGCGCCACGTTCTGGAAACTCACCTCGGTGACGCGCAGGCCGCTGTCGTAGGAGTCCAGCGTCTTCTGCAGCGCCTGCTGCGCCTCGCTCACCAGGTTGGCGCCCGCGGCGGAGAGGATCTGGTCCATGTCGCTGCCGCCGATCACCGAGCGCACCGCGGCCTCGGCCGCCGCGCTCACGCTGCTGTCGGGATCGCTCACCGAGAACAGGTACTTGCGCGCATCGTCCACCTGGTACTGCACGGTGAAGTCGATGGTGATGATGTTCTCGTCGCGGGTGAGCATGGAGACGCGGTCGTTGACCGAGCGGATGCGCGTGGCCTCGACCTTGTCCACCGCCTCGATGGGCTGCGGCAGCTTGAGGTGGAAGCCGGGCGCCAGCGTGCGCGCGTATTCGCCAAAGCGCAGCACCACGCCGACCTGGCGCGCACCGATGATGGTGTAGCTGCTCATCAGGAGGCCCACCACGACGAGCACGACGACCGCGGTGAGGATGCCGCCGGGACCACGGCCCAGCCGCCCGAGGTGGCTGCCGAGGTTCTTCAGCACCTGCTCCGGCGAGAACTTGCTGCCGCCAGGGCGCTGCCGGTTCCACGGATCGCGCTGCCCGCCGCCGGGTTCATTCCAGGCCATTGTCAGTCTCCTTCGGGCCGCTGGGAGGCCGGCAAACCGCGCCGGAACGCATCAGGTTGAACGGAAATCGCATGAGGCGTGACCGGGCTGCATGTCGGTGTGCCGCCGGATATTTTTCGGTCGCACAAACGGCTGGCATTCTATCAGAGCCGGATGAAATCCGGGCAGGCCGCAGCTAGTCCGCCAGCAGCGCGCGCAGCAGCGCGGTCTCCGCCGCACTGCCGCCGTTGAGCGGCGCGATCACGCTGCGCGGCGCGTCGATGTGCAGGCACCAGCCGTGTTCGTCCACCTGCTCGCCGGCGATCGCGCCCGCCGCCTTGAGCCGCGCGTGCAACCGCCCCGCCGTCAGCGGCAGGCGCAACTCCGACCGCACCCGCTCGCCGCCCAGCAGCTCGCCCAGCGCCTGCCGCAGCAGGTCGATGCCGGCGCCGGTGGCGGCCGACAGCCACACCGCCTGCGGCCTGCCATCGGCATCGCGGTCGATGCGCGGCTGCATCGTCGCAGCCGGAACAGAGCTTTCTTGAGGAGTGCAGCCAAGGACGGCTGCTTCTTGATCTTCGCCGGCAAGGACGCCGGCACCAACTTCCAAAGTGCGACCATGGATGGCCGCTTCCTGATCTTCCCCAGCAGGGACGCTGGCACCCACCAGATCTATCTTGTTGAACACGCGCAATTGCGGCACATCGCCCGCACCGATCTCCTCCAGCACCTGGTCGACCACATGGCGCAGCGGCTCGCGCTCCTCGTCGGCGGCATCGCTGACGTGCAGCAGCAGGTCGGCATCGCGCGCCTCGGCCAGGGTGCCGCGGAACGCCGCCACCAGGTCGTGCGGCAGCTCGCGGATGAAACCCACGGTGTCGGCGATCACCGCCGGCCCGCAGGCAAGGTCGTCGAGCCGGCGCACGGTGGGATCCAGCGTGGCGAACAGCTGGTTGGCGGCGTACACGCCCCCGGCGGTCAGCGCATTGAACAGGGTGGACTTGCCGGCATTGGTGTAGCCCACCAGCGCCACCCGCGGCACCGTGTTGCGCAGGCGCGCGCGGCGCTGCTGGCCGCGCTGGGTCTGCACCCTTTCCAGGCGCTTGGTGAGCTGCTTCACCCGCTCGGCGAGCAGGCGGCGGTCGGTTTCCAACTGGGTCTCGCCGGGGCCGCGGTTGCCGATGGCGCCGCCACGCTGGGCGTCCAGGTGGGTCCAGCCGCGCACCAGCCGGGTGGCGATGTGCTTGAGCTGGGCCAGCTCCACTTCCAGCTTGCCTTCGTGCGAACGGGCGCGCTGGGCGAAGATGTCCAGGATCAGGCCGGCGCGGTCGACCACGCGCGCGCTGAGATGCTTTTCGAGGTTGCGCTCCTGCACCGGGCTCAGCAGGTGGTCGACCAGCACCAGGTCGGCGCCCAGCGCACGTACCATCTCGGCCACTTCATCGGCCTTGCCGCTGCCGATGTAGTAGCGCGGATTGGGTGCCTCGACACGGGCGGAGACGCTGCCCAGGACTTCTGCACCGGCGGACTTCACCAGCTCGGCGAACTCGGCGGCGCGGCGCTCGGCGTCGCCGCTGCCGCGCGCGTGCGGCAGCACGAGGACGGCACGCTCGCCTTTCTTCTGACGATCAAACACGTTGGACGACGGCCTCTCGGAACCGGGGCGGTTCCGCTTTCATGTGGGCCGCCAGGGGATCAATCAAGCTTCCGGCGCGTCGGCGGCCGGCACGGCGTCGGCATGCGCGTCGTGGTTGTCGTGGCCGTTGCCGAGGCGGACGTTGCGGCTGGGCACCACGGTGGAGATGGCGTGCTTGTAGACCATCTGGCTGACCTGGTTGCGCAGCAGCACCACGAACTGGTCGAACGACTCGACCGTGCCCTGCAGCTTGATGCCATTGACCAGGTAGATGGCCACCGGCACGCGCTCGCGGCGCAAGGCGTTCAGAAAAGGATCCTGCAGCGATTGTCCCTTGGACATTTCTTGTTCTCCCCTGTGCGGCAAACCGGCCGGGGGAAAAGACGCCAGCGGCGCCCCGGCCCAACTGCGGGGATGTTAACCGGGTTCAAGGGCTTGAAGGAAGCGGTTTTTCGGGGAATCGGCGCACGAAAATGGGACGGGTCCGGCACCTCGGTCTCGTCAGCTTGCCCCGAGGAACAGCCCGACGGCCCCGGCCGTCGGCGCGAGCGGCGGCGCGGACTCCGGATCGACCACGCGCGCATCCAGTTCGGCGCGCAGCCAGGTGATCTGCCGCTTGGCCAGCTGGCGCGTGGCGAAGATCGCGCGGTCGCGGAATTCGGCGGCGCCGAAGCGGCCGTCCAGGTGCTCCCAGCCCTGCCGGTAGCCCACCGCACGGATCGCCGGCAGATCGGCGTGCAGGTCGCCGCGCGCGCGCAGTGCGTGCAGCTCGTCGAGGAAACCCGCCGCCAGCATCGCGTCGAAGCGCTCGGCGATCCGCGCGTGCAGCGGCCGGCGGTCGCGCGGCAACAACGCCAGCTTGAGGACGCGCCACGGGAACACCCCGCTGCGGCCGCCGCGCTGCAGTTCGGACAAGGGCTGCCCGCTCAGCTCGATCACCTCGAGCGCGCGCTGCAGGCGCTGGGCATCGTTCGGGCCGATCCGTGCCGCCGCGACGGGATCGAGCCGCGCCAGCCGCGCATGCATGGCCGGCCAGCCGATGCGGGCGGCCTCGTCCGCCAGGCGCGTGCGTAGCACCGGATCGGCTTCGGGCAGGTCGGACAGCCCGCGCTGCAGCGCGCGGAAGTACAAGCCCGTGCCGCCCACCAGCAGCGGCACCCTGCCCTGCGCCGTGATCGCCCGCATCGCCGCCAGCGCATCGTCGCGGAACTCCGCCGCGGAATACGGCTGCGCCGGATCGCGGATGTCGATCAGCGCGTGCGGATGACGCGCCAGCGTGGCCGCATCGGGCTTGGCCGCGCCGATGTCGAGGCCGCGGTAGACCAGCGCCGAATCCACGCTCACCAGTTCCACCGGAAAGCGGTCCGCCAGCTCGCAGGCGAGCGCGGTCTTGCCCGAGGCCGTGGGGCCCATCAGGAAGATGGCAGGGGGGCGGACGTCGAGGCTCATGCGGATCGGGCTGGCACCAGGTGCGCAAGGGTAACCCACCCGCGCCTGCACAAAACTTCGCCAGTCCATGACAAGTGACTGACGCGGCGGCGTGGATCGGAGTTGTCCACATGCTTGTCCAGCGGGTATCCACACTGCCTGTGGACAGATCGGGCAAGGATCTATAATTGACGCTTTCCCCGCCCGTCCGGGCCAGCCATTTGGATTCCCCATGCCGCAGACGATGAAAGCCCTGGTCAAGCGCAAGCCCGAGCAGGGCATCTGGATGGAAGAGGTGCCGGTGCCCGAGGTCGGCCCGAACGAGGTGCTGATCAAGATCGAGAAGACCGCGATCTGCGGCACCGACCTGCACATCTACAAGTGGGACGAGTGGAGCCAGCGCACCATCAAGCCCGGCCTCACCATCGGCCACGAGTTCGTCGGTCGCATCGTGGAGATCGGCCCCGGCGTCACCGGCTACAAGGTGGGCGACCGCGTCTCCGCCGAAGGGCACATCGTCTGCGGCCATTGCCGCAACTGCCGCGCCGGCCGCCAGCACCTGTGCCCGAACACCGTCGGCATCGGCGTGAACCGCAACGGTGCGTTCGCCGAATACATGACCATGCCGGCCTCGAACCTGTGGCCGATCCCGGACCAGATCCCGTCCGAGCTGGCCGCGTTCTTCGACCCCTACGGCAACGCCGCGCACTGCGCGCTGGAGTTCGACCTGATCGGCGAGGACGTGCTGATCACCGGCGCCGGCCCGATCGGCATCATCGCCGCCGGCATCGCCAAGCACGTGGGCGCGCGCAACGTGGTGGTCACCGACGTCAACGACTACCGCCTGAAGCTGGCCGCCGACATGGGCGCCACCCGCGTGGTCAACGTGGCGAACCAGTCGCTCAAGGACGTGATGAAGGACCTGCACATGGAAGGCTTCGACGTCGGCCTGGAGATGAGCGGCAACCCGCGCGCGTTCAACGACATGCTCGACTGCATGTACCACGGCGGCAAGATCGCCCTGCTCGGCATCCAGCCCAAGGGCGCCGGCATCGACTGGGACAAGGTGATCTTCAAGGGCCTCACCCTGCAGGGCATCTACGGCCGCAAGATGTACGAGACCTGGTACAAGATGACGCAGATGGTGCTGACCGGCTTCCCGCTGCAGAAGGTGCTGACCCACCAGATCGCCATCGACGATTTCCAGCGCGGCTTCGACCTGATGGCCGAGGGCAACTGCGGCAAGGTCGTCTGCAGCTGGACCTGAGGCCACCGGCCTGATCCGCCGGCCGCCGCGTGCGGCCGGCGCGTCCCACCGCTGATCGAACTTGCGCTTCACGCGGCCGAGGCTGGGCGGCGGACGGGCTTGTCCGTACACTTCGGTACGGACCCGCAGGGGCACCGGGTCCGGTGCCGGTGGCGTCCAACCGCGCCGCCGGAATGCGGCGTACTGGGAGTGCTTCGATGCGCATCCGTCGTTTGCTGGAAGACCCCCGCGCCGCGCGCGCGCTGAACCGTACGCGTGAACTGGCCCGCTCCCGGCGAACACGCCGCACGCTGGCGATCGTCGCGGCCGCACTGGTGCTGTTCGGCCTGCTCGGCTTCTTCGCCGCGCCGCCGATCCTGCGCGGACAGATCGAAAAACGCGCCAGCGCGGCGCTGTCCCGCCCGGTGACCGTGGGCGCGGTGCACTTCAACCCGTTCACCCTGCGCCTGCAGCTGGACCGCCTGCATATCGGCGGGCGCGACGGGAAGACTGCCTTCGTCGACGTGGACGAGGCGGTGATCAACGCCTCGTGGACCTCGCTTTTCCGCATGGCGCCGGTGCTCGATGCGCTGCGGCTCGACCACCCGCAGATCCACCTGGCGCGCAGCGCGGACGGCCGCTTCAACTTCTCCGACCTGATCGACCGCTACGCCGCCAAACCGGGGGCCCCGCCCTCGCCGCCGGCCCGTTTCGCGCTGGCCAACGTCCAGGTGCACAACGGCGACATCCGCTTCGACGACCAGCGCACCCGGGCCAGCCACCGCATCGACCAGCTCGACGTGGGCATCCCGTTCCTGGCCAACCTGCCCAGCGACACCGACATCTACGTGCAGCCGCTGCTGGCGATGCGGGTGGACGGCAGCCCGCTGCGCATCGACGGACAGACCAAGCCGTTCGCCGACTCGCGCGAATCGATCATGCGTTTCCAGTTCGACAAGCTGGACCTGCCGCGCTACCTCGCCTACGTGCCTGCGGCCGCGCTTCCGGTATCCATCCCGAAGGGCCTGCTGAGCGGCGTGCTGGACCTGCACTTCGTGCAGAGCCAGCCGACCCCGCAGCTCAAGCTCACCGGCCACCTGCAGCTGGACAGCTTCGCGCTGGCGACGCGCCAGGACGTACCGATCCTCGACCTGGGCCACGGCGGCGCACAGCTGGTCGACGTACAGCCGCTGGCGTCGCGCTATCACCTCGGCACCGTGGTGCTGGACCACGCCGCGCTGAGCTACCGGCAGGGCGCCGACGGCCACAGCAACTTCGATGCGTTGACCGCCGGCACGCCCGCCGCGGCCGACAAGGCGCCCACCGACCTGCGCATCGACGGGCTGTTCCTGACCGACAGCGCCGTGCACTACACCAACGCCACGCAGCAGACGCTGGATATCTCCCGTGTGCGCGGCGCACTGCACGGCCTGAGCCTGCTGAAGGCGCCCGCCGGCACGCTGAACCTGGCGGCCGCGCTGGGTGGCGGCGACATCACCGCCCGGGGCACGCTGGACCTGGCGGCCGGCCAGCTCAAGGCCGCGCTCGGCCTCAAGCAGGTGGCGGTGGCGCCGCTGCAGGCGATCGCCGCGCCCGACCTGCGCGCACCGGTCACCCAGGGACGGCTCGATGCCGGCGGCCAGCTCGCGCTGGACTGGGGCAAGGCGGTCAACGTGCACCTGACCGATGCGCATGCCACGGTGAGCGATTTCGCGCTCGCCCCGCAGCAGAAGGAACACGGTCCGGCGATGGCGTGGGGCCGGCTCGACGCGGCGATCACGCTGTTCGACCTGGCCAGTCGCCAGGTACAGCTGGGCGACGTCACCCTGCACCGCCCCGCGCTGGACATCGAGCGCGCGCGCAACGGCAAGCTGAGCCTGATGGAGCTGTTGCCGGAAGCACCGGCCACACCGAAGGGCGCCTCGTCCCCGGCCGCGCCCTGGCACTGGCAACTGGGCCGCCTCGCGCTGGACGACGGCAGCGTGGACTTCACCGATCTCGCCGCCGGCACGCGCCCGGTGAAGACCCGGCTCACGGCGATGAAGGGACACCTGGACGGTCTCAGCGACAAACTCGGCGATGCGCGCCCGTTCGCGCTCGCCGGCACGATCGACCGCGGCAGCTTCGACGCCAGCGGCACGCTGCGCCCCGATCCGCTCGGTGCCGACCTGAAGCTGACCACACGCAACCTGGACATTGCCCGCTTCGTGCCCTACCTCGACGTGCCGTTGAACGTAACGGTCGCCAGCGCGCGCCTGACCAGCAATGGCCAGCTGCGCTACGACGCGCGTGGCCGCACGCCCTCGCTGCGCTACCGCGGCAATGCGGCACTGGAACGGGTCCGCGTGCAGGACAAGCTGACCGGCGACGACTTCCTGCGCTGGCGCACGCTCACCGCCTCACGGCTGGACGCGGCGACCGGGCGGTCCACGCCGCGGGTGGATGTCGGTGCGCTGGTGCTCACCTCGTTCTACGCCCGCGTGATCATCAACGCCGACGGCCGGCTGAACCTGGCCGACGTGGTGGCCTCGCCGGCATCCGCGCCGGTGTCGGTGACCCGCGCCGAGGGCAGCGTGCCACCCCCGGCCGCCACCGCGCCCACGCCGCCACCGGCCGCCTCGACCGCGGTGGCGCAAGCGCCCACCGCGGCAACCAGCGCCGCGCCGGCGGCCGAGATCCACCTGGGCGGCATCACCCTGGTGAACGGCCAGCTCAACTACACCGACAACTTCATCAAGCCCAACTACACCGCCAACCTCACCAAGCTCACCGGCAAGATCGGCGCCTTCGGCACCAAGCCCGGCGACCCGCCGGCCGAGCTTAACGTGCAGGCCGCGCTGGACGAGAACTCGCCGGTGGACATCAGCGGCACCATCAACCCGCTGCAGCCGGTCGCCTTCCTCGACATCAAGGGCAAGGCCGACGAGGTGGAGCTGACCCGACTGGCCGCCTACTCGCGCAAGTACGCCGGCTACCCGATCACCTCGGGCAAGCTCAACGTGGACGTCCACTACCAGCTCGACAACCGCAAGCTGGAGGCCGACAACCACATCTTCATCACCCAGCTCACCTTCGGCGACCGCGACAACAGCCCCGGCGTGAAGCACCTGCCGGTGAAGCTGGCGGTGGCGCTGCTGCGGGACACCGAGGGCAACATCGACGTGAACCTGCCGGTGTCCGGCTCGCTGGACGATCCGCAGTTCAGCGTCGGCGGGCTGGTCTGGCGGGCACTGGTCAACCTGGTCGCCAAGGCGGTGACCGCGCCGTTCCGCCTGCTCGGCGCCGCATTCGGCGGACCGGGCGCGGACCTCGGCTACGTCGAGTTCGCGCCCGGTTCGGCCATCCTCGATGCCAAGGCGCAGGAGCGGCTGGGCAAGCTGGTGGCGATCCTTGAGAAGAAGCCTTCGCTGAAGCTGGACATCATCGGCCGGGTCGACCCGACCAAGGACCGCGACGGCCTGCGCAAGGTCACCGTGGAGAACCTGATCCGCCGCGAGCTGGTGCTCGACGAAAAGGGCAAGGACGCCGACGTGTCCGATGCCGCCCTTGCCGACGTGCGGGTGACGCCGGACCAGGTCGAGAAGTACCTCAAGCGGGCCTACAAGCACGACGACATCCCGAACAAGCCGCGCAACTTCCTCGGACTGAAGAAGTCGCTGGACCCGGACGAGATGCGCGGCCTGATGGAAGCCAACGTGGCGGTGGACGAGCCGGCGATGCGCGACCTGGCCAAACGCCGCGCCGACGCCGTGCGCAGCTGGCTCACCGGCAAGCTCGATGCCGCCCGCTACGACGAGAAGCCGGTGGTGCTCGATGCCAAGGGCATCGACGACAAGGGCAAGACGACGCGGGTGGACTTCGGCCTGCACCAGTAGCGGCGGCCGGCGGCGGGGCTTCCTTCACAGCCCCGCCGCGAGCGGCGACAATACCGCTTTGCCCACGCACAAGGTCCCCGCCATGAGCTACCCCGGCCAGTCCCGTTTCGCCGCCGAACTCGCCTCCATCCGCGAGCAGGGCCTGTTCAAGGCCGAGCGCGTGATCGTCTCGCCGCAGTCCGCCGAGATCGAGCTGGAGGGCGGCCGCAAGGTGCTCAACTTCTGCGCCAACAACTACCTGGGCCTGGCCGACCACCCGGAGGTGATCGCCGCCGCCAAGGAGGCGCTGGACACCCACGGCTTCGGCATGGCCTCGGTGCGCTTCATCTGCGGCACGCAGGATCTGCACAAGCAGCTGGAAGCGAAGATCGCGCAGTTCTTCGGCACCGAGGACACCATCCTCTATGCCGCCTGCTTCGACGCCAACGGCGGCCTGTACGAGCCGCTGCTGGGTGAGGAGGACGCGATCATCTCCGACGCGCTCAACCACGCCTCGATCATCGACGGCATCCGCCTGTGCAAGGCCAGGCGCTACCGCTACGCCAACAGCGACATGGCCGACCTGGAGCGGCAGCTGCAGGCCGCCGACGCGGCCGGCGCGCGCACCAAGCTGATCTCCACCGACGGCGCGTTCTCGATGGATGGCTTCATCGCGAAACTCGATGAGATCACCGCACTGGCCGCGAAGTACAACGCGCTGGTGCACATCGACGAGTGCCACTGCACCGGCTTCCTGGGCCAAACCGGCCGCGGCTCGGCCGAGGTCAACGGCGTGATGGACAAGATCGACATCTTCACCGGCACGCTGGGCAAGGCGCTGGGCGGCGCGCTCGGCGGTTTCACCACCGGCCACGCGGAAATCATCGAGATGCTGCGCCAGCGCTCGCGGCCGTACCTCTTCTCCAACTCGCTGCCGCCGCACGTGGTGGCTGCCGCGGTCAAGGTGTTCGACATGCTCGAGGCCGCCGGCGACCTGCGCGCCAGGGTCCAGGAGAACACCCGCTATTTCCGCGAGCGGATGACCCAGGCCGGCTTCGACATCAAGCCCGGCGTGCACCCGATCGTGCCGGTGATGATCTACGACGCGCCCAAGGCCCAGGCCATGGCCGCCGCGCTGCTCGACGAGGGTATCTACGTCACCGGCTTCTTCTACCCGGTAGTACCGCAGGGCCAGGCGCGCATCCGCACCCAGATGAGCGCGGCGCACACCCGCGAACACCTGGACCGCGCCGTTGCGGCATTCACCAAGGTGGGCAGGCAGCTGGGCGTGATCGTTTAAGGCGTTCCCGGCAACAGGCTGAGGTCCGGACGATAACGCCAGGTCTCGCTGCGCATCTCGCGCACCGAGACAGCCAGGTCCGCGAGCGCCGCCGGATCGCCGGCCAGCCGACGCTCCAAACCCTCGGGAAAGGCGTCGTAGCTGGCCCAGTCCGTCCGCGGCACCATCAGCATGTATTGCGGTGTTTCGCCGCCCACCACCAGGCGGTACCAGGTGTGCGGCGGCGCGTCCTTCGCATGAGCGAGCGTGCGGTGCAATGCTGCCAGCACGCGCTCGAAGCGCCGCTCGGTACCGGGCCGCACCTGCACGTAGGTCACCTCGACCTGCGAGGAGGGATGCTGCTCCTCGAGCGGCGCTCCCGTGCTGAAGGCACGCAGCAGACGATAGGTGGGCCTGGCGGTCGGCGTCGCATGGGGCGCGGCAGTGCGGGCGAAATCGGCGCCGTCCCCGGCCGGATCCACCCGCCGGTCGAAGGCGGCGAAGGGCTCGCCCAGGCTGGCGTCGACGAACCAGCCGGCGTGTGGACCGTCCTCGATGGTCCATGCATACCAGGCCAAGGCATCGTGGTGCGCACGGTGCCAGTCCAGGTGATGGCGGTAGCCCTCCTCGAAAGCCGGAGCCTGGCCTGGCTTGGGCTGGTACGCATAGAAGTGCGCGGCATCGCCGGACTGCGCATGGGATGCGGCCACGGGCAACAGCATCAGGCACAGCGCGGCGAGACGGCGACGGATTCGCAAGGACGGCATGGGGATCTCCTTGGTAGGGTTTGCCGGGCGGGCAGTCTCGCCTTGTCCGCCAGGCACCGCCATGCGAATCTTCTTGGCCCACCCCCAAGATTTTTTTGAGCGCCGTGAACCCGGAACTGCGCTATCTGCCGGCCTTCCGTGCCGTGTGCGAAGCCGGCAGCCTGCGCGCCGCAGCCGCGGCGATGCACCGCTCCGAGCAAGCGGTGGGCTATCAGCTCAAGCGCCTGGAAGAGACGCTCGGCATGCCCTTGTTCGAGCGCGGCAGCGGTCCTCTCACACCCAACGCAGCCGGCCTGCGCCTGCTTGCCTTCTGCCGCGACATGCGGCACGACTGGCGTCGCATCGGCGAGCTGATTGGTGCTCCTTCGCCGGGCGGAGATCCCCTGCGCATCGCCACGGTCAGCGGTTACGGTCGTTACGCCCTGCTGCCGCTGTTCCACCAGGGCCCCCTGGCCGGCGTCTCCCTGCGCCTGCGTTATCCGCTGGCCGAGGAGGTGATCCGGAGCGTCGAGTCCGGTGATGCCGACCTTGGCTTCCTGCACCGCCAAGTGGCCTCTACCCGCCTGGTGGTGCGCGCCGTGGATCGCGAGGAACTGGTGCTGATCTCGGCACCGGCTCATCCTGCACCGGCGCTCGCCGACCTGGCCGGGGCCGAGTTCGTGACCTACGACGAGAGCGAGGACGTATTCGCCTGCTGGTTCGGCCAGGCAGCCGGCGCCGCCCTGCCGCGGTTGCGTTCCGGCGCGCACTTCGAGGAACTGGAGGAGGTGCTCGACTGGGTTGCTGCCGGCCGCGGCCTCTCCATCGTGCCGATGGACTGCGCGCGGGAGTCGGCGTCGAACGGCCGGCTGGTGGTCCATCGTCCCGAGGGCCGTCGCTGCTTCAACCCCATCTATGCGATCTACGATGCCGCTGCGCCTCATCCGCTGGCGCAGCGCGTACTGGACGCCGTAGCGGCAAGAAGTGCCGCCTAACCGCCGAGCACCGCGACTTCCGCAGGGGTGAGATGCCGCCAGCCGCCCTTGGGCAGCTCACCCAGTGCCAGTGGTCCTATGGCCACGCGAACCAGCCGCAGCACCCCCACACCGTGCGCCGCGAGGAGGCGCCGGATATGCCGGTTGCGGCCCTCGTCCAGCGTCACTTCCAGCCAGGCGTTCTTCTCGCCATGGCGCAGCAGCGTGGCACGCCGCGCCGCCAGCCGCTCGCCCTGCTCCACCACACCGGCCTCGATTGCCGCCAGCAGGGCGGGATCGGGCACGCGATCGACCTGCACGTGGTAGATCTTCTCCACATGGTGCATCGGCTCGGTAAGACGGGCCGCCCATGCACTGTCGTTGCTGAGCAGCAGCAGGCCTTCGCTGGCTTTGTCCAGGCGCCCCACCGGCCCCAGCCACGGCAGGCCGGCATCGCGCAGCAGGTCGTAGACCGTGTCGCGGCCGCGCTCGTCGGCCGCGCTCACCACGATGCCGCGCGGCTTGTTCAGGGCGATATAGACGCGTTGCACAGCCTCTGCAGCGACGCCGTCCAGGCTGAGTTGCTGGCCTGCCTCGACCGGGTACTCGGGATCACGCACCACGCGGCCGTCCACGCTGACGCGCCCCGCTCGCACCGCGGCCTCGGCCTGGCTGCGCGAACACACGCCCAGCTTGCTCAGCACGCGAGCCACGCCGTGGCGCTTGCCGCCTTGTATTCCGGATGGTCGTGCAGGGGACATCGGGCAAGCCTAGGGTGCACGCACTGAAAGAAAAAGCCCGGCATGCGCCGGGCTTTTTCGTGACACTGCCGCAAGTCCGCTTACTGCTGGACCTGCAGTTCCACGCGACGGTTCTGCGCACGGCCCGCGTCGGTGGCGTTGTCGCCGATCGGGTTGTCCGCACCGTGACCGATCGGTCCTTCCAGACGGCTCGCGTCGATCCCGTGGCTGGTCAGGTAGTCGTACACGATCTGTGCGCGACGCTCCGACAGTGCCTGGTTGTACGCCGGCTTGCCCACGCTGTCCGTGTAGCCCGCCACCGTCACGTGCACGTCGGGATAGCGCTTCAGCGTATCCACCGCCTGGTCCAGGATCGCGATCGAGTCCGACGTCGGCACCGCCAGCGCCTTGTCGATTTCCGATGCGTGCACATGGCCCTTCTTCGGATAGTCGAACTTGAAGTTCACGCCACGCAGGTCGATCACCACCTTCTGCGGCGCCGGGGCTTCCACCGGGGCCGGAGCCGGCGGCGGCGGCGGGGCCACCGGAGCCGGAGCTGCCGGCACCGCGCCGAAGCGCGACACGATGCTCAGGCCCAGGAACCAGTCGCCGTAGCCGCTCTTGCTTGGCTGGCTCTTGTCGTCCCAGTCGTAGCGGTAGCCACCTTCCACGCGCACGTCGGAGCTGTCGGTCACCGACTTGGACAGACCCAGACCCAGTTCGGCCGCAGGCGCCCAGCCACTGTCCACCGGGTTCTTGTGGTGGCTGCCCATCACACCCGCCAGCAGGTAGGGGTGCCACGCAGTGCTGCCCAGGTAATAGCGCACGGCAACACCGAGGTTGTTGCTGGCCCATTTGCCCGCGTTATGGTCGATCTTGCGCTTGGTGCGGTCGAAGAACACGTCCACCGAGGTGTTGGACGAAAGGAACTTGCCCACGCCCAGGCCGTAGTAGAACTGGCGGCTGTTGGTGTTGCGATCCGTGTCGTTGTAGTAGCCGCCGATGGTCGGCGCGATGTACCAGCGGTCATCGAAACCCTTCGGCCACGCCGGAGCGGCGGCGCTATCGCTGCTGCCCGTGGTTGCCGCCGTGTTGTCCTGCGCGTGAACGGCGCCCACGCCGCCCAAGGCCAGGGCAACCATGAAATAAAGGCCCTTGTGCTTCATCAGGTCTCTCCTCGTCAATTTGGTCTTCGCGTCCGTTACACGCCAAACGGGGACTGCGTGGCATTGCTTTTTAACGTCTTCGACGGTTTGTAATGCTTTACTGCCTGGCGTCCGTACTCTCTGCAAGCGGAAATGAGTGTAGCAAAATCGTTAAACGCCGCACACGGGGGACAAAACAGCTTTTGCACTTCCCAGTACACTATCGTTCAGGGTCGATGGTCGTTTTCCCTACTCCTGTCCGTGTGTATTTTTTGTATTGAACGGCATCTCCCGCGACCCAGTCCGCCGGTATCGCTCCATTCCACGAAAAAGCCCGGCATGCGCCGGGCTTTTTCGTGACACTGCCGCAAGTCCGCTTACTGCTGGACCTGCAGTTCCACGCGACGGTTCTGCGCACGGCCCGCGTCGGTGGCGTTGTCGCCGATCGGGTTGTCCGCACCGTGACCGATCGGTCCTTCCAGACGGCTCGCGTCGATCCCGTGGCTGGTCAGGTAGTCGTACACGATCTGTGCGCGACGCTCCGACAGTGCCTGGTTGTACGCCGGCTTGCCCACGCTGTCCGTGTAGCCCGCCACCGTCACGTGCACGTCGGGATAGCGCTTCAGCGTATCCACCGCCTGGTCCAGGATCGCGATCGAGTCCGACGTCGGCACCGCCAGCGCCTTGTCGATTTCCGATGCGTGCACATGGCCCTTCTTCGGATAGTCGAACTTGAAGTTCACGCCACGCAGGTCGATCACCACCTTCTGCGGCGCCGGGGCTTCCACCGGGGCCGGAGCCGGCGGCGGCGGCGGGGCCACCGGAGCCGGAGCTGCCGGCACCGCGCCGAAGCGCGACACGATGCTCAGGCCCAGGAACCAGTCGCCGTAGCCGCTCTTGCTTGGCTGGCTCTTGTCGTCCCAGTCGTAGCGGTAGCCACCTTCCACGCGCACGTCGGAGCTGTCGGTCACCGACTTGGACAGACCCAGACCCAGTTCGGCCGCAGGCGCCCAGCCACTGTCCACCGGGTTCTTGTGGTGGCTGCCCATCACACCCGCCAGCAGGTAGGGGTGCCACGCAGTGCTGCCCAGGTAATAGCGCACGGCAACACCGAGGTTGTTGCTGGCCCATTTGCCCGCGTTATGGTCGATCTTGCGCTTGGTGCGGTCGAAGAACACGTCCACCGAGGTGTTGGACGAAAGGAACTTGCCCACGCCCAGGCCGTAGTAGAACTGGCGGCTGTTGGTGTTGCGATCCGTGTCGTTGTAGTAGCCGCCGATGGTCGGCGCGATGTACCAGCGGTCATCGAAACCCTTCGGCCACGCCGGAGCGGCGGCGCTATCGCTGCTGCCCGTGGTTGCCGCCGTGTTGTCCTGCGCGTGAACGGCGCCCACGCCGCCCAAGGCCAGGGCAACCATGAAATAAAGGCCCTTGTGTTTCATCAGATCACTCCTTTTTGTTATTGAAACCATCGCACCTTTGTTCTGATGCGGCCACTCTCGCGCGAATCGGGTCGGCTCATTCGGCTTTACACAAATCTAACATATCGCGGATGCCGTGACAATTTAAAGCCATCGCCTCGTTAAGACCCGTACAGTTTCGACGAGATTTGCTGTCAAGGCGTATTCAGAGCGTGAACAGGCCGAGGAACTGCTGGATCGGCATCGCGTCCAGCTTCGCCGGGTCACGGGTGGCCTCCAGGATCGCCTTGACCTTGTGTGCCGGCAGATGGCCGCGCATGGCCGCCTCGAACTTCTTCAGCAACACCGGAATTCCCTCGGCGCGACGCTTGCGATGGCCGATCGGGTAGTCGATCGAGACTTTCCCGGTGCTCGATCCGTCCTTGAAGAACACCTGCACCGAGTTGCCGATGTAGCGCTTCTCCGGGTCGAAATAATCCCTGGTGAACTGCGGATTCTCGCTCACCACCATCTTCTCGCGCAGCGCGTCGATGCGCGGATCGACGGCCACGTCGTCGTTGTAATCGGACGCTTCCAGGCGGCCGAAGATCAGCGGCACCGCCACCATGTACTGGATGCAGTGGTCGCGATCTGCATAGTTGGCCAGCGGGCCGGTCTTGTCGATGATGCGGCAGCCGGCTTCCTGGGTCTCGATCACCACCTTCTCGATCTGGTCGAGCTTGCCGGCCACTTCGGCATGCAGCTTCATCGCGCACTCCACCGCGGTCTGCGCGTGGAACTCGGCCGGGAAGCTGATCTTGAACAGCACGTTCTCCATCACGTAGCTGCCGAACGGGCGCTCGAACTCGAACGGTTTGCCCTTGAACGCCACGTCGTAGAAGCCCCAGGTCTTCGCCGACAACGCCGACGGATACCCCACCACGCCGCGATGGACCGCGTTGATCGCGTGGGTGACGGCGCGGCGGCAGGCATCGCCCGCGGCCCAGCTCTTGCGCGGCCCGGTGTTCGGCGCGTGACGGTAGGTGCGCAGCGCGCCGTTGTCGATCCAGCTGTGCGAGACGGCGGTGGTGATCTGCTCCTTGTCGCCGCCAAGCATGTGTGTGGCGACGGCAGTGGAAGCCAGGCGCACCAGGATCACGTGATCCTGGCCCACGCGGTTGAAGCTGTTCTTCAGCGCATAGCAGCCCTGGATTTCGTGCGCCTTGATCGCGTAGCCCAGCACGTCGCGCACGGTCGGCGCCTGGCCGCCCTCGCGCTCGGCCCGGCGGCCCTGCCAGTCGGCCACAGCGAGGATCGCGCCGAGGTTGTCGGAGGGATGACCCCACTCGGCCGCGAGCCAAGTGTCGTTGAAGTCCAGCCAGCGGACCTGCGTACCGATCGCGAACGCGGCCTGCACCGGGTCCAGCTCATGGCTGGTACCCGGCACGCGCGCGCCACCCGGCAGCGTGGCACCCGGCACCACGGGGCCGAGGTGCTTCACGCACTCGGGGAACTTCATCGCCATCATCGCCGTGGCCAGCGAATCCAGCAGCATGTAGCGCGCGGTGTCGTAGGCCTCCTTCGACTCGATCCGGTAGTCGGCCACGTAGTCGGCGATGTCGACCATCGGCTGGTCGGGATCGGGACGGACGGCGGAACGGATGTCGTGTGCGCTCATGGCGAATCTCGCGTCGAGGGGAAACGCCCATTGTATCCGGCCCGCGCCATCGGCAGGAACGCAGCGCGCTTGCCCGCTGCCCCGCCCGCCCGGATAATGGCCTGACTACCACCCAAAGGGGAGTAGTTCCGGATGCAGCCACGCATCCGTGCGGTGTTCGTCACCACGAGCGATGCCTCGCTCCGGACACCACGGCGGCCGATGTCGCGAACGAGACTTTTGCGGTGACGGCGGGTCTGCGCGCACCTGCCGTTGCTGCCTGGTCCCGGCGCGTCGGAACCCCGCATGGAAACCCTTGCCAGCCTCCTCTCCGGTCTATTCACCATCGTCCTGCTCGATCTGGTGCTGGCCGGCGACAACGCCATCGTGATCGCGCTGGCCGCGCGCAGGCTGCCCAAGGCGCTGCAGCGGCGCGCCGTGTTCTGGGGCAGTTTTGGCGCGGTCGCGGTGCGTATCGTGCTCACCGCCGCGGTGGTGTGGCTGCTGAAACTGCCGGGCCTGATGTTGGCCGGCGGCCTGCTGTTGCTGCCGATCGCCTGGAAGCTGCTGACGCAGGACGACACGCCCCACGAGATCTCCGCCGCGGGCAGCTTCTGGGGCGCGCTGCGCACCATCATCGTCGCCGACGCACTGATGGGCCTGGACAACGTGCTGGCGATCGCCGGCGCGGCACGGGGCGAGATGCTGCTGGTGGTGCTCGGCCTGCTGATCAGCGTGCCGCTGGTGGTCTGGGGATCGACCCTGATCCTGAAGCTGGTGGAGCGCTTCCCCGTCATCGTCTACCTCGGCGCCGGCGCGATCGCCTGGACTGCCGGCCGCATGATCGCGCACGATCACCTGCTGCACGGCTGGTTCGACCCACACGCCTGGGCAGGCTATCTGCTGGACGCCGTGCTGGTCGCCGGCGTCTGCGGAGGAAGCTGGTGGATGCGGCGCCGTCGCCGCACCCATGCCCGGGAGCCTGTCCAACAACGCTGAGCCTCCCTCAATACGTCATGGGCAGGCGCACGGTCACGGTGGCGTCAGGGGTATCGCGCGTCACGCCAACGCCCAGCGAGAAGTTCAGGGTGCGCTTGTCGTTGAAACGGTAGGAGCCGCCGACCAGCAGGGTGCCCAGCACGGTCTTGGCAGACCCGGCCACCGTCCGGTTGTTCTGCTTGGTGATGCCGACGAAGCTCTGGTCGTAGCCCAGGCTGATGGAGGCCTTGTCGTTGAGCGCGAAGCCCATGCCCAGGCTGACGTCGACGACATCGCCAACGCTCACCGTACCCAGCGGCTCGGTGCCGCCCAGCAGCACGTGCCGGCTGACGTTGTGGCGCGGGAAGTTGTGCAGGTAGCTCACGTTGCCGAAGAACACTACCGGGTCGGACGGGAAGAGCCAGGTCAGGCCGGGCTGCAGCGAGTAGAAACCCGAGCCGGTCGGCACCTGCAGCGGCAGGCCGGTGCCGGTCGCGTTCTGCACACAGCGCGTGACGCAATCGGTGGTGACCTCGAAGGGGTCCGTGCCGGTGCGCGACTTGAAGCGCAACCAGCCGATGTAATACGGCCGGTCCGCGCCGCCGTCGTTGATCTGGTAGCGCGCGGTGGCCTCGATGTCACCGAGGCCGTGGCCGCTGCTGGTGAAGACCCGGTCCTCGGCGCTGCCGGTGAAGATTTCGCGGCTGATCGTGTCGGTGTGGTTGTACAGGTAGGGCACCCGCACCTCGAACTCCAGCCGGTTGGTGAGGCCGTAGCGCATGGCCAGGGTGGCCGTCTGGGTGGTGGTCTTGACCTGGCGCGCATCGATCAGGCCGATCAGGATCGCCGGGATCACCGTGTATCCGATCAGGTCCACCCGGTCGGCGGAGGAGTAACCGAACTGGTAGGACGGCTCCACCACCAGCTTGCCGCGCGGCGTCAGCACGCCTGGCTGGTTGAAGATCGGCGCCACCGCCGGCGGCCCTGAGGACGGCGGCGCCTGCCCGACCGGCGGCTGCTCCTGCACCTGCGCGACGCCTGCCCCATCCGCGGGCATTGGCCGCGCCGATGCGGACGTTCCGGCGACGTTCGCGCTGCCGCCACGCTGCCGGGCAAGGACATCCATTCCCACGGCGTGGCGCAAAGCCCGGTAGTTGGCCTCCTGCACGGCCAGTTCGCGCTGCATGGCCTCGATCTGCCTGATCTGCGCCGCGATCTGGCTGCGCATCGCATCGAGCCGCTCGCCCTGCGCGATGACGCTTTTCCTGATCGTCTCGGACAGCTGCGCCGGATCGTCGCCGGAAGGCGCGGCTCCTCCTGCAGGAGCCGACGCCTCCTGCGCGACCGCGATCCCGCCGAGCATCGCCAGGCCGACGCAGCCGGCCGCACACCTGCCTATCCATGAGTTCCGTGCCATCGTGCCTCCCCATGAGAAAACTGCGATCGAGCGGTGCGGCCCGCGCCAAGCTTGCCGACCAGCCTGACTGCTTCCTTGAATGCGATATCGCGAACCGGCTGCCTCAGTGCCCCAGCGATCGAACCAGGGCCGACTGCAGGCTGTTGGAGAAATTGATGCTGCGGAACGCGTCCAGGTTGTTCACCGAAGTGCTGATCGTGGTCAGGCTCTGGATGTGCTGCGCGTCGAGGCTGTTCTGGATCACGGTCGCTGCCGTCGCATGGTTCAGCACCGCCGGGTCGAAACTGTTGCCCGGACCGTTCCGGATCACGTTGACGGTGCCGACGGCCGTCGCCAGCGCACCGGCCTGCGCCGGGGTCATCCGGGCGATGTCGGGGATGTTCACGCTGATGCGGGTGGCCAGGTTGCCGTTGACGTAGACCAGCCGCTCGATGCCGAAGGAAGCCTGCAGGCCCTGGCCAAGATCGAAGCCGCCGCGCATCGCGTCCAGCCGCCGGTTGCTCACGGCCTGCCAGACTTCGCTCGGCGCGATCGCAATGCCGGTCTGCGCCGGCGTCGTACCCGCCTGCGCAGCGGGCGCTGCGCCCTGCCCGTGCACCACTCCCATTCCCGCCAGCGCGAAGACGGGCAACACCCCCTTCCAGGCGCGTCCGATGCATGTCTGCTTCATGATCGTCACTCCGTTGTCTCGCGCTTCATCAGATGTCTCCCGGCCCGCGCTTGGGCAGGGTGATGTCGCCGAGCCCGGTGCGGTCGACGGCGGAACCCAGCGGCGCCAGCGGGGCGGCGCGCCAGTCGCCGGCACTGTTGAACACCGCCAGCGCGCGCCGGTTGTGGATGACGAACAGCAGCCGGTTCGTCCACTCGCGCTGGAACCGCGCCAGCGGAATCGCACGCGTGCCGCGCGCCGGATCGCCCACCAGCACACGGCCGTAAGCCAGGCCCTTGATCACCACGAAATGGTGGTAACCCTTCTCGTTGATCAGCACGATTGCCGGCAGGTGTTCCTGCTGCAGCTTTTCCAGCGGCACGATGAAGCCATCCGCCACGAAGCCGTTGGCCTGCAGGAAGCGCTTGATGTCCAGCAGCGAGAAACCCTCCTTGCGGATCTTGGCCTGGTCGCCCCGGGCGTACATCTGCTCGAAGGCCCACTGCTCGTCGACGGGATAGCCGTACTGGTAGGTGAGCAGGGTGGCCACCGCGGCCGAGCCGCAACTGAAGTCGTACTGCTGCCGAATCGTGTTGCGGAAACGCACGTCCTTCAGGCTGGTGAGGTGGATGGTGTAGCTGTTGCCCTGGATGCCCGGCACCGACATGGTCGCCGCTGCTGCCGCGCCCACCGGCAACATCGCCGCCATCCATGCCAGGAACAGACGCCGTTTCATGGCTGGAACTGCACGTTGATGATGGTGGCGTTCTGGATCAGCACGTTGTTGCCGGAGTTCTGGATCACCATCGGCACGCCGGCGGCGCCGCCGAATGCGTTGCCGTCGATCAGGTTGAATCCGGTCACCACCTGGTTGTCGGTGTTGTGGTCCACCGAACCGCTGAGCGTCATGGTCTCGGTCACCTGGGTGCCGCCGCGAAGCTGCGCCAGGGTGGCGCCACTCACGCTGACGCCAAGGTCGTCGACATAGCCGGATTTCGCTGGCGCAGCCGCGGCAGCCGGCATGGTGCCGGACGATGACGCCGTTGCGACGGGCCTCGGCGCTTCCGCCGCCGGCACGTCAAGCGCAACGACGCAGAGCAGCAGCATGAATCCGGAACCGCATCGGGACATTCGCATGGTCTGTACTCCCGCCGCGGCTGCCGCCTTGCGGGATACCCTTCGCCGCCGCCCTCGGCAGCTCGGCATCCCGGCGTGCAGTCGCCGCAAAACCGCGGTGGGGCGCGCACGCCCCACCGCGGGAGATTCCACTCAGTGACCCACCGTGAGGTTGGCCTGCACGTTCACGCTCTGCTGCAGCAACGCGGCTGCGCCGCTGTTCTGGGCAATCACCGCGATGCCGGCGGCGGCCGCGGCCGTGCCGTTCATCTGGTTGGCCATGTCGAAGCTGCCGGCATTCGCCGAGGTCGCCCCGCCAGCACCACCCATGCCGCCCGTGCCGGCGCCGCCGGCACCGCCGTTGCCACCCGCACCGCCGGTGCTGGCGCTGGAGCCGCTGCCGCCGCCGTTGGCCGAAGCGTTGCCGCTGCTCGCGTCGGCGCTGCCGCTGGCGGGAGAACCCGCTGCCCACGAGCCGCCGCCGCCGCTGGACGAGCTGGAGTCATTGCCGCCATTGCCGCCACCGCTGCCGAGGAACGAGTTGTTGCCGCCGTTCGACGCGGAGCTGCCGTTGTTGCCGTCGCCGGCGCGGCCGTTGCTGTTGCCGCCGCTGGCCATGCTGGAACCGCCCACCGCGGCGCTGATGCCCAGGCCCGCGCCACCGTCACCGCTGTGGCTGTGTGCGCTGCCGCCGTCGCCGCCGGGAGCGGAGGTGGCGCCCAGGCCGATGCCGCCGGCACCGCCATTGGCGTTGCCGGAGTTCATCGCGTTGTTGCCGATGCCGGAGACGCTGACGCCCGAGACCGTGCCGTTGAGCACGCTGTTCGCCACGACGTTGTTGGTCGAGTTCGAGGTGTTGTTGGAATTGCTCCAGCTGTTGTTGTTGGAGTTGTTCTGGTTGGCCACGTTCTGCAGCGCCGCGGAGCTGTCCTGGGCGTTGGTGCCGCCGGCGTTGGTCTGCTGGTTGTGGCTGCCGGCTAGGGCCGAGAAGCTGAGACCGAGGCCCAGGCAGACGGCGGTAGCGATGAGTGTCTTGCGCATGATTTGTTCTCCTTGAAATAGCCTGATCAGGCTTTGCATCGTCAATTCCGGCGAGCGCCGGAACCGGTTGCCTGCAGCGCCAGACCCCCGCCACGTTCCGGCATGCGTCGGGTTGCGGATCTGCACGGGAATTCCCTGCTGGACGCGGGCCATCCCGCCTAGTCTTGCGTGCGCAGCAAGCTGAACTGGCAAAGGGAATGCCAGCCAGCCCGCCTCGACGAAATCGATGCAAATCAGCAAGTTGAAAGGCGCCGCCAGAACCGGGCGGCATCGGGTCGCCATGCGCGCCGTTCCAGCATCGTTACAGCCGGCAATGGGCGGGAATCGCCCAAGCCGCCACGGATGGCGTCGTACAAAGCTTCGAGCGGCCTGCCCCTGCGTGCTGTGCGCTGTATCAGGAGCGCAACACCTGCAACAGGTGCCTGTGCGTTGGCGCAGGCAGCGCCACGCCCACGAAAAAGGGAGCCTTGCGGCTCCCTCGTCGTTTCGCGTTCCGGCGCTCAGCGCTTGTCGATCGGCACGTAGACCTGGTCTTCCGGGCCGGTGTAGTTCGCGCTGGGGCGGATGATCTTGCCGTCCTGGCGCTGCTCGATCACGTGCGCGCTCCAGCCGGAGGTGCGGGCGATCACGAACAGCGGCGTGAACATCGCGGTGGGCACGCCCATCATGTGGTAGGCGCTGGCCGAGTACCAGTCGAGGTTGGGGAACATCTTCTTGATCTCGCCCATCACCTTCTCGATGCGCTCGGAGACGTCGAACAGCACCGGGTTGCCGCCGTCGGTGCACAGCTTGCGCGAGATCTCCTTGATGATCACGTTGCGCGGGTCGGACACGGTGTACACCGGATGGCCGAAGCCGATGATGATCTCCTTGCGCTCCACTCGGGCGCGGATGTCCGCCTCGGCCTCGTCGGCGCTGCGGTAGCGCGCGATGATCTCCATCGCCACCTCGTTCGCGCCGCCGTGCTTCGGGCCGCGCAGCGCACCGATCGCGCCGGTGATCGCCGAATAGATGTCCGAGCCGGTACCGGCGATGACGCGGGCACTGAACGTCGAGGCGTTGAACTCGTGCTCGGCGTACAGGATCAGCGACTTGTCCAGCGCATTGGCATGCAGTTCGCTCGGCGTCCTGCCGTGCAGCAGGTGCAGGAAGTGCGCGGCGATCGACTCGTCGTCGGTCTCGGTCTCCACGCGCTTGCCGTTGTGGCTGAAGTGGTACCAGTACAGCAGCATGGAACCGAAGCTGGCCATCAGGCGGTCGGCGATCTCGCGCGCGCCGGTGACGTTGTGGTCGTCCTTCTCCGGCAGCACGGTGCCCAGCACCGAGCAGCCGGTGCGCAGCACGTCCATCGGGTGCGTGGCGGCGGGCAGCAGCTCCAGCGCGCTCTTCACCGGCGCCGGCAGGCCGCGCAGGCGCTTCAGCCGGGCCTTGTAGTTCTGCAGTTCGGTCCAGTTCGGCAGCACGCCGTGCACCAGCAGGTGCGCCACTTCCTCGAAGCAGCCCTTGGTGGCCAGGTCATGGATGTCGTAGCCGCGGTAGTGCAGGTCGTTGCCGCTGCGGCCCACCGTGCACAGGGCGGTGTTGCCGGCGGCTACGCCGGACAGCGCCACGGATTTCTTGGCCTTGGGGAGGACTTGCTCGCTCATCGGATATCTCCAGTGATGCAGTGAATGCCGAACGGTGTGTTGCTGCAGGGGCGCACCCGGTGCGCGGGCGCCTTTCGCGAAAAGCTTTCGTGCACGGGACGCACTCCTGCGGCGTGGCGTCAACCCTTGTGGGCGAACAGCGCGTCGAGCTTGTCCTCGTAGGCGTGATAGCCCAGGAAGTCGTACAGCTCCTCGCGCGTCTGCAGGGTGTCGATGATGTGCTTCTGGGTGCCCTCGCGGCGCACCGTCTCGTAGAAGTTCAGCGCGGCCTTGTTCATGGCGCGATAGGCGCCGCAGCAGTACAGCGCGATGTCCACGTTGGCCGAGCGCAGTTCGTCGGTGGTGAAGAACGGCGTGGAGCCGAACTCGGTGAGGTTGGCCAGGATCGGCACCTTCACCGCCGCCTTGAACCTGCGGTAGTCGTCCAGCGTCTTCATCGCCTCGGGGAAGATCATGTCCGCGCCGGCCTCGACGTAGGCCGCCGCACGCTCGACCGCCGCGTCGATGCCTTCCTTCGCCGCCGCGTCGGTGCGCGCCATGACCACGAAGCCGGGATCGGTGCGCGCGTCCACCGCCGCCTTCACGCGGTCGACCATCTCCTCCTTCGGCACCACTTCCTTGCCGGGACGATGGCCGCAGCGCTTCTGGCCGACCTGGTCCTCGATGTGCACCGCGGCCACGCCGACGCGCTCGAAGCTGCGGATGGTTCGAGCGATGTTGAACGCCCCGCCCCAGCCGGTGTCGATGTCGACCAGCAGCGGCAGGCCGGTGGCGTCGACGATGCGGCGCGCGTCGATCAGCACGTCCTCCATCGTCGAGATGCCGAGGTCCGGCATGCCCAGCGAATTGGCGGCCACGCCGCCGCCGGACAGATACAGCGCCTGATAGCCCACGCGCTTGGCCATCAGGCCGGCGTAGGCGGTGATCGCGCCGATCACCTGCAGCGGCGATTCGGTGGCGAGGGCGGCACGGAAACGCGCGCCGGCGGATTCGAGTGGGGACATGCGGGTTCTCCGAAACTGCGTATTGTAGGCGATGCGCCGACCTACCCGTGTCGCGGCGCACGAAGCGCCGCCGCAGCGGCATCGGCGCCGCTCCAGAACACTTCCTGGCCGTGCGCCTGGGCGTCGGCCAGGTGCAGCCCGCGCGGACCGGGCCACAGGTCCAGCTGCAGCGACGGCAGCTGCCGCGGGTCGGCGAACTCGAAACGCAGCCACGCCAGCGGCGCCGCCGCGCTGGCCGTCCGCCCGGCACGCTCCAGCGTCGCCACGATGCGCGCGCGCTCCGCTGTCGACAGGTAGCTCCAGAAGATCGAGTGGTAGACCACGGTGACCACGCCTGTCGTCGGCACGGCCAGTTGCCGCGCCAGCCACGTGTCCGCCTGCTCCCGCTCGACATGCACCGGATGGCGGCGGGCGACGCCCAGCGCCGCGTCGAGCTGGCACAGGCGCCGGTGCTGGTCGGCCCAGACGTAGGAACGCAGGCGCAGGCATTGCGCGGGATCGCCCGCATCGACCGGCGCACGGTCGCAACCCGATCGCGAAGCGATGTGCAACGCCGCCATCGCCGGCAGGTCGCCGTGCCAGGCAGGCGCCAGTTGCAGCGCGCCGTCCGCCCTGCCCCATTTCACCGCGCCGAAGCGGTAACGGTAGTGGTCCCAGTTGAGGTTGAGTCCTGCGCTGGCGCCGAGTTCCAGCAGGCGCAGCGGCAGGCCGATGCGGGAGGCGATCGTCAGGAAACCGCCGAGCAGGACCGCCGCACGGCCCACCTCGTTGGTCTGCGGCGGCGAGGCCAGGTAATCGGCCAGCACTTGCGGATGCGCGCGCAACGCGTCGGCCGCGGCGTGCCACAGCGCTGCGTCGCTGTCCTCGGCGCCGCCGCCCGGATAGTGTCGCGCCAGCTCGCCGGCGCGACCGTCCAGCACCAGCCCATGCAGCGCCCCTGCCAGCCGCAGCGGCAAGGCATCGGCCACCGGGTCGCCCGGCCACGCGGCCAGCGGGCGCAGTACCGGTTCGCCGCGGTCCAGCGCGCGCGCCGCGGCATGCAGCACGCGCGCGGTGAAGGGCGAGCCGTGCTCCCGGCAATACCGCGCCTGCCTGGCGAAAGCGTCGGACACCGGCTGGATCGTGGACATCGCACACTCGCATCAGCGGCAACGGGCGCCACTCTGATGCCGGCCGATGCATTGATCAATCTTGACCGACACGATCAATATGTCGCCATGCATACCGGCTACCTCTCCGCCCGTGACGCCGCCGCGCGGCTCGGCATCAGCCTCGCCACGCTGTACGCCTACGTCAGCCGCGGCAAGGTCGATTCGCGGCCGGGTCCGGACGGCCGCAGCCGCGAGTACCTGGCCGAGGACATCGAGCGCCTGATCGAGCGCCGCCAGGCCGGCCGCGGCGCCGCGCAGGGAGCCGCGCACAGCCTCACCTGGGGACTGCCGGTGCTGGAGACGCGGATCTCGCTGATCCGCCCGCACGGCCACTACTACCGCGGACGCCCGGCCATCGAGCTGGCCCGGGACGGCGCCAGCCTGGAGGACGTCGCCAGGCTGCTGTGGGAATGCGGCGACCGCGATCCGTTTGCCGCGACGCCGCCGGCGTGGCCGCCGGCCGTGCAAGGACTGCTGCGCCAGCGCGGGTTGCCGCCGCTGGAACGCACCGTCGCCGCGCTGCCGCTGCTGTCGCTCGCAGCGCCGTGCTCGCACAGCACCGATCCGCTCCAGCTTCGCAACGGCGCAGCCAGCCTGCTGCGCGAGACGGCGGCCCTGGTCTGCGCCGCGAAGCCCAGCCGGCGCCCCGTCCACCGAGTGTTCGCAGCCAGCTGGCGGCCCGCGGCCGGGCAGGCCGATCCGCTGCTGCGCGCCGCTCTGGTGTTGTGCGCCGACCACGAACTGAACGCCTCGGCCTTCGCCACCCGCGTGGCCGCTTCCACCGGCGCCGGTCTGCACGCGGCCGCCTGTGCGGGACTCGCAGCGCTTTCCGGCCCGCGGCATGGCGGCGCCACCGCGCGCGCCTACGCGCTGATCCGCCAGGCCATGCGCGAACGCCACCCGGACAACCACGTGCGCGAACGTCTGCGCCAGGGCGACGAGCTGCCGGGTTTCGGCCATCCCTTGTACCCGGACGGCGACCCGCGTGCCGCGCTGCTGCTGTGCATGCTGTCCGCGTCGCGCCCGCGGCTGCCCGGCATGGCGCGTGTGCAGCGGCTGGTCGACGCGGCCGCCGCATGTTGCGGCCGCGCCCCCAGCCTCGACTTCGCCCTCGCCGCCGCTGCCCTGCTGCACGGCCAGGATGCGGACGCCGCGCTGTCGCTGTTCGCCGCCGGCCGCATGGCCGGCTGGCTGGCGCACGCGCTGGAGCAACAGGAGGCCGGCGGCCTGATCCGCCCACGCGCGAACTACGCCGGCGCGATGCCCGAGCGCCTGCGCTGACGCGCCCGCACCCGCCGGGCGCCGTGGCGCGCTCGCCAGCCATAGCCAAGATCTATCCAGCCAATCCCAACAATCAATTGGAATGATGAAATGCAATCCCTACAATTGAGCCCATCAACCACCCGCAAACGGAGATCAGCAAGTGTCTTTGATCAATACCGAAGTGAAGCCGTTCAAGGCGCAGGCGTTCAAGGCCGGCCAGTTCGTCGAAGTGACCGAGGCCGACCTCAAGGGCAAGTGGTCCGTCGTGTTCTTCTACCCCGCCGACTTCACCTTCGTCTGCCCGACGGAACTTGAAGACCTGGCCGACCATTACGCCGAGTTCCAGAAGCTGGGCGTGGAGATCTACAGCGTCTCGACCGACACCCATTTCTCGCACAAGGCGTGGCACGACACCTCCGACGCGGTGAAGAAGATCGGCTACACCATGGTCGGCGACCCGACCCACGCCATCAGCCGCAACTTCGAGGTGCTGATCGAGGACGCCGGCCTGGCTGACCGCGGCACTTTCGTGGTCGACCCGCAGGGCAAGATCCAGATCGTGGAGATCACCGCCGGCGGCATCGGCCGCGACGCCAAGGAGCTGCTGCGCAAGGTCAAGGCCGCGCAGTACGTCGCCAGCCACCCGGGCGAGGTGTGCCCGGCCAAGTGGCAGGAAGGCGAGAAGACCCTGGCCCCTTCGCTGGACCTGGTCGGCAAGATCTGATCCACCCGCAGTAGAGCAGTACCGGAACCGGGCGCCGCGGCGCCCGGCTCCCTCCCCCGAGGATGCTTGTGCCAGCGGCTTGCGCCCGGCTTCGCTCCCCCTCCGCAGCCGCCCCCTCCGATGGCGCCGGCCGCTGCCACAAGTGTCCCTTCCCCTCCCCGCATCCGAACCCGGAGTGCTCGCCATGCTCGACGAAGCCATCAAGGCCCAGCTGAAGGGCTACCTGGAAAAACTCACGCAGCCGATCGAACTCGTCGCCGCACTGGACGACAGCGCGAAATCGCGCGAGCTGGACAAGCTGCTGCAGGAGATCGCCGCGATGAGCGGGAAGATCTCGCTGCGCCGCGACGACGACGAGCCGCGCAAGCCCTCGTTCGCGATCAACCGCGTCGGTACCGGCGTCCAGGTGCGCTTTGCCGGCATCCCGCTGGGCCACGAGTTCACCTCGCTGGTGCTGGCGTTGCTGCAGGTGGGCGGGCATCCGTCCAGGGCCACGGCCGAGACCATCGCGCAGGTGCAGAACCTCGAGGGACAGTTCCGCTTCGAAACCTATTTCTCGCTGTCCTGCCAGAACTGCCCGGACGTGGTGCAGGCGCTCAACCTGATGAGCGTGCTGAACCCGAACATCCAGCACGTCGCCATCGACGGCGCGCTGTATCCGGACGAGGTGGAAAAGCGCCAGATCATGTCGGTGCCCACCGTGTACCTGAACGGCGAGCTGTTCGACCAGGGCCGCATGAGCCTGGAACAGATCGTGGCGAAGCTCGACACCGGCGCAGAGCAGCGCGCCGCCGAGGCGATCAAGGCCAAGGACGCGTTCGACGTGCTGGTGGTGGGCGGCGGCCCGGCCGGCGCCGCGGCGGCGATCTACGCCGCGCGCAAGGGCATCCGCACCGGCGTGGCGGCGGAACGTTTCGGCGGCCAGGTGCTGGACACCATGGCGATCGAGAACTTCGTCTCGGTCGACTACACCGAGGGCCCGAAGCTGGGCGCCGCGCTGGAGCAGCACGTGCGCAACTACGACGTGGACATCATGAACCTGCAGCGCGCCACGAAGCTGGTGCCTGCAGGAGAATCGGCCAGCGGCCTCATCGAGGTCGAACTGGAAAACGGCGCCACGTTGAAGTCGAAGGCCGTCGTGCTTTCCACCGGCGCGCGCTGGCGGCAGATGGGCGTGCCCGGCGAAGCGGAATACCGCAACAAGGGCGTCGCCTACTGCCCGCACTGCGACGGCCCGCTGTTCAAGGGCAAGCGCGTGGCGGTGATCGGCGGCGGCAACTCCGGCGTCGAGGCCGCCATCGACCTGGCCGGCATCGTGGCCCACGTCACCCTGATCGAGTTCGACGACAAGCTGCGCGCCGACGAGGTGCTGCAGCGCAAGCTGCGCAGCCTGCCCAACGTGGACGTGATCGTCGGCGCGCAGACCACCGAAGTGCTGGGCGACGGCCAGAAGGTCAGCGGCCTGGTCTACAGGGATCGCGCCGACGGCACCATGCACAGCCTCTCGCTGGAAGGCATCTTCGTGCAGATTGGCCTGCTGCCGAACACCGAGTGGCTGAAGGGCACGCTGGAACTGTCGCCCCGCGGCGAGATCGTGATCGACGCGCGCGGCCAGACCTCGCTGCCCGGCGTGTTCGCCGCCGGTGACGCCACCACGGTGCCGTACAAGCAGATCGTGATCGCGATGGGCGCCGGCTCCACCGCGGCGCTGGGCGCTTTCGATCACCTGATCCGCACGTCGGCACCGGTGGCGGAAGCCGCCGCGGCTTGAGGCTTTTTGGCCCTCTCCCGCAGGCGGGAGAAGGGCGCGCTCCGTGCAAGCAATACCGCAGGCGTCAGGCTTCCGGCCCGCGCTCCAGCGCCTTGCGGATCTCCTCCAGCGCGGCCGGGTCGTCCAGCGTGGAGAGATCGCCCGGATCGCGCTGTTCAGCCAGCGCCTGCAGCGAGCGCCGCAACAGCTTGCCCGAGCGCGTCTTGGGCAGCGTATTGACCACGTAGACCCGCGCAGGTTTCGCCACGCTGCCGAGCTGGTCCACCACGCACTGCTGCATGCCACGCGCCACCTCGGCGGTGCTCTCGCCCGCCGCCTGCTTCAGCGTGGCGAACACCACCGGCACCTGGCCCCTCAATTCGTCGCGCACGCCCACCACCGCCGCCTCGGCCACTGCCGGGTGGCTGGCCACCGACTCCTCGATCTCGCGCGTGCCCAGGCGGTGGCCGGAAACGTTGATCACGTCGTCGGTGCGGCCGAGGATGAAGGTGTAGCCGTCGGCGTCGCGGATCGCCCAGTCCAGCGAGCTGTAGACGAGCTCGCGGAAATGGCTGAAGTAACTGTGCACGTAGCGGTCGTCGTCGCGCCAGATGGTGCTGAGGCAGCCCGGTGGCAGCGGCGGCTCCAGAACCAGCACGCCCTTCTCGCCGGGCGGCACCTCGCGGCCCGAGTTCTCGTCGACAACCTTCATCCTGTAGCCGGGCGCCGGCAGGCCGGGCGAGCCGAGCTTGGCCGGCTTCATCTCCAGGCCCGGCATCAGGGTAATCGCGGGCCAGCCGGTCTCGGTCTGCCAGTAGTTGTCGACCACCGGCACGCCCAGTTCGGCGTTGATCCACTGCGAAGTTGGCTCGTCCAGCGGCTCGCCGGCGAGGAACAGCCACTCCAGCTTCGACAGGTCGTGCGCGTGCAGGAAGCGTGCGTCCTGCTTCTTCAGCACACGGATCGCGGTGGGCGAGGAGAACATGCTGCGCACGCCGTACTTCTCGCACAGGCCCCACCACACGCCCGGATCGGGCCGCGTGGGCAGCCCCTCGTAGAGCAGCGAGGTGGCGCCGCCGATCAGCGGACCGTACACGTTGTAGGAATGCCCCACCGCCCAGCCCACGTCGGAGGTGGAGAACATCACCTGCCCGGGCGAGATATCGAAGATGGTGCGGATCGACATTGCCATCGCCACCGCGTAGCCGCCGGTATCACGCTGCACGCCCTTGGGCTTGCCGGTGGTGCCCGAGGTATAGAGCAGGTAGCTCGGTTCGTTCGACTCCAGCCATGCCACCGGCACTTCGGCGTCCTGGTGCTGCGCGCGCAGCTCGGCGTAATTCTGGTCGCGGCCCGGCACGCGGTTCATCTGCGCATCGAGTCCGCGATCGACCACCAGCACCTTGGGCGGCGGCGCCGAGGCCTCGTTCAGGGCTGCATCCACCAGCGGCTTGTACGGGATCACCTTGCCCGCGCGCATGCCCGCGTCGGCGCAGATCAGCAGCTTCGGCTGGGCGTCGTCGATGCGCAGCGCGAGGTTGTGCGCCGCGAAGCCGCCGAACACCACCGAGTGGATCGCTCCGATGCGCGCACAGGCCAGCATCGCGAACACTGCCTCGGCGATGTTCGGCAGGTAGATCACCACGCGGTCGCCCTTGCCCACGCCGAGCGACTGCAGCACCGCGGCGAACGCATTCACCTCGCGATGCAGCTCGCGATAGCTGAACTCGCGGGTGACGCCGGTCTCGCTGGACACCGCCACCAGCGCCAGCTGTTCCGCGCGTTCGGCAAGGTGCCTGTCCACCGCGTTGTAACAAAGGTTGGTGGTGCCGCCCACGAACCAGCGGCGGAACGGCGGCCGCGACTGGTCGAGGATCTGCCGCGGCGGCGTTTCCCAATGGATGCGCCGCGCCTGCTCCGCCCAGAACAGTTCGGGCTGCTCGACCGACTGCCGGTAGAACGATTCGTAGTCCATGCGCGCTTCCCGTGCCGACCCGCCACAAGCCTAGCCTCGGCGTCGCCGCCTGGGCAGCGCGACGATGGTCGCAGGCGTCGCGACGGCCGCACGGCCGATCCCCGCACCGAAACGAAGAAGGGCGGCCAGGCCGCCCTTCTCCGTCGAGCAAGCGCGTCGCGCCTGCCTACTTCGCGAACAGGTGCTCGACGCCCGCGCGCTCCTCGCGCAGCTCCTTGTTGGTGGCGTCGATGCGGGCCTGCGAGAACGCGTTGATTTCCAGACCCTGCACGATGGCGTACTTGCCGTCCTTCACGGTCACCGGGTAGCCGAAGATCACGCCCGGCGCGATGCCGTAGGAGCCGTCGGACGGAATGCCCATCGACACCCAGTCGCCCTCGGCGGTGCCCTGCGCCCAGGTGCGCATGTGGTCGATCGCGGCGGACGCGGCCGACGCGGCCGAGGACGCGCCGCGCGCCTTGATGATCGCGGCGCCGCGCTGCTGCACGGTGGGGATGAAGTCGTTCTCGTACCAGGCCTGGTCGACCAGGCTCAGCGCCGGCTTGCCGTCCACGGTGGCGTGGTGCAGGTCGGGGTACTGGGTGGAGCTGTGGTTGCCCCAGATGGTGACCTTCCTGACGTCGGTGGTGTGCTTGCCGGTCTTTTCGGCCAGCTGGCCCAGCGCTCGGTTGTGGTCCAGGCGCACCATCGCGGTGAAGCACTTCGGATCCAGGCTCGGCGCGTTCTGCTGGGCGATCAGTGCGTTGGTGTTGGCCGGGTTGCCGACCACCAGCACCTTCACGTCGCGCTTGGCGTGATCGTTCAGCGCCTTGCCCTGCGGGGCGAAGATCGCGCCATTGGCTTCCAGCAGGTCCTTGCGCTCCATGCCCGGGCCGCGCGGACGGGCGCCGACCAGCAGGGCGTAGTCCACGTCCTTGAAGGCCACGTTGACGTCGTCGGTGGCGACCACGCCCGCCAGGGTCGGGAACGCGCAGTCGTTGAGTTCCATCACCACGCCCTGCAGCGCAGGCAGCGCCGGGGTGATCTCCAGCAGGTGCAGGATCACCGGCTGGTCGGGGCCGAGCATGTCGCCGGCGGCGATGCGGAACAGCAAGGCATAGCCGATCTGGCCGGCAGCGCCGGTAACGGCAACGCGAACGGGGGCTTTCATCATGGTTCTCCGGGATGGGTCGTGCGGGATTCGAAAGCGTTCTGCGCCTCAGGCGAGTTCGGCGAAGAACTCCTGGATGCGCTCGAGGCCGGGCTGCAACTGGGCCGCCGGGCAGGTGTAGGAGATGCGCAGGGCGCGCGGTTCGCCGAATGCGGAGCCGGGTACGCAGGCCACGCCCTTGGCTTCCAGCAGCGCCGCGCAAAACTCCACGTCGTTGGAAATCTTCGTGCCGTTGTGGCTCTTGCCGAATGCCACGGATATGTCGGGGAACGCGTAGAACGCACCCTGCGGCCGCGGGCAGGTGACGCCCGGGATCGCGTTGAGCGCGGCGACCACGGTGTCGCGGCGGGCGGCGAACTCGGCGCACTTCGCCTGCGGGATGTCCTGCGGGCCGCTGAACGCCGCCACCGCGGCGGCCGTGATCACTTCCGGGATGCTGGTGATGTGGTTGGAGTTGAGCGTGGTGACCGCCTTGGCCACCGGCTCCGGCCCGGCCATCAGGCCCACGCGCCAGCCCGGCATGCCGTAGGTCTTGGACACCGAGTCGACGAAGACCAGGCGCTCCTTCAGCTCGGGCCGCGCGAACGCGAAGTTGTGGTAGCCCAGCCCGTCGAACACCATCGCGTTGTAGATGTCGTCGGTGACAATCCAGGTGTCGGGGTGGCGCACCAGCACGTCCGCCAGCGCGGCGATTTCCTCACGCGTGTAGACCATGCCGGTCGGGTTGGACGGATTGTTGAACAGGAACACCCTGGGCTTGCGCGCCAGCGCGGCGTCGAGCTGTGCGGGCGTCAGCTTGTAGGCCTGCTCCGGGCCGCAATGCAGCACGTTGGCCTTCGCGCCCACGATGTCGGCGATGTCGCGGTAGGTGGTCCAGTACGGCGCGGCGAAGGCGATCTCGTCGCCCTCGTCCAGCAGCGCCTCGGCCAGGTTGTACAGCACCTGCTTGGCGCCGATGCCCACCGACAGGTTGGCATGGCCGTAGCCGCTGAAGCCCAGCGCCTCGATGTGCTTGAGGAACGCGTCCAGCAGCGCATCGGCGCCGCGGTTGCTGCCGTACTGGCCGCTGTCGTGGCTGAGCGCCTCGCGCGCCGCCGCGTACACGTGCTCGCCGGGCAGGAAGTTCGGCACGCCGATGGAGAAGCTGATGATGTCGCGACCGGCGGCCTTGAGCTGCTTCGCCTTGGCGGCGATGACCATGATCGCGCTGGGCTTGGCGCGGCCGACGCGCTGGGCGAGCTGGGGCATGACTTCCTCGGGTTCGTGGGGGACGGAAGCGGCAAACCCCGTGATTTTAGCATGCGGCGTGGCCGCATCTCCCGTTCCCCCGAATGCCGGCGTCATCACGATCCCTGGATACAAGCCCCCGCGCGCGGATGGCATGATGCCGGCGCCGCGGTGCCTGCAACGGCGCATGCGGCAAGGGGCCGCCAGGACGGGCGGCTCCTGCGCTGTCCAGGGGACGTCATCAACCACGCATGAGGACACACGGATATGCACTGGCTCTGGGTCATCATCATCGGCTTCATCGTCGGCGTCATCGCCAAGTTCATCCGCGGCGGCAAGGACTCGGTGGGTTTCATCGTCACCATCGTCATCGGCATCGTCGGCTCGATCCTCGCCACCTGGGTGGGCGAGAACCTGGGCTGGTGGCCTGCGACCGGCTTCGTGCACTTCATCGCGTCGATCGTGGGCGCGGTCATCCTGCTGGCGATCTACCACGTGCTGTTCAAGCCCAGCGCCTCCTGACGAGGCGCGGCCGTGCGGGCGGGCAAGCACCCGCCCGCACGATGCGTGGCGATGCGCGCGCGTCAGCCGAACAGCTTGTCGGCCAGGCCCGCCAGCGCGCCAAGATCGAAGCCGCCCTGCCCCTGCGGCACCTGGCCGTCGGGCGTGAGATGGTCTACCGCATGCGGCAGCACCTGCGACAACTGGCCCAGCAGCTGGCCGGGGTCCACGCCCAGCCTGCCGGCCGCCTCCTGCACCACCGAACCCAGGCCGCCATTCTGCAGCGCCTGGCCGAGCTGCTCGCCCGACACCGGCTGGTTTGCTCCCGTGCCGATCCACGACTGCACCGCCTCGCCAAGGCCATGCTGCTGCAGCATGCCGGCCAGCCCCTGCACGCCGCCGGCCTGCTGGATCAGCTGCCCGGCCAGCGAAATCAGCGAACTGCCGCCTGCCGCGTTGGCCTGGCCGCCGCCGAGCAGATCATTGAGTATGGACATCGCTACGCTCCCTGGTGGTGACGACAGGTTGAACCCGTCAGGCGAATAGCGCCGGCGGGGTGAGGACGCCGTGAACAGGAAAGCCGCCGTGACACGTCACGGCGGCTTCGATCGGATGCCCCGGTGGGACAGGCGGATCAGCCGCGCTGGTCCAGCACGCCGTTCCACTCCTTCACACGGTCGGCCTTGGCCGCCAGCAGCGCATCCACGTCGCCTTCGACGGTGACCTTCTCGATCACGTCGCCCTGGCTGATCGCGTCGACCACCTGCTGGTCGTTGGCGTCGATCACCTCGCCGAACACGCTGTGCTTGCCGTCCAGCCACGGCGTGGGGCCATGGGTGATGAAGAACTGGCTGCCGTTGGTGCGCGGGCCGGCGTTCGCCATCGACAGCACGCCCGGCTTGTCGTGACGCAGCGAGGGATGGAACTCGTCCTCGAAACGGTAGCCGGGACCGCCGCGGCCGCTGCCTTCCGGGCAACCGCCCTGGATCATGAAGTCGGCGATCACGCGGTGGAACGACAGGCCGTCGTAATAGCCGCGCTTCGCCAGGTTCACGAAGTTCGCCACGGTCAGCGGCGCCTTGTCGTCGTGCATGCGCAGGCGGATCGGGCCGCGGTTGGTGTGGAGGGTGACTTGGATGGCCATGGGCATTCCTCGGCTTGGGCGTGATGGGGCGTCGGCGACGCGCGAACGCCCAAGCATACCGCAGCGCCGGCGGCGCATTCGACGCGCCGGCAGCGCAACACCGCACAAGCGCGTATAATCGACCGATTCGCCCTTCAGAAACCTGCGCGACGATCCCCGCATCGCCCGAGCCCGCCCATGTCCATCGAAAACCTGCGCAACATCGCCATCGTCGCCCACGTCGACCACGGCAAGACCACCCTCGTCGACCAGCTGCTGAAGCAGTCCGGCACGCTCAGCGAGCGCACCGTGCTGGCCGAGCGCGTGATGGACTCCAACGACCAGGAAAAGGAACGCGGCATCACCATCCTGGCGAAGAACACCGCGATCAAGTGGAACGGCAACCGCATCAACATCGTCGACACCCCCGGACACGCCGACTTCGGCGGCGAGGTGGAGCGCGTGCTGTCGATGGTCGACTCCGTGCTGCTGCTGGTCGACGCGATGGACGGCCCGATGCCGCAGACCCGCTTCGTGACGCAGAAGGCCTTCGCGATGGGCTTCAAGCCGATCGTGGTGGTGAACAAGATCGACCGCCCCGGCGCCCGCCCGGACTGGGTCGTCGAGCAGGTGTGGGACCTGTTCGACCGCCTCGGCGCCACGCCTGAGCAGATGGATTTCCCGATCGTCTACGCCTCGGCGCTGAACGGTTACGCCAGCCTCGACCCGGAGGCCCGCGAGGGCGACATGACGCCGTTGTACGAGGCGATCATGCAGCACGCGCCGAAGCCCGACGTGGACCCCGAGGGCGCGTTCCAGATGCGCATCAGCCAGCTGGACTACAACAGCTTCGTGGGCGTGATCGGCATCGGCCGCATCCAGCGCGGCACGATGAAGAAGGGCATGCCGGTGGCGATCATCGACCGCGAGGGCAAGAAGCGCTCGGGCAAGATCGGCCAGGTGCTGGGCTTCATGGGCCTGGAGCGCATCGAGCAGGACAGCGCCGAGGCCGGCGACATCGTGGCGATCTCGGGCATCCCCGAGCTCACCATTTCCGACACGGTCACCTCGCCCGACGTGCCCGAGGCGCTGCCGGCGCTGACCGTGGACGAACCGACCATCTCGATGACCTTCCAGGTCAACAACTCGCCGTTCGCCGGCAACAAGGACATGTCCGGCGGCAAGTTCCTCACCAGCCGCCAGATCCGCGACCGCCTGGACCGCGAGAAGGTGCACAACGTGGCGCTGCGCGTGGAGGACGGCTCGGACGCCGACAAGTTCCTGGTCTCCGGCCGCGGCGAGCTGCACCTGTCGGTGCTGATCGAGAACATGCGCCGCGAGGGCTACGAGCTGGCCGTGTCGCGCCCCGAGGTGATCATCAAGGAGATCGACGGCCAGCAGATGGAGCCGTTCGAGCAGCTGGTGGTGGACGTGGAGGAAACCCACCAGGGCGCGGTGATGGAGCGCCTGGGCGTGCGCAAGGGCCAGCTGAAGAACATGGAGTCCGACGGCAAGGGCCGCGTGCGCCTGGAATACATGATCCCGGCGCGCGGCCTGATCGGCTTCCAGAACCAGTTCAAGACCCTCACCCAGGGTTCGGGCCTGCTGTTCCACGTGTTCGACCACTACGGCCCGAAGGAAGAAGGCCAGATCGCCAAGCGCCCGAACGGCGTGATGATCTCCAACGGCACCGGCCCCACCCCCGCCTACGCGCTGAACATGCTGCAGGAGCGCGGCCGCCTGCTGGTGGGCGACGGCGACGAGGTGTACGAGGGCCAGCTGGTGGGCATCCACGCGAAGGACAACGACCTCACCGTCAATGCCCTGCGCGCCAAGCAGCTGACCAACATGCGTGCCGCCGGCAAGGACGACGGCATCCAGCTGACCCCGCCGATCCGCATGTCGCTGGAGCAGGCGCTGGACTTCATCGACGACGACGAACTGGTCGAGGTGACCCCGAAGGCGATCCGCCTGCGCAAGAAGTACCTCACCGAGAACGACCGCAAGCGCGCCTCGCGCGGCTGAACACGCCGACCGATGCGCCGGAGCAGATGGCCGCCGCAAGGCGGCCTTTTGCTTGGCCGCGGGACTTACGGCCTGCTGCAGGGAAGCGTATCTTCACCCGACTCGCGGCGGCGCCCTTGCGCCATCGACGGACACCCCCCAACCGATCGCCACCCGAAGGACTCGCCATGCAGACACACATCCAGGGAACGACCATGCCGGTGCTCGAAGTGCAGCTCGATCCCGGCGAGAGCGTGTTTGCCGAAAGCGGCGAGCTGTCCTGGATGAGCGCGTCGATACAGATGACCACCCACACCCAGATGGGCGGCGGTGGCGGCCTGCTCGGCATGTTCAAGCGCGTGGCCGGCGGCGGCAGCCTGTTCATGACGGACTACCGCGCCGTGCAGTCCCCCGGCATGGTGGCGTTCGCCACCAGGGTGCCCGGCCACATCGTGCCCGTAACGGTGGCGCCCGGCAGCGAATACATGGTGCATCGGCACGGCTTCCTCTGCGCCACGTCGCAGGTCGCCATCGGCGTGGGCTTCCAGCAGTCGCTCGGCGCGGGCATCTTCGGCGGCGCCGGCCTGCTGCTGCAGCGGATCAGCGGCACCGGCACCGCGTGGCTGGAACTGTCCGGCGAGCTCATCCGGAAGGACCTGGCGCCCGGCGAGACGCTGCGCGTGCATCCCGGCCACGTCGGCGCGTTCCAGGCATCCGTGAATTTCCAGATCACCACCGTGCCCGGCATCAAGAACGCCCTGTTCGGCGGCGATGGCATCTTCCTCGCCTCGCTCACCGGGCCCGGCACGGTGTGGCTGCAGACCCTGCCGATTTCGCGCCTGGCCCACCAGGTTGCCGAATACCTGCCCGGCGAGGGCAACAGGGCGGCATCGACCGGCATCGGCGCCGGCCTGCTCGGCGGCGTCATCGGTTCGGTGCTCGGCAACAACGACTAGGAACGCGGTCTTCCCCCGAAAGCGGGAAGCGGAAATCACGCCTGCAACTGCGCCCGCTCCAGCGCGGCGACATGGCGCTCCAGTCGTGGCCCCACGTAGCAGTGCGAGCCGCAGGGCAGGAGACCCACCCTGCCGAACTCGCGCAGATACCAGGACGGCGCACGCGCCAGGTAGCCCTGGCGGTCGCCGACGACGTCGTCGCGGCTGGTGAACACTTCGAGGAAGGCGATGCCTTCGAGCATCTCGCCGATGCCGACGAGGCCCGCGCGGATTTCTGCGGGCCTGAGGTAATGCAGCACGTCGCTGCACACCACCAGGTCGAAGCGTGCGTCGAAGCGCAGGTGTTCGAGCTGGCCGAAACGCGCGAGGCCGATGTTGCGGCTGCGGCCGTAGCGCGCCACCACGTACTCGCTGGCGTCCAGCCCGCGGTAGTCGAGGCCGGGCCGCAGCGCGCGCAGCGGCGCGCGCCAGCTGCCTTCGCCGCAGCCCACGTCCAGCACGTTGCGGATCGGCCGGCCGAGGTAATACTCCGCCTGCGCCACCGCCATCGCCACCTTGCGCCGCAGCGCGACGGACGAGCCCACCGCCAGGGACGGGTCGCGGTACCACTTGTCGAAATAGGCGCGGTCGTAGGTCTTCGGCATGGCGGCACTCCTGCGGGATGCGCATGGTAACCGGCGTGATACGGCAGCTCACGCAAAATGCTGCGAAAGATGAATCGCCAGCGAGTCCACCTGGCGCATTGCAATGCCGTGGTCATCCACCCCGGCACCCTCGGCGTTGAAGGCCCGACATCCTCGCCGGAGAACGGACGCATGCCTGCCGCACCGATACGCCGCCCCGGCCTCGTGCCGGGCCTGTTGCTGGGATGCCTGCCCATGTTGGCCTGCGCCGGCCAGGCCGCCCCGCGGCGCATGCCTACGACCGCCGTTACCGCGGACGTGGGTGGCCTGAGCCTCTCCGACCTCGCCTGGCTGCGCCGCGACGGGTTCGGCCTGGACAGCGCCACCCTGGCGCACTACCGCGAGCTTGGCCGCACGCGTTTCCTGGACGAGCAACTGGCCGGTGGCGACGACACACTGCCGCCGCAGGTGGCTGCGCAGATCCACGCCCTGCCCGTGGTGCACACGCCGCTGCCGCAACTGTGGGCGGACTTCCGCGACCGTCAGAAGCAGTTCAAGGACACGCCCGCTGGCCCCGCCAAGGACGCCGCGAAGAAGGCGCTCGCGCAATACCGCCGCGACCTGTACCAGCAGGCCGCCCAGGCCGAACTGCTGCACGCGGTGTACGGCGGCGACCAGCTCAAGGAACAGCTGGTGTGGTTCTGGCTCAACCACTTCAGCGTCTACGCCAACAAGGGCCCGGTGCGCGTGTTCGCCGCCGACTACGAGGAAAACGTGATACGCCCGCACGCGCTGGGCAAGTTCCGCGACCTGGTGATGGCCACGCTGAAGAGCCCGGCGATGCTGGTGTACCTCGACAACGTGCACAACATCAAGGGCAAGACCAACGAGAACTACGCACGCGAACTGATGGAGCTGCACACGCTGGGCGTGGGCTCGGGCTACACGCAGGACGACGTGCAGCAGCTGATGCGCGTGCTCACCGGCGCCGGCCTGTTGCCGCCGAAGCTGGCGATGCGTGGCGGACGCTTCGGCCGCGGGCGGCCCGGTCTGGTACGCGACGGCCTGTTCGCCTTCATCCCGGCCAGGCACGACTTCGGCGACAAGGTGTTCCTCGGCCAGACCATCAAGGGCAGCGGCTACGCCGAGATCGAGCAGGCGGTGGACCTGATCGTGCACCAGCCCGCCTGCGCGCACTTCGTCTCGCAGCAGCTCGCCGAGTATTTCATCGCCGACAAGCCCTCGCCCGCCCTGGTGGGCGCCATGGCGCACACCTTCCAGCGCACCGACGGCGACATCGCGGCCGTGCTGCGCACGATGTTCCTCTCGAAAGAGGCCGTCGCCGTGGGCGGACACAAGTTCAAGGATCCGATGCGTTTCCTGGTTTCCGCGATGCGGCTGACCTACGACGGCCAGCCCATCCCCAACGCGGTGCCGCTGGTGAACTGGCTGCGCCAGATGGGGGAGCCGCTGTACGGCCGCATCACTCCGGACGGCTGGCCGCTGGATTCGGCGAGCTGGACCGGCTCGGGCCAGATGAGCAAGCGCTTCGACTTCGCGCGCGTGATCGGCAGCGGCCGCAACCGGCTGTTCGCGGATGACGGCGGCAACGCCCCGCGCGCCCTGCCGCCGGGCCCACCGGACATCCGGGACTCCGCGCTGTATCGCGACGCGATCGCCCCCGTCCTTTCCGACGCCACCGGCGACGCGCTGGCCAAGGCCAGGTCGCCGATGGAGTGGAACACCTTCCTGCTGTCCTCGCCCGACTTCAACTACCGCTGAGGTGACGCCATGAACCGTCGCGAATTCCTGCTTGCCGCCGCCGGCGCAGCCGCTGCGTCCACGCTGTCGTTTTCCAGCCGGCTGTTCGCCGCGCCGGCGAGTTCGCCGCGCTTCCTGCTGGTGTTCCTGCGCGGCGGCTACGACTGCAACAACCTGCTGGTGCCCTGCGGCAGCGATTTCTATTACGCGTCGCGCCCCACCCTGGCCATCGCCAGGCCCGACCCGGGCAATCCGGACAGCGCCGTGGCGCTGGACACGGGCTGGGGCCTGAACCCGGTGGTGCGCGAATCGCTGCTGCCGCTGTGGCAGAAGAAGCAGCTCGCCTTCATCCCGTTCGCAGGCACCAACGACCTCACGCGCAGCCACTTCGAGACGCAGGACCACATCGAGCGCGGCGAACCGCTGGGGCCGGTGGCCAACTACCGCTCCGGCTTCCTCGCGCGGCTCTCCGGCGTGCTCGACAAAGCCACCCCGGCGATCGCCTTCACCAACAACTTGCCGCTGAGTTTCCAGGGCGCGCGGCGCGACATCCCCAACATCTCGCTGAAGGGCGATCCCAAGGCGCATTTCGACGAGCGGCAGGCGGCGATCCTCGCCGGCATGTACAAGGGCACGCCGCTGGCGCAGGCCAGCGCAGACGGCCTCACCCTGCCCAAGACCGTGTCCGCCGACCTGCGCAACGAGATGATCGCCGCCAGCCGCGGCGCGCCCAGCGCGCACAACTTCGCCGCCGAGACGCGGCGCATCGCCACCCTGATGCGCGACCAGTACCGGCTCGGCTTCGTCGACGTCGGCGGCTGGGACACCCACGTCAACCAGGGCAGCACCAGGGGCGGCCTCGCCTACAACCTGAAGAACCTCGGCGAAGGCCTCGCCGCCTACGCCGACGCGATGGGCGACGACTGGAACGACACCGCCGTGGTGGTGCTCTCCGAGTTTGGCCGCACCTTCCGCGAGAACGGCGACCGCGGCACCGACCACGGCCACGGCACTGTGCACTGGGTGTTGGGCGGCAAGGTGGCCGGCGGTCGCATCGCCGGCGAGCAGCTCGCGGTGACCCAGCCGAACCTGTTCCAGAACCGCGACTACCCGGTGCTCAACGACTACCGCGCCGTGCTGGGTGGGCTGTTCGCGCGACTGTGGGGCCTGAACGCCAGCCAGTTGCAGACGGTGTTCCCGCAGGCCAAGCCGAAGGACCTGCGGCTGGTGTAGGCACCTGCCGGGGGGGAGGGCTTGCCGGCGGACCGGGCATGCGGGATTCCGGACCCGCATCGCGCGCACCCTGCCCTTGCCATGGCGCATCCGCGCCGGCGCGGCAGCCTCCCGCGACACCCGCGCATCGACGCAATGCGAGAATGCGCCGATGACCCCGCTGAAATACCTCCAGGCGTACCCGTCCGCCGTGCAGGACAAGGTGCGCCAGCTGATCGCGCAGCAGCGCCTCGGCGAACACCTGGCCACGCGCTACCCGGGCCGCCACGACGTGCAGAGCGACAAGGCGCTGTACGGCTACGTGGCTGCGCTGAAGCAGCGGCACATGAAGCAGGCGCCGGCCATCGACAAGGTGCTTTACGACAGCAAGCTCGACGTGGTGCAGCGCGCGCTGGGCCTGCATACCGCGATCTCGCGCGTGCAGGGCAGCCGGCTCAAGGCGAAGAAGGAGATCCGCGTGGCCAGCCTGTTCAAGAGCGCCGCGCCGGAGTTCCTGCAGATGATCGTGGTGCACGAGCTGGCGCACCTGAAGGAAAGCGAGCACAACAAGGCGTTCTACCAGCTGTGCCAGCACATGCTGCCGGACTACCACCAGCGGGAATTCGACCTGCGCCTCTACCTGACCTGGCGCGAATTGCCTTCGACCAACACACCCCACCCGCAGGAATGACGATGGATAGCGCGGCACTGCAGAAATACCTGTTGCGGCTGTTCGAGCGAAATGGCGTGGAGCTCGACGCCGACGAGGACGGCTGGCTGACCACCGACGGCGACTTCCCCTCCGTGCGCACCCAGTGGCACGCGGGCACGGCCGACGAACCGGGACACCTCGACATCGACGTCGTGCTCAGCGAGGAACGCTGCATCGAGGAAAGCTTCGCCGGCCACGGCACCGACGCGGAAGGCTGCATGGCCGCCCTGCGCGCGTTCGAGCACAGCGCATTCCATCCGTTGCTGGCCGCCTGCTGGTACGTCACCGACGACCGCAAGCTGGCGATCACGGCATGGGAAACCGCCACCCGCACCTGGGACGTGTTCGCCGGGCCCTTCACCCTGCACGGCGCGGACATCACCGACCTGGAGATGCTGGAGCAGGTACCGAAGGCGATCGAGACCGCATGGCAACGCGAGGCCCCGCCCGCCGAACTGCACTGGCTGCGACTGGTGTACCGCCGCTCGGCGGAAGGCGAAACGCGCTGCGAAGTCCTGCTCGACAACGAGCCGTGGGTGGCGGGCACCGATGCGCTGAACACGCTGCCGTGGCCGCCGCTGGGCGACTACGGCGCCCACGGTTTCATGGTGCTGGACGTGCGGGATTACTGAGGGTGGGTGCCGCCCTCAATTCACGTGGTCGAACTCCGGCATCGCCTTGAACAGCTGCCCGCTGCGCCACGCCTCGGCGCCCTTCCGCTGGTACACGAGCTTGCCGCCCACGATGGTGTAGAGCACGCGGGTGCGCAGGATCTGGTCTTCGGGGAGGGTCAGCAGGTTGCCGGAGATCACCACCATGTCGGCGAGCTTGCCGGGGCTCAGCGAGCCGAGGTGGCGGTCCTCGAACACGGCATAGGCGTTGTTCCAGGTGTAGGAGCGCAAGGCTTCCATGCGGGTCTTCACCTGGGCCGGGAAGAAGCGTTGGCCGCGGCCGTCGTCGCGGGTCACCGCGCAATAGAAGCCGGCGATGGGGTTGGTGTCTTCCACCGGGGTGTCGCTGCCGTCCAGCACCATCGCGCCGCTCTGGATCAGCGAATGCCACACGTAGGCGCCCTGCTCGGCGCGCTGCTCGCCGAGGCGGGGGATCACGTACGGCGCATCGGAGCAGGCGTGGATGGACTGCATCGAGGCGATCACGCCGAGCTGCGCGAAGCGCGGGATGTCGGCGGGATCGAGGTGCTGTGCGTGCTCGATGCGCCAGCGCAGCGCGTGCGCCGCCGGGTCCTGCGCGTAGGTCTGCTGGAACACGTCCAGCACCTCGCGGTTGGCGCGGTCGCCGATGGCGTGCACGGAAAGCTGGAAGCCGTCGCGCGCGGCGATCCGGGCGATCTGCCGGATGTCGTCCATCGCCACCACGTTCTTGCCGCTGATGCCGGGCGCGTCCGTGTACGGCTTGAGGAACCACGCACTGTGCGTGCCCAGCGCGCCGTCGGACAGGACCTCGCCGATGCCACGCAGGGTGAAGTGGTCGTCCGCATAGCCGAGCGTGCGGTATCCCGCCAGGTTCGCGTCCAGCGACGCCACCGGCTCGCCGGCGATGTTGGCATACAGGCGCAGCGGAAAGCCCTTGCCCGCCTGCTGCTTGAGCCAGCCCGCCGTCTTGAAGTCCACGCCCATGTCCACGAAACCGGTGATGCCCTTGCTCACCTCGTTCTGCATGGCGAGCTTCAGCGCCTGCTCCTTGTGCGCCGCCAGTTCCTGCGGCGGCAAGGTGGCGAGATAGCGGTTGTAGGCGGCGAATACCGCGTCGCCCGCGGTATCGCGCAGCGCGCCGATGGCGTTGCCCTGCGCGTCGCGCACGATACTGCCGCCGGCCGGGTCGGGCGTGTCGCGGCCGATGCCGGCGAGCTTCAGCGCCATGGCATTCGCGTAGATCGCGTGGCCGCTGGTATGCGACAGCAGCACGGGATTGGCGGGCGACACCGCGTCGAGGCTGGCCGGCAGCGGCAGTCCGTCCACGTTGGGTTGCGGCACCTTGTTCCACTTGCTCTGCTGCCAGCCCTGGCCGACGATCCATTCGCCCGGCCTGGCCTTGGCCACCGCGGCCTTCACCATCGCCACGATCGTGTCCCAGTTCGGCGCCTTGCCGAGGTCCAGTTCCATCAGCGACTCGCCGGTATCCAGCAGGTGGCCGTGGCCTTCCATGAAACCCGGCGCGACGAAGGCACCGTGCAGGTCCATCACCCTGGTGTGCGGGCCGATGTAGCGGGCGATCTCGGTGTCGCTGCCCAGTGCGGCGATCTTGCCGCCCTCCACCGCCAGCGCCTGCGCGTGCGGCTGCAGCGGATCGAGCGTGGCGATGCTGGCATCGCGCAGCACCAGGTCGGCGGCGGGCAACGCGGGCGGGAAGCCCTTGACCGGCGCGTCGGCCGCAGACGCTGCCAGCGAGGCCAGCAGGAAAACCGGAAGCCAGGAGCGGCGCAGGTGCATGATGTTTCCCCGATGAGCGCGCACGGGCGCGTCGAGGCAGCGTAGAAAGCCGGCCGGGCGGGGTCAACCGGACGAAAGGCACCCCGCCCCCTCCCGCGCGGCAACGAAGGGAGCGGCTACGCCACGCGCCGATAGCTTCCCTGCATCACCGGTTCCCAGCGCACGCCGCCGTCGAAGGAGCTCTCCAGCGCCAGCTCGAACGCATCGTCGCGCAACGCGTAGGTGTGCCGTGTCTGCCCCCGCGGCGAGCTGCGCAGGAACACCAGCCGCTCGCCGTCCCAGTGTCCGGGCGCCGGTTGCGCGGGAGCAAAGCCATAGCTGTCGAACCAGTACAGAGCGTATTCGTCGTGGCCGGGGCCGGCGGTGAACACGGCGTGCGCCTGCAGCGCAGGCTGGCCATCGCGCTCCTCGCGGTAATCCATCAACAGCGCGCGGCCACCGAGATCCAGTCGTGCGGAGATGCGCCCGCGAGCCGGCCCACCCTCGCCCCACCGCGTGGTGGCGATGGTCTCCTCGCCTTCCCACTCGCCTGCCAGCAGACCCAGCGCATGCTTCATGTCCATGATCAGGCCCTGCGCACGAGCAGGTGCTTGGCGAGCTGGCCGTGCAGGTAGCCCAGGCCGCGCACCATGTGCAGCAGCAGGAAGAACAGCAGCAGGCCCAGCACGCACAGCACGGTCGCGCCGCCCCAGCCGCTCAGCCACTCGACGCTGCTGCAGATCCACTCGGGCGCGCCGACGCAGGTGCCCACATCCCAATGCCCCAGCACGGCGACCAGCTTCAGGACAGGCGCGGCGATGAAACTCAGCGAAACGGCAAGCCAGGCCACGATCAACGTGAAGTAGAAGATGCCCAGCGGGAGCAGCAGCAGCGCGTACAGCATCGAGCTCCAGCTGCGCGGATCGGTGAACATCGCGCCGATGCGCTGGAACAGCGACATGTGCCTCGGCGGGTACGGCGGCCGGCGCGGCATGCGCACGCCGAGCATGGTTTCCACGAGCCGCCCTTCCAGCAGCGCCAGACCGCGCACGCTGCCGAAGAACAGCACGACGAACGGCAGGCCGATGATGAGCAGCGAGAAGCCCGCCGACATCGCGAGGCCGGCGACCACCCAGGTGAAGTACGCGATGCCGGTGACCAGCCCGAACAGCAGGTAGAACAGCGCTCCCCAGGCACGCGGGTCGGCGATCACGCCGAAGAAGCGGCCGGCGGCCGAGCGGCGCCTCGGCGGCGGCGGCGGACGGATCGCGCGCTGGATCCTGATCTCCTGGTCACGGTAGATCTCGGCCACCTCGTCCGGCGCGCCGTAGCTCTCCACCACGTGCGCGAGCATCGCGGCCTCGTCGCGGCCGGGGCGTTCGTACAGCTCGGCGCGCAGGTGTTCCTCGGCGTCGTAGAGCGCATCCTGGACCAGCGCGGGGTCGGCGCCACGCAGGGCGGCGCGCAGTTGTTCGAGGTATTCGTTGATGGTGCGCGGTGTAGTCATCACAACTCTCCCTGCAGAACCTTGTCGACGGAGTCGCGGCTGGCGCTCCACGCGGCGGTCCACTCGCGCAGCACCTCGCGGCCGAATTTCGTGATGCGGTAATAGCGGCGCGGCGGCCCGCTCACCGAGGGCTCCACTTCGCTGGCCAGCAGGCCGGCGCCCTCCAGGTTGCGCAGCACCGGGTACAGCGCGCTCTGCTTGCCGGCCAGCACGCCTTCGCCCGCCTGCTCCAGCCGCTTGGCGATCTGGTAGCCGTACAGCGGCTGGCGCGACTGCCCCAGCACCGCCAGCAGCACCAGCGACACCGTGCCGGTGGACAGCTCCTTCTGGAACTTCTTCAGTTGGCCGCCGATGTCGTCCACGCGCTTGCCCGCACTGCCTCATAACTTGAAGTGAAGCATAGTGTTTACTTCGTACTAGCGCATGCGCCGGAAGTCATGGAGCGCCGAGGCCCAGGCGTGTGGGCATGACACCAATGTTTGTGCACGTTGTACAAACAATGGTGATAACGGGTGTGTACAAACATTGGTGATAGAGGCGTCGCGGCGATATGGGCAACAGTCGCTTGCAACACACCGGCTGGGCCAGGCGCCCCGCGACGCCAAACCTGCCCGGCGGCGCCGCGCCCGCTCCGCTCGCCATGCACGGGCACAAGATCCGGATGGCCGCGACGAACGTTCCGGCGGAAAGTGGCGCTATCAGCCATCCACGGAACTCTCATGTCTTTCCGCATCAGCGGGCTTTCGCCCGAAACTTTCCGCCATCTGTTCGGCGCGAGCGACGCCACGCTGAAGGCGCATCGCGCGGTGCGCTGCATCGTCGACGTGGCCCACGGCTACCCCGAACGCATTGAGCTGCGCGATGCAGCCGTCGGCGAATCCCTGTTGCTCGTCAATTACACGCACCTGCCCGCCGACACGCCTTACCACGCCAGTTACGCCGTCTACATCCGCGAAGGCGCCGAACAAGCCTACTCCTCGATCGACGAGGTGCCCGACGTGATGCATCGCCGGATCATCGCGCTGCGCGCCTTCGACCGGAACCACATGCTGATCGCCGCCGACCTGGCCACGGGCGATGACATCCGGGACACGATCGAGCGCCTGCTCGCCGACGAACGCACCGGTTACCTGCATGCGCACTACGCCAAACCCGGTTGCTATGCCGCCCGCATCGACCGAGCCTGAACGCCCGCGGGTAGCACGGGCACACCAGGACGACCCGTGGGATGGCGAGTCGCCCACCAGTGGCGCGGCAGGTCGACCCGGCACCCGGGGCCGCTTCGAGTCGTGGATTCCACCGACGAAGACGGCGCGCTGTCAGCCGCATCGGCAGCCGTGGCCGATGCGCCGTAGCGCCACCATCATCGTCCGGCAAGCTGCACGGCCAGCCGTGCCCTCACTCCCGGCCACTCCTCCTGCAGGATGCTGTAGAAGGCCGTGTCCCGCGGCTTGCCGTTGGGTTCGATCTTGTCCTTTCGCAGGATGCCCTCGAACACCGCACCGATCTTTTCGAGCGCGCGCCGGGATCTGACGTTGTCGGCCTTGGCACGGAACTGGATCCGATTGACGCCGAGGGTTCCGAAACAATACTCGAGCAGGAGCAGCTTGCATTCGGTGTTGATGCCGCCGCCCCAGAATTCACTCGCAATCCAGGTGACTCCGATTTCGATCTTCCTGTCGTGCGGCAGGAAATCGAGCAACCGGGTGGTGCCGACAACCCGGCGGCTGCCGGCGAGACACACCAGCAACGGATAAGCGTTGCCGAGCGCCCGATCCTGCAACGCCGCCCTGAAGTTCGGGTAGAAGATGGCGGGATCGGAGTAATCCACCGACGTCAGCCGCCAGATGTCGCGATCGCGGCCGACGTCGAACAGTTCGGCCAGGGTTTCTTCTTCCACCGGTCGAAGTTCGACCAGGCGGCCTTTGAGGATGAGCGGATGTTCAAGTTGTCGGGCGTCCACGGTGCAACCGTTGCCTGTTCGATTCGAGCAATAGAGGGTGCGGCATATTGCGCACCTGTCGACTGGCTTTTCCGCGGCGCAAGCGAGGCGCCCGAAGGGCAAGACCGATGAGAGGCTCCCCGTAGCCGGGATCCGGCTTGCCTCGTGCCGATGTGGTCGCTTCCGACCGAAGGCGCCGCAAGACCCACGACCAGCGCCTCGCGCCGAAGCTGGCCAGTTGACCCGCGCTGCTAACGAGCGTTGCCAGTTCCCCTTGCCGCGACGTTGTCCACGCCCGACCGCAATGCGGGGGTGAGCCGTCGCAGGCTCGCGCGCGCCCGCACGCCTTGCCATCGAGCGGCGCGCAAGCACTGCCGCCCGGTGCCCGTTTGCGATGCATCCCTCGGGGTCATGTCATGGACCGCGGTGCGTCCATGCGCCCGGCGGACATGTCCATGCCGCGACCGCGTGGCGGCGTTCGTTGACCCAGATCAACCTCCCCGCTGCACAGGGTGGTCATCTGCCTGCATGCGTACCTCGATGCCCTCCCATCGCCGGCGGCCCCACGGGCGCCGGCGTCCCACGCGGAGATCACCACGGTGACCGGCGCGTCCGGCGCATGGGCGGGCCGCGTCGAGTCCGTGCAGGGTTCGGTGGTCGACGTCGCCTGCAACGATCCGCCGCTGTTGCGGCAAGCCCTGCTTGCGGGCACCGGGACATCGACGATCCATCTCGAAGTGCAGCAGGAGCTCGGCCCGGGACACGTCAGGACGCTGGCCCTGGGCCGGACCTCGGGCATGCGCCGCGGCGAGGCGGTCACCGACACGCAGGCGCCCGTGTGCGTCCCGGTGTGCCCGGAGGTGCTCGGGCGCCTGCTCGACGTCTTCGGCGCTCCGCTGGACGGAGGCGCAGCCATTCCCGGGGACCGGCGCCTGCCGATCACCGGGCACCCCGTCCCCCTCAGCGACACCAGGCCGCTCAGCGGCATCCTGGAGACGGGCATCAAGGTCATCGACCTGCTCTGCCCTTTCGCGCGCGGTGGCAAGACCGGGCTGTTCGGGGGCGCGGGGGTCGGCAAGACGGTGCTGATCACCGAGTTCATGCACGCCATCGTGCACCTGCATCGCGGCACCAACGTGTTCTGCGGCGTGGGCGAGCGCATCCGCGAAGGCCATGAGCTGTGGCACGACATGCGCGACGCCGGCGTGATGCCACACACCCTCATGGTGTTCGGCCAGATGGACGAGGTGCCCGGCGTGCGCTTTCGGGTCGGCCTTGCCGGCATCACCTATGCCGAATACCTGCGCGACACGCTGGGCGGCGACGTGCTGTTCCTGATGGACAACGCCTTCCGCTTCGCGCAGGCGGGCAGCGAGGTGTCCGGCCTGCTGGGCCGCATGCCGGCCACCGTGGGCTACCAGCCCACCCTGCTCTCGGAGATCGCGGAACTGGAGGAACGGATCTGCTCGACGCAGAGCGGCAGCATCACCTCGGTGCAGGCCGTGTACGTGCCGGCGGACGACATGACCGACCCGGCCGTGATCGCGATCCTCGCCCATCTCGACACCAGCGTGATCCTCTCGCGCGAGCAGGCGGCGCAAGGCATCTACCCTGCGGTGGATCCGCTGGCCTCGCGCAGCCGCCTGCTCGATCCTTCCGTCGTCGGTGCGCGCCATTACGGGGTCGCCACCCGGGTGCGCGAGCACCTCGCCCGCTACAAGGAACTGGAAGACGTCATCGCGATGCTGGGCATCGAGGCCCTGTCGGCGGTGGACCGCAAGCTGGTGCTGCGCGCGCGCCGGCTGCAACGCTACCTGTCGCAGCCGTTCGCGGTGGTCGCCGCGTCCACCGGCATCGCCGGCGCCAGCGTGCCGCTGGAGGGCACCCTGGCCGACTGCGAGGCATTGCTGGAGGGCCGCCACGACGACACGCCCGAGGCGCAGTGCTACATGCGCGGCCGGCTTCCGGGAGCCGGGGCATGAGCAGCTTCGACCTGCACCTGCTGAGTCCCCGCGCCGACGAGCGCATCGTCGGCGTGGCCGCGTTCGCGGGCGAGGATCCGAGCGGCCAGTTCGCCCTGCGCGCGCACCACGAATGCTTCGTCACGGCGCTGGTGCCGGGGCTGTCGCGGCTTCGCTACGACGATGGCCGCGTCGAATACCTGGCGCAGCCGGGGGGTGTCCTGTACTTCGCCGGGAATACCCTGACCTTCGCCGCGCGCGACTACCTGCGCAGCGACGACCTGCATGCCGTGAGCCGCGCACTGGAGGAACGTTTCGCCAGCGAAGAAGCGTCGCTCGGCCAGCTCCACGAGCAGCTGCGCCAGATGGAGCGCGAGATGTTCCGCCGGCTCTGGCGCCTGCAGCGGGAGCGCGCGCGATGACCACGCCGAACGACCGCCACTGGCATCGGTCGACGCTGCGCGAGGTGCGGCGCGCGGTGCGCGCGCAGCGCGAAAGGCAGGGGCTGATCGGCCAGTCGCTCTACCTCGGCACGCTCGGCCTGGTGTTCGTCCTGCCGGTGGTCGCCGCCACCTACATCGGGCTGTGGATCGACGAGAAGCTGCCCGGCTATTCGGTGCGCGGCACGCTGTCCGGCATCGTCGCCGGCATCGCGATCGGCGCGCTGAACGTCTACCTCATCATCAGGGAGCGGCCGTGATGGACGAGAACGGTACCCTCCTGCGCCTGGGCCCCTTGCTGATCACCAACGCGGTGGCGACGACCTGGGGCATCATGGCGGTGCTGGTGCTGGCCTGCTGGCTGGTGACGCGCCGCCTCGCGCTCTCGCCCAGCCGCTGGCAAAGCGTGCTGGAAGGCGCCGTGCTCGCCATGCAGGGAGCCATCGAAGACATCGCTCCCGGACAGTCGCAGCGCCTGCTGCCGTTCGTCGGAAGCCTGTGGATCTACCTGGTGTTCGCCAACCTCGCGGGGCTGATCCCGGGGCTGCATTCGCCGACCGGCCAGCTATCCGTCACCAGCGGCCTGGCCCTGCTGGTCTTCGCCGCCACGCACTGGTTCGGCATCCGCGAAGCCGGCTGGCTGCCGTACCTGCGCCACTACGTGCAGCCCAACCCGATCCTGCTTCCGTTCAACGTCATCAGCGAGCTGTCGCGCACGCTCGCGCTGGCGGTGCGCCTGTTCGGAAACATCATGAGTCTGGAAATGGCGGCGCTGCTGGTGCTGCTGGTGGCCGGCCTGCTGGTGCCGGTACCGCTGCTGATGCTGCACGTGGTGGAGGCGCTGGTGCAGGCCTACATCTTCGGCGTGCTGGCGCTCGTGTACATCGCCGGCGGCCTGGAATCCCATGCTGCCGTCCGTTCCGATGGAGACCCCGCATCATGAAAGACCTGAACCTGTTCGCCCTGTTTTCGACCGTGGGCGCGCTCGCGGCCATCGCCCTCGGCGTGATGTTTCCCGCCCTGGCCATGGGACGCGCGATAAGCCGGGCGCTGGATGCCCTGGCCCGCCAGCCCGAGGCCGAGAAGTCGATCCTGCGCGCCCTGTTCATCGGCCTGGCGATGGTGGAGTCGCTGGCCATCTACGTGCTGGTGATCGTGCTGATCGTGCTGTTCCGCAATCCGTTGCTGGCGTACCTGCTGAAGTAGGCGCGCGGCCATGGGCTTCGACTGGTCCACCTTCGTCCTGGAGACCATCAATTTCCTGGTGCTGGTCTGGCTGCTCCGGCACTTCCTCTACCGGCCGGTGCTGGCGATGATCGAGCAGCGCCAGCGCGCCGTGCAGCAGACCCTGGACGATGCGCAGAAGGCACGCGACGAGGCGCGTGCGCTACAGGCGGATTACCAGGCGCGCAACACCCAGTGGCAGGTCGAACTGGAACAGCGCCGCCAGGCGCTTGGCAAAGACCTGGAAGCGGAGCGGCAACGCCGCATGCAGGCGCTGCAGGCCGACCTGGCCGCCGAACAGCAACGCCAGCAGGCGCTGCGCAAGCACGAACAGGAAGCCTGCGAGCGAGCCGCCCAGACTCGCGCCGCCGGCCAGGCCGCCCGGTTCGCCTCGCGCCTGCTGCACGACCTCGCCACGCCGGCGCTGGCCCAGCGCATCTTCGAGGTGGCGCTGCGGGACCTGGCCGCGTTGCCGCCAGACCGCGTCGAGGCGCTGCACAGCGCGCTGGCGTCCGCCAGGGCCGTCGTCGTGCAGAGCAGCGCGCCCCTCGCGGCGGACCAGCGTGCCCGCCTCGAAGCGACGCTGGCCGCATGGGCCGCCACCCTGCCGGACATCCGGTACGCGGAAGACACCGCCCTGGTCTGCGGGTTGCGCATCCGCATCGATGCATGGGAGCTCGACGCCAGCATCGCAGGCGAACTGCGGGCCTTCGCCGAGGCGGACGGCCATGGCTGACGCCGCCTCGGCGCGTGCCCTCGACCGCCGCGAACAGTGGCTGGCCGACTACGGCTTCGGCCTGCGCGTCCACGAAAGCGGCACCGTCGTCTCGATCGGCGACGGCGTCGCCTGGCTGTCCGGCCTGCCCTCCGCGGCGCTGGACGACATCGTGTCCATCGAGGACGGTGGCGACGCCTTGATCTACCACCTCGAACCGGACAGGATCGGCGTCATCCTGCTCGACGCCGACAGCCGGCTGCGCGCCGGTGCGCGCGCCACGCTGAGCGGCCGCCAATTGCAGATCGGCGTGGGAGACGCCCTGCTGGGCCGCGTGGTCGACCCGCTGGGCCGCCCGCTGGACGGCGGCGAGGCACCGCGGACCGCCGCCATGCGCGCGCTCGACGACGTCTCGCCGCCGCTCATACATCGCGCCTTCGTGCAGCGGCCGCTGTACTCGGGCAACAAGATCGTCGACACGCTGATCCCCATCGGCCGTGGCCAGCGCCAGCTCATCATCGGCGACAACGGCACCGGCAAGAGCGCGCTGGCGCTGGACACCGTCCTTCGCCAGCAGGGCGAAGCCGTCCGCTGCGTCTACGTGCTGATCGGGCAGAAGCGCTCCGACGCGGCCAGCACCATTGCCGCACTGCGCGATCACGGCGCCTTGTCCTACTCCTCCGTGGTGGTGGCCGACGCCAACGCGCTGCCGGGCATGAAGTACCTGGCGCCCTTCGCCGGCTGCGCCATTGCCGAGGCCTGGATGGCGGCGGGTTGCGACACCCTGGTCGTCTACGACGACCTGAGCACGCACGCCAAGGCCTATCGCGAACTTTCGCTGCTGCTGCGCCGGCCGCCCGGGCGCGAGGCGTATCCCGGCGACATCTTCTACCTGCATGCACGCCTGCTGGAGCGTGCCACCGCGTTGTCGGCCGAACAGGGCGGCGGCAGCATGACCGCCCTGCCCCTGGTGGAGACCGAGCAGGGCGAGATCGCCGACTACATTCCCACCAACCTCATCTCGATCACCGACGGGCAGATCTTCCTGGACCAGCGCCTGTTCGCGCAGGGGCAGCTGCCGGCGATCGACGTGACGCGCTCGGTCTCGCGCATCGGCGGCAAGGCTCAGCACCCCGACATCCGCGACCAGGCCGGCCGGATCAAGCTGGATTACCTGCAGTTCCTCGAGCTGGAGGTATTCACGCGCTTCGGCGCCAAGCTCGAGGCCGGCGTGGAGGAACGCATCCGGCGCGGACGCGCATTGCGCCAGGCGCTGAAGCAGCCGCGCTTCGAGCCATGGCCCGCCGCCGCACAGATGGCCTGGCTGGTTGCCTACAACGAAGGCCTGCTGGAACGGATCGCCCCCGGCGACATGACGGCGGCCATGCAGCAACTGCTCGACCATTGCCGGCATGAGCAGGCGGCCGTCGGCGACCCGCCGGACCGCTGGCGCGAACGCGTGCATCGGTGGCTGGAGAAAGGCCATGGCGCGGTGGCGTGAACTGGGCCGCCACATCCAGGCGCTCGAGGACATCGGCACGATACTGTCGGCGATGCGCAGCCTCGCATTCATCGAGGCGCGCCGCATCGCCGAGGGAGCGGCGCGCCAGCAGGAAGCCGTATCCGCCATCCGCGTGGCGATCGACAACGTGGTCGCGCACTACCCCGGGGCCCGCCCCGGCGTGATGCCCTCGCGCGACGTGGTCGTCCTCGTTGGTTCGGAGCGCGGGTTGTGCGGCGACTTCGACGAGCGCATCGCCTCGCGGCTGGATGCCACCGGCCGCTCCGGCACAGTCGCCTGCATCGCGGTGGGCAGCCGGCTCGGCCAAGTGCTGGACGAACGGGGCGTGCCGCATCTTTCCGTCGCCGGCGCGGCCGTCAACGAGGACATCCCGGGCGTGATGTCCGACATCGTGGCCTCCATACAGGCATCCGCCCGGCGCGACCATGAGGCCACCGCCGGGCTGGTGGTCGTCCATCACGACGCGCAGGGCGAGGTGAACCGCGAGCGCATCCTGCCGGTGCCGGCGGCGCCAGCCAGCCGATGCTGGCCGCACAGGCCGCTGCTGCAGCTGCCGGCCCGCGACCTGCACCGCATCCTCATCGACCACTACGTGTTCGCCTCGCTGAACGCCCTTCTGCTCGCCTCGCTGCTGGCCGAGAATCGCCGCCGCCTCGACCAGATGAGCGCCGCGCTCGATCGGCTGCACGAGCGCGTGGGCGTGCTCGACCGCGGCCGGCGGCGCGCGCGGCAGGAGGCCATCACCGAAGAGATCGAGATCATCCTGCTGGGGCAAGGTGCGGCAGTCGCGGGCAACCGGGCGCCGGTTCCGAACGTCGTTCGGCGCGCCCCTTGAGGGACGATGCCCGCGCTGCCCCCCGGGCCTCCCCTGCCGAAGGTCACGTCAAACCGGCGGCGATGCCCCGGCATCCTACGCAGGCACATTCCAACCACTGGAGAGATCCCCATGCGCCGTGCCGTGCTTGCCCTCGCACTCCTGCTTCCGCTCGCCGCGACCGCGGCGGACAACGACATCAATCGCATCAGCGACGACATCCACGTCAAGGCCGGCCAGCACGCCGGCGACCTCAGCACCGTGAGCGGCGACGTGGAGGTGGGCGACCGCGCCGCGGTCGGGAAGGCCGCCACAGTCAGCGGCGCGGTGACGCTGGGTGCGCAGGCCCAGGCCCGCGAACTCGGCACGGTCAGCGGCGACATCCAGCTTGGCAGGGAATCCATCGTCGCTGGCGACGTGCGGAGCGTCAGCGGCAGCGTCCGCCTGGCGCAAGGCGCGCGGGTGCAGGGACACCTGTCCAACGTCAGCGATTCCATAATGCTGGACGACGCGCAGGTTGCCGGCGGCATCGAGACCGTGGCCGGCGACATCACGGTGGGCGCTGGATCGCGCGTCGAAGGCGGCATCCTGGTCGACCGGCCGAACCACGGCGCGATCCACTTCGGCAACGACCGTACGCCGCTGATCGTGATCGGCCCGCACGCAGTGGTGCGAGGCACGCTGGATTTCCGCCAGACGGTGGTCCTGAAGGTCAGCGACAGCGCGCAGATCGGGATGGTGAAGGGGGCCACGGTGGAGAAGTTCAGCGGCGCGACGCCGTAACCCGCGCGCCAGGCCGGGCGGCATCGCTCCGTCCATTGCCCGGCACGGGGCAGCGCGAAGGGCGGCCCGCACGACGCCGCCGGCCCTGCCGCGCCTTCGCGCAGGGAGGTGGCGCCGGTGCGCGGTCGCGCCATCGCGGCGCGGCCGGGCGGTCGCCGCGGGCTGTCCTTCCCAGGGGCCGGGGCGTTTCTTTATGCTGGCGGCCCCTCCCGACCACGGCACCCACATGTCCGCATCCACCGAGCAACCGGAGCACCTGCGGCGCAGCCTCTCCAACCGCCACCTGCAGTTGATCGCGCTCGGCGGCGCCATCGGCACCGGCCTGTTCATGGGCTCGGGCAAGACGATCAGCCTCGCCGGGCCGTCGATCCTGCTGGTGTACCTGATCATCGGCGTAATGCTGTTCTTCGTGATGCGGGCGATGGGCGAGCTGCTGCTGTCGAACCTGGAGTACAAGTCGTTCATCGACTTCTCCACCGACCTGCTGGGGCCGTGGGCCGGGTTCTTCTGCGGCTGGACGTACTGGTTCTGCTGGATCGTCACCGCGATCGCCGAGGTGATCGCGATCTCCTCCTACACGCAGTTCTGGCTGCCGCAGCTCGCGCCGTGGATACCGGCGCTGCTGTGCGTGCTGCTGCTGCTCGGCCTGAACCTGACGACGGTGAAGATGTTCGGCGAGCTGGAATTCTGGTTCGCGCTGATCAAGGTCGTGGCGATCTGCGCGCTGATCGTGGTCGGCGGCGCGCTGGTGCTGTGGGGCTTCCATTCGCCGGCCGGCAACCGGGCCTCGCTGGCCAACCTGTGGAACGACGGCGGCTTTTTCCCGCATGGGTTGTCGGGATTCTTCGCCGGCTTCCAGATCGCGGTGTTCGCCTTCGTCGGCATCGAGCTGGTCGGCACCACCGCCGCGGAAACCGCGGACCCGCGGCGCAACCTGCCGAAGGCGATCAACTCGATCCCGGTGCGCATCATCATCTTCTACGTGCTGGCGCTGGCGGCGATCATGGTGGTGACGCCGTGGCACCTGGTGGCGCCGGACAAGAGCCCGTTCGTGGAGCTGTTCGTGCTGGCCGGCGTGCCGGCGGCGGCCAGCCTGATCAACTTCGTGGTGCTGACCTCGGCCACCTCGTCGGCCAACAGCGGCATCTTCTCCACCAGCCGCATGCTGTACGGCCTGGCCGACGAGAGCCATGCGCCGAAGGCGTTCGCCCACCTGTCGAAAGCGGCGGTGCCGTCGCTGGGCCTGCTGTTCTCCTGCTTCTGCCTGCTGCTGGGCGCGGCGCTGATCTACCTCGTGCCCAACCTGATGACCGCGTTCACGCTGGTCACCACGCTGTCCGCGGTGCTGTTCATGTTCGTGTGGTCGCTGATCCTGTGCGCGTACATGGCCTACCGGCGCAAGCGCCCGCAGCTGCACGCCGACTCTGCGTACAAGATGCCCGGCGGCGTATTCATGTGCTGGGCGTGCCTGGCGTTCTTCGCGTTCGTGCTGGTGCTGCTCTGCCTGCAGTCCGACACCCGTGCCGCCCTGCTGGCCAGCCCGGTGTGGTTCGTGCTGCTGGGGATCGGCTACGCATGGAAGAACCGGCGCGCCGGCAAGCCCGCCGTCGAAACGGGCTGAGCGCGTCCACCGTAGCGCGGCCGCAAGCAAGGTAGAACGGTGCGGCATCGACGGCCTGATCCACGGCCGTGGTATCCCGGCGACGGCACCCACGAGAACCGCAACGGGACGAGCCTGGACCGCTCCGCCGCGGAAACGGCGCCACGCCACACACCTGATTGCGCGAACCGCCGGCTGCCGCCGCTCCTGGACGAAGGACGGCGCCGACCGGCGGCGACGTGGCCGGGAGCAGCCAGCTGGTCGAGCGGCGCGACGCGCACATCCGCATGCCCTACGCCGGGAACACCGCGCTGCGCCGGGTCCAGGATGCCGGCCTCACCGGGCACCTGCTGTACCTGGCCAAACGGGCCTTCGTGCGTTTCCGCAAATGGCGCGCGCACGGCCTTGCGGCTCCTGCTAACGTGCCGCGACGCCAACCATCCGGGGAGAAAACCATGCGCCACCATCTTGCCGCCGCCGTCGCGCTGGCGCTCGGCCTCGCCTCGATACCGGCCTTTGCCGCGCAGGACAAGCCCACGCCCAGCGCGAAGGAGATTCTGGCGGCGTCGCAGCCGTCCGAATGGCGCACGCCCGACCCCGACAACCTGCTCTACATGCAGCTGCCCGCCGGCCGCGTGGTGATCGAGCTGGCGCCGGACTTCACCCCGCTGCACGCAGCCAACATCCGCACCCTGGTGCGCGGGCACTACTTCGATGGGCTGTCGATCAACCGCGTGCAGGACAACTTCGTGGCGCAGTGGGACGATCCGGAGAGCGACGGCGACCGCCCCGACCCGAAGAAGCTCAAGCCGCTGGGCCGGGCGCAGCGCACCCTGCCGCCGGAATACACCCGCGCGATCGATCCGAAGCTGCCGTGGACGCCGCTGCCCGACGGTGACGTGTACGCGCCGGAGGCGGGCTTCGTCGAAGGCTTCCCGGCCGCGCGCGATCCCGCCACCGGCCGCGAATGGCTCACCCACTGCTATGGCGCGGTGGGCGTGGCGCGCGACATCGCGCCGGACAGCGGCAACGGCAGCTCGCTGTACGCGGTGATCGGCCAGGCGCCGCGCGCGTTGGACCGCAACCTCGCCATCGCCGGCCGCGTGCTGGAAGGCATGCCGCTGCTGTCCAGCCTGCCGCGCGGCCCCGCGCCGATGGGCTTCTACACCCGGGCCTCGCAGCGCGTGCCCATCCTCTCGGTGCGGCTCGCTTCCGAACTGCCGCCGGCGCAACGTGCGGACATCCGGGTGCTGCGCACCGACAGCGCCACCTTCGCCAAACTGGTCGAGGCCAAGCGCAACCGCCGCGACGCGTTCTACACCGTGCCCGCAGGCAAGGTGAACCTGTGCAGCATCGACATCCCGGTGCGCGACGGCGGCAAGCCGGTAATTCCCTGATCGTGACCACCACCCCGGCCGGATAACCGTATCCGAACATCCGCGCCGGCCGGTGGGGTTATCGTGGCTGCCGGCAAACCACGGTCCGGCCATCGATGTCGCTGAACGACAACCTGCATCTGCTGCGTGCCTGGCTGCGCGACCCGCGCAGCGTGGGCGCGCTGGCGCCGTCCGGCCCCGCGCTGGCGCGGCTGATGACCGCCCATGTCGACCGTGCACACGGCCCGGTGATCGAACTGGGCCCCGGCACCGGCGTGTTCACCCGCGCCCTGCTGGAACGCGGCCTGCCGGGACACCGGCTGGTGCTGGTGGAGACCGACGCCGTGCTGGCCGCCACGCTGGCGCAACGCTATCCGCATGCCCGCGTGCTGCGCATGGACGCCGCGCGGCTGGGCCGGGCCTCGCCGCTGTTCGGCGACGAACGCGCCAGTGCCGTGATCAGCGGCCTGCCGCTGCGGTCGATCCCGGCCGACAAGGTCGCCGCCATCGTCGAGGGCGTGTTCGAGCGCCAGCTGCAGGCCGACGGCGCGCTCTACCAGTTCACCTACGGCCTGCGCTGCCCGGTGCCGCGTGCGCTGCGGCAGCGGCTGGAGCTGCAGGCCGAACGCGTCGGCGGCGCCTGGCTCAATCTGCCGCCGGCGTGGGTCTGGCGCATTCGGCGCAGGGGCTGACTCGCCCGGGTTGGCGCGCTCTCGTTCGTTTGCGGGTTGTGGCGGGGAGCTGAGCGGTTTGGGGCGCTTGTCGCTGCGGACGAGGTGGTTTCGGACGCCTGGCGCAAGCAACAAGGCGGTTTCGGTCGCCTGACGTTGGGGACAAGGCGGTTTCGGGCGCCTGCCGGCGCCCGAGTCCCTTCTCTTTGCTGGCCCACGCCGCTGCAGGAGCGGTGGCGAACGGTGAAGCCGGCCCGAAGGGCGGAGGGCAGGATGCCCGGAGTCAAGAGAAGGAACCAAGAGAAATGGCCTGATTCGATCCGCCGGAACTACAAGCAGGCTGTGTCGAGGGCTTGGGAGCCACTCCCGCCTATGCGATAGACGTGGCGGCCACCCCGCGACGTATCTGGGAACTGAGGGGGCAAAGCCTCGCAGCGCTGCGCGCTGCTTTGGCTTTGGCTTTGCCGTTGCCTCTGCGCGCTGGGAGCGCGCTGCTTCTCCGGGGCCCCTGGGCGGCGGTGAGGCGGGGACGAGCAGGCCGCGCAGCGGGCGTTGCCATGGACGGCAACGCCTTTTCGCGCGGGCAGGAGCCCGCTCGAAAAGCCCGGCCCCGCCTCACGCACTCGCAGGGCAGGATGCCCGCAGAGCGCCGCCCCGGGGTGTCGTTTCCTCTTGGTTACTTCTCCTTTGGACAAGCAAAGGAGAAGTAACTCGGGCCGCGGCAGCGGCACGAAATCGCCTTGTCCCTTGCGCCAGGCGGACGAAACCGCTTCGTCGCCCGCAAGAAGCATGAGCGCCATGCCCCCAACCGCGCTTGCGGGAACCCACCCCGGGAGTTGCAAACGACATATCTACGATATATCGTATCTTTGTCATTTCGATATATCGGGAGCCGCCATGCGCATGCACCACTTCTTCAGTCACCTCCGCCACCACCATCACCACGACTTCCCCATGGACCAGGGCGGGCACGGCTGCCACGCCGGCCGCCACGGCCCGTTCGGCGAGCACCACGGCGGCGGCGCCTTCGGCGGCTGGGACGGGCTGCGCGGTGGCGGCCGACGCGGCGGCGGCGGGCGCATGTTCGGCCACGGCGACCTCAAGCTGCTGCTGCTGGCGCTGATCGAGCAGCAGCCGCGCCACGGCTACGAGCTGATCCGCATCATCGAGGAGATGTTCCACGGCCAGTACACGCCCAGTCCCGGCGCGATCTACCCCACGCTCGCCATGCTGGAGGACATGGGCTACGCGCAAGTGGAGAGCGAGGCAGGCAACCGCAAGCTGTACGCCATCACCGAGGCTGGCCGCGCCTTCCTCAACGAGAACCGCGCCGCGGTGGACGCGGCGACCTCGCGCACCGAACACAGCGCGCGCCTCGCGGCGAAGATGGCCGCGCCGATGGCGGTGCGCAAGGCGATGCACGCGCTGAAGCATGCCCTGCTGATGCGCACGGGCTGGGACAAGGCCGAGGCGGAGCGCGTGGCCGCGATCCTGCAGCGCGCGGCCAGCGAGGTCGCCGCCGGCAAATCGCACGATTGAACGGTACACGCCGCACCCCGCGGCGGCCCTCTCCATGCGCCAGCCATCGCCAGCGCCCGCCCCACGAGGTAACCACGATGGTCCTTCATGCCCATCAGCGCCTGCGCCACGACATCGTGCTCCGCAGGCTCGAAGTGCTGCGCGTCGAGCGCCTCACCCCGCACATGCAGCGGGTAACGCTCGGCGGTCCCGGATTGCAAGGCTTCCACAGCGCCGCGCCCGACGATCACGTGAAGCTGTTCTTTCCCAACCGCGAGGGCGAACTGGTGCTGCCCGCACTGGGCGCGAACGGCCTGGAGTTTCCGACCGGCCGCGAGCCGTCGCCGATGCGCGACTACACCCCGCGTCGCCATGATGCCGCGCGCGGCGAACTGGTCGTCGATTTCGTGCTGCATGGCGACGGCATCGCCGCCCGCTGGGCGGCACAGGCGTCGCCCGGCCAGCATCTCGGCGCCGGCGGCCCGCGCGGCTCCTTCGTGCTGGCCGCCGACTTCGAGCGCTACGTGCTGGTAGGCGACGAGAGCGCCCTGCCCGCGATCGGCCGCCGGCTGGAAGAGATGCCCGCCGGCGCGCACGCCATCGCGCTGATCGAGCTGCCCGGGGCAGCGGATCGCCAGCCGCTGCACTCGCGTGCCGATGTCGAGATCCAATGGCTCGAACGCCACGGCGAACCTGCCCCGGACAGCCGCCGGCTGGAACAGGCACTGCACGCGCTGCCGGGCGTCGAAGGCGACAGCTTCTACTGGATCGCCGCCGAATCGGGCCGCGCCCGCGCCATGCGCCAATGGCTGGACCAGCGCGGCGTGCCGAAGGACTGGATCAGGGCCACCGGCTATTGGAAGGCCGGCGTGGACGACGACGATTGATCCCTCGCGGCATCCGCAAGTGAACGCACCGTAAGCGGAGCCCGGCCGTCACCACGAAACCTTGCCGCGCCATCGGTTATCGGTAGGCCATCGCCACCACCGGCCGCGCCATGGCCGCAGGAGACGGCATGAAACGCAGGCACAAGCTGCTGGCATGGATCGTCGGCATACCGGTGACCCTGCTCATCGTGCTGGTTTCCGCGCTGGTGACAATGCTGTCGCTGTTCAACTGGAACAAGCTGAAGCCCACCATCGACGCGCAGGCCAGCACGGCGATCGGCCGCCCGTTCGCGATCGACGGCAACCTCGGCGTGCAGTGGATGCGCGAGCCGCGATCGCAGGGCTGGCGCGCGTGGGTGCCGTGGCCGCACATCGTGGCGCAGGACATTTCCATCGCGAACCCGGCATGGGCGAAGCAGCCGCAGTTCGCGCATCTCGACGCGGTGCGCTTCAGCCTCTCGCCGCTGGATCTGCTGCGGCACCGTGTGCGCATCCCCACCCTGCAACTGGTGAACCCCAGCGTGGACCTGGAGCGCGACAAGCAGGGCCACGACAACTGGACGTTCGAGCTGCCGCAAAACAGCACGCCCTCCGCGTGGACGGTGGATCTCGGCGCCATCGGCTTCGACGCCGGCCGGATCGCACTGGACGACGCCGTCGGCCGCGTGCACGTCCACGCTCGCATCGAACCGCTGCAGCAGGCGATTCCCTACGACCAGATCGTGGCGCAGGCGACGGCGGACGCGCGCACGCAGGCGATCAGCAGCGCCGGGCGCGGCGCTGCCAAGGCGATGGCCAAAGGGCACGGACAGGACCGGCCCGACGATGCGGCCGCGCGGCAATCCAGCTACCAGTTCGCCTGGACCGCGCAGGGCCGCTACCAGGGCGCGCCGCTGGACGGCGGCGGCAGGATCGGCGCCGTGCTGGCGCTGCAGCAGGCCGACCGGCCGTTCCCGCTGCAGGCGAAGCTGCGCATCGGCGACACCCACATCGCCCTGGTCGGCACGCTCACCGATCCCCTGCACCTCGGCGCGCTGGACCTGCGCCTGTGGCTGGCCGGCTCAAGCATGGCGAAGCTCTACCCCATCCTCGGCGTGACCCTGCCCGACACGCCGCCCTACGCCACCCGCGGCCGGCTCGCCGCCACGCTGGGGCGCCACGGCAGCCGCTTCGCCTATCACGGTTTCCACGCACGCGTGGGCGGCAGCGACCTCGCCGGCGATGCCGACTACGTCACCGGCGGCGCACGCCCCAAGCTCAGCGGCAAGGTACAGGCCACGCAGCTGCGCTTCGCCGACCTCGCGCCGCTGGTCGGCGGCAGCGGCTCCAGCACCACCGTGCCGCCGCCCGCCGCCTCGGATCGCGTGCTGCCAATGCAGGCCTTCCGCACCGACCGCTGGAAGGCGATGGACGCCGACGTGGACTTCTCCGCCGGGCGCATCGAACACGGCCCGTCGCTGCCGATCCAGTCGCTGTCCACGCATCTGGTGATGGACGACGGCACGCTCACGCTGGACCCGCTGCTCTTCCGCGCGGCCGGCGGCCAGGTGGCTGGCATGCTGCGGCTCGACGGCAACGCCGCGCCGATGCGCGGCACGCTGAAGCTGGGCGTGCGTCGCCTGCGCATCGAGCAGTTGTCGCAGCGCTTCGCGGCGATGCATACCAGCCTCGGCGAGATCAACGGCGACGCTACGCTGGACGCGCGCGGCAATTCCGTCGCCGCCCTGCTCGGCAGCGCCAGCGGCCAGCTGAAGCTGCTGATGGACAACGGCGCGATCAGCCGCAACCTGCTGGAAACGGCCGGCCTCAACGTGGGCAACATCGTGCTCGGCAAGCTGTTCGGCGACCGGACGGTGAAGATCGACTGCGCCGCCAGCGACTTCGCGGCACAGGACGGCCTGTTCCGCACGCGGCTGTTCGTGTTCGACACGCAGGACGCGCTGATCGACGTGAAAGGCACGGTGAATTTCGCCGACGAAAAGCTGGACCTTGACGTGATCCCCCACACCAAGGGCCTGCGCGTGCTGTCGCTGCGCTCGCCGCTGTACGTGCGCGGCACGTTCAAGCAGCCCGATGTGGGCGTGCACGCCGGCCCGCTGCTGGCGCGCGGCGCCGGCGCGGTGGCGCTGGGCGTGGTCGCCGCCCCCGCGGCCGCGCTGCTGGCGCTGGTGGCTCCCAGCCACGACACCGGCAACGCCAACACCTGCACCACGGTCCTGCAGCGGTTGCGCAACTCCACCCGGCGCTGAACCGTTGCGATCGTCCCTGATCGCGAGCCTCAATCGGACGGCCATCCCTGGCCACACTCTTCCATGCCAGGGCAGGTGGGTGCAGCGTAGAATGCCGCGTCTCCCATCGATGCGCCCCCATGCAAGCCACCAGCCAGGCCCGCCTGCAGATCCACTTCTGCGTGCTGTTGTGGGGCTTCACCGCGATCCTCGGCAAGCTGATCACCCTGCCCGCGCTGCCGCTGGTGTGGTGGCGCATGCTGCTGGTGACCGCCGCGCTGCTCCTGATGCCGCGGGTGTGGCGCGGCCTGGCTGCGATGCCGCCGCGGCTGCGTTTTGCCTATGCCGGCATCGGCGTGCTGGTGTCGCTGCACTGGCTCACCTTCTACGCCGCGATCAAGCTGGCCAACGCCTCGGTGGGTGCCACCTGCATCGCGCTGGGGCCGGTGTTCCTGGCCTTCGTGGAACCGTGGATCGCGAAGCGCAGCTTCGATCCGCGCGAGCTGCTGGTCGGCGTGGCCGTGGTGCCGGGCGTGGCGATGGTGGTGGGCGGCGTGCCCCACGGCATGCGCCTCGGCATCGCGGTGGGCGTGCTGTCCGCGCTGTTCGTGGCACTGTTCGGTTCGCTCAACAAGCGCCTGGTGGAACACGGCGATCCGCTCACCGTCACCTGCATCGAACTGGGCACCGGCGCCGCCTTCCTCACCCTGCTGGCGCCGCTGCTTCCGCACGCCGGTGCCGCCTTCGTGCTGCCGAATGCCCATGATGCGCTGCTGCTGCTCGCACTGGCCTTCGGCTGCACCCTCTTGCCGTTCGCGCTGGCGCTGGTGGCGCTGCGCCACCTGAGCGCGTTCGGCACGCAGATGGTGACGAACCTGGAACCGGTCTACGCGATCGTGCTGGCGATGCTGCTGCTCGGCGAGCAGCGACAGCTCGACGGCTGGTTCTACGGCGGCGTGGCGGTGATCCTCGTGGCAGTGTTCGCGCATCCGCTGCTGGGGCGCAGGCAGCAACTAACTGGCCAGCCGGAGTTGCTCGGGACGGCCGAGAGCCACGGCATCGTGGAGTAGCACATGGCGTGACCGGGGTCGGCAGGCCTGTGGCGGGGATGGCCACGCCAAGGTGGGCGATGAAGGCGCGAGCCTCGGCCGGAACGCGCAGGCCGCTGCAGACCTCATCGAGAACGGCGACACCCCGCACCGCCGCATCACCGCGGCTTACCGCGCGGGCGGGGATTCTGTCGTGCCGTCCATGCCGGAATGACCGGCGTCGGCGTGGTCGTGCCCCATGTCCATGTCCTCGTCCGGCGGCGCCTTGGCCACGATGGCCTTGTACTCAGCCGGCGTCATGCCCGGCAGCTTTTCGAGGAAGGCCACCATGCTCCAGATGGTGGGATCGTCGTGGCCGGCCATCCCCCACGCGGGCATCGCGCTCATCTTGATGCCGTGCTTGATCACCCAGAACGCCACCTTCGGATCGACGCGTACCTTGGCAAGATCGGGCGGCTGCGGGTACATGCCCACGCGCAGTTCGGAATCGTCCATGCCGGGTGCGAGGTGGCAGCCGGTGCACATGGCGGCGTACTGGCCCGCCCCCTTGAGGATCAGCTGCGGGTCATTGAGATCGGGAACCTTGATGTCCTCCGCGCGCCGATGGATCGAACGCTCGCGCAAGGTCTGCAACAGGTCGAAGACCGGCCGGGTGTGATGGTCGTCCGCGCCGATGTCGTAGAGGCCGGAGTAGACGAAGACCCCGGTGCCCGCGGCCAGGATCGCCAGCATCGCGGCGACGGCCAGGCTGTGTTGTTTGATGCGTGGTTTCATCTTGGCACTCCCTCAGAACCAGATGCGGAGGCCGGCCACCCACTGCCGGCCGAAGATACTTTGGTGATGGTCGCGGGCGAAACCGGCCGTGCCGCCGAAGCGGCGTACCCACACCACGCCAAGGTAAGGGGCGAACTGCCGGCGGACCTCGTAGCGCAGGCGCAGGCCGAACCGGGCGTCGGACACCCCGCTGCCGAGGTGCCGTGCCGGATCGGATCGGCCATAGGCGTTGACCTCGAACTCCGGCTGCAGGATCAGCCGCTGCGTGAACGGCAGTTCGTACTCCGCGCGCAGGCGGGCCGCGGTTCGCCCGCTGGGTCCAAGGTAGGCGGTGGCCTCCAGCTCGAACCAGTACGGCGCCAGGCCCTGGATGCCGAAGGCGGCCCAATCGCGCGCAGGCCCTTCGCCCAGGTCCTGGCGCAGGCCGAGCTGCGTATCCCAGAACGTTGCGACGGCATGGCTCCACAGCAGCTCGGCGTCGCCGTCCTCGATGCGGCGGCGGCTGCGCTCACCTTCGCTGCGCACCCACAGCTTGTCGCTGTCGTTGCCGTACCAGCCCTGCAGCTCCCAGGCTTGCCCATTGCCGTCGTTGCCGTGGAACGCCTCCAACTGGTCGAAGCGCAACATGCCCAGCGGTGCGGCGTCGCGCATGTCCATGCCGGGCATGGCGCCGTAGCCGATGCCGTCGGAATAGTCGGGGCTACGCGCGCCCGGCGGCGCGCTGCCGCCCTGCATGGGCCCCATCGGCATGCCGGCCATCGCGCCCTGCGCGTGCGACGCGCGGCCCGCAGCAGGCATCGCCGCGTGATCCATGTCCTGCATCGCCTCCGGTCGCATGCCTGGCATCGCGTGCGGACTCACGCCTTCCGTGTTCGCGGTGGCAGCCGGCCGGACCGGCGGCGCCTCCGGCATCGTGTCGTGGCTCATGCCGGGCATGGTGCCCATCGGCGCCGTGGCGCCATGGCTGGTGGCCGGCATGTGGTGCACGGGCTTTGCGGACGGCTTTCGACGGCGCTTGCGTGCCTTGGCTGCGGCGGCCAGCATGGGGACGCTGGCCGATGCCGCCGGCATGGACATGCCGCTGCGGCTCATGTCCATGCCGGGCATCGAACTCATGTCAGTCGTCGCCGAACTGCTGGCCGTGGCGGGCGTCGTCTGCACGGCGGCCACGGCGGGCGCAAGCAGCAGCCCCGCCGCCAGCCACAGGGAATGCCGCAAGGCAGTGATGGTGGTCGACCGGTGCCGGCTCATGACACCACCACCTCGCGCATCATCCCCGCCTCCATGTGGTAGAGCATGTGGCAGTGGTAGGCCCAGCGCCCCGGCGCGTCGGCCGTCACGCCATAGGCCACGCGCTGCGCCGGCTGCACGTTGACGGTGTGCTTGCGCACCTGGAAGCCGCCGTCGGGATTCTCCAGCTCGCTCCACATGCCGTGCAGGTGGATGGGGTGGTTCATCATGGTGTCGTTGACCAGCACGATGCGCAGCCGCTCTCCGGCGCGGAAATGGATGGGCTTGGCATCGGAGAACTTCACGCCGTCGAAGGACCACATGTAGCGATCCATGTTGCCGGTGAGGTGCAGCTCGATCTCGCGACCCGGTTCGCGCGGGTCGAGGGAGCCGCCGAGCGTGTGCAGGTCGGCATAGGTGAGCACACGGCGGCCGTTGCCGCGCAGGCCCGCGCCCGGGTCGTCGAGGTTGCTGCGCGGCGTGTCCACGCGCATGTCCACGCCGGGGCCGTACTCGGTACGGGCGTGGTGCACGGCCGCTGCGGCGGCCGTGGCGGCCCTGTCCATGCCGGCCATCCCCGGCATCGCGCCGTGGTCGTGCGCGCCACCCTGCGCCATCGCCCCCATCATGTCCTGCATGCCCAGCCAGACGAGCGGATCCGGCGCGGGCACGTCCGCCTGCATGCCGGGCCGCGGCGCCAGCGTGCCGCGGGCGTAGCCGCTGCGATCGATGGACTGCGCGAACAGCGTATAGGCGCGATCCTCCCTGGGCTGCACGATCACGTCGCAGGTCTCGGCCACGGCGATGCGGAACTCGTCCACGCTCACCGGCTCCACGTCCTGGCCGTCGGCGGCGACCACCGTCATCTCCAGTCCGGGGATACGCACGTCGAAGAAGCTCATCGACGAGCCGTTGATGAAACGCAGCCGCACCTTCTCGCCGGGTCTGAACAGGCCGGTCCAGTTGCCGGCCGGCGTCCGGCCGTTCACCAGGTAGGTATAGGTGTGTCCCGACACGTCGCTGTAGTCGGTCGGGTTCATGCGCATCCGCTCCCACATCCGGCGCCGGGCCAGTGCCTGCTCCAGCCCATGCTCGCGCACGTCGCGGAAGAAGTCCGGCGCGGTGGGCATGGCGAAGTTGTAGTAGTCGCTCTGCCGCTTCAGCGTGGCGAAGATGTGCGCGGGATCGTCGTCGGACCAGTCGCCCAGCATCACCACGTAGTCGCGGTCGGCGGGAAAGCGTTCGCCGCGTGCGGGCTCGATCACCAGCGGGCCGTACAGGCCGGTCTGTTCCTGGAAGCCGGAATGGCTGTGGTACCAGTAGGTGCCGCTCTGCCGCACGGGGAAGCGGTAGGTGAAGCTTTCGCCCGGCGCGATGCCCGGAAAACTGATGCCGGGCACGCCGTCCATGCCGAACGGCAGCAGGATGCCATGCCAGTGGATCGAGGTCGGCACGCGCAGGCGGTTGCTCACCTTGAGCGTCACCGTGTCGCCCTCGCGCCAGCGCAGCAGCGGCGCGGGCAGCTGGCCATTCACCACGGTGGCGAGGCGCTTGCGGCCCGTGAAATCCACCGGCAACTCGGCGACGGACAGCTCGAAATGCGTGCCGCGCAATTCGCGACGTGTCACGGTGGCCTGTGCCGGCGCGGTGCCGGCGCGCAACCCCAGCCCGGCGGCCACGCCGCCCAGCGCGAGGCCTTGCACGAAACGTCGGCGCGACAGCCGCACGTCGCGCGGATCCTGCGTGTTCATTCTTCACTCCTGCGCGGAATCACCGGGATTCCGCCTGGCGTTGGCGCGCAGATGGCAACGGGCGCGCGACATGCGGTCAGCCGAACGGGTCGGCGTGAAGGGAGGACGTCAGGCCAGCGGCGGCCGCAAGGGCGGCGCACGGGGACGTTCGGAAGCGGCGGTCGGCCATGCCTGCCAGCTCGTGGCAACGAGGCGTACCGGCACCACCGATGCGGCCGGTTCCGGCAACGCCGCCGTCGCGTGCGCGCAGGCGCAACCGTCATGCATGCCGTCCGCGTGCAGCTGCGGCGTACCGTCGCGGTGCGCCGTCACCGTGGCCATGCCACCCATGCCGATGCAGCAATCGGCATGGGCCGATACGGAACCCGCCAGGCCCAGCCACGCGCACAACGCCAGCACGAACAGCAGGCGGCATCGGCGCAGGTGACGGAGGAACGAACGACTCATGCCGCGAGCATAGCGACGCGCTCCGCGCCCGCTCAACCCTGGACCGGGCTTCATGCGGCCGGCATGCCACCCGCAGCCTATACTTGTGCGCCTTGTCCGCGGCCGCCGCCATGAACTACCGCCACGCCTACCACGCAGGCAATTTCGCCGACGTCCTGAAGCACGCCGTGCTGCTGGCGCTGGTCGAGGCGCTCAAGCTGAAGCCCGCGCCGTTCTGCGTGATCGACACCCACGCCGGCAGCGGCTGCTACGCGCTGGATGGCGCCGAGGCCGGCAAGACCGGCGAATACAGGGACGGCATCGCCCGCCTGCTGTTCCCCGACCTGCACGGCGGCGACGCCCATGCCTCCGCGCTGCCGCCGCTGCTGCGCCGCTGGCTGGATGCCATCCTCGCCCTGCCGGGCAACGAGCAGGGCCTGAAACTCTACCCCGGCTCACCGCTGCAGGCCGCGCTGGCCATGCGCGACATCGACGGCGCGCAGCTGTGCGAGCTGCACCCGGAGGAAGCCACGCGGCTGCGCGAGCTGTTTCGCCGGGACGCGCGCGTCCACGTGCACGAACGCGACGGCTACGAGGCGCTGAAGGCCCTGCTGCCGCCCAGGGAAAAGCGCGGCCTGGTGCTGATCGATCCGCCCTACGAGGCGCAGGAGGCCGAATACCGGCTGATCGAGCAGGCCTTGAAGGAAGCGCTGCAGCGCTGGCCCGGCGGCATCTACGCGGTGTGGTATCCGATCAAGCGGCGCAGCCAGGTACAACCCTTCCTGCGCTGGCTGCAGCATTGCGGTGCGAAGCGCGTGCTGCGCGCGGAACTGCTGGTGCACGGCGACGACTCGCCGCTGCGCCTCAACGGCTCCGGCATGGCGATCGTCAACGCGCCCTGGCAACTCGACGAAACCCTGCGCGAGCCGTTGCGCGCGCTGGCCCGCCTGCTCGCGCAGGAGCGTCCCGCCGAGTGGACGCTGGACTGGCTGGTGGCCGAATCCGCCGGCACCCCGCCGAAACCCGCCAGATCCGCGCGGCTACCGCCCACCCCGCGCCGCCGCTAAGCTCACGACGTCAGCCAAACCCGGTCGTGTCGAACGTGGCGGAACGACATTCCGCGAAGTCGGAACACGCCGGCCCTGCTTCGAGACATGTCCCAGCAAGACCTCGGCCCACCGCTTCGGGAGTCCGCCATGCGCCACGCCGCCGTTGCCATCCGCATCCTTCTTCCCGCCCTGCTGCTGGGCCTCGCCGCCTGCGCTCCCGCGCCGATCTACAAGGTCGCGCCCGGCACCCTCTCCGCCACGCCCGTGCAGGTGGCGCAGGCGCCGGAGCAATACGTGCGCGGCCAGGTGATTTGGGGCGGCCGCGTGGTGGGCGTGAAAAACCTGCCCGACCACAGCGAGATCGAAGTCCTCGCCTTCCCGCTGGACTCCTCGCAGCGGCCGCGATTCGGCGCCGGCGGCAACGGTCGCTTCATCGCCCTGGTCCCCGGCTACGCCGAACCGATGAACTATCCCTCCGGCGCGCCCATCACCGTCGATGGCCAGCTGGCCGGCAGTCGCTCCGGCAAGGTCGGCGAGGCCGACTACGTGTTCCCGCTGGTACAGACCGCGCAATCGCACGTGTGGACCGCCGAGGAGATGCGCAGCGGGCACCCGAACGTCAGTTTCGGCCTGGGCGTGGGCGTAGGCATTCATTGAACCGCGGCGCGCGGCCGGCGACCGCGCGCCCTGTCCCTTCACCTCCTACGCATCGCGGCCGCGGGCGACCAGCCGGCTCTGCATCAGCGCCGCGGTATGCAACATCAGGAACAGCGGGACCAGAAACGCGGGGATCACCAGCAGCGGCAGCGTCGCCATCGGGGCGGTCGTGATCTCGCCTGGGGCCCCCGTGGACAGGCTGGCACTCAGCGTGCCAAGCGCGATGGCAACCGAAAGATCGAGCATGCCGAGCACGTTCCAGCGGACGAATGCCCGGCTGGCGGCGAAGTCGCGGCGGCGCACGAGCGCCAGGATCATCCACGGGGCGGCGAAGCCTACCGCCATGTCGCCGAGACCCGCCGGCAACGCGAACATGGCCGGCAATACGCCGTGCGCGTACAGCGACAGGAAACCCAGGCCGGCCCATCGCCAGGCCTGCATGCCGGTGATCAGGCGCAGGTCCAGCGAGAGCACGAACGCACGGAACGACGGCGAGATCCGCAGCGCCGCGAAGAACAGCAATAGCGGCGCCCCGACTCCGATGGCGATGGCGACCGGTGGCTGCCCGGGGCGCCCGACGAAGGCGCCGGCTGCACCAAGCGACATGACCAGCGCGAACCAGGCGGACAGGATCAGGATGATTCCCGGACGGATGCCGCCGCCCATGGGCCGCGACCCGGTCGGGGGCGGAAGAACTGTGGCTGACATGGACACTCTCCTCATGTAACTTGCATTTTGCAAGCGACAGCAAAGCTACCCACGTTTCTTGCATAATGCAAGCGACAGATCTTCCGCTCATGGAGAACCGCAAGCATGGGTCCCGCCAAGCCATTCGCGCGCTCCGCCTGCGCAGTCGCCAACTCGCTGGACATCGTGGGCGACAAATGGTCGTTGCTGGTGGTGCGCGACCTGCTGCACGGCAAGAGCACCTATGGCGAACTCGCGCACTCGCCGGAACACATCCCGACCAACATCCTCGCGGAGCGCCTCAAACGCCTGGAGGCAGCCGGCATCATCCTCGCCACGCCCTACCAGGAACGCCCGGTGCGCTACGCCTACACGCTTACCCCGAAGGGCAAGGAGCTGGGCGATGTGCTGCTCGCGTTCGTACGCTGGGGCAAGCGCCACATACCGGGAACGGTGGTGCTGGACCGGGCACCGGCGGACAGCGGCGCAGCGGCAGCGGCCACGACTACGCGGAGCACGCGCAAGGCGCGCGCGAAATAAGGCCCGCCGGCGAACGCCACGCGACGACCGCGCACGACTACAATGGCGATTCCCCAGACCATGGCTCGCCTGCACGACCATGCCGACGTCGCACGCCGCGCCCTTCACCGCTTGCCCCATCGCCCACCTGCGCTCGCCCTATGCACGGCGCATCGATGCACCGCACCAGTCCACCGTGGTGGCGGGCACCGAAACCGGCGCCGAGGCGGAGGCGCGCATCGAGTTCGCGGACGACCTGCCTGGCGAGGCGTTTCGCGATCTCGCCGGCTTCGAGCGGATCTGGCTGTTGTTCGTGTTCCACCGCAGCGAGGGCTGGAAGCCGCAGGTGCGGCCACCGCGCGGCGGCGGCAAGCGCGGCGTGCTGGCCACGCGCTCGCCGCACCGGCCGAATGCGATCGGGCTGTCCGCGGTGGAACTGGTCGCCGTGGAGGAGCGCGCGCTGCGCGTGCGCGGCGTGGATCTGCTGGATGGCACGCCCATCCTCGACATCAAGCCCTACGTACCTTACGCCGACGCCTTCCCCGCCGCACGGGCGGGCTGGATCGACACGATCGATGCCGCACAGGGCCGGCGTTCCGCCCCCGGTCCGAAGCGTCCGCGCAAACCGGCGGCCAGCGCCGGCCCCTGAACGGCAGTGCTTGCGTGACTGCGGCAAACCGGCGCAAGGGCTTGTGCGTCCGCAGGAATCGGATCATGCTGCACCGCACACAATACGCTAAAGTATTGAGATGATCACCGCCGGCCTGCGCTCCACCGTCCCCCCTCCGCCGCTGCCTCCGCGCAGCCGCGAGCGCTATGCCGGCGCGCTCACCGTGCACACCGCCCATGGCGAGCGAATGCGCAGCCACGACGGTCGCGAACTGTGGCTGCGCGAGATCGAGCCGGGCGACGTGGCCGCACTGCGGCGCTGCTTCACCCGGTTGTCGCCGGAGGAGATCCGCCGCCGCTTCCTGCATGCGATGTCCGAACTGCCCATGCCGATGGCGCAGCGCCTGTGCACCATCGATCCGGTGCGCGAAACCGCCCTGGTGCTGGTGGACGAGTCGGTGCGCCCCGCCGAGATCCGCGGCGTGGGCCGCATTTACGTGGACGATGCGGCCGACAGCGCCGAGTTCTCGGTACTCGTGGAACACGCCTGGGCGCGCGTCGGCCTCGGCTTGCTGCTGATGCAACGGCTGGTCGACGACTGCCGCCGCCGCGGCCTCGCCGAGCTCTGGGGTTACGTGCTGCTGGAGAACCGCCCGATGCTGGAACTGTGCCGGGAACTGGGCTTCACCCGGCGCCTGATGCCGGACGAGCCGGGCACGGCGCAGCTCACGCTGCGGCTCTGACCCCGCGGCGATCCTTCGCTGCACGCGAGCGAGGGAGCCGCGGCGCATCGCGTTACACTTGACCGCTTCGCACGCGGCCGCAGGCTGCGGCACGCCAGCGCGTCCCCATGTCGAACACGATCCCGCATCCACCGCTTCCCACCACCCCGAAACAGCGCCGCTACTGGACCCCGCCGCACGGCTCCGCGCGCGCCCTGCTGCTGGCCGAATCGGCGCGTTCGCACGAAGGCCTGCTGGTGGCGGTGACGCGCGACACCCAGCGCGCCTCGGCGCTGGAGGACGAGCTGCGCATCTTCGCCGGCGACCTGCCGGTGCTGCATTTCCCTGACTGGGAAACCCTGCCCTACGACGCGTTCAGCCCGCACCCGGAGATCGTCTCGCAGCGCATCGCCACGCTGTACCGGCTGCCCGGCGTGAGGCGCGGCGTACTGGTGGTGCCGGTGGCCACGCTGATGCAGCGCATCGCGCCGCGCTCGCACATCGCCGGCTCCGGGCTGGTGGTGGCGAAAGGGCAGACATTCGACCTCGCCACCGAACAGCGCCGGCTGGAAGCCAGCGGCTACCGCAATGTGCCGCAGGTGGCCGAGCCCGGCGACTTCGCGGTGCGCGGCGCGCTGATCGACATCTTCCCGATGGGCGCGGCAGAGCCGTACCGCATCGAGCTGTTCGACGACGAGGTGGATTCGATCCGCAGTTTCGATCCGGAGACGCAGCGCTCGGCCCAGCCGGTGGAGAAGGTGGAACTGCTGCCCGCGCGCGAGTTTCCGCTCACCGACGATGCAGCGAAGAACTTCCGCAACGCCCTGCGCGAGCGCTTCCCCATCGATGTGCGCCGCTGCCCTCTGTACCAGGACATGAAAGAAGGCGTCACGCCCGGCGGCATCGAATACTACCTGCCGCTGTTCTTCCCCCAAACCTCCACGCTGTTCGATTACCTGGCCGGCGACGCGCTGTTCGTGCTCGGCGAAGGCGCCGGCGAAGCCAGCGAAGCGTTCTGGGCGCAGACCGCCGAGCGCTACGACCAGCGCGCCCACGACATCGAGCGCCCGGTGCTGCCGCCAGCCGAGCTGTACCTGTCGCCCGAGCAGCTGCGCGAGCAGCTCAACCGGCGCCTGCGCGTGGAGGTGGTGGAGCGGAGCCATGCCCACGCGGTGGACGCCGGCACGCAGCCGGCGCCGGAGTTGCCGCTGAACCGCAAGGGCGAGGAACCCGGAACCTCGCTGCGCCACTTCCTGGAGAACTACTCCGGCCGCGTGCTGGTCGCCGCCGATTCGGCGGGGCGGCGCGAGGCGCTGCTGGAGACGCTGGCGGGCGCAGGGCTCAAGCCCGAAAACGTCGAAAGTTGGCAAGCCTTTCTCGTTCGTCACCCCGGCGCAGGCCGGGATCCAGTTGCGGCCGCGCACGAGCAAGCGACAAGGTCCCCGGATTCCGGCCTGCGCCGGAATGACGAGCCATCGCGCTTCGCCATCACCATTGCCCCGCTGGAACAGGGTTTCGCACTCAGGAAGCCCGCGCTCACCGTGCTCACCGAGCGCGAGCTGTTCGGCGAGCGCGTGCGCAGCGAACGGCGCCGGCGCCGCGGCGCGGCGCGCGATCCGGACGCGATCATCCGCGACCTCACCGAACTCTCCGTCGGCGCGCCCATCGTGCACGTCGACCACGGCGTGGGCCGCTACCAGGGCCTGCTGTCGATGGAGCTCGGCGGCATGGAAGGCGAGTTCCTGGTCATCGAGTACGCCAAGGGCGACAAGCTCTACGTGCCGGTGGCGCAGCTCGGCCTGGTCAGCCGCTACTCGGGCACCGCGCCGGAACTGGCGCCGCTGCACTCGCTGGGCGGCGACGCCTGGGAACGCGCGCGCAGGAAAGCCGCGGAGAAGGTGCGCGACGTGGCCGCCGAACTGCTGGCCATCTACGCGCAGCGCGAGGCGCGCGGCGGCGAGTCGCTGCCGATCGATCGCCAGCTGGTCGAGGAATTCGGCGCCAGCTTCCCGTTCGAGGAAACGCCCGACCAGGAACAGGCGATCGACGCCGTGCTGCGCGACCTCGCCGCGCCGCGCGCAATGGATCGCGTGATCTGCGGCGACGTGGGCTTCGGCAAGACCGAGGTCGCGCTGCGCGCCGCCTTCGCCGCCGCCACCGCCGGCAAGCAGGTGGCGGTGCTGGTGCCCACCACCCTGCTCGCACAGCAGCACTACCGCAACTTCGCCGACCGTTTCGCCGACTGGCCGGTGAAGGTGGACGTGCTCTCGCGCTTCCGCTCCGCCAAGGAAGTGAACGAGGCCCTGAAGCGGCTCGCCGATGGCCAGATCGACGTGATCGTGGGCACGCACAAGCTGCTGCAGCCGGACATCAAGTTCAGGAACCTGGGCCTGGTCATCGTCGACGAAGAGCAGCGCTTCGGCGTGCGCCAGAAGGAACAGCTGAAGAAGCTGCGCGCCGAGGTCGACCTGCTCACCATGACCGCCACGCCGATCCCGCGCACGCTGAACATGGCGATGGCCGGCCTGCGCGACCTTTCGCTGATCACCACGCCGCCCGCGCACCGCATGGCCGTGCGCACCTTCATCAGCACCTGGGACCCCGCCACCATCCGCGAGGCGTTCCAGCGCGAGCTGCAGCGCGGCGGCCAGGTGTATTTCCTGCACAACGAGGTGGAGAGCATCGAACGCACCGCGCGCGAGCTGGAGGAGCTGGTGCCCGAGGCGCGCATCGGCATCGCCCACGGCCAGATGGCCGAGCGCGAGCTGGAGCGCGTGATGGCGGATTTCCACCGCCAGCGCTTCAACGTGCTGGTGTGCACCACCATCATCGAGACCGGCATCGACATCCCCACGGCCAACACCATCATCATCGACCGCGCCGACCGCTTCGGCCTGGCCCAGCTGCATCAGCTGCGCGGCCGCGTGGGCCGTTCGCACCACCGCGCCTACGCCTACCTGATCGTGCCCGACCGCAAGGCGATCACCGCCGATGCAGAGAAGCGGCTGGAGGCGCTGGCCTCGCTGGAGGAACTCGGCGCCGGCTTCACGCTGGCTACGCACGACCTGGAGATCCGCGGCGCGGGCGAGCTGCTGGGCGACGAGCAGTCCGGCCAGATCCAGGAGATCGGCTTCGGCCTCTATACCGAGCTGCTCGACCGCGCCGTGCGCGCGCTGAAGAGCGGCAAGGTGCCCGACTTCGACCTGTCGAGCGAACACGAGACGGAAGTCGAGCTGCACCTGCCCGCGCTGATCCCCGACGACTACCTGCCCGACGTGCACACGCGCCTGACGCTGTACAAGCGCATCGCCAGCGCGCGCAACGAGGACCAGCTGCGCGACCTGCAGGTCGAGATGATCGACCGCTTCGGCCTGCTGCCCGAGCCGACCAGGACACTGTTCGCGCTGTCCGGGCTCAAGCTGATGGCCACGCCGCTGGGCATCCGCAAGCTGGACTTCGGCGCCAACGGCGGCCGCATCACCTTCCGCGACAAGCCGGAAGTCGACCCGATGGCCATCATCAAGCTGATCCAGAGCCTGCCGCGCGTGTACAAGCTGGACGGCCAGGACAAGCTGCGCGTCACCCTCGACCTGCCCGGTGCCAGCGAGCGCATCCGCAGCGCACAGGAAGTACTGGTGCTGCTCGGCGCGCGGCGGCCAGGTTGACCGCTCCACGCGCCGGCGTTCATCCGCAGAATCCATCCTGCGGACCATCGCCCATGGGTTCGCCGCGTGCACGCCCCGCGCGCGAACCTCGATCCTTCCGCCTCCAGGCATAGGCACTGGCCAGGCATCGCCGCATGGTTTATGCCTGCGTCTCCGGGTGAGCAAGGCACCGCGCCATCCCGGACGCGTGGCATCACAAAACTCCTGCCGAGGTTTCCATGTCAAACAGAACGGCTTCATGCTGCTGCGGACAGCTTCAGGTCGAAGTGCAAGGTGATCCGCTGGGCGCCGGCGTCTGTCACTGCCTCGCATGCCAGAAGCGTACCGGCAGCGTTTTCGCGACGCTTGCCGCCTACTCCACGCCTTTTGCCGTTTCCGGCACCGCCACGGAATACGTCCGGACGGGTGACCATGGCACGCAGTTCCGCTTCAGGTTTTGCCCCATCTGCGGCAGCACGGTTTTCCATACCGAGGAAGGGAACGACGAGTACCTGATGGTGGCAGTCGGTGCATTTGCCGACCCGGATTTTCCCGCGCCGCAAGACTCCGTCTACGAATGCCGCAAGCACGCATGGGTCCGATTGCCCGACGGGATCACCCGTTACGCAAAGGATCCGGACTGACGCCGCATCCCACGTGCCGTATTCCACTGTCCGATCGACGCATGCATGCGATGCGCCGATCGCCTGGCCGCATTCCATCCGCGTGACAGCTGTCACTGGATCGCCAGGCCGGCACACCGGGATGATGAGCGAATCGGCACATGGAGCAGGCGCCATGCTGGACAACATCCGCGGGGTCGAACGCAAGCACGCCAACAGCAAGCCGCACTTCGGCATCGACGCGCCGGGCCTGGTGCTGGGCTTCGCCGCCGGTGGCCCGTTGTTGCTGCTTGCCAGCCTGTTGCACGGCGTCGTGCCTCCGCTGGCATGGACGATGCGCTGCACGGGCCTGGTGATGTGTGGCGAGGCGATCCTGATGACGCTCGGCAGCCTGCACGGCAAGCGCCGGGTGGTGCGCGACATGATCGACTCGCTGCAGCTGCATGGCGACGAACAGGTGCTGGACGTGGGTTGCGGCCGCGGCCTGCTGCTGCTCGCGGCGGCGCGGCACCTGCCGCGCGGGCGTGCCACCGGCATCGACCTGTGGAGCACGCGCGACCAGGGCGGCAACGCGGTCGCGCAGCGCAATGCCTGGCTCGCCGGCGTCGCCGGCCGCGTGCGCACCGACACCGGCGACATGCGCCACCTCCCCTATGCCGACGCCAGCTTCGACGTCGTCGTCTCCGGCCTCGCCATCCACAACCTGCCCACCGAGACCGAACGCGAGCAGGCGGTGCGCGAGATCGCCCGCGTGCTGAAGCCGGGCGGCCAGGTCGCCCTGCTCGACGTCCGCTGCACGGCGCTCTACGCGCAAACCCTGCGCGAAGCCGGGCTGGACGTGCGGCGTTCGTGGCCGGAGTTCCGCATGTTTCCGTGGGCAAGGATCGTGCGCGGGCGCAAGGGCTGAGTCAGGAGCTGCACGAGAGCATCGAGCAACCGGGCCTGTGCCGAGCCCAGTCGGGGCGCTTGCGCGCGAAGGCCTCGCGGCCGGCCTGCTCGTCGCAGGGACGGCGCAACACGTCGAGCAGTTCGTGGATGCCGCCGCAGTCGCCCTGCTCCGCACGCTCGATCGCCTGCTGGGCAAGGTAATTGCGCAGCACGTAGCGTGGGTTCGCGGCGCGCATGCGGGCGCGGCGCTCTGCGACCGGCAGCGGATCGTCGGCGAGGCGGGCAGCGTAGCGCGCCAGCCAGTCCACCAGGGCCGGTTCCTGCGCGCGCCGCTTCGCCTCGTCGTAGAACGCGTCGTGCAGCGGTTCCAGCGCCGGACGCTGCGGATCGAAGTCGACGAGGCCGCGGAACCACAGCGTCATGTCCACCTCGGCCTCATGCAACAGGTCGTGCAGCGACTGCATCAGCGCGGTGTCCCCGTCGCGGCAGGCGGCGAGGCCCAGCTTGGCGACAATGCTGGCGCGGTCCGCCTCCGCGTAGACCGCGACGTAGCGGTCCAGCCCCGCCTGCAGCGGGGCGATGTCGCCGAACAGCGGCGCCAGTGCGGCGGCGAGCCGCGACAGGTTCCACCATGCCACGTCCGGCTGCTGCTCGTAGCGGTAGCGGCGACGCTGCGCGTCGGTGGTGTTCGGCGTCCAGTCCGGGTCGTAGTCCTCGATCCAGCCGTAAGGGCCGTAGTCCAGGGTGAGACCGAGGATGGACATGTTGTCGGTGTTCATCACCCCGTGCACGAAGCCGACGCGCATCCAGTCGGCCATCAGCCGCGCGGTGCGTGCGCAGACCTCGCCGAACCAGTCGCCGTAGAGGCCCTCGCCGTGCCCGGCGAGATGCGGGAAATCGCGACGGATGGTGAAGTCCGCCAGTCGCCGCAACAGGGCCGTGTCGCCGTGCGCGGCGGGCAGCTCGAAACTGCCGAAGCGGATGAAGGACGGTGCCGCGCGACAGACGATGGCGCCCGGCTCCGCGCGCGGATGGCCGTCGTAGAGCATATCGCGCACCACCTGCTCGCCGGTGCCGACCAGGCACAGCGCGCGCGTGGTCGGGATGCCGAGGTGGTGCATCGCCTCGCTGCAGAGGAATTCGCGGATCGAGGACCGCAGCACCGCGCGCCCGTCCGCGCCGCGCGAATACGGCGTGGGACCGGCACCCTTGAGCTGCAGCTCCCAGCGTTTGCCGCCCACCGTGAGCACCTCGCCCAGCGAGATCGCGCGGCCGTCGCCCAGCTGGCCTGCCCACACGCCGAACTGGTGGCCACCGTAGTTCGCCGCGCTGGGTTGCATGCCGGGCAGCAGCGCGTTGCCGCCGAACACGCGGGCGAAGGCGTCGCTCGCGAGTTCCTCGACGCCGAAGCCCAGCGTTGCGGCCATGTCCGCCGAATGGGCGAGCAGGCGCGGTGCCGGCACCGGCGTGGGCATGACCCGCGAGTAGCAGGCATCGAGCACTTCGCGCGGCCCGGGCGCATCGGAGCAATCGCCGGGGAGTTCGCGGAGCAGGACGTTGTCGAAGAGCAGCGAGGGCATGTGGCGATGGTAGCCCGCTGCATGGGCTCTGCCCCAGAGCGGAGCCGGTCCCTGGTGTCCCGGAAGTGCAGTCCCGCACTTCCGGGGCCCACCGGGCCCGGCCGCGGGCCGGCTTCGCTCCACCGGCCGATCTCCTCGGTGACCGGCCACAGGCGCGCCATCCACGGCACGCAGCCGCCGCTTACTTCGGCTTGCGGAAGCGGTAGATGAACTGGTCGGTGTGGCCGCGTATCGACTTGTCGAACACCGCGATGGTATGCGGGTCGGCCGGATTGCGCAGCGCATCGCTCTCGCCGTCGAACACGAAACCGGCAGCCTCCACCTCCTTCCTCACCACCGCGGGATCGATGCGATGCAGGGTGTCGGTGTCGGCGAGGCCCGAGCCGGCCGGCGCAACGTGGTCGATCACCACGAACAGCCCGCCGGGCTTGAGCGCGTCGTAGACCTGCCGGTCGAACTTCGCCATGTCCACCGGCCCCATGAACGGATCGTGGTAGTCGTGGTAGTTCTGCGCGGTGAACACCAGGTCGACCTTGACCGGCACGCTGAGCCGGGCGGCGGGCTGCTTGAGCAGGCTGACGTTCTCGTAATGCGGCGTGGTGACCAGCCGCTGCCAGTTCGCGTAGCTCTTGGCCGAGTATTTCGCCATCTCGTCCGGCCACACGGTGTAGACGTGACCCTGCGGCCCCACGATGGCACTGAACACGCGCGTCCAGTAGCCGCTGTCGGGGACCAGTTCCAGCACCTTCCCGCCCGGTTTCACCTCGGCAAAGCTCATCACCGCGGCCATCTGGCGGCGCGCATCGTCATGCCGGTCGGCGGCGCGCGCGGGATCGTTGATCGCGGCGGTGACATAGGCGGGTACGGCCTGGCTGCCGTGGGACGGTGCGGCAGCCATGGCGGGCACGGCAACCGGGAGGGAAAGCGCAAGCAGCGCGGCAAGAACGGTCGAACGCATGACGAACTCCGTTTTCCAGCGGGGGAAGGTGCATTGTGCGCCGATCCGCGCGCAGCGCGGCCATGACTTGTGGCGCATCAGTCGTGCAGCGGCCAGCCCGCCAGCGTGCGGTAATCATGCCGGCCCACCACGCTCTGGACCAGCGCCACCCCGCTCACCCGCCAACGCACCGGCTCGACCTCCGTCTCCGGCAGCAGTTCGCGGCCATAGGCCAGCGTGACATGCGGCACGAAGCGGCTCTCCAGCCGCAGCCCCGGCACCGTACGCAACAGCGCTTCGCGCCAGCGCCCCCACAGCGCCTGCAACGGCTCGGGCAGCACGCTGCCACACAGTACCCGCGGCGGACGACGACCATGGAAGCTGCGTACGCGGTCCAGAGTCCAGTCGAAAGCCTCGCCGCGCAACACGTCACCAGCGCGCTCCACCGCCGCAACCAGGTCGGGGCGCGGCGACGGGTGATCGCCAAGGAAATGCACGGTGGCGTGATAGCGCAGCGGATCGATCCAGCCGGCGGGCGGCCCCTGCCGCGCGCGCAGGGCGGCTGCCGTCCGTGCCAGCGCGGCGCGCACGCACTCGTCCGGCAGCAGCGCCAGGAACAGCCGATGGACGCTCGCAGAAGGCGCGTTCCCGTCTCCGAACAGGTCATGCTGCAGTACGTGCGGTTTGTTCATCGAGTGCTCGTCACATGGAATCCCGGTTCCACCTGCCTGTGGCGCAGTTTCCGCCGCGGGCCGGCAGCATGAAATCGCCACGGGTTATTGCGACGCAACATGCGATGCCGCGCACAGTCAGCGAACGGCAATTGTGCAAGCGAAGTGAATGCAGGTAGAGTGCGCGACGGCCACGCAGGGGTGGCCGAGGGGTGAAGCATGCATATGCCGCTGACCCGCTCCGCGGTGGAACGCGGAGTACTGAGGGTCGCAGGGATGCTCGCCGGAAAGACTCCCGGGGTACCGACTCCGAAGCGCCCCCCGATGGAAGCGCCCACACTGGTGTCGTGGCTGTCGGAAACCCACTCGCGCCGCGCCGACGAGGATGCGCGGCGCGCGCAGCTTTGCGCAGCGGACTGAAGCCTCGACGCTTTCGACGGCACCCGATGCGTCAGTGCCCCGACGCGGCCGCCGGCGGTCGTGCCGTCAGCAGGTCGCGGATCGTGCGCAGCTTCGCCTTGAGTGCGGCCTCGTTGGCCAGGCCAAGCCGCAGCATCAGTTTCTGCCCCACCGAACGCGATTCCAGCGCGGGGTCGACGTAGCGGTAGCGCCCGTTCTCCAGCTGCAGCGCAGGCGGCTGTGCCGGCTCCGGCGCGGCGAGCATGTCGTCGATCGCCGCGACCAGCCGGTCGTTGAAATAGCCCCTGGGGTAGCCCAGCTCGCGATAGGCCTGCTGGAACAGCGGATAGCCGTGCACGTACCACGCCACCAGCGCCTGCGGATCGGCGTGCTGCACGACGGCCATGTACGGCGCGTAGCGCTCGGCGTTGTGTGGGTCGGCAACTAGGATGCCCTGGGTTTCGCTGGCACGGAACGCGCCGCGCGGCGTCTGCAGCGGCAGGATGAAACTGCTGCCCAGCGTGTGCCGCGGCAACGCGTCGACGGTGGCCACGATGCGTCCCACCACCTGCTGCGGCAACAACAGGCCTTTGAGCTGGTCGCCACCCAGCGCGTACAGCGCCGAACGCACGCTGGCGTCGCTGTCGTCCAGCGCGGGCAGCGGCGCGGTGGAGGCGGAAGCCGGTACATCGGCCCCTGCGATCGGATGCCGGATGCTGGCTGCCGGGACGGGCGCCGTGGCGCCCGGGGCAACGGTTGCGGTGGACGCCGGCGCCGGCTGGCTGCCTGCGTTCGGCCGGGTGGCACGCCACCCCACGTAGACGGCCGCCGCGGCGATGACGGCCACCGCGATCACCGCCAGGGCCCAACCCATGCCACCTGCTTTGCGCCGGTACGTCACCGTCCACCTCCGTGCCGATTGTCTCGATGAAGATTCGACTCGCGCGGGACGGAATCGTTCAGCACCCGCGTCCTCACACTTTCAGCCGGTAACCGGTCCTGAAGATCCACCATACCGCGGCCAAGCACAGTACGAGGAAAACCAGCGTGGCGGCAAGGCTGACGCCCACGCCGACGTCGGCCAGGTCGTAGAAGCTCCAGCGGAAACCCGAGACCAGGTAGACCACCGGATTGAACAGCGTCACCTTCTGCCAGAACGGCGGCAGCATGTGGACGGAGTAGAAGCTGCCGCCGAGGAAGGTCAGCGGCGTGATCACCATCAGCGGCACCACCTGCAGTTTCTCGAAGTTGTCCGCCCAGATGCCGATGATGAAGCCGAGCAGGCTGAAAGTGACCGTGGTGAGCAGCAGGAAGGCCAGCATCACCAGCGGATGCGCGATGGAGTAGTCCACGAACAGGCGCGCCGTGGCCATGATGATCGCCCCCACGATCACCGCCTTGGTGGCGGCCGCGCCCACGTAGCCGAGCACGATCTCCAGGAACGACAGCGGCGCCGAGTGCACCTCGTAGATGGTGCCCACGAACTTGGGGAAGTAGATGCCGAACGAGGCGTTGGACACGCTCTGCATCAACAGCGACAGCATCACCAGTCCGGGGATGATGAAGGCCCCGTAGCTGACCCCTTCCACGCTGGTGATGCGGGAGCCGATGGCCGAGCCGAACACCACGAAGTACAGCGAGGTGGACACCACCGGCGAGGCGATGCTCTGCATCAGGGTGCGCCCGGTGCGGGCCATTTCGAAGCGGTAGATCGCGCGGATGCCGTACCAGTTCATGCGTTTTCCCTCACCAGTTGCAGGAAGATCTGCTCCAGCGTGTCCTGTCGCGTGCTGAGGTCGCGGAAGCGGATGCCGGCCGCGGCCAGTCCGGCCAGCAGCGCGGTGATGCCGGTATGCTCGCCCTGCGTGTCGTAGGTGTAGACCAGCTCGTTGCCGCCGGCGGCCAGTTCCAGCCGGTACGACGCCAGCACCGCCGGCACCTCGTCCAGCGGATCGTGCAGTTGCAGCCGCAGCTGCTTGCGGCCGAGCTTGTGCATCAGCGCGGCCTTCTCCTCCACCACGACCAGTTCGCCCTTGTTGATCACGCCCACGCGGTCGGCCATCTCCTCGGCCTCCTCGATGTAGTGCGTGGTGAGCAGGATGGTGACGCCGCTCTCGCGCAGCCGCCGCACCATCGCCCACATGTCGCGGCGCAGCTCCACGTCCACTCCCGCGGTAGGCTCGTCGAGGAACAGCAGCTGCGGCTCGTGCGACAGCGCCTTGGCGATCATCACGCGCCGCTTCATGCCGCCGGAGAGCATCAGCATCTTGTTGTCGCGCTTGTCCCACAGCGACAGTTCCTTCAGCAGCCGCTCGATGTAGACGTCGTCCGGCGCCTTGCCGAACAGGCCGCGGCTGAAGCGCACCGTGTTCCACACCGTCTCGAACGCGTCGGTCTTCAGCTCCTGCGGCACCAGCCCGATCAGCGAGCGGGTGGCGCGCCAGTCGCGCACGATGTCGTGGCCGTCCACCGTGACGCTGCCGGCGCCGAGGTTGACGATGCCGCAGATGATGCTGATCAGCGTGGTCTTGCCCGCGCCGTTGGGGCCGAGCAGCGCGAAGATCTCGCCGCGCCGGATGTCGAGATCGATGTGCTTGAGCGCCTGGAAGCCGCCCGGGTACACCTTGTCCAGTCCCCGCACGACGAGGATGTCGTCGTGCGTCGCCTGTGCCGCTGCGTTCATGCGTGTCTCCGATTTCGACGGGTGAACTGCCTCGGTTGCCGGTTTCGCTGCGTTCCATTCCGGCCTGCGCCGGGATGACAGGCAAGCATCAAGCCTGCTCCGCCACCACGCCGCCCACGGTAGGCTCGCCATCCCGGCGCAGCGTCAACCGCGCCAGCAGGAAGGCGACCACCGCGCAACCGGCGATGCCGCCCACCATCGGCAGGGCGGTGCCGTCGAGGAAGCGCCCCACCACCGCGATCAGGCCCGCGCCGGTGACGAATTGCAGCGTGCCCATCAGCGCCGAGGCCGTGCCCGCGATCGGGCCATGCCGATCCAGCGCCAGCACCGCAGTGGTCGGCGTCACCAGCCCCAGGAAACCGTAGCCCACGAACAGCAGCGCCATCAGCAGGCCCAGCCGGTCGAGGCCCGCGGCGGTCAACGCCAGCAACAGCAGCATGGTCGCCATGTAACCGGCTACCGCGGTGCGCACCACCCGGCGCAGACCGAAGCGCCCGCCCAGCCGCCCGGTGAACTGCGCCGCGCCGATGAAGGACACCGCGTTCACCGAAAACGCAAGGCCGTACTGGGTCGGCGTGAGCCCGTAATGCCCGATCAGCACGAACGAGGAATTGGCCAGGTAGATGAAGAAGCTGGACACGCCGAATGCGCAGACGAACACCAGGCCCAGGAACTCCGGATCCTTCAGCAGCGTGCGGTACGCCGCCAGCGCCGAGCGCAGGCTGCTCTCCACCCGCTTTGCCTTCGTGCGCGTCTCCTGCAACACGAAGGCCGCAAGCAGCAGGCCAAGCAAGGCCGCACCGGTCACGATCCAGAAGATGCCGCGCCAGTCCGACAGGCGCACCACCAGGCTGCCGGTCAGCGGCGCCAGGATCGGCGACACGCTGAACACCAGCATCAGCAGCGCCATCAGTTTCGCCGCCTCCACGCCGGTATGCAGGTCGCGCACGATGGCGCGCGGAATCACCATGCCCGCGCAGGCGCCCAGTCCCTGCACGAAACGGGCGGCGATCAGGGTGTGGATGTCCGGTGCCAGCGCGCAGCCGATGCTGGCCAGCGCGAACAGGCACAGGCCGAAATAGATCGGCGGCTTGCGGCCCAGCATGTCCGACACCGGCCCGTAGATCACCTGCCCCGCCGCGATGGCCGCGAAGAACGCCATCAGGCTCATCTGCGCCGCGTCCACGTCGGTATGCAGGCTGCGCTGGATGCTGGGCAGCGCAGGCAGGTACATGTCGATGGCGAACGGGCCGATGGCCGAGAGCAGGCCGAGCACCAGCGCCGCTCCGAACAGGCGGGACGTCATGGCGAAACCTCGATGAAGACGGGACGGAGCGACTCGCCCCGCGGACGGCGCGCAGGCACGCGCGCCTGGCCGGGGCGGGTGATACTAAACCAATTGGTTCTGAAATCAACCCGTCCGGCGCAAACATTCCTGACGCCTGTAGACGAGCCTGCCACATCCATTGATGCAACCATATTGTTGCATTTCACCGCACATGACATAACATGCAACCGTAAGATTGCCAAATAGCCCCGCGGAGGCCACCCGATGAATGCCAGCAACAGCACCGACCGCATCGAGCGGCAGATCCACCTGCAGGCGCCGCGCGCAAAAGTCTGGCGCGCGCTGGCCGACGCCGAGGCCTTCGGCGACTGGTTTGGCGTGGACCTGAAAGGCCAGCGTTTCGTCGTCGGCGAGACCACCCGCGGCCGAATCACCTATCCCGGCTACGAGCATCTGGTGTGCGAGATGCAGGTGGAGCGCATCGAACCCGAGCGCCTGTTCGCGTACCGCTGGCATCCCTACGCGGTCGATCCCGCCGTCGATTACTCGGCCGAGCCGACCACGCTGGTGGAATTCGCGCTGGAAGAGGCCGCCGGCGGCACCCTGCTGCGTCTGGTCGAATCCGGCTTCGACCGCATCCCGCTGGCCCGCCGCGCCGAGGCGTACCGCATGAACAGCGGCGGTTGGGATGCGCAGATGGAAAACATCGAAAAGTACCTGGCTGGGCACTGAGCGCGACATGGCGAAGAAGACCGCCTGGCAGAAATCCGCGCCGGTGTTCGCCGCGCTGGGCGACCCGACGCGGCTGCGCCTGGTCGCCGCGCTGTGCGCCAGCGGCGCACTGTCGATCACCCAGCTCACCGCAGGCACTGCGGTCACCCGCCAGGCCGTCACCAAGCACCTGCAGGTGCTCGCCGACGCCGGGCTGGTGCGCGACGCCTGGCAGGGCCGCGAGCGGCGCTGGGAACTGGAGCCGTCGCGCATCGACGAAGCACGCCGCGCGCTGGACGCGATCGCGGCGCAATGGGACCAGGCGCTGGCGCGCCTGAAACGCTTCGTCGAAGGTTGAGCCACGGAGACTGCAGACAGCTTCTCATGCCGCTTCGCTGCAGTCTTCCATCACCTGGCGCAGCTCGCACTCGATCTCCCATTCGTCGCCGTGCACGTCCAGGAAGCGGCGAGTCAGCGCCAGTGCCTCATCCATCGAGGCGGCCTGCAGCATCGCGTAGCCGCCGATCACTTCCTTCGCCTCGGTGAACGGGCCATCGGTCACCGTCTGCGTGCCGCGCGACAGGCGCACCCGCTTGCCTTCGGCGGTGGGCCGCAGTCCCGCGGTATCCAGCAGCGAACCGGCCGTGGTCATTTCGGCCATCAGCCTGCCCATGTCTTCCATCAGTTTTGCGCTGGGCTCCTGGCCGGCGCGCTCGTTGATCCGGATCATCGAAAGGAATCGCATCTGCCCTCTCCCGTGGTGGGTCATGCCGCGCAACCCGCGGCATTCGGCTAGGCGACGAACGGCGTGTCGGCAAATCGACAAGCAGGCAGCGGCCGGCGAGGTCCGTCGTCGCCGCCGGAATGCCCGTGGGGCGGGAAAACGCTTCAGGTCGTTGCCAGCAGGAAAGGTTCCGCGCTACCGGGCCGCAGGCCATCGTCGCGACCGGCGAAATAGCGCTGCGCCAGTTCGGCTGCCGGTACGACCTCCGCATGGCGGAAGCCGGCCCCGCACGCCAGCGCCAGCATCTGCGGCGGCGCGAGCAGGCTGAGGAAAGGCGTGCCGCTGGCGCGCGCGCCACGCAGCGCCGCCTCGAAGCCGGGGCGCTCGTCCGGTTCGGCGCATTCCGGCGGCACGATGAAGGTCATCGCCAGCATCGAGCCCGGCGCGAACGCCGCGATCTGGCGCAAGGTGTCGGCGAGGGCCTCGTGGCTGAGATACATGCTGACGCCCGTGCAGGCAACCAGCGCGGGACGCGCGGCATCGAAGCCGGCCGCCGCCAGCCGTTCCGGCCAGCGTTCGCCCGCCTCGAAATCGACCGGCACGAAACGCAGCCAGCCGGGTTCGCCCTGCCCGAGTTCCGCAAGACGGCGGCGCTTCCACGCCTGCGTGCCAGGCTGGTCGATCTCGAACAGCGTCAGGCGCGCGGCCAACTCCGGCCGGCGCTGGGCGAAACTGTCCAGTCCGGCACCGAGGATCACGTACTGGTCGACGCCACGGCCAACCTGTTCCGCCACCAGATCCTCCACGAAGCGGGCGCGGGCGACGATGCCGGCTCGGAACGCCCGCGTGAACTGCAGATCCATGTCCGGGCGCTTGCGCCAGTCCGCCCCGGGGGCGGCCAGGCGCAGGCCGAACTCGTCTTCCAGCACATGCGGCAGCGGATCGGCCTGCACGTGCAGCGCCCGCCACAGGGCCACACGGACGGCGGTGCTGTCGGGCGTGGTGTCGCGTTCCGTCATGGGCATGCTCCTTGCGCACTGCCGGGCAGGCGATCAGCCCCTGGCCGGCGCCTGCAGCCGCCACAGGCGGCCATCGGGATCACGAACGGTGGCTTCGCGGGTACCCCAGTGGGTATCGGCAAAGGGCTCGACCAGCGCGAGGTTCGGTCCGGGCCGGAACGCCTGTTCGTCGGCCAGCTTCAGCACGGCCTGCATCTGCGGCAGCTGGTCGGCGGGCACCTCGGCGATGAACAGGTACGGCCCGCTGCCGTTGCGCAGCTGGCCGGAGTGGTGGTCGGTCTCGAACTCCAGCGCATAACCCAGCGACTGGAAGAACTTCGCTGCCTTTCCCCAGTTGTGGGTGGTCAGGTAGACGGCCTCGATTCCCTGGGTGCTCATGCTCGGTCCTCCGGTACGGGTGGCGGTTGGCGGGGTGCATCGAGGTAGGCGCGCAGTGCCGCGGCAACCAGCGCCGACAGCGACAACTCGGCCTCGATGGCATGGTGCTTGACCTGCCGGATCAGGCTGACCGGCAGGTACACGTTGAACTGCTTGACGTCTTCCTCGCCCATAGGGCTATTTTGCTAGCAAAATAGCAATTAGGTCAAGCATGTGATGAAACGGCAGGAACGCGGCGAGCCGCTGCTGCTGGACGAGCGCGATCACGCCATCGACGTGCGCCACCCGCACCGCCTACTTCGTGATGCTGACCGGCTTGATCGTGACCGGCGTGGTGATGCCCTTCAGCGACACCGGGTGAACGACTGCCAACACTGCCCTGCTCGCCATCGTGCTGGCCGAGACGGTGCGTTACGTGCCGATCTTGATGGGCTGCCGCAGGACGCCAAGCCATGCCCATTGAAGCGCTGACCCACGAGGTGCGCTTGGCTCCGCATTCCTGGCGCAGGACATGACCCAGGGGCCGAGCTGGGCCGGCGCGTGGGCCTCGCGCGCCAGACCATCGCCGCCATCGAGCAGGGGCGCCATCCGTCGTCGCTGGAGGTGGCTTTCCGCATCGCCGACGGGTTCGGCAAGCGGCTGGGCAAGGGGTTCCATTGGAACTCCAGCCGCACCGCCAGTCCCGACCACGACCCGTAGCGTCATCTTTCTCCTTGCCAGCCTCGCCGGGGCACGGGGCGGCATGCCATCGCGCCTCACTTGATCCTGGTGTAGTCCAGCTTGACCGTGAGCGCCTCGCGTCCGTCGCGTCGCTCGTAGTACGCATAGCTGAAATGGTCGGCGTCGGCGACCTCCATCACTTCGCGCACCGGCACCGTGGCACCCTGCCTGGCGGACATCGCGCCGCGGAAGGTGCAGGCATGCCCGCTGGCATCGCAGCCGCCGTGGGCCAGCACCAGGCCGCCGAAGTTGACGTCCATCCACAGGCTGTCGTAACGGCCAGCCGCCTCGTCGTAGCCGAGGTAACCCAGTCCGCGGAAAGGTTTCGCGGAGTCGATCCGCAGCTCCTGCCGCAGGTGGCGCCCCTCCAGCACGGGAGTGAACACGGCCGTGCCCGTGTCGATGGCCGGCGCCTTGGCCGGGTCGGTCCAGAAGGACTGGCGCACGCTCCAGCGCCCTTCCAGCCAGTCGAGGCGATGCGCGGGCGCGTCGGGCGCGGCGCTTGCCGCCGCGGCGGATTCCGGGGCCGCGGCAGCCGCGCACAACGGCAGGCCGGAAACGACCAGGGCAACGGCGACGGACAGGCGACGGGACAGGCGACGCTGGCGCATGGGGTATTCCTGCGGTGGGGGTGGCGCCAGCGTGCGCGAAGGCCGGCGCCGCCGTCCATGACCTCGCAGGTCATGCCGCCGCCGCGGCGTCCTCCCGCGCCAGGCGGGCACACACCGCCGCCGTGTGCGCGTCCGCCGGGAACGCGCACTCGATGCGCAGTTCCTGCAGCGTCACGTCATGCGGCATCGAGAACGTGGTGATGGTCTCGAAGAAGCGCAGCCCGCCGGCATGGCTGCGGAATTCCAGCGTGAGCACGGGCGCGGGTGCCTCGCCGTCGTGCGGGCTGCCGAGCGCGGGCACGTCCGGGTAGCGCGCGATTTCCGCCAGCAGCCGGCGCGGCACGGGATCGGTGGGCGCGGCGGCAAGCTGCGCGTGAAGGTGATGCAGGAATTTCTCCGCCACCGCGGACCAGTTGGCGATCGCCGGGCGGAAATCCTCCGGGTCGAACACCTGGTGCAGCAGGTTGGCATGGCGGCTTTCGCGCCCATCCATCAGCAGCCGGTTCACGCGCGCCGCGGCACCGTTGGCCATCAGCACGTTCCACTCGCGGTCGAGCACGAACGCCGGGTACGGCTCCTGATGCGCCAGGATCAACTCCACCGCGTGGCGCATGCGTTCCAGCGCGGGCGCCGCCCAGTCGCGCTCGGCGTACTCCGGCGCATAGCCTGCGGCGAGCAGCAGGGCATTGCGCGCGCGCAGCGGCATGTCGAGCGTGGCCGCAATGCGGCCCAGCGCCTCGCGGCTGGGCCGGGCCTTGCCGGTCTCGATGCAGCTGAGGTGGCGGGTGGACATCTCCGCCGCCAGCGCCAGGTCGAGCTGGCTCTGCCTGCGCAGCGTGCGCCATTCGCGCAGCAGCTGGCCGAGGGACGGCGACGGGGGATTCGAGCGTGGAGGGATGGCGACCATGCCGGCGTTTCCTGCCCTCCCCTTCAGGAGAGGATCGAGGTGGGGAATGGGACTCGCGACGAGGCTTCCCGGGCGAGGCCGCCGCAGGCGCGCCTCACCCAGGTCTCTCCCGCATGGGGAGAGGGAGTCAGGCGCCCTAGCGCGCGGCAATGATCTGGTCGAGGTAATCCGGCGTGCCGGCAATGCGCTCCAGGTGCGGGTACTGCAGGCCGCCGTGGTAGTCCACTGGCACGGTCTGCAGCTTGCCCTGGAACTTCAGCAGCAGCTGGATCGGCGCGTTGCCGCCCTTCGCCGCGGCAATCGCTTCCTTCAGCGCGTCGCCCGAATAGGCCTGCCCGTTCACCGCCACCACGGTGGCGCCGGTACTGACGCCGGCCTTGAACGCGGGGCCGCCCCAGCGCACGTCATTGACCTCGCCCCGCTTGGTGAGGGTCAGGCCGATCGACCAGGCGAAGTTGTAGAGGTGGCGCGGGGATTCGGGGCGGCTGTCGTACTGCTTCTCGTAGGCGCTGGGCTGGTCGGTGTAGACCAGCTTCCAGCCCGCGGCGGCGAGGCCGTCCAGCAGCGGCGGATCCAGCGCGTCGGCGCGGGCGCGCAGGAAGCTGGCCCAGTCGTAGCTGGCCACGCCGTTCAGCGCGGCGACCACGTCGTCGAAGGTGTAGGTCTTCGTCACGAAGCTGCCGTCGTCCACGCCGAAGAAGGCCCGCGCGAAATCGTCCAGCGATTTCCTGCCGTGCGTGAGCTCGCGCAGCTTGGCGTCCGCCGCCAGCCACAGCATCTGGCCGCCGGAGTAGTAGTCCTCGCTCATCTGCCAGCTGCGGTACGGCAGCCCGGAGCGATGCGCGGCGGTGGCGTCGTTGGTGGTGTCCTCCAGCGAGCGCCACTGCAGGCCGGGCCGGTTGCGGTCGTAGTTGGCTGCCGTCATCGCCAGCGCGTCGCGGAACTGCTGCGGCGTCCACAGGCCGGCGCGCGCGGTGAGCACGAAGCCCCAGTACTGCGTCTGGCCTTCGTACACCCACAGCAGCGAATCGCCCATCGGCACGTTGAAGTTCGGCGTCCACAGGTCGGCCGGACGGCGGAACTTGCCGTTCCACGAATGCACGTATTCGTGTGCCAGCAGGTCGCGGTTCGGCGCATCGTCGGCCCAGGCGGTGAAGTAGTCCGCGCCCATGCCGTCCTCGCTGGACTGGTGGTGCTCCAGGCCGTTGCCGGCGAGCTGGTTGGACAGCGAGAACAGGAAGTCGTAGTGGTCGTAGTGGTGCGAGCCGAACAGCTTCACCGCCTGGCTCACCAGCGCGCGATGTTCCTTCAGCTGTTCGGGGGTCATCTCCAGGTATTTCGGCGCGTCGGCCACCACGTCCAGGTGCACCGGCGCCTTGCCGCCTGGATTCAGGTCCACGCGCTTGAAGTAGCGGCCCGCGTACATCGGCGAGTCGACCAGCGTGTTGTAGGTCACCGGCTTGAAGGTGGTGCTGCTGCCGGACTGCGCGGCGGTCTCCAGCGCGCTGCCGAACTGCCAGCCCTGCGGCAGCGTCACGCTGGGCGCGAAGCGGATGTCGCGGGTGTAGTGGCCGGCCGGGTACAGCGACACCTTGTCCCACTCCAGCATCAGCATGCGGTCGGTCATCTCGTAGCCGCCGTCGCGCGGCGAGAGGTACTGGAACTCCGCATCGAGGCTGCTGGCGCCCGCGGGCACGTCGAGGTGGAACGCGTACACGTCGTACTTGTCGCGCTTCCACGCGACCGGCTTGCCGTTCGCGCTGAGCTTCAGCCCCGCCAGCATCGCGATCGGGCCGCTGGGCGAGTGGTTGCCCGGGATCCACTCCGGATACAGCAGGGTCAGCTTGCCGGCTTCGACCGGAATGGTCTCGTGCACGCGGAAGATCCCCTGCCGGGTGTCGCTGGCGTCGACATGGATGGCGATGGTGCCGGGGTACGGCGTGTCCTGCGGCACCGGCACCTGCTTGCTGCGCGACACCTGGGCGGAAGCGGCGCCGGCGGCGAGCGCCAGCGACACGGCGAGGGCGACGCGGCCATAGGTGTTCTGCGGACGCGCGGACGAAGCGGAAGACATGGCGGCACCTGCGGACGGTTGGGAATTCCCCCAACTTAGCACCAGCGGCGGCCGGTGCGGGGGTGACGACTGGCACTGTGCGACGATGGAAGACCGCCACCATCGAGGAGCCCGCCATGACCCCAGGCCACCAGCCGCAGGACGTCGTCCGCTTCTGGCGCGACGCCGGCCCCGACAAGTGGTTCGACAAGGACGCGGCATTCGACCGCGACTTCAGCGCGCGCTTCCTCGACGCGCACATGGCCGCCGCGCGACGCGAGCTCGACCGCTGGCTGGATGGGACCGAGGGTGCGCTGGCGCTGCTGATCCTGCTCGACCAGTTCCCGCGCAACGCCTTCCGCGGCACCGCGCATATGTTCGCCACCGATCCGCTGGCGCTGGCCTTCGCGCGTGCCGCCGTGGAACGGGGCCATGACCATGCCATCGACCCGGCGCTGCGCGTGTTCTTCTACCTGCCGTTCGAGCACAGCGAGGCGCTGGCCGACCAGGATCGCGCCGTGGCCTTGTGCGAGGGGCTGGGCGATTACGCCAGGTACGCGCGCATCCACCACGACGTGATCGCCCGCTTCGGGCGCTTCCCGCATCGCAACGCCGTGCTCGGCCGCGACAGCACGGCCGCGGAACGGGCGTTCCTGGATGAGGGCGGCTTTGCCGGCTGAGAGCGGCCGCAGGAGCGCACCCGGTGCGCTCCTGCACGGGGCATCACGCCAGCTTGTGCGCCGCGGCCACCACGTCCGCCTCGCCCGGCAGCACCAGGAAGGCGGCGCCGGCCAGCGGGGTGAAGGTGTCGGCGCCCACCACGCGCTGCAGCGGCGTGGCGCCGAGACCCGCCTCGACGATCGCGGTGATCACGCCCTCGCCCACGCCGGCGCTCTTGCGGCCTTCGTCCAGCACCAGGATGCGCTTCGCGTTCTTCGCCTGCGCGGCAATGAAGGCGTCGTTGAGCGGCGCCAGCCAGCGCAGGTCGACCACGCGCACCTTCCACTTCAGCTCGGCCTCGATGGTGCGCGCGGCGCGCAGCGCCATCGGCACGCCGTTGCCGAAGGTGAACACCACCAGGTCCTTCGCTTTCTCGTTGTAGACGCGCCCCTCGCCCAGCGTCATCGCCTCGCCCGGCGCGGGATAGGCGAACTGCCACGCGCCGTCGCCGGCCTCGTAAAGGTCCTTGGTCATGTACAGCGCGATCGGTTCGAGGAAGGCGCACACGCGCCCGTCCACCTTCGCCAGCGCGGTGAGCGTGCGCAGCATGGTCGCCGCGTCGTCGCCACGGCTGGGGCAGCCGACGACGAGACCCGGGATGTCGCGCAGCGCGGCGATCGAGTTGTCGTTGTGGAAGTGGCCGCCGAAGCCTCGCTGGTAGCCCAGCGAGGCCACGCGCATGACCAGCGGGTTGCGGTACTGGTCATTGGAGAAGAACTGCAGGCTGGCCGCTTCGCCGCGGATCTGGTCGCCGGCGTTGTGGAAGTAGGCCAGGTACTGGATCTCCGGGATCGGCAGCATGCCCATGTTGGCGTAGCCCTGGGCCAGACCGAGGATGATCGTCTCGTCCAGCAGCGTGTTGAACACACGGGTGTTCCTGAACGCCTTGTGCAGGCCCTTGGTGACCGTGTAGACGCCGCCCTTCTGCGCCACGTCCTCGCCGAACAGCAGCGACTCGGGGTACTTCGCCATGATGTCGTGCAGCGCCTGGCCGATCTGGATCGCCAGATGGCGCGGCGGCTGGTTCTCGGGCAGCTTGTCCGCGCCGCCGAAGGCCTTGAGGCGGGCGTCGGCGTAGTCGGCGCGCTCCGCCTCGGCCTTGACCTTGGCCGGCGTGTACGGCGCGAGCGGCGCCATCACGTCGTCGAGGCGCTCCAGCTTCGGACGGCGGTCGGCTTCCTCGGCGGCGGCGAAGCAGCGCCTGCGGATGGACTCGTTGAGTTCGAGCAGCGCGTCCTTCGAGTACAGCCCGGACTCCAGCGCGATTGCCGCCGAACGCAGCAGCGGATCGCCCGCCTCTACCGCCACCAGCTCCTCGATGCTGCGCCACTCGATCTCGAAGTCGGTGCCGGCGTGGCCCATGATGCGGGTGGTCCTGAGGTGCAGGAAGGTGGGTCGGCGCGTGCTGCGGCAGTGCTCCACCGCGCGCTGCACCTGGGCGTAGCCTTCGGCGAGGTCGAGGCCGTCGGCATAGAAGTAGTCGAGGTTGGAACGCGACTGGAAGTTGCTGGCCACCCAGCCGGTCGGTGTCTTCACCGAGATGCCGATGCCGTTGTCCTCGCACACGAACAGCACCGGCGCGGGCAGCTTCTGGTAAGCCGTCCACGCCGCTGCGTTGAAGGCCGTCTGCGCGGTGGCGTGGTTGCTGGAGGCGTCGCCGAACGAACAGATCGCGATGGAGTCGTCGGGAATCGGCAAGCTGTGGCCTATGCGTCGCGCATGGTCGATGGCGATCGCCGTGCCCAGCGCCTTGGGCAGGTGCGAGGCGATCGTCGAGGTCTGCGGCAGCACCCAGAGCGGCTTGCTGCCCCACACCTTGTGGCGGCCGCCGGAGGCCGGGTCGTCCTTGCTGGCGGCGAAAGACAGCGCCGAATCCATCACCGGGTCCATGCCCGGAAGCTTGCGGAAGCGCTCGGCCATGAAGCCACCGGAGCGGTAGTGCAGGAACGCCGGGTCGGTGTGGCGGGTCAGCCGCGCCACCATCGCGTTGCCTTCGTGGCCGGAAGAACCGATCGTGTAGAACACCTTGTTCTGCACGCGCAGCACGCGCGCCATGAGATCCAGGTGGCGCGAGATCAGCTGCGATTCCAGCAGCTCGCGGAAACCCTGCGCATCCAGCGCGCTGCCCGGCAGCACCGGCGCGTCGCCGCGGGGCGCGGTACGCACCTCGCCCCGCCATTCGCCGACGAACTCGGTGAAGTTCTGGTCGACGATCTCGGCGCGGTTGAAGCCCTTGTGGCGGGCGGCGATGGGGGCTGGCATGGTGGTCATGGCGATGTCGTGTCGGTTCGGGGAGCAGCCTGACGGCCGTCAGGAAGAGGAAACGATGGGCAGCACGGACGGCGGCTGGCGCAGCCGGCGCAAGGCGGCGGCGCGTGCGCGATCCTTGTCGCGACCGAAGGATTCGAGGATGCGGACCTGGTCATCCAGCGTGGGCACCGGTACGGCCAGGCCCTGCAGGCCGACCAGCTCCAAGCGGCCCGGCGACAGCCGCTGCCAGCCTTCGCCACGGTTGAATTCCAGCCCGCCCATCACCTCCACCGGCAGGCCGGGGAAACGGAAGCGGGCGAAGTGCGAGCGGAAGCGACCGCTGTCGGCGGGCTCGTAGCTGGTATCGCGGCGATCGGCCCAGTGCGCCATCAGCGTGTCGGCATCGTCGCCCGAGACCAGCACGTCGACGTCGGCCACGTCCACCTCGGCACCCAGCAGGCGCGCTGCCGCACTGCCGATCACGCACCACGGCTCCACGCAGTGCACGTGCAGATCGGGCACCAGCTCGGTGAGCGCGACGAACAGCGCGGGCGGGATATGGCTCATGCGTCGAAATGGGCGCGCGGGATCAGGCGGTTGGTTCCGATGCGGATGTCAGTGGCCAAGACAAGGTTTCGTCGTCTCCCCCTTTGGGGAGAGGATCGAGGTGAGGGGTCGCTCTTGCGTCGATGCCTGATCGAAGCATGCTTCGCACGAAGGCTGCCGCGAACCCGCCCCTCACCCCAGCCCTCTCCCCGGAGAGGAGAGGGAGAAAAATCAGAACGCGTTGATGCCGGTCAGCTCGCGGCCCACCACCAGCTCGTGCACGGTCTCGGTGCCCTCGTAGGTGATCACCGACTCCAGGTTGAGCGCGTGGCGGATCGCACCGTGCTCGGTGGTGATGCCGGCGCCGCCGAGGATGTCGCGGCACTGGCGCGCGATGTCGATTGCCATGCGGCAGTTGTTCCACTTGGCCAGCGAGACCTGGGTGGGCTGCATGGCGCCGGCGTCCTTGAGGCGGCCGAGCTGCAGCGAGAGCAGCTGCGCGGTGGTGATGCGGCGGGCCATGTCGGCCAACTTGAGCTGGATCGCCTGGTTGGCGGCCAGCGGGCGGCCGAACAGCACGCGCTCGGCCGTGTAGTCGATCACTTCCTTCAGGCAGGCCTGCGCCGCGCCGATCGGCCCCCAGGTGATGCCGTAGCGCGCCTGGGTCAGGCAGCCCAGCGGGCCCTTCAGGCCCTTCACGTTGGGCAGGCGGTTCGCGTCGGGCACGCGCACGTTGTCGAGGAACAGCGCGCTGGTGACCGAGGCGCGCAGGCTCATCTTCTTGTGGATCTGCTGGGCGGTGAAGCCCTTGCTGTCCGTGGGCACGATGAAGCCCTGGATGCCATCCTCGGTCTGCGCCCACACCACGGCGATCTGCGCGAGGTTGCCGTTGGTGATCCACATCTTGGCGCCGTTGATCACCCAGTCGCCGCCGTCCTTCTTCGCGTGGGTCTTCATGTTGGCCGGATCGGAGCCGCCGTGCGGCTCGGTGAGGCCGAAGCAGCCGATGACCTCGCCCGCCGCCATCTTCGGCAGGTACTCCATCTTCTGCTCTTCGCTGCCGTAGGCGTAGATCGGGTACATCACCAGCGAGCTCTGCACCGACGCGAAACTGCGCAGGCCCGAATCCCCGCGCTCCAGCTCCTGGCAGATCAGGCCGTAGCTGACGCCGCTCATGCCGGCGCAGCCGTACTTCTCGGGAATCGTGGCGCCGAGCAGGCCGAGGCTGGCGATTTCCGGGATCAGCTCGGTCGGGAAGCGCGCCTGGTCGAAGCAGTCGCCGATGATCGGCAGCACCTTCTCGTCGACGAAACGGCCGACGGTGTCCTGCACCATGCGCTCCTCGTCGGTGAGCAGCGAGCGGACGTCGTACAGGTCGAGCGGGTTCAGGCGGGCGGCAGCCATGGGTGTTCCAGTGCAGGCAGGGAAACCCCGGATTCTACCCGGGGCGGCCCATGCCGGTCATGGCGGGGCGCAGCAGACTTGTCATGCGATCATGCGGGCCTGTCTCCTCCCGCCACGGAAAATCCATGATCAAGGGTGTCCTGCTGGGCTTCGCCAGCTTTGCGGCCTACGCCATCAGCGACGCCTTCGTGAAGTCCCTGCACGGCAGCGTGCCGCCGTACGAATCGGTGTGCATCGGCGCCGCGCTGGGTCTGGCCGCGCTGCCCTTCCTCATGGACAAGGACGACCGCTGGCACGACGTGTTCGCCGCGCGTCGCCCGAAGCTGTGGTGGGTGCGCGCGCTCGCCGGCGCGGTGGGCAACATCAGCTCGGTCACCGCGTTCACCCTGCTGCCGATGGCCGAGGTGTTCTCGATGATCTTCCTGATGCCGATCTTCGTGACCATCCTGTCGGTGCTGCTGCTGAAGGAACACGTGGGCTGGCGGCGCTGGACCGCGGTGTTCGTGGGCTTTGCCGGCGTGCTGGTGGTACTGCGCCCCGGCTTCCGCACGCTGGGCATCGGGCACCTGGCGGCGATCCTGTGCAGTGTCGCCGCGGCGGGATCGGTGGTGGCGCTGCGCATGGCCGGCGGCGACGAGAAGCGCATCAGCCTGTACGGCGCCGGCGCGATCGGCCCGCTGGTGGCCGGTGGCGTGCTGATGCTGCCCCGCTTCGTATGGCCCGACCTGGCGCAATGGGGCCTCCTGGCTGGCTACGGCCTGCTCGCCGGGCTGGCCGGCGTGCTCCTGATGTACGCCACGCGGCTCGCCCATGCGAACCGCGTGGCGCCTGCCCAGTACAGCCAGATGCTGTGGGCGATCGGCTTCGGCTACTGGCTGTTCGGCGACAGGCTGGACTGGCCGATGGTGGTGGGCATCGTGCTGATCCTGGGCGCCGGGCTGTTCACGCTGGTGCGGGAAGAGCAGGTCGCCCACTGGTGGCGGCGCGTAAAGATGATGTGACCGCGTGCCTTGAGGCCGGCCCGCGTGGTTGGCACACTGCCGGCCCGTCCCGCCGCGCCGCCGCCATGTCCGCCAGCCCGCCCGCACTCTCCCCCGTCGTCGCCGGCCTGTGGCGCATCAAGGACTGGAAACTCTCCGTGCGGGAGCGCGTACGCTGGATCGAGCAGGCGCTGGAGCTCGGCATCACCAGCTTCGACCACGCGGACATCTACGGCGACTACGGCGCCGAGGCGCTGTTCGGCGAAGCGCTGCAGGCCGCGCCGGCGCTGCGCCAGCGCATGCAACTGGTGACCAAGTGCGGTATCCGCCTGCGCGCGGCCAGCCGGCCCTACCGGATCAACCACTACGACACCTCGGCGGCCTACGTGTGCGCGCAGGTCGAGCAATCGCTGCGCAACCTGCACTCCGAACGGCTGGACCTGGTGCTGATCCATCGCCCCGACTACCTGATGGATGCCGCCACGCTGGCGGAGACCTTCCGCACGCTGACGCGCGAAGGCAAGGTGGCGCACTGGGGCGTCTCCAACCATTCGGCCAGCCAGTTCGCCCTGCTCAACCGGCAGCATCCGCTGGTCACCAACCAGCTCGAGCTCTCGCCCCTGCACATGGATGCGCTGGATGACGGCACGCTGGACCAGGCGCAAGAGCTCGGCCTGCGCCCGATGGTCTGGTCGCCGCTGGGCGGCGGCCGGCTGTTCACCGGCGAGGACGAACAGGCCGTGCGCGTGCGCGCCGAGATGCGGGGCATCGCCGAGCGCTACGGCATCAGCCTTGGCACCCTGGCGTTTGCCTGGGTGTTGCGCCATCCCTCGCGGCCCTGCCCGATCACCGGCACGGGTCGCGTCGAGGGATTGCGCGAGGCGGTGGCCGCGCTGGACGTTTCATTGGATGCCGAGGACTGGTACGCGATCTGGACGGCGAGCAAGGGGCATTCCGTACCCTGACGCGCGCGCGACCCGACGCAGCCGGGCATGGCTAGCGCGGTTCCGCGCCTAGCGGGTCGGGCACTCTTCGGCGATGGGCCAGACCCACTCGGGCACCTGGCCGTCGTACGCGTAGGAAGGCGGCTGGCCTGCAGGCGCGTCCTCCCGCGGATAGCAGTCGAACTCCGCCAGCCGCCGGCCGTCGTCGACGTCCCGCAAGGTGTAGACGATGGTGCTGATGCCGTGGGGCGCGCGCTGGCGATACGCCACCGCGTGCCCGTTGCGCGCGAAGCCCCAGGCCCAGATCGCCATGCCTTCGGCAAAACGGCGCAGCAGCCTGCCGTCGCGGTACAGCACCAGCGAAGTGGGCAGCGGATAGGAGGTGCAGCAATTGGCTTCCAGCACCAGCCAGCCGACCGTTCGGCCATCGGCCGCGACGCGCGGTTCGTCGAAACCCTGCTGGTCCGGATCGGTACGCGGCGCGTGCACGTCGCCATGCGCGGTATGCAGCACCAGCGTGGCGCGATCGGGCGCGAGCGTGACCGAGCGATAGCGTTCGGCCGCCGCGGGCCAGGGCAGCAAGGCCAGCACGAGCAACGTCAGGACACGCATGTCGCACCTCGCTCCGCGCTCAGCGGCGGTTGCTCACCCCGTGCGGCACGTGCCCCGTCGCCACATGCCTGCGCGCGGATTCCACGTTGGCCGGAGAGTCGTCGAAGAAGATGTCGGCACCGAAGGCGTCGAGGAAGGGGCCCTTGTCGCGGCCGCCGAGGAACAGCGCCTCGTCGATGCGCACGCCCCAGCGGCGCAGGGTGAGGATGACGCGCTTGTGCGCGGGCGCGGAACGGGCGGTGACGAGCGCGGTGCGGATCGGCGAGTTCTCCGCGGGGAATGCCGCCTGCAGGCGGTGCAGCGCGGTGAGGAAGCCGCGGAACGGCCCCACCGACAACGGCTCCTCGGCATGTTCGCGCTCGTTGCGATGGAAGGCCTCCAGCCCCTCCTCGCGCGAGACGCGCTCCCCCTCGTCGCCGAAGATCACCGCATCGCCGTCGAAGGCGATGCGCAGTTGCTCGCTCATGCGCGGCGGCGCGACGCTGGGCAGGATGGTGGCGGCCGCCACGCCGGCCTTGAGCGCGCGGCCCACGTCCTCGGCGTTGGCGGAAAGGAACAGGTCGGCCTTGAACGGCGCGATGTAGTCGGAGGTGGGTGCGCCGCTGGTGAACGCGGCACGGCTGATCTCCAGGCCGTAGTGCTGGATCGCGTTGAAGATGCGCAGGCCGGTGTCGCCGGAGTTGCGCGACAGCAGGATCACCTCCACCGGCGGCTTGTCGCCCGCCAGCTTGTTGAGGTCGAGCAGCTTCTGCACCAGCGGGAACGCCACGCCGGGCTTCAGGATCTCGTTCTCGTGCTCGATCTGGAAGCTGCGGTAGGCATCGAGGCCCTCGCGCTCGAACAGCGCGTGGCTGTCGCCCAGGTCGAACAGCGCTCGCGAGGAGATCGCCACCACGAGGCGGTTGTCGGTGGCGGAAGCAGGGTCGTGGACGGCGGCCGGGTTCATGGCGTGAATCTACTGCATCGCGGCGGAGAGCGCGGGGAAATGACCGAGGGAAGGCCGGTTCCGGCGTTTCTCTCCCCCCTCGCCCCCGCCGCCCGCTTCCGCCCGTGTTCAATCCGCCGCGAACTGCTCGTCGAGAATGCGCTGCTCCAGGTTGTGCTCGGGATCGAACAGCAGGCGCACGCCCTGCTCGGCAGCCTGCGCCACCTCGACCGTGCGCACGTCGCGCACCTCGTGGAAGTCGGCGGTGGCGCTGACCGGGCGCTTGCCCGGGTCGAGCACCCGCAGGCTGACCCGGGTGCGGTGCGGCAGGATGGCGCCGCGCCAGCGCCGCGGGCGGAACGGGCTGATCGGCGTGAGCGCCAGCACGTTCGCGTCCAGCGGCAGGATCGGGCCGTGCGCGGAGAGGTTGTAGGCGGTGGAGCCGGCCGGCGTGGCCACCATCACGCCGTCGCAGATCAGGTTGGGCAGCTTCACCGCCTCGTTGAGCTTCACCTCGATGTGCGCGGCCTGGTTGCTCTGGCGCAGCAGCGAGACCTCGTTGAAGGCCAGCGCGCGATGGGTGTCGCCAGCCGCGTCGGTGGCCAGCATCTCCAGCGGAAACAGCTCGGCCGCATGCGCGCGCGCCACCCGCTCGGGCAGCTCGTCGAGCCGGTGCTTGTTCATCAGGAAGCCGACGCGGCCCAGCTTCATGCCGTACACCGGCACGTTCAGCGCGCGGTGCGCATGCAGGGTGCGCAGCATGAAGCCATCGCCGCCCAGCGCCACGATCAGTTCCGCCTCCGTCGCCGGCACGTCGCCGTAGCGCTCCACGAGCTTGCGCCGCGCCTGCTGGGCGACGCTGGTGTCACTGGCGACGAAGGCGAGACGCATGGCTGGGGTTGGCTCCGATGGGATGCGCCGGAGCTTACCGCATGGGCGCGGCGGCACGCCGGAAAGCGAAGCCCCGGACTGGCCGGGGCTTCGGGTATCGCATGGAGGTTTTCGCGGCGCCGCCCCTCACCCAACCCTCTCCTCCCCAAGGGGGAGAGGGAGTGACAGCACTACACCGGCACCTGCGCCAGCTGGGCCAGCCGGCGCACCGCGACCGAGGCGATCGGGTAGTCGGCGTTCTGGGTGAGGATCTCGGCCAGCATGCCGCGGGTGTGCTGCAGCGTGGGGTCGTCGCGCTGCAGCCACACCTGCACCGGCGAGATGCCCTTGCCGCCGGCGGGCAGCGTCAGTACCTGCTGGGCCAGCGCGCGATGCTGGTGGTTGAGCTCGTCCAGCAGCGAACCGCGCGCCTGCGCATGCCAGTGGCCTTCCACCGGCAGCGCCTCGATCTGGCCGCGCAGCCACTCCAGGTCCAGCACCTCGCCCAGCTCGTAGAACACGCCGGCGACCTTCTCGATCGGCTGGCCGCTCTGCTGCGCCACCTCGACCATGTCGAGCGCGGCGCGCAGCTCGGACAGGCGCGCCAGCCGCACGGCCAGTTCGGCCGGCAGGCCCAGGCCTTCCCATTTCTCCTGGCTGCTGGCGAAGTCGCCCTTGCCGGTGGCGGTGAGCACTTCGGGCAGGGCCTTGCGCAGCGCGCTCACGCCGGCCTGGTAGCGCTCGACGTTGGCGGCGATCTCCAGCGTGCCGCCGGGGCGATTGAGCAGCCAGCGGGTCATGTGGCGCAGCAGCGACCAGATCTGCATCACCGCGTCGACCTGGGTGCCCTCGGCCACCTGGCTGTCCAGCGCCTCGATCTCGGCCCACAGCTCGCGCGCATCGAGGATCTCGCGCGCCGCGGTGTAGGCCTTGGCGATCGCCGCGGGGCCTTTGCCGGTGTCCTCCTGCATGCGCATCATGAAGGTGGCGCCCATGCGGTTGATCGTGGAGTTCGTCACCGCGGTGGCGATGATCTCGCGCTTCAGGCGGTGGCGCTGCATGTGCGCGGCATACTTCTCGTGCAGCGGCGCGGGGAAGTAGCGCACCAGTTCCTTGGACAGGTACGGGTCTTCCGGCACGTCGGAGTCGAGCAGCTGCTGGAACAGGCGGATCTTGTCATAGGACAGCAGCACCGCCAGCTCCGGCCGGGTCAGGCCCAGGCCGCGCGTCTTGCGCTCGGCGAGCTCGGCCTCGCTCGGCAGGTTTTCCACCTGGCGGTCGAGCTGGCCCTCGGCCTCCAGCGTGCGGATGAAGTGCGCCATCGAGCCGATACGCTTCACCGACTGGTGCTCCATCAGCGTGATCGCCTGGTTCTGGCGGTAGTTGTCCCACAGCACCAGCTGGCCGACCTCGTCGGTCATCGCGGCGAGCTGCGTGTTGCGGTCCGACTCGCTCAGCTCGCCGCGATGCACGGCGTCGTTCAGCAGGATCTTGATGTTCACCTCATGGTCGGAGGTGTCCACGCCGGCGGAGTTGTCGATGAAGTCGGTGTTCAGCAGCACGCCCTTCTGCGCCGCCTCGATGCGGCCCTTCTGGGTCATGCCCAGGTTGCCGCCCTCGCCCACGATCCGGCAGCGCAGCTCGTTGCCGTCCACGCGCAGGCCGTTGTTGGCGCGGTCGCGGGCGTCGGCGTGGGTCTCGCCGCTGGCCTTGACGTAGGTGCCGATGCCGCCGTTCCACAGCAGGTCCACCGGCGCCTTGAGGATGGCGTTCAGCAGCTCGTTCGGCGCCATCTGGGTGACGTCGGGCTTGAGGCCCAGCGCCGCGCGCACCTCCGGCGAAACCGGGATCGACTTCGCCGTGCGCGGCCACACGCCGCCGCCGGCGGAGATCAGCGACTTGTCGTAATCCTCCCAGCTCGACCGCGGCAGCTTGAACATGCGCTCGCGCTCGGCGAAGGAGCGCGCCGCATCCGGGTTCGGGTCGAGGAACACGTGGCGATGGTCGAACGCGGCCACCAGCCGGGTGTGCTTCGACAGCAGCATGCCGTTGCCGAACACGTCGCCGGACATGTCGCCGATGCCCACGCAGGTGAAGTCCTCGTTCTGGCAATCGCGGCCGAGCGCGCGGAAGTGGCGCTTGACGGACTCCCACGCGCCCTTGGCGGTGATGCCCATGCCCTTGTGGTCGTAGCCGTTCGAGCCGCCGGAGGCGAACGCGTCGCCCAGCCAGAAGCCGTGCTCGATCGAGATCGCGTTGGCGATGTCGGAGAACGTGGCCGTACCCTTGTCGGCCGCCACCACCAGGTAGGGATCGTCGGCGTCGTGGCGCACCACGTCGTGCGGGTTCACCACCTTGCCCTCGACCAGGTTGTCGGTGATGTCGAGCAGGCCGTTGATGAACAGCTTGTAGCAGGCGATGCCCTCGGCCAGCTGCGCGTCGCGGTCGCCGCTGCCGCCCGTCGGCTGGGGCGGCTTCTTGACGAAGAAGCCGCCCTTCGAGCCCACCGGCACGATCACGGTGTTCTTCACCATCTGCGCCTTCACCAGGCCCAGCACCTCGGTGCGGAAATCCTCGCGACGGTCGGACCAGCGCAGGCCGCCGCGCGCCACCGGGCCGAAGCGCAGGTGGATGCCCTCCACGCGCGGCGCGCACACCCAGATCTCGCGGTACGGCACCGGCTTGGGCAGCTCGGGCACGGCGTGCGAGTCGAGCTTGAAGCTGATGTAGTCGCGGTAGGCGCCGTTCCACTGCTGGAAGAAGCTGGTGCGCAGGGTGGCGTGGATCACCGCCACGAAGTTGCGCAGGATGCGGTCCTCGTCGAGGCTCGCCACGTTCTCCAGCAGCACGTTGATCGCGCCCTCGATCACCTTGGCCTGCTCGGCGCGCGGCTGCGCCAGCGCGGCGGCGAGGTTGCCGACCAGCGCCGGGTTCGCCGCCTGCACGTGCGCCGGGATCAGCGCCGACATCTCGCCGTGGAGCAGTTCCGCGGCGCTCTTGCGCTCGTCGGCCGGCAGCGACTCGCGGCGCGGGTCGAACTTGGCCAGGAACAGCTCCACCAGCAGGCCGGCGATCGCCGGGTAGCGGTTCAGCGTGTCCTCCATGTACGGCTGCGAGAACGTCGTGCCGGCCTGCAGCAGGTACTTGCAGTAGCCGCGCAGCATCGCGATCTGGCGCCAGCTCAGCCCGGCGCCCAGCACCAGGCGGTTGAAGCCGTCGTTCTCGGCGTTGCCGCGCCAGATCTGCTCGAACGCGTGCTCGAACAGCGAGCCCACCTGCTCCACGCTGAAGGTGAGCTTGCCCACCGGCTGCACCTCGAAGTCCTGGATCGACAGCGGCACGCTGTCGCCGGGGATCTCGTAGACGTGCTCTGTGAGCACGCGCAGGCCCAGGTTCTCCAGCTGCGGCAGCACCTCGGACAGCGCGATGTCACCGCCGGAGCGGTAGACCTTGAAGCGCAGCGTCTCCGGTGCCTTCGGCGGGTGATAGAACGACATGCGCAGCGCGTTGTCGCCTTCCAGCAGCGACAGCTGGCGCACGTCCTCGGCGGCCACCGCCGGGCTCACGTCGTCGATGTAGCCGGGCGGCAGCGCGCGTGCGTAGCGGTTCGCCAGCACCACGCCCTCGTGCTCGCCGCACAGCTGCACCAGCGCGTCGCGCACCTCGTCGTGCCAGTTGCGCACGATCGCCGCGACGCCCTGCTCCAGCGCAGCCAGGTCGTAGCCCGGCTGGTCACCGATCCTCGGCCGCAGCACGATGTACAGGCGCGCCAGCGCGGCCTCGCCCAGCAGCACGGAGGAGTCGATCTGCTCGGCGTGCAGGGCCTCGCCCAGCAGCGCCTCGATGCGCTCGCGCACCGACGTGTTGAAGCGGTCGCGCGGCACGAACACCTGACAGGTGAAGAAGCGGCCGTAGCGGTCGCGGCGCATGAACAGGCGCGTGTGCGCGCGCTGGCGCAGCTCCAGGATGCCGGTGGCGATGGCGAACAGCTCGTCCGCGCTGCTCTGCAGCAGCTCCTCGCGCGGCAGCGTTTCCAGGATGTGGCGCAGCGACTTTCCGGAGTACGAGTCGCGCTTCAGGCCGGAGCGCGCCAGCACCGCCTCCACCTTGTGCCGCACCAGCGGCACGTCCTGCGGGCGCGCCATGTAGGCGCTGGAGGTGAACAGGCCGAGGAAGCGCTGCTCGGACACCGCACGGCCGTCGGCGCCGAACTTCAGCACGCCGATGTAATCCATGTAGCCGGGGCGGTGCATGCGCGAGCGCGCATTGGTCTTGGTCAGGATGATCGCGTCGATCGCGCCGGACTGCGGCAGCTCGCTGGCCGCCAGCGTCTTCAGCGAGCGCGGCGCCATCGACTGCTCGCTCTTGCGCAGGATGCCCAGGCCCGAGCTGTCGACCGCGCGCAGCACGCGGTCGCCGTCGGCATCGGCCACTTCGTATTCGCGGTAGCCGAAGAAGGTGAAGTTGTCGGCGGCGATCCAGCGCAGGAAGTCGCCGGCCTCGCGCGCCGAGGCCTCGTCCAGCGCCGGCTTGCGCTGCGGCAGCTCGTCGGCGATCGCCAGCGCCTTGTCGCGCATCGCCGCCCAGTCGCCCACCGCCACGCGCACGTCTTCCAGCGCGGCCTCGACCTGCGCGACCAGCTGCGCCTGCTCGGCCGCGTCGGCCACGCGGTCGATCTCGAAATGCATCACCGATTCGTTCACACCCGTGTCGCCGCCGATGCCCAGCAGCTTGCCGCCCGCATCGCGCCGCACCGTCAGCACCGGGTGGATCACCGCGTGGATCTGCAGGCGGGCCGAGATCGCCATGCTCACCGTGTCGATCAGGAACGGCATGTCGTCGGTGACGACCTGCAGCCAGCTGCGACCGGCATGGCCGGCCTCGGGATTCAGCACGCGCACCGCGGCGCGCGCCGGCGCGCGCTGCTGCATGAAATCCAGCAGGCTGCCGGCCAGCGCAGCCCATTGCGCCGGCGTGTGCAGGCCGCGGTCGCCCTCCGTGATCCGCGCGAAGAAGGCGCCGATAAAAAATTGCGCCTCATCAAGGCGCTGGGTGGGGTATCCGGCTTGCTTCAGTGCCTCGAACACGGCGGATTGAAGCGGAACTTCATGGGCTGCACGAATGGCATTCATGGCATCTGCTGGTAGTGGAGACGAAAGTGACGCGACAAAGCCCCAAAAGGATACGCTCCGCGTCAGGGTGAATCCACCGCGATGCCGTTGTGCAGAGCGTCATCGCGAGGTGCGGCATCCGTACCTTCGCGTAGCGTGCGCGGCGGCGTCGATGCCATGCGCGACACATGGCAGACAGGCCGTCGCCGGCCGCGGAAACCGGCGCGTCGCACGGAGCCGTCGCCAGCTCGTGAGCACCGGAAAGCCGCCGTCACGAACGCCACCACCATGCCCGCGCTGCGGCACGCCGGAAGCCGGCCGCCGCCGCGACTGGTGCATGCAAAGAACCGTTCTGCAAGCCCTTCAATAAATTTTGAACTGTACGGTATAGTAGCACCTCGACCGCCGCGCCCGTCCGCATGGAGCACGGAAATCGCCAACCTTTGACACAGGACATGCTGGTGGCGATGCCGTCATGCTCTGTGCCCTGCGCAGGCTGGATGCGCCGCCTTCGCGACACCTCCAATCACGATCAGCCCGCTCCGGAGTCCCCATGAAATCCCCGTCCCTGCGCGCACCCGCGCTGTGCCTCGGCCTGCTGGCCCTGACCGCCTGCGGAAAGAAGGAGCAAGGTCCGCCGCAGATGCCACCGCCGCAGGTGGGCGTGATCACCGCGCAGCCGCAGAACGAACCGCTGACCAAGGATCTGGTGGGCCGCCTGTCGGCCTTCCGCAGCGCCGACGTGCGCGCCCGCGTGGCGGGCGTGCTGCTGAAGCGCGACTACGTCGAAGGCACCGACGTGAAGAAGGGCCAGCTGCTGTTCCAGATCGACCCGGCGCCGCTGAAGGCCGCGCTGGCCGCGGCCGAGGCCGCACTGGCGCAGGCGCAGGCCACGTACACCAACGCCAGGGTCAACGCCGCGCGGGCACGCGAGCTGGCGCCGAAGGGCTACGTCTCGAAGTCCGACCTCGACAACGCACTGGCCAGCGAACGCACTGCCGCCGCCGCGGTGCAGGCGGCGCGCGCCAACGTGCAGACCGCCCACATCAACCTCGGCTACGCCAGCGTCACCGCGCCGATCGCCGGCCGCGCCGGCCAGCAGCAGGTCACCGAGGGCGCGCTGGTGGGCAACGGCAGCGCCACCCTGCTCACCACGGTGGACCAGATCGACCCGCTGTACGTGAACTTCACCATGAGCGTGGCCGACATGGAGCAGCTGCGCCAGGCGCAGAGCAAGGGCAACGTCACCCTGGCCCAGCCGGACCAGGCCAGCGTGCAGGTGACCCTGCCCGACGGCAGCGCCTACGCCGAAGCGGGCACGCTGGACTTCACCTCCGCCACGGTCGATCCGGCCACCGGCGCGATGGACCTGCGTGCGAAGATCCCCAACCCGAAGCACAGCCTGCTGCCCGGCATGTACGTGACGCTGCAGGCAAAGCTGGGCGAGCAGCACAAGGTGTTCCTGATTCCGCAGCAGGCCGTGCTGCGCGACACCGTGGGCGCCTACGTGTTCGTGGTCGGCGCCGACGGCAAGGCCAAGCGCCACGATGTCACCACCGGCAACATGAGCGGCGGCGACTGGGTGGTCACCGGCGGCATCGCCGCCGGCGACCAGGTGGTGGTGTCCGGCGTGCAGAACGTGCGCGATGGCGCGCCGGCCAAGGCCTCGCCGTGGCAGCCGCAGGCCGCCGGTGACCCCGCCGCAGCCGGCAAGCCGGCCGCCGGCAAGTAACGGAGCCCGACCATGCCGAGTTTCTTCATCGACCGCCCGATCTTCGCCTGGGTGGTGGCCATCCTGATCTCGCTGGGCGGCGCCCTGGCGATCCTCAACCTGGGCGTGGAGTCGTATCCGAACATTGCCCCGCCGCAGGTCACCGTCAGCGCCACCTACCCCGGCGCCAGCGCGGACACCACCGAGAAGACCGTCACCCAGGTGATCGAGCAGCAGCTCACCGGCATCGACCACCTGTTGTACTTCAGCTCCTCGTCCAGTGCCAGCGGGCGCGCCAACATCACGCTGACGTTCGAGACCGGCACCGATCCGGACATCGCCCAGGTGCAGGTGCAGAACAAGGTGGCACTGGCCACGCCGCGCCTGCCGTCCGAGGTGACGCAGCAGGGCGTGGTGGTGGCCAAGGCCAACGCCGGCTTCCTGATGGTGATCGCACTGAAGTCGGACAACCCGAACATCGACCGCAACCGCCTCAACGACATCGTCGGTTCGCAGGTGCTGGACCAGATCTCGCGCGTGCCGGGCGTGGGCAACACCCAGCAGTTCGGCTCCGAGTACGCCATGCGCATCTGGCTGAATCCGGACAAGCTGCAGGGCTACAACCTGTCGGCCTCGCAGGTCTTCGCCGCGATCCAGCAGCAGAACGTGCAGTTCGCCGCCGGCTCGGTCGGCGCCGATCCGGCGATGCCCGGGCAGGGCCTGACCGCCACGGTGTCCACCGAGGGCCGCTTCACCTCGCCCCAGCAGTTCGCCGACATCATCCTGCGCGCGAACCCCGACGGCACCACGGTCAAGCTGGGCGACGTGGCGAAGATCAGCTTCGGCCCGCAGAACTACGGCTTCGACACCACCTGGGACGGCAAGCCGATCGGCGCGTTCGCGATCATGCTGCTGCCCGGCGCCAACGCGCTCGACGTGTCCACCGCGGTGCGCGCGAAGATGGACGAGCTCGCGCCCAGCTTCCCGCCGGGCGTGACCTGGTTCAGCCCCTACGACAGCACCACCTTCGTGCACATCTCCATCGACGAGGTGGTGCACACGCTGGTCGAGGCGATCATCCTGGTGTTCCTGGTGATGCTGCTGTTCCTGCAGAACATCCGCGCCACCATCATCCCCACACTGGTGATCCCGGTGGCGCTGCTGGGCACCTTCCTCGGCATGCTGGTGCTCGGCTTCACCATCAACCAGCTGACCCTGTTCGGCATGGTGCTGGCGATCGGCATCGTGGTGGACGACGCGATCGTGGTGATCGAGAACGTCGAACGCATCATGACCGAGGAGAACCTCTCGCCGAAGGAGGCCACGCGCAAGGCGATGGGCCAGATCACCGGCGCGGTGGTGGCGATCACCGTGGTGCTGGCGGCGGTGTTCGTGCCGTCGGCGCTGCAGCCGGGCGCGTCGGGCATCATCTACAAGCAGTTCGCGCTGACCATCGCGGTGTCGATGCTGTTCTCGGCCTTCCTCGCGCTGTCGTTCACGCCGGCACTGTGCGCCAGCTTCCTGCAGCCGGAGCACCACAAGAAGAAGAACATCGTCTTCCGCGCCTTCAACCGCTTCTTCGAGTGGACCACGCGCACCTACACCGGCCACGTGGGCCACGCGGTGAAGCATGCGCCGCGCTGGATGGCCGTGTTCGTGCTGGTGGCGATCCTCGCCGGCTTCCTGTACACCCGCCTGCCCGGCAGCTTCCTCCCCGAGGAGGACCAGGGCTACGCGCTGTCCATCGTGCAGCTGCCGCCCGGCGCCACCAAGCAGCGCACCGGCGAGGTGATGGCGCAGATGCGCGCGATCCTCGAGAAGGACCCGGCGGTGGAAGGCGTGCTGCAGGTGACCGGCTTCAGCTTCATCGGCTCCAGCGAAAGCGCCGGCATGGCCTTCATCAAGCTGAAGGACTGGTCCAAGCGCGACGTCACCGCGATGCAGTTCATCCAGCGCGCGAACATGCAGCTGTTCTCGATCCGCGATGCGCGCATCTTTGTGATGAACATCCCCACGGTGCAGGGCCTCGGCCAGTTCGGCGGCTTCGACATGTACCTGCAGGATCGCGCCGGCCTCGGCCGCGAGGCACTGACCCAGGCGCGCAACATTCTGCTCGGCAAGGCCGCGCAGGACCCGCTGCTCACCGGTGTGCGCCCGAACGCGCTGGAAGATTCGCCGCAGCTGCACCTGGACGTGGACCGCGTGCAGGCGCAGTCGATGGGCCTGTCGGTCAGCGACGTCTACAACGCGATCAGCCTGATGCTGGCGCCGGTGTACGTGAACGACTTCACCTACGGCGGCCGCGTGAAGCGCGTGATCATGCAGGCCGACGCGCCCTACCGCATGGGGCCGACCGCGCTGCAGCACTTCTTCACGCCCAGCGCCACGCAGAAGAACGCCGACGGCACGCCGGCGATGGTGCCGATCTCCAACGTGGTGCACGCGAAGTGGGAGATGGGTTCGCCCGCGCTGACCCGCTACAACGGCTATTCCGCGGTGGAAATCGTGGGCTCGCCCGCACCGGGGCATGCCTCGGGCGAGGCGATGAACGAGATGCAGAAGATCGTGGGCAACGACCTGCCCAAGGGCTACGGCTACGACTGGACCGGCCAGTCGTACCAGGAAATCCTCTCCGGCAACGCCGCCACGCTGCTGATGGTGCTGTCGATCCTGATCGTGTTCCTGGCACTGGCCGCACTGTACGAGAGCTGGTCGATCCCCGTCTCGGTGCTGCTGGTGGTGCCGCTGGGCCTGCTCGGCGTGGTGGTGTTCACCATGCTGCGCGGCCTGCCCGACGACATCTACTTCAAGGTCGGCCTGGTCACGGTGATCGGCCTGGCCGCGAAGAACGCGATCCTGATCGTGGAATTCGCGGTGGCCGAGCAGCAGGCCGGGCGCACGCTGCGCGAGGCCACCGTGGACGCGGCCCGGCTGCGACTGCGCCCGATCCTGATGACCTCGCTGGCCTTCATCCTCGGCGTGTTCCCGCTGTTCGTGTCCACCGGTGCCGGCGCCAACGCGCGCCATGCGATCGGCACCGGCGTGATCGGCGGCATGCTGTTCGCCACCTTCCTCGGCGTGCTGCTGATCCCGGTGTTCTACATCGTGGTGCGGCGCCTGCTGGGCGACAAGCTGGACGGCGACGGCAGGCCGCACCCGGCGTCAGGGACAGGCATGCAGTCGTTCGACTCCGATCCGCAGCGCGGACACTGACGTCCACGCTCCCTCTCCCCTTTGGGGAGAGGGTTGGGGTGAGGGGCCGGGGCTCGCCTCAGGCCCCAAAACAAAGCCCGGGCGATGCCCGGGCTTTTGCTTGCTACGCGACGACAACGCAGGAGCCCACTCGTGGGCGATGCCTTCCGGAAGTGGGCCCTTGCGATGTTGTCTGCCGCTCAGCGCAGCCCGGTCTCGTTGCGCGCGATCACGATGCGCTGGATCTCGCTGGTGCCCTCGTAGATCTCGGTGATCTTGGCGTCGCGGAAGTAGCGTTCCAGCGGCATCTCCTTCGAGTAGCCCATGCCGCCGTGGATCTGCACCGCCTGGTGGGCGATCCACATGGCCGCCTCGGAGGCCACCAGCTTGGCGACGGAGGCTTCGGTGCCGAAACGGCCGCCGTTCTTCTCGGCTTCGCCCTTGGCCCAGGCCGCGCGCAGCGTGAGCAAGGTGGCGGCATCGAGCTTGCACTTCATGTCGGCGATCTTGGCCTGGGTCATCTGGAAGCTGCCCAGCGGCTGGCCGAACGCCTTGCGGTCGCGCGACCACTGCAGCGTGGCCTCGTAGGCGGCGCGGGCGATGCCCACCGCCTGCGAGGCGATTCCGATGCGGCCGGCGTCCAGCACGCCCATCGCGATGGAGAAGCCCTTGCCCTCCTGGCCCAGCAGGTCGTCCTTCGAGCACACGTAGTCGGTGAACTCGATCTCGCAGGTGGCCGAGGCGCGGATGCCCAGCTTGGGCTCCGTCTTGCCGGCGTGGAAGCCGGGCTTCTGCGTGTCGATGATGAAGGCGGACACGCCCTTGGCGCCGATGCCGGGCGTGGTGATCGCGAACAGCACGATGTAGCGGCATACCGGGCCGGAGGTGATCCAGCTCTTCTTGCCGTTGATCACCCAGTCGCCGTTCTCGTTCTTCGTGGCGCGGGTATGCATCGCCGAGGCGTCGGAGCCGGACTGCGGCTCGGTCAGCGCGTAGGCACCGATCGCCTCGCCCTGGGCGATGGCGCGCACGTACTTCTGCTTCTGCGCCTCGGTGCCGTGCTTGAGGATGCCGTTGCAGAACAGCGAGTTGTTCACCGACATCACGGTGGAGGTGGCCGCGTCGGCGGCGGCGATCTCGATCATCGCCAGCACGTAGGCGATCGGGTCCATGCCGGCGCCGCCGTACTCGTGCGGCACCTCGATGCCCATCAGGCCGAGCTGGCCCATCTCGCGGATGTTGTCCAGCGGGAACTCGCCCCTGGCGTCCAGCTCCGCCGCCACCGGCGCGATGCGCTTCTGGGCGAAGTCGCGGGCAATGGCCTGGATCGACAACTGGTCTTCGGTAAAGCTGAAATCCATGGGGGACTCCGGTAGCAAGACTGGGGATGAAAAGCCGCCCATTTTAGCCGCGTCGGCCACCGCGCCTTGTGCGGATGCAGCAGACGGCGGATCGCCGGCGCCGGCATCTCCGCCATCGCCCCGCCCTTGACGATTCCGCCACCCGGCCCTAGCCTTTGCATCGCTTTATCGCGATAAAAGGATAACGATGGATCTGGCGACTGCCTCCGGCGTGCTGCGCCTGCTGGCCGACCCCACCCGCGTACGCCTCCTCGCCCTGCTCGAAGGCGAGGAGCTCACCGTGGCCGAACTGGCCGCGGTGCTGCACCTCGCGCAACCGCGCGTCTCCACCCATCTGGCCAAACTGAAGGAGGCCGGCCTGGTACGCGACCGCCGCGCCGGCGTCTCCGCGTACTACCGCGCCAACGGCGAGGGCGACGAACACCAGCACGCGCTGATCGCCTCGTTGCGCGAGAACATCGACGACGCCCTGCTGCGCGAGGATGCCGCGCGCCTGCCCGCCGTGCTCGCCAACCGCGCCCGCGCCGAGGGCTGGGCCGACACCGTGGCCGGCGACATGGAACGCCACTACTCGCCCGGGCGCACCTGGGAAACCCTGGCGCGCGCGCTGCTGCAGCTGCTGGGCACCGGCGACGTGCTGGACATCGCCTCCGGCGACGGCATCACCGCCGAGCTGCTGGCGCCGCACGCGCATTCCATCGTCTGCGTGGACTCCAGCGAGCGCGTGGTGGAAGCCGCGGCGAAGCGCCTGCAGGCGTTCCCCAACGTCGAGGTGCGCCAGGGCGACATGCACGCGCCGGACCTGGGCGAGCGCCGCTTCGACCTGGTGCTGATGCTGCACGCGCTCACCTACGCCGAACGCCCCGCGCAGGCGGTGGCCGCGGCCGCCCACCTGCTGCGCCCCGGCGGGCGCCTGCTCGCGGTGACGCTGGGCAAGCACGCCCATCGCGCCGCGGTGGAGCCGTTCGACCACCGCAACCTCGGTTTCACCGAAGCGGAGCTGCGGGATTACGCCAGCGCCGCCGGCCTGCAGGTGGTGAGCTGCAACCGGCTCAGCCGCGAGCGCAAGGCGCCACATTTCGAAGTCATCAGCCTGCTCGCGCAGAAGAAGTGAGGAATCTCCGATGGGTACCCTGCCCTGGCTGCACCCCGACCGCGTCGCCCTGCTCGAGGCCGCGCTCGCCGAACGCATCCTGATCCTCGACGGCGGCATGGGCACCATGCTGCAAGGCCACCGGCTCGACGAGGCCGGCTTCCGCGGCGAACGCTTCGAGCACGGCCATGACGGCGCGTACGAACACCATCACGACGGACATGCCCATGACCATCCCGGCGGCTGCGACCTCAAGGGCAACAACGACCTGCTCACGCTGACCCAGCCGGCGATCATCCGCGGCGTGCACGAGGCCTACCTCGAGGCCGGCGCCGACCTGGTGGAGACGAACACCTTCAACTCCACCCGCATCAGCCAGGCCGACTACAAGCTGGAACACCTCGCGTACGAACTGAACCGCGAAGGCGCGAAGCTGGCCCGTGCCGCCTGCGACAAGTACACGGTGCTGACGCCGCACAAACCGCGCTTCGCCATCGGCGTGCTCGGCCCCACCAGCCGCACCGCCTCGCTGTCGCCCGACGTCAACGATCCCGGCTTCCGCAACGTCACGTTCGAGGAGCTGGCACGGAACTACACCGAATCCGCCGGCGGCCTGATCGACGGCGGCGCCGACATCCTGATGGTGGAGACCATCTTCGACACGCTGAATGCAAAAGCCGCGCTGTTCGCGCTGGACCAGCTGTTCGAGGCGCGTGGCGCGCGGCTGCCGGTGATGATCTCCGGCACGATCACCGACCGCTCCGGCCGCACCCTGTCCGGGCAGACCGCCGAGGCGTTCTACTACTCCGTGCGCCATGCACGGCCGCTGTCGGTGGGCTTCAACTGCGCACTGGGCGCGGACGACCTGCGCCCGCACATCCAGGTGCTGGCCGACATCGCCGAAACCCGCGTCAGCACCCATCCCAACGCCGGCCTGCCGAACGCCTTCGGCGAATACGACGAGACGCCCGAGCACATGGCAGGCGTGATCGCCGGCTTTGCCCGCGACGGCCTGCTCAACCTCGTCGGCGGCTGCTGCGGCACCACGCCTGCGCACATCAAGGCGATCGCCGCGGCGGTGCACGGCCTGCCGCCGCGCCAATTGCCCGGCATATTGCAGGAAGCGGCGTGACACCGCATCGCCACGCGCCCTGCTCCCTCTGCCCTCCGGGGCGAGGGTCGGGGTGAGAGGCCATCCTCGCCACTGCCCGGCCACGAAGCACGCTTCGATGGCAACTTCCGCAAGCCCCGCCCCTCACCTCAATCCCCTCCCCGCAGGGGAGAGGAAGTAAGAGCCGAAGCATGACCACCATCCGCCACACCCGTCTCTCCGGTCTCGAACCGCTGGTCATCACCCCCGAGCTGCTGTTCGTCAACGTGGGCGAACGCACCAACGTCACCGGCTCGGCGAAGTTCAAGAAGCTGATCAAGGAGGGCCGCTACGACGAGGCGGTGGAAGTCGCCCGCCAGCAGGTCGAGAACGGCGCCCAGATCCTCGACGTGAACATGGACGAGGGCCTGCTCGACGCCGAGGCGGCGATGGTGAGGTTCCTGAACCTGATCGCCGCCGAGCCGGACATCGCCAAGATCCCGGTGATGGTGGACTCTTCGAAGTGGAGCGTGATCGAGGCCGGCCTCAAGTGCCTGCAGGGCAAGGGCGTGGTGAATTCCATCTCGCTGAAGGAAGGCGAGGAAGTGTTCCTGGAGCAGGCCAGGAAGATCCTGCGCTACGGCGCCGCCACCGTGGTGATGGCCTTCGACGAGAACGGCCAGGCCGATACCGTGGCACGGCGGCTCGAGATCTGCGAGCGCTCCTACCGGCTGCTCACCGGGAAGGTCGGTTTCCCGCCCGAAGACATCATCTTCGACTCCAACATCTTCCCGATCGCCACCGGCATCGAGGAGCACGCCGACAACGCGGTGAACTTCATCGAGGCGGCGAAGGAGCTGAAGCGGCGCTTCCCGCACTCGCACATCTCCGGCGGCGTCTCCAACGTGTCGTTCTCCTTCCGCGGCAACGACACCGTGCGCGAGGCGATCCACAGCGTGTTCCTCTACCACGCCATCCGGGCGGGCATGGACATGGGCATCGTCAACGCCGGCCAGCTGGCCATCTATGACGACCTCGAGCCCGAGCTGCGCGAGCGCGTGGAGGACGTGGTGCTGAACCGCCGTGCCGACGCCACCGAGCGGCTGATGGAGATCGCCGAGAAGCACAGGAAGGGCGCGCGCGAACAGGACGCCGGCAACACGCTGGCCTGGCGCGAACTGCCGGTGCGCAAGCGGCTGGAGCACGCGCTGGTGCACGGCATCGACCAGTACGTCGTGGAGGACACCGAGGAAGTGCGTCAGACCGTGACGCGCACGCTGGACGTGATCGAAGGCCCGCTGATGGACGGCATGAACGTGGTCGGCGACCTGTTCGGTGCCGGCAAGATGTTCCTGCCGCAGGTGGTGAAATCCGCCCGCGTGATGAAGAAGGCGGTGGCCTACCTCTTGCCCTTCATGGAAGAGGAGAAGAAGAAGAGCGGCGACACCGGCAAGAGCAACGGCAAGATCGTGATGGCCACGGTCAAGGGCGACGTGCACGACATCGGCAAGAACATCGTCGGCGTGGTGCTCGCCTGCAACAACTTCGAGGTGGTCGACCTCGGCGTGATGGTGCCCGCGCAGAAGATCCTCGACACCGCGATCGCGGAAAACGCGGACATGATCGGCGTCTCCGGCCTGATCACGCCATCGCTGGAGGAAATGGCCCATGTCGCCAGGGAGATGAAGCGGCAGAACTTCAGCATCCCGCTGCTGATCGGCGGCGCCACCACCTCGCGCGCGCACACCGCGATCAAGATCGAGCCGCACTACGAGACCGCCTGCGTGTGGGTGAAGGACGCCTCGCGCGCGGTCGGCGTGGCGCAGTCGCTGGTCAGCAGGGAACTGGTGGACGGCTTCTTAGCCAAGGTGCGCGGCGAATACGCCGAGATCCGCGAGCGCCACAAGCACCGCGGCCCCGGCAAGCAGCTGGTGCCGCTGGAGAAGGCCCGCGCGCAGCGCTTCAGCTGCGACTGGGCGGGCTACGAACCGCCGCAGCCGCGCCAGCCCGGCCTCACCGTGTTCGACGACTACAGCCTCGCCGAACTGCGCGAATACATCGACTGGACGCCGTTCTTCCAGGCCTGGGAACTGGCCGGCCGCTATCCCGCCATCCTCGCCGACGCGGTGGTGGGGGCGCAGGCCAGCGAGCTGTTCGCCGACGCGCAGAAGATGCTGGACCGCATCGTCGCCGGGAAGTGGTTGAAGGCGCGCGCCGTGATCGGCTTCTGGCCCGCCGCGAACCTCGGCGACGACGTGGAGATCTACGCCGACGCCGCACGCACGCAGCCGCTGGCCACCCTGCACCACCTGCGCCAGCAGGCCGACAAGCCGGTCGAGCGCCCCGACTTCTGCCTCGCCGACTTCATCGCGCCGAAGGCATCCGGCAGGCCCGACTGGATCGGCGGCTTCGCGGTGACCGCGGGCCTCGGCATCGAGGAACACCTTGCGCGTTTCCACGCCGAGCTCGACGACTACTCCTCGATCATCCTCAAGGCGCTGGCCGACCGCCTCGCCGAGGCCTTCGCCGAACGCATGCACCAGCGCGTGCGGCGCGAGTTCTGGGGCTACGCGCCGGACGAGCAACTGGACAACGAGGCGCTGATCGCCGAGCAGTACCAGGGCATCCGTCCCGCCCCCGGCTACCCCGCCTGCCCGGATCACACCGAGAAGACCACGCTGTTCCACCTGCTCGACGCCACCAGGAACGCCGGCATCGAACTCACCGAAGGCTTCTCGATGTACCCGGCGGCGGCCGTGTCCGGCTGGTACTTCTCGCACCCGGGGAGCCAGTACTTCGTGGTCGGCCGGCTCAGCCGCGAACAGGTGCAGGACTACGCCAGGCGCAAGGGCTGGACGCGCGCGCAGGCCGAGCGCTGGCTGGCCGCCAACCTGGATTACGACCCGGATTAGCCGCAGCCGGAAAGGACCGCGCGCCCTTCACGGCCCATCGGGTCCGCCGCGGCACCGTACCCGGCCCCGCTGCGGGCTCACGCCATCGCGTCGTCGCCCATGCTGTTCCTGCGGTGGCGCAGGTGCACGATCAGGTTGTAGACCGACACGAACACCGGGAAGAAATTCGACAGGATGCCCACCGAGTCGTTCTTGCCGACCACGAAGTACGCCAGCAGCAGGGTGCTGCCCAGCACCGACAGCCACCAGAACGCCAGCGGCATCACCACCCGCCTGTACTTGCGCGTGTAGTACAGCTGCACGAACCAGCGGCTGGTGAACATCAAAGTGCCGGCATAGCCGACCAGTTTCCACGGCGTGAGGTGGAACTGCTCCAGCGCATGCAGGACATGGGCGAGATCGTGGGGCATGGCGCGCGCCGGTCGTCGAAAGGGCAGGCATTCTAGCAAGCCCCGCCGCGCGCTCCTCCCGGTCGCGTCCCGCCGGTTGACCTCGGGGTCGCCACCCCGTATATTTGCGCGCTCCCGGCGGGCGGTTAGCTCAGCGGTAGAGCACTGCCTTCACACGGCAGGTGTCACAAGTTCGATCCTTGTACCGCCCACCAACAGTTTCAACGACTTAGGCCACCCCATCGGGTGGCCTAAGTCGTTGTACGGACGCCTGTACGGAAATTGTCTCTGAAAGTCGCGAAGTCCACCGCACGAAGAATCACGGTTACTGCTGCGCCTCATCGGATCGATAATGCCCAGAGCGAGGACTTGCAGCGCTCGGGATGAGCGAAGGCCCCGATACTGTCGACGATTCGCGCTGGGGCCAAACCAAGCCTCACGGCGGGTAGGCGCCTCTGCAGGTTGCGGTGCCAATGCCAGGGTTTGAAAAGACCTCAGAACATCCGGTCCGGGTCGCGGGATGGTCACCCTACCCCAGCGATGCGCGTGCGATGGGCCGCCGAAGGGCCGTTGAACGAGCCGTACGCGGACCGAATCGTTACCGGCGCCATGGCATCCTGAGCTCATGAACGCCAAGGAACGGAAAGCATTGCTTCGGCGCATCGACGATGACGTGATGCGGATCCAACACCGCCTAGATGAATGCCACGCACAGATCCTCGCGATCCAGGAACGCTTCAAGGCCGAGCGAGGCCAGATCCTCAACGAAATCCGCCGACAGACCAATCGCGGCCAGCAAACCAACCTGATCCTGAAGGTCATGCGTCGCGAGCGGCGCGTCCTTGCCGTTCCGGTCGCAGAGTGGCGAACCATCAAGGCGAAAGGAAACCGTGTTGCCCGCGCGCAGCAGACGTTGGGCCAAGGTGTGGCCAAATACACGGCTCGCGGGCACATGGCCATCTTCTCCAACACCCTGCCAATGAATCGGAAGTGTGGCTGGCGTATCACCGACCTACGCACGCATGCGCATCCGGCCGAGATCGAACTGGTGAGCGAAACGGAGGCGCTGTTGCTACCGATACGAAAGCGAATCGCAGATCTCACGAACACAGGCAAGCGGCTGCTCCAGAGGCGCCACCAGCACCAGCGCCGGCTCGAAACGGAGCCCGCTGTGGCGCCGAAGTGCCCGCCACGTCAACGCAAGACGCCGGCATGGCCGTCAATGGGGAACCCATTTCCTTTGGCACCGGAACCAACGCAGGCGGAAGGACTCTTTGAGCGCCCGCAGCTTCGGAACCCTTACGGGTAGAGCTTCGCGGCGACGTCCCCCCGGTTTTGAGTAGCACGGCCGTTTGGAGTCCAATCCCCCAACCGAAGGAGATTGGACGTGAAGAAGCGCTTTTCCGAAGAACAGATCATCGGCTTCCTGCGTGAGGCGGATGCCGGCCTGCCGATCAAGGAGCTGTGCCGCAAGCACGGCTTCAGCGAGGCCTCCTACTACCTGTGGCGCAGCAAGTTCGGCGGCATGAGCGTGCCGGACGCCAAACGCCTGAAGGAGCTGGAAACGGAGAACACGCGGCTGAAGAAGCTGCTGGCTGAGCAGATGCTTGAGAACGAGGTGATCCGGGACGTCCTGCGAAAAAAACCGTAGGCGCACCGGTCCGACGCGCGTTGGTGCGCCAGATGATCGACAAGGGGCTGAGCGAGCGTTGCGCGTTGCGCGTGGTGGGCATGAGCGCCAGCGCGTACCGCTATCAGGCGCCGCCAGACCGCAACGTGGCGCTGCGGCGGCGGATCGTGGAGCTGGCGCAGCGGCACAAGCGCTACGGCGTGGGGATGATCCACCTGAAGCTTCGGCAGGAAGGCGGCGAGCCGGTGAACTACAAGCGCGTGGAGCGAGCGTGTGCAGAGTTTTGTGTAACCGCACAAATAGTACGAGGCCTCACTGAATCCGTGCTGCCATCTCCCGGGCGTGGAGGTTGGCGGCCAAGTTATGCTTTACGGTCGCGGCCGCTTTATGGTTTCAGGCACACAACAGATCTACAGAGCCCCGGCCACCGGCTGCGCGGTCCTGCCCTCAAGCCGGTTGCGAACGACAACGCCCCCCAGTTCGCAACTTTATTGTCTGGGATAGGACTTTATTGTCCACGATAGAACTTTATTGTCGGTAGACAGCAACGCTCGTCAACAGCAGGAATTGGCCGACCGACTTCGGCCAATTCAAGCCGTTCCAAAGCGCGCGCGTGAATGGCCGTTCGTGCCGGCGCAGGATGCCCGTCCAGAGCCATTGATTTTTCTGGTTGAAATTCACCGGGCGCTGATTTGCCCCCTCGCCCCGTGATGTCTACTTGACAGCTCATACGAAATACCGAGCATAGGGCACTAGGCGCAGCATCGCGGCGAAGACTTCATCAAGCGCGTCGATCTGAGCAGCGACGGATCCTTTGAAGTCGATGGTGGGCACTCGGATCGACAGCCCGGCCTGTTTCCCCGAGGTGAGCGGGATGATGTCAGAGGGTAGCTCGCCCACGCGCGACGAGATGTCAGATTGGGTGAAGCCCTTGAGCCCTAGGTCAACGTGATCGCCGCCCTTGCTGCTCATGTGATGGTTGAGCCAGAGGCCCGGTGGCCAGCCTTGCGCCTGCACGATGACCCAGTGGCCCCGTGCGCCCTTTTCGGTGGGCGGCACCATTCGCAGCGTTGGCTGCGTGCGGCAAAGGTAGGCGTGGTAATCACGATGGAACGCGGTGACCGCTTCGCTGACCACCTTCACGTAGCTGCGGCGCCCCTGGGTGACCGCTTCGTGCATCACACGGCAACGCCAAGTTGCGCGGGCACCAGGCTGCTCGGCGAACCACGCGGCAATCGACTCGTAGGGAACGCGTGCATCGTAGCGCGAGTCGTCGGCCAAGCCGGCCAGGTAGGTCTGAGGCGCAACGATGCACGTCAGGTAACGATCGAACCATGCGTCCTTCAAGCCTTGCGCCCCGCGCCGGTGATAGCGGACGTCCTGCTCGTGCTGCTCACACGCAGCGATCTTGTTTTCGATCAGGACGCCGATGCGCTCTTGGCCAACGTGCACGCGGAGCAACACGTCGGTTTCGCCGTCCGCGTTGCTCACGCTGTGCCAGGCTCCGTCGAACGTGGCCCCCGATAAGCCGAGCAGGGCTGCCCACCACGCCGCAAACGCGGGCGTGGCGTGCAGTTCTTCCAAGATCAGGAGGTCGATGTCCCGCTCCTGAACCGCGAGCACCACGGGCAAATCATCGAGGTGCATGGGTTAGGACACGCGTTCTTTCAACCACGCCAGCAACTCAGTGTCCTTGCGCGACATCGTCATCGGCATCATCAAGGAATGCAGGTGCCTCTTTTGACGGATCCCTGACCCGCCAATTCATTTTCTGGTTGATACCATTCTTCGGGAATGTGAGGCTGAGGCCTACGGTAACGGCTTTGTCCTCTACTTTCCCAGCGCCGCTGAAGTCGGTTGAAACCGTGGGATATATGAGGCATACACCTTGCCTTGGCCTCGCCAAGGCCCTCAGCTTTTCATTGGGATTACCGAGTTGCTCAACGTAGCTCAGATGCTTGGCGACATCACGGTGCCGCGATTCCGAAAACACCTTGAAGCGATCATTCACCACCGCTCGGCTGAATGTTCCAAGTGCCAAGTCTCCCAACGACCAGTGGCTCTTGGAGCTGGGATTCTCAAGAACTAGGATCAGCCACGAGTCGATACCCGGTGAATCTTCTCCGACCCCATTCAGGAATCCAAGTACGGAACTGAACTGACTTTCCACCGTTCCCCACCTGTACGCTTGAAGGAAATGGACGAAACAAAGGGGATCGACACTTCTGACATGACCATGCAATGAGCGCTTGGCCCCATTACCGTCGTACCCGAAAAGCTCCACGGGACTAAGCGCAGCATTCGCCACCAATGTCCTCAGACATTCCGCATTTGCTTTCCGATCCTTCTCGTTGAAGGGAACTCGCGTAGACTCTGCGACATTGCCGCCGAAGTTCTCCATCGTGATTTCGGCGTTGTACATCTTGTTCTTCTGGGTGGGTATCATCATTCCCATAGGAACAAGGGGTGGGACTTGGATCGGCCTGATTCCGTCCTTTGAATACAGCGCGATGCGCTTGCGGAAACGCTCCTCATCCATACAGATGGATTCGAACAGGTCGTACAAGTCGGTCTTCTTTTCAGATTTCTTACCGGCCGACACTTGGGTTCCGATGTAAAGGCGGACCAAGTCCCGGTAGCCGCGCCGAAACCCGAACCAGCGTCCCATCTGCATCAGTGTGTCGGCCGCGGCCGCCTTCCTGAGGAAATAGCTGATGGTCAGTCCTTCGACCGTGTACCCTCGGGACAGCTTCGCCCCGCCGACAAGGATGTTCCAGACATTTTCCTTGTCGAAGTCGGGCATGTCGTCCTTGTGGTCGTCACGCCCATTCACTACTAGGACCTGCTTTCTGGCGGATTCGAACTTTTCGAATGCCTGCGTCAGAAAAGGTTCGAGTTCCGCGAGATTCAGCGGCCTTGCAAGTCCAGGCTCCTGAGCCTCTGAAACGGGGGAAAAATCGTCCAGCCAGAGTCGCCACAGCCTGTCCAAGGCGGACTTCCTCCTATAGGCATTCTGTGCAAGGAGGGTCGTCACAAGGTTACGGTCGTCTTCATGCGCATCCTGACTGGTTGCCCGATGCACGAGCATGGTGTGGTGTCTGGTGCTGACCGATCCTGGATCCCTGTCAGCGCGGAGCAGCTTCATCGCACCCGCGAGGAAGAAAGCATCAATGGCCTTCCTGAAAACCGCGGTGTCGTCGGAGTCCTTGATCTGCCGGACGAAAGCCTTGCGGTGGGAGTGGTATCCGAGCTCCTCGACCTCGGATTTATCCAACGGATTGAAGTCCGCATCGAAATCATGGAAATCGGACACGCCCATGTAGTTTGCAGGGCGCGGCAACAGTTCGATGAAATCTCTCGGAAAGAGGTCTTGTGAATCGCTGGGATTGATCAGCGTGTTCGCTGCCGGGGTTGCGGTATAACCCACATACTGAGAGCGTGGAAACATTGCCAGTAGCTGCACGATGCTTTCGTTCGTGCTTGTCCGGTCCTTGTCGGGCTTTCCCGCCTTCCTCTTCCGGTTTGGATTGACGGTGTTGACGGAAGCCTGATCCGACTCATCGTCGATGATGAGGGTGGGAATATCGTCCAGCGTGACCTTAAGCCCTCTCAGGTCGAGCATGAGCTTCCGGATGACTGCCGGATGCTTCTTGATCACGACTATGCGTGCAGTTGCCGAATGCAGGTTGTCGGGATCGTTGAGCGGCCGATCCGGATATCGCTTTTCAAACTTGAGCACGTCACGCCCCTGCCCAAGGTTAATGTAGTCCCTGGCCGAAGTGGTGATGCGCCGGAGGTTGAATGCCCCCAGCTCGCCGGGAAGCCCCCCGTAGGAGGCGAACTTGTCCCAGTCTTGGTCCCCGCTGTACTCATGGGGTTTGTCCGCTTCCTTGTCCTGCAGGATCTGTTCGCGACCGACAAGTTCCTTGTCAAGGCGACGCTGGGTCTGGAACCGAAGGCTGTCAAGCACACCCGCAAGCACGATAATCAGGCGGTAGCCGGCATCGAGGGATTTCGCAACCACCGCGGTGAAGTTCGCTGTCTTTCCGCTCTGCACGTAGCCAACAACAAGTCCCCGTACCGCGAACGCATCCTGCCGCTCAGGGTCCGACAGGCATCTGAGCACCTTGTCCGTAGACTCGTCGAGCGAGCTTGTCGCGTTTTCATCCCACCCGCCCTGGTTCTGCAGATATCGCTTGTAATGATCCCAGTAGAAGGTTCCTGTCCGCCTCTTCCGCAATTCCGAATACCAGTCTTGGTGTTCCGTCGCGATCAGGGTCGCATCGTCAAAACTTTTGGCGATCGGGATCCGATCAAGGATCTTGGCCTGCTCCCCGGCATCGAAGTTGAGAAGGGAACACACCAGAGACCGACGCTCCTGAGTCAGCCTTTTCGTTCCCGCCGACCAAGGCGCCTCGTTTGCTGCATCCCAGCTTCGAATGTGACGCGCAAAGACGGCATGTCCCGGCTGGCTGGCATCCCCCCCCAGCATTTCACCGAATAACCAAGCAACGGCGCCATCAACGTCTGCGGTCACTTGCCGTTCGTCGAGTTCGAACCTCAATCGGCGCTTCAATGCCGCCGGACCAGGCCCAGTCATGGCCTGAAGCACTCCGTCGAGGATCTCGATGAGTCTCTCCATCTCGGTTTCGTTCATGGGGATTCCATTCGGAAGTCGGCGGCGTCAAAGGGCCTGCCGAGCCCTTCGACGTCTAGAGTCAGGTCAACATCCCGGATCCTAGACGAGGGATCGCTGCCAAGGGCATTGGACAGCCACTGATAGCTGAGGACTGGGAAGTCGCGACCGATCGCGATCGCCATCGGGGGGGCTGCCAGCTGATACGGCACCATGCCTTCAGGTTGGTCGCCGTCATACCCGTAGGTCGTCAGGCACTGGTTGAAGGCTCCCAGTGATGAGGCATCGGGCTCGAGGATGGACCTGATCCCGGCAATCAGGCTGTTCACCGTATATCCGCTGCCGGACCCCGGCGAACCTAAACGGATGCTGATCAAACGCAGTTCGTGGCCCGGTGTCGGACTGAGTTGGTTGAGCCCGTGGATCACGTGCGCCCTGACATTCGAAAGAGTCGTCTTGACTTCGAGCTCAAGTGACCCAAGTCGAAAATCATGGGATGCGCCGTCCGGGCCTATCCAAGAATCGACACCCGCTGACTGTTGCGCGAGCAGTCCATGCAGGACCCATAGCTCACCGAGCAGCCCAATCGCCCTCTCCCTCGAAAACTGGGCTGATTTCGCAACCAGCGACTCGAAATCTTCCAGGCTCAATGCCAATGCCCGCAGACCGTCCCCTTCTCCCTCCGAGACGCGGGACAGGACATCGCACATCAGCAGGTAGATTGGTCTGAACAGGTCCCTAGAATCGGTACTTACCTCAACGTAGTGGGCCCCTGAAACCAAGACAAGCCTCATCGTAACGTTTCGGAGGACACCTGTTGGCGACCACTTCCGACTTGGATCGAGCCTCAAGCGCATCCCAAGACGACCGGCATACGGATCGTAGATGAGGCGAAGCTCGGGCGATCTCATGAGGATCTGTTCGATCGGCAAGGAAGCTGCGATGTAGTCCTCGCGCAACGATCGCCAAGTGATCGGATCAAGCAACGGGCCCATCACCTAGCCTTCGAACTTCAGCGCTGCATTCAACAGTTCGGTTATGGCATCAAGCCGCTTGCGCCTAGGCGCCGACTGGCGAGCCTTGTCGAAGTCTTCTTCAAGGAGGAGGAAGAACAGGAGCTTCACTACCGGCAAGTCGGCTGCCGAAGCGCGCCTGCCTCCTAGGAGTTGTTTGCGCATGCGCTTGTCCAATCGGAGGCACATCTTTTCCTTGTCGACCTCGAAAAGGGCACCAAACTCGCTCAAGTCATCCCAGACAATCTCGACCGACCGCGTTCTTTCACCTTCGGCCAAGACCTCCTTAGCCTTGCGGGCCACATCGGCCGGAAGGCTGCCATCCGGCACCAGAGGGTAGTCACTCTGCGCACGGTTGTCCTTCCTCCGGTACACGCGCTCCGCCAACGCCCGATACTTGGAAAACTGCATGCCGCCCGAGGACGTGGCCTTCTGCACCAGCTCCACGAATGGGGGCGGGACGATGACCAGTGACTTCTGGACATTGAGGCCAAAGTGCTCGTCCATGGAATCTGGAAGATCGATTGCCACCCGGGCGAGCGACGTATGGGGTTCGGTCTCATGCTCCACCACACCGTTCCACCCACCCGGTTGGATCAGCCGCCCGTGGCGGTAGAAATAGAACCCCTGCCTCGCAGCCGCCCGGTTCCCAAGCTTGTACTCTTGGCTTTTGCTGTTCGGTGGCCAGATGTGCGCTATGGCATTGACCTTGCCGATCTCTGGAATATCCACGGTAAAGGTCTGGGGAAATTCCGAGGAACCGCTCTCCTCGTATTTGAAGGGGTTCAGGGCAGCTACATCGACCGCACGGTCCGGTACATCCTCATGCGCACGTTTCGAATCTAGCCTGATCGTCAACCTCCCGGTTTCCAGGAACCGATGGAAGTGCAGGCCGAGATGAACCTTGAGGCGTTGGATCAGGTGCGAGACGGTGGCATCGACACCATTCTTGCCCGACGAAAGCCTGTCAATCCGACTCCACTCGATGACAGTCCCGCACCGCGCCAAGTCAAGACTTGCATAGGGGGCTCCGAGTAGTGCGCGCACTTCGTCCTCAGGAATCGCCTCACAGGTCCAGTCCCTTGATATCCCCTCTACGGTCCATCGGCGCCCCGAACAGGTGCCACCGGAAATTGTGTTTACCGAAAGCGTTTTGGCGTGGCTGAAGGAGGCCAGCTTCATTCCCATGCCAAATTTTCCGAGGGACAGGTCGCCAAGATCTTCGTGGGCACCGAACCGCATCGCCTTGTCCAACACGCGGCCTGTCATGCCATGCCCATCGTCGACAATCAGCAGCCGGCCGATGGCCTTGTCGTCATGGTCGATCCGTATGAGTACGTTGCTCGCCTTTGCGTTGAGGCAATTGTCGACCAAGTCCGAGATGGCCTGTTCAAAGCTGTAGCCGATCTGGCGGAGAGCGTTGATCAGCTGCTCCGCATTGGGTGGTAACTGGAGGTTACCCTCGCTGGGAGAAATGGCGCTGTTGCGCATTGTTTGGCTGTCGTTCATCGCCGGACTATACGTCCTCCGCGATCTGCCCAGCAATTGGTGGCAGCAACCCATGACTGGCATGAAAGTACGGCTGCGCCAAGTTCCTGGGAAACAAGCAGCTGCAGTGAAGCGTTGCCCTTACCGGGACACGTCACCTGCGACCGATGCCCTCCATTTGGGGCAAGCTTGGCGTCCGCTAACATCCTTGAAGCACTCGATGGACCACCTTGGCGATCTGTCGGGCCAAGAGTGGTGGCACAGCATTACCCACCTGCACGAATTGCTGGGTCCGATTCCCAAGGAACAAATAGTCGTCTGGAAACGTCTGGAGCCTGGCCGCCTCCCTAACGGTCAGGCAGCGACATTGCGCGACATCCGGATGGATGAAGGCGTGACCATCCTTAGACAGATGGCTCGTGATGGTGCTGGATGGTGCTCCAATCTTCTGCACGCGGAACCTGTCGGCGAAGGCGCCCGACTCCCAGTTTCCATGGTCCGGTGCAAGTCGACGCGGAAAATCTCCACTTTTGGGTGAGCGGCCAGTGACTTCGGCGAATGCGGCACAAAACATGTAGCGCCCGAGGTCCGACCTCATGTGTGTCCGCGTTTCATGGTTCAAGACCAGCCCAAGGTTCGAGGCCCTGAGCGAGGCAGCCAACGGGTTCGTCTTGCCCGGGACATAGCGCGTCGAACTCCTCGGCAATCCGGAAGCCGGAACGGTAGCTTCCAGGACATCGGCCACCGCGGGCGAATGCGCCCTGACGATATTGGCCACACGATGGCGTTCCTCGTCCATGACCTTGCGCCACGCCTCGCTGCTGTCTGCACGTCGACTCAACCCACTCCGAAGTGGCGGCAAGCCTGCCAAGGCCTGCTCGATACTTGCGGGCTCTTCCTTCAAATCGAGACCTGGAATCCCTGCAACGGCCGGACTCATGCAGTCGGTCCTTATCCCCATGATGATGACGCGATGCCTAGCTTGGGGAACCCCATGCTCCTCACTGCGGATCACGAAACCCGATGGATTGTGCTCGATCAAGGCCTGGGTCCTCGCCGTGGCACTGGGCATGTGGATGGGGAGCAGAACATAGTGCGCCGCTGCTCCAGTGCGGCGTAGCCCCAAGGCATTGGACGGATTTGAAAGATCCTCGAGAATTGCGGAAAACATCGCTTGGTTGCCGACCTTTGATGTCAGGATGCCCTTTACGTTCTCCATGATGAAGACGGCCGGCTTGAATTCAGCCAAGATGGCCAAGTACTGTCTGTAAAGGAAATGCCGTGGGTCTCCCTTGGACGTAAAACCTGCGACGTTCCTCTGCCGTGCACGCCCGACGAGCGAAAAGGCTTGGCATGGCGGCCCTCCGATCAGGACCATCTCGTCGTACCGATTGCGCACTGATCCAATCCGATCAAAGAGTTCCCTGTTGCCAGCGGGCGTTCCCAAGGTGAGGTTGAGTGCTTCCAGCTCAGCTTCCTGCCAAATGCGTGACCAAGGCCCGGATCCGAAGTGGGTTGCAGCATCTGGTGGGGAGCCGGTCGCTGCAGCCTTCAGGAACTTCCAATACTCCGATGGGACGTGTCCCTGCTGCCGTTGCAGCAATCTGTAGAAGGCCCGCAGGCGCAGCGTGGCGTGCGCCGATTTCTCCATCTCGGCCGAGACCGCCAATTCGAACGGATGATGGCCCGAGCCAATCGAGGACGTGTAGCTGCTGAAACCCTCGCCGAGCCCACCAGGCCCTGCGAAGATGTCGATTATCCCAATGGTGCTTCGGTTCTGGTTGCGTGCTTCGGGCAAGTTCAGGACTCTGTTTATATGGTTAACGACACCATGAGCGCCGAAAAGCGCTCGGCGCTAATGTCACGGATCCGGGGCAAGGACACCCGCCCCGAGCTTCTTGTGAGGAGAAGCCTCTGGCGGGCTGGCTTCAGGTACCGACTTCAGGCCAGGGAGCTTCCGGGCAAGCCTGACCTTGTCCTGCCGAAATGGAAGGCAGCAGTGTTCGTGCATGGGTGCTTCTGGCACCGCCATAACGGCTGCGCCTATTTCAGGCTTCCCCGAACCCGACCCCAATTCTGGGATACCAAGCTCAGGAGAAACAGTGACAGGGACGCCGGTGCCATCAGCCGGTTGATGGAGGAAGGCTGGCGGGTGGCGGTTGTTTGGGAATGCGCGCTGCGAGCAAATGCCGACAAGGCCGGGGAAATACTTGCCGCTTGGATCTCTGCTGGGCAGGACACTATCGAGATCACCGGATCGCGGCAAATGGTGCATCATCACCCGTTCGGTGATCGCGTCGACTGACTCCATCGCTCTCCCCACTTGTTAGCCTAGTCTTCCCACAAATAGTTGGGGATTCCTGTCTCGCCTGACGAGATCCTACAATCAGGCACACTCATGCGTAGCCAATGGCAGGCAAGCTGTTCCTTGGACTGCAGTGCGTGGCATTCTATGTGGAAAGGTACGCATCGACCTACTGCCCCATCCCTTGCCTACTGCCCCGCCTCATCCAGCATGGCGCTGGCATGGATGGTGCTGATGGCACCGACCTCATCGCCAGACTCCGTGTCAAAGACGCCTTGACGAGGGATGCCAACACGGGGACCGATGACCCTCATCGATGCGTTGCATCACCTTGGCGACCTTCATGTCGTCGCGCATGCCACGTGTGATCCCTGGTGATCAGCGCCACGACCCTCTGGACGTCCAGCGGCGACGTCAATGGCGCAGCACAACTGGTGAAAAGTCCGCGAATGTCGAGCTGTGATACCGTGCCAACGAAGTTGACGCCGAGCCCCTTCACGTTGCCGAGGCGTGCCTGCGGATGAGTCAGGACGACGGCCCGAAGGATCGGCGGCGGGGTCTGGCGCTTGGCGAGAAAGGTGGCGAGATCCTTCAGCACTTCGTTGACCTGTCCGGCCGGGCTGCGCCCTCCCCGATCACGGATCGGCTCGTTCCGGCCGACGCAGTTGCCATACCGGTCGTAACGGTCGCGTGTCCAAGATTCACCGTCCACATGCACCACACCGGCGATGTGCTTGACCTCGATACCAAGGACACCCGGTGGCCCCACCACGAGCAGGTCGGCCTCGCCCTTGCCATTCCTGTACCCGGCCAAGACCACCCACGCCGGGCCCAACTGCGCCATGAGTTGCGCCTGAACCTTGCCCTCACCCTCGTGGCCGGCGGCCCAGACCTGTTCCTGATAGCCCAGAGCCATCGGGAGCGGACGCACAGGTGGCCGCGTGAACAGGGCATGCCCCACGAGACGCAGGGTAGCGATTATCCATGCTCCCACCCGCCGATCACGCCAGGTCCTTCTTGCCGCGACGCGGCGCACCCAGCGGGTGGCCTCGTAGTCGCGCTGCGCCTCCTCCCACACCTGCAACCGTTCGGCATCGCACGCCGCACGCGCCTCCCGCGCTTCGCGAAGCTTGTCGCCTGTGTGATCCGAAAGCGCGATGACCTGCAGGGTGCCCTGATCGCCCATGTGAAATCCTCCTCGAAGTTCGCCGTGCCGTCTTGGGTATCCCCGTCATCGCACAGGTAGCGGATTGCGCAAGCGGTCGCGTGCCCACGCAACTTCAGAACTTCAATGTCCATGCGGGACAGCGGTCATTTTGGACTACATGTCACGCTGTAGCCGATCATGATCATCGACAAGGATGATCGCGCTATCGCATCCGCGCGCCTGATCCAGACCCGCTGGTGTAACGAGGCCTCTCGCGCGCGGAAGCGCAACCGGCCGAATTTTTCCTTCACCGGCAGGGCCACGACCTGCGGCGCACCGCGCCGGTCGGTTTAGTGCAGGAGACTGCCGCAAAGCTCGTCCAGCAAGGCATGCCAGCCATCCCCCACCATGCATCCCCAGCCCATGCCGCTTTCGCGTGGAGGGACCTGGAGTCCTGCGGAGATAGGGGGATAGCTGTCGTACAAGGCCTGTTCCAGTTCCGGGCTCATGGCGCATCCTGATGATTGGATGCCGTATTTCATCGTCCCGGTAAGACACCGGGCGTCGCCCGACCCACCATCATCGCGCATGCGGCTAGCGACACTACTTGTCGCAGTCGTGGGTAGGATGCCCCTGGTCCATCCACTCTGCCGCAGGCCCATCGATGCCCACCCCCACCATCACCCGCCTCTCGAAGTCGCGCATCGTCTCCGGCCTCCAATGCGAGCGCCGCCTGTGGCTGGAAACGTATCGGCGCGATGCAATGGAAATTCCAGCCGGAAGCCAAGCCGTTTTCGACACCGGCAACGCAGTTGGCGAGCTGGCCAGGCAGCTCTACGGCCCTGGCTTGCTGATCGGCCACGTGGACAACACGTCCAGGGCCCTCGCCGAGACAGCCGAGGCCCTGCAACGGACCGGCAAGCGCCAGACGCTGTTCGAGGCGGCCTTCCAGCACAAGGACGTCCTGGTCCGCGCGGATGTCCTGAGGCCCGTCCCGGGTGGCTATGACCTGGTCGAGGTGAAGTCCTCCACCTCCGTGAAGGACTACCACCTCATCGACTGCGCCATCCAGGCCTGGGTGATCCAAAACGCAGGCATCCCGCTTCGCCGCGTGTACCTGGCACACATCAACACTGCGTTCGTTTACGAGGGCGACGGCGACTACAGCGGCCTGCTGGTGGTAGAGGATGTCACGGACTCGCTGGCCGACCTCAGGGAACAGGTGCCCGCCTGGGTGCACAGGCTCCAGAAAGTCCTACGTGGCGACGAGCCCTCCGTCGCCACGGGCGAACAGTGCTCCAAGCCCTTCGAATGCCCCTTCTTCGAGCATTGCCGTGTGCAAGAGCCCAAGGGCCCCAAGTACCCGGTCACAATCCTCCCGCGATCCGCCGCACTCATCCACGCGCTCCTCGGCGAGGGGTACGTGGATCTCAGGAAGGTTCCCGCCGGACGGCTGACCAATCCGATCCACCAGCGCATCCGCCATGCCTCGGTCACGGGGCGGCCCTTCCTCGATCCGGCCGTGGCCGGACAACTCGATGGGCTCGGCTATCCGCGCCACTACCTCGACTTCGAGACGATCAACTTCGCCATCCCGCGCTGGGCGGGCACGCGCCCCTACCAGCAAGTCCCATTCCAATGGTCATGCCATATCGAACAGCGCGATGGCAGCCTCAAGGAACACGCCTTCCTCGATTTGAGCGGCGACGATCCGACGCGCAACTTCGCGGAGTCCCTGCTTCGCTCGCTGGGCACGCGCGGCCCCATCCTCGTCTACAACAAGGTTTTCGAGGCCGGGAGGGTCGTGGACCTGGCCGACTGGTTCCCGGACCTAGCGGATGCCTTGCTGGCCTTGAACGAACGCATGGTGGACCTGCTGCCCATCACGCGAGAGCACTACTACCATCCCGCCATGATGGGGTCGTGGTCCATCAAGAAGGTATTGCCCACCGTTGCACCCGAGCTCGACTACGACGACCTGGACGATGTCGCCGACGGCGGCCAGGCGCAGCTGGCCTATCTCGAAGCCATCCACCCGGAGACGCCCGTCGACCGGCGCACCACCTTGGACACGGCGCTTCGCCGCTACTGCGGCCAGGACACGATCGCGATGGTTCGCCTGCTCCAGGCGTTGGCGGGCCGTTGATCCGGCACCCACTGCAAAACACCATCCGCCCACCCATCATCGCCAAAGCCACTGACCAGCGTCGTCACCCATCGACCGCTTCCGCCATCGTGTCCAACCACCTGCAGCTTCCGGTCGGGTTGCCACCTTTTCCGACGGGCACTGAACACTTCGCTGACCAGACCAAGGGAAAGCGTGGCACCTTAATGGAGCGATCTTGAAGGCCTAGGCGCCATACCGGGATTCAACTGAACCATGTCCGTTGAAGTCGGTGGTGCTGCCAGTTGCGCCACGATGCTTGGTAGGGCGGAAACAGCGATTTCCAGCTGTTCCATTTGAGCGAACAACTGCCCGGCGCAAGCCTTGCCTTCGCGGCTCGCATTCTCCCACTCGGCCTTGACCTGACCGTAGCCGGCCGCAAAACACAGCTCGAGTAGGGCTGCATCAGGCACGTGCGCGACGAACTGCCTCACCAAATGCGATGCAACCAACATGTCATTGGCCAACGCGGCAGATGCGCTGCCGGGGCGCTCGGCCTTCATCTGCTCAGCAATGAACTCGCATCGGGTGACGAACTTGCCGATCCTCGACAGCAGAGCCCGCTTCTCGGCTTTATCAGTCATATGTCGGCCACATCTGGATCGCGCCATACGCGCCGGAGCTCATCAGGCCGGACGATCGCACTGCCCCAAGACCCGTGCGACCCAGAGCCCGATGCGGGCGTCATTCGCGGTCGTTCCCTCAAGACCGGGGCTACTAGGCGGTACCTTGAGCGACCAGAGCGCCCTCGGGCTGAGATGCGGGACCTCGATGCAAGCGTTGCAAGTGAGTCGATTGGCAACCAAGGACTTCACGTACTGGGCCTTCTTGCCACACCATACGACCAGGTCGCAGTCCTTCAATTCACGAACTACGCGGCCCGTATTACTGGGGCCATCAATTTCATCCGCAGTGGCTTCCGATCGTCCATGGTTTTGCTTCGGCCAGATTGGCTTGTCGTAGGCATTCGTAATGCGGTAGTCGTACCTGTCGCTCGATTCAAATAGGTCGGGCCGTCTACCGTGGAGGACGGCGAGGGCGGACTCCAGGTTCCTTCCTGTGGCGCCAGCGACGGGCCGAGAGTCGCCCTTTTCGTAGCGACCGGGCACACTGAAGACAAAGGCGGTACTTAGTTTTCCCTGCCAGAAGTGCGGAGCTGCGTTAGGACTCATAGGTTCTCCCGATCTACAGCGAGTAGCCACATTTTGACCTGCTGCTGGGGTGATGCCAGAAAGGCCACCAAGCTGAACTCTCCGAAATCCGCAGGTTCAAGCACCATCGCGACTGCCTTGTCGAAACCACGCATGGAGCCGGGCCGAGCCGGTGCGCAAATGGTGAGCCAGAAGGCCGCGGTGGGTCCAATTGCAGCCAGGGTGCGGCGCGTCTTACGGTGGAGGCCTTCCGACGCTCGGGCCAGCGTCGGAGCTTGGTACGCGAAGAGCCGGGCAACTCCGCCCGGCTTGAGCATGACCCTCACATCTGCTTCGTCAACCCCAATCGGGCCTTCGTAGCTCGTGGACAGGACTGTGCATATGAGGAGCTGAAGCAATGCTTCCCGGCAGCTCCCAAGATAGGTGAGTCGAACCGTTGGGACACCTTGAATACGCCGCGGAGCGCCTTCGAGCTCCCGACATAGCAATATCGGCGTGTACTTTGGTAGCGCCAACAAGGGCGCCAGCGACGGGGTCCAAAGGACCACAACATGCCACGCGTCATCCGGGGGTGCGTGGTCGAGCGGCCATACTTGGCAGTCGATAGCCGGATCCAAGTTGTCGAGGTTGCCAAGGGCCGCCACGTCGTCACTTTGCCCAAGCACGTAAACCCGCGTCCGCGGCTTTTCGTACGGAAACAACAGCAGCGGGATGGATTCGCCCATGGATACTTACCTTGGTGAGCGTGCGTGTGGATTTTCGCGCTCGTCCGTCTCACTGGGCGAGACGAGAAGGGAAAGTGCCCGCCTGCGCTGGTCCCGATGGAACCCCCCAGCTGGTGGTCTACGCCCACTGTAAGCAATGCCGCCGCTCCCAGAAGCAAAGTCACCACGAGGAAGTCCCAAGGCCTCGCTCTCTGGTAAATATTCTACAAAGCGTGCCTCGCCCAGCTCGGCGTCATGTCCACCAAGTCCAAAACGACTTCAAGGGAAACTGGAAAAATACGGCCAGTACGAGGCCATCGCGATCATGCGCCGTGGTTACCGTCCTCCTGCTGCCGGTGCAGGTTCACCTGCGCAAGACGCTGGAAGTCCAATGGCACGCCGAAGACACCCGGGATGACTCCACCGCCATGCTGCCGTTTCGCCAGCCCCCACGGGCGCCTCTTCCACCGCATCTGGCGGGGCTTGGGAAGCGTGTTGGACGCGGTGAACCCGTGCGTGCCGGAGCAATGCAGGCCGTCGGTGGACGACTACGCTCCGAACCAGGCGACCACACCCAGACACGACACTACATGTCGCATGGCATGACACGATGGCACCAACCCCGACCAGGGACTTCGAACCAGGAAGCCGCCATGAACGATACCTCCCTGCGCTATTTGGAGATGCTGAAACTGATTCCCCGCCTTCCGAATGGCATCACGGCGACGGAATTGCACCGCAAGTTGCAGGACCTCGGCCACGAGATCGACAAGCGAAGCATCGAGCGGGATCTCATCAAGCTTTCCGGGATGTTCCCGCTGACCAGCAGCGAGGGTCGGCCGGCTAAATGGAGTTGGCTACGCGAGGCCGAGCTGACCCACCTGCCGGCCCTGAATCCCGCGGCTGCGCTGACCCTGGAACTGGCGCATCGCCATCTGGCTGCGCTTTTGCCGCACAACGCTCTCGTGGCCCTGGAGTCGCTGTTCAAGTCGGCGCGCAAGGTGTTGGACGAAACCACCCAGACCGGGTTGGCGCGCTGGTCGGACAAGGTGGCTGCCGTGCCGGAAAACCAGCCGCTGATGCCCGCATCCATTTCCGCAAGCGTGCATGAAACCGTCCACCAGGCACTGCTGGCGGGAAAGCGCCTTGAGATCAGCTATCAGGCGGCAGGCCAGGAGCGCCCCAAGCGCTATCCGGTCAACCCGCTGGGTCTGGTCAGCCGAGGCGGCGGCTACTACCTGGTGGCCACCGCCCGCGACTACCCGGATCCACGCAACTTCGCACTGCATCGCATGGTTTCCGCCACCTTGCTGGACGACCCGTCCATTAAGCCGGCCGGCTTCAACCTGCAGCGCTACATTGCCGGGCACGGTTTCGAGTTGCCGCTCGGTGGCGACATCAACCTCGAACTGCGCGTCTCCCCCTGGCTGGCCAGTTACCTGGACGAACGCAAGCTGTCACCAGACCAGACGCTCACGCCCATTCGCGGCCGCGAGGAACAACGCCTCAATGCCACTGTGGCCAATACCGACCAGTTGCGCTGGTGGTTGCGCAGCTTCGGGCCGAATGTCGAGGTGGTCAAGCCGGCCTCGCTGCGCCGGAAACTGGCCGACGAGTTCGCCGAGATGGCGGAGCTCCACCAGGGGTAGGAACTCCAAAGCGACACTCGATGACGCTGGGATTCGACGTACCATATCCGTGCCCATGCTTCGCTACGACGGTATCTGAATCGAAGATGTTCTCGTAAACCCCATGACCAAGGAACCCCATGAGCACGTGGCCCAACGCTAGATTCGACATCCTATATTACGATGACAAAGCCGACTCTAACGAGCCATGCGAAGTCATCCTCGCTGGTGACGAACTGACCGTGTCGTATTACAACGAACACATTGAAGGCTATGTCATCTACAAAGGCAAGGAAATCGCCCCAGGTCACTTTGAACTGACCGCACCTATGGTCAAAGGCCATGCCACCCTACACCGCTTTCTCGATGCCGAAGTCTTGGTCGGTGAATGGATTGAGGACGGCTATAAAGGGATGTGGCGTATTGAGCTAAATTGAGCGGCCGTCAGCGCTGCTCAATGCACAAATCCGATCTTGGGTTTGGATACCGCCTTGAACATCGTTTCACCCTTCAGGGCCTCCAGGAAATCCCCAAAGTTGACCGCTGCATGGAATCGCTGTTGGCGCATCACAGCAGCGAAATCGCCCGGCGTGACATACTCCAGATGGTCGGCAGCGACGCGCTCCAGATCGCTCGGCAATGCGAGGCCCAGTCTCTCGCCGTATCGCCGCAGCAAGCCAGCAGCCTGCCACGCCTGCAGGTAATCGAACCTCACCTTCAGGTCGAATCGTCGTAGCGCAGCTTGATCCAGCCCAACCATCAGGTTGGTCGACGCAACGAACACACCCTCGAAGGCTTCCATCTGCGTCAGCATTTCGTTGACCAGGGTTGCCTCCCAACTGCGGCTCGCGCCCTCGCGGTCGCGCAGGAAGCTGTCCACCTCGTCGATGAGCAGCAACGCGCCATCGCGTGAGGCCGCGCAAAATGCCGCGGCGATGTTCTGCTCGTTCTCACCGACGTACGGCGACATCAGGTCCGAGGCACGCTTCACCAGCAAGGGCATATCCAACTGCTCGGCCAGCCAGCGGCCGTAGGCCGTCTTGCCCGTGCCAGGCGGCCCGTACAGGCACAGGCGCGCCGAACGGACATCCTTGAGCCGCTCGGCGATCCCCTTCAGATCCACGTCGGCATTGATGAAGGCCGGGTCGTAGATGTCAGGCAACTGTTGCGCGTCCTTTCCACCCACACGGGCATGGCCCTGCGCCGTCAGCGTACTGCCCACCAGATGGAGCAAGACCTTCCCAGCCTGCTCATGCGGCAGGCTGGATCCCAGTCGGCGCATGACGTCATTGGCTTGCGCCACCACGGCTGGCGCAAGCTTTTCTTCCTGCGCCAGTCGCCGGATGACGCCATCGTCAACCGCATCCGCGCACAGCGCACGCACGATGCGTTCGCGCTGCGCCCTGGGTGGAACGGGGACTTCCACCACCATGTCGAAGCGACGGATGAAGGCGGGGTCCATGTCATCGATCCGGTTGGACAACCACAGCGTCGGGACCGCATTGCCCTCCAGCAGGCGATTCATCCACGCCTTGTGCGACTTGGCCGTGCTTTCCCGCATCAGGCCGCCGTCGTTGAACACGTCTTCCGTTTCATCGAATACGATCATGGCGTCCCGGCTGGCGAAGAAGCATTGGCCTGCCCGCACGGCACGCAGGCGCTTTTCTGCATCAAGCGGGTCACCATCCTCATCGGCACCGGCCACCTCGAACAGCTCGCAACCCACCTCGGCAGCAAGTACCCGCGCGAGCTGGCTCTTGCCCGTGCCCGGCGGCCCATGCAGGAAGACGTTTACGCCGGCAAGACCTTCCCGCAGCACCTGCTTCAGGTAAGGCACAAGGATGTCTAGCGGGGTGTCCAGGTGCTGGTAATCCGCCAGCGTCAACGTCGCCTGGGAAGCCACCTCCACCTTGCCGCGAAGCAGTTCAGCCGGATCCGCTTCCTCTCCCAGCATGACGTCCACGAAGTTGCCGGAGATGACATCCAGCCGATTTTTCAGGTCGAAGCAGCTATCCCTGTCCAGCTTCACCAGTCCAGACCGTGACAACACGCTTCGGCTGGAAAACGCATTTCGGACAAGAGCCTCCGGAAGGTGCAGGATGCTGGAAAGATTGGCATACAGTTGCTGCAAGGATTGATCGCCGAGGTAACTTGCTGCCACGCCTAGATGTTTGTCGCTGTGGATCATGACGGCAAAAGCAAGTACGGCCTGCTCGATCTCGTTCAAACCAATCAGATCGGCCATACGCCGGATGTTTCGCCTCAGCGTTTCGGGGCAATCGCATTTCCTTGCCACCCGCTCAATCTCACGATGACGGCTGCGCAACTCGGCGATCACCTTGCCTTGGTCGAATTCTTCGTATTGCCTGTCCACCCAGTCTCCCAAGCCAACGGCGCGGGCCACGCCGTCGTTCTCGAGGTACTCCTTCTGGACAAGCCCGCGGAACCCATGCAGTGGCACGAGGCAGCGCAGCATCCATAGGCAGACGATGGCCGGAGCTTCGACTTCCGCCACGGAATGGTCGACGATCGTGCGCTTTTTTCTTGTCCTGATGGTCATGGAGACAGTCCCTTTGTTCCATGCCATCATCCGTATTGAAGCGACATACGGCGTCGCCTTCTTCTCGGTCACACGCCCATTCATTGAAGCGGTGCTGATGCAAATTCCCGGCTAGACCACGGGATATGCTATGGCCTCGAAGTCGTCGCCTTCGGCCTGCATCATCACCTCGAGCATGATGGGCACCAGCGTCCCCAGGATCGAGGCGCCATCCTTCACCTGTGCCCGGTTGGTCTTTCCACCCCACGTGGCGCCACCGTGCACCAACTGGTTCCGGAGCACATAGAGGCGATCCAGCACGATGGAGAGCAGCGTGCCCGTTTCCTTGCCCATCAAGGCCTTCATGGCGACCTTCTTGCTGGCAACGAACGAAGCTTCCCAGGCCCCGCTGGAATCATGATCACGCAATGCCCGCCAGAACGGCTCAAAGACATGCTTGTTTTCGACCAGCGTACGGACGGGACCGCTGAACTCGCTGAACAGCGCGTGGTGGAGCCTGTCCCCGCCGTCCAGCGCAAGCAGCTTGTCGATGAACTGCTTCACCCGCTGGCGCTCGGCTTGCTCGAAGCCGAATTCGCTGGCATAGGCGGCATTGAAGGCGATCCACAGAAAGATGTAACGGGCATCGGGATCGGCCGTCTCCTGCTCTGCACGCGTCAGCCAACTGATCGCGCGATGGATGCGGACGCGCAGCGCCTCCGGCTGGCCATCCCGCATGCGTCGGTGCCGATCCTTCAATGCTTTTGCGTCGATCATCGTCTCCCCTGTCCCTGTAGACTTCCCAACATAGGCCATCTGGATGGGCTCCGACGCCTTGTCGAACAACGCGGCCACGTCGATCACGATCCGCTTCGTCCTCAACAAGGGGGACGGTGGGAAGTTTCCTGCCCGCCGTGATTTCTCGCCAAGCGAAATCGCCGACCTACGCCAGTGCCTGGCCTTCGTTCTCGAACTCGACCCCGGTAGCATACCTTCCGCATGGAAAGCGGCATGGAAAGCGAAGATCCTTGAGGTGACGTTCCTGTACGACGGCATCACTCCCATCCAAGGCGAGAACTTCGGCTACCGGTTCCAGGCCCGCAAAAGCTATCTTCAAGGCTACCCCGCGCCGATCCTCCGGTTTCTCCTGGATCGCCCAGTAAGGCCATCTCTATTGTGCAGGGTCCTGTCCGGCTCCTGGTTCAGCCTGACCACCGCGTCCCTGTCGGACGCGGACGCGACGCCTTATTACGCCGAAGACCACAACGGCTATACGTCGGCGCTGCCGTCTGCGGAAATCCCTGAATGGCTTGCCATGCTCGAACACCACCATGCGTTAAGCGGCAAGACTTTCGCCTTCCCTGATGGCCTGCCAGAGTACGGCCATCGGTTCAATGCCACCGACTTCGCCTTGCCACCCCACGGTTGAAGTCCAGCTGCAAGTCCGGACCGTCAGCGGCGCAGGCGCTGCCATGCGGCGATCAAGGCATCGCCGACCGCCAAGGCCAAGCACCCGAAGATTCCCAAGGCCATCACCAGCATCGCTATTGCCAGCAACCCACTGGCGACGAGGACAGGGAGTACCACAACTTCGAATGGCCAGTGTCCCGGCGCCAGGTCCGGCGGGCACCCGCGGACAACCCAACCGACCAGGCCAAGCAGGTACAGCAGCCCTACAAGGACCGGGGCCCCCACCGTCAGGCGCAACACGAGCGCAAGACAGCCGGTGACCGAGTTTTTACTGGACTTATGCGACATGGACATGGGCGCTCCTTCCTTCGATGATCATTCCCGTCACCGGGGGTCTGGTCACCACAAAACCACCAAAGCCGATTCGCGCAAGCGCGTCCGATAACCCCTTGCCTTAACCGAGGCCTTCTGGCCTTGGATCGCCAGTGCAGTGGGACAATGGGTCAATGTCCTCCCGTGACGCGGGGCTGCGACGAGACCTGCGATGAGGTAGTCATCGCTCTTACCTATCCCCCTAGGGCCTTCAAGGGCTATCCGCCGTACGGCGTCTTCGTCCTCCGGCTCCAGCGTCTGCGCGATCGCGAAGATGGCGCGGTCCTGATCCCGCCGCCGCTGGAATCCGGGCTTGCCGGACGCCAGCGTGGCGAGCCACAGCTTGATCGCGTCTACCGTACGGCCGCTGAGGGTGCTCATGCGACGAGGATGGCCCTGGCGTGCCGATGCTTGGCAAGGATCGGGCGAGGCGGCGGTACGCGGGCTGCCGGGTTGCCCTCGGCGGCCCACTTCTTCTCCATCGCCTGGCGAAGCCTGACCTGAGCGGGCATCAACGGGCGAAGGCCTGCCTTCATAAGGTCGCACGCATCGTACTGGCCGACGCGGTTGAGGGCTGCCTCCGGGTCGCGAGCGAACTCCTCGACCGTGACACCGAGCTCTTCGAGGTACGCGGCTTTGTAGACGCCCGGGAAGGGGTTGGTAACGTTGGTGGTCATGGCGGACTCCTGGTCCTTGGGGTGGTGCCCCCCTCGATACCATGTTCGGCCGTACGCGCAACACCATTGTCGAACACCCCCTTTTGAGAGGCACCTCGCGCGTTCTGTGTCTCTACTTGGGCACCAATTATCTACATAGATAGGTGCCCGAGTAGATGCGCGCGCGGTACTCGGGCACCTATGTTTAGGCTGCTCTTCGTGGGCGCAGTGGTGAGGGTGTTGCAGGGCGCTCGGACCATCGGTGCGACTGAACGGTGAGCTGGGCACCAGGGTGCTCCGTCCCCATGTACCTTCGATGCGGTTCCCGGGGGACTCGACCATCCCGACCGCAGCGGCAGTGACTTTCGGACAGCGGTTGAAGAGCCTCGTGCGCTCGTAGCGACACGCTGTCGAGGCTCAGGTGCGAGCGACGGCAGCGAAATGTGTGGCCGCCTTGCGCGTGTGCATTTTCGTGCGCCGCCATGCGTTCGTCTGCATCGGCGTGCGTTTTCGTGACCACCGGCACGTCAGGCCGGTTCACGTCCAGCGATTTCCTGCATCGCGGTGCGTTGGCGTGCATTGTCGTTCGCCACGTGCGATCTCGTGCGATGACGTGCGATGTCAAACCATCGCGGAGTCGGTCCGACCGCCAGCGAGTGCATTGCTGTGCATCGTGGTGCGTTTTCGTGACACGTGCGTTTTCGCACCATCGACGCGCGATTTGCTCGATACGGCCGGTTCAATGGGCGGTTTGGAGCAAGGTGCCTAGATGCCCAGTGCGAGCATGAAGACTCATCCCACAGGGGTCTGCATATATGTCGCTGCGTCGTTCTCGAAGGGCCGGCTTGTGGTCAAGTTCTGACGGCGCACGCAAATGTCGGCGTACGACAGAAAACGAACGTTTTAAACCCATTATGGAATCTTTGGATCGTACGATCCAAAATTCTTGATCCACAGGAGGAGGGATACGGCGACCGTTTCTTGACATCCCGGAGGCGAGCAACCTACGACGGGAAGTGATTGACAGCCTGCGCTATGACGATATCTAAGTCAAGCAGCGAGCACAGCGAGCAAGCATATGCGCGAATGGTGTCGTCCAACCCCGGAGGCTAGCGCATTCGTGGGCATGCGCTGGATTCGAAGCACTTGCCTAATGGATCTTTGTCCACGCGGAAGCGGTACCGTCTCCGTCAGCGCGCGTCCGAGTCCCGCACGGACGCCGACCGTCTTCACGCCACACGATACGGCTCGCTGTCGCATGCCCCGTCGGCAGCATTGCGGAAACCCAAAGGCCGGGTAAGTTGGATGCATGAACGATCCTACGCATCCACGATTAACGCTCATCCATGGCGGGCGTGGGATCTTGGAACGCCAGCTGCTCTATTTATGCGTCTATGGCTCGACAGAAGAGCTTCGCACCGCCATCGACGCGCTCAAGCCACGAGGAAAGCTCGTGCTGGTGAAACCTACTGACGCACCCTCACCATCATCACCTATCAGGCCAGGTCCACCCCACGATGAACACTCGCGCGAATGATCACGCCCATTGCCGGGGACTCGCGCGTTCGGGGCCCGTATTGAATTGGAAGCCCTCGCCTAATGCGGCCACGCATGCTGGCTCCAACGGCGAATAGGCACGTCCACAAAGTCTGCCCCCCTTTCACATGTTGGCGGGGACGTGCTGGGGTTAAACGGACGCAATTGTTCGATACGGGCCATTCAATGAGCAATTTCGAGCAAAGCGCCCCCGAGAGAGGGGGCCAAAATAGCCACACCTCATTACTCGCGGTGGACATATGAAACTAAACACCATATATCGCGGCACAGCCCCCGTGGATGCCTCGCCTCACGACCCGGACCACACGGCCCACAATGTAACGTATGGCCCGTTCGTTTCAGTGTGCCGGGCACACGGGATCAGCCGGAGCGTAGCCTACCAGTTGCTCGCCGCCGGGCACCTCGACACCTTTCTCATCGGGAGGCGCCGCTTCGTCCTAATTGACTCGCTGCGTGACCTGCCAGGCAAACTGCTCGCGGCAGAGCCTCGAGGTGAGTTGCGATCACACGCAGGCATCAACCAAGGCGGATCGCATCGTAGTGGACGCAGCGCGGCCCCGGGGCGGGCGACGCGATGCACCGGGTAGACGGCTGCCCTGACGCCCCGGCGTGCCTCCCAGCCACGCCGAAACCACTACGGCTCCGCTACCGCAACTCGGTCGAACCGGTCGCCGCTTAACACGACGCCGTCACGGATCCTTACAGCGCCAGTTCCGCCATCGCCTTTGCCGCGTGATCTTGCAGCAAGTGGCCATAGTGCTTCTCGATCATCGCTAGGGACGTGCCGGCAATCCTTGCCACTGTCAGCGAATCCATGTTGCCAACCAGCATGTCGGTGATGACGCTATGGCGCAGTGTGTAGGCACAAACGCCCGCAGGTAGCCCCGAAGCTTTCGCCGCCTTCTTGATCGGTTGCTTCCAACGCTCCTTGTTCCAGCACGAGCCGTCGTCGTAGGCGAAAAGCGGCGCGGCGGGCAGTTTGTTCTTGGCCTGCTTCTTGAACAAATCGAGGGCATCGGGTGACAAGGCTACAACACGGCCTGCTCCGGCCTTGTCGGAAGTAATGGACAGGTTGCAGTGCTTCACATTGAGATCTGCGACCGTAGCGGCGGCTAGGGCGCTGGGGCGCAAAGGCAGTAGGCACAGACCACGCACGAAAGCCTGCGCGTGCTCTTGCAGGTTCTCCACCAGCGCATGGCGCTGCTCGCGGCTCAGGTAAAGGTCACGGCGCTTCTTGACCTCACAAGACTTCACCCGCTCCCACTCGATGGCCCTGCCCGCCTCCACATAGCGCGATGCCACGGCAAAGTTGAGCGCCGCCTTCAGCGTCGACAGCGTGCGGTTTCTGCTGGCATCGGCCATATTCAGATGCGCTCGCCACTCCTTGATCTGCTCCGTGCGCAGCTTCGAAAGCTTCACCTTGGCAATGCTGCAGCCATACACCGTGCGCTTGAAGCGGCCCTCGGCATCGTCGGCATTGGCGTCGCCCTTCTCGCGGCGGCGATCCTTGACGTATGCCTTGCATGCCTCCCCGACGGTCTGCACTTCGGACGCGTCCACACCAGCATCTACCTGCCTCGCCCACGCTTGCGCCGCTTTCACGGCGTCGTCGTACGGGATCGAATCCGCGTGACCTATGGAACTGTAACGCTGGCATCCCTCGTCGTCGCGCTGACGGGCGACCCAAGTACCGCCCTGCTCCAGCTTGCGGAACCCAAGGAACAGGCCACGCCCAATTGGCGCACCCCAATAAGGCTCACGGCGAGCCGGAAGACGACAGCGGATGCGGGCCTTGTCGATGCTTTCGCGTGCCATGAACTTCACTCCGTACGGAAACTGTACGGAAAACTATAGCAAACCTCCACGGATACCGAAAGACATAAAGTGTTTTATTTCATGTACTTATATAGTCCACGGATGTCCATGAATGTCCCAAAATCTGCCTTCACACGGCAGGTGTCACAAGTTCGATCCTTGTACCGCCCACCACCGAATCGAAGACGAAGGGCCCGGCCATGCCGGGCCCTTCGTCTTTCTGCGCTTCCCGCGGCCCTGTTCTACCCTGCAATCCGCGGCGCCTCCCCGCGCCGATGCGCCCTGTGCCGGCATTTCAATTTCCCGCCGCTCAAACGTCAGGTCCCGGATGGACGAGAGTCCCGTCCCGGAGCCGGAGGGGGCAGGGACGGATTCGCCGCAACGAAATCCGGCATCGCAGTCGATGCATATCCAAACGGGGAGAGATATACGTGAGCAAGTTGAATCTGCGGCCGCTGCCGCTGGCATTGGCGTGCCTGCTGGCACCGTTCCACCAGGCGCTCGCCGCCGACACCAGCACCATCATTCCGCTGGACCTGATCCAGGAGAACTACGGCGGCGGCCAGTACGGCTACCGGTTGGGCATCAACGTGGGCGTCAACGGTGCCGCCCCGGAGGAATACCTGTTCGACACCGGCTCGGACTCCTTCAACATCGACGTGGGCACCGGCAACAACGGCCATGCGCCCGCCTGGTTCCCGAACCAGCCGGGCGTGGCGCAGAGCGCACCGTATGCCTATCTCTATGGCAACGGCACCTACGGCTACTGGCAGGCTTCCACCACCGTCGCGAGCGTGCAGTTCTACGACTCCGCCACCGGTGCGCGGGCCGCCAACTACGCCACGCAGCAGGGCCTGCCCGTGGCCACGGCCATCGACTGGATGGTCACACCGCAGAGCGCCGGCGGCGACACGCTGGGTCCGGCCGTCACCACGCAGGGCGGTGTCACCCTGTACCAGGACCTCACCTGGCAGCAGAACCTCAACCAAGGCAGGCCGCCCGAGGAAGGGCTCTTCTACGGCACCTTCGGCGCCGGCGATTTCGGCAACGGCGTGCCCGGCATGCTCACCAGCAGCGGCTACATCGTCGAGGCGAACGGCACTGGCACGGCGCCGGGCGCGTGTGCCCAGGCCTGCCTCATCGTGGGCCTCACGCCCGCGCTGCGCGCGCAGTTCCTCAGCGTGGCGCCCTGGCTGCCCACCCAGGGACAGACCACGCCGTTCCCGCTGTCGGGCGCGCCGTCGGCGTACCAGTTCGACACCGCGTTCCTGTACACGCTCACCGACGGCAAGGGCAACAGTGTGAGCGCGCCGATGATGACGCTGTTCGACACCGGCACGCCGAACATCATGCTGATCGACAACGGTGATCTCGGCCTCGCCAGCGCCGAGCAGGCGGCCGGCAACCTCAACGCGAACGGCAACCTGGTGCCGGGCATCACGCTCACCGCCACCGGCCTTGCCGTCACCGCCAACGGCCTGGCCATCTCGGGCCAGCCGGCCTCGATTACCAGCGGCAACGACAGCCAGGGCGACTACAGCAACGTGGTGACGCTCGGCGCGTACGGCGGCTTCCCCGACGCGGCGATCTATGGTCTCTCGTTCTTCATGCACAACGCGGTGATGTACGACCTGCAGAACCAGGCCACCGCGTACACGCCGTTCTACATCTCCACCGCGAACATCACCACCGGCTTCACGGTGACGCCGGACATGGGCCCGCTGGGCCTGGCCGGCACGATCTCCGGCAGTGGCCCGTTCCAGGTGGCCAGCGGCGGCATCGCCGACCTCAGCGGCAGCAACACCTATACCGGCGCCACCCAGGTCGCCAAGGGCGGCTGGTTGGCGCTGGCCGGACCGGGCAGCATCGCGGCCTCGTCCGACGTGCACGTGGACGGCATCTTCGACATCTCGCGCACCTGGCAGATCACCACGGTGCAGTCGCTTTCCGGCACCGGTCTGGTGCAACTGGGAGACACCACGCTGGATCTCACCAATGCCAGTGGCAGCTTCGGTGGCCAGATCGCGGACGGCGGCATCGGCGGTGGCAGCGGCGGCCGGCTGATCGTGTCTGGCGGCCAAGAAACCCTCGTCGGCCACAACACGTTCACCGGTGCCACCGGCGTCAGCGCCACCGCGACCCTGGACGTGGAAGGCTCGCTGGCGAGCGGCGTGGTCAACCTCGGCATGCTGGTCGACAACGGCGACATCGCGGGCAACGTGGTCAATGGCGGCCTGCTGGCCGGCCACGGCAGTATCGGCGGCAGCCTGGCGACCACCGGCATCGTGGCGCCAGGTACCGGTCCCGGGCAGTACCGGACGCTCAGTGTGGCGGGCAACTTCAGCCAGAGCGCCGGCTCGACCTATCTTGTGCAGCTCGATCCCGCACAGGCCGGCGTGTCCAGCCTGGTCGCAGTCGGAGGGAGCGCCACGCTGGACGCCGGCGCTGGCCTCGGCGTGGCGACGGCGCCCGGCGGGCTGTACCAGGTCGGCGCGCGTTACACCGTGCTCGATGCCGCGCAAGGCCTGAGCGGCACCTATCGACTGGCCGGGAACGGCGTGCTCACCGCCGTACTCGGCATCACGCCCGGCTACGACGCGAACCGCGTCTACCTGACCGTGGCGCAGACCCGACCGCTCACCGCGGCCGGCGGCACGCCCAACGAGCGGGCCGTCCTGGCTACGGCGCAGGGCGTCGCCGGCGTGGCCGGCCGGGCGACGGATACCGGCATCGGTCCCGCGGCCTGGCGCGCCGTGGCGGTGCCGGCGGCCAGCGGACCCGCAGCCTTCGCCACGGTGTTCACCGCACTTGCCAACCTGCCCACCGACGCGGCCCTGCGTACCGCCGCCGACCAGCTCTCCGGCGAAATCCACGCCACCGCCCAGGGCGTGCTGCTCGATGACAGCCGCTACGTGCGCGACGCGGTCGCCGGCCGCCTGCGCCAGGCCGGTACAGGTGCGGCGGCCGCCGCCGGTGGCCCGTCCGTGCAGGAAGGCCAGGGCGGACTCGCCTGGTGGGGGCAGTTCGTGGGCACTTGGGGCCACCGCGACAGCGACGGCAACGCCGCCACCGCGAAGCACACCAGCGGTGGCTTCCTGCTCGGCGCGGATCACGCGCTGGGTGAGCACGCGCGGTTCGGCATCGCCGCCGGCTATACGCAGACCGCAGTGAACGCTCCGGCGCGCGACTCGTCGGTCTCCAGCCGCGATCTTGATCTCAGCGTCTACGCCGGCGCCCAGTTCGGTGCGCTCGGCCTGCGCGCTGGTGCCGCCTACGGCTGGCACAACCTCGACAGCACTCGCTTCGTTGCCGTGCCAGGCCTGGTCGGGCACGAGTTGGGCAGCTACCACGCCGCCACCGCGCAGCTGTTCGGTGAGGCCGGCTACCGCTTCACGTTCAGGCGCACCACGCTGGAGCCCTTTGCCCAGGTCGCCCGTGTGCGCCTGCGTACGGGCGGCTTCCAGGAGCACGGCGGTATCGCCAACCTGACCGGCAAGGGCGAAAGCCACCCGGTCAGTTACAGCACGCTGGGCGCACGCGCGACCACCGGTTTTCCTTTCCATGGCGACCAGAAGCTGAGCATGCATGCCATGCTGGGCTGGCGTCGTGCCTATGGCCGCATCGGTACGGCCACGTCGATGGCATCCGGCGGCGCTCGGTTCGACGTCGAAGGCCTGCCGATCGCGCGCAATGCGCTGGCAGCCGACGCTGGCCTCACCGTACGGCTGGCCAAACACGCCTCGTTCGACTTGTCCTGGCACGGACAGGCCGCTCGCCACGCAATGGATAGCGGCTTCCACGGCGGCTTCGACTGGCAGTTCTGAGCGCGCAGGCGCAGGCGCACGCCGCGTGCGTGCGCCTGCGCTGCCTCCTGCCGAACGCGGCTCGCACCAGTCGCCGGACCATCCCCGATCGCCCATGGCAAGCTGCGCGCAGCGGCCCGGATGCAGCCTGTCTGATGTACCATCCGAGGCTTCGGCTCAGGGGGAAAATCCGATGGCACACCACGATCTGGAGTCGCTGCTGGCGCCGCTCGCCGACGAGGCACCGAGCGGCCCCGACCTGGAATACGACCCGGACTTCCAGGCACTGGATCGCGCCGCCACGCCGAAGGCCGAGCGCGCGATCGGCGACAGCGTGAAGACCGCCGAGGAGCCCGACTGGGACAAGGTCTCGTCGCTCGGCGAAAGCCTGCTCGGCCGCAGCAAGGACCTGCGCGTGGGCGTGCACCTGACCTGCGCGTGGACGCGCATGCACGGTCTCGCCGGCTGGTCGGACGGCCTGGCGCTGATCCGCGGCCTGCTGCAAAACCACTGGGACACCGTGCATCCGCAACTGGACGCCGAGGACGACAACGACCCTACCGCCCGCGTCAACGCGGTGATGCCGCTCGTCGACATGCAGAGCGTGCTCGGCTATTTCCGCGGCACGCCGTTCGTGCAATCCCCGCGCCTGGGCCGGTTCTCGCTGCGCGACCTGCGCATCGCCAACGGCACGCTGAAGACCTCGGCGGCGGAAGACGATGCCGCGTTGCCGAGCATGACCGACATCGAGGCCTGCTGTCTGGATTGCCCCGAGGAACAGCTGGCCGCCGCCGCCCAGGCGACGACGGAGGCGATGGAGCACGCCCGCGCCATCGATGCCATCTTCACCGATCGCGTGGGCACGGCGGGGCCGGACCTCAAGCCCTTGCTCGGCGAGATCTTCGAGCTCAAGAAATTCCTCGACGCCGAAGTCGCCAAGCGCATGCCGGCGGCCGATGCCGAAGCCCCGGCCGGCGAGGAAAGCGTGGCGCCGGGCGCCGCGCCGGCGAACGCGGCCGGCGGCCGCATCGAAACGCCGCAGGACGTCATCCGCCGGCTGGACGAGATCTGCGAGTACTACGCGCGACGCGAACCGTCCAGCCCGATCCCGCACCTGCTGCGTCGCGCCCAGCGCCTGGTCGGCATGAACTTCGTCGACCTGATGAAGGAACTGGCGCCTGGCGGCCTGTCGGAATTCCAGGTCATCTCGGGCAACAGCGGCGAGGAATGAGCCGGCTTCTGCCGTTCCTTCCCGCCCGTCAACGGTTCGCGCCGGCGTAGCCGGCGGACACGCGGCAGGCCGTCTTCAGTCGCTGCCCCGGCACAGGTCCGTCCCGGCGCGCGCGAACAGCGTGTGGATCGCCGGGTTCCAGCTCAGCGTCAGACCGCCCGGCAGGCCGGCCGTGATGACGGCATCGGCCGGCTGCGTGACCGGGCCGACCGCGGCTTGGTCGTCGTCGCCGAAATGCGCGACCGCGCTGACCGTGTAGCTCTCGGGTTCCGCGCAGGCTGACGCATCGATCGGTTGCGACACGGCGCCGCCCCGGCGCGTGACGGCCGGCAGGCTGCCGTGTCCCAGGATGAGCTTCCCCCGTCCGCGGCAAGTCGCCACGAGCGTGTAGTCGATCACGACATGCAGCGGCGCCGCCGCCTGCAGCGCCGCCACCGCCTCCGGCTGCCGGGTGCAGCCCACCAGGAAGGCCTTGCGCTGCGGTACCACGTGCAGCACGTAGCCGCCCGGCTGCAGGCCGGCGGTGCTCGCGAGCCGGAGCGCGATGCGCTGCGGCGTGATGGCGGTGATGACGGGCTGCGCGGCTGCCGGCTTGCCCTGCGCATCGGTCAGGCTCACCTGCGGGTTCGCGCACTGCGGGTCCAGCAGGTTCGCGCCGAGCACGGCGAAGGCCAGCGGCCGATCGGCGGGATGGATCACGAACAGCGGTTGCCGGTCCGCCGTCTCGACCGCATCGATCACCGGCGGCGACGGTTTGCCGGCAACCGGTGCCGTGGCGAGCTGCCCGATCGCGAGCGCCAGCGCCGCCGCCAGCGCCTTCGCGTCGTTGCCGCGGCAGGCGGCCACAGCCTCCAGATAGGCCCGGGTACGCTGGGCGGCGGCATCCGCGCGCATCGCGGCGGCCTTGGGCTTGTCGTCGAGTATCTCGATGGGCTGCGCCGTGGCGCTGCCCAGTTGCCGGCGCAGCACCGCGTCGATCTGCCCGAGTTGCCGGCCGGCTTCGGCCAGGGCGGGATCCGGATGCGCCGTCGCGCGCAGTGCCAGCGCCTGGCGCACCGCGTCGAGCTGCGCCAGCACGTAGTCGCCGGTGGGACGCGCCGCGTCCTGCGCCGCCACGCCCCTTCCTCCCGCCGCCAGCAGCAGGACTGCGCCCGCCAATGCATGCCGCAGGCGGCGGCTCCGCCACATCCGCCGCGACTCAGTCATTGTCCGCACAGTCGGTCGACGCCGGCTGGCCGGGCTGGCAGGCCTGCTGGTCGGGCGGCAGCAGGATGCCGGACGGCACGATGCCGAACGAACGGTAGTTCGCGGTGATCACGCTGGGATCGATGTACGCGTCGCCGTGGTTGTTGCCGTTCTGCGCGCGGCTGGTGAGCGCCGAGGTCGGCACATTGACACTGGGTGCGCCCACCACCGGCAGCAGGTTGCCCTGCGCGTCCACCGCGTAGAAGTAGGCCGGCGGCATGCCGACCATGGCCACCGTCTGGTCGCTCACGCCAGTGACGTAGATCGGCGCGGCAACCGTGCCGATGCGGCCGGTCGAGGACCAGACGCCGGTGCCGTCGTACGTCCAGTTGGTACCCTGCTGCAGCAGGTCGCCGCCGCTCACGCCCAGGTACAGCGCCGACGTACCGGCGTTCACCGTGTACGCGCTGCCGCCCACCGAGGCCAGCGTCAGCGTCTGCGCGTTGGTGAAGCTGAAGCCGGCCGGCGAGGAGAAGCCGCCCAGTGTGCCGACGTGGTTGCCCATGAACTGCGCGGCCGAGCCCAGCGCGGTCGGGCCGGTCGCGCTGCCGGTCAGCGTGGCGGCGGTGATGCTGCCGCCCGTGCCGCCGTCGATGGCCCCCGCGGATTGCAGCGTGACGAGTTGGGCGGACAAGGCACCGGCGATCGTCACGCCGCCGCTGGTCGTCTGCAGCGCGATGCCGCTGCCGCCGTTGACGCTGCCCGTGACGGTCAGCGCCTCGCCGTCCAGCAGGGTGAAGCCGTTCGCCGTGAAATCGCCCAGCGCGGCAATCGTGTTCGCCGGATCCAGCGTGGTGCTGCCGGTCGAGTGGCCGGTCAGGACGCCGGCGCTGATCGCGCCGTTGCCGCCTTCGCTGATCGTGCCGCCCGAAACCAGCGTGGTCGTGCCGCTGCCGCTGTCCACGCCCGCATTGATCGCGAGGCCACTGCCGCCATCGAGCGTCACGGCGCGGCCGGCGATGTTGCCGTTGATCGTCAGCGCGCCGGCGCTGGTGGCAAGGCGCGTCGCGCCACTGCCGCTGTTCACCGCGCCCGCCACCGTCAGTGCCTGCGCGTTGTTCAGGCTGAAGCCGTTCGCGCTGAACCCGCCAAGCGTGCCGATCCGGTTCGCGCCGTTCAGCGCGGCCGCGCCCGGGGCGTTGCCGATCAACGTGCCTGCCGTGACGACGCCGCTGCCGCCTTCGACGATCGTGCTGCCCGAGGCCAGCGTGGTCGTGCCGCCGCCACTGTCCACGCCGCCGTTGACGGCGAGGCCGCCGCCGCCCGTGAGGCCCACCGTGCTGCCGGCGACGCCGCCGTTCACGGTCAAGGTCCCTGCCGTGGTCGCCAGGGTCGTGGCGCCGCTGCCGCCGCTCACCGCGCCGGTCACCGTCAAGGCCCGCGCGTTCGTCAGGCTGAAACCGCTCGCCGTGAAATCGCCAAGCTGCGCGACCGCGTTCGCGCCGCCGAGGACCGTTGCGCCGCTGGAACTGCCGGTCAGCGTGCCGGCCCTGATCGCGCCGCTGCCGCCTTCGCTGATCGCGCCGCCCGAGTTGAGCGCGGTGCTGCCGGCACCGCTGTCCACACTGCCGTTGACGCGGAGGCCGCCCTGCCCGCCCAGCGCCACCGAGGCACCGGTGACGGTGCCGTACACGGTGAGCGCCCCCGCGGTGGTGGCGATGCGGGTGGTGCCGCTGCCGCCGTTCACCGTGCCGGCTACCGTCAGCGCCTGCGCGTTCGCCAGGCCGAAGCCGTTCGCGCCGAAACTGCCCAGCGTGCCGATCTGGTTCGCGCCGTTCAGCGCGGTCGCGCCGGCGGAGCTGCCGGTCAGCGTGCCGGCCGCGATGGTGCCGCTGCTGCCTTCGCCGATGGCACCGGCCGAAGTCAGCGTGGTGGTGCCGCTGCCGCTGTCCACGCTGCCGTCCACCGCCAGGTTGCCGCTCGTGGTGGCCAGCGTGACGCCTGCCGCGCCACCGCTCACCACGCCGGTCACCGTCAGCGCCTGCGCGTTTGTCAGGCTGAAGCCGTTCGCGGTGAAGTTGCCCAGGTTCGTGACCCGGTTGGCGCCACCCAGCGTGGCCACGCCACCGGCGCTTCCGGTCAGCGTGCCGGCGGTGACCGCGCCGCCGCCTTCGCTGATCGCGCCGCTGGAGTTCAGCGTGGTGATACCGCCGCCGCTGTTCACCACGGCGTTGATCGCCAGCCCTCCGGCGCCAGTCAGCGTCACTGCAGTGCCGCTGACGGTGCTGCCCACCGTCAGCGCCCCGGTCGTGGTGCGGATGGCCGCCGTGCCGGTGCCGCCGTTCACCACACCGCCCACCGTCAGCGCCTGCGCGTTCGTCAGACTCAAGCCGTTCGCGCCAAACGCCCCCAGCGTGCCGATCAGGTTGGCATTGCCCAGCGTCGTCGCACCCGCCGAACTGCCGGTGAGCGTGTTGGCCTTGATCGTGCCGCCGGCTCCCTCGGTGATCGCGCCGGTGCCGGTCTGCGTCAGCGCCGTTGTGCCTGTGCCGCTGCTTACCGCCGCATCGATGGCCAGGTTGCCGGCTGCGCCAAGGCTCACCGCCGTGCCGGTGATGCTGTTGCCCACCGTCAACGCACCGCCCGAATCGAGCGCGATGGTCCCGCCGCTCAGCGCGGTGTTCACGCTCAGCACATTGCCGCTGCCCGTCGTGCGCAGGCTGATGTTGCCGGTGCCGCCGGTCGTCGCGAGAGGCCCCGCCACGGTCAGCGCCTGCGCGTCCACGAGGGTGATGTCCTTGGCACTGAAGCTGCCCAGCGTGCCGACGAGGTTGGCGCCACCCAGCGTGGCGTCGCCGGTCGCGCTGCCGCCCAGCGTGCCTGCCTTCACCACGCCGTTCGCGCCTTCGCCGATCGCGCCGGCCGAAACCAGCGTCGTCGCGCCGCCGGTATTGCCCAGCGCGCCATTGATCGTCAGGCCATTCCCTGCGCCCGTCGTCGTCAGCGTCGTGCCGGCCGCGCCGCCGTCCACCGCGGCACCCGCAGCCACCGTCAGGGCCTGCGCATTGGTCAGGCTGAAACCGTTCGCGGTGAAGCTGCCCAGGTTCGTGACCGCATTGGCGCCGCCCAGCGTCGTGCTGCCCGTCGAGCTGCCTGTCAGCGTCGTCGCATCGACCACGCCGCCGGCACCTTCACCGATGGCACCGGCCGAGACCAGCGTCGTCGCCGTGCCCTGCACCGTGCCGTTGATCGTCAGGCCACCGGACGTCGTCGTCAGCGTCGTGCTGCTGCCGCCGTTGACCGTGTCGCCCACGGCCACCGTCAGTACCTGCGCATTGGTCAGGCTGAAGCCGCTCGCGGTGAAGTTGCCCAGGTTCGTGACCGCATTGGCGCCGCCCAGCGTCGTGCTGCCCGTCGAGCTGCCTGTCAGCGTCGTCGCATCGACCACGCCGCCGGCACCTTCACCGATGGCACCGGCCGAGACCAGCGTCGTCGCCGTGCCCTGCACCGTGCCGTTGATCGTCAGGCCACCNTCGTCGCATCGACCACGCCGCCGGCACCTTCACCGATGGCACCGGCCGAGACCAGCGTCGTCGCCGTGCCCTGCACCGTGCCGTTGATCGTCAGGCCACCCGACGTCGTCGTCAGCGTCGTGCTGCTGCCGCCGTTGACCGTGTCGCCGGCGGCCACCGTCAATGCCTGCGCATTGGTCAGGCTGAAGCCGCTCGCGGTGAAGTTGCCCAGGTTCGTGACCGCGTTGAGGCCGCCCAGCGTCGTGCTGCCCATCGAGCTGCCGGTCAGCGTGCCTGCCGTGAGCACGCCCGAGGTCTGGTTGATCGAGCCATTGTTGCTGTACAGGCCGAGCGTGCCGTTGGCAGCCGTCGTGACATTGCTGCCCAGGCTCAGTCCCGTGCTGCCGGTGAGGTAGACGTTGGCGCCGCTGAGGTCGCTGGTGGTCGCCAGCGTGCCGCCGGAGGACAGGGTCAGGTCGCTGGTACCGGTGGCGATGGCTGCACCCGAGAGGGTGAGGTTGCCGCCGGCGACCAGGCTCACCGCGCCGTTGGCGCCATCGGTCAGCGAGGCGATCGCCAGGTCGCCTGCCGCCGTGATCGCGATGCCGGTGCCGCTGGCCGTGACGGGGCCGCCGAAAACGTTGTTGTTGGTCAGGCTGATCGACTGGCCCACTGCACTGAACGTCGACGGACCTGCCACCGTGAACACGCCGCTGCCCTGGGTGATGCCAGCTGCGGTGGTCGTCACCGAAAGCCCGCCGCTGCCGATGTCCAGGGCGTTCGCGCTGAACGTGCCGCTGCTGGTGGTCAGGCCGGCCAGTGCTCCGTTGGCACCGCCGCCCACCGTACCGGCGAACGACACGAGGCCGTTGGCGGCGTTCACCGTCAGCGCCTCCGACGTGGCGCCCGCGTTGTCCACCGTGCCATCGAAGCTCACGTCGCCGTTGCTGGCGGTGAGCGTGCTGGCGCCATTCAGCAGGACCGCGCTGTGGTAGGTCTGCGTGCCCCCCGTGGTCACGCTGCCGCCCAGCGCGATGCCGCCGCCGGCAGTGAGGTCGAGGGTGCCGCCCAGCGTCAGCGGCGACGTCACGTCGATGGCCGCCGCGGTGTAATCCAGCACCAGATTGGTCGGTGCTGCACCGAGGGTCGGGAACAGCGCAGCGGCATTGCTGTCGGCGAGGCTGAGGGTGCCGATGCTGCCACCGCCACTGGCGTTCACGGTGACCGTCTGGCCGCCGAAGTCGTTCGGCGCGGCCACCGTGTTCAGCAGGATATCGTGCTGGCTCCCGGTTACGGTGAAGCCAGCGGGGCCATTCACGCCCAGTGTGCCGGTTTCGGTGATGTTGCCCGCTGCCGTGGCAGTCAGCGCGCCGCCGACCGCACCCTGCCCCAGGTTCAAGTCGCCATTGAGGGTGGTCACGGTCAGCGCACCCGTGTTCAGCGAGCCCAGCGTCAATGCGCCGCCGCTGGTGATCTGCGTGGTGCCCCCGATGAGATCCACCGTGCCGGAGAACTGGTTGCCGGTATTGGTCAGCGTGATGGCGTTGTTGCCGGCCCCGAAGTTCGCAACGCCACCCACACTGAACGCGCCGCCCTGCATGATCGCACCGCCGGTCGTGGTCACCGACAAGCCGCCTGCGCCGACATTCAGCGCATTTGCGCTGAACGTGCCGCTGGTCGTGGTGAGACCCGCAAGCACGTTGCCGCCGCCCACCGTGCCACCGAACGTGAGCGAGCCGCCGGTGTTCACCGTGAGCTGGTGCGCACCGTCCAGCGTCGAGACGAAGCCGATCGCGCCGCCGCCCGTGCTGGCCAGTGTCACGTCCCCGCCCAGCGTCACCGCATCGGTGTAGGTCTGCGCACCCGTCGTGTCGACGTTGCCGCCCAGCGTCGTGCTGCCGGCCGCGTCCGTCGTCAGGCTGGTCAGCGCCGTCGCGCCGCCCACCGCGCCGCCGAACGTGGTGAGGCCGCCGGTGCTCACCGTCAGGTTGTGCGCGCCATTCACCGTCGAAGCGAAGTCGACCGCACCGCTGCCCGTGCTCGTAAGCGTCGCGTCGGCGCCCAGCGCCACCGCATCGTTGTAGGTCTGCGCGCCCGTCGTGTTGACGTTGCCGCCCAGCGTCGTGCTGCCGGGCGCATCCGTCGTCAGGCTGCTCAGCGCCGTCGTGCCGCCCACCACGCCATTGAAGGTGGTGACACCGCCGGTGCTCAACGCCAGGTTGTGCGCACCGTCCACCGTCGAGGCGAAGTCGATCGCGCCGTTGCCCGTGCTGGTCAGCGTCGCGTCGCCACCCAGCGTCACCGCATCGTTGTAGGTCTGCGCGCCTGTCGTTCTGATGTTGGCACCAAGCACGGTGCTGCCGGCCGCGTCCGTGGTCAGGCTGGTCAGCGCCGTCGTGCCGCCGACCGTGCCGCCGAAGGTGGTGACCCCGGCAGTGTTCACTGTCAACGCACGCGACCCGTCCACGGTCGAGGAGAAATCGACCGCGCCGCTGGCGCCTGCCCCGCTGCTCGCCAGCACGACATCACTGCCGAGCGTCACCGCACCGCCATAGGCCTGCGTGCCGCTGGTGCTGATGTTGCCGTTCAAGGTGGTGCCGCCGGAAACGCTCAGCGAGGCGAGATCCGCGGTGCTGTCGAAGACGCCATTGCCGGTGATCGTGAGGTTTTCGGCGGATTGGTTGAGCGCGTCGTGCAGCGTCACCGCGCTACCCGCGAGCGTCGTGCTGACGCTCACGAAGCTCAGCGCACCGGTATAGTCCTGGGCGCCCGAAGTGCTGACGTTGCTCGCCAGGCTGATGCTGCCGGCATTCACGGTCAGCGACCCCAGCGGGGTGAGGCTGCCGACAAGCTGGCCGAAGCTGACGCTGCCGCTGCTGCTGGTGATGTCGAGGCTCGCGCTGCCGTCCACGAGGGAGCCGAAGCTGATGGCGCCGTTGGCGCCCGCCCCGCTGCTGACCAACGTGGAGCTGCCGGCCAGCGTTACCGCTCCGGTATAGGACTGCACTCCGGTCGTGGTGACCGCGCCCTGCATGGAGGTGGTGCCGCCCACCGACAGGCTCGACAGCGTCGAGCTGCCCTTCAGCACGGCGTTGCCGCCACCGGCGCCGCCGACGATGCTCAACGCGCTGCTGCCGCTGGTGCCGGCGTTGAGGCTCACCGTGCTGCCGGACAGCGTCGTCGCCGCATTGTTGAGCGTCAACGTATCGTTGTAGGTCTGCGTACCCGTCGTGGTGACGTTGCCACCCAGCGTGGTGCTGCCGGCCGCGTCCGTGGTCAGGCTGGTCAGCGCCGTCGTGCCGCCCACCACGCCGCCGAACGTGGTGACGCCCCCGGTGTTTACCGTCAGCGCATGCGCACCGTCCACTGTCGAGGCAAAGTCGATGGCACCGTTTCCGGTGCTGGCAAGGGTCACGTCCGCCCCCAGCACCACCGCACCGTTGTAGGTCTGGCTCCCGCCGGTGGTGACGTTGGCGCCCAGGGCAAGCGTGCCGGCACCTGTCTGCGTGAGACTTCCGCCGCCGCTGACCGCATTGGCCACGGTGAGGGTGGTGCCGCTGTCGTTCAGCAGCGTTCCGCCGCCCGCGCCCAGTGTGATCGCCCGGCTGGTGGTGAACGACGCCGTGTTCTCCAGTGTGCCGCCATCGAGCACGACGCCGCCGCTGCTCGCCCCCAGGTTGTTGTCCGCCGCGACCGCCAGCGTGCCGGCATTCACCGTCGTGCCGCCGCCATAGGTGTTGGTACCGCTCAAGGTCAGCGTGCCCGTGCCGGTCTTGGTCAGGCCGCCGGTTGCGCCGCTGATGACGCCCGATGCCGTGAGCGCGGCATCGGCCTGCAGCGTGCCGCCGCTCGCACCCAGCGCGATCGCGCGGCTGGTGCTGAACGCCGCCGTGTTCTCCAGCGTGCCGCCGTTGAGCGTGATGCCGCCGCCGGCGGCGCCCAGGTTGCCGTCAGCCGCGACCGCCAGCGTGCCGGCATCCACCGTCGTGCCGCCGCCGTAGGTGTTGGCGCCGCTCAAGGTCAGCGTACCCGTGCCGGTCTTGGTAAGGCCGCCACTGGCGCCGCTGATGACACCCGACGCCGTGAGCGCGGCGTCGGTCTGCAGCGTCCCGCCGCCTGCGCCGAGAGTGATGGTGCGGCTGGTGCTGAACGCCGCCGTGTTCTCCAGCGTGCCGCCGTTGATCGTCACACTGCCGGAGGTTGCGCCCAGTGCGCCGTCCGAAGCGACCGCCAGCGTTCCGCCATTGATCGTCGTGCCGCCCGTGTAGGTGTTCGCACCCGTGAGGTTTTCCGTGCCTGCCGTCAACACCAGGCTGCCGCCGGAACCGCCGATGGCACCACTGAACGTGTCCGAGGAGCTGGCGTTGCTCAACGTCAACGCGTTGCCACCCAGGTTCACCGTGCCGTTGCCTGCCAGGCTCGTGATCGTCGCCCCGCTGCTCGTGCCCGAGATGTCGAACGTGCCGTCGTCGGTGAGGCTGCCGATCGACATGGCGCCGGTACCTGCAAGCGACAGGTTGCCACCGCTGCTGATGATGGTGGTGCCGCCGGCCACGGCGTTTTCCTTGCCTGCCCCGGTGCCGTTCGTGGTGGCGGGATTCAACGTCAGGCCAGCCGTTCCGCTGGCCGCCACCAGCGCATTGATATTGATGTTGTCGGCGGCGGTGAGCGTGAGCGTGTTGGCACTCCAGCTCACGTTGTCGTTGACGTTGATGCTGCCGGTGCCGCTCGCGTTCTTCGTTCCCTGGCTGGACAAGATCGTGACGTTGCCGGCCGCCAGGTTGGTGCCCAGCGTTGCACCGGTGATGTCTCCGCCACTGGCGGCGATGGTGAAATCCTCCGGGTCGACCAGCCAGTCGCCGTTTTGCCCGCGCGGCGCAAGCGTGTTGATGCTGGTGGCGTCGGCGACGTGGAGGTGTTCGCCCGAGGTTTCGATGCTGCCGCCGTTGCCGCCCAGCGCGCCGCCGCGGGCGCTGAAGCTGCCCGCGATGGCGCTCGCCCCGTTGCTCCACACGGCGATGGAGCCGCCATTGCCCGACTGCATGGCATCGGCGTTCAACGACGCGCCGGCCTCGACCGTGGTGCCGGCAGCCTGCAGCAGCCCTTCGCCGCCGCGCGCACCGCCGCCCACGCGGATGCTGCCGCCAGCGGACGCGCCGGAAGCATCGATGCTGCCCGCCACATCCACGTTCTGGTCCGAGAGCAGTTGCACGCTGCCGCCGTGCGCGCCGCTGGCGTCGATGCTGCCGCTGCTGGCGGTGTTGCCGCCGATGCCGACCAGCCGCACCACGCCGCCATCGGTGCTGATGCCGTGGGCGTCGATCAGGCCGGTGTTGTTGACCAGGTTGGTGAACAGGTCCTTCGCCGCGGAAGCCTGCAGTACCACGGTGCCGCCGTCGGCCTGCAGGGTGCCCTTGTTCGCCACCGCGGCCTCGTCGGCGCTCAGCCGCCGCTGCAGTGCGCCGGTGACCTGCACACCGATCAGGCCGTCGCCGTCGAAGTCCAGCACGGCCCTGTCGGCGCCGTCGAGGTTGATGTGGCCGTAGTTCGCCACGATCAGGCCGTCGTTCTGCACCTGCCCGCCGACCAGGCTCACCGAGCCGCCGCTGGCGGCCTGGATGGTGCCGTGGTTGACGATGCCGGCGCTGCCGCCGTGCGCGTCGAGGTTGAAATGGTTCGCGAGGAAATCGGCCGGCGTGAGGTCCAGCGTGCTCGCCACCAGGCCACCCACGTTCAACTGCGCGCTGCTGCCGAAGATGATGCCGTGGGTGTTGATCAGGAACACCTGGCCGTTCGAATTGATGTGGCCGAAGATCTGGCTGGGATTCTGGTCGAGGATGCGGTTGAGCGCCACCGCCCTGAACGAAGGCTGCTTGAACAGCACCGTGGCGTCCTTGCCCAGGTTGAAGCTCTGCCAGTTCAGCGCCAGCAGGGCCGACTGCTGGGTGACCACGGTGTCGAGTCCGCTCCGCGCGATCGAGCCCGCGCCGCCCACCACCACGCCGCCGACCGGCGTGCTGCCGGGCGCCACGCCGCCGGACGCGGCCAGCGCGCCGCCCGCGAACGACAGCGAGCCGAGCGCCAGCGACAGGCTGAGCGCCAGCCGCTGCTGCCGCAGCCGCGGCAGTGCCTGCGCCGACTCCGCCGACCGACGGGACGTGCGCTGGGTGGTGCGGGAAGTCGTGGTCATGGTCGTTGTCCGTCAGAACGTGAGGCCGAAACGCGCGTACAGGTGGTAGCCGTGGTCGTCGGAAGCCTTCTGGCTGCCCAGCGGCACCGCGCCGTCGAGGTGGAATTCGAGGCGGTGCCAGAACGGCAGGCGGAAGATGAAGCCCGCGCCGACGCCGCTGTAGGTCACCGGTGCGAGGCCGCTGGCGCGCTCCTTCGCCACCGGGAAGCCGCGCGCGTAGTCGAGGAAGGTCTCCAGTTCCAGCAGCTCGCGCCATGGCCGGCCGCGGAACGGCGAAGGCTTGTTGCTGAAGCCCGGCGCGTCGACGTGGTACTCCAGCGAGGCGTAATAGCCGCGGGCGCTCAGCGCGTCGGCGATCGGGTAGGCGCGCACGCTGTCGGGGCCGCCGATCGCAAACTGCTCCAGCGGTGCCAGCACGTCGTTGCTGTACTGCCCGTTGAGCTTGAAGTACAGCCGCTGGGTGCGGGTGAGGAATTGCAGGCGGGTGTACGACACCCGTTCGGACAGGAAGCTGCCGGAATGGTCGGGGCTGACCAGGTCCGGCTGCGTGGAGTCGTCGCTGATCGACTTGCGCACGCTGACCTGCAGCAGGTCCACGCCGTGGAAGCGCTTGTCGGTGTGCTCCATCCCGAAGCCCAGCTCGGCCACGTTGAAGCGCTCGTCGGACAGCGCGAAGTCGAAGCCGTCCAGCTTGAGCTTCGACTCCTCGCGGATGAAGTGCAGCGAGCCGAGCATCTTCAGGTCGTCGTCGTTGACGAGCTTCCAGTCGGCGCCCCCGAAATACGAGGAGCTGGGGCCTTTCACGTGGAGCTGGGCGAACGTGCCCGAGTTGATCTGCAGCTCGCTGCGGGTGGCGCCGACCACCGCGCCGAGGCCGGGCACCACCACGGTGGGCACGCGATAGACCAGCGAGCCGTAGACGTTCTGGCTGGGGTCCAGCGCATAGTCGATGTTGGCGGCGAGGCTGTCGCCGATGCCCAGTGGGCTGTTCCAGGTGATGCCCGCCTCCGCGCGGTAGCGGCCGGTGAGCGCGGTGCCATAGTTGTTCGCGCCCAGCGTGATGGTGTACGGCCGCTTCGCCTCGCGCGCCACCATGATCAGGTCGGTGTCGCCGGTCTTCTCGCCGGGCTGGAAGGTCGAAGTCACCGACACGCCGGGCAGGTCGCGGTCGTACAGCAGCGCGGTGTCCACCGCGCTTTTCTGCAGCGCCTTGCCGCGCAGCTTCTCGGCCGGCGCCGCGATCACGCCGGGGTGGTAATGCCGGGTGCCCTTCACCACGATGCGGCCGATCCTTCCCTCCAGCACCTGGATGCGCACGATGCGGTCGTCGCCCACCGTCTGTGCCGGCAGGAAGGCAGTGGCCACGATGAAGCCGGCCTTGCGGTAGCGCCCGGTGATCGCATCGGCCACGCCTTGCAGCTGGTCGAAGCCGAGCTTCGCCGGCTGCCCGTCGCCGCCGCCGAGCTTGTGGAACTGCGCGTCGGCCAGGGCCTGGATACCGGCCGGCGTGATGCCGGCATCCTTGTGCTCGCCCACGCCCTCGACGTGGAAGCCGAGCACGGCGATCTGCTGCGTCTGCGCGTTGCCGACGTCGCGATCCTTGAGCGGCGGCACCACCCGGTCGGCCGGCGCGGCGGGTGGCGGCGCGGCAGCCGGCGGCGCCTGCGTCGCGGCAACGGTCGTCCCGCTGGCGCTGGCGGCGTGCACCGTATAGGCCACCACCTGGTCGGGCAGGTAGGCGTGCGCCTCCGGGTAACCGGCCTTGTGCAGCGCCAGGGTGATCCGGTCGGCCAGCGCCTGCAGCTGCACCGCGGTCAGCGCGGCGGCGGGCTGGCCGTCCGCCGTCAGCGTCTGCCGGTACTCGCGGTCGATGATGGCCTGCACGGCCGATTGCGCGGCCGCCCCGGCCGCCGCCGGCACGCCGCTGACCAGGATCTGCGGCGGACTCCCGCCCGCCGCCTGTGCCCATGCTTCTCCGGTCCCCAGGACCAGCGCCAACGCTGCTGCCAGACAGACCCTGCGCACGGCAATCCCCTTACCCATGATCGATGACGAACGTGCACGGGCGCCGGCGGCGCCCGCGCCATCCCGCGGCTCGGTCATGAGGGATCGACGCGGCAGGCCGGAAGCCTGCCGGACCCGGCCCCACGATCCTCGAAACCAGACCGTCCTTGGTATTCAATGCGCAAAGCGGCGGTTTTTCCGGTCACGCCGGAAGCGCCGCCTGCGCAAACCGTGAAGCGGTCTTCAGTTCCCCCGCAGCAGCCAGTACAGCAGCAGCGCGCACAGCGCCACGCCGGAGGCGAAACCCAGCAGCGGTTTCCATGCCACGGCATGGCGGACGGCGAAGGGTGCCGGCAGGGGCTCCGCCGGCAGGGTTTGCGCACGGGCGCCGGGGGCGCCGTGTCCGCCCTGCTGGGTGATGCGGGTACGCAGGGTGTTGCGGGCGGTGATGCCGTGGCTGTCGCACAGCGAACCGAGCAGCTGGCGGCGCCGCAGGCGGTATTCCTCGCGGCTGATCCGCCCGCCATAATGGGCGTCGTCGAGGGCGCGCAGCCCCTGGTTGACCCGTTGCTCCCGCTCGCTCATTTCAGCTCCCGCAGCACCCGGAACCCGACATCCTTCTGCGCGTTGCCATTGTCGCTCCGATGGCTGTCCACCGTGCAGTCCGACCAGTAGCTGTTGTAGCTGCCGCCGCGCACGGTCGTCCCGCCGCTGCCCGTCCACTCCCAGACGTTGCCGGTCATGTTGACCAGTCCCCACGGGTTGGGCTCGCGGCCCAGCGCGGAAATCGGCCCGCCGCTGCCGTCGTCGTTGGACGAGGGCGGGACGCAATTGCTGTCCGGCGACTGCTTCCAGCCGCCGCCCGCATGCGCCGCATGCACCCATTCGGCGTCGCTCGGCAGGCGGTAGGTGTAGCCGCTGGTGCTGCTGAGCCACTGCATGTACCCCCTGGCCTGCGCCAGGCTGATGTTGCTGACCGGCAGGCTGGCGGCATCGCGATCGCCCGCGGGCGCACCGGCGCAGGCATGGGTGGCCCGGCAATAGCGGTTGAATTCGCCCACGGTGATCTCGGTACGGGACATCGCATACGGCTTGCCGCCGCCGATGCCGGGAATCACCACCAGCGCCGGCCCGCGCCCGCTCGCCCCCAGGGTGTCGAAGCAGATGCGCCCCTTGCCGGCCAATCCCGGACGCGCGCAGGGATCGGCGCCAGCCGCGCCGGCAACCGCAACCGGCACCGCCTTGCCGGCCGCCTCCGCCGCCGGCTTGGCGACAGTGCCGGGCACGGGCTGGGCGGCGGCGGCTTCGGCGGGCGCGTGGCCGGGCACGACGGCGGACGGCGCGGATGGTGCGGCCGGCAAGGGCGCGGCGGGCGGCGGCGCTGCTGCAGCCGCGGCATTCGACCTCAGGCTGTCCAGCAAGGCGGCCAGGCTGCCCTGCGGCAGGCGGCCATGCTGCTTCAGGTCCGACTCCAGCTGGTCCAGGCCCTGTGCGTCGGCCTTGCGGGCAACGGCCAGCTGGGTGCGCAGGCGCTGGTAGTCGGCATCGGCCAGCGGCTGGCCGCCGGCCTTCAGCAGCGCGGCGACGAGTTCGTAGCGCAACTGCGCGTTGCGCAGGTCGCTGCGGCTGCCCAGCGCCTTCAGGCCCTGCCCCAGCACGTTCGACGCGGCCTGGTACCTGCCGTGCTGGAACTGCTCGTCGGCCTGGCCCAGATAAGCCGACGCCACCAGCTGCGGGCCTTCCTTGGCAAGGAACGGATGCCCGGGCTGCAGGGTGCGGATGCGGGCCAGCGACTCCAGCGCCTTGGCGCTGTCGTGGGCCGCCGCCGCACGCCGCACCGACTCGATGCGCGAGGCCACCTCGGCCGTGGCCGCCTCCTGGTCGAGCTGCGCCTGCACCTGGGTCTGCAGTGCGGCCAGCTTGTCCCGCTGGGCGAGCAGTGGCGCCGACCGCGGTGCGTACTGCAGGCCGAAATTCACCAGCGCCAGGTCCTGCGGCAGGTGCATGGCGTCGGTCTGCTGTTCCGCGGTGCCGGCGATGGCGGTGCCCAGCGCATCCACCAGTCGGCGCGTTTCCGGCGACTGGTCGTTGCGCAGCACGGCCAGCGCGCTCGCCACCGACTGCTCCCAGCCGGCGTTCGCCGCCGGCTTGGCCACCAGTGCGGCCAGCGCGGCGCGGGCCTGCGCGATGCTCTGCACCGGCACGCCCGGCGCGGTTGCCGCCGCGGCCGGCGCGGCGGCGGCCAAGGCGGCCAGCTGCGCCGCGCGCTGCTTCAGCCGCGTCGAATCGGGGAACAGCCGGGTAGCCAGAGCGAGCTCCTTGCGCGCGGCATCCGCGTGGTCGGCGCTCAGCGAGTGGCCGATCGCGATGTCGTACTTCAGCTCCAGCTCGGCGTTGTGCAGCAGCGCGCTGTGCGGGTCGATCGCGCGGATGCGGTCCAGCGTGGCCACCGCGCTGTCGGGCTGGTCCTCGAAGATCGCGCCGGCGGCGATGCGCTGCGACAGCTCGGTGTCCAGCGTGTTGAGCAGGTCGTTCTTCTGCTGGACCACCTCGGTGCGCCGGGTATCCAGCGTGGGCGAGTACAGCTTCAGCTGGTCGCGCAGCTGGAACACGTGCTGGGCGCCGGGGAAGTCGTAGCGTCCCCTGGCCGGGTTCCAGTAGGCGTCGATGCGCGCCAGCAGGAAGTTCTGGATCGTCTCGCCCTGGTCCAGCACCAGCCGCTTGCGGTCGTCTTCGCCGAGGCTGTCCAGCGCCTGCATCGCCTCGTTCTCGTTCGCGTAGTGGTGGGGGTCGCCGGCCGCGAAGCGCGCGATCACCTGCGCCAGCTGGTGATGGTGCAGGTAGCTCAGCGTGCCCCATGTGCCGGCCGCGATCGCCGCGGCGGCGGCCGCGCCATAGCCCAGCCAGGGCAGCAGCCGCTCGCGCAGGCCGATCTCGCGCAGGCCGTCGATGAGCTCGCCTGCACTCTGCAGGCGCTGCTCGGCGCGGAACGCGATGCTGTCGCAGAGCGCCTTGTACTGGCGCCGGGTCAGGCCCGGCACCGGCGGCGGCTTGCGGCCCTCCTTCATCGCCACTTCGGCGCTCTGCTTGTCGAACGGGTGCCTGCCGGTGAGCAGCTCGAACGCCACGCAGCCCAGCGCGTAGATGTCGTCGGCGGGCGTGGGTTCCTTGCCCTGGATCATCTCCAGGCTGGCGTAGGCCGGCGTCAGCGCGCCCAGCGTGCCGGCGTCGAACACCGTCTCCTCGCCGGTGGCCTCGCTGAGGTGCTTGCCGGCGCGCGCGATGCCGAAATCGAACACCTTGGGCACGCCCGCGCGCGTCACCATCACGTTGCCGGGCTTGAAGTCGGAATGCACGATGCCGGCCGCATGCGCACGCTTCAGCGCCCAGCCCATGCCCTCGATCAGCGGCCGCGCCTCGGCCAGCGGCAGACCGTGGTAGGCGCGCTCGCGGATCAGCGTGCGCAGGTCGGTGCCGTCGATGTACTCCATCGTCATGAAGACGATGGTGCGGTCCTTGTCGAAGTCGTAGACGCGCACGATGTTGTCGTGCGCCAGCAGCTGCGCGCGGCGCGACTCGCGCTGCAGCGCGATCAGCGAATCGGGATGGCGGCGGAACTCGTCGTTCAGCACCTTCACCGCCACGTAGGGATCGCGGTCGCGCGCCTCCACCTTGCGCTCGTCGCGGGCGAGGTAGACCACGCCCATGCCGCCGCGGCCGATCTCGCGTTCGAGCAGGAAGCGGCCCTTCAGCAGGATGCCCACCGTGGCATAGTCGCCGCTCTCGGCCTCGGCCACCTTTTCCCAGCTGGAGCGGTTGAAGCTGCTGCTGGAGGCGGTGCCCTGCGTGCCGGTGACCGCGGTGGCCTGCGGCGCGTCCGCCGCGGGCCGGCGCGAGGCAGGCGCGACCACGGTGGCGTCCGCGTCGCCCGCGGGTGCCGGCGGGTGCGAGGCGGGCTGCACCATGGTCATCTCGGCGTCGGGCGGCGGCACGGCGGCGCGGCTCGACACCTGCACCCTCGTGATGTCGCCGTCCGCCGCGGGCGCCGGTGCCGCCGGCTGCAGGCTGCGCAGCTTCGCGGCAAGCGCGCGGGCGAGCGTCGGCTCGATGCGGCCGTCGGCCGCCATCGCGTCGAGCAGGGCCTGCTCGTCGCGCAGGGTTTCGTCCGGCAGTGCGCCTCGGGCGGCCAGCGCCTCGAACAGTCCGGGCAGCGTGAGCCGCCTGGCCTGGTAGTCGGCAATCAGTTCAGCGATAGGGGTCATGGGGGGCTTCGGTCAATCTTCGAGACGCACGATCACGGCGGAAATGTTGTCGCGCGCGGCACGCTGCAGCGACAGTTCGAACAGGCGCGCCAGCAGCGCCGGCGGGTCGGGCAGGAGGCGGCTTTCCCGGTCGAGCTCTTCGTCGGAGAGCTCCTTGTTGATGCCGTCCGAGCACAGCAGGAACTGCGTGCCGGGCCGGTTGCTCGCCACCGCCCAGTCCATGAACAGGCGCTCCTCGGCGCCGATCGCGCGGCTGAGAACGCCGGCACCGGGCTGCGGTGCGGCCGCGGCGCCACCGAACTGGGTGATGTCGTCCTTGGTGCCGTGCACGTGGTCGCGGGTGATCTGGCGCAGGCGACCGTCCTCGTTGCAGTAGGCGCGGCTGTCGCCCACCCAGCCGCACAGCATGAAGTCCTTGTCGTGCACCAGCAGCACCACGGTGGAGCCGATGATGTCGCTGCCGCGCTCCAGCGCGGTGGCGATCAGGTCGGCGTTGATCCGCTGCAGGCTGTCCTCGATCGCCTCGATGAAGTCGAACACGCTGCCGGTGCGCGGCAGCGCGCCCAGCCGCTCGACGATCATCTGGCTCGCGTAGTCGCCGGCGGCGTGGCCGCCCAGGCCATCGGCGACCACCCACAGGCCGACGTCGTCCCGCAGCAGGATCGAGTCCTCGTTGTGCCGGCGCACCTTGCCGGTCTCGGTACGGCCGGCGGAGTGGTAATGCAGGGTCATGGCTGCACCTCGATCACGGCCAGTGGCCAGCCGGCCACGTTGGAACCCAAGCCCGCCGCGGCGGCGATGTGTGCGCACGCGGCATCCGGCGACGGCAGCGCCAGCGCCTCGGCCAGCAGCGGCGGCGGCAGCTCCGCCAGCCGGCGGGTGGCCAGCAGCAGCAGGCGATCGCCGGTGTCGATCTCGCGGACGATCTCGTCGCAGATCGGCTGCGCGGACGCACCGAGCCCCGGCGCCACCATCGAGGTGCGGCTGAACAGCAGGTCGTCCAGTTCGCCGCCGAGCCCGGCGCCGTCGGCCGGCGGCTCGCCGCCCGCGAACAGCGGATGCAGCTGGCCCGCGCGCCAGTGCCAGGCACTCGCAGTGCCGATGCGCAGGAGATCCGCCCAGCGCCCGGTGACGCGCACGGCGATCACCGCGCCGTCTTCGTGCACTGGCTCGGCGTGGTCCTCGGCCAGCTGGCGCAGGCGCGTGTGCAGCACCAGCAGGCGCGTGCGCAACGCCTGCATGCCGGCGACGAAGTCGCTGGGCACGAAGCGGCCGATCAGCTCGCTCACCGACGCCGCCGCCTGCCGGCGCGGATCGGGCGCGCCGTCGTCGGCCACCACCATGGTGAGCGCGCAGTCGTAGCGGTGCAGCACGCGCGCGCCGCCCACGTCGGCCGCGCGCTGCGTGGTCTCCGCCGCGCTTGGCTCGATCGCGTCCAGTCGCGGCGCGAGGTCGGCGAACAGCTCGGTCAGGTCGTCGGGCAGGTGCACCGGCACCGGCCCGGCCGTCGGCAACGATGCCGGAGTCGGCGCCGGCGGCGGCGCATGCGCCGTGGCGAATGCGCCCAGCGCCTGCCACGCGCCGCCGGCCAGCGCCGCGTCGAGCATGCCCGCGTGCGCGCCCGGTTCCGGCAGGCCGCGGGTGACCAGCACGCTGGCCGGCATCCTCGCCGCACCCACCGTCCACCACAGCGCCGGCCCGGGCAAGGCGTGCAGCGATGCCCACAGCGCCGACAGCAGACCGGTGTCGACCGCGGGAGGCAGCGGCAGCCGCCAATGGTCCGCACTGCGCCAGTCGATCTGCGGCACGGCTTCGCCCGTCGGATCGGGCGGGGCCAGCAGGTCCGGCAGCGCGGCGACACGCGCCTCGAACACGCCGACGCCCTCGCCGCTCGCCTGCGCCTTGCGGTGCGCGCGCTCGGCGGCGGCGAACCAGGCGTCGTGGCGCAGGGCCGCCTCGATCGCGCCGGCATCCGCCAGCGGTACGGCGATCACCATCGGAAAGCAGCGCCCCACCCGGTCCGTGGCGGGCCCCGTCACTCCCGCCCAGGCCGCGTCGCCGCAGATGCCGGGCGCCAGCACGAAGCGCCAGACCGCGGCGTCGCGCCACGCCTGCTCCCAGCCGTCGCCCAGCCGCGCGCGGCTGGCGCTCACCGCCTGTTCGAAGTGGCGGTCCCAGGTGTCCACGAAGGACGCCGGCAGACGCCGCTGCACGAAGTCGCCGGTGCCTGGAAGCTTGCCGAAAAAACCCGCCCCTGTCGGATTCGGCATGCGGTCACCCCCCGCACCGGAAACGTTGCACTTCGGCGTTGAGGAACGGGTTCTTCAGGTTGCTCGCCTGGACCGTCAGCTTCGCCGTCTTGCCGCCGAAGTCGAACGTGGCGAGGAAGCGCAGGTCCGACTGCTTCTGCAGGTGCGCCGCCTGCAGCGCGCGGAAGAACGCCCAGTCGCCCTGGTACTCGAAGGTGCTGAGCAGGGTGCCCGCGGCATCCCAGGCGGAGACCGCGACGCGACCCGGCTGCGGCCCCGGCCACTTCATCGCCATGCTGCTGGCGCCGCCGGGCTGGTAGACGTATTTCTGGCCGTCGACGTCGAACTCCAGCTTGCCGATGCCGGGATCGAGCTGCGGCGCCTGCACGGTGAAATCCACCTCGGGCAGGTTGCCGTTGCGGAAATACATCTGGCGGATGTCGTCGGCCATCTGCGCCTGCGCCAGGATGCCCGGCGGACCGGCCACCGCGCCGGGGCCGGTCTTCCACTGCCAGTTGCGGCCGCTGGCGTCGACCAGCTTGGACAGGGTCTGCTTGTTGAACGTGTCGAAGCTGCCGCCGTTGCCGAACAGCTCGCCGAAGTTCTGCAGCGGGATGTCGGTGCGGCTGTCCGGCGAGAACGGATAGCGGCCGCGCACGAAGCTGGCGCAGTCCTTGCCCACCGCCTGCTGGAACTGGTCGCCCAGCGCGCCCTTGGTGCCGCTGGCCACCAGCGAGGCGCTCTTGCCGGTAAGCGAGGCCACCCAGCCGGATACCGGCGCCGGCAGCTGCGAAGCCTGCTGCTGCGCCAGCAGCAGCTGCGGGTTGGGTTGCCCGGCGGCGTTGCTGAAGTCGGTCATGGTCAGCAGCGTCTTGCTCAGCTGGTCGAGCGCCTGCAGCGTCTGGTCGATCGGCGCCGCGCCCGGCGCACCGGCGCCCAACTGGTCCAGCGTGGCGAAGTGCGCGCTGATCGCCGCACCCGGCGGCTGCGCCGCGGGCGCGGCCGCGCCGCCACTCGATGCGAGCGCACGGGCCAGCGCGTTCTGGGTCAGCTTCTGCGCCGCCTTCTTCTCCGCCGCCTGCTGTGCGCCCGCCAGCGCCTTGCCCTCCGCATCCTGCGGCGGCGCCTTCATCATGTCGCTGGTGTTCTCGCGCACCGTGTTCAGCAGCGCCTTCAGCGGCGAACTGGGGCCGGCGAGCTTGGCGGCAATCGCGCTGGCGTCCTGGATGCTGGCCACCGGCTGCAGCTCGAGGTCGGCAAGCAGGTCATCCCAGGCCTTGATGTAGTCCTGCTCGTACAGCGCCAGCGCCTGCTGCGCGAGGCGCGCCTTCTGCAGCGCGTCGATCTTGGTGGCGCCGAACACCCAGTCGTCCTTGGCGAACTGGTCGACCGCCTGCGCGATGCCCTTGCTCGCCTCGTACTGGAACATTGGCTGGGTGTACAGCGCCGGGATCGGCTCGGAAAGCGACGCGCCGCTCTTGCGGCGGAACACGTTGCCGAGCAGGCCCAGCGCCTTGTCCAACTGCAGCGGCGGATAGTCCGTGCTGCCGGCGCCCAACTTGAGGTTGCCGTAGATGAGCGTGGGCAGGTCGGCGGTGCGCAGGGTGTTGCGCGCCTGCTCCACCAGGGTCGGGTCCAGGCTCAGCGCACGCAGCTTGCCCGGCTCGGCCACCAGCGCGTGGAAGTGTTTCGCCAGCGCCTGCTGCAGCACCGGGTCGCCGGGGAACACCTTGCGCCACTCGATGTCGGTAAGCGCGGCCAGCTCGTCGGCATTCCGATGCCGAGGTTCGCCCAGCATCAAGTAGCCCTTGAGGTAGTAGTACAGCGCCTGCGGGTCGCCGGCGCTGCCGGTGAGCCCGCTGCGGAACTGTGCGGCCACGCCGGGCAGCAGCAGGCCGTTGAGTTCGCGCAGGTAGGCATCGTGCACCTCATCACCCACCGCGCTGCCCTGGTAGAGGCCGAAGCGCATGCCCATCGGCACGTGGCCCTGATACTTGTTCGCCGCCTCCCGCACGGCGGACAGGCCCTCCAGCCGCTCCAGCACGCGGGCGAAATATTCCTTCTGGGTGGTCGCGGCGTCGACGTCGCCCTTGGCCGGGTACGCCTGCAGCGCACTTTGCACCTGGGCCAGGTAATCGCGGTTGCGGCCGTAGCTGGTGCCGAAGCCGACCAGCAGCAGCGCGGTCAGCAGCAGCACGCCGGCGTAGGAAGCCACCTGCAGCAGCACCTTCTGCCGCTCCAGCGCCGGGTTGGTGCCGGCGAAGCCGGATTCGCCGAACAGCACTTCCCTGAGCAGGCGCTCGACGAAGAAGGTGCGCCGCTGCGCGCCGGGCACGTGCAGCTGCGCCGCATCCACGCCGAAGGTGCGCGCCACCGCACCCATCATGCGGTCGATCGGCGTGCCCTCCTGCGTGCCGGAGGTGAGGTAGACGCCGCGCAGCAGCGGCGGCGCGGCGTAGGCATGGCCGCTGAACACGCCTTCCACGAAGCGCCGCGCGATGTCGCGCAGCGCGGACAGCTGCTGCGGGAACGAGAGGATCGCCGCGCGCCGGTTGCGGTCGCGCTCGGCATGCAGGCGGTCGAGGATACGTGTGTCGAGCTGGCGCAGCAGCAGGTCGAACTCCTCGCCGAAGCGCCTGGCGGCGCTGCCGTCCATGGTCGCTTCCAGCGGGAACGAGAAGCCCCACACCTGGTTGCGCAGCTCGGGGTTGAGATCGTCGAAGAACTCGCCGAAGCCCGCCACCAGGTCGCACTTGGTGAAGGTGAGGTACACCGGCACGCCTATGCGCAGGTGCGTGGCCAGCTCGTCCAGCCGGCGGCGGATCGCCTGGATGTGCTCCGCGAGGCCCGTCTCGTCCAGCGTCAGCAGGTCGGACATGCTCATCGCGATCACCACGCCGTTGATCGGCCGGCGCTTGCGGTACTTGCGCAGCAGCTTCAGGAATTCCGCCCACGCCGAGGCGTCGGCGGCGCGGTCGGAATCCTGCATGGTGTAGCGGCCGGCGGTGTCGAGGAACACCGCCTCGTCGGTGAACCACCAGTCGCAGTTGCGGGTGCCGCCGATGCCGCGCAGCGCCTCCTTGCCGAAGCGCTCGGACAGCGGGAAGTTGAGCCCCGAGTTCTGCAGCAGCGTGCTCTTGCCCGAACCCGGCGGGCCGATCACCACGTACCACGGCAGCGCATACAGGTTGCCGCCGCGGCGGCTCTTGCGCAGGGTGTCGACCGCTTCCTGGAAGCGCGCCTGCAGCTGGCTGCGCTCGGCGCTGCCTCGGTCGTCGGCCTGCGCGCCCTGCCCGGCCAGCTCGCCGGACATCTGCTGCGCCTTGCCGCGCGCGCGCCACGCGCGGATCTGCAGGATCGCCAGCCACGCCACCACGATCAGCACGATCAACAGCAGGCGTGCAGTCACGCTGGTGAGCGGCTGCGAGGAACCGAAGCCCAGGTACGGGCCGCCCAGCCAGATCAGCACCGCCAGCAGCACGATGCCGACGAGGGTGATGAACCAGCCGGTTTTCAACAAGCTCACGAACTTGGCCACGGGTTCAACCCTCGGGGATGTACATCAGTTCCACGCGCCGGTTGCGCGCACGGTTGGCCGGCAGGTTCGGCGGCAGCGCGATCGGCTGCGAATCGCCCGCGCCGCTGGCCTCGAGCCGGCCCGGGTTGTCCAGGCCGTCGCCGAGCACCTTGAGCACCGCGTTCGCGCGCGCCGCGGAGAGCGCGAAGTTGTCCTTGAACTTCAGCGAGTGGATCGGCTGATCGTCGGTATGCCCCACCACGATCACCCGCCCCGGCACCTGGTTGAGCGCCGCGGTGATCGCATGCAGCAGCGGCAGCTCGGCATCGGCGACATCCACGCCGCCGGAGGCGAACATGCCGCTGGCCGACAGCCGCACCAGTTCGCGGCCGTTGCCCTGCTCGATGATGGCGAGCCTGCCGGCCTGCTCCTCGGGCGCCAGCAGCTGCTTGAGCGTGGGATGCGCCGGCGGCGGGTTGGTCTTGTCCAGCTGCGCCGTGGCCGGCGGCGTGGCGCTTTCCAGGCCGACCTGCGCGAGCTGGGCGCTGACCGGCGCGGACAGCGCGTTCAGCCGCGTGTGGAAGTACAGGAAGGTGCCCAGCAGCACGCAGGCTGCCGCGGCCACGATCACCCACAGCGGCACGTAGCGGATCAGCGGGTTGCGCCGGTCCTGGATGCCGCGCCAGTGCGGCGCCAGTTCCTGCGCGGCCGGCGCGCGCTGCGCGCGGATGCGCCGGTACAGGTCCTCCTGGATGTCGGCCAGCCTGGCGCGCCCGCCCGCCTCGATCAGGTAGCGCCCGCCGAAGCCCAGCGCGAGGCAGATGTACATCAGCTCGATCAGGTCGAGGTGGCGCGAGAAGTCCGCGCACAGCCGCTCCAGGATCTGGAAGAACTTCGCGCCACCGTAGGACTCTCCGTGGAAGGTCACCAGCAGCGTCTGCTGCGCCCAGCCGCTCTGCTCGCCCCAGGGCGCGTTGAGCACCGCCTCGTCGAGCATGGTGCACAACACGTAGCGCGCGGCCAGCGCGGTCTGCTGGGGAATGTTCGCCTGTTGCGCATGGCTCTCGAACTTGCGCACCTGGGCCACCGCCTGCTCGCGCAGGTGATGCGCGTCCGGCGGCGTGGCGCTGTGGCGCAGCTGCACCGCCAGCAACAGCAGCGGGCTCGCCGCCTGCACCAGCGGGTTCATGCCGCCGCCGAGGAAGGCGCTGATCTCGGCCGGCGTGGCGGCCACGCCGCGCGGCACGGACGCAGGCGCGGCCGCCGGTGGTGCGACAGGCGCGGGGGCAGGCACCGGCGTCGGCGCAGGCGCGGCGCCGCGCGGACGCACCACGGTGGCGTCGCGCATCGCGTCGTCGTCGTAAGGCCCCTTGGGCGTATTCATTGCCTCAGCCCCCCCTGATCGCCCAGAGTTGCAGGTCCAGCCCGGCGAAGCCGCTGCCGAAGTGGAACGCGATGCCGCCGGAGGTCTTCAGCTCGCGCCACATCGCCGCGTGGCGGTCGAACTCGAAATACAGGTAGCCGGCGTTGTACGGGATCTGCCGCGGTGCCACCGGCATCGGCGACACCGGAATGCCCGGCAGCTGCAGGTTCACCAGGTCGCGGATCTTCTCCACCGGACCGATCTTCGATTGCGCGGGCAGTTGCCGGCGCAGCTCCTCGGACTTCACGTCGGCCTTCGCCGCCAGCACGAAGGCGGCGTTGTCCAGCAGGGTGAGGTCGGGCACCACCGCCACCCACACGCCGTACTTGCGCTCCTGCAGCGGGATCGGCATGGCGGTCTGCTCCATCACCGCGCTGAGGCTGGCGCGCAGTGCCGCGATCAGCGGCTCGAAACTCTCGCGCAGGGCCTCGTGGCGGTAGGGCGGCAGCGCGGGCGGCCGCTTGCCCGGCGCGGTGAACGTGGCCAGCTCGCCGGCCATCGACACCAGCGTGCGGTACAGCTCCTCCGGATGCAGCAGCGGCGCCTCGGCCAGATGCGCCACCAGCGGCTGGCAACGGTTCACCACCTGCAGCAGCAGGAAGTCGGCGATCTCCGCCGCGCCGCCGCGGTCGGTCAGCGCCACCCGGCTGGCCAGCGCCTCGCCGCGCTGGTGCAACAGGCCCAGCAGTTCGGTGAGGAAGGTCACCAGCCGCGGCACCGCCTGGCAGGAAAGGCCGGTGGGCATGAACGCGTCGTCCAGCATCACGCGGCGATCGGTGCGGCATTCCACGATGCGCGCCAGCGGCATGCGGGTGAGGCCCTCCATCGGCTGCGACTGCGGCAGCAGGCGGCTGCTCATGCCGCCCACTTCCAGCGGCGTGATGCCGTCGGTGCTGCCCGAGGCATCGCGCACCTCGGCCTCGCGCACGCGGAAGCGGAAGAGCTTCTCCGCCGGCGCCTCGGGCCGCCCGCTGTCGGGCTGGGTGGGCGAGCGCAGCGGCAGCGTGAGGTAGACGGTCTGGTCGCGCCAGTTCGCGTCCACCTCCAGCGGCGGCGGCAGCGGATCGTCGCCGGGCATCGCGAACGGCGTGCCGTCGGGGAAGATGCCGCGCGCGCGCTTGATGCCGAGCTTGCCGATCGCCAGCAGGTCCGCTTCGAGTTCCAGCTCGTGGAAGCCCCAGGCGTGCGGGCGCAGGTTGCCGGCGCGCAGCTCGACGAAGCGCTCCAGATAGCGTTCCTGCTGCTGCATGTGCTGCGGCCGCAGGAACAGCCCCTCGCTCCAGATCACCTTGTTGTTCTGCGTCATGCCTCGCACTCGCTCGTGATTGGTTTCATGCACCCGTCCCCGCCGGGCGCGACGCCTGCCCTGCCCGCCGCGCCGACTTCAGCCGCGCCAGCTGTTCCTCGTAGGCACGCGCGAACTCGTCGCCGAACAGCCGGCGGAAGCATTCGTCGGGGTTGCCCATCAGCTCCTCGAAATGCTCGCGATAGCGGTCCCAGTAGCGGCCCTTGCCGCCGAAGGACGCGCGCTTAGCGCCGCCGTCGGCCTCGTGCTCGAAACGGTCGGGATTGAAATGCACCAGCAGCGACTCGAACGCCGCGCGCACGCCCGCCAGCATCGCCATCTGGTGGCAGCGGATGTCCTCGAAGGCGTCCTGGAACGCGGCGCTGCCGGACAGGAAGGCCGGCCCGGTGGGCGCGAGGATGCGCTGCACCGCCTCGTCCGCGGTAGGCGCGAACTTCAGCGGGTTGTTCTCCGAGCGCTGGATGATCGTCACCGGCAGGCGGAAGGTGTTCTTGATCTCGGCGCGCGCGCGCAGCACGTCCATCACGCCGTCGGCCACGATCAGCAGGATCTGCTGCAGCTCCGCCGGCATCGCCGTCGCTCCAGGCGCGGGGGACGATGCGGCCAGCGGTGGCGCCGCGGGCGGCGCGGCCGGCTCTGCCCTGGGCGCGAAATCGCCCATGGTGAGGTCCCAGTTCTCAGGCAGCAGCTGCGCCTGGCGCTGCGCTTCGGTGACCGGCGGGCGGAAGTGGTCGGCGGTGCCGGGCGTGTGGTTCCAGCTGGGGATCGGCGCCGGCTGCGGCGCCGCGGGTTCCGGCGCCGGTGCGGCATAGGGCGCGTCGAGGAAGCTCAGCGGGTCGAGGCTGCCGCCGCCCGGGGCGGCGATGTCGGGGATCAGGCTGGAGGCCGCGGCAGCCGTGGGCGGCTGCGCGGGTGCGAGCAGGTCCGACAGGCCGAAGTCCAGCGGATCGCCCGCCACCGGTGCGGGCGCGGCCCGCGGCGGTTCGGGCGCGGCGGCGTCCGGCGCGCGCAGCTGCACCTCGACCTCGAACGTGTCGATCTGCAGGCGGTCGCCGTCCTTCAGTGCGGCGGGCTCGCCCTTGGCCAGCGGCGCGCCGTTGAGCAGCATGCCGTTGGTGCTGCGGTCCTCGATGAAGTAGATGCCGTTGAGGCAGCGCACCATGGCGTGGATGCGCGAGACGCCAGGCGCGGCCAGCACCCAGTCGCAATCCTCGGAGCGCCCGATGCTGCCGCCGCCTTCGGGGAAGGATTTCCGGCTGCGGCTGCCGAACTGCGCGGCCTGCCGGCCGAGCACCGTGAGCGTCAGTGTCTGCATCGGCACGTTCAAGCCCCCTGGGTGCCCGCACCGGCCGCGTCGCCGGTGCCGAGCAGGTTCAAGGCGCGGGCGACGAACTCGGCGCGGCGCGCCGCGAAGCGTTCGGCCACCAGCGCCGCCATCAGGTTGATCGCCGCCACCGTGGCACAGGCCGTGAGGTGCTCCGGTGGCGGCACCGGCGTCTCCTGCGTGCTCGGCGCCAGGCTGCCGCCCGACCAGCCGGCCGCCGCGGCCAGCCACGCGCCCAGCGACCGGTAGCCGCCGGAGTTGGCGAACTCGAACGCGGCGCGGCGATTGCTCTCGGTGGGCTCGCGCACCCACTTCTCCGCCAGCGAGGCGCCGGCCTTGTCCTCCAGCTCCAGCGGCTGGTCGCGCGCGCACTGGCACAGCCACGCCACCGCGTAGCGCTTGGGCAGCAGGCGCGCCAGCAGCTTCAGCGCATCCTGCGCCTCGCCGGCATCCAGCAGCGTCCGCACCGCCGCCTGCGGCGTCATCTCCGGGCGCAGCTGCGCGCTGGCGGCGGGCGACAGCCCCATCTGCATCGACGCTTGCAAGATCGCGGACATCTGTGCCTCCTCAGCCGATCATGGTGATGCCGCCGCCCAGCTTCGCCATCCCGTCGCCGGTCAGCTGCAGCATCGGCCCCTTCACCGTGGTCATCGCGCCCCCCTCCACGCTCATCGTCGCGTCCGAGTGCACCTTCACACTGGCGCCGGCACCGATGTCCACCGAGGCCTGGCCTGCCATCTTCACCGTGGCGTCGCCGGTGATCTTGATGTTGACGCCCTTGATCTCGACGTCGCCCGAGCTCTTCAGGGTGATGCTGGCGGCGCCGCACACCAGGTCGATCTGGGTGCCTGCGCTGAGCTTGAACTTCTGGCCGATGCTGGTGGTGCCGTTGGCGGTGACGTCGAGCTTGTCGTCGTTCTGCACGGTGACCTTGCGGTCGTGCTTGATCGTCTCGGTCTGGTCGTTGTCGACGGTGAGCGTCTGGTCGTGCTTCACCTCCACCGTCTCGTCGTGGTCGATCGTCACCACGTGGTCGTTCTCTACTTCCTCGTGCATGTCCTTCTGCGCGTGGATGAAGAAGTCCTCGCTGCCCTGCTTGTCCTCGAAGCGCAGCTCGTTGCAATCGTCCGTGCCGCCGAGCAGGCTGCGGCTCTTGATGCCGCTCTGCGTCTTGTTGTCGGGCAGCCCGTAGGGCACGGTGTTCGTGGCGTTGTAGACGCTGCCGATGATCAGCGGCCGGTCGGGATCGCCTTCGAGGAAGCTCACCACCACCTCCTGGCCCACGCGCGGGATGCTCACCGCGCCCCAGCCCTTGCCGGCCCACGGCGAGGCCACGCGCACCGGGCAGGAGCACTTCGCGTTCGCCTTGTCCGGCATGTTCCAGTGGAAGTTCACCTGCACCCGGCCGTACTGGTCGACGGCGATGTCCTCGTCGGTATCGCTGCCGGTGACGATGGCGGTCTGCAGGCCGACGATCTTCGGCTTCGCCGTGATGATCGCCTTGCGGAAGGGAACGCTGCTGGGCAATGCGCGGAACTGGCACTGGAACTCGAGCGCCTGGCCGCCGCCCGAGGCATGACCGCCGCCGCGCAGGTAGCACTGGGTGGCGGTGAGCAGGTATTCCTGGTTGAGCTCCTTGCGCGGGTAGTCGCTCAGCGTGAACAGGTTGCCGGCCTCCGCGCCGCAGGCATCGGTGGAGCCGTGGTAGCCGGAGCGCGCGGCGGTCAGCGCCTCGGCGCGCACGCTGGCGTAGTGCTGGCCCACGCCGGTGTCCGCGTGCGCGCCGGGAAAATCGAAGGCGCTGAAGGTCGTCGCCGGCTGGTTGCCGTCGCTGGTGTGCGAGGACAGCAGCGAGGCCTTGGGCGTGAGCGGGTTGTAGTCGGTCAGCTTGAAGGTGGCGCCGTCCACGCCGCGCACCGCCCCGAAGCTGGCGATGGTCGCTGCCCTGCCCAGCGCGCCGCCCGCGCCGGCCGCGAACGGCACCTTCTTGAACGCGTCCGCGGCACTGTGCGCGCCCACGCCGTCGGCCAGCACCATGGTGTGCTTGCTGCTGTCGTGGGTGAAGTAGTAGTAGATGCCCTCCTGCTCCATCAGGCGATGGATGAAGGCCAGGCAATCCTCGCGGTACTGCACGCAGTAGTCGCGCTGGGCGTAGTTGCCGGTGAGGCTGTTCTTCACGTCGGTGTAGCCGGATTCCTCCAGCAGCTTCTGGATGATGTCCGGGGCGGTCATCTCCGTGAAGATGCGGCAGTCGACGATCTGTTCCAGCAGCCACGGCCTGGGCACCAGCGTGACGGCATATTGCGCGTACACCAGCGTGTCGACGGTGGCGACGCCGGTCTGCGACGCCTCGCAGACCATGCCGTTGAAATGGCGCGTGAAGCCGTCCGCCAGCGTCAGCGTCACGGTCATCGACGAGCCCAGCAGCGACGTGAGGTCGATGGCCGCGTCCTCGCTCTCGAACTGCAGCTCGAAGCGGAACAGCTCGCCCAGTTCCTCGTCCGCGCTCATGCCGACGAACAGCAGGTTGTCGCACTTGCTGGAAGTGATCGTGATGGGATCGCTCATGCGACTACGCTCCCGGGCAACGGCGATGGGCGCCCGTGGCGGCACCCCTCCCGCAGGGCGTCGCCACCAACGCGGCGCGGCCGCTCGCGCGGCACGGCCGGAGCGCGCGGAGACGCCACGGGAGCGGCGGCCGTGCGGGCAGGCGGATGGGGTGGACGGCGGACGGCGAGCGGCATAGGAACTCCTCCCCCTGTAATGCGCAATCGGGCGGCATTTCGGGTCATGTCCCGGCAAACCCGTCCGCCCGGCGGCCCAAGCGGCTGACCGGCATGGCTTTTCCATTGCATGGCTGGCCGGGACGGCGCGGCGGCACGGCCGGCGTCGCGCATCGGCCCGCGGCCGGACCTAGCGGGGATCCTTCGTGATGCCGCCCGGGCGGCACCGCCGATCCAGCGGCACCCGCCGGCCGCCGATCGTGAGATGGCCGTTTTCCAGGCGCGTCGGCCCGGTGAAACGGCGGCTCCGCCACAGCACGCGGCAGCTTCGGGTGTCCACCGCGTAGAGGCGGTTGTTGCTGCCCGAATAGGTCGGCACGTAAAGAATGCCGTCGCCGAGCAGCACGGGAGCCTCGACGATGGCCACCTCGTCGCTGACCGTGCAGGGGGGCGCGGCGCCGGTCGCGATCCGCAAGGGCCCCTGCCACGCGGTGGGGTGCTGCGGGTCGTCGGCCGCGCCGAACGCCACCGACAGCTCGCCCAGCCGGCCGATGCCGCCGACGATGCCCATGGGCGTCAGCTGGCAGCAGGCGCCGGCGACGGCCGGAACCAGCGCCAGGGCAAGGGTCAGCACGCCATGGATCACTCGCATCAATGCCGCTCCGGCACGGGCTTCGCGTAATAGTCGACCCTGGGCAGGTCGCGATGATTCCACGACCAGTTGATCCCCGTCTTCTCCCGCCCCACGCCACCCAGGCGCCCCCAGTAGCCCAGCGGATAGCGGCTGCCCGGCGGCGTGGGCACGATCACCACGACATGCCCGTGCCCGCCCGCCTTGAGCCCGGCAACCACGAAGTAGCCGCGGTTGGCGTAACCGATCGCCAGCGCCGGGTCGTGTCCCAGGTCGATCCAGCCGTTCGCCTTGGCGCCCATCGCATCGACCATCGCGTTGGCGTTGCCCGCGATGGCGATGCCGAGATCGGCGGCCACCGCATGGACGAAGCCGCTGCAGTCGCTTTTCCAGCGCGGCCATTCGCGCCGGGAAGCCGCTTCGATGGCCGGGGCGCCGGACATGCTCACGCCGTCCACGCCCTGGTTGCCGGCCCCGCATCGCCATCGCGGCATGCCAGCACCACCCAGCTGCGCACCGGCTGCCCGAACTCCTTGCGCAGGCTGTCCCCGGCAATGCGGATATCGCGGAAACCCGAGCGCTCCAGCGCCTGCATCACGTGGGCGCGCGAGTGGCGATAGCGGCCGCTGGCGGTCAGTTCCACCCGGTCCTCGTCGCCCTCCTTCGCCTCCAGCGAGAAAGCCAGCCAGCCGCCCGGCCGCAGCGCCGCATGGGCCGCGGCCAGCACCGGGCCCAGCTCGCCGAAGTACACCAGGGTATCGGCCGAGAGCACCACGTCCCAGGCCGCAGGCTGCTCCTGCAGGTACGCAGTGAGTTCCGCCACGCGCAACGCGTCGTAGCCCCCGCGCTGGCGTGCCTTCTCCACCATGCCACCGGAAAGGTCCACGCCCGCCAGCCGGCGTGCATGCGGGCGCAGCAGCGGCGCGCAGAGGCCCGTGCCGCAACCGGCATCCAGCACGTCGAGCGCGGCGGCGGGCGGCGGCAGCACCTGCGCCAGCGCATCCGCCAGCACCTGCGGCGCACGGTAGTCCAGGTTCTGCAGCAGCTGTTCGTCGAAGCTGTCGGCAAAGCGGTCGAAGATGTCGCGCACGTAGGCGTCGCCCGCGCGCTGCGGCGCCTCCGCGCCGCCGCAGGCGGCCAGCATGTGGCGCGGAATCGGGTTGTCCGGTTCGCGCACCAGCCAGTCGCGATACACCTGCACGGCCTCGTCGGTGCGGCCCAGCACATACAACGACACGCTCAGCGCCTCCAGCGCCTGCACGAAACGCGGCTCCAGCGCACAGGCGGCGCGGAAGCATTCCACCGACTGTTCGATGTGTTCGATGCCCTGCGCGTTGTTGCGCAGGAGCAGTCCCAGCAGGTAGTGCCCCTGCGCGAAGCGCGGCGCCTGCCGCAGCAGCCTTTCGTAGGCCTCGAGCGCCTCCTGCGGCCGCTCCTGCGCCTCCAGCACCACGGCCAGGTTGCTCAAGGCGTTGTGGTGCTGCGGGCCGCACCCCAGCGCCTTGCGGTAGCAGGCCTCCGCCTCGCGCAGCCGACCGCACTCCTTGTGGATGTTGCCCATGTTGTTGTGCGCATCCGGATGCTGCGGCGTGACCTGCAGCGCGGTGCGGATCAGCTCCACACCCTCGTCGCTGCGCCCGCGCTGGTGGCACAGCACGCCCAGGTAATGCAGCGCGTCGGGCTGCGCCACGCGCAGCTCCAGCACCTCGCGGTACAGCTGCTCGGCCGCGTCGAGATCCTCGGCCTGGTGCGCCTGCATCGCCCGCTGCAGCAACGCGCGCCACTCCGGCACCGCCGCGCGTGCAGCCGCTGGACGGACGACGACCTGTGCCGGATCGCGGTTCATGCGCCTGCTCACGCGATCAGCACGGTGAAACAGCCCAGCACGATGGTGCCGCCGTGCGCGCAGGAGTCGCCCAGCCGCGCCGCCGGCTGGCCACCGATCAGCACCGTGGGCGAGCCCATGACGACGCTGTCCGGCGGCCCCACGCATACCGCCATATCGCCCAGCCGCGCCGCCGGCAGGCCGCCAATCAGCACCGTGGGCGCCCCCGGCGACGCGATCGGCCCGCCCACGTGCGGAATGGGCGGAACCCCGGGCGTGACCATGGGGCAGACGTGCATGTCGGTGAGGCGGGCGGCGGGTTGCATGGCGGACACTCTCCGGCTTGATCCGGTTCAAAGGAAATTGCTGAGCATGCTGCCCACGCTCAGCGTACTGCGCACGGGCCGATGGATCGGCACACCGCTGATGACGAAGGGCGAGCCTTGCACCAGGTCCGCCGCCCGGTCCTGCACCGGGTGAATATGCTTCCTGATCAGCAGCTCGATGTCCTCCATCCAGCCGGCCTGGCCGAATTCGTCGAACAGCATGGCCACCAGGTCCGAGGTATCCGAGCACACCAGCATGTAGGCGCCAAGCAAGGGGCACGTCTTGAACGCCCGCAGATCCAGCAGCTCCGGATTCTTCAGCACCTTGTTGACCATCACGGTCTCGCGGAACTCGATGGCGAACTTGGCGATGACTCGCGTCGCGTTCGCCGCCGCCTTGGCCGCCCCTACCGCCGGCGCCAGCACCGCGCCCGCCCCCTTCGCCGCATGCAATGCGGTGTTCGCGGCAAACGCAGCCGAGGTTATCGAAGCCTTCGCGACCTGGTTCGCCGTCTCCCGGGCCAACAGGGTCTGTACCGCGGCGAACGCCGCCGCCGGATCGCCACTGGCGATGGCGAAGCCGTGCGTGGACGTTTCGTACTGCTTGTAGCCCTTGTAGATGGCCATGCCCCATTGGGAGAGCATCTTGCCGCCATCCGCCACCAGGCTGATGATCGGCAGCATGCTGGCCACGTGGTCGATCGCCTGGATGATCCCGGCCGTCCCGGTCTCGGCCACGGCCTGCGCTGCGAAATCCTTCAGCGTCGCAATCTGCGTGCCGAACATGTCGTTGACAGCCTGGGTCACCTCCGGCTGCAGCGCCGCCTTGACCGCCCCCGTACCCGTGGCCTTGGCGCCCTGCACGGCCTCGGCGAGATCCCGGCGAGCCATCTGCAGCTGCGCAAGGCTGTCCACCACACGCAACACCACCCGCTTTCCCTCGAACAGGGTCTGCAGCTTCCGGCGCCGCGAGTCGTCCCAGAACTTCAGCGCCGCCACTTCGTCCGGCGGCAGCCTGAGATCCACGTAGACCGCCTTGCTGAGGTTGGTGAGCGGGAAGTTCGGCGCCCTGTTGCGGTCGCTCGTCTTCCAGCCATCACCCTTCGCGCGTTTCCACGCGGCCAGCGCCTGCCGCACCGCCTTGACCTTGTCCGGCGTCTTCGCCAGATCGTGCGCCTTGATCGCCTCATCCAGCTTCTTCAGCTCGGAACTGCGGGGCTTCATGCGCAACTCGGTCTGTGCCATCCAGGTTGCATGGTTTGGAATGGTGGACATAAAAATGTGCTGACTCCCACGACGACTATCGATCGATTACACAAGCCGATTCCGTTTCCATTTCGAGAAAGCGCAACTGATCCGGTTCACGGCGTCCGGAAGCCCGCCATCCAGCATCCACCGGCATCGATTCGTCCCTCGTCGGACGGGGAATGGATCACGCTCCCAGTCCCGCTTCGCCGCGAAGCCAATCCGCCACCGTTCTGCATTAGTGCGCAATTGGCACATCATCCCTGTCATGCGCCAATGCGTTCGGCCGGTGCGGCACCGGTTCCATCCGCCGGTTCCTGCACGCCCGCGTGCTGGGGCGGTGCTGCGTCAACGGATCGCTAGTTGTAGTCGTCCAGATCCAGATAGTTCGCGGTGTGGGTCGGCCACAGCCGTCCGGAACAAAGGATGACATCGGCCCCTTTGCCGGCCTGGCTCGAGACCGTGGTGCGCTTGCGCTCCACCTTGGGCCCCACCTTGTCGACGGCCACCACGTCGAAGTAAAGCGCCGCGTGCTCCTGGTAGTAGAAGCTCCACACACCCTGGCGCCGACGCGCGATCACCTGACCCGCGCCCACTTGCGGCCCAAGCACGTCATGCTTGGACTGGTCGGTGAGCTTGATGTGATAGCGCCGGTGCGAAAACACGCCGGTTTCGACCCGTTTGCCTTTGACGACCTGATCGGAGATGGCGCGCACGCCCATCTTGGCGCCGTCCGTATAGTTCACCTGCCGGATGGGACCGTCGGGCGGGGCAACCCGGTCATCGCTGTAGTTCTGGAACTGCGCTCGCGTCGGTCCGGCCGGCATGGCGAAACCAACGTTGACCGCCTGTTCCGCAGCCAGGAAACGGGCGTGCAGCTTGTCCACCCGCGCCTTCATCTTGCCTTGGCGCAGGTGTGACGCCTGATCCTTGCAGTTCGAATGCGAGCAATAGGGAGAGGCGGCAGAACCGAATACCTCGAAGGTGCAGCCGTCCTGCGCTGCGGTGATGGCAAACGCCTCCGCGAAACCGTCTTGCGCCTGGCTGGGCAGCTTGACCCCGCGCGCGTTGCCTTCGCGATATGGAATCAGGTACATCGGCACGCCGGTGTTGCTGCCGTCGTCGGGCCCGATCTCGACCTTAACCCTGTCCCGGGAAAACCCAAAGATATCGGTGTTGCGCGCGGGGAGATCGACATTGAAGTATGCATGCACCAGCGGCGCCGTGAGCATGACCTCGGTATGGCGATTGCCGTAGTTGAAACCGGCGCCCTGCAGGTACTGGACCACCGTGCCGCCACCATGCGCCAGATTGGAATCGGCACTGTTGCACAGGGTGATATAGGTGCGCATGTACTCTTCGATGTCATGCAACAGCAAATTCTTCGGCCCCATCGCCTCGACTCCTCCCGCAGCTCGTTTCGATTCTCAGAGTGACCATGCCTCTTCCGCCTGCTTGCGACCGACATGGCTCTTCATGAAGACCGAATCGCTCCGCAACAAGACCGTGTCGCTTCCCATAAGACCGAGCAGGTTCGTCCGGAACTGCTCCTTGCTCGCCTTGGACTGTCCGAAACACACGTTGCCAAGATAGAACTCGATGTTGCTGCCGTAGATGACACCAACCGCTTCGCCACCAAGTGTTTCGCGAATTTTTTCCACTACGCCATCACGCGACAGATCGTCATGGAGGTACTTGATGTGTGGCAGGCGCGCCTTCAGCGAATCGAAACTGCCATTTTTTACCAGAGTGATGAACTTCTGGGCGCTTGCGGGTGTGCACTCCTTGCCGATCGTTTCATGCCAGGCCTCGGCATCCTTCACCTTGCTGGCCCAGTCAAAGACCAGCTTGAGCAGCTCGATATGGTCCTCGGATATGTCCACGATCAGGATCTGAGTGGTCACGGTCGGAACCATCGCCACCCGTATCGCCTCTGAATTCGCCACGGTGACCACCGCGCCCGCCTTCGACCCCTCGGCCATCAGCACCGGCAGCTGATTGTTGGTCCTGGCGCCCACCAGGTCCGAGGCGATGATTTTTGTCAGATCTCGCATGTCGCATGCCTTCCAAATCGACTGTCATTGCCAACATCAACCCTGCAACCCATCGAGGCGGGTACCTCTGCGAAAGACGCCCACACCAATGCCTGTGCCACCCACTGGACTGCGGTCAACCGACGCGTGCCGAGGAAAGCCGAACGCTTTTGATCGTCCCCCAGCTCGTCTTGGTTTCGATGATCTCCTTGTACACCTCGATGAAATGCCCCCATTGGATGCCGCTGATCTCGTATTCGCCGGCATTGGGGTCAAAGAACGTGATCTTGCCCCCAGCCTGACCGAAGATGCCGACAGCATGCCGGGCGTGCTCGCAAATGAGTGTCACGTAGTACCCGCGCGACGCCTTGAAGCCGAACGCCTCAAGGTCTTTGATGTCCATGCTGTCCACTTTCACCTTGGCACTCATCTTCCCCGGCACGTCGGGCGCCAGGATAAGCAGGCAGGGCCGGCTGTCGCCCTTCTTCCTGAGCCTGTGGTACTCCGCGTGCTTCGGCGCAAGGAATCCGGCCATCAGGTTGTGGAACTTCTGCGTCTGCTGCTTGGCGTCCTTCTTGTCCATGAACGAAACGTGCCGCGGGAGGAACCAGCTGTCCTGACGCGTGGTAAGCATCTCCTTCAGCCAGTACACAACCAGCGTTCCGCACATGCCGCCCTCGACATCGTTCGCTACTTCCACCTCGACCATGGCGTTGCCCGACAGGCTGTCGATCATGGCCGACTGGTGCATGCCGTAGGTTTTCGTCGAGTATTTCTTGAGTTCCGCAAAACGATGAATGTCGCCCATAAGCCACTCCCTAGAAACGGGGCTGGGTCACCTGCCGGCCCGGTCGGTCCGGAGCCGTCCAGTCACTTTTTTGATCCGCTTCCTCCGCCACGCCACGCTCGACCCTTCATATCGGGAACACGCCGTGGACCTGGAAACTGGTTCCGTTGATCGCGGTGTAGCTCTGGAAGTAGAACCTCCAGTTCATGCCGCTTCTTATGCCGAAAACCGTCGCCTGCAGCGCACCACCGCCGCCCAGCCGTCGATACTGCGCCGGCTCCAGCAGAGTGACTCCGGCCAGATTGGGGCCGACACCGTTGGCTGCCTGGATATCGGCGCGTTGCAGCAGGGTGTTTCCGCCGTGGTTCGAATGGGTCACGCGACGCGTGTTGTTGACCACCGGACCGATGCCGAATGTGCAACCGTTCAAGTTGGTCGTGAAGCAGAAGTCGGCAGCATTCCCGATGTCTACCGAATGATATTGGTTGGCGGTGTAATTGCAGATGTAGGCCGGCACACCGTTATGGGCTCCGGCACCGTTGCTGCGCAGGTCGAACACATCCATCGGCACGCCAAACCGATTCACGGCGACTGGTGCCGGGCCGCCGGGAAACATCGGCTGTCGCGGCAAGATTGTTGCCCATGCCGTGCCCGGCGGGTTCAGCACGTTCTGCACCGGCCCTGACATCAGGAGATTTCCGTCCAGCCAATCAAGCAACCCTTCCGGGCCCGCTTGCAGTTGATTGAGATCTGGTGCTGGCATTGGCGCCCTCGCTTGATGAAAAAGGATTTGATCTCTCTACCGAGCTCCGGAAAATTCCGCATTGAGAACAGCCCCGGTTTCGTCATCGACTTGCAGTAGCCATTTCCGGCCCAACTGCGATGATGGCGACAAAATCGTGGTGCGTCCGCCTTCATGCCTCAGGCAAATGCATACGAAAATCCTGCATCACCGGCGCCCACCTTCACCCCCGTCACCGGCACGCCCGCGATCATCCGATTGAGGAACTCGCGCGATACGTCGGGCAGCATGGTGTTGGTCAGGATCGCGTCGATCATGCGCCCGCCCGATTCGCCCTCGGTGCAGCGGCTCACCACCAGCTTCACCACCTCGTCGTCGTAGTCGAACGGGATCCGGTAGCGCGCCTCGATGCGCTTCTTGATGCGGCCCAGCTGCAGCTTGACGATCTGGCCCAGCATCGTTTCGCTCAGCGGGTAGTACGGGATCGTCACCAGGCGCCCCAGCAGCGCCGGCGGGAAGATCTTCAGCAGCGGTTCGCGCAGGGCCTTGGCGATGCCTTCGGGCTCCGGCATCAGCTCCGGGTCCTTGCACAGGCCGGCGATCATGTCGGTGCCGGCGTTGGTGGTGAGCAGGATCAGGGTGTTCTTGAAGTCGATGGAGCGGCCCTCGCCGTCTTCCATCACGCCCTTGTCGAACACCTGGAAGAAGATCTCGTGCACGTCGGGGTGGGCCTTCTCCACCTCGTCCAGCAGCACCACGGAGTACGGCTTGCGGCGCACCGCCTCGGTGAGCACGCCGCCTTCGCCGTAGCCCACGTAGCCCGGAGGCGCGCCCTTGAGCGTGGAGACGGTGTGCGCCTCCTGGAACTCGCTCATGTTGATGGTGATCAGGTTCTGCTCGCCGCCGTACAGCGCCTCGGCCAGCGCCAGCGCGGTCTCGGTCTTGCCCACGCCGGAGGTGCCGGCGAGCATGAACACGCCGATCGGCTTGTTCGGGTTGTCCAGGCCCGCGCGGCTGGTCTGGATGCGCTTGGCGATCATCTCCATCGCGTGGTCCTGGCCGATCACGCGCTTGCCCATGATGCTGGCGAGGTTCATCACCGTTTCCAGCTCGCTGCGCACCATGCGGCCCACCGGGATGCCGGTCCAGTCGGCGACCACCGAGCCCACCGCGGTGTAGTCCACGGTCGGCAGGATCAGCGGATGCTCGCCCTGCAATTCGGTGAGCTGCGCCTGCAGTCCCTTGAGCTGCTCCAGCGTGGCGGCGCGCTCGGCGTCGCCGAGGCCCGCGGGCACTTCGGGAGAGGCTTCCGCCTCGGCATTGGCGGCCGCCTCCAGCTTGCTGCCGGTGCCTTCCACCGGCGCGGCGTCGCCGCGCAGCCGGGCGCGCAGGGCGAGGATCTGCTCGACCAGGGCCTTCTCGGCCTGCCAGTCGGCTTCGAGTTTTGCCAGCCGCGCCTGCTGCGTGGCGAGCTTCTCGTTGGCCGAGGCCTCGCGCTCGGCCACGTCCACGCCCACGCTCTTTTCGCGGGCGATGATGGCGAGTTCGGTCTCCAGCGCCTCGATGCGCTTGCGGGTGTCGTCCACTTCGGGCGGCACGGCGTGCTGGCTCACCGCGACGCGCGCGCAGGCGGTGTCGAGCAGGCTCACCGCCTTGTCCGGCAACTGGCGCGCGGGGATGTAGCGGTGCGACAGCTTCACCGCCGCCTCCAGCGCCTCGTCGAGGATCTGCACGCGGTGGTGCTTCTCCATCACGCTGGCCACGCCGCGCATCATCAGGATGCCCTTCTCCTCGCTCGGCTCCTCCACCAGCACGGTCTGGAAGCGGCGGGTAAGCGCGGGGTCCTTCTCGATGTGCTTCTTGTATTCGGCCCAGGTGGTGGCGCCCACGGTGCGCAGGTTGCCGCGCGCCAGGGCGGGCTTCAGCAGGTTGGCGGCGTCGCCGGTACCGGCCGCGCCGCCCGCGCCCACCAGGGTATGCGCCTCGTCGATGAACAGGATGATGGGCCTGGGCGAGGACTGCACTTCCTCGATCACCTGGCGCAGGCGGTTCTCGAACTCGCCCTTCATGCTGGCGCCGGCCTGCAGCAGGCCCACGTCCAGCGTGCGCAGCTCCACGTCCTTGAGCTGCGGCGGCACGTCGCCGCGCGCAATGCGCAACGCGAAGCCCTCGACCACCGCGGTCTTGCCCACGCCGGCCTCGCCCACCAGCATCGGGTTGTTCTGGCGGCGGCGCATCAGGATGTCCACCACCTGGCGGATCTCCTCATCGCGGCCCACGATGGGGTCGATCTTGCCGCTGCGCGCCTGCTCGGTGAGGTCGACGGTGAACTGGCGCAGCGCCTCCTGCTTGCCCATCTGCGCAGGGCCCATCGCGCCGCTGGCCTCGCCCGGCGCGGCGGCGCCGCCCAGCCTGAAGCCGTCACTGGCGCTCTGGCCGTCCTCGGGCGAACCGGCCACCACTTCGGCGAACTTCTCCACCAGGGTCTCGGGCTTGACCTTCTCGAACTCCTTCGACACGCCGAGCAGCGTGTTGCGCAGGTGGCGCAGGCGCAGCACGCCCACCATGAGGTATCCGGTACGCACCTGCGCCTCGCCGAACATCAGGGTGGCGAAAACCCAGCCGCGCTCGACCGCTTCCTCCACGTCGCTGGAGAGGTCGGAGATGCTGGTGGAGCCGCGCGGCAGGCGATCCAGCGCGTCGGTGACGTCACGCGCCAGGTTCGAGGGATTGAGGTTGAACTGCTTGACGATGCGGTGCAGGTCCGAGTCCTGCAGCTGCAGGATCTGGTGGATCCAGTGCACCAGCTCCACGTAGGGATTGCCGCGCAACTTGCAGAACACGGTGGCGCTCTCGATGCCCCGGTACGCCAGCTTGTTGAGCTTGCCGAACAGCGCGCTGCGACTGATTTCTGCCATGGATCTACCCCTGCGGTGGAACCGATGGCTGCGCTCGCACGCCATCGGCGGAATGGAAATTCAAGAAAACGGCGCTGGCGTTCGTGCGGTTCATCGCCTAGCCCACCGGCCGCAGGATCACGTGATCCGCGTCGGCATCCCGGCGCGGCTCGCCGATCCAGGTGGAAAGCCCGATGCGCCCGGACTGACCCAGCCTGGTGGTCGGCACCTCGGCGCGTTGCAGCACCAGTTGCACGTCCCAGGCCTTTTCCTCGCCCACGTAGGTCTTCACCGCCGCCACCAGCTGGCGCAGCGCCTCGCCGCCGGGCAGGAAGTTGTTGAACTGCGCGCGGCTGAGCGGACCCAGGCGCAGACGGAAGCGCTGCTGCGAACCCCACACGCATTCGCCCAGCACCGCGGTGCGGCCCAGGCCGGCCACCTCGGGCGAGGCACCCAGGCGCAGGTGCGCCTCGTGCGGCAGGCGCATCCAGCCCGCCACGAACTCCAGCACGCGCACGGGTATGCGGAAGAAGTGCTCCAGCAGGCTGCGCAGGCCTTCGGCATTGCGTGCCTGCGCCACCAACCGCCCGGCAAAGAAGCGCTTGTACTGGTCAGGCAGCGCGTCGCGCGCTTCCAGCCCGCGCGTGGACAGGCCCACCAGCGCGCCCATGTACAGGCGGAAGCGATCCTCGCCCGGACGGTCGAGCTGCACGGTGGGCTGCGCGCTGGCCCAGGCGCGGTAGAACAGGCTCAGCATGCGGTGATGGAAGATGTCGGCGAACGCGACCAGGGTGGAATCCTTCGCGTTGCGCTGGCGATCAATGGCGTATTCGGTCAGGTGCAACGGCAACGGCGCGTTCGGCCCGAACAGACCAAGGAACAGGCCATGCAGCCGCGCGGGCCGCCCACCGGCGGCCGGTTCGAAACGGTCCACATCGCGCGGCGGGAACGCCAGCGACGGCGTGTGGCACAGGCGCACGGCGTCTTCCGCCGGCTTGGCGGATTCGCCCAGCCGCGGCCTGTCGGGATGCGCGCATTCCAGCCGGCGCAGCGCCTCGAAGAACTCGAAGCCCGCCGGCTGCTCCCGCAGCGCACGCTCCAGCTCCACGGGAGCCGGCGCTACAGGATCTGGCGCTTGCCGAGTCGGGCCGGCCATCGGGCCACCTCGTTGCGTTCCAGGGTGCGCAGCACGGTCTCGGTGAAGGAATTCACCGAGACATGCCGCGCGAAGAAGTGCTGCATCACCGCGCCGAGCAGGAAGGCGCCGGTGCCCTCGAAGGCGCCGTCGTCGCATGTCAGCGTGATCTCCAGCCCGCGGCCGAAGCTGATCGGGCCCGGCACCGGGATGCGCCGCACCACCGGCTGCGCGGCCACCGCCTTGACGCCTTCGATCTGCCGGCGCGCGCCGGCGTCGAACTCGTCGCTGTACAGGGTGAGCATTTCGCGCAGTGCCGCCGCGCCCTCCTCGCCGCTGTCGCCCAGCAGCGAAACGTAGTTGAGCTGCAGGTGGCTGATCAGCCGCCACGCGGTTTCGCCGTTGGCCGTGGGTGCACGCGGCTTGGTGGGGCCGGCCACGCAACGGATCGAGGCCACGGGCGCGCCGGTGTCGAGGGTGAAGTCGGTGCGCGACTTGCCCACCGGCATCTGCAGCGGCAGGTCGCGGTTGGTGCAGAGCAGGCGCATGCCGAGCTGGCGCAGCTGCGTGGCATAGGGCGCGTCGTTGGCATCGACCAGCGAAATGAACACCTCGTTGCCCACGTAGCTGGAGCGCGCACCCTGCAGGCGCTGCCGCGAGGACAGCAGGCGCGGCTCGCGGCGGATGGTGTAGAACGCGGCCGCGCCGCTGTGCCAGGTGCGCTCGTCACTGCCGTAGAACGGCTGGAAGCGCTGCTCCGGCTCCTGGCGATCGCCGAAGCCTTCCACCTCGGCGACGCTGTGGATCTCGAAATCCATCGGCCGGGTGCGGTCGGCCAGGATGTGGTACTCGGCGCGCCCCTGCTGCAGGTGGATGCGGTCGGCGCGACGCGGGAACAGGTTGATCGCCGGCGTGCAGAACAGCCGGAAGTTGCCTGCGTCCACCGCGTTGTGCAGGCGGCTCACGCTGCGGTCGAACAGCGTCACGATCTCGAACTCGCAGGCCGACGAGCGCGCCAGCACCGCCTTCAGGCCCGTGAACACCGCGAACAGGAAGCGCTCCGGGCAGGCGAAGTATTCCTGCAGCAGACGGTAGCCGCTGAAGGAGCGGTCGGTGTACGGCAGCAGCGCCTCGTCGTCGGCGAAACCCTTGTCGCGGATGCAGCGTCCGTCGAAGAACTCGCTGACCAGGCCGCCCGCTCCCGGCGTGCGCACCAGGTAGCCCACCGCGTTCCCGAGCAGTTGCTCGTACAGGCGCTTGGGCAGTTCGTCGGCGCCGGCGATGAACAGCGGCAGTTCGTCCAGCGCCAGCATGTTCGCCTGCACACCGGCGGTGACGGTGAACTTCAGGCGCAGGCCGGCGCGTACGGCGCGGTCCGCCGGCAGCGGCACGCCGGCGGCCGCGAGTGCGGCCGGCGTCTCGAAATACTTGGCCTCGGCCAGCTCCAGCGGCCATAGCGCGACGTCGTGCGCGGTGCGGTATTCGCAGGCGGTGCGCTCGTCGTGGCCGGCGAGGCCGCGCAGCGCGGTCTGCCGTGCCACCACGGGACCGGTGGCGAGCGCGCTTTCCTTGGTGTCGGGATTCAGCTGCACCACCGCCATCGACGGCACCGGCGCGAGGTAATGCGGGTAGATCATCTCCAGCAGGTGCTGGGTGAACACCGGGTGCTGCGCGTCGAGCTTCAGCTGGATGCGCGCGGCGAGGAACGCGAAGCCCTCCAGCAAGCGCTCCACGTACGGATCGGCGCACTCGAAGCCTTCCATGCCGAGGCGGCCGGCGATCTTGGGGTACTCGCGCGCGAATTCGCCGCCCATCTCGCGGACGTGCTGCAGCTCGCGGTTGTAGTAGCGGAGCAGGCGCGGATCCATGGTCAGGACCTGCCCACGAAGCCATCGGCGCTTGGGTTGGCGGAGTGCGTGGAGATCATGGGCAGGCGCTCAGCCGAAGCTCTCCGACACGTTGATCCGCCCGGTCTCCAGGTCCACCTCGGTCTTGAGGTACAGGTTCAGCGGGATCGGCTGCGCCCACATCTCCGAGGCGATGTCGAACACCAGCGACTGGCGGTCCATGCGCACGGTGTCCGCCTTCACGGTGACCTGCAGGGTGCCGGGGGTCAGCCGCGGCTCGAAGGCGAGGATGGCGTCGCGCACCTGCCGCTGCAGCGTGTCGGCCTTGACGCCGGACAGCGCCGCACCGGTGAGATCGGGGATGCCGAAGTTCAGCACCGATCCCGCCACCTCCGGGTAGTCCGCCAGCGCTTCCGATCCGAGGTTCACGCAGTTGAGCAGCCAGGACATGTCGCGGGTCACGCAATCGCGCAGCCGCGAAGCGGAGATCACCCGCTTCTCGCGGCTTTCGTCGGCCTTGCCCGGCTCGTCGTCGGTAAGCCGGTCGAGCAGCGAGGGCTGCAGCCGCTCCTGGGTGGTCAGCTCGGCCATCGTCTCAGGCCGCGTCGAAGACGATGCTGCGGATGTCCAGCAGCGGGTACTCGCCGGCGTCGGTGGCCAGCATGCGCTGACCGCAACCGGCGTAGCACTCGCCGCCGAGGTCGATCCAGTCGGTGCGCCGCGCCAGCACCAGCTCGCTGTCCTGCGCGCGTTCGGAGCCGGGGTAGCGGCACGGCACGAAGCCCACCGCCTCGCCGCCGTTGCTCCAGGTCACCTGCACCGGCGCCCACACCTTGTCGCGCAAGTCGGAGGGCGCCTCGAACACCAGCTTTTTCAGGCGCGTGAACGGCACCCAGGCGTAGCCGCCGTTGACGATCATCTCCAGGCACGGCCCGAAGCGCGGATCGGCGTCGGCGATCCATTCGAACGGCGTGCCGTCGATTTCGCCCCTGGCCGCCTCGGCCTGCTCGAAGGCCTGCTCGCGCAGGGGTTGCGCCTGCGCATGCCGGTCCTCGGCCTGCAGCTTCAGCGACTGCAGCAGCAGCGCCAGCCATTGCGCGGGCTCGCCGATCACCATCGGCGAGCGCGTGCCGGCCATCACCTGCTGCCGCTCCAGTTCGCCGGCCAGTGCACGGCTGTAGGCCTCCATCATCAGCGTGTTGAGCGGGTCGAGCTCGCCGCTCACCTTGAGCTGGTTGTGCGCCCGCTCCCACTGCCCCAGCACGGCCAGCAACTGGAACAGGAACACCCGCGCCTTCGCGTCGGCAGGGTTGCCGCGCACCTGCGCGGTCAGCCCTTGCAGCGCCTCGTCCAACCGGCCTTCTTTCAGCATGTTCTCTGGGGTCATGCACATACCCGGCTAGTGGAGGGTTGGTGGAACGAGGAACTGCAAGAGGCTGGCCGGCCTCAGGCGCTGGCCACCTGCTGGATGTCGTAGGTGAAGTCCTTGGTGCCGCCGTCCTTGCCGCCCTTGTCGTCCTGCGGCTGGAACGAGTACTTGAACTTGCCGAAGTGCAGGGTGACGTTCTCGGTGAGCTTGTCCTCGCCGCCGCTGCCGCCGGTGGACAGCGAGGTGACCAGCACGCCCTCGCTCAACTCGATGGTGAGGAAGTCGGTCTGCTCGCCGGTGGCGTTGGTGACGTACAGCCAGGCGTTCTCCAGGCGCGCACCGGTGCAGCACGCGTTGAGCAGCGCGTTGGAGCAGCCGTCCACGTACTTGGTGAGGGAAATGTCCTGCACGTGCGCCTTGCCGCCGCTGGCCGAACCCGCGCCGGTGTGCAGGTCGCCGGTGTTGCTGACACCCCACGACCACGCCAGGATCGGCACGTCGCCCTTGTGCACCTTGTGGTTGGACGCCCCCTTGATCTCGACCTTGCCCTTGCCGAACTTGATGTGCATGTCGAATGCCATGAACCTTCTCCTCGATCACCTGTTGATGAATTGACCCGCCCGGCCGGGCTGCGCCCTGGCCGGTTGCCACGTGTTTGCCGCCACTTTCCCCGCGATGTCGTCCGGCGCTGGCGCGGCAGCCATCGGCGGCCGCGCCCGCATCCGGCGTTCGTCAGGCCTTGGCCGCCGACGGCAACCGGGACACCAGTCGCAGCGATACGGTGAGGCCTTCCAGCTGGTAGTGCGGCTTGAGGTAGAACTTCGAGGTGTAGTACCCCGGAGCCCCTTCAACTTCCTCCACCACCACCTCCGCCGCCGACAGCGGCTTGCGCGCCTTGGTCTGTTCGCTGGAGTTGGTCGGATCGCCGTCGACGTACTGCATGATCCAGTTCGTCAGCCAGCTCTGCATCGACTCGCGGCTGGAGAACGAACCGATCTTGTCGCGCACGATGCACTTCAGGTAATGCGCGAAGCGGCAGCAGGCGAACATGTACGGCAGGCGGCAGCTCAGCGCCGCGTTGGCGGTGGCGTCCGGATCGTCGTACTCCTCCGGCTTGGCCAGCGACTGCGCACCGATGAAGGCGGCCATGTCCGAGTTCTTGCGGTGGACCAGCGGCATCAGGCCCATCTTGTCCAGCTCGGCCGAACGGCGGTCGGTGATCGCGATCTCGGTGGGGCACTTCATGTCCACGCCGCCGTCGTCGCTGGGGAAGGTGTGCACCGGCAGGCCTTCCACCGCGCCGCCCGACTCGATGCCGCGGATGCGCGAGCACCAGCCGTATTCCTTGAACGAGCGGTTGATATTCACCGCCATCGCGTAGGCGGCGTTCTGCCAGGTGTACTTGGACGAGTCGGCACCCGAGGTGTCTTCCTCGAAGTCGAACTCCTCCACCGGGTCCGTCTTCGCGCCGTAGGGCAGGCGCGCCAGCGTGCGCGGCATGGCCAGCGCGAGGTACTTGGCGTCGTCCGACTCGCGCAGCGAGCGCCAGGAGGCGTATTCGGGCGTGGAGAAGATCTTCGCCAGGTCGCGCGGGTTGGCCAGCTCGTTCCAGTTGTCCATGCCCATCAGGGTGTGGTTGGCCGAGGCGATGAACGGCGCATGCGCCGCCGCGGCCACCTGGCCGATGCCGGCGAGCAGCTCCACGTCGGGCGGGCTGTGGTCGAAGTAGTAGTCGCCGACCAGGCAGCCGTAGGGCTCGCCGCCGAGCTGGCCGTATTCTTCCTCGTACATCTTCTTGAAGATCGGGCTCTGGTCCCACGCCGTGCCCTTGTAGCGCTTCAGCGTCTTGCCCAGCTCCTTCTTGGAGATGTTCATCACGCGGATCTTCAGCTGCGTGTCGGTCTCGGTGTTGTTGACCAGGTAGTGCAGCCCGCGCCAGGCGCTTTCCAGCTTCTGGAAGTCGGCATGGTGCATGATCAGGTTGAGCTGTTCGCTGATCTTGCGGTCCAGCTCGGCCACGTAGGCGTTGATGGTCTGGGTGACGTCGTCGGAGACGATGTCGGCCTTGTTCAGCACCTGCTCGGCGAGCGTGCGGACGGCGGACTCCACCTCTTCCTTCGCGCGGTCGCTCTTGGGCTTGAACTCCTTGCTGAGCAGCGCGGCGAAATCGTCGGGTACCAGGGTCTGGGCTTCACCGCCCTGTTCGGCCAGTTTCTCGGTTGCCATGGTTCTTACTCCCCGTCCTTGCCGGCGTCGCCGGGCTTGGGTGCGGACACCAGCGACTGCAGCAGTGCCGGATCGTTGATGGCCTGGGCGATCAGCTTCTCCGCGCCGGCCTTGCCGTCCATGTAGGTGCCGAGGTTGGCGAGCTGGGTGCGCGCCTCCAGCAGCTTGGCTACCGCGCCCACCTTGCGGGCCACCGCGGCGGGCGAGAAGTCGTCCATGCTCTCGAACGTGATGTCCACGTTGAGATTGCCCTCGCCGGTGAGCGTGTTCGGCACGGCGAAGGACACGCGCGGCTTCATCGACTGCAGGCGGCTGTCGAAATTGTCCACGTCGATCTCCAGCGCCTTGCGTTCCTCGATCGCCGGCAACTCGGCGTTGTTGGCGCCGGACAGGTCGGACATCACGCCCATCACGAACGGCACCTGCACCTTCTTCTGGGCGCCGTAGACCTCGACGTCGTACTCGATCTGCACCCGCGGCGCGCGGTTTCGCGCGATGAACTTCTGACTGCTCTGCTTGGCCATGCGATGTCTCCCGGGACGTAGGTACTGCCTGATTGCAAGGTGCCGGCTTGCCGTGCACGCGAACTGCCGCGGGGAGGACGAAGACGCACGATGGCCTCGCACGCTGCGGTTCCCCTGTCGAGCCTGATCCCGGGGGTGCGCACCGCACCGGCATGCGCAGGTGCGGCGGGACGGACGCCGCCGAGGTTTCCTCTCACTACCCAATGCGCAGCGGCGCGGGAAAGACGGGCACGCCCGCCGGAATCATTCATGATTCGTTCATGTTGAAAACAGGGCGTGCAGACCCGCCTTGCTGCGTCGCGGCACGGCGCGCACGGACCGCCGTACTAGAATGTTCGACTTGGTTCGCCGCACCGACCGGTTCGGGGCGGCGTATTCGTGTCGTTGCAGTCCCCCGGCGGCCATCGCTGCGATGCCGTCGTCCATAGATGCCTGCGGGCACCTCTCCATGGAGTCGCCGTACCAATGATTTTCGAAACCATCGCCAACACGGGTCACGAAGAAGTCGTCTTCTGCCACAACAAGGACGCCGGCCTGAAGGCCATCATCGCGATCCACAACACGGTGCTGGGCCCCGCGCTCGGCGGCCTGCGCATGTGGCCGTACAAGACCGAACAGGAAGCCGTGAACGACGTGCTGCGCCTGTCGCGCGGCATGACCTACAAGAACGCGGTGGCCGGCCTGAACCTGGGCGGCGGCAAGGCGGTGATCATCGGCGATCCGTCGAAGGACAAGTCCGAGGCGCTGTTCCGCGCGTTCGGCCGCTTCGTCAACTCGCTCAACGGCCGCTACATCACCGCCGAGGACGTGGGCATCGACGTCAACGACATGGAATACGTGTTCCGCGAGACCGAGTACGTGACCGGCGTGCACCAGGTGCACGGCGGCTCGGGCGACCCCTCGCCGTTCACCGCGTTCGGCACCCTGCAGGGCCTGATGGCCGCGCTGCACTTCAAGCACGGCAACGAGGACGTGGGCAAGTACAGCTTCGCCGTGCAGGGCTGCGGCCACGTGGGCAGCGAGTTCATCAAACTGCTGCGCGAGCAGGGCGCCAAGGTGTTCGTCACCGACATCAACAAGGACGCCGTGCAGCGCTGCGTCGACGAGTTGGGCTGCGAGGCGGTGGGCCTGGACGAGATCTACGACGTCGACGCCGACGTGTACTCGCCGTGCGCGCTGGGCGGCACCGTCAACGAGCAGACCATCGACCGCATCAAGGCCAAGATCATCTGCGGCGCGGCCAACAACCAGCTGGCCACCGACGCCATCGGCGACGAGCTGCAGAGGCGCGGCGTGCTGTACGCGCCGGACTACGCGGTCAACGCCGGCGGCGTGATGAACGTATCGCTGGAGATCGACGGCTACAACCGTGAGCGCGCGATGCGCATGATGCGCACGATCTACTACAACCTGGGCCGCATCTTCGAGATCAGCAAGACCCAGAATGTGCCCACCTACAAGGCGGCCGACCGCCTGGCCGAGGAGCGCATCAGCGCGATCGGCAAGATCAAGCTGCCGCACATGGGTAACGGCGGCACCCGCTTCCAGGGCCGCATGCGCGGACAGTGAGGCCCCTGCCCCGCCCAGGTTCCAGCGAGAGGCCGCCGCAAGGCGGCCTTTTCGTTGCCGCCCGCCCTGTCGTCCGTCATGCCCGGGCCGCGACGGGGCTCTGTTACACTGCGCAGGGTAGCGGCGCGCCGGCCAGGCCGGCGTCCGCGGCACAGGGGAACCAACTCGTCGGGGAGAACCGGCATCGCCGATGCCGGTCCGGGTTAGGCGTCGCCGACGACGCCGGACCGGCCCGCACGGAACGACTGCCCCGGAAGGCAACACGATACGCATGGAACAACGAGAGCAGAACGCGACATGAGTACCATCCTGGCGGCAGACATCAGCGATACGGACATCCTCGAACGCCTGCGCGAGGTGCTGCACGGCACCTTCGAGATCGAGCCGGCGCGCATCACGCCCTCCGCTCACCTGTTCGCCGATCTCGGTCTGGACAGCATCGACGCGGTGGACCTGGCCATCCAGGTACAGGAAATGACCGGCATGCGCATCAAGCCGGAGGATTTCAGGAACGTGCGCACCGTGGGCGACGTGGTAGGCACCGTGCGCGGCCTGCTCGACCGCTGAGCCGGGCCATGCCGGACGTCCACGGCCGCTTCGCCCCCTGCGCGCTGATCCCTATCTACAACCACGGCAGCACCATCGCTGCCGCCGTGCGGGCGTTGCGCGCACACGGCCTGCCGGTGCTGATCGTCGACGACGGCAGCGACGAGCCCACCCGCGGCGTGCTCGACGCGCTGGCGCGCGACACCGACGAAGTCCGCCTGCTGCGGCTGCCCCGCAACCAGGGCAAGGGCCGCGCCATCGGCACCGGCCTGCTTGCCGCGCGCGAAGCCGGCTACAGCCACGCGCTGCAGATCGACGCCGACGGCCAGCACGACACCAGCGACGTGCCGCGCTTCCTCGATGCCGGCCGCGCGCATCCGCACGCACTGGTTTGCGGCGCCCCCGTCTACGACACCAGCGTGCCGCGGGCGCGCCTGTACGGGCGCTATGTCACCCATGCCTGCGTCTGGCTGGAAACGCTGTCGCTGGCGATCCGCGACTCGATGTGCGGTTACCGCCTGTATCCGCTGGCGGCCGCCTGCGCGGAGATCGAACGCAAGCTGCCGCCCGCGCGCATGGACTTCGATACCGAGATCGCCGTACGGCTGGTCTGGCGCGGCGTGCCGGTGGCCAACCTGCCGACCCGTGTGACCTATCCGGAAGATGGGTTGTCCCACTTCCGCATGTTCCGCGACAACCTGCGCATCTCGGCGATGCACACGCGGCTGCTGCTTGGCATGCTGCCCCGTGCGCCGCGGTTGTTGGGGCGCCGCCTCCGTGGAGAAAGCCCATGCGTCGCATGACGTTCCTGCTGTTGCTGTGCCTTTTTGCGCCGTTCGCGCGCGCGCAGGCCGACGACGCCCTGCTGCAAAGCGTGCTGGCCGCGCTGGGCCAGCACACGGCGGTGCGCGCCGACTTCACCCAGACCCGCAGCAACCCGGCGCTGGAGAAGCCCCAGGTGAGCCAGGGCCAGCTGCTGTTCGTGCTGGGCCACGGCATGCTGTGGCAGACACGGACCCCGTTTGCGGAAACCCTGGCGTTCACCGGCACGCAGGCCGCGCGCATCGGTCCGCAGGGCCAACCGCATCCGATGCGTGACGCACGCGGCGTGACCCGGATCTCGCAGATGCTGCAGGCGATGCTGGCCGGCCGCGCCGACGAGGTGCGCCGCCAGTTCCACATCGCTGCCAGCGGCAGCGCCGCGCAATGGACGCTGCGGCTGGTGCCGAAGCAGGAGCGCATGGCGCGCGTGCTGGGCAGCATCGAGCTGAGCGGCGACGCGTACCTGGAAGGCATCCGCATCGCCATGCGCGACGGCGGCGACACCGACATCCGCTTCAACCGGACCCGCGACGCCGGCGCGCTGAGTGGCCTGGAAAAGCGCGCGCTCGGCCTGCCATGACATCGCGCCTCACGCTGCGCGCCGGGCTGTTCGCCGTCGCCCTGCTGCTGGTGGCCGCGCTGGGCGCCTGGCTGCTGTTCGGGCGCGGCCGCCTGCCGATCCAGACCGACCTGCTGGCGATGCTGCCCGCCACCGAACAGCAGCCGCTGGCCGAGGCTGCGGTGCAGCGCCTGGCCCACGCCAACGGCGACCGCATCGTGCTGCTGGTGGAGAACGCCGACGACGACCGCGCCAAGGCCGCGGCCCGCGCGCTGGGCAAGGCACTGGCGCCGCACAAGGTGTTCGCCTCGGTGCTCGCCGAGCTGCCGCCGTTCGACCTCAAGCAGGTGGTCGCGCCGTACCTGGCGCACCGCTTCTTCCTGCTGTCCGACGCCGACCGCGCCGCGATGACGGCGCGCGACTACGACCCGGCGCAGGCGCTGGCGCAACGGCTGAACGCGCCGTTCGTCGACGGCACGGGCACCTCGCTGCAGGACGACCCGTTCGGCTGGCTGCAGCACTGGCTCGGCGGGCAGCCGTGGAGCCGCTCGCCGCTGCTGCCGGAAGACGACCTGCTGGTCGCGCACCGCGACGGCCGCACCTGCGTGCTGGTGACCGCCACCCTGGCCGGCTCGTCCTACGACGATGCCGAGCAGCGGCGCGTGCTGGCGGCGGTGGACGACGCCGTCCGACGGATCGAACACGACCAGCCCGGCACCCGCGTATCGCGCACCGGTGCGGTGTTCTACGCCGCCGCCGCGCGCGCCGGCGCGGAGCACGACGTGCACCTGGTCGGCTGGATCTCCACGCTCGGCATCGCGCTGCTGCTGATCGGCATGTTCCGCTCGCCCGGGCCGCTGCTGCTGGCGTTCCTGTCCACGGCGGCGGGCGTGGCGTTCGCCACCGTCGCCAGCCTGCTGGTGTTCGGACAGATCTACCTGCTGACCCTGGTGTTCGGTGCCGCGCTGCTGGGCGAGGCGGTGGACTATTCGATCCAGTACCTCACCGCACGCGCCAATGCGGGCCCGCGCTGGCAGGCCGCGGCCGGATTGCGCCAGGTGCGCCCGGCCCTGCTGCTGGCGCTGGCCACCTCGCTGCTGGGCTACGCCCTGCTCGGCCTGGTGCCGTTCCCCGCGCTGCGCCAGATGGCGGTGTTCGCGATGAGCGGCATGCTGGCTGCCTGCCTCAGCGTGTTCTGGCTGTTGCCGGCGCTCGTGCAACGCCCCGCTGGACCCTTGTCGGCGGCACCGGTGCGCTGGGCGCTGGCACTGCAGCGCGGCGTGGGCCGCGCCAGCCACGGTCGGCGCGGATGGCTGCTGGCCGTGCTGTTGCTGCTGCTCGCCCTGCCCGGCTGGTGGCGCCTGGGCCATGACGACGACGTGCACCTGCTGATCTCGCCGCCACGCTCACTGGTGACGCAGGAGCACCGCATCCGCGAAATCACCGGCCTCGGCAACGGCAGCCGGTTCTTCCTGGTGCGGGGCGCCAGCAGCGAGCAGACGCTGCAGCGCGAGGAGCTGCTGGAGCAGCGGTTGCAGGTGCTGGTGCACCAGGGCCGCCTCGGCGACTGGATCGGCCTGGCCCGCATGGCGCCCTCGCAGGCGCGCCAGATGGCCGACCACGCCCTGCTCGCGCGCAGCCTGCAGGCGTCGGGCATCGTTGCCGCGCCGGACGCCCAGCCTTCCTCCGCACAACAGGCGCGGACGCGCGCCGAGCGCACCCGCCTGCAGGCCCTGCTCGTCGCCGGCGGATTGCGCACTGCCGCCGCAACGGCCTACGCCGATGCCTGGCCCGGCACGCCGCTGAACTTCAAGGCCTGGCTGGACACGCCGATGGCCGCGCCGTTCCGCTACCTGTGGATGGGCTGCGGCGCGCACGGCTGCGGTTCCATCGTGCTGCCACAGGGCGGCGACGACGATGCGCGGCTGCGCCACGCCACCGACGGCCTGCCCGGCGTGAGCCTGGTCGACAAGGCGGCCAGCGTGTCGCAGCTGTTCGGCCGCTACCGCCGCTACGCCAGCGTGTGGTTGCTCGCGGCAATCCTGTTGATCGTGCCCGTGTTCGGCTGGCGCTACGGCTGGCGACGCATGCCGCGCGTGCTGACGCCACCGGTGCTGGGCATCGCGTTGACGCTGGCCGCGCTGGGCTACCTCGGTCAGCCGCTCACGCTGTTCCACGGGATGGCGCTGATGCTGGTGCTGGGCGTGGGCGCGAACTATGCCGTATTCCTGCACGAGGGCGAGCCGCACACCGCCGACAAGCCCGGCGCGATGTACGCCAGCGTGCTGCTCTCCGCGCTCACCGCCCTGCTCTCCTTCGGCCTGCTGTCGCTGAGCTCGACGCCGGCGCTGCGCGACTTTGGCCTCACCCTGCTGTTCGGCATCGCGTTCACCGCATTGCTGGTGCCGGCGAGCCGGGCCATCACCGACACCTCCGCGAGGTCGCCACGATGAAACGCGTCGTCGTCACCGGCATGGGCGGCATCACGCCGCTGGGCCACGACTGGCCCACGATCGCCGCGCGCCTGCGCGGGCGCCGCAACGCCGTGCGGCGCATGCACGAGTGGGACTACTTCGACGCGTTGAACGGTCGCCTCGGCTGCCCGGTGGACGATTTCGCGCCGCCGCCATGGCCGCGCCAGAAGACGCGCTCGATGGGCCGCGTCTCGCAACTCGCCGTGGCCGCCAGCGAACACGCGCTGCGCGACGCCGGCCTCATCGACGACGCCTCGATCCGCGACGGCCGCATGGGCGTGGCCTACGGCTCGTCCGGCGGCAGCGTGGAACCGGTGAGGGTGATGGGCCGCATGCTGGACACCGGCTCCATGCAAGGCGTCACCGCCACCAGCTACATCCAGATGATGGGGCACACCACGGCGGTGAACGTGGGCGTGTTCTTCGGCCTGAAGGGTCGCGTCATTCCCACCTCCAGCGCCTGCACCTCGGGCAGCCAGGCCATCGGCTACGGCTACGAGGCGATCCGTTACGGCAGGCAGAAGCTGATGCTCTGCGGCGGCGCAGAGGAACTCTCCGGCCCCGGCGCCGCGGTGTTCGACACGCTGTTCGCCACCAGCACGCGCAACGACGAACCGCGGCTCACGCCGCGCCCGTTCGACGCGAAGCGCGACGGCCTCGTCGTCGGCGAAGGCGCCACCACGCTGGTGCTCGAGGAATACGAGCACGCGAAGGCGCGCGGCGCGACGCTGTATGCCGAAGTGATCGGCTTCGGCTGCAACTCCGACGGCGCACACATCACCCAGCCCACTGCCGGGACGATGGCGGTGGCGATGCGCCTGGCACTGGGCGACGCCGGCTTGCCGGCCGGCGCCATCGGCTACGTCAGCGCCCACGGCACCGCCACCGACCGCGGCGACGTGGCCGAGAGCCAAGCCACCGCCGAGGTGCTGGGCGCGCGCGTGCCGATCAGCGCGATGAAGAGCTACGTGGGCCACACGCTGGGCGCCTGCGGTGCGCTGGAATCATGGTGGGCGATCGCCATGATGCGCGCGGGCTGGTTCGCGCCCACGCTCAACCTCGACCAGCGCGCGAGCGACTGCGCCGAGCTGGACTACCTCACCGGCGACGGCCGCGCCATCGCCACCGACGTGGTGATGAACAACAACTTCGCGTTCGGCGGCATCAACACCTCGCTGATCTTCCGGGCGATCGATTGATGCGCCTGCGCGACGCCAACGGCCTGCCGCGCGTGGCGGTCACCGGCATGGGTGCGGTGAGCTGCGTGGGCACCGGGGTGCCGGCGCTGCTCGATGCGCTGCGCACGCGCCGTCACGGCCTGCGCCGGATGGACGCCTTCGCCGCCCTCGGCATGCGCGGCAGCGTGGGCGGTCCGGTGGACGGGGCCGCGCTGCCGCCCGAACCGCCGCGCAAGCTGCGCCGTTTCTTCGCCGCGCCCGCGCGCTACGCCTGGCACGCCGCGAACGAGGCGCTGGCGCAGGCCGGCCTGTCACCCGAACGCCTCGCCGCGCCCGACTGTGGCCTGATTCTGGGCGGCGGCGCCGCGCTCAGCGAACACGAGGAAGCGCTGGCGAGCCACCGCAGCAGGGGCATCGCGAAACTCTCGCCCTTCATCGTGCCCCGCGGCATGAGCGGCGCGCTGTCGGCCAGCCTCGCGCTCGCCTACGGCATCGGCGGCAGCAGCTGCACGATCAGTTCGGCCTGCAGCAGCGCGGCGCACGCGATCGGCCACGCGATGGAGCTGATCCAGCTCGGCCGGCAGAACGTGGTGCTCGCCGGCGGTGCCGCGGAGCTGCATCCCAGCACCGCGATGTGGTTCGACGCGATGGGGGCGCTGTCGCCGCAGACGGAACCCTCGCACGCCTCGCGCCCGTTCCATCGCCAACGCGACGGCTTCGCGCTGGCCGCGGGTGCCGGCGTGCTGGTGCTGGAGTCGCTGGAGCATGCGCGGACGCGCGGCGCCCGCGTGCTGGCCGAACTCGCCGGCTACGGCAGCGCCACCGACGCCGCCGGCATGGTCGGCCCCGGCGCGGACGGCATCGCCCGCGCACTGCGCCAGGCGCTGGACCGCGCCGGTTGCCTGCCCGGCTACATCAACGCACACGCGTGCGGCACGCAGGGCGACCTCGCGGAGTGGTGCGCCATCGAAACCGTGTTCGCCGGACGTGGCGCCACAGTGCCGCCGATGTCCTCGATCAAGGGACTCGTCGGCCACGCTCCCGAGGCCGCCGGTGCGCTGGACGCCATCGCCTGCCTGCTGATGCTGGAACACGATTTCCTTGCCGCCGGCGCGCCGCCGGACGATCCCGACCCAGGCTTCGCCGATGCGCCCCTGCTCGCCGCGAACCGCGAGCAACGCATCGACGCCGCGCTCAGCAACAGCTTCGGCTTCGGCGGCAGCTGTGCCGCACTGCTGTTCCGTCGCGACGCGGAGGACGCTGCATGATCGATGTGCGTCTCGAGGCTTGGCATGCCTGGGCGCCGGGCTTGCACGTCGCCCAGGACTGGCGCGCCTGGGCAACGTCGCCGCAGGCCGTGGCCGATGACGGCCAGGCACAACCGGCGTGTGCCTTCCTGCCCGCCCTGCAACGCCGCCGCCTGAGCCGGCTGGCGCGGATGACCCTGGAAACCGCCTGGCCGCTGTGCGGCGAGCACGAGCAACTGCCCTTCGTGTTCGGCTCGCGCCACGGCGAAACCCCGCAGACGCTGGCCCTGCTTTCCGACATCGTCGAAAACCAGCCGCTGTCGCCGACCCGGTTCGGCCTCTCCGTGCACAACGCCATCGCGGGGCAGTGGTCGATCCTGCGCGGCCAGCGCGGCGAATCCGCGGCCATCGCCGGCGAGGCCGACACCTTCGAGCATGCCGTGCTGGAGGGTGCGCTGCAGTTGGCCGCCGGTGCGCCGTCGGCGCTGGTGGTGGTGGCCGAGGAGCTGCCGCCGCCGGCCTACGCGCAGTGGATCGCGGACGTGCCGTTCTCCTATGCTGTGGCGCTGCGATTGGGGAAGATCGACACGGCAGCGGCGACACCCGTCGGCGGCGACTGGCGGCTGGCGCAGTCGCGCGGCGACGGCGAGGCGCCCTGCCCGTGGCCACACGCACTGGATTTCCTGCGCGCCCTGCTCGCGGGCGAAACCTCGTCACAACACACCTGGAAGGCACGCCGATGGAACTGGCAACGTATCCGCTGAACCAGCGCCGCGACGCCTGGGCCTGGCGTCTCGTCGCCACCGGCGCCAGCTTCGTGCTGTTCGGGCTGGGCGGCCTGCTGCTGCGCGTGCTGGTCCTGCCGCTGGCGACCTGCCTTCCCGGCGATGCGCCCACGCGCCGGCGCCGCGCGCGCGCGATCATCGGCCGCGCGTTTCGCCTGCATGCCTGGTTCATGCAGCGCAGCCGCGTGCTGGACATCGCGGCCGAAGGCATCGAACGGCTGGGGCAGCCCGGCCAGATGATCGTGGCCAACCACCCCTCGCTGATCGACGTGGTGTTCCTGCTCGGCCTGGTGCCGCAGGCCAACTGCGTAGTGAAGGCCGCCCTGCTCGGCAACCCTTTCACGCGCGGACCGATGCGCGCGGCGCGCTACATCGGCAACGACGGCAGCATGGAGATGCTCGAACGCGCGGCCTCCGTGCTGCGCGAAGGCCAGTGCCTGCTGGTGTTTCCGGAAGGCACGCGCACCACACCGGGCTGCGCGCCGGTGTTCCATCGCGGCGCAGCGGCGATCGCGCTGCGCGGCGCGCGCAGCATCGCGCCGGTGTTCATCAGCGTCGAGCCCACCACGCTGACCAAGGCCGAGCCGTGGTATCGCATTCCCGAACGCCGCGTGCAGGTGCGCCTGCGCGTGGGCGAACCGTTCGACCCAACCCGCTTCGCCGCCGGCGCGCCGCTGCCGATTGCCTCGCGCCGGCTCAACGACCACCTGCACCAACTCTTCCTCAAGGAGCTCGCCGCCTCGTGAACGCACCGACCCATACCGCGCTGGAGCGCGAGATCGCCCAGCTGATCATCGACACGCTGAACCTGGAAGACCTCGCCCCCGCCGACATTCCGCCGTCGCAACCGCTGTTCGGCGACGGACTCGGGCTGGATTCCGTCGATGCGCTGGAACTGGCGCTGGCGCTGCAGAAGCGCTACGACATCCGCATCGCCTCGGACGACAAGGACGCGCGCCGCCACTTCGCCAGCGTGGCCAGCCTCGCCGCCTTCGTCGCCAGCCAGCAGGCCGCATGCGCAAGCTGATCGACATCCTGCTGCCGCTGATCGGCGTCCTGTATCCGTTCCTGGTCTACTTCGGCATGGAGACGGTGCCGCCGCACGTGTTCGCGCTGGCGCTGGCGGCGGTGTGGCTGCTGCGCGCGCCGTTCCTGTGGCGCGAACCCGGCGGGCGCTGGATGCTGGGCGTGGCGCTGGCCTATTGCGCGCTGCTCGGCGTCAGCGGCGAGTCCTCGCTGCTGCGCTGGTATCCCACGCTCATCAGCCTGTTCCTGCTGCTCACGTTCGGGCTGAGCCTGGCCTGCGGACCGCCGGTGGTGGAGCGCATCGCCCGCGTGCGCGAGCCGGACCTGCCGGCGGCGGCCATTCCCTACACGCGCAAGGTCACCTGGGTGTGGGTGGGCTTCTTCGTGTTCAACGCCGGAATGTCGGCCGCACTGACGCTGTGGGCGCCGCTGAAATGGTGGACGCTGTACAACGGCCTGATCGTCTACTTCATCATGGGTCCGCTGTTCGCGGGCGAGTGGCTGCTGCGCCGGCGGCTGCGGGCAAGCGCATGAACGCACGCCGCACCGATCCCACGATCGTTGGCGAGCAGTGCGACGGCGACGGCTGCACGCTGCAGCTTGCGGTACCGGCGGACCTCGACTACTTCCCCGGCCATTTCCCCGGGGCCCCGGTGTTGCCCGGCGTCGTGCAGGTGGCCTGGGCGCTGCAGCTGGCCGCGCCGCGGCTGGGCACATCGCCGCGATGCCGCGAGATGGAGGCGCTGAAGTTCCAGCGCCTGCTGCAGCCGGGTGACCGCGTGACGCTGACGCTGCGCCACGATCGTGCGCGCGGCAAGTTGCACTTCGCCTATCGCGAAGGCGACATCGCGTATTCCTCCGGCCGCCTAGTACTGGACCCGCGCGCATGAGCGAAGCACAGCTCGCCGCTACCAGGCACTGGTCCGCACAGCGCGAGCGCGGCAGCCTGCTGCTGATGCGCTTCACCGCCTTAGTGGCGCGCTGCTGTGGCCGTCGCCTGCTGTCGCCGCTGCTGCATCTGATCGTGCTGTATTTCTTCCTCACCGGGCGCCGTGCGCGGCGCAACATCCGCGAATATCTGGAACGCCTCGCCGCCTGGAGCGGACGGGACGAACTGCGCCCCACCCCGCGCCGCGTGTTCGCGCAGTTCATGGCTTTCGCCGATTGCCTGCTCGACCGCCTCGACGTGTGGCGCGGCGCGCTGCGGCTGGAGCAGGTGCACCTGCTCGACCCCGCCGGCCTGCGCGCGCAACTGCTTGCCAGCCGCAGCGGCGGCCGCGGCCAGCTGCTGGTCGGCACACATCTCGGCAACCTCGACGTCTGCCGCGCGCTGGCCGAGCTGGGCGAGCAGGTGCCGCTGAACGTGCTGGTGCACACGCACCACGTCGCACACTTCAACCGCCTGCTCGGCGAAGCCGGCGAGCAGCGCATGCGGCTGATCCAGGTCAGCGAGCTGGATGCCGCGCTGATGCTGGACCTGTCGCAGCGCCTCGATCGCGGCGAGTGGCTGGCCATGGCCGGCGACCGCGTGCCGCTGCGCGCAGGCCGCCGCGTCGCGGTGGACTTCCTCGGCCACCCGGCCGCATTCGCGCAGGGCCCGTGGCTGCTCGCCGGGCTGCTCGGCTGTCCGGTGAACCTGATGTGCTGCCTGAAGATCGCCGGGCGCTACGAGATCCGGCTGGAGCGCTTCCTCGACGCGCCCGCGTGGGAGCGCGGCCAGCGCGACGCCGCCATCGCCGGTTGGGCGCAGCGCTACGCCGACCGCCTCGCGCAGTGGTGCCTGCTGGCGCCGCAGCAGTGGTTCAACTTCTATGCGTACTGGGAGGCCGCCGATGCGTAGCGCCGGCGTGTTGCACGTGGACACCGAGGTCGTGGTGCCGTTCTTCGACGTCGACTCGATGGACGTGGTGTGGCACGGCCATTACGTGAAGTACCTGGAAATCGCGCGCTGCGCCCTGCTCGAGCTCATCGGCCACGACTACGCGCAGATGAAGGCCGCCGGCTACGTGTGGCCGGTGATCGACCTGCAGCTGCGCTACGCGCGCGCCGCGCGCTTCGGCCAGCGCCTTACGGTGCGCGCCAGCCTGGTTGAGTGGCAGAACCGCCTGAAGATCCACTACGTCATCAGCGACACCGGAAGCGGCGAGCGCCTCACCCGCGCCAGCACCGTGCAGGTGGCGGTGCGCCTCGCCGACGGCGCGATGCAGCTGGTCTCGCCTTCCGCACTGGTGAACGCCGTGGAGGCGTGCATTTCCGCCTGTGTTTCCAGCGATCATCCGTGACCGCGGGAATCAAACGCGTGGCCATCCGTGGCCGCACTGCTGTATTTCCGGCGATCATCCATGATCGCAAAGATCAAATGGGCCGCCATCCATGGCCGCACTGCTGTATTCCGGGCGATCATCCATGATCGCAAAGATCAAACGGGCGGCCATCCATGGCCGCACTGCTGTATTCCGGGCGATCATCCATGATCGCAAAGATCAAATGGGCGGCCATCCATGGCCGCACTCTTCAACAAGAACCATGACCTACGCCAGCCCAACCTACGTCGAAGAAACCCGCATCGGCTTCCGCTTCCTCGCCACCCGCACCTGGCAGCACCACGTGCTGCGAGTGGCGATCAACGACCTGAAGCGCCTCGTCGGCGAGCCGCTGCCGCGCGGCGGCGTGCTGCTCGACGTGGGCTGCGGCCAGGGCAAGTCGTTCCGCCTGCTGCAGGCGGCCTTCGCACCCGAGCGGCTGATCGGGCTGGACGCCGATCCGCACAGCCTGGCGCTGTCGCGCGCCGAGGCGCAGCGCGAAGGCATCGACGTGGAGCTGATCGCCGCCGACTGCGCGCGCATCGACCTGCCCGACGCCAGCGTGGACGTGCTGTTCTGCCACCAGACCTTCCACCACCTGGTGGAACAGGAGCGCGCGCTGGCCGAGTTCTGGCGGGTGCTGAAACCCGGCGGACGGCTGCTGTTCGCCGAATCCACCAAGGCCTACATCGACACCTGGGTGATCCGCTGGTTCTTCCGCCACCCGATGCACGTGCAGAAGAGCGCCGACGGCTACCTCGCCATGCTGCGCGCGCAGGGCTTCGCGTTCGACGACGCCAACATCTCGCTGCCCTACCTCTGGTGGAGCCGCGCCGGGGATTTCGGCCTGCTCGAACGCTGGGGCCTGCGTGCGCCGCCGCCACCGGGCCGGCGCGAGGAAACGCTGGTGAACGTGGCCGCGCGCAAGCCCGCATGAGCGCCACCTACCTCAACGCGCTGGGCGTGGTCTGCGCGCTGGGCGCGGGCAAGGCCGCGGTGGCCGAAACGCTGTTCGCCGGCGACACGGGCGGCCTGCATGCGGAGGCCGGCTGGATTCCCGGTCATGCGCCGCCGCTGGGCGCGGTGCGCGCGACGCTGCCCGCGATCCCCGCGCCGCTGGCGCCCCCGCGCGACAACCGCTGCAACCGCCTGCTGCTGGCCGCGGCGCGGGAAATCGAAACGGACGTCCGGGCGGTCATCGCGCGTTACGGCAGCGAACGCATCGGCGTGGTGTTGGGCACCAGCACCGGCGGCATCGAGGAGGCCACCCGCGGGCTCGCCGCGCGTCGCCAGGACGGCGCCTGGCCGGCGGACTACCGCTACGCGCACCAGGAGCTGGCCGGCCCCGCCGAGTTCCTCGCCGAATGGCTGGAACTGGCCGGCCCGTGCTACGCGATCTCCACCGCCTGCACCGCCGGCGCCCGTGCGCTCGCCAGCGCGCAGCGGTTGCTGCAGGCCGGTCTCTGCGACGCGGTGATCTGCGGCGGCGTGGATACGTTGGCGCGGCTGCCGCTGAACGGGTTCCACGCACTGGGCGCGATGGACCCCGCGCGCTGCAACCCGTTCTCGCGCGAGCGGCGCGGCATCAACATCGGCGAGGCCGCCGCGCTGTTCCTGATGACGCGCGAGCACGGCACGGTGCAACTGCTCGGTGCGGGGGCAAGCTCGGACGCGCACCACATGTCCTCGCCCGACCCCGAAGGCCGCGGCGCCATCGCGGCGATGCGCCATGCGCTGGCCGAAGCACGGCTCGATGCCGCGCAGATCGACTACCTCAACCTGCACGGCACGGCCACAGCGCACAACGACGCGATGGAGGCGGCGGCGGTAACCGCTGTGTTCCCGCGCGGCGTGCCTTGCTCGTCCACCAAGCCACTCACCGGCCACACGCTCGCCGCCGCTGGCGCGCTGGAGGCGGCGTTCTGCTGGCTCAGCCTGCACGATGGCCGCCTGCCGCCGCAGCGCTGGGACGGCCTGGCGGACCCCGGACTCCCCGCGCTGCATTTCGTCGAGGCCGGCGCACGCCTGCCGAGCGCCAAACCCCGCCGGTTGATGAGCAGCTCGTTCGCCTTCGGCGGCAACAACGCCTGCCTGATCCTGGGAGACGCCGCATGACGTCTTGGCCGATCGAGGAGCTGCTGCCGCACGCGGGTGACATGATCCTGCTCGACGCGGTGCTGGAGCACGGCCCCGAGCATGCGCTGTGCCGCCGCCGCGTGCCCGCCGGCGGCCTGTTCCACGAGGCCGGCGGTTCGCTGCCCGCGTGGGTTGGCGTGGAACTGATGGCGCAGGCGATCGCCGCCTGGGCAGGCTGCCGCGCGAAGGCGGCGGGCGAGCCGGTACGGCTGGGTTTCCTGCTGGGCACCCGCCACTACGTCTGCAACGTGGCCGCGTTTGCGCCGGGCAGCGAGCTGCTCATCGAGGCGCGGCGCGACTTCCACGACGACAGCGGCATGGGCGTGTTCGCCTGCCGCATCGCGGCGCCCGGAGTGCTGGCCGAGGCGCGCCTCACCGTGTTCAGCCCGCCCGACGCCAGCCGCTTGTTCCAGATGGATACCGCTCCATGACCGACACCGTCCTCGTCACCGGCTCCAGCCGCGGCATCGGCCGCGCGATCGCACTGCGGCTGGCGCAGGCCGGCTACGACCTCGCCCTGCATTGCCGCGCGAAGCGCGACGAGGCCGAAGCGGTGCGGGCGGAGATCGAACGCATGGGCCGTGCTGCGCGCGTGCTGCAGTTCGACGTCGCCGACCGCGCGGCCTGCCGCATCGCGCTGGAAGCGGACCTGGAACGACACGGCGCGCCCTACGGTGTGGTGTGCAACGCCGGGCTCACGCGTGACGGCGCGTTCCCCGCGCTCACCGACGACGACTGGGATCGTGTGCTGCGCACCAACCTCGACGGTTTCTACAACGTGCTGCACCCGCTGGTGATGCCGATGATCCGCCGCCGCGCGCCGGGCCGCATCGTCTGCATCACCTCGGTGTCGGGCCTGGTCGGCAACCGCGGCCAGGTCAACTACAGCGCATCGAAGGCCGGCGTGATCGGCGCGGCGAAGGCGCTGGCGGTGGAGCTGGCCAAGCGCAGGATCACGGTCAATTGCGTGGCGCCGGGGCTGATCGACACCGACATGCTCGACGCCGACGTACCCGTCGAGGAAATCCTGAAAGCCATTCCCGCGCAGCGCGCCGGCACGCCCGAGGAAGTCGCCGCCGCCGTGGCCTTCCTGCTTGGCCGCGAGGCCGGCTACATCACCCGCCAGGTGCTCGCCGTCAACGGCGGCCTGTGCTGAAGGCGCACCTTTCCAACCGCAAGGAGTAGCACCGCATGAATGCCAAGACCCTCGCTCTCGCCGCCCTGCTCGCCGCCCTGCCCGTGGCCAGCCACGCCGCCGACAAGGTGGTGCACCTCGCCTTCGACAACGCGGTGAAGGCCGCCACCGCCAGCGGCAAGCTGGACGGCAGCGTGAAGTTCTACCTTGCCGGCACTGCGCCGGCCGGCAAGGTCACGGTGGTGAACGACAACGTGGACATCACCCGCAAGACCAACGCCTTCGGCAAGAAGGACCAGGTCACCTGCGACTGGGCGCTGCAGTCCGCGCTGATCGCCCTGCAGGCCGACGCGAAAAGTTCCGGCGCCAACGCGGTCACCGACATCGTCAGCGACTACAACGGCAGCGAATACCGCGACAGCCAGAACTACGAGTGCCACGTGGGCTTTCTCATGTCCGGCGTGCAGCTCAGGGCGAAGCTGGCGAAGGTGCAGTAAGCAGGCCCGCTTCATCCGGGCCATGGATCGCCGGGCGGCTGCGGCCGCCTGGCGCCATGCCGCTCCGACGCTTCATCCGTGCGCGCGCCGGGCCTCGTAGGCCTTCAGGTGGGCGTAGGCCAGCCGCAACAGCGGCGTCTCCACGCCTCGCGACCCGGCGCGCGCCAGCAGGTCGCCCAGCACATGGTCGGCCTCGACGCGGCCGCCGTGCTCCAGGTCGCGCATCATCGAGGCGCTGAACGCCGAACCCGCCTCGGTCAGCATCTCCTGCGCCCGCTGCAGCACCTTGGGCGCAGGCTCATGGCCCCAGGCTGCAGCGGTACGGCGGCAGTCGTCGAGCAGCGCGAGTGCGGCATCGCGGCCGCCGGGTGCCGCCACGATGTCGCCCACCGGCGCGCGCATCAGGCAGGTGATGCCGGCAAGGCTGGCTAGGAAGACCCACTTGTCCCACATGTCCTGCACGACATGGCCGCTTGCGCGCGCCTCGAAGTTCGCACCGGCCATCGCCTGCGCGATGCGCTGCACACGCTCCGAGTCGCTGCCGTCGCGTTCGCCGAAGCCAAGGCTATGCGAACGGTTGAGGTGGCGCACCGTGCCGTCGGCGTCCAGCGTGGCGGCGATCACGCATTGCCCGCCCAGCACACGCGCGGCGCCGAAACGCGCGTCGAGCAGGTCGAGCTGGCGCATGCCGTTCAGGATCGGCAGCACCGCACCGTGTTCGCCCACGGCCGGCGCGAGATCCTCGATCGCCTGCGGCAGGTCCCAGGCCTTGCAGCCCAGCAGCACCAGGTCGAAAGGCTCGCGCAGCGTGGCGGCGGTGGCGGTGGGCGGCGCGGCGATGTCCGCGTCGCCCAGCGCACTGCGGATGCGCAGGCCGTTCTGCGCCAGCAGCGCCGCGCGCTTTTCGCGCACCAGGAAGGTTACGTCCCGCCCTGCCTGCAGCAGGCGCCCGCCGAAATAGCCGCCGGTGGCGCCGGCGCCCACGATCAGGATGCGCATGGCTCACTCTCCTCTTGTCGATATCCGTTCAAGCGTAGCGCCACGACTCGCCGCTGCCGAGTCGCCGCGGGGGAGCGGACTCGGCCAATCGCCCTCACAGGATATTGCGAATCATTCTCGTTTGAATTAACCTCGCCGCCAATCCGTGCGGGTCCACCACGTCATCGCGACAAGCGAAGGCGGTCGTTCCCTGCCCGTCATTCCGAACCGCCGTGGAGCTTTTCATCGATGGACTTCGTCAAGAGCCGCAAGCATCCCGTGGTGCGCCGTGGCGCCGCGCCCTCGCTCACCGCCGCGACGCTGGCGACCAGTCTTGCGCTGGCGCTGCCGGCCATGGCAACCGATGCTTCGCCACCCACCACCGACGCCCAGGTCGCCACGGCCAGGCGCCTGCAAGGCGTTACAGTGGAAGGCACCGTCGTGCCGTACAAGGTCGATCAGCTCTCCTCGCCGAAATTCACCCAGCCGCTGGTGGACACGCCGCAAACCATCGTCGTCATCAGCAACGAGCTGATCCGCGAACAGGGCGCCACCACGCTCACCGAAGCGCTGCGCAACACCCCCGGCGTGGGCACGTTCTTCGCGGGCGAGAACGGCTCCACCAGCACCGGCGACGCCATCTTCATGCGCGGCTTCGACACCTCCGGCAGCATCTTCGTGGATGGCGTGCGCGACCTCGGCACGATCTCGCGCGACGTGTTCAACGTCGAGCAGGTCGAAGTGACCAAGGGCCCGGACAGCACCGAGTACGGCCGCACCGCTCCCTCCGGTGCGGTCAACCTGGCCACCAAGCAGCCGCAACCCGGCAACGCGACGTCGGGTTCGCTGTCCGGGGGCAGCGCCGGCCAGAAGCGCGCCACCGTCGACTGGAACCGGCAGATCGGCAACAACGCTGCCTTTCGCCTCAACGTGCTCGGCCAGGACAGCGGCGCGCCCGGCCGCGACGAGGTGAATAACAAGCGCTGGGGCGTGGCGCCCTCACTGGCCTTCGGGCTGGGCACACCCACGCGCGTGTACCTCGACGACCTGCACGTGAAGCAGGACAACGTGCCCGATGGCGGCATCCCCACCATCGGCCTGCCCGGCTACCGCAGCCCCGACCCCGCGCGGCCGTTCATCGGTAACGCACCCAGGGTCGATCCGGGCAACTTCTACGGCACCGACCAGGACCGCGACCACGTCGTGGAGGACATGTTCACCGCGATCCTGCAGCACGACTTCTCGGAAGACGCGTCGCTGCACGACACCCTGCGCTGGGGCCGCACGCACGAGGACTACCTGCTGACCTCGTTCACCGCCACCGCAGCCCACCTCGGCACGCCCGATCCGCGCGACTATTCGACTTGGACGGTTGCGCGCAGCAACCCGAACTTCAAGGACCAGACCAACCGCATCGTCGCCAACCAGCTCAACCTCACCGCCAGCTTGGCCACCGGTTCGGTCACGCACAACCTGAGCACCGGCATCGAGCTGAGCCGGGAGAAGGTGGACACGGTCACGCTGGCCGCGCTGGACGGCAGCACCTGGCCGGCCGCCAGCCTGTATGCCCCCAACCCCGACATCTCCACCCCGTTGGTCTACGGCCCCAACGGCGGCTGGACGCGTGGCAGGACCGATACGGCAGGCGCCTACGTGTTCGACACGCTGAAGTTCGACGCACATTGGCAGGTCAATGCCGGCGCGCGTCTTGACCACTACCGCACCGATTTCGGCAGCGCAGTGGCCTGCGGCGGCAGGAGCACGCCGGCCTGCGGCAGCCTGCCCACCGGCACCGTCGTGCCCGGCATGGATGCCCGCGCGTCCGGCAACCTGTCCAGCTGGCAGTTCGCCGTGATCTACAAGCCGGCGGAAAGCGGCAGCATCTACGCGAACCTCGCCACCGCCGCACAACCGCCGGGCGGCAACAGCCTGTCGCTCAGCGCATCCGCGAACAGCGTGGACAATCCCGCACTCGACCCGCAGAAGTCCCGCACCGCCGAAGCGGGCACGAAGTGGAACCTGTTCGACGAGCGCCTGCTGCTCACCGCCGCGCTCTATCGCACCACGGTCAGCAACGAACTGGAACAGGATCCCACCAGGCTGCTGTGGCAGCAGATCGGCAACAAGCGCGTGCAGGGTGTGGAGCTCACCGCCGTCGGCCAGCTCACCAAGAAATGGGCGGTCAATGCCGGCTTCACCAGCATGCACACCAGCACCAGCCATGGCGCCCTCAGCGGCGCCACCAGCGGCTCGGCGCCCGCCGCCGACGGCTCCAACGTGCTGGCCTACACGCCGAAGCGCGCGTTCACCAGCTGGACCACCTACCGCCTGCCGTTCGGCCTCGTCATCGGCGGCGGCGCGCGCTACTCCGGCGAAATGCAGCGCGGCGCCGACGGCGCAATCGGCACGCCGACATACGTGGACGCTTATTGGGTGTTCGACGCCATGGCGACCTATCCGGTCAACCGGCACCTCGACCTGCAACTCAACCTCTACAACCTGTTCGACAAGCGATACGCCGCGTCGATCAACAAGAGCGGTTATCGCTACATCCCGGGCGTATCGCGCTCCGGCATGCTGACGGCGACCTTCCGCTTCTGATGGCGCCAGGCGGAGCGACGAGCGTCGTGCAAGAGCACGCCCCGTACGCAATTGCCCGCGACTTCGAGCAGGCACCAAAGCCTTCGCGCACGGGGTGCGCTCCTACTCCAAGACGAGACCGGCCATGCTGCTCCACATCCCCAACATCCTCGGCCGCGGACAGCTGCGGCAACTGCGCGACGCGCTCGATGCCGCCGACTGGACCGATGGCCGCGAGACCGTGGGCGCACAGGGCGCGCAGGTGAAGCGCAACCGGCAGTTGCCCGACGCCTCGCCGCTGCGTCGGCAACTGGGCGAAACGGTGCTCGCCGCGCTGGCCAGGAATCCGCTCTACCACGCCGCCACCCTGCCGCTGCGCACGCTGCCGCCGCGCTTCAACCGCTACGAGGGCGGCGGCGAATACGGCATGCACGTCGACGGCTCGGTGATGACCCTGCCGAACGGCGAGCAGCTGCGCAGCGACATCTCCTGCACGGTGTTCCTCAGCGCACCGGAGGACTACGACGGCGGCGAGCTGATCGTCAGCGACACCTACGGCGAGCACGAAGTGAAGCTGCCCGCCGGCGACGCCATCATCTACCCCTCCAGCAGCCTGCACCGCGTGCAGCCGGTGACGCGCGGCGCGCGCGTGGCGGCGTTCTTCTGGGTGCAAAGCCTGGTGCGCGACGACAGCCGGCGCCGCCTGCTGTACGAGCTGGATGTGGCCATCCAGTCGCTCAGCGCGAGCGGCGCCGAAGCCGGCACCGTGCTGTCGCTCACCGGCATCTATCACAACCTGCTCAGGCAATGGGCGGAGAGCTGAGCGGGCGCGAGTTTCAGCCTCGCGGTCCAGTCATGGAAGCCATCCGCCGATCGATCGCGGCAAGCGGCTGATTCGTGGAGGTGTGTGCGGGCGTCTGCCGGACACCGATGGCGACGAACGTGCCTGGCCGTTGCCGCGAGAATGGCTGGGCGTGGCGCTGGACCACCCGTTCCCAACCGTGCGGTACCGGCCCCGCGTCGCCCCGGCCCGCTGGTGGAACAGTCGCGGATTACGCCGCACGCCACGCTGCAGGCGCCAGAGGCAACCGCGCTCGCCTCCGCTCGTGGCCGAGCCCGGTCACCGGATCCGGAACATCGACACGAGCGCCAGCTCCCGACTTGCGTGATGCAGAGCACAATCTCTCAGCATGTTTCTTGCGGCACCGCTGCCTGCGCCGATCAACGGTCGAGAATCGCTGACGAACGGCGCTCCGGCGCCCGACACCGCCGCGCATAATCGCCCTGCATCCACACCGCTGCGCGCGAAACGGCTGTGGTCAGGGAAATCCGGCAACGGCGCCCGCGGCGATTCCCGCCGCGGTTCGCGACATTGGTGCCGGCAAGGGCGGAACCGGGGGAAACATGCGTAAACCATCCTGTCAGCGCGGCGTCTCGCTGATCGAAGTGCTGGTGGCGGTAATGATCTTCAGCATCGGCCTGGTCGGTCTGGCCGGCCTGTTGATCATGGCCACGCGCTCCAACCAGGCGGCCTACCTGCGGACCCAGGTCGTCTTCCTCGCGCACAACATGGCCGACCGCATGAGCGCGAACCCGATGGCCGTGTGGGACGGCAGCTACAACAGCACCGGCTATCCGGTCGCCACCACCGTCACCACCGCCTGCGACAACGCCTCGCCCTGCACGCCCGACGACCTGGCCACGCACGACAAGCAGATGTGGAGCAGCCAGCTCGCCGCCTTCCTGCCCGACGCCAGCGCCACGATCGCCTGCGACGCCTCCGCCGCGGGCTACGCGCCTACCGCCGCCCAGTACGGCATGCGTCCCCCCTACGGCGGCAACTGCAAGATGACCATCCAGTGGATGGAACGCGGCGCCGGCAACCAGGCGAACAGCACGGCCGTTGCCTCCACCTTTGCCTGGGAGTTCCAGCCGTGATGCCCCGCACCCTTCGCCGTGCCGCCGAGTCCGGCCTCTCCCTGATCGAACTGATGATCGCCATGGTGCTGGCCCTGCTGGTGGCGGCCGGCATCATCAGCGTGTTCATTTCCACCTCCAGCAGCAACCGGGTGCAGACCCAGCTCGCCTCGCTGCAGGAAACCGGGCGTTTCGCGATCAGCCGCATGGATGGCGACCTGGCCATGGCCAACGGCCAGTACTGCACCAACAACGGCGGTATTGCCAAGCCGCAGCTGGCCAGCAGCGGCACCTATCTGGACGGCCTGCGCGCACCGAGCGTCTATGCCTCCAACCTCACCGGCGGCATGTACGACGTCACCACGCCGATGGGTGGCAGCAGCGGCGGCAACACCTACCCGACGGATCCGGGCGCCAAGTACACCTTCCCGTCCTTCCTCTCGATGCGCGGCTACGACTGCACGACCACGGCCTGCACGCCGATCGACCCGCACGACGCCATCGCGGCCATCCCGGCGATGGGCACGGCGCTCGACGATCGCGTGCCGGGCACGGCCGTGCTCACCGTGCGCTACATCAATCCTTCGCGCGGCTGGACCATCGGCCCCGGCCGCAGCAGCATCGCCGGCAGCGGCAACGTGCTGAGCAGCATCACCCTGAACCCGGACACCACCATCGGCGAACCGCCCGCCAGCGATTTCAGGAACGGCGACCTCGCCATGCTCGCCGACTGCTCCAACGCGCAGATCTTCGCCGCCGACGACGCCAGCGGCGTCATCAGCCCGAACACCGCAAACAACCACGGCAAGCCGGCGATGCAGCAGCCCTCGTCGGCACCGAAGCTGTTCGACTTCACCCGCGACTTCCAGACCGTCACGTACTACGTGAAGCTGGTCAGCATCAACAACGACGGCACCGCGCCCTATACCGGTGCGCTGTATCGGCGGGTCAACGGCGGTGCCGCGAACCCGGGCGGCTCCGAGGACGAGATCGCGCGCGGCATCGAGCGGCTGGACTTCAAGTACGGCGTGGAAAACGCCAACGGCACGACCAGCTTCCTCACCGCGGCGCAGGTGGATGCCAGCACCGCCGCGAACTGCCCGCCGCCGGCCCCCACCCCGCTGTCCACCACCGATCCGGGCTGCCTGTGGCGCTCGGTCAAGAGCATCGAGGTCAGCATGCTGGTGGATGGCCAGCAGCCGCTCTACACGCTGAGTGCCGACGAGATGAACTACATCTACAGCCTCGACGGCAGCGGCAATGCGCTCGCGGCGCCGTCCGCGCACACCATCAAGCCCAGCGACCAGGGCTTCGTGAACCAGATGCTGCGCCGCCAGTTCACCGCGCTGGTCTCGCTGCGCAACTTCAACCCGTGATGCGCGAGGAACCCGCCGTGTCCGCACCATCCCAGAACCGCCCGCTGCCCAATCGCGCGGGAATGCGCATCGCCTCTTTCCGTTCGCTGCCGGCAAGGGAGAACCGGGACGGGGCCGCCTCGGTCCGCCGCCAGCGCGGTGCCGTGCTGATCGTGGCGCTGATCTTCCTGCTGCTGCTCACCATCCTCGCGATCAGCGCCACCGGACGCTCGCTGCTGCAGGAACGCATGGCCGGTGGCCTGCGCAACGCGCAGCAGGCCCAGATGAGCGCACAAACCGCGCTGCGCGGCGCCGAGTGGAAGCTGTGGATGAACACCACCAACCTCGTCGGCACGCCGCTGCTGTGCGGCAGCGGCGTGCTGACGGGAAGCTGCTACAAGTACGACCCCGGTAGCGCGCCCTACGGCAACACCGGCGTCGTCACGCAATTCCGCCATGGCCAGGGCTGGATCACCGCGGGCGCCACGAGCTACAAGGGGCCGTCGGGCAGCGTGGACTACACCGCGCTGGGCTCGCTGGGCGTCACCGCGCAGCTGGCCCACAACCCGGTCTACATCATCGAGGACCTCGGCGTAGAACTTCCGCCGGGCATCGACAGCGGCCTGCACGAGTCGGGCGCCACCGGCGCCACCGGCGGCGGCTACACCAGCACCACCCGCCACATCTACCGGATCACCGCCCGCGCCACCGGCGGCAACCCCAATACCGTGCGCGTGCTGGAAAGCACGTTCGCCGCCAAAGGCAACTGAGTCGGAGCCACAGGCCATGACCCGCCACCGCCACTTGCTCGAACATGCCCGGGCGTTCACGCCCGCCCTGCTGCTGACCCTGGCCGGAGGCATCGGCGCCACGATCCCGGTACAAGCCGTTCCGTCGCCGCCGAGCGTTTCCGCCCTGGCAACCACCGCAACCACCAGCAGCACCTCCCCGGCCACCGCCAGCACCGCCGCGCTGGCCGGCGAAGTGCAGCTCAGCGCCACGCCGCCTAACCAGACGCAATCGGTGCCGCCGAACGTGGCGGTGACCTTCGACGACTCCGGGTCGATGGCGTGGGATTACATGGGCGACACGACCCCGTTCAAGAACAGCTCGTGGTCAGGCGGTCCGTGGTACTGCGCTGCCGTGATCGACCCTGGCGCCACCTCGGGCATCGGCGCGCACGTGATGAATGGCGTGTACTACAACCCCAACGTCACCTACACGCCGCCCGTCAACGCCGACGGCACCTCCTTCCCCAACGCCGACGCCACGCTGAAGGCCGTGTGGAACGACGGCATCGCCTGGAACCGTCCGCTGGGTCCGAGCACCGGCGCCGGAACCACCGATTTCACCAACCAGACCAGCTCGTCGCGGTGGGGCGGAACAACCACGACGTATTGGGCATGCCCCTACGATTCGGGCCGCAACTACAACCTCGGCACAAGCGGCAATCGCTACACCAGCACCAACCACTCCGGCGGCACGGGTGGCCCCTACTACTACGAGTACACCGGCACCGCCGTCGCCGTGGACAGTTTCGGCAAGCCGACCAGCACCGGCCTGACGAACCTCTACACCGCCAGCAACTGGACGGCCGTACCCGTGCCCAGCGACCAATACCAGAACTGGGCCAACTGGTGGGCCTATTACCGCACTCGCAACCAGATGGCGCGTACCGCGCTGTCGCGCGTGTTCGGTTCCAGCAACCTGGCCAGCAAGATCAATGATCCGGGCATGTGGGACGACGGCAGTTTCGGCAGCACCATCCGGGTGGCGTGGCAGAACCTGTACAACGGGTACGCGGGCATCTACGACCAGTTCGTGCTGCAGTCGAGCACGCTCATCAGCAGCCTGCTCGACACCACGCCCGACACCTGCAAGAGCAGCCAGCCCACGTTGGGCTCACAGTCCTTGCAGTCGGGCACCGTCAAGACGCCCCCCTCCTGCTACCGCAGCGATTTCTTCAACTGGATCTTCCAGGTGCCCGCTGTCTCCGGCACCCCCACGCGAAGCGCCACCGCTCGGGCCGGACAATTCTTCACCCGCGGCTACGGCAACACCGGCAGCAGCGGCGACCTGCACGACCCCTATTGGCAACCGCCGCAGACCGGCAGCGGCGATGGCCACGAGCTGGCCTGCCGCCAGAACTACCACATGCTGATCACCGACGGTCTGTGGAACGGCGGCACGGACGGCCCCGCGTATTCCACCCTCACGCTCCCCGCATCCGGCCTCAAGCTGCCCGACAAGGTCGTCATGCCGGACCCGACGACCGCCGGCGTCACGTCGATCTACAACCCCGTGCACGACGCCGGGGACACCGGCTACGCCTCGCTGTCCGACATCGCGTTCCACTACTGGGCCACCAACCTGCGCTCGGACCTCTACAAGCCGGCCAGCGGCGACATCGTCTCGCCTTACCTGCCCGACCAGACCGTCAACGTGTTCAACCTTGCCGGCAAGACCAGCTCCGTCGTCGACGCCACGGCCATCAATCCGGAAGTCTATTTCAATCCCAAGAACGACCCTGCCACCTGGCCGCACATGGCCGACTACATGATCGGCCTGGGTGTCAGCGGCAACCTGAATTTCTCCGAGGATACCGACTGCGTTGCCGGCAGCTCCGACAACTCGGATGCCTGCCTGCTGCGCCAGGGCACCGCCAACTCCAGCGGTGCCGCAGGCTGGCCCACGCCCAACGGCAGCGGCAACGGCATTGCCGCCAACATCGACGACACCTGGCACGCGGCGCTGGCCGGTCGCGGGCAGTTCTTCAGCGCCAGCAACCCGAAGCAGCTGGTCGACCAGCTGAGCAAGATCCTCACCAACATCAGCGCCCGCAACGTGCCGCCGGCCACCACCGCACTGAACACCAGCGTGCTGGTGCCCGGCGCCCTGGCCTTCACCACCGGCTACAACGCGGCCGACTGGAGCGGCACCCTGCAGGCCGTACAGGCCAATGCCGATGGCACGGTGGGGAACACCCCTCTGTGGGATGCCGGTACGCTGCTGACGGATACCAAGGTCACCGATCCCACCAAGCGCAACATCCTCACCGCCAAGGAGAACACCGACGGCAGTTTCGGCGGCGGCATTTCGTTCGAGTCGAGCACCACGTTCGACGCCGCGGCGCAAACGGCATTGATGCTGCCCGCCCCCACCGATACCACCAACGACACGCTCGCCAACCGCATCAACTACCTGCGCGGCGACCGCACCGAGGAAACCAAGGACGTGATGCGCAAGCGCACGAGCCTGCTGGGGGCGATCGTCGACTCGCATGCGGTATACGTGGCCTACCCCGCCAGCGGTTACCTGGACAGCTGGCCGGCCGGCTCGCCCGAGGCCGCTGCGGCGGCGTCCGGCGCCACCACCGACGACGGCACCTACGAGCAGTTCGTGCAGAACCACATCGACCGCAAGCCCGTGGTGTACGTGGGCGCCAACGACGGCATGTTGCATGCGTTCGACGCTTCCGAGCAGCAGAACACCGCCACGCCGCCGCAGATCGTGCCCACGTCCGGGGCCGGCCAGGAAGTGTTTGCCTACGTGCCGCGCTCGGTGTACGGCAACCTCGGCAACCTCACCAGCACCAGCTTCTCCTTCCTGCCCACGGTGGACGGCACGCCGGTGACGCGCGACGTGTTCTTCGACGCCGCGACGTCTTCGCCCGCCACCACCACGGCCGGCTGGCACACCATCCTGGTCGGCAACCTGCGCAACGGCGGCCGCGGCGTTTACGCGCTGGACGTCACCGATCCCACCAAGGTGACGGAGGCGACTGCCAGCAGCAAGGTGCTGTGGGAATTCAGCGCGGACCAGACCACCGCCACCTCGGGCTGCTACTCGAATTACGGCACCTGCAATCCGGCCGACCTCGGCTTCACCTACGGCGAGCCGAACATCGGGCGACTCGCCAACGGCAAGTGGGTGGTGCTGGTGCCGGGCGGCTACTTCCCCGACTGCAGCAAGGCGCCCTACCTGGGCAGCAGTTGCCCCACCCCGGCCGGCGCACCGACCGCGGGCAGTCCGGCGGTGGCGTTCAGCTCGCTGTTCGTGCTGGATGCGCAGACCGGCGCGATGCTTGCCGAGCTGAAGACTCCGACCAACCTCACCGGCGTCACCAGTTACGGGCTCGGTTCGCCGGTATTGGGCGACTACAACAACGACCAGATCGACGACATCGCCTTTGCCGGCGACCTCGCCGGCAACCTGTGGCGCTACGACCTCACCTCGAGCTCGAGCTCCGGCTGGACGGTCTCGCTGGCCTACCAGCCCGCCACCGAGGGCGCACAGCCGATCACGGTGATGCCGCGGCTGTTCCCGGACCCCGCCACCAACCGTTTCATCGTGGTGTTCGGCACCGGCAAGTACCTGGGCACCAACGACAACACCAGCGCGGGGGTGCCGACGCAGGCCATCTACGGTATCCGCGACCTGCTCGACAGCAGCGGCAATCCGGTCACCGTATCCGGCACCTCCAACCTCGAGCAGCAGACGCTGGCGGAGGCGTCCGTCACCAACGGTGGCATTACCAATACGCTGCGAGGCGTGACCGACAACGCGGTGAGCGCCACCCAGGATGGGTGGTACATCAACCTCGACCTGACCAGCTCGCCCGGCGAGCGGGTGGTGGTGACGCCCGGTGCGCTGTTCGACACCAACCGCGTGGTCGTCACCACCCTGATCCCGGCCAGCAACGACCCCTGCACGGCCACCATCACCGGCGCAACGATGGTGCTGGACGCCGCGACGGGCGGCTCCGGCGGCGGCCTCAGCACCCCCTCCTACTCGTCATGGACCGGAAGCAGCCCCTACCGGATGGTGGGCGGACTGGTCAACAATCCGCCGACCAGCGGCACGGTGCCGGTGGCCACCGTGGTGGGCGGCGGCAGCCTGCTCACCCCGGGCCTGCCGCTCGCGGGCGGCGGCTCGCTGAAGATCGACGACGCGGTGTGGCGCCGCCGCTCGTGGGGGGCGCTGGACAATGACCAATGAGCAGGGGCAACTCATGACACGCACGCGCGGCTTCACCTTGATCGAACTGCTGGTCGTGGTGGCGATCATCGCCATCCTCGCGGCCATCGCGATACCGGCCTACAGCCGCTACACCTATCGCTCGCGCAGGGTGGACGGCCAGGACCTGCTGCTGCGCATCGCCAACGCGCAGGAGCGGTACTACGCCACCAACAACAAGTATGGCGCGCTGACCGACATCGGTTTCACCAACCCGGCACCATCTGACAAGGGCTTCTACAGCGCCACGGTGGCGATGACCGGACCGGCGGGCAGCAGCTCGCAGGGGTTCACTGCCACCGCCACGCCGCTGGGCGTGCAGGCGGCGGATGCCTGCTCCACCTTGACCTTGAACGACGCGGGCGTGAAGACTCCGGGACCGGCCAGCGCCGCATCGAACGCCAACGGCAATTGCTGGTGACCGACATGACACGCACATCGCCCAGAAATGCGCGCGGCTTCACCCTGATCGAACTGATGGTGACGCTGGCGGTGCTGGCGATCCTGACCATGATCGCGGTGCCCAGCTTCCGCGACACGATCCGCCGCAACCGGGTGAATTCGGCCAGCAACGCGCTGCTGGCCGACCTCGGCTATGCCCGCGCCGAGGCGATCGACCGCGGCCAGACGGTGACGATGTGCCCAAGCGCGAACGGCACCAGTTGCACCAGCAGCGGCACCGCCTGGGGATCGGGCTGGATGGTCTACAGCTACCCCGCCGGAGCGGCCTCGTCCAATGCGGCGTATGCCACGGGCAATCTCCTGTTGCGTGCCGCCGCGAAGCAAAACGGCGTGGCAATCTGGGCAGCGCAGGCAACCTACCCGAGCTTCGGCCAGCAGGGGCAACTCAAGCCCGCCGGCACTAAGCTGCGCTACATCACCTGCTTCAGCGACAGCAGCGGCACGACCAGCAACACCAGTGCGGTGCCCGGCGTGGAGCTGGACGTGAACGGCTCGGGCAATGTCACCAGCATGCCGCTCGCACCGGGGGCCTCCTGCTCCGGCTGAGCGGGTGCCGATGAAACCCGCGGTTTTCGCTGTGCATTGACGCCCGCAACGCGGATAATTGGCGGCCCTTGAACCCAAGCGGCTGCGCAATGTTCGTACCTGGTCAACGCTGGATCTCCACTGCCGAGCCGGAGCTCGGTCTCGGCACCGTGCTGCGCGTCGAGGGACGCGGCGTGCAGGTGCTGTTCGCCAAGGCCGGTGTGTTGCGGCCCTACGCGGCCGACTCCGCGCCGCTGGTGCGCGCCGAGTTCCGCGCCGGTCAGCGCGTGGCAGGCAAGGGCATCGCGTTCCTGGTGGAACGCGTGGAGATCAAGGACGAGTTGCTGATCTACCGCGGCGAGGGCCGCGAGCTGCACGAGGGCCAGCTCGACGACGAGCAGAGCGTGAGCCAGGCCGACGACCGCCTGATCGGCGGGCGTACCGATGCAGTGAGCCAGTTCGAGCTGCGCGTGGAAGGCCTGCGCCGCCGCGCCGAGGCACGCCGCTCGCCGGCCTGGGGCCTGGGCGCCGCGCGCGTGGGCCTGGTGCCGCATCAGTTGCGCGTGGCCGGCATCGCCTCCGCGCGGCGTCCGCCGCGCGTGCTGCTGGCCGACGAGGTGGGCCTGGGCAAGACCATCGAGGCCGGCATGATCGTGGCGCGCCAGCTCGCCACCGGTCGCGCCGCGCGCGTGCTGCTGCTGCTGCCCGACACCCTGGTCTACCAGTGGTTCGTGGAGCTGCTGCGCCGCTTCAACCTCGGCTTCGCGATCTACGACGAGGAACGCTGCGAGGCGCTGGCGCTGGCGGACGAAGGCCAGGACACCGGCAACCCGTTCGAGGACGAGCAGTTGGTGATCGCCGACTTCGCCTTCCTCGAGGCGAACCCGAAACGCGCACAGCAGCTGCTCGACGCACCATGGGACCTGCTGGTGGTGGACGAGGCGCACCACCTGGCCTGGACCCCCGAGGCCGCCAGCCCGCGCTACACGCTGGCGGAACGGCTCGCCGCGAAGACGCCCGGCGTGGTCCTGCTCACCGCCACGCCCGAGCAGTTGGGCCGCAGCGGCCACTTCGCCCGCCTGCGCCTGCTCGACCCGCAGCGCTACCACGACCTCGACGCCTACCTCGCCGAGACCGAGCGCTTCCAGCCGCTGTCGCGCATCGCCGACAAGCTGCTGGACGGCGAGGCGCTGGACGCGGCCCAGCTCGCCACGTTGCGCAGCGCCTTCGCGGGCGATGCGACGCTGGAGGCGCGGCTCGCCGACACCACCCGGCCCGAGCACGCGCGCGAGATCCTCGCCGCGCTGATCGACCGCCACGGCACCGGCCGCGCGATGTTCCGCAGCCGCCGCGCCGGCATCGGCGGCTTTCCGCGGCGCGTGCCGCAGTGGCAGGTGCTGGACGTCCAGGGCCTGGACGAGGCCACACGCCAGGCCCTGCTCGCCGAGTTCCACGCCGACATCCAGCAGCCGCCGCCCGCGCTGGAACACGACTATGCGAACGACCCGCGCCTGGCCGCGCTGGTGGCCCTGCTCGACGCGTACCCGCAGGACAAGTTCCTGCTGATCTGCCGCAGCCAGGCCAAGGTGCTGGCGCTGGAGGAAGCGCTGCGCACGCGCACCGGCGCCGGCATCGCGCGCTTCCACGAGGGACTGGGCATCGTGCAGCGCGACCGCAACGCGGCGTACTTCGCCCAGCCGGACGGGGCGCGCCTGCTGCTGTGCTCGGAGATCGGCTCGGAAGGCCGCAACTTCCAGTTCGCGCACCGGCTGGTGCTATGGGACCTGCCGCTGGACCCCGACCTGCTGGAACAGCGCATCGGCCGTCTCGACCGCATCGGCCAGGCGCACGACATCAGCATCCACATCCTCGCCGTCGCGGGCAGCGCGCAGCACGTGCTGGCGCGCTGGTACGACGAGGGCGTGGACGCGTTCCGCCAGAGCCCGGCCGACGGCCGCGAACTGCTGCGCCGCTACGGCGATACCCTGGCGCAGCTGGCCGACCAGCATGCGCGCGGCGACGACGGCCGCGACCAGGAACTCGATGTCCTGCTGGCCGAGACACGCGCCGCCCACGAGCAGATGGCCGAACTGATCCGCGAGGGCCGCGACCATCTGCTGGAGCTGGCGGCGAGCCGTGACCCGCACGCCGAGGAACTGGCGCAGGCCTTCCGCCGCGAGGACGAGGACCCGGCCCGCGACGCCTTCGTGCAGCGCCTGCTGGAAGCCTACGGCGTCCACGCCGAGGAGCTGGGCGGCCAGGTGCTCCTGCTCGATCCGCAGTACCTCTCCACCGACGCCCTGCCCGGCTTCGCCGAGGGCCCGCAGTCGGCCACCTTCAGCCGCGCGGTGGCGCTGGCGCGCGAGGAGCTGCCGCTGCTGCGGCTGGATCATCCGATGGTCGCCGGTGCGCTCGATCTCGCGCTGTCCGGCGAACAGGGCAACGCCGCCTTCATGGTGGACGACGCGCTGCCGCCGCGCAGCGCGCTGCTGCAGGCGGTGTTCGTGCTGGAATGCGTGGCCGACCGACGGCTGGACGCCGAGCGCTTCCTGCCGGCGCTGCCGATCACCGTCGCCATCGACACCAAACTCGCCGAACGCACGGATTTCCAGCCCAGCGACGCCGCGCTGCGCAAGGCCGCCGACCGCAATATCGAGGTGCCGCGCTACCGCAAGTTCCTCGCCAAGCTGGTGCCGCCGATGCTGGAGAAGGCGGAGCTGGCGGCGCGCGACCGCGCACGGACCATGATCGACGACGCCGTGGCGGAGGCCGGCGCAGCGCTGGATGCGGAGCTGGCGCGCCTGCATGCGCTGCGCGCGGTGAACCCGTCGATCAGCGGCGCGGAAATCGCCACCCTTGCCACCGAGCGCGATGCCTTGCTCGACGCCCTGCCGCAGTCGCGGCTGCGATTGGACGCGGTGCGCTTCGTGGTGAGCGCGGATTTCCTCGCGCTGCGCTGACGCGGTACCTGCAGGAGATCGCGGGTTCGCTGCGCCGCGCCTCAGCCCTTCATCGCCCGCGCATGCCAGGCGAGGTGCTCGCCAATGAAGCTGGCCACGAAGTAGTAACTGTGGTCGTAGCCCGGATGCATGCGCAGGGTCAGCGGGTGGTCCGCCTGCGCGCATGCCTCGCGCAGCAGTTCCGGCTTGAGCTGCGTGGCGAGGAATTCGTCGGCCCCGCCCTGGTCCACCAGCAGCGGCAGCCGCTCGGTCGCCGACCGGAGCAGTTCGGTGGCGTCGTAGCGCGCCCAGGCCGCGCGATCCGGCCCGAGGTAGGCGGCGAACGCCTTCTGGCCCCAAGGCACTTGCGCCGGCGCGGCGATGGGCGCGAACGCCGACACGCTGCGGTAGCGCCCCGGGTGGCGCAGCGCGATCGTCAGTGCGCCGTGGCCGCCCATCGAGTGCCCGCTGATGCCGCGCATGCCGTTGGCCGGAAACGCAGCCTCGACCAGTGCGGGCAACTCCGCCGCCACGTAGTGGTGCATGCGGTAGTGCGCCGCCCAGGGCTGCACGGTGGCGTCGAGGTAGAAGCCCGCGCCCTGGCCCAGGTCCCAGCCCGGATCGTCCGCCACGTCTTCGCCGCGCGGGCTGGTGTCCGGCACCACCACGATCACGCCGTGCTCGGCCGCGTAGCGCTGCGCGCCGGCCTTGACGATGAAGTTCTGCTCGGTGCAGGTGAGGCCGGACAGCCAGTACAGCACCGGCAGCCGTTCCTTCTCCGCCTGCGGCGGCAGGTAGACGGCGAAATTCATCGCGCAGCCCAGCACGGCCGAATCGTGCCGGTACACGTCCTGCCAGCCGCCGAAGCAGGCGCGGTGTTCGATGCGCTCCATCGCGGGCCTCAGTAATGGATCACCGAACGGATCGACTTGCCCTCGTGCATCAGCTCGAAGGCGCGGTTGATCCCGTCCAGCCCCATGGTGTGGGTGACGAACGGCGCCAGCTCGATCTCGCCGCGCATCGCCTCCTCGACCATGCCGGGCAACTGGCTGCGGCCCTTCACGCCGCCGAACGCGGTGCCCATCCACTTGCGGCCGGTGACCAGCTGGAACGGGCGCGTGGAGATTTCCTGGCCGGCGCCGGCCACGCCGATGATCACCGACTGGCCCCAGCCGCGATGCGCGCATTCCAGCGCCGCGCGCATCACGTTGACGTTGCCGATGCACTCGAAGCTGTGGTCCACGCCCCAGCCCGTCATCGCCACGATCACCTGCTGGATCGGCTGGTCATGGTCCTTCGGGTTGACGCAGTCGGTGGCGCCCATCGCGCGCGCCAGCTCGAACTTGGCCGGGTTGGTGTCGACCGCGATGATGCGCCCGGCCTTCGCCCGGCGCGCCCCCTGCACCACCGCCAGGCCGATGCCGCCCAGGCCGAACACCGCCACGCTGTCGCCTGGCTGCACCTTCGCGGTGTTGTGCACCGCGCCGATGCCGGTGGTGACGCCGCAGCCCAGCAGGCAGACCTGTTCGTGGTTGGCCTGCGGGTTGATCTTCGCCAGCGACACTTCCGCCACCACGGTGTACTCGCTGAAGGTGGAGCAACCCATGTAGTGGTAGATCGGCTGGCCGCTGTAGGAGAAGCGCGTGGTGCCGTCCGGCATCACGCCCTTGCCCTGGGTGGCGCGCACGGCCACGCACAGGTTGGTCTTGCCGCTCCTGCAGAACAGGCACTCGCCGCACTCGGCGGTGTACAGCGGGATCACGTGGTCGCCGGGCTTCACCGAGGCGACGCCCTCGCCCACCTCGACCACCACGCCCGCGCCCTCGTGGCCGAGCACGCAGGGGAACAGGCCTTCCGGATCGTCGCCGGACAGCGTGAACGCATCGGTGTGGCACACCCCGGTGTGGCTGATCTTCACCAGCACCTCGCCTTTCTTCGGCGGGGCCACGTCGATCTCGACGATCTCCAGCGGTTTGCCGGGGGCGAAGGCGACAGCGGCACGGGATTTCATGGCATGGCTCCTGCGATGGATCGATGGCTCTCCGGTGAAAGGGATCGGCGAGGCCGGGCTCAGCTTCCGCCTGTGGCGATGGCCTGTCGCATGCGCCGCTCGATGCCGAAGCCGTAATACGCGGCGGTGAGCAGCGCCAGCCAGGCCACACCCACGTAGATCGCCACGCGGGTATCGGGGCTGTAGCCCAGCATCACCCACACGAAGCCGAGGAAGGCCAGGCACAGCACGCTCGACAGCGGCCACACGCGCAGGCGGAAACCCAGCGGTTCGGCCTGCAGGCGACGGAAGCGCCAGTGCGCCACCAGCACCATGCCCCAGGTCCACACCGTGTTGAAGGCGAGGATCGACATCATCATGCCGAAGATGCGCCCCGGCACGAGGTAGTTCATCAGCACGCCGAACAGCAGGAACACCATCGTCACCAGCACGCCGCGCACCGGCACGCCATGCACGCTGGTGCGGCCCAGCGCCGCCGGCGCCTGCCCCTTGGCGGCAAGGCTGTGCAGCATGCGGCTGCCGCTGAAGGTGGTGGAGTTGAAGCTGGACAATGCCGCCGTGATCACCACGAAGTTGATCAGCCCTGCCGCGCTGGGAATGCCCAGCCGCGCGAACGTGGTGACGAACGGGCTGCTGTTCGCGTCCAGCTCGTTCCACGGGTAGATCGCCATGATCACGAACAGCGAGCCGATGTAGAAGATCAGGATGCGCCAGATCACCGAGTTCACCGCGCGCGGGATCGTGCGTTCCGGCTGCGCAGCCTCGGCCGCCGCCATGCCGATGGTCTCGATGCCGCCGAAGGAGAACACCAGCACCGGCAGCGCCAGCACCGTGCCGGTGACGCCGTGCGGGAACCAGCCGCCGTGCGTCCACAGGTTGGACAGGCCCACCGGCTTGCCGCCGTTGCCCCAGCCCAGCCAGATCATCGCGAAACCGCCGGCGATCATCGCCACCACGGTGAGCACCTTGACCAGCGAGAACCAGAACTCCAGCTCGCCGTAAACCTTCACCGCCAACAGGTTCAGGCCGCCGATCATCGCCACGCTGGCGAACGCCCAGATCCACTGCGGCGAGTCGGGAAACCACGCCTTCATGTAGATGCCCACCGCCGTGCTCTCGGCGATGCCCACGCCCATCATCAGGATCCAGTAGTTCCAGCCGGTGAGGTAACCGGCGAACGGCCCGAGGTACTTGTACGCGTAGGCGCCGAAAGAACCGGCCACGGGCTCGTGCGCGGCCATCTCGCCCAGCGCACGCATGATGATGAAGATCATCGCGCCGCCGAACAGGTAGGCGAACAGCACCGACGGTCCGGCCAGCCTGATCGTGCTGGCCGAGCCGAGGAACAGCCCGGCGCCGATGCACATGCCGAGCGCCATGAAGGTGATGTGGCGCGGCGTGAGGCGGCGCTGCAGGTCTTGGCTCATGAGGTTACCGGTTGGGGAGTGGGATTCAGCGCAGCAACCGCTGCTTCGGCTTCAGCGGCAGCTTGCCGCGCCAGTACTGGATCATGACATAGCCACCGACCATGCCGCCGAGGTGCGCGAAGTGCGCCACGCCCGCCTGCGTGCCGGTGACGCCCAGCACCAGCTCCACCACCGCATAGCCGATCACGAACAGCCACGCCGGCATCGGGATCGGCAGGAACACCAGGAACACCTTCTCCTGCGGGTACAGCATGCCGAACGCCAGCAGCAGGCCGAAGATCGCGCCCGAGGCGCCGAGGGTGGGATAGAAGCCGTGGGTGAAGTACTTCACCACGAACAGTTGCGCCACCGCCGCCACGATCGCGCAGACGAAGTAGTAGATCGCGTAGTTGCGGGCGCCGAAGGTGCGCTCAATCACCCCGCCGAACATGTACAGCGCGAACATGTTGAACAGGATGTGGGTGTAGCCGCCATGCATGAAGGCGTAGGTGACCACCTGCCACGGCCGGAAGCCCGCGGTGACCAGTTGACCGTCCGCCACCGTGCCGGTCACGTCCGGCCCCAGCGGCCACAGCGCGAAATGCTGGCTCAGCGCGAAGGTGCTCGCGTCATGCAGAAACAACTGCAAAGCAAACACCAGCACGTTGGTGATCAGCAGGTAGCGGGTGACCGGCGGGAGGTTCGGCATGGAGGATCCGTCGATGCCCGTGCAGCACGGGCAGGACCGCTAGCGTAGCGGCTGCCGCCGGGGCTGGCCATGTGTCGGCAGTCACCGGGCGGCGCATACAAGAAGGCCGCCACGCGGGCGGCCTGTCGATGCGAGCGCGAAACCGGGATCAGCCGTTGCGCGCCAGCGCCAGCATGCCTTCGGGACGCTTGGCGCCCACGAAGCGTTTGGCCCAGTAGGCCTCGTCGAGGCTGGAGATCTGCACCGACTTGCCGGTGGTGGGCGCGTGGATGAAGCGGCCGTTGGAGATGTAGATGCCGACGTGGGTGACGCGGTGGCGGCGGCCGCCGGTGTGGAAGAACACCAGGTCGCCCGGCTTCATGTCGGCGCGCTTCACCTTGAGGCCGGCGAGGAACTGCGAGGCGGAATTGGTGGGCAACTGCACGCCGATGGCATGGGCGAACACGTAGCGCACGAAGCCGCTGCAATCGAACCCGGTGGCCGGGCTGTGGCCGCCGCGCACGTAGCGCACGTCGCGCAGGTGCATCGCCAGCGTGATCAGCGCCTTGCGCAGGTCGGTGATGGTTTCGGCAGAGCCGTCGGCCTGCTCGTCCACCGGGCCGGCAACGGACTTCGCATCGTCGGCCCTGGCCGGAGCGACCGCCACCGGGGCAAGCACGCCGTGGCCAGCGCCGAAGGCCCCCGCGCCGGCGAAGCCCGGCGTGCCGGGCGCGCCGAACATCGGCGACGGGTTGAGGATGGGCAGCTGGTTCAGCGACAGCGGGGAAGCGGAAGAGGAGATACCACCGGCGACGAGCGGGAGGTTGGCGACGGCCCGGGTTTCGGCATGCGAGGGGGTGACGAACAGCAGCATCGAAACGAGCGCGGCAACACCGATCAATCGCTGGATTGGCATGAGGCAGTAACCCCCTACGACGCTACTCGGATGATGCCGCCTGGCGTGCAGGCGACGTGACGAAGAAATGAACTTACCAAGAAGGTCCGGGGGGGTTGTTGGATTGGGGTTAACTGAACCCTGCCGTTCGCAAACGTTTGCCGCGCCGGTCACACTTCAAAAGGGCATGCCTTTCCGCAACTTGCACCGGCGAGGCCGACCCGGACGCCTCAACGCCCGGTTTCGGGCCAGTAGAAGCTGTCCGAGGTGGCGCGCCGGCCGAAGATGGCGGTGCCGATGCGCACCTCGGTGGCGCCCTCGGCGATCGCCAGCGGGAAATCGCCGCTCATGCCCATCGACAGGCGCGGGATGTCGTGCCCGCGGGCAACGGCGGCGTCCCGCAACTCGCGCAGCTGCCGGAAGCAGGCACGGATTTCCGCGGGATCGTCGGTATGGATGGCCAGCGTCATCAGGCCGCGCACGCGCAGCGTGTCGTACCGGCGCAGGCTGTCCAGGAAGGCCGGCAGTTCGGCGGGCGGCAGGCCGTACTTGGATTCCTCGGTGGAGGTTTTCACCTGCACCAGCACGTCCATCCGGCGGCCTTCCAGCTGCAGCCGGCGATGCAGCGCCTCGGCCAGCTCGGGCCGGTCCAGCGACTGCACCTCGCTGGCCAGCCGCGCCACGTCCTTGGCCTTGTTGGTCTGCAGGTGGCCGATCATCACCCAGGCGATGCCGCAATCGGCCAGCGGACCGGCCTTGTCGCGGATCTCCTGCACCTTGTTCTCGCCGAAGCGGTGCAGGCCAAGCGCCACCGCCGCACGCACCACCTCCGGGCCGAAGGTCTTGCTGACCGGCAGGATGGAGACCTCGCCCGGATCGCGCCCGGCGGCGCGGCAGGCCTCGTCCACGCGGCGGCGGACGTCGGCCCAGTTGGCAGCGAGATGGGATTGATCCATGAGCATGGCCCTTTGCGTTCGCCTCCTCCCCCGTTTGGGGAGAGGAAGAACGGCGATCAGCCCTTGGCTCCCTGCGCGTAATGCTGCGCCACCACCTCGGCCACCACGCCCGTCACCTTCTTGCCGGTGGGGATGTGCAGGAACTCGTTGGGGCCGTGCGCGTTGGAGTGCGGGCCGAGCACGCCGGTGATGAGGAACTGCGCCTTGGGGAATTTCTCGCCGAGCATGCCCATGAACGGGATCGAGCCGCCCTCGCCCATGTAGGTGGCCGGGGCGCCGAACTGGTTGCGCGAGGCCTCGTCCACCGCCTGCTCCAGCCACGGCGACAGCGCCGGGGCGTTCCAGCCGCTGCCGTCCTTCTCCAGGTCGAAGGTGACCCTGGCACCGTAGGGCGGATCCTTCTCCAGCAACTGCTTGAGGAAGCGGCCGGCCTGCTTCGCGTCCAGCGTGGGCGGCACGCGCAGGCTCAGCTTCACCGCGGTGAACGGGCGCAGCACATTGCCGGCGCTGTCCAGCGGCGGGATGCCGCCGATACCGGTCACCGCGAGCTGCGGGCGCCAGGTGCGGTTGAGCACCAGCTCGGGCAGCTCCTTCGTCACGGGCTGCATGCCTTCGGCCCACGGGAACTTGCTGTAGATCTCGTCGCCAAGCACGGTGGCCGCGTGCTTCGCCTGCTCCACGCGCTGCGCGGGAATCTCGATGTAGAGTTCCTTCGGCTTGATCGTGCCGGTTTCGGGATCCTCCAGCCGCGACAGGATCTCGCGCAGGATGCGGAAGCTCGACGGCACCACGCCGGAGGCGTCGCCCGAATGCACGCCCTCCTCCAGCACCCGCACGGTGAGGTTGCCGCCGGTCATGCCGCGCAGCGACGTGGTGAGCCACAGCTGGTCGTAGTTGCCGCAGCCCGAGTCCAGGCACACCACCAGCGAGGGGTTGCCGATGCGGGCGGCGAGGTGGTCGACGTAATACGGCAGGTCGTAGCTGCCCGACTCCTCGCAGGCCTCGATCAGGATCACGCAGCGCGCGTGCGGCACATTCTGCTCATGCAGCGCCAAAAGTGCCGCCAGCGAACCGAAGATCGCGTAGCCGTCGTCGGCGCCGCCGCGGCCGTAGAGCTTGTCGCCCTTCAGCACCGGCGTCCACGGGCCCAGGCCCTCGGCCCAGCCGGTCATCTCGGGCTGCTTGTCGAGATGGCCGTACAGCACCACGGTGTCGTCGCCGGCGCCGGTGGCCGGCACTTCGATGTAGATCAGCGGGGTGCGGCCTTCCAGCTGCACCACCTCCAGCGTGGCGCCCGGCAGCGCGGCGAGCTTGGCGTTCGCCCAGTCGCTCATCAGCTTCACCGCCGCATCCATGTGGCCGTGCGCCTTCCAGTCCTTGTCGAACATCGGCGACTTGTTGGGAATGCGGATGTATTCCACCAGCCTGGGCACGATCTCGTCGTCCCACAGGCCGCTGATGTAGCGTGAAAGGCGGGCGGTATCCATGGGCACTCCGGAAACGTGGGGAAGACCGCCATTCTAGCAAGCCACCGTCCCGGGCCTGCCCTACACTGGCGCCCCCTCTCCGTTGGTTACGCCATGATCCTGCCGCGCTACCGCATCGCCGCTTCGCATATCCCTGGCGCCGGCAAGGGCCTGTTCCTGGACGAGGCGGTGCGTGCCGGCAGCATCGTCACCGCGCCCGACGCGATCGACCGCACGTTCCGCCACGCCGAGCTCGACGCGCCGGAACTGGCCAGGCTGAAATACGCCAGCGCGCGCTGGTTCGAGGACCGCTACACCGTGTCGCCGGACTGGCCCGACGAGTGCTACATCAACCACAGCTTCCGGCCCAACGGGCTGTGGCACCTCGGCTTCGTGTTCGCGCTGGCCGACCTGCCCGCCGGCAGCGAGATCACCGTGGACTACCGCCACCTGCTGCCGCCCGGCGAGGCGGAGGATTTTACGGATGCGGCCACTGGTGAGAGAATAGTCGGCTTGTCCTGGACGGAAAGCCTCGCTTCGAGCACCCGCGCACTCGCCGCCCTGCTCGACGGCACGCAGCTTGCTTCTGATTTGGCATGATCGACATACCCACCCTTGAGACGGCGCGCCTGCGCCTGACCGCGCTCACCGAGCGCCATTTCGACGACTACGCCGCGATGCTGGCCGACCCCGCCAGCACCCGCTGGATCGGCGACGGCCAGCCGCTGGACCGCACCAACGCCTGGCGCTCGCTGGCGATGCTGCTGGGCCACTGGCAGCTGCGCGGTTGCGGCATGTGGGCGCTGGAACTGAAAGGCACCGGCGAATTCGTGGGCCGCGCGGGCCTCATGTACCCCGAGGGCTGGCCCGACCTGGAACTGGGCTGGATGCTCAAGCCCGAACACCGCCACCACGGCTACGCCACCGAGGCGGGCGCGGCGGTGCTCGATTTCGCCTGGAATCACCTGCACGCGCTGCGCGTGATCAGCCTGGTGCGCGTTGGCAACGAGGCCTCCGACCGCGTGGCCGGGCGCCTCGGCGGCGAGCATATCGAGGACATGGATTTCTACGGCAGCGACACCCACGTGTTCGCCTACTACCCGCCGCATCGGGAGAGCCGGCGCGTGGCTTGCGGCTGATTCGACCTTTGCCGGTGTGCGATGCCTCATGCTTCCGGGGGCGTCTTGCGCGCCTCGCGATCGGGCTCGCCTGTGGTGGAGGTTTTTGGGTGCCTGGCGCTCCGGACCAAGCGGTTTCGGGCGCCTGCCGGCGACCGAGTTACCTCTCTTTGCTGGCCCACGCCGCCGCAGGAGCGGCGGCGAACGGCGAAGCCGGCCCGTAGGGCGGAGGGCAGGATGCCCGGAGTCAAGAGAGGTAACCCAGAGAAATGGCCTGGTTCGATCCGCCGGAACTACTAGCAGGCTGTGTCGAGGGCTTTGGAACCGCTCCCGCCTATGCGATAGACGTGGCGGCCACCCCGCGACGTATCTGGGAACTGAGGGGGCAAAGCCTCGCGGCGCGTAGCGCCGCTTTGGCTTTGCCCGGCTCTCGCTTTCGCTTCGCTCTGGCCGTTGCGGTTGCTTCTGTGCGCTGGGAGCGCGCTGCTGTTCGGGGCCCCTGGGCGGCGGTGAGGTGGGGACGACAAGGCCGCGCAGCGGACATCGCCATGGAAGGCGATGCCTTTTCGCGCGGGCAGGAGCCCGCTCGAAAAGCCCGGCCACACCTCACGCACTCGCAGGGCAGGATGCCCGGAGAGCGCCGCCCCGGGGTGGCCTTTCTCTTTGGTGACTTTCTCTTTGGCCACGCAAAGAGAAAGTCACTCGGCCGCCGGCAGGCGGTCGAAACCGCGTTGTTCCTAGCGGAAGGCGGACGAAATCGCCGTCTCTGGCAACAGGCGGACGAAACCGCTCAGCCACTTGCGCAAGCGACGCAAGAAAGCCTCACCGCGTGCGCGCCAACCGCGCCAGCGCAAACAACCGCGCGACGCGCATCCACGCCATCGCCAGCACGATCAGCTGGCTGAGCAGCAGGCCCAGCCAGAAGCCGCCATCCACCGCCGTGGTATGGATGCGCGCGATACCCAGCGCCGCCGCGATCGCCAGACCCGTCGCGCTCACCACCAGGTAGAACAGCAGGGTCTTCAGCGGCCGGCGCAGCAGCTGCATGAAGCCGCGGCCGAACGCCCGGGTTGCCGAGCGCAGGCCGGCATCGGCGATGAAGGCCGCACGGGCGGATTCCACGATCGCCTGCGCTAGCGCGAACACTGCCAGCAGCGCCCAGTTCACGCCATGCGCCCAGGCATCAGCCTGCGACTCCAGCACCGCCTGCGCGGCGCGGCGCTCGGCCAGGTGCATGCCTGCGCCGGCCGCTGCAGCCACCACGGCATACGGCAGCAGCGACCACAGCATCACGCGGAACATGCGGCCGTACTCGATCCAGCCGTTCTGCAGCAGGGCGCCGAAACCCGGGATGCGCGCGGCGCGCCCGCTGCCCACCGCCATGCCGTCGAGGAAGGGCGACAGGAGCAGCGTGAGCAGCAGCCCCAGCAGCGCGGCCCCGCCCAGCCAGGCGGTGTGCCCGGACAGCGCCCCCAGCGTGTCGCCGAACATCAGCGGATCGAAGCGGCGTGCCCAGGCGCCGGCGTGCACCGAGTGATCGAGCAGCCCGCCAAGCGTGCGCCACAGCGGCAGCGCCACCACGCTGGCCGGCAGCAGCATCAGCAGCAGCCACAACAGCAGCAGACGCCATTGCAGGGCGGCGCCCATCGCGGAGAACAGGGCGCCGAAGCCGGCGCGTGGGGCAGTCGTCCTGGCCATCATCACAGCGTCACCAGCGTCGAGTAGAGGGCTTGCAGCACCGCGGCCACGTCGGCCGTCCAGCGGCGCGAGGCGGCGCCGTCCGGCTTGGTCGCGTAGCTGTCGTTGAGCTTGTCGGCGTCGAGATAGGCTTGCCGCCCGGGATCGAGCTCGGCGGAAACCACCTTGCTCGGCCTGGTGAAGTCGAAGCGTGCCCAGCGGCGGTCGTCGTTCCAGCGCACGTCCTCATGGCTGCCGTCGGCAAAGGTGACGTGCAGCGTCTCCGGCACGCGGGCGCCGTCGCGCAGCACCGTCACCGTGCTGTGCCAGGGAAACGGTCCGCCGCTGCCGGGCTTCGCGCCGGGATGGGCCTTCTTCCAATCCGCGCGCTGCCTGGCAACCTGCTTGTCCAGCGCCCGCTGGTCGACCTCCTCCCGCTTGCCGTCCTGCCAGCTCACGCCGGCCTGGGGCAGCACTTCCTGCACGTCGATATCGGCCACACGGTCGTCGATGTGCCGGGTGCCGTACACCTCCTGATCGAAGATCGCGTTCACCGCCTTCGCATCCCCCGAACCGTCGATCAGCGCCTGGCGCAGGTCGGCCACCGAGGGATGGCGGAAGTGCCAGCGCCGGTAGTAGAGCCGGATGGCCTTTTCCATCGCCGGCTCGCCGATGCGCTGCTCCAGGTCGTGCATCGCGGTGGCGGTGCGCGCGTAGACCGTGCCGTAGCTCGAGCTGGAGAGCCGGTCCCAGCTGTTCTGCGCCAGCGGATCCTCGGGCCGCCGCAGTTCGGCACCGAGTCGCTCCATCTGGAACCCGCTCATCGCCGGCGCGATGCCCAGCCATTTCATGAGCGGCGAGGCGACCACGAGATCTTCATGGCGCGCACGCATCATGCGGTCGTCCCAGAACTCGTTCATGCCCTCGTCGAGCATCGGCTCCTCGAACTCGTTCGAGGCGAGGATGCCGTAGAAGTAGCCGTGGCCGAATTCGTGGATGTTCACGAAGTCGCTCATGTACTGGCTGGTGGTGCCCGGCTCCACCTTCTTGTAGCCCTCGGAGGTGAAGAAGGTGGGGTACTCCATGCCGCCCGCCTCCTGCGCGTTGTACGGCGGGATCACCGCGGTCACGGTGCGGTACGGGTACGGCGCGATGGTCTGCGAGAAATAGCCCAGCGAATCGATGGTGGATTTCAGCGTGGGTGCGGCGCTGGCCGCGTATTCGGGCGGATAGATCACCCGCACGGCTACCGTCGGGCTGCCCGCGCCGGTGTAAGTGCCATCCAGCGTCCTGTAGCCCTTCGCGGCCGCCCAGGCGAAGTCGTGCACGTCACCCTGCACGTAGTGGTACGTGGTGCGGCCGTTCGCTGTCTGCGGCGCGCCCTGCAGCCGGCCCACGGCGCCCACGGTGTAGTCGCTGGGCACGTCGAGGCGCACGTCGTAGCTGCCGAAATCGGCGTAGAACTCGCTGTTGAAGTGGAACTCGTGCACGTTCCAGCGCACCGTGGTGGCGCCACGCTCGCCGGGCAGCTCCAGCACGCCGATCTTGGGGAACCACTGGCCGACCAGGTTGAAGTCGCCCCACCAGCCGGTGCGTTCCACCACGCGCGGCAGCTGGCTGAGGAAACCGATGTCCAGCGCCAGCGTGCCGCCCGCGGGCACCGGCCGGGCAAGGTCGATGCGCACCACGGTGTGGTCGGTGGCCGGACCGCCGTCGGGATGCACGAAGCTCCATTCCAGCGCCGTGCCGTCCTGTGCCACCTGCTGCAGGCGGATCCAGCCCCACTGGCCCCGCTTCAGCACCGCGTTGCCGCGCGAGCGGCCGTGCGCGGTGAGCACCTTGCGTTCGGTGAACCAGGTGCTGCCGTCGTTCTCGAAGGCGTTGAGGTAGAGGTGGAAGTAGACGTGGCTGACCGCGCGGTCGCTGCGGTTGCGCCAGGTCATGTGCTCCTTGCCGGCCACCTGGTGCTTGGCGGCGTCGAGGCTGGCATCGATGGCGTAGCTCACCACGCGGTCGGAGAGCGTCGCTTCCTTGCCGGTGCGCTCGCCGCCCCAGGCATCGGGCGCGCTGGGCGTGGTGACGGTGGTCCGGTGCGCCGGTGCGAACGGGATGGGCGCCGGCGAAGCCGATGCCGTGGCGGCAACCGCCGGTGCCGCCACGCTCCTCGCCACGGCCGGTGCCTGCTGCGCGAAACCCGTACCGGCTCCGCACCAACCCATGGCCAATGCGGCGAGCCACAGCCCGCACCTGTTCCTGCTCGATCCCATTTGCGCTCCCCCACGCATTGATCTTCCCAGACTGCGCTCCGACCCGGCTTGTCGTCATAGGCCAGAGGTCATATATCGGGGGCATCCACCCCACTAAGCTGCCGGACTGGCGCTACGTGGCAAGCTGCACGGCATCCCCGCGAAGAATCCCGAACCGCATGCGCATTCTCCTAGCCGAAGACGACCCCTCCATCGCCGAAGGCATCTGCGCGTCGCTGCGCCACAGCAGCCACGCGGTCGACCACGTGGCCAGCGGCCAGTTGGCCGATGCCGCGCTGCGCGACCACGACTACGACCTGCTGGTGCTGGATCTCGGCCTGCCGCAGCTGGACGGCAGCGAAGTGCTGCGCCGGCTGCGCACCCGCGGCGCCGGCGTGCCGGTGCTGGTGGTGACTGCGCGCGACGGGCTGGACGAGCGCATCCGCGTGCTCGACCTCGGCGCCGACGACTACCTGGTGAAGCCGTTCGCGCTCACCGAGTTCGAGGCGCGGGTGCGCGCGCTGCTGCGCCGTTCCAGCAGCCGGGGCGTGCCCGAGCTGAAACTCGGCCGGTTGCGCCTGGACCTGCCCGGCCACCGCGCCTGGCTGGACGAAGAACCGCTGGAACTCACCGCGCGCGAATTCGGCCTGCTGGAGGCGCTGGCGCTGCGCGCCGACCGCGTCACCAGCCGCGCCCAGCTGATCGAGGCGCTGTGCAGCTGGGACGAGGAGCTCACCGACAACGGCCTGGACATCGCGATCCACCGCCTGCGCCGCAAGCTGGAAGGCAGCGGCACCGGCGTGCGCACGATCCGCGGCCTCGGCTACCTGCTGGAAGAAACCGCCGAGGACGGCAAGCACGCATGAACCACGCCCCTGCCCGCCGCCCCAGCCTGCGCCGCCGACTGCTGGGTTTCCTGCTGATCCCGGTGGCGATCCTGCTGGTGCTGGACATCCTGCTCACCTACGGCGTGGCGCTCGGCTACTCCAACCACGTGCACGACCGCGACCTCGGCAACGACGCGCTGACGCTGGCCAAGATGATGGGCAACGAGCAGCTGGGCGGCGAGCTGACCCCGCAGGCGCGCTTCCTGCTGCAGTACGACCCCAGCGGCGACAGCTACTTCAGCGTGGTCAGCCCCCGGCACGGCCTGCTGGCCGGCAACGGCCACCTGCCGCGGCCGGCGCGGGTGCCGGCCGTGGGCGCCCCGCCCGAGCTGTTCGACACCCACCTGGACCACCGCCCGTTGCGTGCGGTCACACTGAGTACCGCGTCGAGCAACCATCCCGACGACACCCTGATCATCACCGTCGCCGAGACCCTGCACGACCGCCACGTGCAGGCGCGCAACATCCTGCTGCTGGCGATCCTCACCCAGGCGCTGCTGATCGTCTGCGTGCTGTCGCTGGTGTGGTTCGGCGTCACCCACGGCCTGCGCGTGCTCGATCCGCTCACCCTGCGCCTGGCCCGCCGCAACCACGAGCTGACGCCGATCGGCGGGCCGGACGTGCCGCAGGAGATCCTGCCGCTGACCCGCACCATCGACGCGCTGTTCGCCCGCCTGCGCGGCATGCTGGCGCTGCACGACCGTTTCATCGCCGACGCCGCGCACCAGCTGCGCACCCCGCTGACCGGGCTCAGCCTGCATGTGGAACGCGCACTGGCCGACCCCGATCCCGCGAACGTGCACGACGCGCTCACCCACATCCGTCGGCTCACCCAGCGCGTCGCGCGCACCACCGCGCAACTGCTGGCGCTGACCCGCGCGCAGGCGCCGTCGACCGACGCGGTCGAGCACCTGCCGCTGGAACTCACCCGGCTGATCCCCGAGGCGGTGGCGCAGCGCGTGCACGAGGCGTTGGCGGCCGGCGTGGATCTCGGCTACCAGGGGCCTGAGCAGGCGCTAAGCATCGACGGTCATGCTGCCAGCCTGCACGACCTCCTGGACAACCTCATCGACAACAGCATCCGCTATGCCGGCCGCGGCAGCACCGTCACCGTGAGCCTGGAGGCGCGGCCCGACGGTGGCGCCAACCTGCTGGTCGAGGACAACGGCCCCGGCGTGCCGCCCGCGCTGCTGCCGCGGCTCAGCGAGCGATTCTTCCGCGCTCCGGGAACCAACGAGGAAGGCAGCGGTCTGGGGCTGGCGATCGTGCAGCGCATCGCCGAACGCCACCGCGCCGAGGTGATCTACCGGCTCGGCGAGGAGCGCGGCCTGTGCGTGGAGGTGCGTTTCCCGCCACCGCGGGTCCGCGATGCCGTGCCGCGTCCCGAAACCGCAGCCGTTCGCTGACAGCCCCGGCGCTTGGCCTGTATCCTTGCGCGGACACGCACGGTCGCCATCCGCGCCTCCACCATTCACCGTTTCCCCTGACCTGACCGTGGCCCTGATCCCCATCGACAACAAAGGATGTCGCTCCGGCTTCGCGACCCGCGGTGGCCGGCATGACTGAGGCAGGCTCCGGACTGTACCGTCGCTGGCGTGCGACCCTGCTCGGCGCGGCGGTCGCGCTCGCCGGCTGCTCGGTGGCGATGCCGAAGCTGGACCCGCCGATCCCGGCGCAGTGGCAGCACGCGATGGCGGCCCAGGCGGCCGCGCCCACCGACCTGCACAGCTGGTGGCGCGCCTTCGACGATTCCGCGCTGAACGCGCTGGTCGACCAGGCCCTGGCGCACAACCTGGACGTGGCGCAGGCGGTCGAGCGGCTGCGTGCCTCGCGCATCCTGCAGCGCCACGAAGGAGCGCACTACCTGCCGTCCCTGCACGCGCGCACCGAGCAGACGATCGACCCGGACGCCAGCGCCTCTTACCTGGTCACCGGCTTCGATGCCAGCTGGGAATTCGGGCTGTTCGGCCGGGCCCAGGGTACCCGCCGCGAGGCGCAGGGCGCACTCGACGCCAGCATGGCCGACCTGCAGGCGGCGCGCGTGTCGCTGGTGGCCGAGGTGGTGCGCAACTGGATCGAACTCCGCACCGCCCAGCGGCAAGAGCAACTGCTGCAGCGGGTCGGCGAGATACGCGGCCACCAGCTCGACCTGCTCAAGGTGCGCCAGCGCCTGCAACTGGCGCCGCCCGGCGCGGTGGACCAGGCGGCAGCGGCGGCGGCGCAGGCCGAAGCCGCGCTGGCCGCACCGCGCCAGGCCGCCAATGCCGCCGCGCAGCGCCTGGCCGTGCTGCTGGGCCGCAACCGCCCCGATCCCGCCTGGCAGCAACCCGGTCCGCAGCCGCGACTCGGTGCGTGGCAACTGCCAGGCACGCCGGCCGAATTGCTGCGCACCCGCCCCGAGATCGCCCGCGCCGAAGCCGACGTGCTGCGTGCCGCCGGCGAACTGGGCGTGGCGCATGCCGACCGCTTTCCCAGCGTGGGCCTCGGCGCCTCGATGATCTGGGCCACCGACCTCAACAACAACAAGAAGCACACCGTCTCCAACGGTCTGATCTCGGTGGGGCCGCTGTTCGACATGCCGCTGTTCGACTGGGGCCTGCGCGCCGCCGCCGAGCACGCCAAGTCGCATGAGCTGAAGGCCGCCGTGCTGGCCTATCGGCAAGCCGTGCTGCAGGGTGTTTCCGAGGTGGAAACCGCACTGGGCACGCTGCAGCAGCAACAGCAGCGCGAACGGCGCAGCCTCGAGGCCTGGCAGGCGCTGCAACGCGTCGACGGCGCCCTGCAGACCCGGGTGACGCTGAAGCTGGACAGCCCGCTGGCGCTGGCCGACGGCCGGATCGCCGCCGACCAGGCCGCGCTCGAACTGGCCGACGCGCGCGCCAGCCGCAGCCTCGCCTATGTGGCGTTGTTCAAGGCGCTGGGCGGCGCGCCGCTGCCGGCGGACGAAGCGCCGGCCGCACCGGACGGCAAGGCCACCGGGGCGGCACACTGATGGTGGCCCTGGCGCGCAAGACGCTGGTCTACGAATGGCGGCGCTTCCTGCCCGCCATGCTGGCGGTGGGCTTCGCCGGCCTGCTGCAGCTGCTGCAGCTGGCACTGGTGCTGGGCATCTTCGGCGCCACCAGCGTCTACATCACTGGCTCCTCCGCCGACGTGTGGATCGGCTTCCCCGGCACCCAGAGCGTCGGCTCCGGCCGCTCGATCGACGCCAACGTGGAATCGCGGGTGCTGATGGATCCCGCGGTGACGCGGGTCGAACCCTACGTCTGGGTGGACGGCGACTGGCGCGGCGCCGGCGATACCGGCGGCGTGTCGGTGTTCGTCTCCGGCATCGATCCGTCTGCCGACGGCCTGATGTTCGCCAAGGTACTGCCGCCCGGGCTGCGCGCACGCCTGGCCGAGCCCGACGCGGTGATCGTGGATCGCGCCGACCTCGACAAGCTGGGCGTGGCGCTGGGCCAGACCGCCACCGTCAACGGCCACCGCGTGCGCGTGGTGGGCGTCAGCAGCGGCCTGCGCGGCCTCGGCGGCATCAACGTGATCACCTCGCTGGACACCGCGCGAACGCTCGACACCGACGCCGCTGACAACGGCCCCACCTACTTCGTCGCCAGGCTGCGCGATCCCCAGCAGGCCGAAGCGGTGGCGCAGCGCCTGCGCGGCAGCAACGCGTTCGGCCCCTACACCACCTGGAGCGCCACCGACTTCGCGAACCGTTCGGTGCGTTACTGGCTGTTCGACACCGGTGCCGGCGCGGGCGTGCTGTTCCTCGCAGGCATCGTGTTCCTGGTCGGCGCGGTGATCACCAGCCAGACCCTGGTCGGCGCGGTGCAGGGCTCGGTGCGCGAATACGCCACGCTCAACGCGCTGGGCGTGGGCGTGGGCGCGCTGCGCAAGGTGGTGCTGGAACAGGCGTTCTGGGTGGGTGCGCTGGGCCTGCTCGGCGCGACCGCGCTCGGCGTGCTGCTGCTGCTGCTGGCGCGCAGCCAGGACGTGCCGGTGGTGCTGGGACCGCTGGCCGCGATCGCCTGCATTGCGCTGGTGATGGGCCAGGCTGCGGTTTCGGGCATGGCGGCCATGCGCAGCATGCGTCGCATCGATCCGGCCACCCTGCTGAGATGAGCACGATGGCCCACTCCCCCGCCACGACGCCGCGCGTCCCGATCCTGCGGGCCGAGGCGGTGTGCAAGGCCTTCGATTCCGGCCGGCAGCACACGCGGGTGCTGGATCACCTCTCGCTGAGCATCGATCCCGGCGAGCTGACCCTGATCTCCGGCCCGTCCGGCTGCGGCAAGAGCACCCTGCTCGCGGTCCTCAGCGGCCTGCAGAAGGTGGACAGCGGCCGCGTGCACGCACTGGGCAGCGAGCTGGGCCAGCTCGACCTGCACGCGCTGGAACACTTCCGCCTGCAGCACACCGGCTTCGTGTTCCAGGGCTTCAACCTGTTCCCCGCGCTCACCGCGCTGGAGCAGGTGGAGCTGCCGCTCAACCACATGGGCCTGTCGAAGCAGGAGGCCCGCGAACGGGCGCGCCACTCGCTGGAAGAGGTGGGCCTGTCCCATCGCATCAAGCTGCGTCCCTCGGAACTGTCCGGCGGCGAGAAACAGCGCGTGGCGATCGCCCGTGCGCTGGCCAAGGAACCGGAGCTGCTGTTCGCCGACGAGCCGACCAGCGCGCTGGACTCCGCCAACGGCCAGATCATCATCGACATCCTGCACACCATCGCCCACACCCATGGCACCACGGTGCTGTGCGTGAGCCACGACCCCCGCCTGGTCGCCCACGCCGACCGCGTGCTGGCAATGGAAGATGGCCGCATCCTCAGCGACCGGCGCCCCGGCGGCGCCCCCAAGGAAACCCCGCCATGACGCCGACCGCCTACCGTCCGTCTTCGTCCGCGCGCCTGGTGGCGCTGCTGCGGCCCGCCGGATGCGCGCTGGCCGCCGCGCTGCTGCTCGCTGCCTGCTCGAAGCATGCGGAGCCGGCTCCCACGAGTGCCGCCGCCAGCAACTACGCCGCGGTGGCGCGCGGCCGCGTGGACATCGAGGGTGGACTGCTCTCGCTGGCGATGCCGCGCGAAGGCGTGCTGGCCAGCGTCGCCGTGCACGAAGGCGAGACGGTGAAGCAGGGCCAACTGCTGGCCGCGCTGGACACCCGCCCCGCCCGGCTGGCAGTGGACGCCGCCCAGGCGCAGCTGGAGCAGACGCAGGCCCAGCTCAGGCTGCTCGCCATCAAGCAGGCCGCCGCCAAGCTGCGCGCGCAGCGCCTCGCCGCCGCCGCCGCCGCGGGCGCGGGCGACGGCCAGAGCGCGGACGACGCCCGCGAAGCCAGCAACCAGCTCGACGCCGAATACGGCGCCGACCAGGCCGCGGTGGACATGGCCGCGCAGAAGCTGGCCGAGGCGAAATACGAGCTGGCGCAGCGCAGCCTGCGCGCCCCGTTCGACGCGGTAGTGGTGCACGTGGCGGCGCAGCCCGGTGCCAGCGTGTCGCCCACCTCCGGCGCGCTGTTCACCCTGCTGCCGGACAAGCCGCGCATCGTGCGCGCCGAGCTCAACGAGAGCTTCGTCGCCGCCGTGCATCCGGGCATGCGCGCCGAGGTGGTCGCCAACGACGACGCCGAGAACGGCCACTGGAGCGCCCACGTGCTGCGCATCGGCCAGGTCTACGGCCCGGCCACGCTGGAAAACGACCCGCAGATCCGCGCCAACGCGCGCACGGTGGAATGCGTGCTGGCCTTCGACCAGCCCGAGCAGCAGTTGCGCATCGGGCAGCGGGTGATCGTGCGGTTCCTGCCTGGCGGCGCGCGCTGATTCGCTCCGCGCTTCTGGGATAGGGGAGGCCTTGTCGCACGCGACAAGACGGCTTTAGGCGCCTGCCCGCAAGGGACAGAGCTGTTTCGAGCGCCTGCCGTTAGGAACAATGCGGTTTCGGACGCCTGCCGGCGCCCGAGTCCCTTCTCTTTGCTGGCCCACGCCACCGCAGGAGCGGTGGCGAACGGCGAAGCTGGCCCGAAGGGCGGAGGGCAGGATGCCCGGAGTCAAGAGAAGGAACAAGAGAAATGGCCTGATTCAATCCGCCGGAACTACAAGCCCGCTGTGTCGAGGGCTTTGGAACTGCTCCCGCCTATGCGATTGACGTGGCGGCCACGCCGCGACGTATCTGGGAACTGAGGGGGGGGGGCAAAGCCTCGCGGCGCTTTGCGCCGCTTTGGCTTTGCTCTCGCTTTGCTCTGGCCTTGCTGTCGCTTCGCTCTGGCGGTTGCCGTTGCTTCTGCGCGCTGGGAGCGCGCTGCTGTTCGGGGCCCCTGGGCGGCGGTGAGGCGGGGACGAAGAGGCCGCGCAGCGGGCGCTGCCATGGAGGGCAGCGCCTTTTCGCGCGGGCAGGAGCCCGCTCGAAAAGCCCGGCCCCGCCCCACGCACTCGGAGGGCAGGATGCCCGCAGAGCGCCGCCCCGGGGTGGCCTTTCTCTTTGGCGACTTTCTCTTTGGCCACGCAAAGAGAAAGTCACTCGGCCACCGGCAGGTGGACGAAACCGCCTTGTTCCTGGCGGCAGGTGGACGAAACCGCTCTGTCCCTTGCGGGCGCTCGAAGCCGCTTTTGTCCCCGTGCGGCAGGCGGACGAACCGGCCCTGTCGCTGGCGATAAGCAGACGGAAGACTCCCGCGCCCCTGGCCGAAAGACTGAGGAAACCGCCCCCCACGAACATGCATATCTGAAAAGCCGCCGATGCGGCTCGCATCGTCTCGGGTATCGCGCGTGATCCAGCAAACCGATTTCTTCTTCGAAGGCGGCCGCAGCGGGGTGCTGCTGATCCACGGTCTCACCGGCACGCCGATGGAGATGAAGCTGCTCGGCAAGGGGCTGAACCGTGCCGGCTACACCGTGCACGGCATGCAGCTGGCCGGCCATTGCGGCGACACCGAGGACCTGCTCGCCACCGGCTGGCGCGACTGGTACTCCAGCGTGGAGCAGGCCGCCGATGCGCTGCGCGAAAAGGTCGACCATCTGTTCGTGGGCGGCCTGTCGATGGGCGCCCTGCTCTCGCTCAAGCTCGCCGCCGACCGTCCCGACCAGATCGCCGGCGTGGGCGTGTACGGTGCCACGTTCCGTTACGATGGCTGGAGCATCCCCAAGCTGGCGCGCATGTCCTTCATGCTGCCGCTGCTGAAGAAGCTCGGCATCGGGCGCAACCGCAGCTTCATGGAGCAGCCGCCCTACGGCATCCGCGACGAGCGCCTGCGTGCGCAGGTCAGCAGCGCGATGCTGGGCGGCGACAGCGCCGCCGCCGGCCTGCCTGGCAACCCCTGGTATTCGCTGGCCGAGATGTACCGCCTGTCGGCCACCGTGCGCCGCCAGCTCGCGCAGGTCACCGCACCCTGCCTGGTGGCGCATGCCAGCGAGGACGACGTGGCCAGCATCAGGAACGCCGAACTGGTGGTGCGCGAGGTCAGCGCGCCGGTTGAGCTGCTGCTGCTGGACGACAGCTACCACATGATCACCATCGACCGCGACCGCCGCACCCTGGTCGAGCGCTCCGCCGCGTTCTTCGACCGCATCGCCGCGGCCGACCTCCCGCAACGCGTCGCAGCCTGACATGCCGACGGGCTCCATCTCCCCGCTCGTCGCGCTGCTGTGGGTGCTCAATGTGGTGCTCGACACCGGCGGCCAGCTCGCGTTCAAGGCGGCAGCCGGCGACAAGGACGCGGGCGACGGCTTCGCCCGCTGGAAGCACATGGCCTCGCGCCCCTGGCTGTGGCTGGGCATAGCCAGCTACGTGATCGAATTCCTGGTGTGGATCGCCTTCCTCTCGCTGGTGCCGCTGTCCGAAGGCGTGCTGCTGGGCTCGATCAACATCGTGGCGATCATGGTGGCCGGACGCTTCCTGTTCGGCGAGAAACTCACCCGCCTGCGCGTGGCCGGCATCCTGCTGGTGACGCTGGGCGTGGCGATCGTGGGGGTGGCCGGATGAAGCGCGGCTGGTTCTATCTCATCGGCTTCGCGCTGCTGATGGGCTTCGACACCCTGGCGCAGATCAGCTTCAAGTACGCCGGTACCCGCGCGCTGCCGGTCACGGCGGATGTGGCCTGGCTGCTGCGGGTGTTCGGCGCTCCGTGGATCTACGGCGCCATCGTCGGCTACGTGGGTGCCTTCTTCACGTGGATGAGCCTGCTCAAGCACGCGCCGATCGGCCCCGCTTTCGCCGCGTCGCACCTGGAAGTGGTCTCGGTGATGCTGCTGTCGGTGTGGCTGTTCGACGAGCACCTCACCCTGCCGCGCGTGCTGGGCGCCGTCGCCATCGTCGCCGGCATCGTGTGCCTCGGCTTCGCCGAAAGCCGCGAGCACGAGCCCGAAGCGGAAGGCGGCCAGGCGCAGGCCTGAACCTGCACCTCGCCACGCGCATGCTGCCCCGCCGCCGTCACGAACTGCCGCCGACCGCCGGCCTGCCGCTGCAGCTGGCGGACCTGCTCCCCGGCGCGCCGACGCTGGCCGCCGACGTCGCCGCGCAACTGGGCACGCCGCCGCTGCAACTCGCCTGCTCCGGCACTGCCGCGCTGCTGATCGCACTGGCCGCGCTGCACGAACTCAAACCCGCGCGGCATCGCGTGGTGATGCCCGCCTACACCTGCCCGCTGGTGCCGCTGGCCGTGCGCCAGGCTGGGCTGGAACCCGTGCCCTGCGACCTGCGCCCCGACCACTACGACATGGAGCCGCATGCGCTGCGTGCCGCCTGCGACGAGCGCACGCTGGCGATCCTGCCCACCCATCTCGCCGGTCGCGTCGCGGACGTGGACGACGCGCTGGCCGTGGCCAACAACGTGGGCGCCTACGTGATCGAGGATGCGGCGCAGGCGCTGGGCGCACGGCGCGACGGCAGCAGCGTGGGCCTCGCCGGCGACCTCGGCTTCTTCAGCCTCGCCGCGGGCAAGGGCCTCTCCATCTACGAAGGCGGCCTGCTCGCCGCGCGCGATCCCGATCTGCGCGAACGGCTCGCGCGCACCGCCGCGCGCATCGCGAAACCCAGCCCGAGCTGGGAACTGCGCCGCAGCGCGGAGCTGCTGGGCTATGCGGCGCTGTATCGCCCGCATGGCCTGCGCCTGGCCTACGGCAACCCGCTGCGTCGCGCGCTGCGCCGCGGCGATCCGGTGGCCGCGGTCGGCGACGACTTCGCCCTGCCGCTGCCGCTGCATGCGGTGGGCCGCTGGCGCCAGGCCGTGGGCGCGCATGCCGCCCGGCGCCTGCCCGCCTTCATCGAGCAATGCGGCGTCCGCGCCCGGCGCCATCTGCCGCGCCTGCGCGCGATCCCCGGCGTCGCCGTGCTGGACGATCCCGCCGGGGCGCACGGCACCTGGCCGTTCTTCTTCCTGCTGTTGCGCGACCAGCGGCACCGCGACGCCGCGCTGGAGCAGCTGTGGCAGGCGGGCTACGGCGTCAGCCGCCTGTTCATCCACGCCCTGCCCGACTACGCCTACCTCGACGGCATCGTGCCGAAGGCCGACGTGCCGAACGCCCGCGACTTCGCCGCGCGCAGCCTCAGCATCGGCAACAGCGCGTGGCTCGCCGATGCGGACATTGACGCGGTCTGCGGTGTGCTCGAAGCCGTCGCCTGAGGCTTCGTGCCCGTGCAAGCGGGCACGACGTCAACGAACCGCCATCGCACGGGCAGGATTCAACCGCCGCGCTCCGCGATCGCATCGAGCAGCTGCAGGTTCAGGGCATGCTGCTGCGCCTGCCAGCCGGCGAGCCTGGCGGTGTCGATCTCGGGCTGCTCGTCCATCGCGGAGAGCTTGCGTTTCCACCAGGTCTCATAGCGGTAGTGCGAGACCTCGCCGTTGATGTCGCTGCCGGCCAGGCCTTGCTGCAGGCTGTCGATCAACGCCAGCGCATGGGGGAGCAGCAGGCGGCCCTGATCCCAGTTGGTGCGTGCCACCTCGGGCGCGAACGCATCCTTGTCGATGGTGAGGTAGCTAGGAAGCCGCTGCGTGCGCTGCTGTTCGACGAAGCCATCGACCAGCGCATCGGGCGTGTCGAAACCGCGGAACGCACGCGCGATGCCGAGCCGCCGCGCCCAGCCGGTGTCCACGCCCATGCTCCAGTAGGTGAGCTTGCCGCGCAGCAGCGGCATGAGGTAGTTCTCCCACGCATGGCCCGCGCCGATATCCTGCGAGGTGATGCCCAGCACGTGCACGTGCTCGACGAACGGCAACGCGGCCACGCGGCGCACCCACGAGCCGCAGTGCACGCCGAACGGAAAGCGCATGTTGTCGGGATGGTTGTCCAGCACCACCACCTGGATCGGCGTGGCCGGCGCGAGCCGCGCGATCAGCGGCCAGCTGAGGTGATGGAAATCGCCCGAGCCGGTGAAGACCGTGCCGTGGCGCACTGGCAACTGCGCGTCCAGCAGCGCGCGGAAACGGCGCATGGTGGCGAGCGAGCAGCCGAAGCGGATCGCCTCCTGCCATTCGGCCAGCGGCAGCACGAGGCCGCCCGGCAACGGCCCCACCGAGCCGTCGATGTCGAGCACCACGGGGCACCGCATGGAGGTGTTCATGTACGTCTCGCCGGATGGCATGGCTGTCGATCTCCGCCCCCTGCCTGCGGGGGGACGTCGGAAGCGGGTTCGCTGCGCAGACCCGAAGCAGCCCCCGCCAGCCCTCTCCCGCAGGCTGGGGAGGGAGTCCGGACCGGGGCGGTGGCGCACGACCTAGTCATGATCCTTCTCCGCCTGCTCCTGCCAGCTGCGGTCGCTTTCGAAATGCCCACCCAGCCTGCGCAGCAGGATACGCAGCAGCGGGTTGCGCGCGTACACCGCATGGCGGGTGAAAGTGAAGCTGGCGCCGAGGAAGGATTTCACCTCCGGGTCGGTCCAGCCCGCCACGTAGTGTGTCAGGCCGCGTTCGCGCGCGTAGCCCAGGTTATGCATCCAGCTCACGAAGTACAGGTTGTGCTCGCGTGCTTCCGGGTAGGCCATGCCGATGTACTTGTCGACCAGCTTGCCGCCATGCTCGTAGCAGAGGTTCCAGCCGATCATCTTCCCTTCGCGCCGGTAGACGAAGACCACGCCGCCGCTCGCGGCGTCCCGCAGCACGCGGCGGAAGAAATCCAGGCTCAGCCGGTCGAAGTGGACCTCGCTCTGCGCATATACGTTGTCGAACAGCGCGTAGTACGCCGCCAGCGTGGCCTCGTCGTCGAAACGCGCGTCGCCGGTGCGCACCGCCTCGATGTCCAGGGCCGTGCGCGAGCGCAGCTTGCGGCGGATGTTCTTGCGGCGGCTGTAGCTGAGCCGGGCGAGGTATTCGTCTTCCGTGGCGAAGTCGATCGGCACGTACGCCAGCGCCTGCCCCTCCAGCAGCACGAAGCCCGCCGCCTCGCAGGCGACGGCAAAGGCGCGCGTATGGGCGTTCGCAGCCTCGTCGAGCAGCGGCGAGTCCCGCGCGATGTCCTTGACGACGAGCAGCTTGCACTCGCGCCCCCATGCGGCTTTCAGTCCCCGCGCCAGTTCGTCCGGCGCCACGTCGCCCGGCAGTGGCGCGTACTCGGACACGGTGGTGCCCGCGAAACGGGTGCGCCAGGTGAGCAGGCGCCGCCAGTACCGCGCCAGCGGCAGCGCGGCCACGCGGCGGCGCACCGCGTCGTCGGCCGTGGTCAGCAGGTCGAACGGCGCCACGAAGCCCGGCATGCCCTGCGGCGAGCGCGCCACCGTGAAGCCGATCGGCGGCTCGTCCATGAACGCCGCGAGCAGCGCGTCCGGCTCCAGTTGCGAAATGAAAGGCATGAGTAAGCGGCTTTGCCTAGACTATGGGGGTCGCCCGCACCGGCTCGCCGGTTCGGGTGCGCCCATTGTCGCCTGCCACCAAGGATCCGTCATGACCGGAACGACCCAGCAGCAAGTGTTCGAGATCATCGCCAAGCAGGCCAAGGTCGACGTCGGCACCGTCAAGCCCGAATCCACGTTGAAAGACCTGGGCATCGCTTCGCTGGAGGCAATCGAGCTGATCTTCGACATCGAGGAGCATTTCGACATCCACTTCCCCGAGCAGCAGGGCGCCAATTTCGACAGCGACACCGCGCAGAGCCTGGTCGACGCCGTGCAGAAGGCGCTGGACGACAAGGCCGCTGGCGGCGAAGGCGGCCAGTAATGCCCACGATCCACACGCGCAGGGTCGTCGTTACCGGCATGGGCGCGATCAGCCCGCTGGGCGTGGGCGCGCGTGCGCTGTGGCAGGGTCTGCGTGAAGGGCGCAGTGCGATCGGCCCGCTCCGCCACAAGGACAGCGAGGTGCTGCGCGTGAAGATCGCTGCGCAGGTGCCGGAGAGCTTCGACCCTGCCACCGGCATCGACGAGCGCACCCTGCCCCTGCTCGACCGCACCTCGGAGTTCGCGCTGCACGCGGCGCGCGAGGCCATCGCGCACTCGGGCATCGACTTCACCCGCGACGGCCTGGGGCTGCGCACGGCCGTGGTGGTGGGCACCGGCGTGGGTGGCGAAACCACCCAGGACGAGCAGAGCCGCCGCCTGTACGCGGAGAAGGCCAGCCGCACCCATCCGCTTACGATCGTGCGGCTGATGACCAACGCCTCGGCCAGCCAGATCAGCATCGCCTGGGGCCTGCGCGGCCCCACCTACGCGGTCGCCAGCGCCTGCGCCTCGGCCAACCACGCCATCATCCAGGCCGCGCACATGATCCGCTTCGGCATGGTCGAAGCCGCCGTCACCGGCGGCACCGAGGCCTGCCTAAGCTACGGCGCACTGCGCGCGTGGGAAGCGATGCGCGTGCTCGCCGACGACACCTGCCGCCCGTTCAGCGCGAACCGCCGCGGACTGGTGCTGGGCGAAGGCGCCGGCGTCTTCGTGCTGGAATCGCTGGAGCACGCGCGCGCGCGCGGCGCCACCATCCTCGCGGAGCTCGCCGGCACCGGCATGACCGCCGATGCCAGCGACATCGTGATGCCCAGCGCGGAAGGCGCTGCCGCCGCGATGCGCCAGGCGCTGGAAGAAGCCGAACTGAATTCCGCCGACGTGGACTACATCAACGCCCACGGCACCGGCACCCAGGCCAACGACGTCACCGAGACGCGCGCGATCCGGCTCGCCTTCGGCGCCCACGCCGACCGCCTCGCGGTGTCCTCCACCAAATCCATGCACGGCCACGCACTGGGCGCTTCCGGCGCACTGGAGCTGGTCGCCGCGATCGGCGCGCTGCGCGACGGCGTGGTGCCGCCCACCGCGAACCTGGACAAGCCCGATCCCGCCTGTGACCTCGACTACGTGCCGAACGTGGCGCGCGAGATGCCAGTGCGCGCGGTGCTGAGCAATTCGTTCGCGTTCGGGGGATTGAACGCGGTGCTGGCGTTGAAGCGGGCACCCTAGGGCGCCCAGCCCTACCCATTCGCGCTGAGCGTGGCTTGTGACAGCAAGCGAAATCGAAGCGACCTCGGCGGGTGATGTGCTGGCACAGGCAGAAATCCCTTCCGCGCAAGCAGGGGGAGAGAAACAGGGTTATCGCGAGTACCCGCCCCTCACCCCAACCCTCTCCCCAGAGGGGAGAGGAAGAAAAGCGAAAGGCCCGGCGGTTTCCCGCCGGGCCTTTCGTTTGTAGCGGGCGAGCGACGATCAGCCCTTCTTGGCCTTCGTCAGCAGTTGATCCAGCAAGCTCATCGCCAGGTCGATCTCCTCGTGGGTGATGTCCAGCGAGGGCGCGAAGGTGATCACGTTCTTGTACCAGCCGCCCACGTCGAGCACCAGGCCGATCTTCTTGCCGTTGTGCTCCAGGTCGCCGGCGAGGCCGATGTCGACCATCTTGTCGAGCAGGGCCTTGTTCGGGGTGAAGCCGTCATCGGTGCAGATCTCGGCGCGCAGCGCGAGGCCGAGGCCGTCGACGTCGCCGATTTCCTTGTGCTTCTTCTGCAGCCCGCGCAGGCCTTCGAGGAAGTGCGCGCCCTTCTTCGGCACGGTGGTCTCGTAGTCCAGCTCGTAGCCCATCTTGATCACTTCCAGACCCAGCGAGGTGCCCAGCGGGTTGGAGTTGAACGTGGAGTGCGTGGAGCCCGGCGGGAACAGCGTGGGGTTGATCAGCTCCTCGCGCGCCCACAGGCCGGACAGCGGGTTCAGACCGTTGGTGAGCGCCTTGCCGAACACCACGATGTCCGGTGTCACGCCGAAGTTCTCGATCGACCACAGCTTGCCGGTACGCCAGAAGCCCATCTGGATCTCGTCGGACACCATCAGGATGCCGTACTTGTCCAACACCCGCTTCAGGCCCTTGAAGAACCCCATCGGCGGGACGACGTAGCCACCGGTGCCCTGGATCGGTTCGACGTAGAACGCGGCGTATTCGCACTGGTTGGTCTTGGGGTCCCACACGCCGTTGTATTCGGTTTCGAACAGGCGCTCGAACTGGCGCACGCAACTGTCGGAATACTCTTCCGCGGTCATGCCCTTGGGGCGGCGGAACGGGTACGGGAACGGCAGGAACATCGCGCGCTCGCCGAAGTGGCCGAAGCGGCGGCGGTAGCGGTAGCTGGAGGTGATCGACGAGGCGCCCAGGGTGCGGCCGTGGTAGCCGCCCTCGAACGCGAACATCAGGCTCTTGCCGTTGCAGGCGTTGCGCACCAGCTTCAGCGAGTCCTCGATCGCCTGCGCGCCGCCCACGTTGAAGTGTACGCGGCCATCAAGGCCGAACTTCTTCTTCGCGTCCAGCGCGATGGTCTTGGCCAGCTCGATGCGGGTCTGGTGCAGGTACTGGCTGGCGACCTGCGGCAGCACGTCGATCTGCTTCTTCAGCGCATCGTTGAGGCGCTTGTTGCCGTAGCCGAAGTTGACCGCCGAGTACCACATCTGCAGGTCGAGGAACGGCGTGCCGGCAGTGTCGTACATGTAGCTGCCTTCGCCGTGGCGGAAGATCTTCGGCGGGTCCACGTAGTGCACGGTGTCGCCGAAGGAGCTGTACTTGGCCTCGTCGGCGAGCAGTTGCGCGTCGTCGATGAAACCGACGGCGTTCTTGTCGATGTTCATGTGTCGGGTTCCGGGGGACGGTTGCGGAGGGTGTTGCGAGGAAGCGCAGCGGCCGCTCAGGCCGCCGCCGCCTCGTGATAGCGCGCGTGCTGCGCCAGCGTGCCGTCGAGCAGGCGCGGCAGGTATTCCAGCGCGTCCTCGAAGCCGGTGATCGGCATGTACGGGATGCCGGCGGCGCGGCAGTGTTCGATCAGGCGGTGCTTGGCGAACACGAAGTCCACGCGGTCGGCGGCGCAGAAGTCCGAAGCACCGTCGCCGATCAGCAGGGTCTTGGCACCCGTGGTGCGGGCCTGCGCCACGCAGGCGCACTTGCAGGTGCCGCTGCGGCAGCCCTCGGCCTGGAACGGCGAGGTGAGCTGCCACTGCTTCGGCGGTGTGGCGGGTGCAAGGTGGTTCGCGGCCAGCGGCAGGTCGTCCAGGCCGTAGCGGCCGAGGATCTGGTGGATCGCGTAGTCGAGGCCGTCGCTGACGATGCGGATCGGCACGTTGAGTTCGCGAGCCTTCGCCACGAAGCCCGGGAAGGCATGGTCGATCCACAGCTCGCGCAGGTGCTCGTCCAGCTCGGCACGGCTCATCTGCAAAAGTTCGACCTGGCCGGCCATGCATTCGCGCGAGCCGATGCGGCCGGCGCGCCAATCCTGCTCCAGCACTTCCCAGCCCGGGCGGCCGAAGCGGTCGAGCAGCGAGTCGATCACGTCCTCGACGGAAATGGTGCCGTCGAAATCACACAGGATGGTCCAGCCGGACACGGGCATCGATGGCGCACTCACAGCAGTCATGGGAGTCACGGTAGGCAGGCTGCCTTTCGGCGCCCTTTCCCCCGGCCCGACGCGCCGGAGCGCTGACCCGATCGCGTGCGGCAGGTCGCAGCACCACGGCGACCCCGGGGGCACGCGGGCCATCCGGCCCACAACCGGCAGCCAAACCCGGGCTGAGCGGGCGCATTGTCTTTGACAACCGGACGCGCGGACACCCGTTAAGCTGACCCGGTCCCCTGTCCTGCCTGCCCATGTCCGTCGCCCGCCCGCGCCTGTTGTTCGCCCTGCTGTGCCTGTCGCTGCCGCCCTGCGCCCTGGCCGATTCCGACAACGTGTCGACACTGGCGGTCGGCGCCGGCATGCAGCACATGCCCGGCTGGGTCGGGGCACGCACGCATCGCAGCGACCCGGTCCCGTTCGTGGACATCGAGCTGCCGCAGTACGGTTTCAGCCTGTCCACCGAGGACGGCCTGCAGTACGACCTGGTCCGCGGTGCGCACCTGCATGGAGGCCTCTACGGCGGCTTCCAGTGGGGCCGCGACCACGACGACCTCGGCACGCTGGCCGGCAAGGTTCCCACCCTGGCACCGCGCGCCACCGGTGGCGGTTTTCTGGAGTGGGATTTTGATCGGCAGCTGGACGCCGGCATGCGCCTCAGCCACGACGTCAACGGCGCGGGCGCCTACCTGGAGTTCTATGCCGGGTGGAATCCGCCCAGGCTCGGCCTGATGGAGCAGTCGCTGGAACTGCGCTGGCAATCGATGAACGGCGCAGCGATGCGCCGCTTCTTCGGCCTGAAGCCTGCCTCGGCGCAGGCGCTGGGCGTGCCGGTATGGCAACCGGGCGCGGGCAGCGAACTCGCCACGCTGGAGTACGACCTGTTCCTGCCCACCGGCAAGCACACCGGGCTGGCCGCCTCGCTCGAATACGGCTACGTACTCGGCCACGCCGCCGCCAGTCCGCTGGTGCGCCGGTACGGCTCACGCAGCCAGCTCACCGAGTCACTGGCCTTCGTCTACCATTTTTGATGCGCGCCGCGCCGCCAGCAGCACGGCGGCCAGCATCACCAGGTGCGCCGCGATGGAGAGGCTGGCGCCGCCGTGTGCGCTGCGCAACGCCACCGGCAGCAGCGACGCCTGCAGGCCGTTGCCCAGATTCCAGCCCCAGTGCAACCCCACGGCAGCCCACAGGCTGCCGCTGCGCCACAGCGCCGTTGCGTAAGGCAGGCCGAAGGCGAACAGCATCAGCCATTCCTGCGGCCCGTTGCCCAGCCGGTAGATGTGGTTGAGCACGAAGATCGTGGCGGAGACCAGCACGAACAGCGTGCCGCTGCGCCAACGGATGCCGGCGGCGCGGTACCAGTAGCCGCGCGTGAGGATGTCCTCGGCCAGCGAGGGCACGAAGGTGGCCAGCAGCAGCATCGGCAGGGCTGGCAGCAGGCTGGCCAGCGTAGCCGCCGGCGCCTGCGCGTCCGCCACGTACACGCCGAGCCGCAGCCCCAGCCACACCGCGGCGAACTTCGCCAGCACCGCCAGCAGCAGCCCGCCGGGCAGCCATCGCCACCCGCCATCGCCGCCCAGCGCATACGCGCCGAAACCACTCCAGCCCAGCCAGCGCGACAACGGCCACGCCACCAGCACGCTGGCCGTCATCAGCACGTCGCGCACCGCGGCGTTGTGCAGCCAGCGCATGCCCACGCCCTCGGCGGACTGGTACAACAGCCACGGGATGGCGAACGCCAGCACCACACGCCACGCACGCCTCATCGCTCCCCCCTTGGCCTGGCCCCGCTCCATGACGAGGCGGGCCGTCAACGGTCGTCGCGCGTCCAGATCGCGCCGTCTTCCTCGCGCACCGGGAAACTGGCCACCGGCTCCACCGCGGGCGGCCGCGTCACCGCGCCGCTGCGCAGGTCGAAGCGCGCACCGTGACGCGGACACTCCACCTCGAAGCCGAACACCTCGCCGCCGGCGAGGTCGCCGCCGTCATGGGTGCACACGTCCTCGATTGCATAGAGGTCGCCGTCGATGTTGTAGACGGCAATCGGCGTGTCGCCGTCAAACACCACCTTGAACTCGCCCGGCAGCACTTCGCTGCGCGTGCCTACCCGCACCCAACCCTCGTTCGCCAGGCTCATGCCGGCACCCCGGCAAACTCCTTGCGCAGCACCTCGAACCGCAGGTCGTCGCGTCGCGGGATGCCGAAACGCTCGTCGCCGTAGGGGAACGGCTGGAATTCGCCGGTACGGCGATAGCCGCGGCGCTCGTACCAGGCGATCAGTTCCGCGCGCTGCACGATCACCGTCATGTGCATCGCGCGGCACCGCCACTCCTCGCGCGCGATGCGCTCCGCCTCGGCGAGCACGGCCCTGCCCAGGCCGCCGCCCTGCCGGGCGGGATCGACCGCGAACATGCCGAAGTAGCCGCAGTCGCCGCGCCGCTCGACGTGGCAGCTGGCCAGCAGCACCCCGTCGCGCTCGGCCAGCAGCACCATGCTGTCGGCCTGGTCCAGCAGCGCCGCCACGCCGGCGGCATCGGTGCGCTGGCCGTCCAGCAGGTCGGACTCGGTCGTCCAGCCGCGGCGGCCGGACTCGCCGCGGTAGGCGGATTCGACCAGCGCCACCACGGCGGGAACGTCGGCCAGGACGGCCGGGCGGAAATCGGTACGGACAGGTGCGTGCATGCGGGCATGGTAGAGCGTGACGCCGTGGCTGGCGACCCGGCCATCGTCGCCGACATGCGCCGGCGCATCCATGACCCTGGTCAGGGTTGCCGCCCTCGCGGATCTGCCCTGGCGCGCAGTTTCGCGGGTTCTTTCCCGCGCGTCCGCCACACGGAACCGCGCCGCATCGAGGACCACCTGCAACCACCGCCGTTGCACGAAACCGCTGGCCGCTCGCCGCCGCCCCGCCGTTCGCCACCGGCGTGGCCGCCGCGTCACCCGGCCCGTTCGACGTCCGCGAGCCGGACAAGAAAGGTCAACGTCGCCTGGACTGCGAGGACGTCGTCAGGTCGCGATCCGTTTTCCCCTCCCGGATCGTCCTTGGTGCATCCCAAACAGAAGGAGGTATGCCATGTCCGACGAATCCGTTGTCCTGATCAACCTGCTGAAGGTCGAACCCGGGAAGCAGGATGCGCTGGTCGCGCTCCTGAAGCAGAACATCGACAGCGTGATCCGCACGCTCCACGGCTGGAGGAAGACCCGGCTGATCGCGGCCGCGGACGGCGCCGGCGTCGTCATCTACTCCGAGTGGGAGAGCCCCGCCGCCGTGGAAGCGATGCGCAGCGATCCGCGCATGAAAGCCTGCTTCCCGCAGATCAGCGCGTTGGCGAGCCTGGAGTCGATCATGGGGTCGACAGTGGCGAGCGAAGCCCGTTGACGGCGCCCCGCCAGGATCCGCATCACGCAACCCAACGAGGAGAACCGCCGTGGCCAGGATGTTGGTGATCTACCCTACGCCGAAGGATCCTGAGGCATTCGACCGCCATTACTTCGACGTCCATGTGCCGCTCGCCTGGAAAATTCCGGGCCTGAGGAGATACGAGGTGAGCGACGGCCGCATCGCGACTCCGGTGGGCGCCTCCGGCGTCCACCGGATAGGTACCCTGCATTTCGACGACCTCACCGCGATCGAAAAGGCATTCGCAAGCCCGGAGGGGCGGGCCGCCGGGGCGGATCGACGGCTTTTCGCCCCCGACGATTCGGGTGTCCAGATGTTTCTTTTCGCCAGCAGGGACGTTTGAGCAGCCCCGCGACGGCAACAAACCAAGAGAGCTCATCCATGTCGGCAAGCAAGACGGTTTTTGTCCTGATCCACGGCGGTTGGCACAACCGTTCGGCGTGGGACCGCGTTGCACCCTTGCTCGAAGCCGGTGGCTTCGAGGCCCTGACGCTGGATCTTCCCGGTGCCGGAGCTCATGCCCTCGCGCCGGCATCGCTGGATTGCACACCGTTCGACCCCGTCGCGTTCGCCACCGAGCGGTCGCCAAACGCCGGCGTGACGCAAGACCAGCGGGCACAGGCGGTGGTCGCACTGGTAAAGGAGGCCGCCTCGCGGGGCAAGGGCGTGCTGGTCGGGCATTCGGCCGGCGGCATGACGATTTCGGCGGTTGCCGAGCAGGTGCCGGCGCTGTTGCACGCGGTGGTGTATCTCGCCGGCTTCATGGTGCCAAACGGCACGACTCTGCTTGAAATGCTCCAGCACGAAACGCTGTCTTCAGCATTGGCGCCGCGGCTGTTCGTGGGCAATCCCGCCACCATAGGCGCCACCCGGATTCATCCCGGTTCGACCGACCCCGCCTACCGGTCGCTGCTCAAGGCCGCGTTCTACCACGATGTGAGCGCGGCGGATTTCACGCACGCCGCATCACAACTCCATTGCGACGAATCAAACGCTGGCGCGTTGGCGCCATCGGCAGTCACCCGGGAGCGATTCGGCTCGGTGCCGCGCCACTACATCCGCTGCACGCAGGATTGCGCCATCCCCTTGGCCGGCCAGGATCACATGATTGCGGCGATGGACGCCGCCATCGGCAACAAGACAATCACCCATACCCTGGAGAGCAGCCACTCGCTCTTCCTGTCGCAACCGGCCACCCTCGCGCGAATACTCGCCGACATCCCATCCTTGGCGCGTCGGGTCGCACCGACACAGCAGGTTCCGACATGAACACGGACGCATTCGAGGATCGCCTGAACGCGCTGCGCCCGCGCCTCCATCGCTACTGTGCGCGCATGACCGGATCGGCGATCGATGGCGAGGACGTCCTGCAGGACGTGCTCGTCAAGGCCCTGCACGCGCGGGCCCAGGGCGCCGGCGTGGACAATCTCGAAGGCTGGCTGTTTCGCATCGCCCACAACACGAGCCTCGATTTCCTGCGCGCCCGCTCGCGGAACGCGATCATTCCGCTCACCGAGGACATCGAGGCGGCGCCGATACCCGAGGCGGACATCGTCACGGTCAGCTTTCAGACCTTCCTGCAGTTGCCCGAGCTCCAGCGCTGCGCGGTGATCCTCAAGGACGTACTGGGCCATTCGATCGACGAGATCGCAGGCATCGCCGGGTGTTCTCCGGCGGCCGCCAAGTCCGCGCTGCAGCGCGGGCGCGTCGCGCTGCGCCGACTCGCACAGGCACCCGAAGACAGCCGGCTGCCGCTGATGTCCGACATGGCCCGGCGGAAGATCGCCGCCTACGTGGATCTGTTCCAGAGCGGCGATTTCGATGCGATCCGCGCCATGCTCGCCGACGACGTGAAGCTCGACCTGGTGAACCGCCTGCAACTGCAGGGAAGCGACAAGATCGCCCCCTATTTCACGCGCTATGCGGAAGTGACGAAGTGGCGGTTCGCCCTCGGCGCGGTCGAAGGACAACCGGCGATGCTGGTCTTCGACAGCACCGGCCCGATGGCGAGTCCCGCTCACTTTGTGCTGATCGACTGGGCGGAAAGCCGGATCGCCCGGATCCGGGATTTCCTGTTCGCTCCCTATGTGCTCGAAGCCATCGACTGGATGAGGCTGGGCCAGGAGAGCGCGGGGAACATCGGGCACCCGTGGGAGAGGTGATGACCAGTGGACGCGGCTTCCGCCACCGGGAAGCGGCGCGGGTGTCGTAGCGGCAAGATGCGCGTGCCCCACTGGAGGCACGCGTCGATCGGCGCCGGGCCGGCGTGATGCGAGGGATCGCCCCGTCGATGTGGCCCGCCCTTCCGTGCCGCCCACTCCGGCACCGGCCTGCGGCGGTCCGAAATCGCCCACGGCGAATTTGTCGAGCCGAGTTTCTCCGCCAGATACACAAAACGCCCCACGAGGGGGCGTTTTGTGTATCTGGCGGAGAGAGAGGGATTCGAACCCTCGATAAGGCTTTTGACCCTATACTCCCTTAGCAGGGGAGCCCCTTCGGCCACTCGGGCATCTCTCCGGATTTTTGATGCTGCGTCAGGGCCGGCAAGGATAACCGCCGGCTGGCTCGAGGTAAAGCCCGGATGCCGCGATCAGTGTTCGTCGGCGCCGCCCGGAGCGGAGCCGGAGTCGTGCTCGCCCTTGATGCGCTGGTAGATCTCTTCGCGATGCACGGCGACATTCTTCGGCGCATTGATGCCGATGCGCACCTGATTGCCTTTCACGCCCAGAACGGTGACGGTCACCTCGTCGCCGATCATCAGGGTCTCGCCAACCCTGCGGGTCAGAATCAACATGATTACTACTCCATTAATTCCTGGTTCCAGACCGCAAGTGACGGCGCCTCACCCCTGAGCCTCCATCACCGCAGCTCGACGATCAACCCGTCGAAGGCCCTACCGCCTTCCCGGCTCTACATCCTGCTACCTGCCGCGGCACCCAATTGCTTGCATGGCTGGCGCCTATCGGCATTCAAGCGATACTAGCGAGCATCCATCACCGGCGCAACGCGGAGCACCATGACCTGTGGCAGGGGCCGGGTTGACGCAATGCTCAGATTGACAACTGGCCGGATGTCCACGACGTCAGGCCCGCGAGGATCGTCGGCAGTCCGGGTACGTCCACGCCGCCGCCCTGCGCCATGTCGGGACGGCCGCCGCCCTTGCCGTCGATCTGCTTCGCCACGTGCGACACCACGTCGCCCGCCTTGATGCGGCCCAGCGCGCGGCCGTGCACGCCGGCGATCAGCGCGACGCGACCGTCCGCGGCGCCCGCCAGCAGGATCACGCAGTCGCCCAGTTGCTGCTTGAGCTGGTCCACGCTGTCGCGCAGCGCCTTGGCGTCCAGGCCCTCCAGCCGCGCGGCGACCACCTTGATGCCGTCGACGTCGTGCGCGCTGCCGGCGAGTTCCGCGATGGCGGAGCCGGCCGCCTTGGCCCGCAGCGATTCCAGTTCGCGCTCAAGCTTCTTCTGCTTGTCGAACAGCTGGCGCAGCTTGTCGACGGCGTCGTCGCCGCTGCTGGAGAGCAGCTGCGACAGCTCGCCAAGGCGGCGCTCCTCGTCGGCCACGAACGCCAGCGCGCCGTTGCCGGTGACAGCCTCGATGCGGCGCACGCCGGAGGCCACACCGGACTCGGCCACGATCTTGAACAGGCCGATGTCGCCGGTGCGGCTTACGTGGGTGCCACCGCACAGCTCGGTGGAAAACTCGCCCATCTTCAGCACGCGCACTTCATCGCCGTACTTCTCGCCGAACAACGCCATCGCGCCGTAGGCGATCGCATCGTCGTAGGCCATGTGGCGCACTTCGGCCTCGTCATTGCGACGCACCTCGGCGTTGACCAGCGCCTCCACCTCGGCCAGCTCCCCGCGACTCAGCGGCTTGTGGTGGGCGAAGTCGAAGCGCAGGCGCTCGGGCGCCACCAGCGAACCCTTCTGGGTGACGTGGGTGCCCAACACCTTGCGCAGCGCGGCGTGCAACAGGTGGGTGGCGGAATGGTTGAGTACGATGGCCTGGCGACGCGCGACATCCACCTGCGCGTCCGCGACGTCGCCGGCCTTGAGCGGTTGCGCGCCATGCCAGCTGCCGGCATGGCCGAAGAACACGCCCCCCATCTTCAGCGTGTCGGTTACGGCGAAGCGACCCGCGCCGTTCGACAGCGCGCCGGTGTCGCCCACCTGGCCACCGGATTCGGCGTAGAACGGCGTGCGGTCGAGGATCACGAAGCCCTGCTCGCCTTCGCCGAGCTGGTCGACCTGGCGACCGTCACGCACGATGCCCAGCACCTTGCAGCCCTGCGCCGCCAGCGCCTCGTAACCGAGGAAGGCGGTAGGCGCGAGTTGGCTGGCGAGTTCCGCCGGCATCTGGCCCTTGGCCTCGAACTTGCCCGCGGCGCGGGCGCGTTCGCGCTGCTCGTTCATCGCCTGCTCGAAGCCGGCCATGTCCACGTCGAGGCCGCGCTCGCGCGCGATGTCGGCGGTAAGGTCGACCGGGAAACCGTAGGTGTCGTAGAGGCGGAACGCGTCCTCGCCGGCGATGGTCTTGCCGCCGAGCTTGCCGGCCACCTCGTCGAACAGGCGCATGCCGTGTTCCAGCGTCTCGCCGAAACGCTGCTCCTCGGTGCGCAGCGCGTCCTCCACGAAGCCCTGCTTTTCCTTCAGTTCCGGATAGGCCTCCCCCATCTCCTCGACCAGCGGTTGCACCATCTTCCAGAAGAAGTCGCCGCGGACGCCCAGCATCCAGCCGTGGCGCAGGGCGCGGCGGATGATCCGGCGCAGCACGTAGCCGCGACCCTCGTTGGACGGCAGCACCCCGTCGACGATCAGGAACGAGCAGGCGCGGATGTGGTCGGCGATCACCCGCAGCGACTGGTTGGCCAGGTCCTTCGTGCCGGTGAGCTGGGAGGCCACGCGAATCAGGTGCGCGAACAGGTCGATCTCGTAGTTGGAATGCACGTGCTGCAGCACGGCGGCGAGGCGCTCCAGGCCCATGCCGGTATCCACGCAGGGCGCGGGCAGCTTGGACAGCGTGCCGTCGGGTGCGCGGTCGAACTGCATGAACACCAGGTTCCAGATCTCGATGTAGCGGTCGCCGTCCTCGTCGGGTGAGCCGGGGGGGCCACCGGCCACCTCGGGACCGTGGTCGTAGAAGATCTCGGTGCAGGGACCGCACGGGCCGGTGTCGGCCATCTGCCAGAAGTTGTCCGAGGCAAACGGCGCCCCCTTGTTGTCGCCGATGCGCACGATGCGTTCGACCGGCACGCCGACCTGCTGGTGCCAGATGTCGAAGGCCTCGTCGTCGGTGTGGTAGACGGTGACCCACAACTTCTCGGCCGGCAGCTTGAGCACCTGGGTGAGCAGTTCCCATGCCCAGGCGATCGCCTCGCGCTTGAAGTAGTCGCCGAACGACCAGTTGCCCAGCATCTCGAAGAAGGTGTGGTGGCGCGCGGTGTAGCCCACGGCATCCAGGTCGTTGTGCTTGCCGCCCGCACGCAGACAGCGCTGCACGTCGGCCGCACGCACGTAGGGCAGTTTCTCGCTGCCCAGGAACACGTTCTTGAACGGCACCATGCCCGAGTTGGTGAACAGCAGAGTCGGGTCGCTTGCCGGCACCAGCGAGGCGGAGGGCACGATGGCGTGGCCTTTCGCGCGGAAGAAGTCGAGGAAGGTCGAACGGATGTCGGCGGTTTTCATGCGTGGCTGCGTTGGCGGCGAAAAAAGCACGCCAAGACCGTGCCGCGATCAGCGTTCCTCGTCGGCGTCGTCCACTTCGGCGTGGGTTGCGTATCTTACCGTGGCGGCGGCAAAGCCGCGGCGCAGGAGGAATTGTGCCCGTTTGCCCTGCTCAGCGCGATCCGTGGGGGGTTTGCCGCCGTAGTGGCGGCGCAGCTGGGCAGCTGCGTTGGCGTTCCAGTCCACGCCCGCCTCGTCGAGCAGACGGCGGATGGCGGCATCGGACAGGCCGTGGGTTTTCAGCTCCATGCGAATGCGCAAGGGACCGTAACCCTGGGCGGCGCGGTTGCGCAGAAGCACGCCGGCGAAACGCTCATCGTCCTGGTAGTGCTGGTCGCTGAGCCTGGCCAGCGCCGCGTCGGCTTCGTCGCCGGCATAGCCGTCCTGGTCGAGCTTGCGGCGCAGCTCGCGGCGGGACTGCTCGCGGCGCGCCAACAGGCCCAACGCCTTGTCGTAGGCACTCGGCCGCGACTTGCCGGGGCTTTCGTTCCGCCGCTTCATCTCCGGCTCCCGCATCGCGCGCCGTCCGCATCCCGATCGATGGGACGGCCGGCATGATCCTGGTCAATACGCGTCTGAGGCGCCGGCACACAATGATCCGACGATACCCCCATGCGCGGAGACCGGCGTCCCATGTCGAAGGATTTCCCATCGATCACCAAGGATGTCTCCTCGAACCTGAAGATCCTGCGCGCGGACATCGGCGACACCATGCAGGGCTTTTCGGCGATGGCCCAGGCCGCTTGCCGCAATGGAGTCCTGGACAAGAAGACCAAGGAGCTCATCGCCCTGGCGCTGGGCGTGGCCGCGCACTGCGACGCCTGCCTCGGCTTCCACGCCGAGGCGCTGGTGAAACTGGGCGCGACGCGCCAGGAAGTGGAAGAGACGCTGGGAATGAGCATCTACATGGGCGGCGGTCCGTCGCTGATGTACGCAGCGGACGCGCTCGCGGCCTTCGAACAGTTTACGGCGCTGGCGAAAGGCACCTGCTGAGCGGCAAGCCGGCGGTCCACGACCAGGCATGGACCGCCGCGCGAATCAGGCTTGCTCCTCGACTGCCTCCTCGACCGCGACGCCCTTGCCGCTGCCCACCAGCAGGCGGGCGCGCAGTTCGCGGTCGATCTCGTCGGCGATGGCGGGGTTGTCCTTGAGGAACTGGCGCACGTTCTCCTTGCCCTGGCCGATGCGGTCGCCCTTGTAGCTGTACCAGGCGCCGGACTTGTCGATCAGGTTCTGCGCCACGCCCAGCTCGATGATCTCGCCTTCGCGCGAGGAGCCCTCGCCGTAGAGGATCTCGAACTCGGCCTGGCGGAACGGCGGCGCCACCTTGTTCTTGACCACCTTGACGCGGGTTTCCGAGCCGATCACTTCCTCGCCCTTCTTCACCGCGCCGATGCGGCGGATATCCAGGCGCACCGAGGCGTAGAACTTCAGCGCGTTGCCGCCGGTGGTGGTCTCGGGATTGCCGAACATCACGCCGATCTTCATGCGGATCTGGTTGATGAAGATGACCAGGCAGTTGGACTTCTTGATGTTGGCGGTGAGCTTGCGCAGCGCCTGGCTCATCAGGCGGGCATGCAGGCCGACGTGGGAATCGCCCATCTCGCCTTCGATCTCGGCCTTGGGCGTGAGCGCGGCGACCGAGTCGACCACCACCACGTCCACGGCACCGGAGCGCACCAGCATGTCGGCGATTTCCAGCGCCTGCTCGCCGGTGTCGGGCTGGGAGACCAGCAGGTCGTCCACGTTGACGCCCAGCTTGGCGGCGTAGCTGGGATCGAGCGCGTGCTCGGCGTCGACGAACGCGGCGGTGCCGCCGTTCTTCTGGCAGTTGGCGATCACCTGCAGGGTGAGCGTGGTCTTGCCCGAGGATTCCGGACCGTAGATCTCGATCACGCGGCCGCGCGGCAGGCCGCCCACGCCCAGTGCGATGTCCAGACCCAGCGAACCGGTGGACACGGTGTCGATCGCCTCGTTGGTGCGATCGCCCATGCGCATCACGGCCCCCTTGCCGAACTGCTTTTCGATCTGGCCGAGGGCGGAGGCGAGCGCCTTGCGCTTGTTGTCATCCATCGTCTTGGTTCCGGTTGGGCTGTGATTGGAGGGCATGATGCCCGGCTCGCGTCTCACGGGCTGCGATCTGAGAGCCTGTCTGCGGAGACCGCAAGCAGGCCCTTGAGTATCCCATACCGGTCAAGCCGGCCAGACAGCCTGCGGCGCCTCACTCCGTCAGGGTTTTCCGCAATCCGGTGAGCGCCGCGGCCACGGTCTGCCGGCGCACCGCCTCGCGATCGCCATCGAAATGGAACAGTTGCGCGTGGGCGTAGCCGCCGCGGCGCTTCCAGGCGATCCATACCGTGCCGACCGGCTTGTCCGGCGTGCCGCCGCCGGGACCGGCGATGCCGGTGACCGCCACCGCCACCCCCGCACCGAAGCGGGCCAGTGCGCCGGAAACCATTTCCAGCACGGTTTCCTCGCTCACCGCGCCGGTATGTTCCAGCGTGCGCGGATCCACGCCGAGCAGCGCCTGCTTCGCCTCGTAGCTGTAGGTCACCACGCCGGCATCGAACCAGGCGGAGCTGCCGGGCAGATCGGTGAGCGCCTTGGCGATCCAGCCGCCTGTACAGGATTCGGCGGTGACCAGCATCAGGCGGCGCTGCTGGACAGCGGCCGCAACCTGTTCGGCCAGCTCCGTGAGCGCGACGTCGGCGGGTGCAGGAAAATCCATGGGAAAGCCCTTCGGGCAGCGCATCGATGCGCGGCTGCCTGTTCTACCCCTTCCGCACCGGTGGTGCCAAGCCCGGCCGGGGCGTCCCCTCCCGATGCCCGGGAGGCAGGGCCTCGATCAGGGCCTGCGTCAGCGGCTTCATGTAGTAGCTGCCGAGGGGAACGGCATGGACGTGCACGCCGTGCCGCGACAGCGCCCCGGCGACGAGGGGACCGACGGCGGCCACCACGGTGCGCGACAGCGCCTCGTCCAGGCTCGCGCCCTGCCCCCTGGCGTCCGCCAGGCGAAACAGGCGCTCCACCTGCTGCAGGCTGGTGAACGCCATCGCGTCGATCTCGCCTCGGCGCATGCGTTCGACCATGTCCCATACGTCGGCGTCGTCGGCCGCGTCGGCGTAGCGGTAGGGAGCCACCGGGAGTGCCACGGCATCCGCCGCGGCGAGAAAGGCCATCAACGGCGCATTGGGCTCGCTGCCGTACAGCTGCACGCCGACGCGCCGGCCGCGCAGATCGAAGTCGCGCAGGCAGGCGATCACGCCGGACGTGGTGGCGGGCTCGGCGACCGCGTCCGGCCGCAGGCCCAGTTCGCGCAGCACGCGGCCCGGCTTGGGGCCACGGGCAACCACGCGCACCCGCCCCAGGCGCCCGACGAAACCGTCCCGCAGTCCGGGACCATGCCGGTCCGCCACCGCGAGCAGGCGGCGCAGACCTTCGCCGGTGAACAGCAGCAGATCGTCGCAACCGCCGTCGCGGAACATGCGCAGCCACTCCAGCACGGGCGCGGGATCGGGTGCGTCGCGGATGTCGACCAGGGGACAACGCAGCACGCTGGCCCCGCGGCGCTCGAGCAAGGCCGCAAACACGTCGAGCTCGCGCGACTCGGGAACGGCGATGCGACGCCCTGCCAGCGGCCGCCCCGGCTCGACGGGCCGGCTCACCGGATGCGCTCCGCCAGCGACAACGCCCCGGCGTGGAATGACGACCCCGCCATCAGGCCAACGCCACCAGGCCGGCGCACTCGCGCGGACCGCGCGGGGAACGTCCATCCACCAGTGCGCCGAACCATGCGTGCTCCCGGGCATGGGCCGCCACCTCGCCGATGATCAGCAGCGCCGGCGTGGCGACGGCGTGGACCCTGGCAAGCTCCGGCAGCTCGCCGAGGGTGCCGGCGATCACGCGCTGTCCCGGCAGACTGCCGTTCTCGACGATGGCCACCGGCGTCTCCGCCGGGCGGCCATGCGCCCTCAATCGCGCCGCCAGCGCCGCCACCCTCTCCACGCCCATGTAGACGGCAAGCGTCTGCCGCGGATCGGCCAGTGCCCGCCCGTCCAGCGTGTCGGTGGCGTCCTTGCCGTGGGCGGTCAACAGGCAGACCGAGCGGGCATGGTCGCGATGGGTCAGCGGAATGCCGGCATACGCCGCGCACGCCACGGCGGCGGTGACGCCCGGCACCACTTCACAGTCGACACCGTGGCGCCGCAGGAAGGCCAGCTCCTCGCCGCCCCGGCCGAACACGAACGGGTCGCCGCCCTTCAGGCGCACCACGCGCCGCCCCTCCCGCGCCTGCGCCAGCAGCAGGCGATGGATCTGCTCCTGCGGCATGTGGCGTCCGCCGCAGCGCTTGCCCACGTCGATGCGTTCCGCATCGCGGCGCGCCATCGCCAGAATCCTGTCGCCCACCAGCTGATCGTGCAGGATCACGTCGGCCTGGCCGAGCGCGCGCAGCGCCGCCAGCGTCAACAGGCCCGGATCACCGGGGCCGGCGCCGACCAGCACCACCGATCCCTTGCGCGGCGGTACCCCGCCGGCGCGCAGCGCATCGAGCAGTGCGCGCTCCGCTTCCGCGGCGCGGGCGCGCCGCAGCAGCGTCAGCACCGGCCCGTCGTGCAGCCAGTCATAGAAACCGCGACGCTCCGCGAGATCGGGAAAGCGCCCGGCGATGCCGGCACGATGACGTTGCGCCAGCGCCACCAGCGCGCCGATGGCGTGGTCCAGCTCGCGTTCCAGCGTCTCGCGCACCCGGCTCGCCAGCGCCGGCGCCGCACCCCCCGTGGAGATGGCCACCATCACCGGTGCACGATCGACCACCGCCGGCACATGGAAGCGCGACAGTGCGGCGTCGTCCACCACGTTCGCCAGGACGCGCCGCACGCCGGCATCGGCCGCGATCCGCGCGTTGACCGCGCGCTCGCCGGTGGCGGCGATCACCAGCCACACATCGTCGAGCCAGCCGGGCTCGTACTCGCCCTGCAGCCACGCCACCTCGCCGTCCTGCGCCAGCCGCGCCAGGCCGGCATCGAGCGTCGGCGCCCCCACGCGCACCTGCGCGCCCGCGGCGCGCAGGGCGGCGACCTTGCGCCCGGCAACCTTGCCGCCGCCGACCACCAGCACCGGCAAGCCCTTCAGATCGGCGAATAGCGGATACAGCTTCATGGGTGTATGGCCCTCCAGTTGCCTCCCTGCCGTTTCATGCCTCGGACGTCGCGCGCGCTTCGGCGATCAGGCGCCGCAACTCGGGGATGCAGGAGCCGCAGTTGCCGCCCGCGCGCAGCTCGGCGGTGACCTGCGCCGGCAGGTCCAGGTCGTTGCGGCGGATCAGCGCGAGGATGGTGTTGCGCCCGACGCCGAAGCAGGAGCACACCACCGGCCCGGGATCGCCGCCGCCCCCCGGCGGCTCGCCCGACAGCAGCGCGAGCCGGTCGGCCTCGCCCAGCCGCTCCTGCGCGAACAGCGACGACAGCCACTGACGCGACGGCAGGTGCGGCTGCCCGGCGAGGAACAGGCAGGATTCGACGCGGCCATCGCGCAGATGCGCCGCGCGATAGACGCCGCTGTCGCGGTCCTCGAATTCCAGCCAGTCGGCATCCGCGCCATCCGCACCCAGCCATGTCTTCGCCCATGCGCCGCAGTCCGCGGGGCGCTCGCGATGCGCCAGCTCGTAGCGCAGGAAGCGATCGCCGCGGATCAGCGTCCAGTAGCTCAGCGCCGAGGCCGGCAGCGGCCGCCGGGCCAGCGCGAAACCGTGCCAGCGCACCGCGAACGCCTCGACGCGTACCGGCGTGTGCTTGAACTCGGGCTCGCCGGACACCGGGTCCACCGCCGGATTCACCACGCCACCGACGCGCGCGTCCGAGGCGAACTGGTCGCTCCAGTGGATCGGCACGAACACGTTGCCCGCCAGGATGCCGCCGCCGTGGCGCACCCGGCCCACCATCGAACCCCAGCGCGAACCGACCCGGGCCAGCATGCCCTCGCGCACGCCGCAGCGCAGCGCGTCGTGCGGATGCATGTCCACGAACGGTTCGCCGATGTGGCCGTTGAGGCGCGGCGAGCGCGCGGTGCGCGTCATCGTGTGCCACTGGTCGCGAATGCGGCCCGTATTGAGCACGAGGGGATATTCGCGGTCCACGGCGTGCGCCGGCGGACGCGAGGCGGTGACGACGAAGCGCGCGCGACCGTCGGCATGGCTGAACACGCCATCGGCGAACAGCCGGGACGTGCCGGCGCCCTCCCCCGTCACCGGCCACTGCACCGGAGCGAGCGCGTCGTAGGCCTGCCGGTCCAGCCGCGCCAGTGCGCCCAGATGCAGGCGCCGGCGCGCCGCCGGCGCGCCATCGGCCGCCGGCTCGTGGTTGCGGAATGCGGTGAGCCGGGCATGCTCGACAAAGATCTCGTGCGGATGGTCGAAGTCGAAGCCGCGCCCGAACCCCATCCGTCGCGCCACCTCGCACACCGCCCACCAATCCGCCCGCGCCTCGCCCGGCACCGGCAGGAACGGCCGCTGCCGCGAGATGCGCCGCTCGGAGCTGGTCACCGTGCCGTCCTTCTCGCCCCAGCCCAGTGCCGGCAGCAGCACATGGGCGCAGGCGTTGGTATCGGTGTGCCCGACGATGTCCGAGCACACCACCAGTTCGCACGCGGCCAGTGCGGCGCGCACCTTGTCGGCGTCGGGCAGGCTCACCGCGGGGTTGGTCGCCATGATCCAAAGCGCCTTGATCCGTCCCTCGCCCACCGCGTCGAACAGTTCCACCGCCTTCAGCCCGGGCTTGTCCGCGATGCGCGGCGATTGCCAGAACGCCTGCACGATGTCCCGGTGCACCGGATCGCCCAGCTCCATGTGCGCCGCCAGCATGTTCGCCAGCCCGCCGACTTCCCGTCCGCCCATTGCGTTGGGCTGGCCGGTGATGGAGAACGGCCCCATGCCCGGCCTGCCGATACGCGCGGTGGCGAGGTGGCAGTTGATGATGGCGTTGACCTTGTCCGTGCCGCTGGTGGACTGGTTCACGCCCTGCGAGAACAGGGTGACGGTTTTTGCGTGCCGCGCGAACAGGCGATAGAACGCCGTCACGTCGCTCGCCTGCAGTCCGCACTGCCGCGCCACCTCGGCCGGGTCGCCCGCCTCGGCCTCCGCCGCCGCGAGCGCCTGGTCGAAACCTTGCGTATGCGCGTCGATGAAGGCCGGATCGATCACGCCATGCCGGAACAGGAACGACAGCAAGCCGTTGAACAACCGCACGTCGGTGCCGGGCCGGATCGGCAGATGCAGGTCGGCGCCTTCGCAGGTGGCGGTGAAGCGCGGATCGATCACCACCACGCGCGGCCCGTCGCGGCCGTCGCGCGCACTCGTCACGCGCTGGAACAGCACCGGATGGCACCACGCGGCATTGGAGCCGACCAGCACGACCAGCTCGGCCTGTTCCAGATCCTCGTAGCAGCCGGGCACCACGTCCTCGCCGAACGCGCGCTTGTGGCCTGCCACGGCGGAGGACATGCACAGGCGCGAATTGGTGTCGATGTTGGCGGTGCCGAGATAGCCCTTCGCCAGCTTGTTGACGACGTAGTAGTCCTCGGTCAGCAGCTGCCCCGAGACATAGAACGCCACCGCATCGGGCCCGTGTTCCGCGACGACGCGCGAAAAGCCGTCGGCCACCCGCTGGATCGCCACGTCCCACTCCACGCGGCGAAAGCCGCCGTCCGGCCCACGCAGCATGGGATGCAGCAGGCGCCCATCCGGGCCGACGGTATCGCCCAGGGCCGCGCCCTTGACGCACAGTCGCCCATGGTTGGACTCATGCGCCGGATCGCCCGCCACCCGTGCGCCGGTGCCGTCCGCGCTGGCCAGCACGCCGCAGCCGACGCCGCAATAGGGGCAGGTCGTGCGCACGGCATCGCTCATGGGCCGCGCTGCCCCACCTGCACGCATTCGCCCTGCCGCCGCACCGGCCAGGTGCGCACAGCCAGTTGCGGCACCTCCAGGCAGGCACCGGTGCGCAGGTCGAAATGCTGCTTGTAGATCGGCGAGGCGACCACCACGCGCTCGCCGAGGCTGCCGACCAGGCCGCGCGACAGCACCGCCGCGCCCGAGCAGGGATCGAGATTGTCGATCGCATACAGCTCGCCGCCGACGCGGAACACCGCCACCTGCTCGCCGTCCACCAGGGCGCAGACGCCGGCGTCCGGCACGATGTCGCCGAGGGCACAGACCGGGATCCAGCGGGCTTCTTCGCGATTCATGACGTCACTCCGTCTCGACCACCACCGGGATGCCGCGGAACGCGCGCTTCTCCTGCGTCGTCGCCGGGCGGATCTGTCCGCGCTCCGGCACGAACGCCACCTGGTCGTCGCCGGCGTCGCTGTTGACGAAATGGCGGAAGCGGGCGCGCACGCGCGGGTCGTTCACCGCCTTCTTCCACTCGCACTCGTAGCTGTCGACCACCTGCCGCATCTCCGCCTCGAGCTCGGCGGCGACGCCCAGCCTGTCGTGGACGATCACGTCGCGCAGGTAGTCCATGCCGCCTTCGAGGTTGTCGCGCCACGTGCTGGTGCGCTGCAGGCGGTCGGCGGTGCGGATGTAGAACATCAGGAAGCGGTCGATGTAGCGGACCAGGGTTTCGCCGTCGAGGTCGCCCGCCAGCAGTTCGGCATGGCGCGGCTTCATGCCGCCGTTGCCGCAGACGTACAGGTTCCAGCCCTGCTCGGTGGCGATGATGCCCACGTCCTTGCCCTGCGCCTCGGCGCATTCGCGCGCGCAACCGGACACGGCGAACTTCAGCTTGTGCGGCGAGCGCAGGCCCTTGTAACGGTTCTCCAGATTGATCGCCTGGCCCACCGAATCCTGCACGCCGTAGCGGCACCAGGTGGAACCCACGCAGGACTTCACGGTGCGCAGCGACTTGCCGTAGGCATGGCCCGATTCGAAGCCGGCGGCGATCAGCTCCTCCCAGATCGGCGGCAGCTGCTCCAGCCGCGCGCCGAACATGTCGACCCGCTGCCCGCCGGTGAGCTTGGTGTAGAGGCCGTACTTGCGTGCGATCCGGCCGATCGCGATCAGCCCGTCGGGCGTCACCTCGCCACCCGGCATGCGCGGCACCACCGAGTAGCTGCCGTCCTTCTGGATGTTGGCCAGGAAGTAGTCGTTGGAATCCTGCAGCGAGGCGTGTTCCTGCTGCAGCACGAATTCGTTCCAGCACGAGGCCAGGATGCTGGCCACCGTGGGCTTGCACACATCGCAGCCCAGGCCCTTGCCGTGGCGCGCCAGCAGCTCGTCGAAGCGGCGGATGCGCTCCACGCGGACCAGGTGGTACAGCTCCTGCCGCGAGTAGGCGAAGTGTTCGCAGAGATGGTTGTCCACGGCCAGTCCGCGGTGCTTCATCTCCGCCTTCATGATCTGCGTGACCAGCGGCACGCAGCCGCCGCAGGTGGTGCCCGCCCGCGTCGCCTGCTTCAGCGCATCGATCGAGGTGGCGCCCGCCGCCACGGCGCCGCACAGCTGCCCCTTGCTGACGTTGTTGCACGAGCAGATCTGGGCCGTCGCCGGCAGCGCGTCCACCGCGAGTCCCGGTTTCGCCTTGCCGCCCGCCGCCGGCAGGATCAGCGACTCGGGCGACTCCGGCAGCTCCATGCCGTTCAGCACCATCTGCAGCAGCGTGCCGTAGTCGGCGGCGTCGCCCACCAGCACGCCGCCGAGCAGGCGCTTGCCGTCCTCCGATACCACCAGCTTCTTGTAGACCTGCCGGTGCCCGTCGCTGAACTGGTAGCTGCGGCTGCCCGGCGTGGCGCCATGCGCATCGCCGATGCTGGCCACGTCCACGCCCATCAGCTTGAGCTTGGTGGACATGTCCGCGCCGGCGAACTCCGGCAGTTCGGGCGCCTGCCGCCGGGTCAGCAACGCGTTCAGGTGGCTGGCCACCACGCGCGCCATCTCGTAGCCCGGCGCCACCAGGCCGAACACCTTGCCGCCCCATTGCGCGCACTCGCCGATGGCGTAGACGTCGCGATCGCGCGTGCGGCAGAAGTTGTCGACCATGATGCCGCCGCGCTGGCCCACGCCGAGCTCGCTCTGCCGCGCCAGTTCGTCGCGCGGCCGGATGCCGGCGGAGAACACGATCAGGTCGGTCTCCAGGTGGCTGCCGTCGGCGAAGCACATGCGATGGCGCAGCGTTTCGCCATCGGCGATCTGCAGGGTGTTCTTGCCGGTGTGCACGACCAGGCCGAGATCCTCGATGGCCTTGCGCAGCATCTGCCCGCCGACGTCGTCCACCTGCACCGCCATCAGGCGCTGGGCGAACTCCACCACGTGCGTCTCCAGCCCCATGTCGCGCAGCGCCCTGGCGCACTCCAGGCCCAGCAGGCCGCCGCCCACCACCACGCCATGCCTGGACCGGCCGCCCCACTGCGCCAGCGACTCCAGATCGTCCAGCGTGCGGTACACCAGGCAGCCGGGACGATCGTTGCCCGGAATCGCCGGCACGAACGGCGCCGATCCCGCGGCGATCACCAGCTTGTCGTACGGAACGACGTCGCCGTCGCTGGTGGTCACGCGTTTCATCGCGCGATCGATACCCGTCGCACGGATGCCGAGGCGCAGGTGCATGCCGGCCCGCTCGAAGAAGCCTGGCGCCACCAGCGACAGGTCGTCGGCGCTCTTTCCGGCGAAGAATTCCGACAGGTGCACGCGGTCGTACGCCGGCCGCTTTTCCTCGCACAGCACGGTGACCTCCAGGTCCGGCGGTTGCAGCGCCGCCAGCTCCTCCAGCAGCTTGTGGCCCACCATGCCGTTGCCCACCACCACCAGCTTCATCGCCATCTCGATGACCTCCTCGTCGAATCAGTCGATGGCCAGCGCCGGCGCGGCGATGCCATCCTGCTGCAAGGCTTCCCGGTAACGGCGCTCCTCGTCGGCCACGTGCTCCCGGCTGAAGCGCACGGCGAGCGCGCACAGCGAGCCGGCGATGACGAAACCACCGAGCGCCATGAACGTGTGCTGCACCGAGCCGGTGTATTTCTGCAGGAATCCGGCCGCCACCGCGCCGACGTTTCCGCCGGCACCGACGATGCCCGCGACGCCCCCCAGCGCCCTGCGATCGATGAACGGCATCAGCGCATAGGTCGCCCCGCACGCCATGTGGGTGAACAGACCGAAGGCGAGCATCGCGGCCACCGCCGTCCCGGCGGCCTGCGCGTTCGAGAACCACAGGAGCCCGATGCCCTCGCACAGCATCAGCGCGCACAGCAGGTGGGCGCGCGACAACAGGCCCCGCCTGCGCGCCAGCCGGTCCGAGGCGATGCCGCCCAGGGCTCGCGCGAACAGGGCGAGCAGGCCGAAGGCGCCGACGGCGAGACCCGCGCTGCGCAGGCCCCATCCGAAACGATCCACGTAATAGGACGCCGCCACGCCATGCACGAACAATTCGATGCCGAAGCAGCCCGCATAGGTGACGAACAGCATCCACACGCGGTAGTTGCCGGCCGCCCGGCGAAACGCCGCCCAGCCCCCCTGCTTGCCATCGCCGGCCGCGATGCCGCGCGCGCGCAGGGCGCGGAAGTCGCCCGCGGGACAGTCCTGCGTGAACTTCCAGTACAGGATGCCCACGATCGCCATCAGCACGCCGGGCAGCAGCATCGCGACGCGCCAGCCCTGGCTGCGATCAAGGCCAAGCGCAAGCAGGCCGGCGATCACCAGCGGCATCGCGGCCTGTGCCGCGCCGCCGCCTGCGTTGCCCCAGCCAGCCGAGGCCGCGTTGGCGGTGCCCACCACGTTGGGCGCGAACATCACCGAGGTGTGGTACTGCGTGATCACGAAGCCCGCGCCCACCACGCCGATCGCCAGTCGCGCGATCAGGAACGAGGTGTAGCCCTGCGCCAGCGCGATGCCAAACACCGGAACGGATCCGAGCAGCAGCAAGCCCGCATAGGTGCGCCGTGGCCCCAGCCGATCGCACAGCGGCCCCACCAGCAGGCGTCCGAAGATGGTCGCGACCACGGCGGCGATGGTGGTGTTGGCGACCTGCCCGGGCCCGAGCCGGAATTCTTCGCGCACCAGCGGCATCAGCGGCGCCACCGCGAACCACGCGAAGAAGCAGACGAAGAACGCCAGCCAGCTCAGATGGAATGCGCGCATCTGGGGCGTGCGCCACTGCAACAGTTCGATCCGCGTCGCCTTGCCCGACATGGCACCTCCTCACCGAAGATGACGAATCGCCCCTGCGCGCCTCGCGGTGCCGGCCATGGGCTGTCCATTTGCTGCGTAGCAACACGCATGCCACCAGGCAGGCCCGCCGAAAAACGGGGGCTTGCGGCATTCGGCGGAGTAACCCTGGCGATCCGCTGCACCAGCCCCGGACTAATGCCTGCCTCCTTGCACCATCGCAGTGCGGCAAATGCCGCCGGGGACAGCGAGGGTCGCGAGCGGCCGCCGCTCAACAAGCCGGTACCGAACCGCTAAAGTGACTGCCTTTGACCGGCGCTGCGGCGCCGGCCGGCAATCTCAGGACACCGCGCAGGAATGGCCGAGAACAGCACCGAACACACCCCACTCATGCGCCAGTACCTGGGCGCCAAGGCCGAGCACCCGGACGTGCTGCTGTTCTTCCGCATGGGCGACTTCTACGAGCTGTTCTACGACGACGCGCGCAAGGCGGCACGCCTGCTGGACATCACGCTGACCCAGCGCGGCCAGTCCGCGGGCCAGCCGATTCCCATGGCGGGCGTGCCCTATCACGCGGTCGAGAACTACCTGGCGCGGCTGGTGCGCCTGGGCGAGTCGGTGGCGATCTGCGAGCAGATCGGCGATCCGGCGCTCGCCAAAGGCCCGGTGGAACGCAAGGTGGTGCGCATCGTCACCCCGGGTACGGTGACCGACGCCGCCCTGCTCGAGGAGCGCCGCGACAATCTGCTGATGGCGATCAGCGCCGGCGCACATGGCGCCTACGGCCTCGCCTGGGTCGACCTCGCCGGCGGCCGCTTCCTGCTGAGCGAAGTGCCGAGTGCCGAAGCGCTCGCCGCGGAACTGGCGCGCCTGCAGCCGGCGGAGACGCTGGTGGGCGAGGACGTGGCATGGCCCAGGTTCGTCAGCTCCCTGCCCGGCGTGCGCAAGCGTCCGCCGTGGCATTTCGACGGCGATGCGGCGCGACGCGAACTCAACCGTTTCTTCGGCACGCGCGATCTCGGCGGCTTCGGCGTCGACCGCATGCCGCTGGCGATCGCCGCGGCCGGCTGCCTGCTCGGCTACGTGGAAGAAACGCAGAAGAGCGCGCTGCCGCACCTGTCCGGCATGGCGGTGGAAAGCGCGGGCGAAACCATCGCGCTCGATGCCGCCACGCGCCGCAACCTCGAGCTGGATACGCACCCCAGCGGTCGCACCGAACACACCCTGCTGGGCGTGCTCGACGAATCGGTGACACCGATGGGCGCGCGCCTGCTGCGCCGCTGGCTGAACCGTCCGCTGCGTTCGCGTGAACTGCTGCGCGGCCGCCACCAGGCCATCGGCGCCCTGATCGACGGCCGCCGTTACCAAGCGCTGCGCGAACAGCTGCGCGGCATCGGCGATCTCGAACGCATCCTGGCCCGCGTGGCACTGCGCTCGGCGCGCCCGCGCGATCTGTCCACGTTGCGCGACGGCCTGCGGGCCGCCCCCTATATTGGTGCGCTCGTCCATGACCGCGAAGATCACGAAGCGGGAGTAACTGGTGCGATCGTCCCTGATCGCGAAGATCACGAAGCGGCCATCCTTGGCTGCACTTTCCGGGGAGCGTCGCCCTTGCTGGGCGATCTCGTGGAGCGCATCGGCGACCACGCTGCAACCGCCGCCCTGCTCCAGCGCGCCGTCGTCGAGCAACCGCCGGTGCTGCAACGCGACGGCGGCGTCATCGCCGACGGCTACGATGCCGAGCTGGACGAACTGCGCCGACTCTCCACCCACGCCGACCAGTACCTGGTGGAGATGGAGGAACGCGAGAAGGCCGCCAGCGGCATCCCCACGCTCAAGGTCGGCTACAACCGCGTGCACGGCTACTACATCGAGATCAGCAAGGCCCAGTCGGACAAGGCGCCCACCCACTACACGCGCCGCCAGACCACCAAGAACGCCGAACGCTACATCACCGAGGAGCTCAAGCAGTTCGAGGACAAGGTGCTGTCGGCGAAGGAACGCTCGCTGATGCGCGAGCGGGCGCTGTACGAGGCGCTGCTCGACACGCTGATCGAACGGCTGGAGCCGCTGAAGCGGGCCGCTGCCGCCATCGCCGAACTGGACGTGCTGGCCACTCTCGCCGAACGCGCCGAGACGCTGGACTGGAGCGCCCCCGAACTCGCCGACGAGCCTGGCGTCGCGATCGAGCGCGGCCGCCATCCGGTGGTGGAGAAAGTGCGCGAGGAGCCGTTCGAGCCAAACGATCTCGTGCTCGACGACGCCCGCCGCATGCTGGTCATCACCGGCCCGAACATGGGCGGCAAGAGCACCTACATGCGCCAGAACGCGCTGATCGTGCTGCTCGCCCACATCGGCAGCTACGTGCCGGCCGCGCGCGCGGTGATCGGCCCGATCGACCGCATCTTCACCCGCATCGGCGCCGGCGACGACCTTTCGCGCGGCCAGTCCACCTTCATGGTGGAAATGAGCGAGACCGCCAGCATCCTGCACAACGCCACCGCGCAGAGTCTGGTGCTGATGGACGAGGTGGGCCGCGGCACCAGCACCTACGACGGCCTCGCGCTGGCGCGCGCGGCGGCGGTGCACCTGGCCACGGCCAGCCGCGCGTTCACCCTGTTCGCCACGCACTACTTCGAGCTGACGGAACTGGCCGGCGACTACCCCGCCATCGCCAACGTGCACCTGGACGCGGTGGAATACGGCGACCAGCTGGTCTTCATGCACGCGGTGAAGGAGGGCCCCGCCAACCGCAGCTTCGGCCTGCAGGTGGCGGCGCTGGCCGGCCTGCCGAAGGCGGTGATCGCCGACGCGCGGCGCACGCTGGCGGAGCTGGAGCGCGGCATGCACGCGCACGCCACCCAGGCGGCGCCCGCCGCCGACGCCTCGCCGCAACTCGGGCTGTTCGCGCCGCCCGCGCCGTCGGCGGTGGAGAACGCGCTGGACGGCATCGACCCCGACGCGCTGACGCCGCGCGAGGCGCTGGACGCGCTCTACCGCCTGAAGGGCCTGCGCTGAGGCAGCCTCAGTCCGTGCGCGCAGGATCGTCCGGCGACCGCGACGGCGCAGACACCTGATGGGCCTCGTCCGGCATCGCGATGTCGGGGATCGCGTCCCACTCGGCCTGGCTCACCCCGGCCGGCGGCAGGGCCTGCTCGACCGGCGCGCGTGCCGGCAGGCGGCCGGCCAGCACCAGCTGGCGGATGCGCTCGAACACCTCGCCGCGACCGAACGGCTTCTTCATGAAGTCGTCGGCGCCGTAGCGCTGCACGTAGAACTGCTCGGTGGCCTGCACGTTGCCGCTGATCATCACGATGGGAATGTGCCGCGTGTCCGGCTCGTGCCGCAGCGTGCGCAGCACCTCGAAGCCGGAAAGGCCGGGCAGCACGATGTCGAGGAAGACCAGCCCCGGACGCTCGTCCCTGGCGAGCGCCAGCGCGCTTTCGCCGTCGGCGGCCTTGATCACCTCGTAGCCGTCCTGGCCCAGCATCTTGCCCAGCACCGCACGGATCGTCGCCGAGTCGTCCACCACCAGCACCCGCGTGGCCATCGGTGCGCGCACGCGCGGTTCGCTGTGACGGCGCTCGCCGCCGCCCACCAGCCGCTTCAACAACCCGAAACCGGCCATCCCCTGCCCCCCCTTCGCCGGCGAAGGCGCCCGCGCCGGCGCAGTTTCGGTGCCGGCGCGGGCCGGCGCAAGCAGGTGGCCTCAAGGTTCCCCGCTGCAGTCCCGTGGCAAGGCCGCATGCCGAGTCCGCGTGTGGCCCCGCTCGCGAGCGTGGTGATGGTCAGGCCACGGCGCTGGTCACGGCTGCGTGCGGGAACGGCTCGCGCCATGCCGGCAGGGCCTGCAGCTGCCGATGCCAGCGCGCGATGTGCGCGAAGCCATCCAGCGGCAGCTGGGCCTCCTGCGCCCAGCCCAGCGGCGTGGAAGCGGCGAAGTCCGCCACGCCGAGGCGGTCGTCCACCAGCCATTCGTGTGTGGCCAGGTGCGCGTCGAGGTTGGCCGCGAATTGCCGGAAGAACGCTTCCGCCTCCGCCACCACCGCCGCATCGGGCTCGCCCATGCCCAGCAGCGGCTTGATCAGGCGCTCGAAGTACAGCGTGCCGCCATGCCGCGAAAAGTGCGCCTGGTTCCACGACAGCCAGCGCAGCGTCTCGACCTGCGCCGCGGGCGCGGATGGCCACAGGTCCGAGCCGGCCCGGGTCGCCAGGTGCACCATGATCGCGTCGGCCTCCCACAGGCGCAGCGCACCGTCGACCAGCAGCGGCACCTTGCCGTTCGGGTTCAGCGCGAGATACGGCGGCTGGCGGTGTTCGCCGTGGGCAAGGTCGACGCGCAGGTAGTCGACCGGCGCACCCAGGTATTTGGCCACCGCGCAGGCTTTGCGGGGATTGAAGGTCTCGGCGTAGTACAGCTTCATGGCTCACTCCTCGGTGTTGGAGGAGTGCAGTCTGCGCCGCATCTAGATATGTTCAAGAACATATTCAGCGCCGGCGCTACGCTTTGCCGGCACCGGAGGAGACCCGTATGCCGTACAGCGCCGACCACAAGCAGCGGACCCGCGCACGCATCGTCGAATGCGCCCGCATGCTGTTCAACCGCAAGGGTTTCACCGAGGTGTCGATCGACGAGATCATGGCCAGCGCCGGCCTCACCCGCGGCGGCTTCTACAACCACTTCAGGACCAAGGAAGAACTGTTCGTGGAGGCGGTGGCCGCCTACCAGGAGTTCAACCCGCTCGAACGCTGGCCGGGCCTCGACTTCGATCCGCAGCGCTGCGGCAGCGCGTTCGCCCGCCAGATGGTCGATGCCTATCTCTCGCGCGAACACCTGGACGACATCGAGGGGCACTGCCCGATGATCGCGCTGCCGTCCGACGTGGCACGCGCCGGCCCCGGCGTGAAACACGCCTATCGCGGGCTGCTGGAACGCATGGCCGGCCTGCTCGCGCGGAACGCCGACGCGTCGGTCGATGCGCAGGCCGCGCGCCGGCGCGGACTGGCGCTCGCCGCGCTGTGCGTGGGCGGCATGGTGCTGGCGCGCACCATCGAGGACGAAGCCTTCCGCGAGGAGATCCGCGCGGCGGCGCACGCCACGGCGCACGCGCTGATCGACTGACGCAGGTGCGGAGATGCGGAACGGGCGCTCAGGCCGCCATGCCCGAGACCACGTCGTGCATGATCTCGACCGGCGCGGGCGTTGCCGCAACGAGCGGCTCCGCGGCGCGGGCGGGCAGGCGGCCCGCACGCACCAGCACATCGATGCTGGCCTGCACCTCGGCACGGCCGAACGGCTTCTTCATGAAGCCGTCGGCGCCGTAGCGCTGCACGTAGAACTGCTCGGTGGCCTGCTGGTTGCCGCTGATCATCACGATCGGGATGTGCGCGGTGAGCGGGTCGTGGCGCAGCGCGCGCAGCACCGCGAAGCCGTTGATGCCCGGCAGCACGATGTCGAGGAAGATCAGTTCGGGCAGCTCGGCCTTCGCCAGTTCCAGCGCATGCTCGCCGTCGGCGGCCTTCCGCACCGCGTAGCCGTCCTGCTCCAGCATGCGGCCCAGCACCGCGCAGATCGTGGGCGAATCGTCCACCACCAGCATGCGCGTACCCACCGGCGCCTGCCGCCGGCCGCTCGTCCGCGGCGCCGACGCGTCGGCGCCACCCAGCCATCGCTTGAAGAATCCCATGCTGCTCATCGTGAGGCTCCCCGAAGCCATCCCCGTCCAGAGAAAGTCGCGGACTTGGCGCGACCTGTCGTTGCTGCGGATGGTGCGGCAGAATCGCGGCGCAATCTGCGATGCACTGCTCAGAGCCCGTGGAACATGCGCGTTTTGCGGGTTTTCAGCGTACGTCCGCCGCATGCGCGTGCATGTTCCCCTGCGACAGTCGCTTGCTCGACCTCACACGCGGACTCAAATGCCGCCCTGTTCGTCCTTCAACCGACGCAGTTCCCTGCGCGCGTGCTTGTCCGGGCGCTGGCGTGGCGCCTGCACGCCGACCAGCCGACGCTGCTCGCGTCGGGCCTCGCGGGCCTGCCGGCTCGCCTCGCTCTCGCGGTACAGCGCCTGCGCCGCGCTGGCCGGGCCGCGCCTGTCCACCAGCGCCAACACCTCGACCTCCAGCCGCTCGTCGCCACGGCCGATCTTCAGCCTGTCGCCCGCATGCAGCAGCTTTGCCGGCTTGCAGCCGGCGCCGTTGACGTCGATCTTGCCGCCGTCGATCGCCTGCTTGGCGAGGCTGCGCGTCTTGAAGAAACGCGCGGCCCACAGCCACACGTCGGCGCGCACTTCGGCGGGGGCATGGTCGTGCGGATCGTTCATCGCCCGCATTATCGCCCCATTCCCGCGACGCCTCGCCGGGGACCGCACCCGCCTCTCGCTGCTCGTTCGGCCGCCGGGGCGTGACGGTGCGGCAGCGGGCCATCAGGCCCAGCGGCTCACGTCCCCAGCAGCCAGTTGCCCAGCGGCACCGTCAGCAGCGACAGCACGATGCCGGCGCCGAGCACGGTGTTCGCCAGTTCCGGGTCCAGCCCGTATTCGTCGGCGAGGATGGTGGCCGACACCATCGGCGCCATCGCTGCCTGCAGCACGCCCGCGGTGAGCGTGAGTCCGCCCACGCCGGCCGCCACGCCCAGCGCCCAGCACAACGCCGGTGCCAGCAGCAGCTTCCAGCCCAGCCCGCAGGCCGCTGCGCCGAGTTGGCCTCGGCCCGCCTGCAGGCGGAACTGCAGGCCCACCGAGAACAGCGCCAGCGGCGTCAGCGTTTCCCCCAGCGGCCCGAACACGCCGTCGAGCGCGGCAGGCCAGCCGCCCAGCCGGCCGGCAACGATGCCCGCCACCAGCGCGACGAAGGCGGGAAACGTGGCGATGCGGCGCGCGATCCGGCGCGGGTCGGGCGCACGCCCCGCGTACAGGCAAGCCACCACCACGCCCACCGACGCCAGCAGCGGGAAGCAACCGAGCTGGTCGGCCACCACCGCGAGCGCTAGCCCGGCCTGCCCGTGCAGCGCCTGCAGCAGCGGATAGCCCATGAACGAGGTGTTGCCCAGCCCGCAGACCAGGATCAGCGCGCCGATGCGCCCGCGCGACCAGCCCAGCCGCGGCCCCAGCCACGCGAACAGCAGCCAGGCGCCGAAGAACACCAGCCACATCGCCGCCACCGGGAACCAGAGCCGCGCGTCGAACCGCAGCCTGGGGATCAGTTCCAGCACCAGTGCCGGCAACGCGATGTTGAGCACCCACCAGTTGAGCCCGTGCACCATGCCGGCCGGCGGATGCGCCCAGCGACGCACCATTGCGCCCAATGCCAGACAGACGAACAGCAGCAGCAGCGCACTCATCATCGGGCTTCGCAGAGGCCAGCGCCTCATTAGACGCGATCCGGCCGTCAGCCGGAAGTCCGTCGCGTGGCGCCGCCGCCGTGCGAAAATGGCGCATCACCGAACCGCGCGAGCACCATGAGTTCCAAACCCTACGACTTCCGCCAGTTCCAGGCCGAGCTCGCCGCGCTCGACCAGGACCGGCCCGAACCGAAGCGTGAGCCGAAGCCCGAACCCGGCCCCAGGCCGAAGCCCCTGGGAAGGAAAGCCGCCGAAGCCGAACGCCTGTCCCGCGCCCGCGAGGAGTTCCTCGCCCTGCGCGAGCGCCACCGGCTCAGCGTGGCCGACGTGGTGGCATTCTTCCCCGAGGAGGAGGGCATCGCCTATCTGCAACAGCTGCTCGCCGCCTCGGAGAGGAAACCGCGACGACGCAAGAGCGCGGCGAACGCCTGAGGGAGAACCGCTTGACCCTGCCATGGGCGCGGAGTAGAAGCGAAAGTCCCCCGTCAGAAGGAGATTGACATGAGGACGCCACTGCTTCCCCTCATCGTCGTCGCGCTGCTGGCCAGCGCCAGCGCGGTCGCCGACGACTCGATGTCGATCAACCAATTCCCCCACAAGGTCGAACCGGTGCTGGTGCGCGTCGACGCGCACGGCAAGGTCACCGAGGCGTCGCCGGCCTATGCGCTGCCGGCGAAGATGACCCGCCTGCTGAACGCCAATCTCGGCGAAATGATCCGCAGTCCGGCTACCGACAAGCACGGCAAGCCGGTGTCGAGCCAGTTCATCATGAACGTGGCGCTGCAGACCAAACCGACGGGTTCGAACGACTACGACGCCTACTTCACCTACGTCTCGGCCAAGCCGGTACCGCCCGGGTCGTGGTACTGGGTGCACCTCGACGGCGACCGGCTGGCCTTGGCCAGCCAGGGCGGCATGTACCGTCGCGGCCCACGTCCGCGCCTGCCCGTGCAACACGAGCACGACGGTTATCGCACCAGCATCAGGAGCAGCAGCCAGCCCGTGCCGGCGGTGCAGAATCCGCCGCCACGCACGCGCTGAGTCCGCATGCAACGAAGAAAGGCCCGTCGCACGCGACGGGCCTTCTGCCATCTGCGCCGTGCGGCTTTGCCGCGGACTCAGTTGCCCAGCAGCACCCGGTTCACGCGCTGCACGAACGCAGCGGGGTCGGCCAGCTGCGCACCCGCGGCGATCTCGGCCTGTTCCAGCAGCAGGTTGGCGAGGTCCTTCGCCCTGCCCTCGTCGGCCTCGTTTGCCACCCGCTTCAACAACGGGTGGCCCGGGTTGATCTCCAGCACGGGCCGGCTCTCGGGCAGCTCCTGGCCGGCCTCGCGCAGCAGGCGGGCGAGATGCGGCGCCATGTCGTAGTCGTTGAGCGCGAGGCAGGAGGGCGAATCGGTGAGGCGGGCGGAGACCTTGACGTCGCCCACGCGCTCGCCGAGCAGCTCCTTGAGCTTCTTCAGCAGCGGCTCGGCCTCCTTCGCGACCGCCTCCTGCTGCTGCTTCTCGGCCTCGTCCAGCGGCAGTTCGCCCTTGGCCACGTTGCGCAGCTTCTTGCCCTCGTACTCGGCGAGGTAGCCGACCATCCACTCGTCGATGCGGTCGAACATCAGCAGCACCTCGATGCCCTTGGCGCGGAACGCCTCCAGCTGCGGGCTGCCGGCAGCGGCGGCGTAGCTGTCGGCGGTGACGTACCAGATCGCATCCTGGCCCACCGCCATGCGGCCGATGTAGTCGTCCAGCGAGACGTTCTGCCTGGCGCCTTCGCCCTTGGTCGAGGCGAAGCGCAGCAGCTTGGCGATGCGCTCGCGGTTGCTGGCGTCCTCGCTGATGCCTTCCTTCAGCGTGTTGCCGAAGGCCTTGAGGAAGGTGGCGAACTTCTCCGGCTCGTCCTTGGCCAGCTTCTCGATCAGGTCCAGCACGCGCTTCACGCAGGCCGACTTGATGCGCTCCAGCTGGCGGTTGTGCTGCAGGATCTCGCGGCTGACGTTGAGCGGCAGGTCGTCGGCGTCGACCACGCCGCGCACGAAGCGCAGATAGTTGGGCAGCAGCTCCTCGGCCGCGTCCATGATGAAGACGCGCTTGATGTAGAGCTTCAGCCCCTTGCGCTCGTCGCGCCCGCCCATCATCAGGTCGAACGGCGGCTGCGCGGGAACGTAGAGCAGCGTGGTGAAGCTCTGGCTGCCCTCGACGCGGTTGTGCGTCCAGGCCAGCGCATCGTTGAAATCGTGGCCCAGCGACTTGTAGAAGCCTTGGTAGTCCTCGTCCGAAATCTCCGACTTGGGCTTGGCCCACAGCGCCGACGCATCGTTGGCGGTCTCCCACTCGTCGGTCGGCTTGCCGTCCTTTTCGACGGGAACGCGGATCGGGAAGGCGACGTGGTCGGAATACTTGCGGATCAGCGACTTCAGTTGCCAGCCCTTGAGGAACTCGTCCTCGTCGGCCTTGAGGTGCAGGACCACCGCGGTGCCGCGCGCGGCCAGTTCGACCTGCTCCAGCGCGTATTCGCCCTTGCCGTCGCTCTCCCACTTCACGCCCTCGCCCGCCGGCGCGTCGGCGCGGCGGGTGAGCACGGTGACCTTGTCGGCCACCACGAAGGCCGAGTAGAAGCCCACGCCAAACTGGCCGATCAGGCGCGCGTCGGCCTTCTGCTCACCGCTCATCGCCTCCAGGAAGCGGCGCGTGCCGGAGCTGGCGATGGTGCCGATGTTCGCCACCACCTCGTCGCGCGTCATGCCGATGCCGTTGTCGCGCACGGTGATGGTGCGCGCGGCCTCGTCCCAGCTCACGTCGATGTGCAGTTCGCCGTCGCCGCCCAGCAGCTCGGGCTTGCCGATGGCCTCGAAGCGCAGCTTGTCGCAGGCGTCGGAGGCATTGGAGATCAGCTCGCGCAGGAAGATCTCCTTGTGCGAGTACAGCGAATGGGTGACCAGGTGCAGCACCTGGGCGACTTCGGCTTCGAATTTGCGGGTTTCGGTGGTGGTCATGGGTGTGACGTCCAGTCTTGCGTTGATGGCCTTGCCGTCATGCCGGCGCGGGCCGGAGGAGTTCCACGCTGGCGAAACCGGTCATCCGGCAGCTGCAGCGTCCGAAGCGCCGGATGCTTCGCACGGCACCCCACCGGACGCCGGCCTGCGCCGGCACGACGGGCGAAAATTCAGTTCGTCGCGCCTTGCAGCGCGGCGATGCGCTCGTCCAGCGGCGGATGGCTCATGAACAGGCGCTGGAAGCCCTGCGCCAGCGGGCCGGAGATGCCGAACGCGGCGAGCGTCTTCGGCAGGGTGTTCTCGCCGTGGTCGCCCTGGAGCCGCTGCAGCGCGGAGATCATCGCGCCGCGACCGGCCAGGTGGGCACCGGCAGCGTCCGCGCGGAACTCGCGCCAGCGCGAAAACGCCATCACGATCATCGAGGCGAACAGTCCGAACACCAGCTGCAGCACCATCACCGTGACGAAGTAGCCGATGCCGGTGCTGCCGCGGTTGTCGTCGCGGCCGCCGGACAGCCAGCTGTCCACCAGCCGCCCCACGATGCGCGCGGCGAGGATCACCAGCGTGTTCAGCACGCCCTGGATGAGCGTCATGGTCACCATGTCGCCGTTCGCGACGTGGCCGATCTCGTGGCCCAGCACGGCTGCGACCTGTTCGCGATCCATCTGTTCGAGCAGGCCGCTGCTCACCGCCACCAGCGCGCTGTTCTTCGTCATGCCGGTGGCGAAGGCGTTCATTTCCGGCGCCTCGTAGATCGCCACCTCGGGCATGCCGATGCCGGCGTTCTGCGCGTGGCGGCGCACGGTTTCGACCAGCCAGCGCTCGGCCTCGTTCGCCGGCTGCTCGATCACGTGTGCACCGGTGGTCATCTTCGCCATCCACTTGGACATGGCCAGCGAGATGAAGGCGCCGCCCATGCCGAACACCGCGGCATAGATCAGCAGGCCGGTACTGCCGCCGAAACCTTGGGCTGCGGCCATCTGGTCCACGCCGAGCAGGCGGCAGACGATGCCGAGCAGGAGCAGGACGGCGAGGTTGGTACCCAGGAACAGGAGGATGCGGCGCATGGCTGTCTCTTTGGCAGTCACGTGGAAGATCAGGCAAACGCGATGGGGGTGGGGGCGCCGGTGCCTGGTTTCAAGCGCCCGCACCCCTCGCCAGCCGTGCTCCGGACAGGCAGACTGCCGCGGATGGATTACCGCGGACGCTTCGCCCCTTCCCCCACCGGCCGCCTGCATTTCGGCTCGCTGGTCGCCGCGCTCGGCAGCTGGCTGCGCGCCCGCCAGGCCGGCGGCCGATGGCTGTTGCGCATGGAGGACATCGACCCGCCGCGCGAGGTTCCCGGCGCGGCGGCCGCGATCCTCGCCGCCTTGCCGGCCTTCGGTTTCGCGGCGGACGGCCCGGTGCTGTACCAGTCGCAGCGCCGGGCCGCCTATGATGCCGCGTTCGCGCGCCTGCGCGAGGCCGGCGCGGTGTTCCCCTGCTGGTGCAGTCGCAGCGGGCTGGCCGCCGGTGCAGCGCCGCACCGCGACGGCCGCTGCGTGGCGCCACCCGATCCGCGGCGCGAACCGGCCTGGCGGCTGCGCGCCCCGGACCTCGAGATCGCCTTCGACGACGTCGTGCAGGGTCCGCAACGGCAGAACCTGCGCGAAAGCGCGGGCGACTTCGTGATACGCCGCGTCGAGGGCCTGTATTCCTACCAGCTGGCCTGCGTGGTGGACGATGCGCACCAGGGCATCACCGAAGTGGTGCGCGGCTGCGACCTGCTCGACTCCACGCCGCGGCAGATCCACCTGCAGCGCCTGCTCGGCCTGCCCACCCCGCACTATCTGCACCTGCCGCTGGCGCTGGATGGCGCCGGGCGCAAGCTTTCCAAGTCGGAGCAGGCCTGGCCGGTGGATCCCACCGTCCCCCTGCCGGCGCTGCGCCGTGCGCTGGCCTTTCTCGGCCAGCCGGTGCCCACGGACGCCCCCGACGCACCGGCGCTGCTGGCGGCGGCCCTGTCCCGCTTCGATCCGGCGCTTATTCCACGACGCAGCGGTTGCTTTGCCGGCTGAGCGGTTATAAATCTCTCCTTGGGCCAACGCCGGTCGCCGATCGTCGTGACGCGCGCCCGCAGCGAACCCAAGGAGACTGGACATGATGCAACGCACGGCTTTGGTCACGGGTGGTACCGGCGGCATCGGCAGCGCGATCGTGCGCTATCTGGCCCGGCAGGGGCACCGGGTCGCCACCAACTACCGCAACGCGGACAAGGCCGAAGCCTGGCGCAAGGCGATGGCCGCCGACGGCATCGAAGTGTGCATGGTGCCCGGCGATGTCTCCGACCCCGCTTCCTGCGCGGAGATGATCCGGGCGATCGAGGCGCAGTGCGGCCCGGTAGAGATCCTGGTCAACAACGCCGGCATCACCCGCGACACCACCTTCCACAAGATGAGCTACCAGCAGTGGATCGAGGTGGTGAACACCAACCTCAATGCCTGCTTCAACGTCACCCGCCCGGTGATCGAGGGCATGCGCGCGCGCAAGTGGGGCCGCATCGTGCAGATCAGCTCGATCAATGGCCAGAAGGGCCAGTACGGCCAGGCCAACTACGCCGCCGCCAAGGCCGGCATGCACGGCTTCACCATCTCGCTGGCACAGGAAAGCGCGAAGTTCGGCATCACCGTCAACACCGTCTCGCCGGGCTACGTGGGCACCGACATGGTGATGGCGGTGCCGGAGGAAGTGCGCGAGAAGATCGTGGCGCAGATCCCGGTGGGTCGTCTCGGCAAACCCGAGGAGATCGCCCACGCGGTGGCCTTCTTCACCACCGACGAGGCAAGCTGGATCACCGGTGCCAACCTCGCCATCAACGGCGGGCATTACATGGGCTGGTAGATGCTGCATTTGCGGGATGCGTCGAAGCGCACCCCGCACAGGGACTGCGAGGCCAGGCAGGATGCCGAACGGGCGGCATCGCCGGAATGCCCGTCCGCCGTACGCGGGGACCAGCAGGGCGAGGCGGCGACGCCGCCCTGCAATGGCACAGGACGTGCCCACCGATTCCGGCAGTGCGCCACCACCCGTCTGGAACCGATGGCAACGACCGAACTCACCCCGCTGGACAAGATCCTTGATCTCCTGCTGGATGCCATCTGCGTCGTCGACGCCGAGGGACGCTACGTGTTCGTCAGCGCCGCCTTCGAGCGCATCTTCGGCTACGCCCCCGCGGAGGTGGTCGGCAAGCAGATGATCGATTTCGTGCATCCGGATGACCGCGCCATCACGCTGCGCACCGCCGCGGCGATCATGGGCGGCAGGCCCGAATCCAACTTCCAGAACCGTTACCTGCGCAAGGACGGGGAAGTGGTGCACATCATGTGGTCGGCGCGCTGGTCCGAGGCCGACCGCGTGCGGATCGCCGTCGCCCGGGACATCACCGCGCTCAAGCGCGGCGAATCGATGCGGCAGGCGCTGCACGCCGTTTCCGAGGCAGCGCATGCTGCGCAGGACCTGCCGTCGCTGTTCGAGCAGCTGCACCGGATCATCGGCGGCATCCTGCCCGCGACGGACTTCCTGGTCGCCCTGCACGATCGTGCGACGGACCGCCTGCAGTTTCCGTACGTGGCCCGCGGGTGTGCGGTCCCGCCCGGGCATACGGAGCCCGCCGTCGACGCGCGCATCGCCGAGGTGATCGGCAGCGGCCGGGTCGTGCAGTCGACCGCGACCGTGGCGGAGGCATCCACGCACTGGCTCGGCGCCCCGCTGCAGTCAAAGGACGGCACGATCGGCGCGCTGGTGGTCGAGCATCGCGGCAAGGTCGGCTACACCGGCGCCGACGGCGAGCTGCTGCAATTCGTCGCCACCCAGGTGAGCACCGCGATCGAACGCAAGCAGGCCCAGGCGCAGCTGCACCATCTTGCCCTCCACGATCCCCTGACCGACCTGCCCAACCGCAACCTGTTCCGCCACCGCCTGAAGGCCACGCTGGAAAGCGCGGCGAACGCGAAGACGCGCGTGGCACTGCTCTACATCGACCTGGACGGGTTCAAGCAGGTCAACGACCGTCACGGCCATCCTGCCGGCGACCTGGTGCTGTGCGAAGTCGCCAGCCGCATCCGCGGCTGCCTGCGCGGGCACGATCTCGCCGGCCGCATCGGCGGCGACGAGTTCGTGGTGCTGCTCGATGCGCTTGCCACTCCGGAACAAGGCATGGACATCGCGGAACGGATCCGTGCCGCGCTCGGCCCGGCGTTCCAGCTGCGTGATTGCCCGGTCCACGTCTCGGCGAGCATCGGCGTGGCCATCTTCCCCATCGATGGCGAGGACATCGAGCAACTGGCCAAGGCTGCCGACCACGCCATGTATCTCGCCAAGAAAGCAGGCGGCAACCGTATCCGGCCCGCCAACGGCGATGCGGCCGGCCGCTGACCGTCGCGCCTAGTCGCCGGCCTGCAGCAGCCGCTCCATCACCTTGCCCACCGCAGCGAACGCGAACGCACCGGTGACGTGGGTGGCGGCGCCGAGGCCGCCGCCGCAGGCGAGGTTCAGCGCGTCGCCGCCGGGCGGACGGGTGCCGCAGACGGTACCGTCCGGCTGCGGGTACTGCACGTTCTGCAGCGAGTACACCGCTGGCACTCCGAAGTAGCGCTGCGGGCTGCGCGGGAAGTTGAAGTCGCTGCGGAGCTTCTTGCGGATCAGGCTGAACATCGCGTCGTGCTCGGTGCGCGAGAGGTCGCGCACGCGGATCTGCGTGGGGTCGGTGCGCCCGCCAGCCGAGCCCACGCTGACGATGGGCAGCTTGCGTCGCCGGCACCAGGCGATCGTCTCCAGCTTCACGCGGAACGCGTCGCAGGCGTCCAGCACCGCGTCGTAGCCGCGGTCGAGCAGCTCGTCGAGCGTGGAGGTGGTGAGGAAACGCTCGATCGCCTCCAGCCGCAGCGCCGGGTTGATCGCATGCAGCCGCGCGGCCATCACGCCCACCTTGGGCTTGCCGAACTCGCCGTCCAGCGCATGCAGCTGGCGATTGGTGTTCGATACGCACACCTCGTCGGCATCGATCAGCGTGAGCCGCCCCACGCCGCTGCGCGCCAGCGCCTCGGCGGCCCACGAGCCCACGCCGCCGATGCCCACCACGCAGACGTGGCGCTGCGCCAGCCTCGCCACGCTGCCGGCGCCGTACAGGCGCTCGATGCCGGCGAAACGTTCGTGCGGGAAACGGGTATCGCTCATCGTCACACTCGGGCTGCCGCGTTGCGCAAAGCACCGATTCTATCGTCCCCTCCCGGCGATCCGGGGTATCCTCGCCGGCCTGTCTCCGCAATGGAACCCGTGCGATGCGCGCAGCCCTCCTGATCCTGCTCGGCCTGGCCATCGGCGTGGTCGGCACCGTCAACGTGATGAACGCGCTGGCGGCACGCAACCCCATGCCCGCCGCGGTGATGCATACCATGGGCTACCACATGGGCGAGCTGAAACAGGCGCTCAAGGCGCAGCAGTGCGATGCGGCGAAGGTCCAGCACCACCTGCTGCGCCTGCAGTCCACCGCCACCGACATCCTGCCCACCTTCGGCATCGCCGACAAAGCCTTTGCCGACGACGCGAACCAGCTGCAGACGCGCCTGCAGCAGGCCGCCGTGTCCGCGCCGGCCACCTGCGCGGCGCTGGCCGCGGCGCTGAAGCCGGTGGGCGAAACCTGCCAGAGCTGCCACCAGCAGTACCGCTAGAAACTGACCTTGCCGCGCAGCATCTGCGCGTACATCACCCAGTCACCCATCAGGCTGTAGAACGGGTGGCGGAACGTGGCCGGCCGGTTCTTCTCGTAGACGAAGTGGCCGATCCACGCGCAGCCATAGCCGGCCACCGGCAGCAGCCACAGCCAGGCCCAGCGCCCGCTGGCGACAGCCAGCAGCAGGATCAGCAGCACCAGCGTGCTGCCGACGAAATGCCAGCGCCGGCACATCCGGTTGCCGTGCTCGGCAAGGTAATAGGGGTAGAACGCGCGGAAGCTGGCGAATTCGGGCATCGGGAGCTGCTCCTCAACCGGGCGGCAGCGGAATGAATTCTTCCTCGTCGCCGGGCACCGCGGGGAAGCGTCCTTCGCGCCAGTCGGCCTTGGCCTGCTCGATGCGCGCGGTGTCGGCAGCCACGAAGTTCCACCACAGGTGGCGCTCGCCATCCAGCGGCGCGCCGCCGAACAGGATCGCGCGGCCGGCGCCGGTGGCCCGCAGCGGCGGCACGGACCTGCCCGCCTGCACCGCCATCCGGTCTGCTTCCAGCCGCAGACCGCCCCACGCCAGCCCGCCCTCGATCACGTGCACGCCGTGCTCGGCATGCTCCGTCGGCAAGGCCAGTTCGGCACCGGCCTCGAACCGTGCCTCGGCGAAGTACATCGGCGCGTACACCTTCACCGGCGAGACCGCGCCCCAGCCGGTGCCGGTGATCAGCACCAGATCCACGCCGGACCGGGTGACGCGCGGCAACTCGTTCGCTTCATGGTGATGGAACTCCGGCGCGATCTCCGCGTGGTCGCGCGGCAGTGCCACCCACACCTGGATGCCGTGCAGGCGCTGGCCCGCGGCGCGCGCCTCCGGCGGCGTGCGCTCGGAGTGCACGATGCCACGGCCAGCGGTCATCCAGTTCACCGCGCCGGGGCGGATGTCGGCGAGGCTGCCCAGGCTGTCGCGATGACGGATCGTGCCGTCGAACAGCCAGGTCACGGTGGCCAGGCCGATGTGCGGGTGCGGCCGCACGTCCATGCCGCGGCCGGGCGCGAAGTCCGCCGGCCCCATGTGGTCATAGAACACGAACGGCCCCACGTGGCGCGCCTGCAGCACCGGCAGCAGCCGGCGCACGGCGAAGCCGTCACCGAGATCGTGCAGACGGCCGTCGATCTGGATCGGTTGCGCGTTCATCGTCCCTCCGGTTCACCATGCCCGTCGATATTGCGCCGGAGCGGGCAGCTGCGCACCCAGTTCCTGCGCGGCCCGGCGCGGGAAGTACGGGTCGCGCAGGCTCTCGCGTGCGATCAGCACCACGTCGGCCTCGCCGTTGTCCACGATGTCGGCGGCCTGCCGCGCCCCGGTGATCAAGCCCACCGCGCCGGTGGCGATGCCCGCCTCGCGGCGCACGCGCGCGGCGAAGGGCACCTGGTAGCCTGGTGCCAGCGGGATCTTCACGTGCGGCAGCAGGCCGCCGCTGGACACGTCGACTAGGTCCACGCCCAGCGGCTTGAGTTCGCGCGCCAGCCGCACGCTCTGCTCGATGTCCCAGCCGCCCTCGGCCCAGTCCGTGGCCGAGATGCGCAGCCACAGCGGCAGTTCCGCCGGCCACTCCTCGCGCACCGCGACGGCCACCTCGCGCACCAGCCGGGTGCGGCGCTCGTAGCTTCCGCCGTATTCATCGTCGCGCAGGTTGCTGAGCGGCGACAGGAACTGGTGCAGCAGGTAGCCATGCGCGGCATGCAGCTCGACCAGCCGGAAGCCGGCAGCCAGTGCGCGCCGCGCCGCCGCGCGGAAATCGTCGATCAACTGGCGGATGCCTGCCGCATCCAGCCCCTCGGGCGTGTGCCAGCCGGTGTCGAACGGCAGCGCCGATGGGGCCACCGTGGTCCAGGCCCCCTGTGCCGCGGTGAGCGCACCGCCGCCTTCCCACGGCCGGTGCGCGCTGGCCTTGCGGCCGGCGTGGGCCAGCTGCACGCCGGGCACCGCACCCTGCGCCGCGATGAAGGCGGTGATCGGCCGCCAGGCGGCGACCTGGGCATCGTTCCAGATGCCCGTGTCGCCCGGCGAGATGCGTCCCTGCGCCGACACCGCAGTGGCCTCGGCGATCACCGCGCCCGCGCCGCCCACCGCGCGGCTGCCCAGGTGCACCAGATGCCAGTGCTCGGGCACGCCGTCGACGGCCGAGTACTGGCACATCGGCGAGACCACGATGCGATTGCGCAGGCTGAGGCTGCGCTGCGGGAAGGGTTCGAACAATTTCATCGGACGATAGGCCGGTGGAGGCAAACCCCTACAGTGCAGGCACGCCCGTACCGCATCAAGGGCCGCAGCGTGGCATTGCCGCGAACACTGTGTCGTGTGCGGCGATCCAGTCGGCGATGCGCGCGGCCACCGCCTCCGGCGCCTTCATCCAGCCGAAATGGTCGGCCGGCTGGCCGCCCAGTTCGTCCGGCGTGACCAGTTCGTGGCGGCGCAGCGCGTGCGGCAGCTTGTCCAGCAGCCAGTCCAGCGAGGCGGCCGGTCCCAGCCAGTCGTCGCGCAGGCGCAACGCCAGCACCGGCAGTTCCACGGCGGCCAGCCGCTGCTCGAAGTCCACGTCCATGCCCGTCGCGGCGTAGCGCCCGCTGCGCCCGCTGCGCGCCCAGTCGGCGACGACGCCGCGCGCCTCGTTGCCACCGAAGCCGAGGCGACGGCCGGGCAGATGCCCCAGCACCGTCGCCAGCACCGGCGCCAGCATGTAGGCCAGGCCGATCAGGGTGCCGCGACGGAAGCGCCGCCAGTACGGCGCGCCGCTGGCCACCAGCACGATGCCCGCCATGTCGGCGGGGCCGAGGCTGGCGCAAAGGCAGGCCAGTTGCCCGCCCAGGCTGTGGCCACCCAACCGGGGGCGTGCCTGCGGCCAGTGCGCCCGCATCGCTGCCAGCCCGGCAGGCAAGTCGACCGCCAGCAGTTCGCGGTAGCCCCAGTTGCGGCGACGGCCGGCGCGGAGGTTGCTGGAGCCGATGCCGCGCCACTCGTGCAATGCCACCGCCACGCCCTGCGCGGCCAGCGCCGCGGCCAGCGGCAGGTAATGCTTCGCCGGCACGCCCATCGCCGGCAGCCAGTACACGGCCGCGCGCGGCACGCCGGCTGGCGCCACGCACAGCAACTCCGCGCGCACGCCGTCGGCCATCGCCAGCGGCAGCACGTCGGGTTCGATGACCGCAGTCGTGAGGTTCATTGACGGGTGCGACCGCGAATGGTCGCCATTTGATTTCCGCGATCAAGGACGATCGCAACGGAAAAGAAAAGGCCGGCTCGCGCCGGCCTTTTCCGCTTGCGGTACGGCGATCAAACCGGGGTGACTTCCTCGGCCTGGAGACCCTTCTGGCCGTTCACCACCTTGAACGTCACCTTCTGGCCTTCCTGCAGGCTCTTGAAGCCCGTGCCGGTGATGGCACGAAAATGCACGAACACGTCGGGGCCGTTCTCACGGCTGATGAAGCCGAACCCCTTGGCGTCGTTGAACCACTTGACGGTACCTGTTTCACGATCCGACATGACTCACTCCGATCCATTCCTGACGCTTGAGACGAGCCGACCTCCGCGGGTCGACGGCTTACTGGGCATGCCGGGGTCGGGTGTAGCGACATGGAATCGACAGGGGTTCCATACCGGGCACGCACGTGGCCAAGCAGACGCAGTGGGGCAAGCATAACGGAATTTCACGAATGCAAGCGACATGTCAAGCGTCATTTTCCGGGGCACGCCCCGATTAACCCGGCGGCCGGCGACAGGAGGCCCGGGCAGCCCCGGACCGGCATGCATGGTGCGGTCCGGACCGGGCTGTCCGGGCCGGTTATCCCCGCGCAGTCGAAACGGTGGTGCTGGTAGCGGGATCGATCACCGAAAGTGTCCGCGGACACAAAATCGCAGGAAGCGATTTTCGGCATCACGCCAGCCTGGGTCCGAAGGGCGCCAGCCACGAATGGCGGGCACAAAAAAACCGGGCATCGCTGCCCGGTTCCGGATGACGCGTGAACGGCAATCAGGCGGGGGTCACTTCGTCGGCCTGCAGGCCCTTCTGGCCCTGCACCACCTTGAAGCTGACCTGCTGGCCTTCCTGAAGGCTCTTGAAACCGTTGCCGGTGATCGCGCGGAAATGCACGAACACGTCCGGGCCGTTGTCGCGGGCGATGAAACCGAAGCCCTTGGCATCGTTGAACCACTTGACGGTACCGATCTGACGATCAGACATTTGAATCACTCCACTGGGTATTTCGAATCAAAGGAGACTCGACCGCCACGACATGCGGCAGCCGGCTTACTGGTGTGCAAAGGAAAACAACCCCGGGGTGAACAGATGAGGCAGATCGCGGATCGGCTGCATCGGGCCACCGGTGCTTGGCGACCCCGGCAAACTCAGCCCTGCAATGGTAACCGATAACCGTAGCGGATATCCGCAAGCGGGGACCGCGTGAATATCATGTCCACCCCATCCGCAGGACTCCCCACCTTGAGCATCCGCCTGCTGTTCCCGCTGTGCGCCGGCCTGCTGCTGGCCGCCTGCGCCACCACCCGGCCATCCCGCCCCGCCGCACCGCCGGTGCCCGCAGCGATCACCGGCGTCCCGTCCTGCGACGCCTACCTGGCGAGCTACCTGGCCTGCCACCGTGCTGCGGCAACCTTCCCGGCCGACCAGTTGCAGGCCCGCTACCAGGCCATGCGCGACAGTCTGCAGCAGGCCTCGCGCGACCCGCGGACCCGTCCCTACCTGGACGCCCGCTGCCGGCTGCTGTCCGGCCAGCTGCACCAGAGCCTGCAGAGTCGCCCGTGCAGTCCCATCGCCCCGGCGGCCACCGCCACGGCGACGCACTGACTCAACCCTGCGCCCTCCAGAGGCGGCGCAGGGCCGGCGCCAGTGCCGCCGGGCGGCAGCGCCCCAGGCGAACCCGCGGCGTGCCGTGCCAGCGCGCGGTGCGCGCGATCGCCGCAGCCGCTTCCTCAAGCAGCCGTGGCGAGGCGTCCACGCCGTCCTCCAGGTACAGCGCCTTGATCTCGAACACGCCCTCGGCACGATGCGCCTTGGCGTCCAGCCGGCCGACCAGCGCGCCGCGATGCAGGATCGGCAGCACGTAGTAGCCGTAGCGCCGCTTCGGTGCCGGCACGTAGCACTCGATGCGATAGTCGAAACCGAACATCGCCAGGGCGCGGGCGCGATCCCACACCAGCGGATCGAACGGCGACAACAGCGTGGTGTGGGTCGCGCGCAGGCGGCCGCCGCACGCGCGATCCAGCGCTCCGGCATGCTCGCGGTGCACGTAGGCCGGCGCGTCCCAGCCGCGCACCGCCACCTCCAGCAAGTCGCCGCCGGCTACCAGCGGCGCCAGTTCGCGCGCGCTCACCGCAGGCTTCAGGCGGAAGTAGTCGGCGATCCAGCGCGCCTGCGCGATGCCCAGCGCGCGCACGCCGTCGAGGATGAAGTGCCGCCGCAATTGCGCCGGATCGAGCGTGCTGGGCTCGAACGGCGGATCGAGCTTCGCCAGCACCCGCTCGGCGAGGTCGTACACGCGCTGGAAGCGCTCGCGCCGCGGCACCATCAGTTCGCCCAGCGCGAACCAGGCTTCCAGCCAGCGCTTCTCCGGTTTCCATTCCCACCAGCCGGAGGCACCACGATCCTCGCGCGGAAAGTCCGACGCCAGTACCGCGCCGCCGTCGCGGATGCGCGCGAGCAAGGCGTCCATCGCCGGGCGATGTTCGCGGTGCATGCGCTCGGCGTGGCGCTGTGCCCAGTGGCTGCCGCGCTCGCGCCAGGCGCGATGCGCGGCGAGATCCCGCGCGGCGACGAAACAGGCCTCGTGCGCCCAGCACTCGGCGACGCGGCCGTCGGCCAGCGCCTCGTCCAGCCACGCCATCGGATAGTCGCCGAGGCGCGAATGCAGCACCAGGTACGGGCTGCGTGCGACCACGTGGATGGAATCGATCTGCAGCAGGCGCATGCGTTCGATCGCCGCCACCACGTCGTCGCGCCGCGGGCGGCGGCGCGGCGCCTGCAGCAGCCCCTGCGCGTGCAGTTGCAGCGCGCGCGCCTGTGGCAGGCTCAGCGCGGCCGTGTTCGCTGAAGCGGCGATCAACGGCACGCCGCCTTCACATCGGTTCGACAAGAATGTTGCGACGACATTTATGCAGCCTCTGCTAGCGTCCTTTACAGGTCCCGCGAACCACGGCGCCATCTTGTCGCCCGCGAGGCTCGCACTCCCTCGGACATTCTGGCATGGAGTAATCGTCATGAAAGCACGCAACGCCCTGTTGCCCGCACTCGCCGCCTGCACCCTGTTCTTCGCCGGCACTTCCTTCGCCCAGGACAACACCGGCCAGACCCCGCCGCCCTCGCAGGACACCATGCAGCCGGCGCCCCCGCCCGCACAGACGCCACCACCCGAAGTGACCGTGCGCAGCGTGCCGCCGGCCGCGCCGCAGATCGCCCCCCCGCCGCCGTTCAGCCAGCTCTCCGGCGGCGGCAAGTGGATCACCGAGGAGCAGGCCGCCGCCTATCCGCCGCTGGCGAACGACTTCCTGCACGCAAGCCACAACGGCAAGCGCATCAGCAAGACCCAGTACGAAGCCTGGGTCAAGCAGATGAAGTAAGACCTGCATGACGAACCGGCCACATCGACGATGTGGCCGGTTTTTCGTGCCCGTTCGAAAAACTGCCTCGGCGCATCCCCTAGACTTCGGCCATCCCCGCTGGACCGCGCCACCGGAGTCCCCATGAAACACCGCGCCTTGTTGCTGGCCGGTTGCCTCGCCGCCGGCATCTGCCATGCGCAGAATCCCGACCCGATGGACATCCGCGCCTGCACCGCGATCGAGAGCGATGCGCTGCGGCTGGCCTGCTACGACCACGCCACCGGTCGCGACCAGCTGCCGGCAGCGCAGAAACGCAATGGGCAGCCCGTCACCGCCGACGACGGCGTGTTCGCGCACGACCGCCAGGCCGGCGCGGCCGCTGCGGCCAAGTCCGGGGTATCGCCGCCGCTGTCGCTGCTGGACAGCCGCTGGGAGCTGTCGCCGGAGAGCAAGCTCGGCACCTTCAACCTGCGCGGCTACAAGCCGGTGTACGCACTGCCGCTGTTCGCCACCAGCCACCAGAACACCGAACCGGAGAGTCCGAATCCCGACAACACCGTGCGCACGCCGCAGCAGCTGCAGAACGTCGAGGGCAAGTTCCAGCTCAGCCTGAAGACCAAGTTGTGGCAAGGCGTGTTCGGCGACGCCGGCGACCTGTGGCTGGGCTACACCCAGAGCTCGCGCTGGCAGGTCTACAACGCGCGGGTGTCGCGGCCGTTCCGCGAGACCGACTACGAGCCCGAGGCGCTGCTGGTGTTCGACACGCACTACCGCGTGCTGGGCTGGGAGGGGCGCCTGTTCGGCATCGGCATCGACCACCAGTCCAACGGCCGCAGCAATCCGCTGTCGCGCAGCTGGAACCGGGTGATCGCCGACTTCGGCTTCGAACGCCCCGGCTGGACCGTGATTGTCCGCCCCTGGTGGCGCATCCCCGAGGCGCGCAGCACCGACGACAACCCCGACATCAGCGACTACATCGGCCGCGCCGACATGCAGATCGTGCGCGAGTGGCACGGCCAGGAATTCGGCATGATGCTGCGCCACTCGCTGCGCGGCGGCAGCCACAGCCACGGCGCCGCGCGCTTCACCTGGAGCTTTCCGGTCGCCGGCAACCTGCGCGGCTACATGGAGCTGTTCAAGGGCTACGGCGAGAGCCTGATCGATTACAACCACAACGCCACCTACCTCGGCGTGGGTGTGTCGCTGCTCGACTGGTATTGAGTCCGCGCCGCACGCCACTGGTGCGGCGCCGGCGCGACGTGCATGCTGCGTCATCGACATCCGCAGCAGCGAGTGCCCCGTGAACCACACGATCTCGATCCGGCCCGTGACGGCGGCCGACTACGCCGGCTGGAAACCGTTGTGGGACGGCTACAACGCATTCTACGGACGCCGCGGTGCCACCGCGCTGCCCGAGGACATCACCCGCACCACCTGGGCGCGCTTCCACGATCCGGCCGAGCCGGTGCACGCGCTGGTGGCCGAACGCGACGGCGAGTTGCTGGGCCTGGCGCACTACCTGTTCCACCGCAGCACGATCCAGATCGGACCCAGCTGCTATCTGCAGGATCTGTTCACCGTGACGGAAGCACGCGGCCTCGGCGTGGGCCGCGCCTTGATCGAGCGCGTCTGCGAACTCGCGCAACGGGCGAAGGCGCCGCGCGTGTACTGGCAGACCCACGAAAGCAACGCCACGGCGATGCGCCTCTACGACCGGGTTGCCGAGAAGTCGGGCTTCGTGGTCTATCGCAAAATGCTTTAACGCCACCATCCCTGCTTGGTGCCGGTGAGGATGCGCAGCATCTGTCCGCGCGCCAGCGGCAAACGCCCAAGCGGGCCGAAAGCGAGGTCACGCAACCGCGCCAGGCCATCGTGCCTCGACTGGAACAGCGGCGTGAGCCAGCGGCTCATGGACTGGTACACCTGCAAGTGGCGGCGGCGCGCGCGCACATGGGCGCGCAAGGCCTGCGCGAGATCGTCGTGCGTGGCCAACGCGTCCGCCAGCGACTGCGCGTCCAGCAGCGCCATGTTCACGCCCTGCCCGAGCTGCGGACTCATTGCGTGCGCCGCATCGCCGAGGAACACCACGCGCCCGCGATTCGGCACCGGCATCACCACGTCGCGATAGCGCGCACGCTGCAACTGCTCCGGCGCCTCGATGCCGGCCAGCAGCGGCAGCACCTGCGGCCACAGTGCCGCCACCCGCTCGCGCAGATGTGCGAGCGCCACATCGTCGAACGCGTCCACCCGCTTGCCCGGCAGGCTGAAGTAGAAGGTCAGCCAGCGGCCGTGGCGGTCGGCACGGTACCCTACCGGCAGCACGCCGACCATCTCGCGCGCGCCGGCATAGCGTTGCTGCAGGGTGTCGGCATGCGGCCAGCCTTCGGCCGGCAACAGGCACCACACCGCACCCCATGGATAAAGCGCATCGCGGGTGGCCAATCCGGGCAGGCTGGCGCGCAGGCGCGAACCCGCGCCGTCGGCAGCCACGACCAGATCGAACGGACCATGGCTTCCGCCGTGCTCGTCGAACAACAGGCCGGCTTCTGCGTCCACGCCCACCATGCGCGTGCCGACATGGATATCGCGGGCCTCGGCATATGCATCGCGCAGCAGCGAAAACAGGCTGCCGCGACTCATGCCCAAGCCGTAGCAATCCGGCGCGTGGTCGGCATAGCGCATGGCCATCACTTGCCGGCCGTCCATGGTGCGGCCATGCAGTGATTCGATACGTTGGCCCTGCGCCAGCGCCCGTTCGCGCAGACCGAGCCGTTCCAGCACCGCCAGTCCAATGGGTTGCAGCAGGAAACCTGCGCCCACCGGCCCCGGCGCGTCGGCCTGCTCGAACACGCTCAGGTCGTGACCTTGGCCTGCCAGAAACAACGACGCCGCCTGACCGGCGGCGCCGTAACCCACGATGGCGACCTTCATGCGTCCCTGCATGATCGTGCGTCAGTGGTGATGGCCACCCGCGCCGTGCACGTGGCCGTGCGACAGCTCCTCCTCGGTGGCCTCGCGCACCCCGGTCACCTCGATCGCGAAGTGCAGGGCCTTGCCGGCCAGCGGATGGTTGCCGTCGATGTGCACCTTGTCGTCCTCGACCCTGGTTACGGTGACGTTGATGACACCCTGCGGGCCGTGGCCCTGGAACTGCATGCCTGGCTGGATGTCCGCCACGCCCTGGAAAGCCTCGCGCGGCACTTCCTGCACCAGTTCCGGGTGGCGCACGCCGTAGCCTTCCTCCGGCGTCACGTGGGCGTCGAACTTGTCGCCGGTCCGGCGCCCTTCCATCTGCTTCTCCAGGCCCGGCACGATCTGGCCCTGGCCGTGCAGATAGGCCAGCGGCTCGCGACCGGCGGAGCTGTCGACGACCTGACCGTCATCGTCGGTAAGCGTGTAATGGAAGGTGGCGACGGTGTTCGGGGCGATCTGCATGACGGTTTCCGGTGACGGTGAATGAACCGGCTTCGCACCGGCACGAACGGCCAGCCTAGCAGATCGGCGTCCCCGCACCCGGGAGACGCGCCGCTTCGCCTTCCCTCCTTCATCGCGGTGCGCGCGCCGAGCCGGATCGCACCGCGGCCGCCGCGTCGCCATGCACGGATCGCCGTGCCGGCATCTGGCTGAGCGCGACGCCGCTGCGGGATACTCGGCGGATGAATCGGATCGCACGCCGGACCGCCCTGCTGCTATGCCTGCTGCTGGCCATCAGCCAGCCGACGGCAGCCACCGCGCCACAGGTGCGACCGGCGCTCGCCGCGCAGATCGACGCGATCATCCGCCAGCCGCGCTACGCCGCCGCCGATTGGGGCATCGCGGTGGTCTCGCTCGACAGTGGCCGCACGCTGTACGAACACCAGGCCGGCAAGCTGTTCCAGCCCGCCTCGACCGCCAAGCTGTTCACCGCAGCGCTGACCCTGTCCACGCTCGCCGCGGATTACCGCATCCCCACCCGTCTGCTCTCGGCCGCACCGATACGGCACGGCCGGCTGGACGGCCCCCTGCTGCTGTACGGCATGGGTGACCCGACCCTCGGCACGCCGGACGCGAACCCGGACTGGGCCGACGATCTCGCTGCGCAACTGGCTGCACGCGGCATCCGCAAGGTGCGCGGCGACCTGGTCGCCGACGCCACCTATTTCTCCGGCCCGCGGTTCGGCAACGGCTGGGAGGCGAGCGACCTGCTGGGCTGGTTCGCCGCGCCGGCCTCGGCGCTCAGCGTGCACGAGAACATGGTGTCGCTGACGGTGACGCCTGCGACCAGGGCGGGCCAGCCGCCGCTGCTGGCGTTCTCGCCCGCCGTGGCGGCGCCGCCGCTGGCCGACACGCTGGCCACGGCGACAGCGCACGAGCCCGACGACATCAACCTCTACCGCGCATTGGGCGATCCGCTGCTGCATGCCTTCGGCAGCGTCGCCGCCGGCACGCCCCCGCGCACCTACCGCCTGGCGATTCCCGATCCGGCGCGACAGGCCGGCGAGGAGCTGCTTGCCGCGCTGGCACGCCGCGGCGTGCGCCTGCAAGGTGGCCTGCGCGTGCTGGCCTGGCCACAGAACGACGCCGCGCTGCGCGCAAACGCACGGATCCTGGCCGAGGTGCTGTCGCCGCCGGTGAGCGACATCCTCGCCCAGGGCCTCAAACGCTCGCAGAACCTGTACCTGCAGAACCTGCTGCAGATCGACGGCGTCGGCGCGCAGGCCGCGGCGGCGAACGAGCCCGATGCGCCAGTCGGCTTCCTCGGCAGCGCGGCCTGGGGGCTGCACGCACTGCACGGCCTGCTCGAACGCATCGGCATCGCGCCGTCCTCGGTGCTGCTGGAGGAAGGCACCGGGCTGTCGCGCGACGACCTGGTGACACCCGCGGCGATGGTGCGGCTGCTGCAGTACCTGGCCGCACAGCCCTGGGCCGCCGCGCTGCGCGGCATGCTGCCGATGGCCGGCGTGGACGGCACGCTGGAGTGGCGCATGCGCGACGGCCCGGCCACCGACCGCGTGCAGGCCAAGACCGGCAGCATGACCCATGTGCACAGCCTCGCCGGCTACGTCACCACGGCCGACGGCAAGCCGCTGGCGTTCGCGATCCTGCTCAACAACTACCAGCGCGCCCCCGATGGACCGCGCGCCAACCAGGACATCGACGCGATCGTGGAGTTGCTGGCCGGCTGGCGCGGCGGCGAGTGATCGCGCTCAATCCGCCAACAGGCGGTCCAGCTCCCTGCCGATCTTCTCCGGCGTGTCCGCGGGGGCATAGCGCTTGACCACGTGGCCGTGGGCATCGACCAGGAACTTGGTGAAGTTCCACTTGATCGCCTCGCTGCCAAGGATGCCCTTGCCCTCGTGCTTCAGCCACCGGTACAGCGGGTGCGCGTGCTCGCCGTTCACCTCGATCTTGGCGAACAGCGGGAAAGTCACGCCGTAGTTCGCATGGCAGAAGCCGCGGATCGCCGCCTCGTCGCCCGGCTCCTGGTGGCCGAACTGGTCGCACGGGAAGCCCAGCACCACCAGGCCGCGGTCGCGCCCGTTCCGCCACAGCTGTTCCAGGCCGGCGTATTGCGGGGTGAAGCCGCACTTCGAGGCCACGTTCACGATCAGCAGGGCCTTGCCCCGCCACTCGGACAACGAACGCTCGTTGCCGTCGATGTCGCGCGCGCTGAAGTCGTAGATGCTGCTCATGGCCGGTGTTTCCGTGGATGGACGTATGGAAGTCTACGCCAGACGCTAGAATGGCCGCCCGTCCCGATGCCGAACCCCCGTGATCCGCTTCCTCGACGTACACAAGTCCTACCGCGTGGACGGCAAGGACATCCCCGCGCTGCAGCCGTTCAGCCTCGACATCATGGATGGCGAGGTGTTCGGCATCATCGGCCATTCCGGCGCGGGCAAGTCCACCCTGGTCCGGCTGATCAACCTGCTGGAACGGCCCAGCGGCGGGCGCATCCTGATCGGCGAGACCGAGATGACCGCACTGGACGAGCCGGCGCTGCGCGCACAGCGGCGGCGCATCGGCATGATCTTCCAGCACTTCAACCTGCTCGCCTCGCAGACGGTGGCCGACAATGTGGCGTTCCCGTTGCGCCTCGCGGGCGAGCGCGACGCGGCGACGATCCGCGCCCGCGTCGGCGAGCTGTTGCAACGCGTGGGCCTCGGCGAGCACGCGACCAAATATCCCGCGCAGCTCTCAGGCGGCCAGAAGCAGCGCGTGGGCATCGCCCGCGCACTGGCGAACCGGCCGGAGATCCTGCTCTGTGACGAGGCCACCAGCGCGCTCGATCCGCAGACCACCGCCTCGGTGCTCGACCTGCTCGCCGCGATCAACCGCGAGCTCAAGCTCACCATCGTGCTGATCACCCACGAGATGGACGTGGTGCGCCGCATCTGCGACCGCGTGGCCGTGCTCGATGCGGGCCGCATCGTGGAAAAGGGCACGGTGGCCGACGTGTTCCTGCACCCGCGGCACGCCACCACGCGGCGCTTCGTCAACGAGGCGCTGCCGGAGGAAGCCGCCAGCGCGCAGGCGCCACTGGCCCAGGTGGGGGGCCGCATGCTGCGCCTCACGTTCCGCGGTGCCACCACGCTCAGTCCGGTGCTGAGCCAGGTGATGCGCGAGAGCGGCGTGGACTTCAACCTGCTCGCCGGCCGCATCGACCGCATCAAGGAGCTGCCCTACGGCCAGCTCACGCTGACGCTGGAAGGCGCGAATACCGACGCCGCGCTCGCCGCCTTGCGCGAGGCGGGCATCGAGATCGAGGAGCTGCCATGACCACGCCGCTGCTGCAGACGCTGTTTCCCAACATCGACGACTGGGGCGAGCTCGGCCGCGCCTGCATCGACACCCTGCTGATGCTGGGCGGCGCGCTGGCGCTCACCGTGGCCATCGGCCTGCCGCTGGGCGTGCTGCTCTACCTCACCGGCCGGGGCCAGCTGCGCGCGATGCCGAAGCTGTACGGCATCGTTTCGCTGGCGGTGAACGTGCTGCGCTCGGTGCCCTTCATCATCCTGATGATCGTGCTGATGCCGGTGACCTACGTGCTGGTGGGCACCAAGCTGGGCGTGCGCGGCGCGATCCCGCCGCTGGTGATCGGCGCCGCACCGTTCTTCGCGCGCCTGGTGGAAACCGCGCTGCGCGAGGTGCAGCAGGGCGTGATCGAGGCGGCCCAGGCGATGGGCGCCAGCACCTGGCAGATCGTGCGCCACGTGCTGCTGCCCGAGGCGCGCGCCGGCATCGCCGCTGGCATCACGGTGACCGCCATAGCGCTGGTGGGCTACACCGCGATGGGCGGCGCGATCGGCTCCGGCGGCCTGGGCGACCTTGCCTACCGCTACGGCTACCTCAGCTACAAGTCCGACTACATGCTGGTCACCGTGGTGCTGCTGGTGGTGCTGGTGCAGCTGCTGCAGATGCTCGGTGACCGCATCGTGGCGCGTTATAAGCGCCACTGATCCGGTTATTTCCCCACCAAGATTTGGACGTCTAGTCTGGACCCGCCCCTGGAAACCGCCATGACCGATGCTGCTCCCCGCGATCTCCGCCATTCTCGCCCTGTTGCTGCTCGCCGGCTGCGCCCGCAAGCCGTCGTGACGCGGATGCTGCGCGCCGCCGGCTGCGCGGCCTTCGCCCTGCTTCTCGCGGCCTGCTCGGCACCGAAGGAGGATGCGAACACGCTCACCGTCGCCGCCACCGCGGTGCCGCACGCGGAGATCCTCAAGCAGGCGCAGCCCATCCTGGCGAAGGAGGGCGTGAAGCTGGAGATCAAGGTGTTCGCCGACTACGTGCAGCCGAACACCCAGGTGGTCGAGAAGAACATCGACCTGAACTACTTCCAGACCAAGCCTTATCTGGATGCGTTCAACCGCGAGCACGGCACCCACCTGACATGCATCACGGGCGTGCACATCGAGCCGTTCGGCGCCTACTCGCGCAGGATCAGGAGCATCGACCAGTTGCCCGTGGGCGCCACCGTGTCGCTGCCCAACGACCCCAGCAACGAGGGCCGCGCCCTGCTGCTGCTCGCCAAGCACGGGCTGATTACGCTGAAGGACCCCGGCAACGCGCTGGCCACGCCGAAGGACGTCACGGTCAACCCGAAGCAGCTCAGGTTCAAGGAGCTTGAGGCGGCGATGCTGCCGCGCACGCTGGACGAGGTGGACCTGGCCCTGATCAACACCAACTACGCGCTGGCGGCCGGGCTCAATCCGACCCGGGACGCCCTGCTGATCGAAGACAAGGACTCGCCCTACGTGAACTGCCTGGTGGGCCGCCCCGACAACCAGGACGACCCGCGCGTGCAGAAGCTGGCGAAGGCGCTGACCAGCCCGGAGATCAAGGCCTTCATCGAGCAGAAGTACCGGGGCGCGGTGCTACCGGCGTTCTGATTCACCTGCAGGAGCGCACCCTGTGCGCGCATGCCTTGACGCTTGATCGAAGCCGAAAGCATTCGCGCACAGGGTGCGCTCCTGCAACAGCCGGCTCAGGCAGCCGCCATCTGCTTCGGGATCGAGCGGTTGGTATGGGTGATGCGGTTGTCCGCGTCCACGTAGACGCAGGTGGGCTGGAACTGGGCCAGCTCCTTCTCGTCGACCTGGGCGAACGCGGCGATGATGATGAGGTCGCCCACCTGCACGCTGCGCGCGGCGCTGCCGTTCACCGAGATGATGCCCGAGCCTTCCTCGGCACGCAGCGCGTAGGTGACGAAGCGCTCGCCGTTGTCGATGTCCCAGGCATGGATCTGCTCGTACTCGCGGATGCCCGCGGCGTCGAGCAGGTTGCCGTCGATCGCGATCGAGCCCTCGTAATGCAGCTCGGCGTGGCTGACGGTGGCGCGGTGGATCTTCGCCTTGAACATGTTCAGGTGCATGACTTCGGTTTCCTGCGGGAACGGTCCGCGTGGCTGCGCATTATCGAACCGTCGACATTGCACCGCAACATCGCGCGTTCAGCCAGCGAAATGCGGGCATTTCAGTCGAACTGCAAGTTGTCGATCAGGCGCGTCGTGCCCAGCCGCGCGGCGATCAACGCCACCAGCCCCGAGTCCTCGCCGGCTTCGGGCTCGGTCAGGTCCTCGGCGCGGCGGATCGCCACGTAGTCGGGCACGAAGCCTGCGCGCTCGAGCCTGGACTGCGCGGCTTCCTCGACGATGCGCCGTGCATGGCCCTTGCCGACCAGCTCGCGCATCTGCAGCAGCGTGGCATGGATCTGCGGCGCCAGCGCACGCTCCTCCGTCGACAGGTACTGGTTGCGCGAGCTGAGCGCCAGCCCGTCGTCGGCGCGCTGGATCGGCGCACCCACCACTTTCACCGGCAGCGCCAGATCGCGCACCATGCGCTCGATCACCTTGAGCTGCTGGAAGTCCTTCTGGCCGAACACCGCGAGATCCGGCTGCACCAGGTTGAACAGCTTGCACACCACGGTGGCCACGCCGTCGAAATGGCCGGGGCGGTGGGCGCCTTCCAGCGTGTCGGTGATCTGCGGAACGTGGATGCTCACGCCCTGTTCGGGACCGAACGGATACATCGTCGCCACCTCGGGCGCGAACAGCAGGTCGCAGCCGTTCTCGGCCAGGCCCGTCTGGTCCTGGACCAGCGTGCGCGGATAGCGCTCGAAATCCTCGCTGGGGCCGAACTGGGTGGGATTGACGAACACGCTGGCCACGACCCGGTCGGCGCGCGCGCGCGCCAGCTTCAGCAGCGAATAGTGGCCCGCGTGCAGGTTGCCCATGGTGGGCACCAGCCCCACGGTCTGGCCCTGGCTCCGCCAGCTGCGGATCGCGGCGCGCAGGGCCGGAAGGTCTTGCACAGTCTGCATGGAAACCGCCGTCGGTCAGTTGAAGCAGTGCTCGGGCGCGGGGAACGCGCCGCTGCGCACGTCCGCCGCATAGGCCGCGATCGCCGCCGCCACAGAATCGCGACCGGCAAGGAAATCCTTGCTGAACTTGGGTCGCTTGCCCGGCGTGATGCCCAGCATGTCCTGGATCACCAGCACCTGGCCGTCGCAATGCGGGCCCGCGCCGATGCCGATCACCGGGATCGCCAGCGCCCTGGTCACCCGTTCGCCCAGCGCGGTGGGCACGCCCTCCAGCACCAGCAGGTCCGCGCCCGCCTCCTGCACCGAGCGCGCTTCGGCCAGGATGCGGTCGGCGGTTTCCTGCTCGCGGCCCTGGATGCGGAAGCCGCCGAACTTGTGCACCGATTGCGGGGTGAGGCCCAGATGCGCGCAGACCGGGATCGCGCGCGCCACCAGCGCGGTGGTCGCGTCGAGGATGTGCGGCGCGGCGCCCTCGATCTTCACCATCGCCGCGCCGGCCTCGCCCACCAGCCGCGCGCCGGCTTCCAGCACGTGCGGCAGGTCGCGGTCGGCCATGAACGGCAGGTCGGCGACCAGCAGCGTGGCCGACAGCCCGCGCGCCACCGCCTGGGTGTGGTAGACCATGTGGTCCAGCGTCACCGGCAGGGTGCTCCGGTGGCCCTGCACCACCATGCCCAGCGAGTCGCCGACCAGGGCCACGTCGATGTCGGCCAGTTCCAGTTGCGCGGCGAGGCTGTAGTCGTAGGCAGTGAGCATCACGATGCGGCGGCCTGCGGCTTTCATCGCGTGCAGGCCGGGCACGGTGACCGGCTTGCGGGCGGGCATGTTGGCGGGGTCCACGTACACGGCGTCGTCTCGCAGGAGGGGGGCGGTCGATTATCCGCTGCACCGCATCATTCGGCCAGACGTTCGCAACCCTGCGTGTCCACCGTGGCGAGCAGGTCCGCCACGCGCCCCTGTCCCGGCAGCAGCAGGTCCGGCGCGAGATCGTTGAGCGGCAGCAGCACGAAGGCGCGCTCGGCGATGCGCGGATGCGGCAAGGTCAGCCTTTCATCGTCGAGTCGCACGCCCTCCATGTGCAGCAGATCGAGGTCCAGCGTGCGCGGGCCGTTGCGCTCCGCACGCACGCGGCCGGCGTTTTGCTCGATCGCCAGCAGCGCATCGAGCAGCGCGTGCGGCGCGAGCGTGGTCTCCAGCAACGCCGCGGCATTGACGAATGACGGCTGCTCCAGCACGCCCCAGGGCGGCGTGCGGTACAGGGACGAGCGGCGCAACAGGCGCGTGCCAGGCAGGTGCGCCAATGCGTCCACGGCATCCAGCAATTGCCGCCGCGGGTCGCCCAGGTTGCCGCCCAGCGCGATGTAGGCCGCGGTCACGCCGGCTTGGACTTCGTCGCGGGCCTGCGCCGGCGCCGCTTGCGCGCCGGGCCGGCGGCCGGCGCAGCCGGCTCGGGCTCGCTGCCGCCATGCGCCGGCAACGCCGCCGCCAGCGTCTCGTGCGGCAACTGCTGGGCGTGGTCCCACCACTGCCCCAGCTCGCGGATCGCCGGCGATTCGTGCGCGCGCAGCAGCAGGAAGTCGAACGCGGCACGGAAACGCGGATGCGCCAGCAGGCGAAACACCTTCTTGCGCTGCACCTGCTCGAAGCGCGGCTGCAACGACCAGATCTCCTCCATGGTGAAGGTGAAACGGCGCGGGATCGCCACGCGCTGGCATTGCTCGCCCACCACCTGCAGCGCGGCGCGCGCCCAGGCCTCGTTGACGTCCTTGCCGCCGGCGATCAGGTGGTGCGCCAGGTCGCGCACCTCGCCCCACAACAGCACCGCGAACAGGAACGCGGGCGTCACCGACTTGCCCTCGGCAACGCGTGCGTCGGTATTCGCCAGCCCCTGCTCGACCAGTGCGCGCAGCGCCTCGTCGCCGCGCTTCAGCGCACGGGCGGTGGCCGGGAACAGGAACTTCAGCAGGCCGCACTGCTCGAGCATGCGGAAGCTCTTCAGGCCGTGCCCGGCAAGGAACATCTTCAGCGATTCGTCGAACAGCCGCGCCGGCGCGGCCTCGGCCAACAGCGGCCCCAGTTCCTCGAACGGCGCGGCAGCGGCCGCGTCGATGCCGAAGCCGAGCTTGGCGGCCAGCCGCGCCGCGCGCAGCATGCGCACCGGGTCCTCGCGGTAGCGCGTGGCCGGCTCGCCGATCAGGCGCAGCACCCGGTCCTCCAGGTCCCGCATGCCGCCCACGTAGTCGCGCACCGAGAAATCGCTGATGTCGTAGTACATCGCGTTGACGCGGAAGTCGCGGCGCAGCGCATCCTCCTCGATCGTGCCCCACACGTTGTCGCGCACGATGCGGCCATCCACGATGTGCCGCTCGCCCTCCGCGCCCTCCTCCTCGCCGGTGCCGCGGAAGGTGGCCACCTCGATGATCTCCGGCCCGAACACCACGTGGGCCAGCCGGAAGCGGCGGCCGATCAGCCGGCAGTTGCGGAACAGCCTCTTCACCTCTTCCGGCGTGGCGTTGGTGGCCACGTCGAAGTCCTTGGGATGGCCGCCAAGCAGCAGGTCACGTACCGCACCGCCGACCAGGAACGCGTCGTAGCCGGCCTCGTTGAGGCGGTAGAGCACGCGCAGTGCGGCCTTGCTGATGTTCTTGCGGGAAACCGTGTGCTGCTCGCGCGGAATGATGCGCAACGCGGGCCTGGCGTCGTTCCTGGCTTCGGGATTCAAGCGTATGGAGTCCTTGCGGGTATCGTGTCCGGCGCGGCCAGGGCGGCGGCGCAACGGCCTGCAGCCGTCCATCTTACCTGCCGTCGCCGGGGCATTGCCGGGCGAAACATTTCCGCTATACTAGCGCGCTTCGCGTCAATCCGCTCCCATCGTCTAGTGGCCCAGGACACCGCCCTCTCAAGGCGGGAACACGAGTTCGAACCTCGTTGGGAGCGCCATTCGCCTTGCTTTTGCGGTCTTCCGTGATCGCGGCAACATGGCAGCAAGCAGCAGGAGCTCAGTTATTCGCCCTGTTCAAGCGCCAACCGCGGCCATCCATGGCCGCACTGCTCAGTAACTTGTGCGATTCGTCCGGAATCGCGGCGCGATGTGGCGGTACGGCAAGCTTCAAGCGTTCGCCCTGCTCCAGCGCCAACCGCGGCCATCCATGGCCGCACTGCTCAGTGACTTGTGCGATTCGTCCGGAATCGCGGCGCGATGTGGCGGTACGGCAAGCTTCAAGCGTTCGCCCTGCTCCAGCGCCAACCGCGGCCATCCATGGCCGCACTCTTCAAGAACAGCCGGCACGATCAAGCGATCGTGCCGTTTGTTTTTGGAGCAACATCAACGGCAATGGCAATCGCTTTTCGACCTCGGTTTCCGGATGCGGCGCGGCATGGCCGCATCGTCTATCGCGCAGGCGGGAGTGGCTCCACAGCCCTCGACACAGCCTGCCCGTAGTGTCGGCGGATTGAACGGGGCCATTTCTCGGGGTTATTTCTCTTGACTCCGGGCATCCGGCCCTCCGCCCTTCGGGCCGGCTTCGCGGTCCGCCGCCGCTCCTGCGGCGGCGTGGGCCAGCAAAAAGAAGTGATTCGGGCGCCGGCAGGCGACCGAAACCGCCTTCTAGCTTGCGTAGGCGCGAGGACAAAAGCCCCTCTCCAGCAACCCCTCCCTGCAAGCGGGCAAGGGGACAACCCGCAAGCCGCGCCAGCGACTTCTCACCCGGCGCGCGTTGCAGTCATACTTGCCAACGCCACAACGCAAGAGCCCCGCCCCATGACCTTTGTCGTCACCGACAACTGCATCAAGTGCAAGTACACCGACTGCGTGGAAGTCTGCCCGGTCGACGCCTTCCACGAAGGCCCGAATTTCCTGGTGATCGATCCGGACGAATGCATCGACTGCACGCTGTGCGAGCCGGAATGCCCGATCAACGCGATCTACCCGGAGGACGACGTGCCCGCCGGCCAGGAGGGTTTCGTGGCGCTGAATGCCGACCTGGCGAAGGCCTGGCCGGTGATCACCGAGCGAAAGGACGCCCCCGCTGACGCCAAGGACTGGGAAGGCAGGCCGGACAAGCTCAAGCTGCTCGAACGCTGAGGCCTGGAATGACCTTGCGATCATCCATGATCGCGAGAATCAAACGGGCAGCCATCCCTGGCTGCACTACCCAACGAAAATGCCGCCCTCGGGCGGCATTTTCGTTGGCGAGAAGAGCCTTGGCGGTCAGCCGCCGAGGCGTCCCTTCAGCACGTCGATCACCTTGGCGACCGCACCGGCGTTGCCCTGCGCGCGCACCTCGCTGGCACTGGTGCCGCTGGCGCCCACCGTGATCTGCACCGGATGCGTGGCGCCGCCGAGTTTGGTCGCGCTCTTGTCGTGGTGCCCGAACAGCCGTCCGAAGAAGCCCTTCCTGGGCGCCGGCGCCTCGCCGCCCACCACATTCACCGTGTAGCTGTGCGTGCTGTCGTCATGGCTGACCAGCTGGCCAAGGCTGCCGCTCTCCAGCGCCTGGCCCACCTTCTGGTAGGTGTTGTCCACGGTATCGGACACCACGAAGCCGTCGGCGATCTGGCCGCCGCCGGCGGGCGTGACCTGCGGCTGGTTCGAGCCGGGCGGCGGGATCACCAGCGCGGCATTCGCCGGCGGAGTGTCCAGGCCCGGCGGGATTTCCAGCGGGGATTCCTGCTTGGCCGTCTCCCACGCCTTCGTGGAGCGGAACATGCCGCAACCGGAGAGCAGCAGGCCCGCGAAGGCCAGCGCCGGCAGGGTCACGAGGAGCGAGGATTTCTTCATGCAAGGGTTTTCCGTGGAAGGTTCGTTGATGGCCGCCAGCGCGGCTTTCGGTCAGGCTGCGTGCGCCAAGGATGCCAGACTGGACAGCGCCTCGCGCAAACGGGCGCGGTCCGCGCCTTCCGCGAGCTCCACCAGCGGCAGCCGCGGCAGCGCCGAACCCAGCCCCAGTTCCGGCAAACCGGCCTTCACCGCGATCGGGTTCGGCGCGCAGTTCAACGCCTGCACCAGGGGCGCCAACGCATCGTCGCAACGTGCGGCGGCGGCGCGGTCGCCAGCGGTCGCCGCATCGCACAGCGCGCGGAACGCCCTGGGCACCAGGTTCGCCACCACCGACACGGTACCGGCGGCGCCGGCCAGCATCGCCTGCCCGGCCGTGCCGTCGTCACCGGAGAGATAGACGAAATCCGGCCGCGCAAGTTCCGCCAGTGCGGCGATGCGCCCGGCATCGGCACGCGCCTCCTTGATGCCGACGATGGCCGGGTGCCCGGCGAGCTGTGCCACCGTCTCCGGCAGCAGGTCGCAGGCAGTGCGGCTGGGCACGTTGTACAGCACCACCGGCAGGCCGCCGTGCTCGGCCACCTCGAGGAAATGCCGGCGCATGCCTTCCTGGGTGGGACGCACGTAGTACGGCGTCACCACCAGCGCCGCATCGGCGCCCAGCGCCTTGGCACGACGCGTGGCGGCCACGGTTTTCGCGGTGCCCGCCTCGCCGGTGCCGGCGACCACCGGCACGCGGCCGGCGACGTGCTCCACCGCGAACGAAAGCAGGCGGTCGAACTCGTCGTGCTCCAGCATGTGCGCCTCGCCGGTGGAACCGGCCACCACCAGTGCCTGCGTACCGCCGGCAAGCTGGTGGTCGAGCAGGCGCGCGAACGCCGGCAGGTCGAGCGCGCCGTCGGGCGCGAACGGCGTGGCCAGCGCGCAGATGCTTCCGCGAATGTCCAAGGTGGGATACCGCATGGGAATCGGGTCTTGCATGTTACTTGCGGGCTTGCGGGAGCGGCAAGTAAGCTGGCCGGCGCGATTCCCGCGCCGCGCGGGATCCGGCACAGGCCAACCCATTGAAACCGACGCCCTCCGCCCGTTCGGGCAGTGACAACCAGTTGCTGATCCACGCGCTGACCTCCGCCGCCCATTCGCCGCTCACCGCGCTGACCCGCCGCATCGCCGACGCCGGCTGCAGCCTGGCCGAATCGCGCGTGGCCACGATCGGCAACGAGGTATCGATCATGCTGTTGGCCAACGGCGCCTGGGACGCACTGGCCAAGCTGGAGACGGCGCTGAACAAGCTGGCGCGCGACGAGAACCTGCGGCTCAGCCACTACCGCACCGCACCGCGCGAGCCGAATTCGCACCTGCTGCCCTACATGGTCGAGATCATCTCCGCGGACCGCCCCGGCATCGTGGCGCGCATCGTGGAGTTCTTCAGTCAGCAGGGCATCAGCGTGGAGCAGTTGCACTCCACCCGCTACCACGCGATGCAGACCGGTGCGGAGATGTTCCAGGCGCAGTTCACGATCGGCATTCCGGCCGACGTACACATCGCCGCCTTGCGCGACGATTTCCTGGAACTGTGCGACGGCCTGAACCTGGACGCGATCATGGATCCGGTGAAGTTCTAGCTTGCGCCTGCACGGCGTGCCTGACAAGGCTGTCATCCGTAACATCCATCGCGCTAGTCTCTGCCCCGGACACAGGCGAAACCCCGCCGGGTTTCCGGAGAGACCATGCCAGACATCGGAAAGAAGGCCCCTGCCCTCAGCGGCATCACCGGCGCCGGCAGCGCGCTGAAGCTCGCCAGCCTCAAGGGCCAGTGGGTCGTGCTGTATTTCTACCCCAAGGATGCCACCCCCGGTTGCACCAGCGAGGCGAAGGACTTCCGCGACCTCTACACCGGATTCCGCGAGCGCAATGCCGAGATCGTCGGCGTCTCGCGCGACTCGGCGAAATCCCACGCCAACTTCGCCGCGAAGCAGCAACTGCCGTTCCCGCTGGTATCCGACGCGGACGAAACCTGGTGCCGGGCCTTCGACGTGATCCACGAGAAAGTGCTCTACGGCAAGCGCCACATGGGCGTGGTGCGCAGCACCTTCCTGATCGATCCCGACGGCAAGCTCGCCGCCGAATGGCGCGGCGTGAAGGTGCCGGGCCACGCGCAGGCCGTGCTCGACGCAATCCCCGCCGGCAAGTGACCGACACCCTTTTCCCCATCGCGCCCGCGGCATCCGTCATGCCGCGCCCCCTTCGTACTGCCCCTCGCGAGGTTCCCGCCGCATGACCGGAAGCAAGCGCATCTACGCCCTCGACACCAACGTGCTGCTGCACGACCCCACCTCGCTGTTCCGTTTCGAGGAACACGACGTGTTCATCCCGATGACGGTGCTGGAGGAACTGGACGAGAAGAAGAAGGGCGCGTCGGAAGTCTCGCGCAATGGCCGCCAGGTCAGCCGCTTCCTCAACGAACTGATCGTGCGCGGCAACGGCCACGGCATCAGCAACGGCCTGGAGCTGGCCAGCCCGCAGGGCATCAACCTCAAGCGCGGCGCCGCGGTGGGGCGCCTGTACTTCCAGCAGCGCACCAGCGCCAACCACGGCAAGGCGGACAACCTGATCCTCGCCGCGGTGATCGAACTGCGCGACCAGAACCCGGACCGCGCGGTGATCCTGGTCAGCAAGGACATCAACCTGCGCATCAAGGCGAAGATCTACGGCATCGATGCGGAGGACTACGAGAACGACCGCGCGCTGGACGACTTCGCGCTGCTCTACACCGGCTCGGCAGCGCTGCCCGAGGATTTCTGGGACCGGCACCCCGAGGTGGAGTCGTGGAACGAGCGCGGCCGCACGTACTACAAGCTCGACCGCCACGACGACGAGGACTGGTACGCCAACGAGTGTCTGTACCTGCCCGGCGAGGGCGGCGTGGAACTGCGCGTGCTGCAGGTGGACGAGCGCAAGGCCACGCTGCTGCTGCTGGACGACCACAGCCACGCGAACCACCACGTCTGGGGCATCGCCGCGCGCAACCGCGAGCAGAACTTCGCGCTCAACGTGCTGATGGACCCGGACGTGGATTTCGTCACCCTGCTCGGCACCGCCGGCACCGGCAAGACGCTGCTGGCGCTGGCGGCCGGCCTGGCCCAGGTGATGGACCAGCAGCGCTACCGCGAGATCATCATGACCCGTGCCACGGTCTCGGTCGGCGAGGACATCGGCTTCCTGCCCGGCACCGAGGAGGAGAAGATGACGCCGTGGATGGGCGCGCTCACCGACAACCTCGAGGTGCTCGCCAACCCCGAGGAGGGCGGCTCGTGGGGCCGCCAGGCCACCAACGACCTGCTCGCCTCACGCATCAAGATCCGCTCGCTGAACTTCATGCGCGGACGCACCTTCCTGTCGCGCTACCTGATCATCGACGAGGCGCAGAACCTCACGCCCAAGCAGATGAAGACGCTGATCACCCGAGCCGGCCCGGGCACCAAGATCGTCTGCCTGGGCAACGTGGAGCAGATCGACACGCCCTACCTCACCGAGACCACCTCGGGCCTCACCTACGCGGTGGACCGCTTCAAGCAGTGGGAACATTCGGCGCACGTCACCCTGCGGCGTGGCGAGCGCTCGCGACTGGCGGATTTCGCGTCCGAGGCGCTGTAAAGCTTGTGATCGTCATGCCGGCGTAGAGCCGGTCCCGAACCTGATTCGGGGTCGGCATCCAGTGGAGGCCATGCCATGGATCGGCGACAACCTTGTGTGTACATGCTTGCCAGTCGACAAAACGGCACGTTGTACATCGGCGTCACCAGCTACCCGGTCGGCCGCATATGGCAGCACCGCAATGAAGTCATCGCAGGCTTCACATCGCGCTATCACGTCCACGATCTGGTCTGGTACGAGCTACATGTAACGATGGAGTCCGCCATCCTGCGCGAGAAACAACTCCAGGAGTGGAAACGGGCGTGGAAACCGCGATTGATCGAGGCTGAGAATCCCGAATGGCGCGATCTTTACCCGACACTACTGTGACTGGATTCCGGCCTGCGCCGGAATGACGAGCAGAGAACCCGCTCCGCTTTTGGTCGTCATTCCGGCATAGGCCGGAATCCAGTTGAAAACCGCAGCCATACCAAGACGCCGCCTCAACATGCCCCACCCCACGCTCCCCATCGCCCTCACCATCGCCGGCTCCGACTCCGGCGGTGGCGCGGGCATCCAGGCCGACCTGAAGACCTTCCAGGCCCATCGCGTGCATGGCCTGTCGGCGATCACCGCGATCACCTCGCAGAACACGCGCGGCGTGACCGCGGTGCACCCGGTGCCGCTCAGGCACATCCGCAGCCAGATCGCCGCGGTGTTCGACGACTTTCCGGTCGCCGCGGTGAAAACCGGCATGCTGGGCAGCGCGGCCATCGTGCGGCTGGTGGCGCGGGAGATGGCGGCGCGCAGGCCCGCGTGGCTGGTGGTCGATCCGGTGATGATCGCCACCAGCGGTGCGCGGCTGCTGGACGAGGATGCCATCGCGGTGCTGGTGAACGAGCTGATCCCGCTGGCCGACGTGCTCACGCCCAACCTGCCCGAGGCCGAGGCGCTGCTGGGTTATCCGGTCCGCAGCGCGAAGGATTGCGTCCGCGCCGGCAACGAGCTGCGCGAACTGGGCGCGCGCAGCGTGCTGCTGAAGGGCGGCCACGGCAGCGGTCGCGACGTGGTGGATCGCCTGTTCGACGCGCGCGGCGTGCTGGAACTGCGCCATCCGCGGCTCAAGCTGGAGGCGCACGGCACCGGCTGCACGCTGGCCTCGGCAGTTGCCGCCGCGCTGGCGCTGGGACACCCGCCCCGCCGTGCCGTGCGGCGCGCGGTGGCCTACGTGCAGCGTGCGCTGGCCCGTGGCTACCGGCCTGGCGGCGCGCCGCTGCGCGTGCTGTCGCACTGATCCGGCGCTGCGGCGGTTCACGGCGCGGGCGCTAGAATGGCGCCTTGCCCGCCCCGCCCGACTGCCTCCGATGACCCCGCGCCTCGTCCTGCTGATCCTGATCCTGCTGTTCGCGCTGTGCGTGCTGCTGGTGCACCTGCGCGGGCGGGCACGGCTGCGCTTCGACCGCCAGCTGGTGGACCACTCGGCGATCTTCGCGCCCTACAACCTGCTGATGTACGCGTTCTCCGCGGTGCCGGCGCGGCCCATCCTCGACCGCCGCGGCTTCCCGCAGCTCGACCTGCTGCAGGCGAACTGGCAGACCATCCGCGCGGAGGCGCTGTCGCTGTTCGACGAGGGCCACATCCGCGCGGCGCAGGGCGGCAACGACGCCAGCTTCAACAGCTTCTTCAAGCAGGGCTGGAAGCGTTTCTATTTGAAGTGGTACGGCGAGCCGCTGGCCTCGGCCGAGGCGCTCTGCCCGAAGACGGTGGCGCTGCTGAAATCCATCCCCAGCATCAAGGCCGCGATGTTCGCCACACTGGCGCCGAACAGCCGGCTCAACCCGCACCGCGATCCGTTCGCCGGCTCGCTGCGCTACCACCTCGGCCTGATCACGCCGAACTCGCGCGACTGCCGTATCTTCGTCGATGGCGAGGAACACGCCTGGGGCGACGGCAAGGACGTGGTGTTCGACGAGACCTACGTGCACTGGGTGGAGAACAAGACCGACCAGACCCGGGTGATCCTGTTCGCCGACGTGGAACGCCCGCTGCGCACGCGCTGGATGAGCGCGATCAACCATCGCGTGGGTGCGTTCATGGGCAAGATCACCGCCTCGCCGAACACCGAGTCGCCGGAAGAGAAGACCGGCTTCGTCAACCGCGTGTTCGCGCTCAACCAGCGCAACCGCGAGCGCAATCGCGCATTCAAGAAGAAGCACCCGAAGCTGTTCCGCACGCTGAAGTACCTCGGCATGCTGGTGCTGCTCTGGCTGATCTTCCTGGCGCCGTGGCCATTCTTCCGCTGAGCCTGTCACGTTCGCGCACGCTGGTACGTCCTTGCACCGATTCCCCGAGGAAATCGTCATGGACCCGCAAACCGCCCTGTTCCAACGACACCGCCGACGCCTGTTCGGGCTGGCCTACCGCATGCTTGGCACGCCCGCCGACGCCGAGGACGTGCTGCACGACGCCTGGCTGCGCTGGCACGCGCAGGACACCGCCGCGCTGGACGATCCCGAGGCCTGGCTGGTCACCGTGACCACGCGCCTCGCCCTGGATCGCCTGCGCCGCGCCAGGACCGAGCGTGAGCACTACCCCGGCCCCTGGCTGCCCGAACCGCTGGTGGATGAAGCCGCGCCGGCCGACCGCAGCGGCGCCGAGACGCCCGAAGCCGCGCTGGAGCGCGACCAGACCCTCACGCTGTCCTTCCTCACCCTGCTGGAGCGGCTGGGCCCGGACGAGCGCGCCGCCTTCCTGCTCAACGAGGTGTTCGACTACAACCACGCCGAGACGGCTGCCATCCTCGGCATCACCGAGAACGCCTGCCGCCAGCGCGTGCATCGCGCCCGGGCGCGGCTGCGCGAGGACCGCCCACGCTTCAGCGTGGACGCGCGCGCCCAGCAACGCCTGCTGCAGCGTTTCGTGGCCGCGATGGAGCAGCCCACGCTGGACTCGTTGCGCGCGCTGTTCGCCGAGGACGCCATCCACATCTCGGACGGCGGCGGCGTGGTGTCCGCCATTTTGCATCCGCTGCATGGCGCCGAGCGGCTGGCGCGACTGTACCTGCAGATCGCCCACAACACGCGTCTGCAGCCGCTGCGCTACAGCCTGCTCACGCTCAACGGGGCGCCGGCCCTGCTGGCCTGGTCCGGCAGCACGCTGACCACCGCGATCTGGATCGAAGGCGACGGCGAACGCATCTCCGCCATCCACGCGCTGCGCCATCCGGGCAAGCTGGCGCGGCTCGCGGCGACGGTAACGAATCCGGAAGCCGGTGCGTCCTTGCACTGAACGGCCCATTCCGGCCGACATCCGCCAACCGAAACAGGAGTTCCCTCCCATGACCCGCATTTCCGTCCAGCGCCACTACGCCGTCATGCAGCCGCTGATCCAGCTCGGCCAGGAGATCCGCCAACGCGGCCATCTCGACGCGAAGCTGACCGAGCTGGTGCTGATGCGCTGCTCGCAGATCAACGGCTGCGCCTTCTGCCTCGACATGCACAGCAAGGACGCCCGCGCCGCCGGCGAAACCGAGCAGCGCCTGCACCTGCTGCCCGCCTGGCGCGAGACCAAGCTGTACAGCGAGGCCGAACAGGCCGCCCTGGCCTTCGCGGAGGAACTTACCGAGCTGCCCTCCCACGAGTCGGTCTCCGATGCGCTCTACGAGCGGGTGCGCCAGCACTTCGACGACGCGGCCGTGATCGATCTGGTCCTGCTGATCGGCCTGATCAACACCTGGAACCGCCTCAATATCGCCGTGCGCACGGAAGGCGGCCACTACAAGCCCGCCGCGCACTGATCCCCGGCGCATTCGCGCAGGCCTCACCCGCTTGCGCGGATGCGCCCGATGGCCAGCCGCAACCTTCCCCGCAAGGCGTCCCGCCAGCCCTCGCCGCCGGCGTTGGCGGGGCATGTCCCTAGATCACCAGGCTCGCCGCCAGCAGCCGCAACAGCAGGAAGTTGTCGCGGCCACTGGCCTGGCCGTCGGCGATGGTGGCGATGCGACCCGCCGCCGCACGGCGGCGGCCGTTCCACAGGCCCGGCAGCCACCCGCTCGCCTTCATGCGCCTCCCTCCATCGGCATCCGGCCCCTCCGGATGCCTGGGGACGAGCGCCCATGGCAGCCACCCTCCCGCCCAGGCAGCAGCCTGCGGCCGTCGCCCCCATTCCGCATGTCCACGGCGTCCGGTCCGGCCGGATCGCACCCGGACGGCGCGCGCCCGCGTACGATTCCGCCGCCCCGGACGCCACCGCCCGGACCGCGCCGCCATGCTGGCCCCTCCTTTCCCAGGCGGACGCCCACGATGCAGCGCACCCTCAGGTTCACCCTCCTCGCACTTGCCGTGGCCCTGCTGGCCGCCGCGCTATGGCTCGGCACCTCCGGCGGGGATCTGCTGCGGCTCGCCACCGGCTCGGTCAGCCGCGGCGTGTGCGACGCGGCCTTCGTCAGCCGGGTCGATCCCGGCGGCGTGTTCCGCGAACAGCACGCGCCGCAGATGCGCGATATCGACTGGGCGATCCGCTGGCACGTGGACAGGGCACGGCGGGAGGCTGACGCCAGCGTGCTGGGCGCCTTCGCTGCCCACGCCGTGTTCCGCCCCGGGCTGGGCTGCCTGCTGTTGCACGGCGACGGCACACCGGCGGAGTCCGCCGGTTTCACTCCCGCGCCGATCGTCAGCCCGTACCCGGACCGCGTGGTCGCATCGGACGACCCGGCGATCCGCGCCGCGATCGATCGCGCTTTCGCCGAGCCCGACCCCGCGCACCCGCGCAACACCAAGGCCGTCGTCGTGCTGCACGATGGCCAGCTGCTCGCCGAGCGCTACGCCCCCGGCTACGGGCCGGACACGCCGATCTGGGCGCACTCGCTGACCAAGTCGCTGACCAATGCTCTGGTCGGCATCCTGGTGCGCGAAGGCAAGCTGCGGCTGGACCAGCCCGCCCCGGTGCCGGCCTGGCGCCAGGCGGGCGACCGGCATGGCGCCGTGACCGTCGACCAGCTGTTGCGCATGGACAGCGGCCTTCCGTTCGACGAGACCAACGGTGCGCTGAGCCCGCTGACACGCATGATCTTCCTCGAGCGCGACATGGCCGCCTACGCATCGCGGATGCCGCTGGCACATGCGCCCGGCACCGCCTGGGGCTACAGCAACCTGGGCTACGTGCTGCTCGGCCGCATGGTTACCGACGCCGCCGGCGGCAGTGAGGTGGCCGCCGAGCGCTTCGCGCGGCGCGAACTGTTCGCACCGCTGGGCATGGCACACACGCTGATCCAGACCGACGCCGACGGCACCCTGATCGGCTCGGGTGGCAGCTACGGCACGGCGCGCGACTTCGCCCGCTTCGGCCAGCTCTATCTTGACGATGGCGTGGTCGACGGCAAACGCGTCCTGCCCGAGGGCTGGGTGGCCTACAGCCATTCTCAGACGCTCGACACGGGCTATGGCGCCGGCTTCTGGCTGAACGTCAGGAACGACACCCGGGTACCGGTGTGGAACGCGCCCTGGGGCATGCCGCAGGTGCCGAAGGACATGTACTACGCACGCGGTGCGTTCGGGCAGTACGTGGTGATCGTGCCGTCGGAGAAACTCGTCGTGGTGCGCATGGGCATCTCGCTGGACTACGGCGACCACACCGGCGACCTGGTGGCGGCGGTCATCGCGGCCCTGCACCACCCGCCGTATCGCCGGTGAGCTGCCGGGCCGCCTTGCGGTAGCTGCTGGGTGTCTCGCCCACCTGGCGCTTGAACGCGGCATTGAAGGTGGACTTGGAGGTGAAGCCGCAGGCGTAGGCGATGTCGAGAACGGTGCGCGCGTCCCCGGCGTCGGCGAGACGGGCGCGAGCCGCCTCCACGCGCAGCCGGTTGACGTAGTCCCAGAACGTGCCGCCGAAGCGGCGGTTGATCACCGCCGACACCAGGTACTCGGGATAGCCACTGCGCTTCGCCACCTGGCCGATGGTCAGCGCCGGCTCCAGGTACAGCGGCGCGGCGCCTTCCATCAGGGCCGCGAGACGCGCCTGCACTGCGTCATAGCGCACATCGTCCCGTTCGGCGGCCGCGGCCGGCGCCACGGCGTCCTCTCCCGCCGGAGCGGCCTCGGGCTCGGTCGCCACCGGCGGCTGGTTCAGGCTGAACCAGCCAACCACGCACACCCAGCCCGCCACCAGGCCGAACAACAGCATGTAATTCACCACCGGCATCCACACCACCGCCTGCACGATGGCGACGATCCAGATCACGATCTGGCACAGCGCCATCGCATCGATCCAGCGCAGCGAATGGCGGTCGGCGTCCGAACGCCGCTCGCGCAACTCGCGCCGGTGGCGGTGCACGCGCACCAGCGCCGCCGCCACGTAGGACAGGCTGTAGACGAACAGCGGCCCGTCGAACCACGCGCCGACGTTGCGCTCGCCGGCGATCCAGCGCGCCGACAGCGTCGCGATCCGCGCATGATCCATCGTCCACACGTAACCGTCAGCGACGAACATCGCGCCGAAGCCGAGCAGGTGCACGCAGTCGCGCCACCGGAAGCCGCGCCCCTGCGTCAGCGCGCGTACGTAGAGGTAGAACAGGCTGCCGTAGAGGAACGGGAACAACGCCACGAAGCGGTAGGCGCGGAACCACTCCGGTGCCAGCGTGTGCCAGTAAGTCGCCTTCACCGCCAGGTCGAGCCCGGCCAGCGCCACCCATACGGCGAGCAGTCGGTTCGCCTCGCGGTTGGCGGACCGCCGCCACAGCGCCAGCGCGAGCAAGCCGGCCTGCAGTGCCGCGGCAACATAGAGGAAAACCCAGAACGTCATGCGCGCGAGGACGGGCGAAGGCACGGAGGCGGCCGGAGCCATCGATGCTAACGAAGCGGGCGACGCCGTTCCAGAACACGCCACTCCAGAAACGCGAAGGCCGCGGACGGTGCCGCGGCCTTCGGGGACTTCCTCGCGGAACGATCAGCCCTTGACGCGTTGCGCGATGGCCGCGCCGAAGCTCTCGGTGGAGCCCTTGCCGCCCAGGTCCGGCGTCACGCTGTCGCGGTCGTTCGCCATGGTGTCGCGGATCGCGGCGCGCAGCTTGTCGCCCTTGGCCACCATGCCGAGGTGGTCGAGCATGTCGGCCGCGGCCAGCAGCAGCGCGCAGGGGTTGGCGATGCCCTTGCCGGCGATGTCCGGCGCCGAGCCGTGCACCGCCTCGAAGATCGCCGCGCCTTCGCCGATGTTGTCGCCCGGCGCCAGGCCCAGGCCGCCGACCAGGCCGGCGCAGAGGTCCGACAGGATGTCGCCGAACAGGTTGGTCGTGACGATCACGTCGAACTGCTCGGGCTTCATCACCAGCTGCATGCAGGCGTTGTCCACGATCATCTCGTTGAACTCGATCTGCGGGTATTCCTTCGCGATCTCGCGCGCCACGTTGAGGAACAGGCCCGAGGCGGTCTTGATGATGTTCGCCTTGTGGACGGCGGTGATCTTCTTGCGGCCCTTCTTCACCGCCAGCTCGAACGCGTAGCGCACGATGCGCGCGCAGCCCTTGCGGGTGACGCGGATCAGCGAGGTGGCGACCTCGCCGTCGTCGGACAGCGTCTGCCCCTCGGACAGGTAGGCACCCTCGGTGTTCTCGCGCACCGTGATGATGTCGATGTTCTCGAAGCGCGCCCTGGTACCCGGGAAGCTGATCGCCGGACGCACGTTGGCGTACAGGTCGAAATGGCGGCGCAGGGTGACGTTGATCGAGGTGAAGCCGCCGCCGATCGGGGTGGTCAACGGGCCCTTCAGCGCCACCTTGTGCTCGGCGATCTTGTCCAGCGTGGCCTTGGGCAGCAGGTCGCCGTGCTTCTCCAGCGCCACCATGCCGGCATCGGCGAAATCGTAGGCGAGGCCGCAGTCCAGCGCGTCGAGCACGCGCAGCGTGGCGGTCATGATCTCCGGGCCGATGCCGTCGCCCGGGATCACCGCGATGGTCTTGCTCATGGGGGAAACTCCTTGGGGAATGGAACCGTCGACCGGCGCCGGCCGCGGCGCGCAGGATCGACAATCCTGCAATTATCGCCCATCGCCACGGCAGCGAACAGCGGCGAGCCCGCGCAAGGCGTTGAAAATCCTCGCACGGAGCGTTGCGTGAAATGGCATGCCGCGCCTTGCATCGGCGTTCCGGCGAGACCCGCCCGTCGCCCCAACCCTCCCCCGAGGGGGAGAGGGTGAAAAGCGCGTCAGGCGTGGTCGGCGCAGCCGGCGGGCGCGGCGTCGCCCGCCTCCAGCTGGTCGAGGAAATCCACCGCGCGGCGCAGATGCGGGATCACGATGGAACCGCCCACCACCAGGCCGACGCCGAAAGTCTCGAAGAATTCCTCGCGCGTGACGCCGGCTTCCTTGCACTGTGCCACGTGGTAGCTGATGCAGTCGTCGCAGCGCAGCACCATCGAGGCGACCAGGCCCAGCAGCTCCTTCGTCTTCACGTCCAGCGCGCCGGGCTTGTAGGTCTGCGTGTCCAGCGCGAAGAAGCGCCTTACCACCTGGTTGTCTTCGGCCAGGATGCGCTCGTTCATGCGCTGGCGGAACGCGGTGAACTCGGCCACGCGATCCTTTCCGCCGCGGTTGCCGTCGTCGTTGCCGCCGCTCATGCGGCTTCGCCCAGCAGTTCGGCCAGCCGGCCGCTGCGGTCGGCGGCGACGAGGTCGTCGTAACCGCCCACGTGCTGGCCGTTGATGAAGATCTGCGGCACCGTGCGGCGGCCGCCGCTGCGCGCCAGCATCGCGTCGCGCTGGACCGGGTCGGCATCCACGCGGATGTCCTCCCAGGTCAGGCCCTTGGCCTTGAGCAGGTTCTTGGCCGCCACGCAGTACGGGCACACGGCGGTGGAATACACTTCAATCTTGGACATCACGAAACTCCGATTGCCTGCGCCGCAAGATGGGGGTCGGAATCCCACGGAACAAGCCATTGCGCGCGTGGTCTCTATTGAAAAGTGCGGCCATGGATGGCCGCCCGTTTGATCCTCGCGATCATGGACGATCGCAATAACACCTCAAAGTGCGGCCATGGATGGCCGCCCGTTTGATCCTCGCGATCATGGACGATCGCAATAACACCTCAAAGTGCGTCCATGGATGGCCGCCCGTTTGATCTTCGCGATCAAGGATGATCGCAAAAGTTGCCCATTGTCGCCCACGTATGCCCATGCCGCCACGACGTCCCGCCACGCGCCTGCTGACCGCCCTGATCCTCGCCGGCCTCGCCTTTGCCGCCGGGGCTCAGGACAACGTGCGCCTGCCCGACCTCGGCAGCTCGGCGAATGCGCTGATCTCGCCGCAGGAGGCGCAGGACTACGGCGCCGCGATGCTGCGCCAGATGCGCGCGCTGGGCATGGTGGTGGACGATCCCCTGCTGGACGACTACCTCAACGACCTCGGCTTCCGCCTGGTCGCTGCCTGCGCCAAGCCGCGCGACCACTTCGCGTTCTTCATCGTCAAGGACGACCAGATCAACGCGTTCGCCGCGCCGGGCGGCTACATCGCGGTGAATTCGGGCCTGATCACGATCACCCGCAACGAGAGCGAACTGGCCGGCGTGATCGCCCACGAGATCGGCCACATCACCCAGAATCACCTGCAGCGCGCGTTCGAGGCCTCGAAGAAGGATGCTCCGCTGATGGCGCTGGTACTGCTGGGCGCGATCGCCGCCGGTGCCGGCAGCAAGAGCGGCGACGCCCCGATGGCGGTCCTGGCCGGCGGCCAGGGCCTGCTGGCGCAGAAGCAGATCAACTTCACCCGCAAGGACGAGATCGAAGCCGACCGCGCCGGCATCCAGACGCTCGCCAACGCCGGCTTCGACCCGGACGCGATGGCCGCGTTCTTCCAGCACATGGAGGACGTGCTCAGCACCGGCGCGGGCGGCCAGGCGCCCTCGTTCCTGCAGGACCACCCGGTCACCACCGACCGCATCGCCGACGCCAAGGCGCGCGCCGGCGCGCTGATCGCCGCGCAGAAGCTGCGCCCGTCCGGCGACACCCTGCTCAAGGGCCAGTGGGAGCAGATCACCGTGCCGATGCCGTTCGTGCACGCGCCGATCCGGCTCGGCAGGAGCGCGGCGGATCCGGACGGCCTGAGCACCTATGCGCTGATGCGCGAACGGGTGCGCGTGCTGTCCGGCAACGCGATCCGGCTGGCTGCCTGGTACAGCACCAACCTCAAGGACCACCCGGAGTTCGACACGCCGGCCAACCGCTACGGCTATGCGCTGGCGCTCACCCGCAGCGACCGCGGTGCGCAGGCCGTGGCGCAATTGCAGCCGCTGCTCAAGGCACACCGGGGCAGCCTGATCCTCGACCTGGCACTCGCCGACGCCGAGTTGCAGGCTGGCCAGCGCGACGCCGCGCTGGCGCTGTACCGGCAGCTCAACCAGCGGTCGCCGCGCAACCGTGCGGTGGCGCTGGCCTATGCCACCGCGCTCACCGACGGCGGCGACAGGCAGCAGGCCGCCACCGCGGCGGACCTGCTGCGTCCGCTGCTGGAAAACAGCGACCAGCCCGAGATCTACAGCGCCTACGCCCGCGCCAGCGAAAAGGCCGGCGACAGCGAGCGCGCCGGCGAGGCGTTTGCCGACGCCAGCTACTACTCGGGCCGCCCGTTCGACGCGATGGAACAGCTGAAGCGCCTGCTCAGGCGCGACGACCTCAGCTACTACGCCCGTGCGCGCATCCAGGCCCGCATCGCCGAGCTCACCCCGCTGGTGCTGGAACTGCGCAAGCGCAGGATCGAGACACCGGACAACCCCGCCACCCGGGACGGCTCGCAGCAACTGCAGGACGAACGCTGCGCGGGGCGACTGTGTCTCGGCCTGGATGCAGGCTCACGCTGACAGTGCCACCATGGATGGTAGCCGCTTGATTCTCGCGCCGGGATGAGCGCAGATGCACCACGGGTGCGGCGATGGTTGGCCGCTTGTCGGTTTCGGCGCTCACGGACAGGCGCGCAGATGATCCATGTCATCGCCGCGTAACATTTCTCCTCTGCAATACCACGGTCACAGGCCAACGGACGCTGCCCGCGTGCACAAACGCATCCTGATCGTCGAAGACGAGACCTCGATCCGCGACATGATCGCGTTCGCCCTGCGCAAGGCGGACATGGAGGCGATGCAGGCCGCCGATGCCCGCGCCGCCCAGCTGGCCATTTCCGAGCAGGTACCCGACCTGATCCTGCTGGACTGGATGCTGCCGGGCATGAGCGGGCTGGAGCTGGCGCGCCGCCTGCGCAAGGAGGAGCTGAGCCGGGAGATCCCGATCATCATGCTCACCGCACGCGGCGAGGAGATGGACCGCGTCAACGGCCTGGAGGCCGGCGTCGACGACTACGTGGTCAAGCCATTCTCCACCCGCGAGCTGATCGCGCGGATCAAGGCGGTGCTGCGGCGCAGCCATGGCGACGATGGCTCCGGCGTGGTGGAGCTGGGTCGGCTGCGCATCGACGGCCCCGCGCACCGCGTGTTCGCCGGCGACGAGGCGGTGACGATCGGCCCCACCGAATACCGCCTGCTGCACTTCTTCATGACCCACCCCGAGCGCGTGTACTCGCGCGCGCAACTGCTCGACCACGTCTGGGGCGGCAGCGTCTACGTGGAGGAGCGTACCGTGGACGTGCACATCCGCCGTCTGCGCAAGACGCTGGAACCGTGGCAGCTGCAGGACATGGTGCAGACCGTGCGCGGCAGCGGCTACCGCTTCTCGGCCAGCGCCTGACCCTCATCCCCCGGGCACTGCATGGCCGGGAGGCCCGGGGCGGGCGCCCCTGTAAGCTCTGTACCCAGCCCGCCAACTGCCCGGCCCTCCATCGATGCCTACCACCCGCCGCTGGAAACTGCCCACTGCCTGCTTCGCCGCGCTTGCCGCCGGCGCGCTGCTGGGCTGGCTGGCCGACGGTCATGTCGCGGCCGGCGTGGCGATTGTCGCCGTGGCGGAAATCGTCTTCCTGCTGACCCGCGACGGTCATCTGGCGCGCCCCATCATGGCGACGACCGCCGCCGCGAAACACGACCGCCTGATGACGCGTACCCACCGCCTCGCCTCCAGCCTGCGCGACCTGCGCCGCACCGCCAGCCAGCTGCCCGACGCGGTGGTGCTGCTCGATCCCGACCAGCGCGTGCGCTGGTTCAACCACGCCGCGGAAAACCTGCTGGGCCTGCGCGCCCCGCAGGACCGCGGCGTGACGCTGGGCCGGCGCCTGCCGGCCTCGGAGCTGGCCGAGTGGCTGCAGCAGGACGAACGCGAGCCGCTGCACGACACCATCGCGCCCGGGCGCCCGGACAGCCAGATCAGCGTGAGCCTGCTGCCGTTCGGCCGGCGCCAGCAGGTGCTGCTGGCGCGCGACACCAGTCACGTCACCCGGCTGGAGCAGATGCGCCGCGACTTCGTGGCGAACGTCTCGCACGAGCTGCGCACGCCGCTCACCGTGATCCACGGCTACCTCGAGCTGATCGATCCCGAGGACGCGCCGGCGCTGGCGCCGGTGCTCGACGAGATGCGCGCGCAGTCCAAGCGCATGGGGCAGATCGTGGAGGACCTGCTCACCCTGTCGCGGCTGGAAACCCAGCACCACATCGAGGACGAGCGCGTGCCGATGGCGCCGCTGCTGGCCAGCCTGCGCAAGGAGGCGGAGGCGCTCAGCCAGGGCCGCCACACCATCGCGGTGGAGGCCGACACCGGACTCGACCTGCTCGGTTCGCCGAAGGACCTGCACAGCGCGCTGTCGAACCTCGTCAGCAACGCGGTGCGCTACACCCCGGCCGGCGGCAGCATCACGATCCGCTGGCGGCGCAGCGGCGACGGCGCGACGTACTCGGTCAGCGACACCGGCTACGGCATCCCCTCCAGCCACCTCGCCAGGCTCACCGAACGCTTCTACCGCGTCTCCTCCAGCCGCTCGCGCGGCACCGGCGGCACCGGGCTCGGCCTGTCCATCGTCAAGCACGTGCTGAACCTGCACCAGGCGCGGCTGAGCATCGAAAGCGAACCGGGCCGCGGCTCCACCTTCGCCTGCCATTTCGGCCCCGAGCGCCTGCTTCCCGCCGCCAGCGGCCACGACGAAAGCTGAAGCACAGCGAGCCACGTCGCGCACCAGCCGCCGCGCATGCGCCAGAATGCGGGCATGCCACGCCACGACACCCATGCCACCGGGCATCCCGACCTCACCGCGCCCGAGCTCTACCTCAGCCGCGAGCTTGCCGCACTGGAGTTCAACTTCAGGGTGCTGGCGATGGCGCGCGACGCCACGGTACCGCTGCTGGAACGGCTGCGTTTCCTCAGCATCGTGGCGAACAACCTCGACGAGTTCTTCGAGGTGCGTGTGGCGATGCTCAAGCACCATCACGCCTACGGTTCGGCCGCGCCGGGTCCGGACGGGCTGTCGCCGCCGGAACTGCTCTCGCGCATCCGCGCCCGCGTGCTGGAACTGGTCGCCGAGCAGTACGCGATCTGGCAACAGGAGCTGCGCCCGCAGCTGGAATCCGAACGCATCCGCGTGCTCACCCGCGCGCAGTGGACGCCGCGCCAGCGGCGCTGGCTGCAGGGCTACTTCGAGCACGAGGTGCTGCCGGTGCTGTCGCCGCTGGGGCTGGACCCGGCGCACCCGTTCCCTCGCATCCTCAACAAGACGCTGAACATCGCGGTGGTGCTGAAGGGCCGCGACGCGTTCGGCCACGAGGGCCACATGGCGCTGGTGCGCGCGCCGCGTTCGCTGCCGCGGATCATCCGCCTGCCCGCCGAGGTGTGTGGCGAGGGCGATCACTTCGTGTTCCTCGCCGAGCTGCTGCAGGCCTTCGTCGACCTGATGTTCCCCGGCTTCAAGGTGGTCGGTTCCTACCAGTTCCGCGTCACCCGCAACAGCGAGCTGATCGTGGAGGAGGCCGAGGTGGACAACCTCGCCCGCGCGCTCAGCGAGGAGCTGCTGGGGCGCGGCTACGCGCGGCCAGTGCGGCTGGAGATCGCCAACGACTGCCCGCAGGCGATCACCGCCATGCTGACGCAGAACTTCCAGCTGGAGGAAGCCGACGTCTACCGCTGCGACGGCCCGGTCAACATCATCCGCGCCGGACTGATCTGCGACTGGCTGGAGCGCCCCGAACTGAAGTACCCGCGCTTCACCCCGCAGCTGCCGGCCGGGCTGGAGACCAGCCGCGACAAGTTCGAGCAGATCGCCCAGCGCGACGTGCTGCTGCACCACCCCTACCAGAGCTTCGCCGCGGTGGTGGACCTGCTGCGCCAGGCCAGCACCGACCCCAGGGTGCTGGCGATCAAGCAGACGCTGTACCGCGCCGGCGAGGACACGCCGCTGGTGGATCTGCTGGTGGAGGCCGCGCGCCACGGCAAGGACGTCACCGTGGTGGTGGAGCTGCGCGCGCGCTTCGACGAGGAGGCCAACATCCGCCTCGCCACGCGCCTGCAGGAGGCCGGCGTGCAGGTGGTGTACGGGGTGGTGGGCTACAAGACCCACGCCAAGATGATGCTGATCGTGCGCCGCGAGGACGGCGTGCTGCGCCGCTACGCGCACCTCTCCACCGGCAACTATCACCAGATCAACAGCCGCAGCTATACCGACATCGGCCTGATGACCGCCGACCCGGAGATCGGCGAGGACCTGCACAAGGTGTTCCAGCAGCTCTCGGGCCTGGGCCCGCGCATTGCGCTGAAGCGACTGCTGCATTCGCCGTTCACGCTCTACGCCGGCGTGATGGAGCGCATCGAGCGCGAAACGGAGCTGGCGCGCGCCGGCCGTCCCGCGCGCATCGTGGCCAAACTGAACGCGCTCAACGAGGCGCACGTGATCGAGGCGCTGTACCGCGCCTCGCAGGCGGGCGTGGAGATCGACCTGATCGTGCGCGGCGCCTGCACGCTGCGCCCCGGCCTGCCCGGCGTCTCCGAGCGCATCCGCGTGCGCTCCATCGTGGGCCGCTTCCTCGAGCACAGCCGGGTGTACTGGTTCGGCAACGACGGCCAGCCCGAGCTCTATTGCGCCAGCGCCGACTGGATGGAACGCAACCTCATGCGCCGCATCGAGATCGCGTTCCCCATCCGCGACCCCGAGCTGGCCGCACGCGTCTACGAGGAAACCCTCGCCAACGGCCTCGCCGACAACACGCAGGCCTGGCTGCTCGATGCCGATGGCCGCTACCACCGCGCCACGCCGGGCCGGCATGCGCCCTACAGTGCGCAGCAGGCGCTGCTGGACAAGCTGTGCCCGTGAGCGCGGCGATGCGGCATCATGGGCGGACCGGCGCCGACCCGCAAGGAGCCCACGCTTGAGCCAGGCCGACCAGACCCCGATCCGCGATGGCGAGCTGCTGGCCGCGGTGGACATGGGCTCGAACAGTTTCCACCTGATCGTGGCGCGCATGGAGCACGGCGAGCCGCGGGTGATCGACCGCCTGCGCGACAGCGTGCGCATGGCCGCGGGGCTGCGCAGCGACGGCTCGCTGGACGCCGACCGCCGCGCCCGCGCGCTGGATTGCCTCGCCCGCTTCGGCCAGCGCATCGCTGGCCTGCCCTCGCAGCGGGTGCGCGCGGTGGCCACCAACACGGTGCGCCGGCTGGCGGCGCCGCAGGCCTTTCTCGCCGCCGCCGAGGCCACGCTGGGCCATCCCATCGAGGTGGTCTCCGGCCGCGAGGAGGGCCGCCTGATCTTCCTCGGCGCCGCGCACGACCTGCCCACCTCGCGCGAACCGCGGCTGGTGATGGACGTGGGCGGCGGCAGCACCGAGTTCGTGATCGGTCGCGGCCTCGCGCCGCTGCACACCGAGAGCGTGCAGGCCGGCTGCATCGCCTCCACGCTGCGCTTCTTCCCCGGCGGCAAGCTCAACCGCAAGCGCTGGCAGCGCGCGCGCGGCGAGATCGGCGTGCTGCTGCAGCAGTTTGCCGAGGATTACCGCGAGTCGGGCTGGCAGGAGGCCTATGGCTCGTCCGGCAGCGCCAAGGCGATCGGCGCGGTGGTGCAGGCGATGAAGCTCAGCGACGACGGCATCACGCCCGCCGCGCTGGCCGGGCTGCGTGACGCGATCCTCGCGCAAGGCACCGTCACCGCGCTGAAATTGCCCGGCCTGACGGAAGAGCGCGCGCCGGTCCTCGCCGGGGCGGTGGTGATCTTCGAGGCCGCGTTCGAGGCGCTGGGCATCGCGCGCATGCGCGTGTGCGAGAGTTCGATGCGCGAAGGCCTGCTGTGGGACCTGCTCGGCCGTGCCGCCGGCAGCGACCCGCGCACGGGCAGCATCGACGCGCTGGCCAGCCGCTACGGCGTGGATCGCGCGCAGGCGCGGCGCGTGGAATCCACCGCGCTGCAGCTGTTCGACCAGGTCGCCAAGGCCTGGAAGCTGGACGGCGAGGCACGCGAATGGCTGTCCTGGGCCGCACGCGTGCACGAGATCGGTCTCGCCATCGCGCACAGCCAGCACCACCACCACGGCGCCTACATCCTGCGCCACGCCGACCTTGCCGGCTTCTCGCGACAGGAGCAGCAGCTGCTCGCCGCCGTGGTCGAGCTGCACCGGCGCAAGCCGGACAAGGCGGTGATCGCCGCGCTGCCGCAGCGCTACCGCCAGCTGGCCCGCTACAGCACGGCGCTGCTGCGCCTCGCGGTGCTGTTCCGCCGCGGCCGGCGCGCCGAATCGCTGCCGCCGCTGAAGCTCGCGGCCACGCGCCAGCGGCTGCGACTGAGCCTGCCGGCCGCGTGGCTGGAGCAGCACCCGCTCAGCGAGGCCGACCTGCAGCAGGAGGAGGCGCCGATGGCCGAACTGGGCCTGGAGCTGGAACTGTCCGCGGCTTGATTTTTGCGATTCGCACGGAATCGCCGTGGCGTGCAGGCGGCGGCGAGTTTCCAGCTCCCGCTCCGCCCTCGCGCCACCAGCGGCCATCCATGGCCGCACGCTGGTACTGGTGCGATTCGTCCGGAATCGCCGTGGCGTGCAGGCGGCGGCGAGTTTCCAGCTCCCGCTTCGCCCTCGCGCCACCAGCGGCCATCCATGGCCGCACTCCTCAAGAACACTCCCTGAACTCCGAGAGGCACACGTACCGGCGTGGCCGCGTATCATGCGCGGACAGTCCGAAGCACCCATCGCCATGCCCAAGCTCAAGTACGCCCTGCTGTTCCTGTCCGCCGCCCTGCTCGCGCCCGTGCTGCAGGCGCAAGAGGCCAAGCCCGTCGCCACAGCCGATCCCGAGGTGGTGCTGCACACCTCGCAGGGCGACATCACGCTGGAGCTGTACCCGGACAAGGCGCCGAAGAGCGTGGCGAACTTCCTGCAGTACGTGCGCGACGGCTTCTACGCCGGCACGGTGTTCCATCGCGCGATCCCCGGCTACCTGCTGCAGGGTGGCCTGTACACCCGCGAGCTGCAGCCGCGGCGCACCCGCCCGGCGATTCCCAGCGAAGCGGACAACGGGCTTTCCAACCTGCGCGGCACCGTGGCGGTGGCGCGCGGCGCCGATCCGAATTCCGGTACCTCGCAGTTCTTCATCAACCTGGTCGACAACCGCCGGCTGGACTTCGTGGGCAACCAGAGCGGCCTCACCTGGGGCTACGCGGTGTTCGGCAAGGTCATCAAGGGCATGGACGTGGTGGACAAGATCGCCGCCCTGCCCACGCGCGGCATCGGCCCGTTCGCCGCCGACGTGCCCAACCCGCTGGTGGTGATCGAGAGCGCCCAGGTCGTCGGCGAGGCCGCACCCGCCGCGGCCAGCACCCCGGCCCCGGCCGTACCCGCCACCACGGCCAAACCGGCAAAACGCGGCGCGCGCAAGCCCGCGCACGGCGGCTAAGCGACCGATGGGCACGCTGTTCATCGCCGACCTGCACCTGGACGACAGCCGGCCGCAAATCACCGCGCTGTTCGAGCGCTACCTTGCCGGCGACGAGGTGCGCCGTGCCGACGCGCTGTACATCCTCGGCGACCTGGTCGAGGCATGGATCGGCGACGACGACGACGCGGAACTGCCGCAGCGCATCGCCGCCGCCACCCGCGCGGTACGCGAGGCCGGCGTGCCGGTGTACTTCATGGTCGGCAACCGCGACTTCCTTCTCGGCAAGGATTACGCCCGCCGCGCCGGTTTCGAGCTGCTGGACGACGGCAGCGTGCACGACCTGTACGGCCGCCCCACCCTGCTGATGCACGGCGACGTACTGTGCACCGACGACACGGCCTACCAGGCGGTGCGCAAGCAGGTGCGCATGCCGGAATGGAAGGCGCAAATCCTCGCCATGCCGCTGGAAGCGCGCCGCGCCTTCGCAGCGAAATCGCGCGCCGAAAGCCGCGCCCACACCGGCAGCACGATGGAAGCGATCATGGACGTCAACGCCGACGCCGTGGCGGAGGCCATGCGCCGGGCCGGCACGACGCGGCTGATCCACGGCCACACCCACCGTCCCGCCATCCACCGCTTCGAGCTCGACGGCGCGCCCGCCGAACGCATCGTGCTGGGCGACTGGTACGACCAGGGCTCGGTGCTGCACGTGGACGCCGACTGCGTGGAACTGCGCGGCCTGCCGCTGGGCTGATGGCCGCGCTCATCTGAAAGTGCGGCCATGGATGGCCGCCCGTTTGATCTTCGCGATCAGGGATGATCGCAAAGTTACCGCGCCCGCACCTTGCTCTTGGACACGTACCAGGTGCCCAGCAGGAAATCCCACAGCGGCGACGTGACGCCGTAGTTCTTGTCGGGGTGGTAGTGGTGCACGTGGTGCACCGCCGCCCACTTGCGCGCGAGCGGGTGATTGAAACGGCGGCGGTGGATGATCAGGTGGCTGAAGCCGTACAGCGCGTAGCCCAGCGCGATCGCGCCGGAGAGCAGCAGCGCCACCGCAGCCGGCAGCACCAGCGTCAGCACCGCCGCGAGCAGCAGCACCACCGCCGGCGGGAAGAAGAACGGCAGCGAGTCGTAGCCCAGCGGCTTCTCGTGGTGCAGGGTGTGGCCCTGCTCGAACAGCGGCACCGGCCCGTGGAACAGCCAGCGATGGAAGGCGTATTCGATGAAGCTGAAGATGAACAGGCCCAGCAGCAGCACCAGCGCGGACTGCAGCGGGCCGCTGTGGTCGATCCAGAACGCCGCGCCGAGCAGGGCGAAACTGACCACGAAATCGGCGGCCTGGCCGACCAGGTAATTCGCCCGGGTGGACGACATCCGCGCGATGGCCTGCAGCACACCCGAACCGCGGGCCTCGCCGGGCCCCGTCGACAGGCGCTTCTCACCCATGGGCGAACCTCGCGCACATCCGGGTTGTCTGGCCTCGATCCAGCGTCATCCTCCACCCCTTCGACCGGTTCCGCGGCAGTTCCATGGCTGCCCTCACGACAGCATCGCCACCCTCGAAGCTTACCGCGCCTGCCCGACGACGGGCGTGGCGCCGGTTCGCCGCCTCACGCGGTATTCATGTCGCGCACTACCGGCGCGATTATTCCAGCAGTTGCCCGATCCGCGCATCCTGCTCGCGCCACAGGGCGTTGACCCAGGCCTGGAAGCGCTGGCGGAACGCCTCGTCGCGTTCGTAGTCGCCGCGCAGGCCGGGCCCGATCGGCCGCTGGCGCAGGCTCACCCGCACCTCGCGCAGGCGCCCGCCGATCAGGTCGGACAGGCTGCACGGGCCGCCGGGGTAGACGATGGCGACCTCGAGGATCGCCTGCAGGCCGTCACCCATCGCGTCCAGCACGAAGGCCACGCCGCCGGCCCGCGGCCGCAGCAGGTGCCGGTACGGGGAACGCTGCGCGTCGTGCTTGGCCGGCGTGAAACGGGTGCCCTCGACGAAGTTCATCACCGACACCGGCAACTGGCGGAACTTCGCGCAGGCGCGGCGCGTGGCCGCCATGTCGCGACCGGCCAGCCCTGGATGCCTCGCCAGGGTTTCCCGCGAATAGCGTTTCATGAAGGGGAAATCCAGCGCCCACCATGCCGGCCCCAGCAGCGGCACCCAGATCAGCTGGCTCTTGAGGAAGAAGCGCAGGAACGGGATGCGCCGGTTCAGCACCTTCTGCAGCACCGGGATGTCCACCCAGCTCTGGTGGTTGGCCAGCACCAGGTAGTTGGCGTCGCGGCGCAGGCCCTCCAGTCCGTCCACCTGCCAGCGGATGCGCGTGAACAGGTCGAACAGCGCGTTGTTCACGCCGATCCAGCTCTCCGCGATCGCCACCAGCCCGCGCGAGCAGGCGCGACGGAATCCGGCCAGCGGCAGCAACAGCTTGGCCAGGGTCAGCGCGAACAGCGGCAACACGTGCAGCAACACATTGAGCAGGAGCAGCAGCACGACCAGCGGCACGCGGATCAGGCCGGGCAGGAAGGCGAACATCGGAACCCCTGTGGCAGACGAGGCCCAAGCATACTTGCCCGGACCGCCGCGGCGGACGGAGCCTGTCGCACATCCCCGCGCGGCTCGCGCGGGGCCGTCGGACAGGCTCTCAGCGCAACAGCGCGCGCACCTTGTCGAGCGCGGCGGCGAAGGCGTCGACTTCCTCGTGCGTGTTGTAGAACGCCAGCGAGGCGCGCAGCGTGGCCGGCACGCCGTAGAACTGCATCAGCGGATGCGCGCAATGGTGGCCGGAGCGCACCGCCACGCCCTCGAGGTCGAGCAGGGTGGCGAGGTCGGTGGCTTGCGCCCCCTCGACCAGGAACGAGATCACCGGCTCCTTCTCCGCCGCCTCGCCCACGATGCGCAGGCCCGGGACTTCGCGCAGGCGTGCGGTGGCGTGGTCGAGCAAGGCGCGCTCGTGGGCGCGGATCGCCTCGAAGCCAAGGGATTCGACATAGGCGATCGCGGCGCCGATGCCGGCGAAGCCGGCGATGTTCGGCGTGCCCGCCTCGAAGCGGTGCGGCGGCTCGGCGAACGTGGTGCCGGAGAACCGCACCTCGCGGATCATCTCGCCGCCGCCGAAGAACGGTGGCATCGCCTCCAGGTGTTCCTTCTTCGCCCACAGCGCGCCGGTACCGGTGGGCGCCAGCATCTTGTGGCCGGTGAGCGCGTAGAAGTCGCAACCCAGCGCCTGCACGTCCACCGGGCGATGCGGCGCCGCCTGCGAGCCGTCCACGAACAGCGGGATGCCGCGCCGGCGGCATTCCTTCGCCAGTTCGTGCACCGGGTTCACCGTGCCCAGCACGTTGGAGACGTGCGTCACGCAGGCCAGCTTCACCTCGGGCGTGAGCATCTCGACGAACCGTTCCACGATCAGCTCGCCGCTCGCGTCGATCGGCGCCGCCTTCACCGTGGCGCCCGCGCGGGCGGCCACGATCTGCCACGGCACGATGTTGGCGTGGTGCTCCATCGTGGTGGTGAGGATCGCATCGCCGGGCCTGAGCCGCGGCAGCACGAAACTGTAGGCCACCAGGTTGGCCGACTGCGTGGTGCCCGAGGTGAGCACCAGCTCGTTGCGCGAATGCGCGTTGATGAAGCGCGCCAGCGCGTCGCGCGCGCCCTCGTAGGCCGCGGTGGCCTCCTCGCCGAGCAGGTGCACGGCGCGCGACACGTTGGCGTTGTGCTCGCGGTAGTGGCGGTCCACCGCCTCGATCACCTGGTGCGGCTTCTGGCTGGTGTTCGCGTTGTCGAAGTACACCAGCGGCTTGCCGTGCACCGTGCGCGCGAGCAGCGGAAAGTCCGCGCGGACGCGCCGGACGTCGAAGGCTGGCGTGCTGGCTTGTGCATTCATCTCGACGGTTCCCGTTTCATGGACTGCGCGGCGCCGCAGGAGCGCACCCTGTGCGCGGCGGCCCGGCGCCTGATCAAAGGCAAAGGCGTTCGCGCCCCGGGGCGCGCTCCTACACCACCAATTGCGCGGCGAGGTGTTCGCGCAGCGCCGCGTTCGGCAGGTCGTCCAGCACCGCACGGCAGAACGCGGCGGTGAGCAGCGCGCGCGCCTCGTCCTGCGGGATGCCGCGCGAGCGCAGGTAGAACAGCGAGCGCTCGTCGAGCTGGCCCACCGTGGCGCCGTGCGCAGCCTTCACCTCGTCGGCGTAGATCTCCAGCTCCGGCTTGGTGTCGATCTCCGCCTGGCCGGACAGCAGCAGGTTCTTGTTGCTGAGGCTGGCGTCGCTGCCGTCGGCGCCGGGCGCCACCAGGATCGCGCCGCGGAACACGCCGCGTGCGCGCTGGTCGGCCACGCCGCGCCAGACCGAATCCGAGGCCGTATTCAATGCCTGGTGGCGGATCGCCAGCTGGGTGTCGATGTGCTGGCGCCCGTGCGGCATGAACACGCCGCGCGTATCCAGCCGCGCGCCGTCGCCCGCCAGCTCGGCGCGAAGCTCGTGGCGCGCCAGCGCACCGCCCAGCTCCAGCACGTGCAGCGTGGCCTGCGACCGCGCACCGAGATGCAAGCGGCTGCGCCGTATCAGGCTGCTGCCGATGCCGGCGTTTTGCAGCAGCACGTGCCGCAGCACCGCAGCTTCGCCCAGGCGGATGTCGCCCACCGAGGTGCCGAGGTGCGACTGCTCGCCACCGGCGGCGTGGTGTTCCACCAGCGCCAGCTCGGCGCCTTCGCCCAGCTCGATCACGTGGCGCAGGTGCCAGGCGAGATCGGCATCCGCCGGCGCGCCGAGGAATACCAGGTGCACGGGTGTGGCGACCTTCGTGCCGGCCGCCACTTTCAACGCCACGCCGTCGGCGGCCAGCGCGGCATTGAGCCGCACGAAGGCATCGCCACGCTCCGGTTCGTGGCGCGACAGCACGAAACGCAGCGGCTCGGCGTCTTGCCGCAAGGCCTGCGACAGCGGCTGCAGCGCGAGCCCTGCCGGCAGCTCGTCCAGCGCGGAGAGATCGGCGCGGAACACGCCGTTGACGAACACCAGCCGCGGCCCGTCAACGCCCGGCAGGGCAAACGCGGAAGGGTCGACCGCCCGCGTCGCCGCCAGGGCATCGCCGGCGTCATAGCGGCGCTGGCCCAGTGCACGCAGCGCGGTGTACTTCCACGCCTCCATGCGCGTATCGGGCAAACCGGCGGCAGCGAAGGCATCGAGGTGTTCGCGGCGCAGCGCATCCAGCCACGCGATGCCGCTGGCCGGGAGCCGCGCCTCCAGCAGCGACGCGACGAAAGGCACGGGAGCCGGCTGGTTCATGCCGACGCCCCGGCCGGCTCGCCGTGTGCGCGCACCCAGGCGTAGCCGTGTTCTTCCAGCTTCAGCGCCAGCGCCTTGTCGCCGCTCTCGACGATGCGGCCGCCGGCCAGCACGTGCACGAAGTCGGGCTCGATGTAGTCGAGCAGGCGCTGGTAGTGCGTGATGACGAGGAACGAGCGTTCCGGCGAGCGCAGCGCGTTGACACCCTGCGCCACCTGTTTCAGCGCGTCGATGTCCAGGCCGGAGTCGGTCTCGTCGAGGATCGCGAGCTTCGGTTCCAGCAGCGCCATCTGGAAGATCTCGTTGCGCTTCTTCTCGCCGCCCGAGAAACCCTCGTTCACCGCGCGGTGCAACAGCTCGTCGGAGATCCGCATCACCTTGAGCTTCTCGCGCACCAGCTTGAGGAACTGCATGGAATCCAGTTCCTGCTCGCCGCGCGCCTTGCGCTGGGCGTTGAGCGCGGCGCGCAGGAAATAGGTGTTGTTGACGCCGGGAATCTCCACCGGGTACTGGAACGCGAGGAACACCCCGGCAGCGGCGCGCGCTTCCGGTTCCAGCGCCAGCAGGTCGATGCCGTTGTAGGTCACCGAGCCGGTGGTGACCTCGTAGCCGTCGCGGCCGGAGAGCACGTTGCCCAGCGTGGACTTGCCCGCGCCGTTCGGCCCCATGATGGCGTGCACCTCGCCGGGGTTCACCGTCAGCGTGAGGCCCTTGAGGATTTCCTTGCCCTCGACACGGGCGTGCAGGTTTTCGATCTTCAGCATGATGTGATTCCGTTTCGTTACGCGGCGACCGCCGCCAGCGCCTCGAGTGCCTCGCCCTCGACACGGCAACCGATCCATTCCGGGGTGAGCTTCGCGCCGAGCGCCTTGTAGAAATCGATGGACGGCTGGTTCCAGTCCAGCACCGACCACTGGAACCGCGCGAGCCCTTCGGCCGCGCAGCGCTTCGCCAGGGCGACGATCAGTGCCTTGCCGATACCCTGGCCGCGATGGGCCGGACGTACGAACAAGTCTTCCAGGTAGAGTCCGTGGCGGCCGCGGAAGGTGGAGTAGTTGTAGAACCACAGCGCGAAGCCGGCCGGCTCGCCATTCCACTCCGCGATCTCGGCGAATACGCGCGGGCGTTCGCCGAACAGGTCGCGCGCGACGTCCTGTACGGTGGCATCGACCTCGTGGCGCAGCTTCTCGTAGTCGGCAAGTTCGCTGATCAGCGCGTGGATCAGCGCTGCGTCGTCGGGCCGCGCCGCACGGATCAGTAGTGATTTGCAGTGGCCGTCCATCATCCGACGGCCCCTTCCAGCGACACTTCCAGCAGCTTCTTCGCCTCCACCGCGAATTCCATCGGCAGTTCGCGGAACACCTGCTTGCAGAAGCCGTCGACGATCATCGACACCGCGTCTTCCTCGCCGATGCCGCGCGAGCGGCAGTAGAACATCTGGTCGTCGGAGATCTTCGAGGTGGTGGCCTCGTGCTCGACGATGGCGGTGGGGTTCTTCACTTCCATGTACGGGAAGGTGTGCGCGCCGCACTGCTTGCCGATCAGCAGCGAGTCGCACTGGGTGTAGTTGCGCGCGCGCTCCGCGCCCTTCTCCACCTTCACCAGACCACGGTAGCTGTTGTTGCTGCGCCCCGCGCTGATGCCCTTGGAGACGATCTTCGACTTGGTGTCCTTGCCGATGTGGATCATCTTGGTGCCGGTGTCGGCCTGCTGGAAATGGTGAGTGAGCGCCACCGAGTGGAACTCGCCCACCGAGCGGTCGCCGCGCAGCACCACGCTGGGGTATTTCCAGGTGATCGCCGAACCGGTTTCCACCTGGGTCCAGGTGATCTTCGAGTCGTCGCCGCGGCAGTCGCCGCGCTTGGTGACGAGGTTGTAGATGCCGCCCACGCCGTTCTCGTCGCCGGGATACCAGTTCTGCACGGTGGAGTACTTGATCTGCGCGCGCTCCAGCGCCACCAGTTCCACCACGGCGGCGTGCAGCTGGTTCTCGTCGCGCTTCGGGGCCGTGCAGCCTTCGAGGTAGGACACGTGGGCGCCTTCCTCGGCCACGATGAGCGTGCGCTCGAACTGGCCGGTGTTCTGCGCGTTGATGCGGAAGTAGGTGCTGAGCTCCATCGGGCAGCGCACGCCCCTGGGGATGAACACGAAGCTGCCGTCGGAGAACACCGCGGAGTTCAGCGCGGCGAAGAAGTTGTCGCCCGGCGGCACCACGCTGCCCAGGTATTCCTGCACCAGCTCGGGGTACTCGCGGATCGCCTCGCTCATCGAGCAGAACAGCACGCCCGCGTCGGCCAGCTGCTTGCGGAAGGTGGTGCCCACCGAGACCGAGTCGAACACCGCATCGACCGCCACGCCGGCCAGCGCGGCACGCTCGTGCAGCGGCACGCCGAGTTTCTCGTAGGTTTCCAGCAGCGCCGGATCGACTTCGTCCAGCGACTTCGGCTTGGCCTTGGGAGCGGCGTAATAGCTGATCGCCTGGTAGTCGATCGCGTCCATCTTCAGCTTGGCCCAGTCCGGCTGCGGCATGGTCAGCCAGTGGCGGAACGCCTTGAGCCGCCACTCGGTCATCCACTCCGGTTCGCGCTTGATCGCGGAGAGCTGGCGGATCGTTTCCTCGTCCAGGCCCGGCGGCAGGCCGGTCATCTCGATCTCGGTGACGAAGCCGGCGCTGTAGCGCCGGCCCAGCGCCTCGGCGACTTCGGCGTTGTCGCGCAGCGCGGTGGCGGTGGTCTCGATGGATTCGCTGCTCATGCCGTGGTTCTGCCTTTCAGGGTGCCGGCTTTCAGGGTGCTGATGTCGATCGCCACGTCGGTACGGCGCGGCGGTGGCCGCAGCATGTCGGCCAGGCTCACCGCGCGCAGCGCACGGTCGAGCACGCTGTTGATGCGCTGCCAGCTGCCGCGCACGCCGCATTGCGCCTCGCGCTCGCACTGGCCCTCGGAGACGCCGCATTCGGTCATGCCGATCGGCCCCTCCATCGCCTCGACGATCTCGGCCAGCGTGATCGCCTGCGCAGGACGCGCCAGCCGGTAGCCGCCGTTGACGCCGCGGAAGGATTCCACCAGCCCGGCATGGCCCAGCGACTTCAGCAGCTTGCTGACCGTGGGCAACTCCAGACGGGTCTCGTCGGCGATCTGCGCCGTGCTCAGCACGTCGTCCGGATGGGCAGCGATGCAGGTCATCACCACCGTGGCGTAATCCGTGAGTCGACTGACGCGGAGCATGAGGGAGGGCGCGAGGGAGAGCGGTCTTAATCCAGACCAAAATGGTACTGATTAGATGGAGCGCGGTCAAATCGCCGTCTTGCACCATTACCGGGCAAAGCTTGCACCATAACCGTTGCAGACGACATCGCCGGCGCGGCATTTGGCCATCCAAACGGCCACACGGCGCGCTTTCCCCGGCTGGCACGCATTCTGCTGTGCTGCAACACGGACCATCCGTGGGGGAAGACGAATGCAGTGGATCACCGCCATCATCAAGCCGTTCAAGCTGGACGAGGTGCGCGAGGCGCTGGCCGAGGCCGGCGTGCAGGGCATGACGGTCACCGAGGTCAAGGGCTTCGGCCGCCAGCACGGCCACACCGAGCTGTACCGGGGCGCCGAGTACGTGGTCGATTTCCTGCCCAAGCTCAAGATCGAGATCGCGGTGAGCGACGAGCAGCTGGAACGCGCGATCGAGGCGATCGCCGGCACCGCGCGCACCGGCAAGGTGGGTGACGGCAAGATCTTCGTCAGCCCGCTGGAACAGGTGATCCGCATCCGCACGCAGGAGGTCGATGCCGATGCGCTGTGAGAGCACGCGATCCGGAAAGAGGCTTCTTCGCCGGTGCGCGGCGCTGCTCGCCGCGGCCCTGTTCGCCGTGCCGGCGTTCGCGCAGGGCGCCACGCGCATCGACAGCGGCGACACCGCCTGGATGCTCACCGCCTCCATGCTGGTGCTGATGATGACGATACCCGGCGCCGCGCTGTTCTACGGCGGCATGGTGCGCGCGAAGAATCTGCTCTCGGTGATGATGCAGTGCTTCGCGATCGCCGCACTGGTGACGGTGCTGTGGATCGTCTACGGCTACTCGCTGGCTTTCAGCACCGAAGGCATGCACGCCGGCATCGCCAACTGGCACTCCTTCATCGGGGGGCTGGACCGCGCGATGCTGGCCGGGCTCACGCCCGATACGCGCTACCAGACCGTGCCGGAAAGCGTGTACGTGATGTTCCAGCTGACCTTCGCCATCATCACGCCGGTGCTGATCGTGGGCGCCTACGCCGAGCGCATGCGCTTCGCGGCCATGCTGTGGTTCAGCGCCCTGTGGTTCACGCTCGTCTACCTGCCGGTCGCGCACATGGTGTGGAGCGGTCCGGGCTCGTTGCTCGGCGACCTGGGCGTGCTCGACTTCGCCGGCGGCACGGTGGTGCACATCAACGCCGGCATCGCGGGCCTGGTCGCCTGCCTGGCGGTCGGCAAGCGCCGCGGCTGGCCGCACACCCACATGCCGCCGCACAACCTCGGCTACACGGTGATCGGCGCCAGCCTGTTGTGGCTGGGCTGGTTCGGCTTCAATGCCGGTTCGGCGGTGGCCGCCAACGGCAGCGCGGGCATGGCCATGCTGGTGACCCAGATCGCCGCCGCAGCCGCCGCGATCGGCTGGACCGCGGTGGAATGGGCGGTGCACAAGCGCGCCAGCGTGCTCGGCATCGCCTCCGGCGCGGTGGCCGGGCTGGTCGCGGTGACGCCGGCGGCAGGCACCTGCGGCCCCGGCGGCGCACTGCTGCTCGGCATCGTCACCGGCGTGGTGTGCTTCTTCACCGCCACCCGGCTCAAGTTCCGGCTGGGCTACGACGACACGCTGGATGTGTTCGGCGTGCACGCGGTCGCCGGCATCGTGGGAGCCCTGCTCACCGGCCCGCTGGCCGCCGCCGTCTTCGGCGGCTACGGCCATGTCGCCTCCGCGTGGGGCCAGCTGTGGATCCAGGCGAAAGGCGTGGCCTTCACCATCGTCTGGAGCGCGCTGCTGAGCGCGGCGATCCTGAAGCTGCTCGACCGCACGCTGGGACTGCGCGTGGACGCGGAGCAGGAGCAGATGGGCCTGGACCTCGCCGAACACGAGGAACGCGCCTACGACCTGCAACGGTGATTCCGATCACCCGCATGCGCACGACGAATCGCGGCGGGTTCGCCGCCACCGGCCAGACACGACTCGGGAAAACGCACGATGCCACGACTTGCCGTCCTCCCCATTGCCGTCGCCCTGTTCGCCGCGGCGACAGCCCATGCCGATGACGCGCCGGCCGTCACCGGCAACGCGGCCATCGCATCGGACTACGTGTTCCGCGGCCTGAGCCAGACCTGGGGCAAGCCGGCGATCCAGGGTGGCGGCGATTACGCCGCCGCCAACGGCTTCGCCGCCGGGTCCTGGGCGTCCCGCATCAGCCGGCGCAGCTTTCCCGGCGCCGCAATGGAACTGGATCTTTACGCGAGCTACGGCCGCTCTTTCGGCCGGGACTGGACGTGGCGCGCCGGCCTGTACGGCTACCTCTACCCCGGCGGCAACCTCGATCGCGCCAGCCCGCGGCTGCCGGCGCGGTCGTTCGACACGCTCGAAGCCAACTTCGCGCTGGGCTGGAAGTGGCTTACGCTCAAGTACAACGACGCGCTGACCGACTATTTCGGCGCGGACACCGAGGAAGGCTATCGCGGCAGCACGCGCGGCACCCGTTACCTGCAACTCGACGCCGTGCTGCCCCTGCCCGGTGCGTGGAGCCTCGCCCTGCACGCCGGCCGGACCCACTACGCCAGCGTCCTGCGCACGCCGCTGCCGGACGGTGCGCGCAACCCGGACTACAGCGACTTCGGCGTCACGCTGAAATACCAGCTCACGGCGCACTGGGCATTGAGCGGCAGCATGACCCGCGCCAGCAACGCCGCCTTCTACCGCCACGCCGTCAGCCTGCTGAACCCGGACGACACCGGCGACATCGGCGGCACGCGCGGTTTCGTGATGCTGCAAGGCACGTTCTGAGCGAGGCTGCCGGCGGTTCGCCCTGCGCGCTGTCTTGCCGGCTTCGATGAAGGGCCCGCCATCGGTCCGGGGCCGGGCCGGGCAATTCGGTCGCGGGCCATTTAAGCTGTCCGTGCCCCGCCTTGCCGATCGCCCCATGGACAACCGCAACGACCGCACCGCTGCCCGCCTCGCCTGGGCGCGCGCCGCCCTCGGCGACAGCCATCTGACCCTGGCTCCCGCCTCCGCCGATGCCAGCTTCCGCAGCTACTGGCGCACCACGCATGCGGGGCAAGGCTGGATCGTGATGGACTCGCCGCCGGAGCGCGAAGACCCGCGGCCCTGGCTGGCGATCGGCAAGCGGCTCGCCCAGGCCGGCCTGCACGTGCCGAAGGTGGCGGCGCAGGATCTGCAACAGGGTTTCCTGCTGATCGAGGACCTGGGTTCGCGGCTGTACCTGGCCGAATTGAACGACGCGAACGCCGATCGGCTATACGGCGACGCGATGGATGCGCTGCTGGCGATGCAGACGAAGGTGGCCGCCGACGACCTGCCGCCGTTCGACCACCAGGTGCTGGTGAACGGGTTGGAGGTGATGCCCAGGTGGTTCCTCGAACGCCATCTCGGCCACACGCCGGGCTGCGCGGAATGGGACGTGCTGGAGGCGGCGTTCGACGTCATCATCCGCAATGCGCTGGTACAGCCGCGCTGCTTCGTGCATCGCGACTACCACAGCCGCAACCTGCTGGTGGTCGATGAAAACAACCCCGGCATCGTTGATTTCCAGGGCGCGCTGCACGGCCCGCTCACCTACGACCTTGCCTCGCTGCTGCGCGACGCCTATGTCGCGTGGCCGCGCGAACGCGTGGAAGCGTGGGTGGAATCCTACCGGCGGCGCCTGCGCCAGGCCCGCGCGATCGGCAACGACGTCGACGCGGCGCGTTTCCTGCGCTGGTTCGACCTCACCGGCCTGCATCGCCATGTGCGCGTGCTGGGGCAGTTCTACCGGTTGTGGTACCGCGACGGCAAACCAGGCTATCTCGCCGATGTGCCGCAGGTGTACCGCTACGTGATCGAGGTGGCGCGCAGCTACCCCGAACTGGCCGGCTTCGCGGCGCTGCTGGAGCGCCATGCGCAAGGGCGCGACCTCACCCGGCCCAACCCCGATCCTCCCCTGCAGACCGCAGAGGGGACCAGGCCATGAGGCACGCGCTGATCTTCGCCGCGGGTCTGGGCGAGCGCATGCGCCCGTTGACCGAACGCACTCCGAAGCCGCTGCTCGAAGCGGGTGGCAAGCCGCTGATCGTGTGGCATCTGGAGAAGCTCGCCGCGATCGGCGTGAACTACGTGGCGATCAACACCTCGCACCTCGCCGGACAGTTTCCCGAAGCCCTCGGCGACGGCTCGCGCTGGGGGCTGCGCATCCGCTACCTGTACGAAGGCGCCGTTCCGCTGGAGACCGGCGGCGGCCTGCTCAACGCGCTGCCGCTGCTGGGGCCGGAACCGGTGCTGGCGATCAGCGGCGACGTGTGGTGCGACGCCGATTTCGCCGCCCTGCCCGCCGAGCCGCGGGGCCTCGGGCACCTGCTGATGGTGGCCAATCCAGCGCACCACCCCGGCGGCGATTTCCGGCTGGATGCGCAGGGCTGGCTGCACGCCGACGGCGCGCCGCGACTCACCTACAGCGGCATCGGCGTGTTCCGCCGCGAACTGCTGGATGGTTGGCGTGCCGCGGTAGGCGACGCGCCGGGCGCGGCGGAGCAGCCGCCACGCTTCAAGCTGCGGCCCCTGCTGGAAACCGCGATGGCACGCAACGCACTGACCGGCTCGCTGCATCGCGGCCGCTGGACCGACGTGGGCACGCCGGGGCGTCTGGCCGAACTGGACGCCACGCACGCGGACTGAAGCGTGGAAACGCAAACGGCCCGGAAAACCCGGGCCGTTTGCGTTGGCAGCGGAACACACCCTCGCCAGCCTCACGGCCGGCGGGCGAGCTCCGGGTTCTCGCGGGTCACCGGCATCAGGTCCTTCTTCGACACGCCCAGCCACAGCAGGATCGGGCTGGCCACGAAGATCGACGACAGCGTGCCCACCACGATGCCGATCAGCATGGTGATCGCGAAGTTGTGCACCGCCGGGCCGCCGTAGAAGAACAGCGCGGCCATGGTGATGCCGGTGAACAGCGAGGTGATGATGGTTCGCGACAGCGTGCTGTTGATCGAGCGGTTGAGGATCTCCTCGGGCTCCGCCTTGCGCGCGAGGCGGAACAGCTCGCGGATGCGGTCGAACACCACCACCTTGTCGTTGATCGAGTAGCCGATCACCGCCAGCACCGAGGCCAGCACGGTCATGTCGAACTCGCGCTGCACCAGCGCCAGCACGCCGAGCGTCACCAGGGTGTCGTGGATCTCGGTGAGTACCGCCGCGATCGCGAAGCGGCGCTCGAAGCGGATCCACAGGTAGGCCATGATGCCGAGGATCACGAACACCGCGGCCACCATGCCGTCGCTCTTCAGCTCGGCGCCCACCTCGGCGCTGACCGAGGAGCGGCTCTTCAGCGACGCATCGGAACGCGCGGCCTTCAGCGCCTGCATCACCGTGCCGGCCACCTTGTCCAGGTTCACCTGGCCCTTTGCGTCCAGCATGTCCTTGGTGGGCTGCAGGCGAATCGACACCTCGCGGGAGCCGCCCACGCTCTGCACCACGGTGTTCTCGAGGCCGCCCTTTTCCAGCGCGGCGCGCACGTCGCCGGTCTGCACCGGCTGGGTGTAATCCACCACCAGCGAGACGCCGCCGGTGAAATCCAGGCCGTAGTTCAGCCCCTTGGTGGCGAGCAGCGCCACCGAGGCGATCACCAGCATGATCGCCACCGCGATGCTGAAGACGCGGATGCGCAGGAAGTGGACGTTGCTGTTGTGGTTGAAGATTTCCATGTTTTGGCTTCTCTATGCGGAAGTCCGTTTCCGGGGTAGATGCAGCCATCCATGGCCGCGCTTCTCGATAAAGCCTCTTACACCGACAAGGTCTTGAGCTTGCGGCGGCCGTGGATCAGCGCGGTGAACGCGTGCGTCATCACCACCGAGGTGAACATCGAGGTCAGGATGCCGATGCCGAGCGTGACGCCGAAGCCGCGGATCGCGCCGGTGCCCATCGTCATCAGCGCCAGCGCCGCGATCAGGTGGGTGACGTTGGCGTCAAGGATCGTGGCCCAGGCCTTGTCGTAGCCGGCGTGGATCGCCGCATGCGGCGTCGAGCCGTTGCGCAGTTCCTCGCGCACGCGCTCGCAGATCAGCACGTTTGCGTCGATCGCCATGCCCAGCGTCAGCACGATGCCCGCGATGCCCGGCATGGTGAGCGTGACGTGGATCATCGACATCACCGCCACCAGGATCAGCAGGTTGAAGAACAGCGCGATGTCGGCCACCAGGCCGAACAGCTTGTAGTAGACCGCCGCGCATGCCAGCACCAGCAGCAGGCCGAGCATCACCGCGTCGAAGCCCTTCTTGATGTTCTCCTGGCCGAGGCTGGGGCCGATCACGTTTTCCTCGACGATGTCCATCGGCGCGGCCAGCGAGCCGCTCTTCAGCAGCAGCGCGAGGTCAGAGGCCTCCTTCGGGCTGCCGAGGCCGTTGGTGGAGAATTCCTTGCCGAACGGGCTCTGGATGGTGGCGTCGTTGATGACCGCATACGTGGTCTTGGGCGTGCGCACTTCCTTGCCGTTGACCGTCGAGGTCTCGTACACGGTGTTGATCAGCACCACTGCCATCGGCTTGCCGACGTTGGCGTTGGTGAACTCCTGCATCTTCTTCGCGCCGGAGGCGTTCAGCGTCACATTCACCGAAGGCGTGCCGTTGTTCGGGTCGATGCCCGAGCTGGCGTTGATCAGCTCGTCGCCGGTGACGATCGGGCGCTTGCCGACCAGCACGGGAACGTGGCCGTTGCTGGTGTAGTAGAGGTTGGCCTCCGGCGGAATGCTGCCGGTGCGCGCCGCTTCCTGGGCGCGCGGGTCGCCGGGGTAGCCGATGCCTGGGCGGTATTCCAGCGTGGCGGTGGCGCCGATCAGCTTCTTCGCCTCGGTGGGATCCTGCACGCCGGCCAGCTCGACCACGATGTGCTCCTCGCCCTGCTGCTGGATCAGCGGTTCGGACACGCCGAGGTTGTTGATGCGGTTGCGCAGCGTGCCGAGGTTCTGCCTGATCGTGCCCAGCGAGAGGTCACGCAGCTTGGCCGGCTTGATCGCCGCGTACAGCACGTAGCGGTCGCCGGTGCTGGGGCCGTCGGTCACCACCAGGTCGGGCGAGTTGCCGGCGATCAGGTCGGCAGCCTTGCTGCGGTCGTCCGCCGAACGCAGCACCACCACGATGCCCTGCCCGGCCACCGTGCTGCGCGTCACCGACTCGTAGCGGATGTCCTTCTGGCGCAGCTGGCCGCGGATGTCGTCGGCGTAGCTGTTCTCCAGCTTGTCGACCACGCCGCTCTGGTCCACCTGCATCAGGAAGTGCACGCCGCCCTGCAGGTCCAGGCCCAGCGGCATGGAGTTCGCGCCGATCATGGTGAGCCAGTGCGGCACGGTGGACTGCAGCTTGAAGGCCACGGTGTAGCCGTCGCCGAGCAGGCCCTTGATCGTGTCCGCCCCGTTCTTCTGCACGTCGGCGTTGGCGAACGTGGCGAGCAGGTGGTCGCCCTGCACTTCCACGTCCTTCGTCGCCACGTGGGCCTTGGACAGCGCATCGGCCACCTTCTGGCGCAGCGCGTCGTCGATCGGCGCGGAGCCCTTGTTCGCGGTGACCTGCACCGCGGGCAGCGGCACGAACGCGTTCGGCAGCGCGTAGAGGATGCCGAACAGCATCGCCAGCGCGACCAGCGCGTACTTCCAGCGTGGGAAATCGCTCATCTGTGATCCTTTGCGACCGTCCGTGATCGCCAACGTCGGCCAGCCGCCATCCGTGGCCGTAGTTTGTTTTTGCGATCATCCGTGATCGCGAACGTCAAGAGGCGGCCATCCGTGGCCGCACTTCCAAATTGGGAATGCCTCGTCGCGACCGTCGCGCTCAGGAGGATTTCAGCGAGCCCTTGGGCAGCACCTGCGACACCGCGCCCTTCTGCAGCTTCACCTTCACGTTCGGCGCGATCTCGATCGTGATGAAGGTCTCGCCCACCTCCTCCACGCGACCGGCAAGACCGCCGTTGCTCACCACCTCGTCGCCCTTGGCAAGGGCGGAGACCATCGCGCGATGTTCCTTCTGCCGCTTCATCTGCGGACGGATCATCATGAAGTACATCAGGCCGAACAGCACCACCATCATGATGATCAGGGAAAGGCCGCCACCCTGCGGCGCAGCGGCCTGGGCCAGCGTGATAGACATCGGAAGGCTCATCGGTTCGTCTCGCAAGTTGTGGCGCCGGCAGGGATTTCCGCCGAACGCCCGATAAAAGACCATGGATTATGCCATGCGTTCCCGGTCGCCGCACGGCGCCAGCCGGCCGCCGGACGCGGCCGCGACGGTCGTCACGCTCCGCGGGGCCTCAGGCCGCGGCGCCCGCGCCCTGCCGACGCGCGTGGAACTCCGCCGCGAAATCCTCAAGGCGGCCCGCGGCGATCGCCTCGCGCAGGCCCTCCATCAGGCGCTGGTAATGCCGCAGGTTGTGCATGGTGGCCAGCTGGCTGCCGAGGATCTCGTTGCAGCGGTCGAGGTGGCGCAGGTAGGCGCGGCTGAAGCCGTTGGCGCAGGCATGGCAGTCGCAGCCCTCCTCGATCACCCGGGTGTCGTCGGCGAACTTCGCGTTACGAATGCGCAGCGTACCTTCGGCGGTGAACAGGAAGCCGTTGCGCGCGTTGCGGGTGGGCATCACGCAGTCGAACATGTCGATGCCGCGGCACACCGCCGCCACGATGTCCTCGGGCCGGCCCACGCCCATCAGGTAGCGCGGCTTGTCCTGCGGCAGCAGCGACACGGTGAAATCCAGCGTGTGGTTGCGCGCCTCCTCCGGCTCGCCCACGGCCAGGCCGCCCACCGCGTAGCCGTCGAAGCCGATGTCCACCAGCCGTTCGGCCGAGCGCCGGCGCAGCGGCTCGTACACGCTGCCCTGCACGATGCCGAACAGGCTGTTGGGGTTCTTCAGGTCGTCGAATGCCTGGCGCGAACGCTCGGCCCAGCGCAGGCTGAGCTCCATCGAATCGGCGGCGACCTTCTCGGTGGCCGGGTACGGCGTGCACTCGTCGAAGATCATCGCGATGTCCGAATCCAGCGCACGCTGGATCTGCATCGACACCTCCGGCGACAGGAACACCCTGGAGCCGTCCACCGGCGAGGCGAAAGTCACGCCCTCCTCGGTGAGCTTGCGCCGGTGCGCCAGCGAGAACACCTGGAAGCCACCCGAGTCGGTGAGGATGGGCTTGTCCCAGCCGATGAAGCGGTGCAGGCCGCCGAACTTCTCCACGACCTCCAGGCCGGGCCGCAGGTAGAGATGGAAGGTGTTGCCCAGGATGATCTCGGCACCGGTCTCGCGCACGTCGCGCGGCGTCATCGCCTTCACCGAACCATAGGTGCCCACGGGCATGAAGGCCGGCGTTTCCACCGTGCCACGGGGAAAGGCGAGGCGGCCGCGGCGGGCGGCGCCGTCGGTGGCCGATACGTTGAATTGGAGGGAGGTCATCTTGGGATTATCGCAGACGGCCTGCGTTGTCTCGCTTTTCCGCTGGGGGCTTGTGCTGGCGCTACCGCGAGAGACGAGGCGGTTTCGGGCGCCTGGCGTTGGGGATGGGGCTGGCCCGGGCGCCCGGCGCGGGGGACAGGGCGGTTTCGGGCGCCTGACGCAAGCGACAAAGCGGTTTCGGACGCCTGCCGGCGCCCGAGTCCCTTCTCTTTGCTGGCCCACGCCGCTGCAGGAGCGGCGGTGAACGGCGAAGCCAGCCCAAAGGGCGGAGGGCAGGATGCCCGGAGTCAAGAGAAGGAACCAAGAGAAATGGCCTGGTTCAATCCGCCGGAACTACACGCCCGGCGTGTCGAGGGCTTTGGAGCCACTCCCGCCTATGCGATAGACGGAGCGGCCACACCGCGACGTATCTGGGAACTGAGGGGAGCAAAGCCTTGCTGTCGCTTCGCTCCGGCTGTTGCTGTTGCTGTTGCTTCTGCTTCTGCGCGCTGGGAGCGCGCTGCTTCTCCGGGGCACCTGGGCGGCGGTGAGGCGGGGACGAGCAGGCCGCGCAGCGGGCGAGCCCACGGATGGGCTCCCCTTTTCGCGCGGGCAGGAGCCCGCTCGAAAAGCCCGGCACCGCCTCACGCACTCGCAGGGCAGGAGGCCCGGAGAGCGCCAATCGGGGTGCCCTTTCTCTTTGGTTCCTTTCTCTTTGGGCAAGCAAAGAGAAAGGAACTCGACCACCGGCAGGTGGACGAAACCGCTCTGTCCCCTGCGGCAGCCGCACGAAACCGCCTTGTCGCTCGCGCGAGGGCAACAACCCGCTCCCACCAACAGGAGGAAGCAAAACTCAGACCCCGCCCGGCAGGATCAACATCGCATCCCCATACGAGAAGAAGCGGTAACGCTGCTCCACCGCATGCCGATAGGCATCCAGCATGAACTCGCGTCCGGCCAGCGCCGACACCAGCATCAGCAGGGTCGATTGCGGCAGGTGGAAATTGGTGATCAGGCCGTCGATGCTGGTGATCCTGTAGCCCGGGAAGATGAAGATCTGCGTCTCGCCCGCGAACGGATGCAACTCGCCGTCCACGGTGGCGCTCTCCAGCGCCCGCACCACGGTGGTGCCCACCGCGATCACGCGGCCGCCGGCGGCGCGCGTGCGACGGATCTGCTCGACCAGGCCCGCGCCCACGTTGAGCCACTCGCGGTGCATGTGGTGTTCGCTGATGTCCTCCACCCGCACCGGCTGGAAGGTGCCGGCCCCCACGTGCAGGGTGACGTAGCCGAAGTCCACGCCCCGCCCACGCAGTTCGGCCAGCAGCGCCTCGTCGAAGTGCAGGCCGGCGGTGGGCGCGGCCACCGCGCCGGGCGCGCGCGCGTAGACGGTCTGGTAGCGCTCCAGGTCGGAGGCATCGGCATGGCGCTCGATGTACGGCGGCAGCGGCATCTCGCCCAGCCTGAGCAGCAACTTCTCCAGCGGCTCGGGCGCCTCGAAGCGCAGGCGGAAAAAACTCTCGTCGCGCCCCAGCACCACCGCGCGGCTGCCGTCGGCCAGCTCGATCCACGTACCCTCCTTCGGCTTCTTGCTCACGCCGAGCTGCACGGTGGCCTCGTGTGCACCGGTGACGCGCTCGATCAGGATCTCCACCGCGCCGCCGCTCTCCTTGCGCCCGTACAGGCGCGCCGGCAGCACGCGGGTGTCGTTGAACACCAGCAGGTCGCCGGGGCGCAGGAACCCCGGCAGTTCGCGGAACATCCGGTCCTCGCGGCTGCCGGCGGCCACATCCAGCAGCAGCAGGCGGCTGGCCGAACGCTCGGGCAGCGGCGTCTGGGCGATCAGTTCATGCGGCAGGTCGAAATGGAAATCGGACTTTTTCAAGGACAGGCTCGGTGGCGGGACGAAGGCGAAGGCAGCGGCGCATTATCGCGCAAGCCCGGACCCGCCAACGCCCGCCTTGTCGACACCGCGGACAGCGGACAGAATCCCGGCATGAACTCGCACCACCCCGCCGCGCCCTGGAGCGGCTTTCTCAAGGGCATCTCGATCGTCGTCACGCTGCTCCTGCCGGGCATCGGTTGGCTGCTCGCATCCAGCGCGCCGTTGCACCCGGCGCCACTGCTGCGTGCGGCGCTGATCGCCCTGCCGCTGCTGATCCTGCTGTCCGCCGCGCCGTTCGTGGTGCGCGGCTACGAGCTGCGCGGCGGCACACTTCAGGTGCGCCGACTGCTCTGGACGACCCGGGTGGTGCTGGGCGAGCTGCGCGAGGCCACGGTCGACCCGCAGGCCGTCACCGGCTCGATCCGCCTGTTCGGCAACGGCGGCCTGTTCTCCTTCAGCGGCTGGTTCCGCAACGCGAAGCTGGGACGCTACCGTGCCTTCGTCACCGACTGGCAGCGCAGCGTGGTGTTGCGCGGGAGCGCGTGCACCGTGGTGCTGTCGCCGGCCGACCCGGCGGCCTTCGTGCGCAGCCTGCAAGCCGTTGCCGCACCGGCTCCCCGCACCCGGCCCCCGCTGCCGCGCTGGCGGCGGAGTCGCTGACGTTCAGAGCCAACCCTTCTGTCGCGCCAGGCGATAGGCCTCGATGCGGTTCGCCACGCCGAGCTTGCCGATCGCCTCGGACAGATAGTTGCGTACGGTGCCGTGCGAGAGGCTGAGCTGGATGGCGATGTCGCCGGCGGAATGCCCCTCGCCGGCCAGGCGCAGCACCTGGCGCTCGCGGTCGTTCAACGGATCCGCCTCCGACCACGCTTCCAGCGCCAGCTGCGGATCGATCGCGCGCCCGCCGCGATGCACCGTGCGCAGCGCTTCGGCGAGATTCTCGGCGGGCGCATCCTTGAGCAGGTAGCCGGATACCGCCGCGTCCAGCGCGCGGCGCAGGAAGCCCGGCCGCGCGAAGGTGGTGACGATGATCACCTTGATCGGCAGCTCGTGCCGCTGGATGCGCTGCGCCAGCTCCAGCCCGGTGAGGCCGGGCATCTCGATGTCGGTCACCAGCACGTCGGGTTTGAGCCGCTGCACCTCGCGCCACGCCGCCTCGCCGTCGCAGGCCGAACCCAGCACCTCGATGTCCGGTTCGAGGTTCAGCAGCGCGGACAGCGCGCCACGCACCATCGCCTGGTCTTCGGCCAGCAGCACACGGATCATGCGGCACCCCGCGCGCGGTCCAGCGCTGCGGCAACCGGCGCCGGCGCGGTCGCCGTGCGCGCTGCGGCGGCCAGCGGCACCTTCACCTCCACGCAGGTACCGCGTCCCGCCGGCGAATCTATCGCCAGCGTGCCGCCCAATCCGCGCACGCGCTCGCGCATCCCGCTAACGCCGTTGCCATGCGCGGCAAGACCGCCGCGGCCGTTGTCGCTGATCCTCATCTCGAACCCTTCTGCGGTGACGGCGAGCCGCACGCTAGCCGCCGTGGCGCGCGCATGGCGGTGGATGTTGGTGACTGCCTCGCGCAAGACCAGGGCCAGCGGCGCCTCGATCTCCGGCGGCAGCGCCGGCGCCTCCGGCGACTCGGCCACGAACACGATGCCGGACGCTTCCAGCATCAGCCGCGCGGAAACCAGCTCCGCACCGAGGTCGCTGCGGCGCATGCCGCTCACCGCGGCGCGCACCTCGGCCAGCGCGTGGCGCGAGACGCGTTCCACTTCCTCCATTTCGCGCTGCGCGCGCGGCGGATCGGCGAGCGCCAGCCTGCGCGCGAGTTCGGACTTCAGCGTCACCAGCGACAGCGTGTGGCCGAGCAGGTCGTGCAGGTCACGGCCGATGCGTTCGCGTTCGGCGAGGGCGGCGAGCCTCCGCACTTCCTCCTGCGACAGCCGCAACACGACATCCTTGCGCAGGCTGGCCATGCGCAGGTGCTGGCCGAATCCCGACAGCAGCGTGATCGCCAGCAGCAGCAACGTCAGCCACCCCGACACGTCCAGCCACAGCGCCACCATCACGGCCGGAGCGGCCGCCAGCGCCACGAAGGCGAGCCAGCGCCGCCACGACGGCTGGTAGGCAAAGCATACGCAGCCGGAGATCGCGTAGCCCAGCGCCACACCGTTGTACGGGCACACGGCGAACCCGAGTGCGACCATGCCGGCGCAATACCACGGCAGGCGCCGCATCGCGTCGGCATGCACCTGCCAGTGCAGGTACAGGTATACCGGAAGCGACAGCAGGGTCGGCCACAGCCAGCGCCATTCGAAGCCACGCGCCGACAAGGGAATCGCGAACAGACCGAGCATCCACAACCGGCTTGCGGTGAGCTGCCAGCGCAGATGACGCGAACCCAGCTGGCCGAGCAGCGAATCGGCACGAGGGGCGAGGCGATGGATCATGTCGCATGCCTTTCGGCCGGCCGCCAGCCGTCATCCCGCCCGCGCTCCACATCGTTGGCCGACACCGTGGCAGGCTCCTCCAGGGTGGACGGCGCCGGCAGGGGGGCCTCGATGCGCAGCTGCGTACCCTGCCCTTGCGGCGATTCGATGGCCAGCGTGCCGCCCAGCGCACGCACCCGTTCGCGCATGCCGTTCAGGCCGTTGCCGTGCTCGGCGATGCCGCCGCGGCCGTCGTCCTCGATGCGCAGGTGTGCGACCCCGCCAACCACTTCGAGCGCCACGCGCGCGTGCGTGGCGCGGGCATGCCGGGCGATGTTGGTGGCCGCCTCGCGCAACACCAGCGCCAGACCGCGCTCGACCTCCACCGGCAGCGCCCCGGGCAACCGGCCGTAGTCCAGATGCACCATCGAGGATTCCAGCAGCAGCCGCGCGGAAGCCAGCTCCGCGGCGAGATCGGTGGCGCGGATGCCGGTCACCGCGCTGCGCACCTCGGCCAGCGCATGTCGCGCCACCCGCTCGGCCTCCTCCAGTTCGCGGCGTGCCGCATCGTGGTCGCGGTCGAACAGCTTGCGCGACAGCTCCAGCTTCAGCGTGATCAGCGACAGGGTGTGGCCGAGCAGGTCGTGCAGGTCGCGGCCGATGCGCTCGCGTTCCGCGGTGGCCGCCAGCCGCCGCACCTCGTCCTGCGAAAGCTTGAGCGCGGCATCCTTCTCCTGTCCCAGGTGCTCGACGTAGGTGATCATGCCGATGATCAACGTCATGAACGGCACCGACACCAGCATCTGCCAGGGGTAGCCGGCGTTCCAGCCCACCAGTGCGAATACGCCATTGGCCGCCAGCAACCGCAGCAGGAACAGCACGAAACGGCGATGGCTGGAGAAGCTGACGCTCACGCACCCGTAGATGAAATAGCTGACCCCGCTCGGGTACCACGGCAGCAGCGCGATACCCAGGGTGGTCAGAGCCAGCGCGTAGCGGAAGGCGTGGCGCCGCGAGGCCAGGAACATCTTGGCGAACAGCAGCACGAACAACGGGTAGCTCAGCAGCGTGAGCAACCACCAGCGCAGGTCGTAGCTGCCGCCGAACAGCGGGGTGGCGAACACCCACACCGACCACAGCAGGTGCACCGCCTCGGCCCACGGCGACTTGCCGCGCCGGATCAGGGCGGCAACGCTGGAATCCGGCGCCGGCTGCAGCCAGGCCGGCCATCGCAAGCGCCGGGAACTCATGGGCTGAGGGCTCATCGCGTTCATGCCCGGCATGCTACCGCGAGTCAACCGACCCGACGCAGCCGCCGCACCGCCAGCGCGAAGCACACCGCGGCGAAGCCCGCCAGCACCAGCACGTGGGGCAGCATCGCGTCGTGCGCGAGGCCGACCGCTCCCAGCGCGACGCGGTCGAGGTGGTAGCTCGGCCACGCCGGCGCGACCCGCTGCAGGAACGTCGGCATCATCGGCAGCGGAAACCACAGTCCGGACAGGAAGGACATCGGCAGGTAGACCAGCTGCAGCATGCCCGGCGCGCCCTGCCCCTTGATCAGCGTGCCCACCAGCATGCCCAGCGCGCAGAACGGCAGCACGCCCAGCACGCCGCTGCCGAGCAGCGCGACGACCTGCCTTGGCGCCAGCGCCACATGCGCCAGCCCCGTCGCCATCGCCAGCAGCATCAGCACCACCACCGCGGCGGCAACCATCGCCATCAGCATCTTGCCGAGCAGGTAGGCGCCCGGCGGCATAGGCAGCGCGCGCTTCCAGGTCAGCAGGCCGCCGTCGCGCTCCAGCGCCAGCGACACGCCGAAGCCGAACAGGCCCGGACTCATCACCCCGAAAATGCTGTAGCTGGCCAGCAGGTAGCGCGCCGCATCGGCGCCCTCGGACCTGCCCATCAGCACGCCAAACACCAGGTAGAACAGGCCGGGAAACAGCAGGATCGGCAGCAGGAAGCCCGGCGCACGCAAGTAGCGCAGGCATTCGCTGCGCGCCTCGGCGAGATAGGCGCCGAATACCCGGCGCAGCGGCATGGCGGGGGCCGGCGATGCGGCGACAACGGCGACGGCGTTCATCAGGCGGCCTCCTGCTCGGCAGCGGTTTCGCGGGTGAGTTCGGTGAACGCCTCGGCGAGGCCGGCGCGCTGCACTTCCAGTTCGCACAGGGCGGGATCGGCGTCGAGCAGCCGACGCACCACCGCCTCGGCCTGTGTCGTTGCAATGCGCAGCCGGCCATCCTCGCGCGCTGCGGAAGCCACGTCCGGCCAGCCGGCAACCGCGCCGGCATCGAGATCGCTCGCGCAGCGGATGCGGGTGAGCGCCACGCGCCTGCGCAGGTCGTCCACGCTGCCCTCGCTGAGCACGCGGCCCTGGCCGAGCACCACCACGCGGCGCGCCAGCGCCTCGGCCTCCTCCAGGTAGTGCGTGGTGAGCACCACGGCGCAGCCCTCGGCGACCAGCGCGCGCATCGACGCCCACAGCTTCTGCCGGGCGTCGATGTCCATGCCCACGGTGGGTTCGTCGAGGAACAGCAGCTCGGGCCGCCCGCACAGCGCCAGCGCGAACTGCACGCGCCGCTGCTGGCCGCCGGAAAGCTTGCCGTAGGGCCGCAGCAGCAGGTCGGCGATGCCCGCCAGCGCGGCGGTCTCGTCGAAAGCGCGCGGGTTCGGGTAGTAGCTCATGGTCAGGCGCAGCAGCTCGCCCACGCGCAGCGTGGGCGGCAGGTTGGCCGACTGCAGCATCACGCCGATGCGCCGGCGCGCCTCGATGCGTTGCGGGTCCAGCCCGAACAGCTCGGCGCGGCCCGCATCGGGACGGATCAGGCCCAGCAGCAGGCTGATGCTGGTGCTCTTGCCGGCGCCGTTGGGGCCGAGCAGCGCCAGCAGTTCGCCGCGCCGCACGGCGAGGTCCACGCCGTCCAGCGCGGTGAGCGGGCCGTAGCGCTTCGCGGCGGCGACGAGCCGGGCAACGGTGACGTCGGTCATGGCGTGATTCTCCTTGCGCTTTCTCCCTCCTGCGCGCAGGAGAGGGCGGAGGCCCGCGGCTTGCCGGGCGTGCTGCACAGGCTAGGCGGCGCGCGCCGGCGGCCCCAGTCGCCGCCGTCAGCCATCGCGCGTGACAGGCGTCATCCGCGCGCAAGTTGCTGCAGTGCAAGGCGTTTCGATGCCGCCAGGGGGTACCGGGCACCCTGCCCCGCAGGTTATCCTTGTCGTTCGTGGATGCGCGCCGCCCGCGAAGCCGGATGACTTGCCGCGCACGCCACTGCCCCATACGTCGGCCTGCTTCGCGCTGGGTGCGAGGCGCCGGCGGATTTCGAGGAGAACACCATGGGTTTGATCGATCAGCTGCGCGAACTGCGCGAATTCGGCGGCAAGCCGCGCACCACCGGCCTGGACGATGCCAGCATCGAGCGCATGGCCGCCGCCGACGCCATGCTGGGCGAGGCCGTGGCCGCCGCGGTGGCGCGCCACCGCGAACTGCGCAACGAGCTGGGCGAGTTCCTGAAGCTGGACGAGGCGGAGCAGCTGGCGCAGGCGCAGGCCGGCTTCGTCAACTTCTACCCCGACGACGCGATCAACCCCTACCTGCCGGCCGCCGCGCGCGGTCCGTGGATCGTCACGCTGAAGGGCGCCGTGCTGCACGACAACGGCGGCTACGGCATGCTCGGCTTCGGCCACAACCACCCGACCATCGACGCCGCGCTGGCGCGCGAGCAGGTGATGGCGAACGTGATGACGCCCAGTGTGTCGCAGCTGCGCTTCACCCAGGCGCTGAACCGCGAGCTGGGCCGCAACCGCGGCAGCAACCCGTATGCGCGCTACCTGTGCCTGAACTCCGGCTCCGAAGCGGTGGGCCTTGCCTGCCGCATCGCCGACGTCAACGCCAAGCTGATGACCGACGCCGGCGGCCGCTACGCCGGGCGCACGATCAAGCGCCTGGTGGTGAAGGGCGCCTTCCACGGCCGCACCGACAAGCCGGCGCTGTATTCCGACTCCTCGCGCAAGACCTACCAGCAGTACCTCGCCAGCTACCGCCACGAGGACAGCGTGCTGGTGGTCGAGCCCTACAACGTGGCCCAGCTGGAGGCCGCGTTCGCCGACGCCGACAGGCACGGCTGGTTCATCGAGGCGATGTTCCTGGAGCCGGTGATGGGCGAAGGCGATCCCGGCCGCGCGGTGACGCCGGAGTTCTACGCTGCCGCGCGCCGGCTCACCGAATCACACGGCAGCCTGCTGCTGGTCGACTCGATCCAGGCCGGCCTGCGCGCGCACGGCGTGCTCTCGCTCACCGACTACCCCGGCTTCGAGAAGCTGCCCGCGCCGGACATGGAGACGTTCTCCAAGGCACTCAACGCCGGCCAGTATCCGCTGTCGGTGCTGGCGGTCAGCGAGCGCACCGCCGGCCTGTACCGCAAGGGCGTCTACGGCAACACGATGACCGCGAACCCGCGTGCGCTGGACGTGGCGCTGGCCACGCTGGGCGAACTCACCGGCGCCGTGCGCGCCAACATCCGCGAGCGCGGCAAGGAGTTCGTGGACAAGCTCAACGCGCTGAAGGACGAGCTGGGCGGCCTGATCACCAAGGTGCAGGGCACCGGCCTGCTGTTCTCCTGCGAGCTGGCGCCGCAGTTCAAGTGCTATGGCGCCGGTTCCATCGAGGAATACCTGCGCGAGCGCGGCATCGGCGTGATCCACGGCGGCGTCAACTCGCTGCGCTTCACCCCGCACTTCAACGTCACCAGCGCGGAAGTGGACCTGGTGGTCTCGCACGTGCGCCACGCCCTGCTGGAAGGCCCGCGCAAGAGCGAAAGCAAGGCGGCCTGACCGGCGTCGGCAACGCCAGCGCCCGCCGCCGACCTCACGGCGGGCGCCCGGCCTACATCACCCTCCTCCCGTTCAGCCTCGATGCGTCCCTGGCGGGGATAGACTGCTCGCGCCGGCAGCCGCCGGTCACCTCGGGAGGAACCACCATGACTCTGCGTTTCAGCCAGCTCGTCGCCTGCGCCGTTCTCGCCTGCGCCACCACCGCCGCGTTCGCCGCCACGCCGCAGGCTGCCGCCAAGAAGGCGCTCACGCCGCAGCAGCAGCGCATGGCCGATTGCAGCCACCAGGCCACCGGCAAGAAGGGCGACGAACGCAAGGCCTTCATGAGCTCCTGCCTCAAGGGGCATGGCGCCGCCGCACCCGCCACCGCCAAGGCCACGCAGCAGGAAAAGATGAAGGCCTGCAGCGCCGAGGCCAAGAGCAAGTCGCTCAAGGGCGCCGATCGCAAGGCCTTCATGAGCACCTGCCTCAAGGGCAGCGCCGCGGCTGCCGCCGGGCACTGAGCAATCCGGCACCCGTGCACCAAGGCGCCGCCACGAGGCGGCGCCTTTTTTTCGTGGCTCCCCACGCCGCGGCAGACGCGATGCCGAAAACCGCTCCCGGCGGTTTCCCGCGCCAGGTGTGGGGCTATGCTTGGCCGATGAAAACCGTCGAAGTCCGCCACCCGCTGATCCAGCACAAGCTCGGCCTGATGCGCCGCGCCGGGATCAGCACCAAGGAATTCCGCGAGCTGGCCGGCGAAGTGGCCGCGCTGCTCACTTACGAGGCCACCAAGGACCTGGAGACCGTCGAGGAACACATCGACGGCTGGGCCGGCCCGCTCACCGTGCAGCGGATCAAGGGCGCCAAGATCACCATCGTGCCGATCCTGCGCGCCGGCCTCGGCATGCTGCCCGGCGTGCTCGACCTGATCCCCGCGGCGAAGGTCAGCGTGGTGGGCCTGCAGCGCGACGAGCAGACGCTGCAGCCCATCGCCTACTACGAGAAGCTCACCGGTCGCATGGACGAGCGCATCGCGCTGATCGTCGACCCGATGCTGGCCACCGCCGGCACCCTGGTCGCCACCGTGGACATGCTCAAGGCCGCCGGCTGCACGCGCATCAAGGGGCTGTTCCTGGTCGCCGCGCCGGAAGGCCTGCGGCGCATCGAGGCCGCCCACCCCGACATCGAGATCTACACCGCGGCCATCGACCAGCGGCTCAACGAGCACGGCTACATCCTGCCGGGCCTCGGCGACGCCGGCGACAAGATCTTCGGCACCAAGTAGACGACGCCATGCGGCCCAGGGGAGAGTTCGACTTCATCGTGGTGGGCGCCGGCCCGGCCGGTTGCGCCTGCGCCACGCGGCTGGCGCAGGCGCGACCGGAGGCCTCCGTGCTGCTGCTGGAGACCGGCCCCGCGAAAAGCGGCATCCGCTCCGACGTGCCGCTGGGCATCGCCACCCTGGTGCCGTTCCGCAACGCGCGCAACTACGGCTATCGCACCGTGCCGCAGGCGGGCCTGGGCGGGCGCCGCGGCGTGCAGCCGCGCGGGCGCGGGCTGGGCGGCTCCAGCCTGATCAACGCGATGATCTACATCCGCGGCCAGCGCGAGGACTACGACGACTGGGCTCGTCTCGGCGCCGCCGGCTGGGCGTGGCGCGACGTGCTGCCGTACTTCCTGCGCGGCGAGGACAACGCGCGCGGCGCGGACGCCTGGCACGCCACCGGTGGCCCGCTGGCGGTGAGCGACCTGGCCAGCCCCAGCGACTGCGCGCGCGCGTTCGTGGACGCCGCCGTGCAGTGCGGCCATCCGCTCAACACCGACTTCAACGGCGCCAGCCAGGAGGGCGTGGGCCTGTACCAGGTGTTCCAACGCCGCGGCCGGCGCTGGAACGCTGCACGCGCCTACCTCGCCACGCTGGCACCGAAGAACCTGACCGTGCTGGCCGACGCGCCGGTGGCGCGCGTGCTGCTCGAAGACGGCCGCGCGCGCGGCATCGCCTGCGTCGATGGCAGCACGTACGCGGCGCGCGCCGAGGTGGTGCTGTCGGCCGGCGCCTTCGGCACGCCGCAACTGCTGATGCTCTCGGGCATCGGCCCCGCCGGCCACCTGCGCGAACTGGGCATCCCCGTGCTGCGCGACAGTCCGGAACTGGGCGCGAACCTGCAGGACCACGTGGATTTCGTCATCAGCCGCAGGGTGAACGACCGCGGCCTGTTCGGCACGGTACCGTCCATCGTGCCGCAGGTGCTGCGCGCGATCGCCCCGTTCCGCCGCGGCACGGGCCTGCTCACCAGCAACGTCGCCGAGGCCGGCGGCTTCCTGCGCACACGGCCCGGGCTGGACCGACCCGACGTCCAGATGCACCTGTGCATCGGCATCGTGGACAACCACAGCCGCCGCCTGCATGCCACCCGCGGCATGTCGCTGCATACCTGCGTGCTGCGTCCGCACAGCCGCGGCAGCGTGCGGCTGGCCGGCACCGACGCCGGCCGCGCACCGCAGATTGATCCCGCCTTCCTCACCGACGAGCGCGACATGGAGACGCTGCTTGCCGGCACCGCGTTGGCGCGCCGCATCCTCGCCGCGCCCGCCTTCGCGCGCTACGCGGGGCCCGCGCTGTACGACGCCGAGACGGACGACGAAGCCCGCCTGCGCGAGATCGTCCGCGCGCACGCCGACACCATCTACCACCCGGTGGGCACTTGCCGCATGGGCAGCGATGCCGCGGCCGTGGTCGATCCCGAACTGCGGGTGCGCGGCGTGGCTGGCCTGCGCGTGGCCGATGCCTCGGTCATGCCCACGCTGGTCTCCGGCAACACCCAGGCCGCCTGCGCGATGATCGGCGAACGGGCGGCGGAGTTCATCGCGCGCGGCTGACGTTGCTTCAGCCGCGGCCGAAGCGATCGGTGGCCTCGATCAGTTCATGGGTGTTGCCCGGCTCGAACGCCGAATGGCCGGCGTCCTGCACGATGCGCAGCTCCGCCTCCGGCCAGGCGCGATGCAGGTCCCAGGCGCTGCGGATCGGACAGACCACGTCGTAGCGGCCCTGCACGATCACAGCGGGGATCCTGCGGACGCGCTCCACGTTGCGCAGCAGCTGGTCGTCATGCGCGAAGAAGCCGCCGTGCACGAAGTAGTGGCATTCGATGCGCGCGAAGGCCAGCGCAAAGGCGTCCTCGTCGTGCGAGCCGATGCTCGCCGGGTCCTGGTACAGGTAGCTGGTGGCGCCCTCCCACACCGACCAGGCGCGCGCCGCGGCGAGCCGGGTGGCGGGGTCGTCGCTGGTGAGGCGTCGGTGGTAGGCGCTCATCAGGTCGCCGCGCTCCGTCTCGGGGATGGCGGCGAGGTAGGTTTCCCAGGCATCCGGATACAGCGCGTCGCAGCCCTTCTGGTAGAACCACTCCAGCTCCCAGCGGCGCAGCATGAAGATGCCGCGCAGCACCAGCTCGGTGACCTTGTCCGGGTGCTTCTGCGCGTAGGCCAGCGCCAGGGTGGAACCCCACGAGCCGCCGAACACCTGCCAGCGGTCGATGCCGAGGTGTTCGCGCACGCGCTCGATGTCGGCCACCAGGTCCCAGGTGGTGTTCTCGCGCAATTCCGCGTGTGGAGCGGACTGGCCGCAACCACGCTGGTCGAACAGCACGATGCGGTACACCGCCGGATCGAAGAAGCGCCGGCACTTCGGATTGGTGCCGCCGCCCGGGCCGCCATGCAGGAATACCACCGGCTTGCCGTGCGGGTTGCCGCATTGCTCGTAGTACAGCGTGTGGAGCTCCGAGACCTTGAGCATGCCGCGGTCGTAGGGTTCGATTTCGGGATACAGCGTGCGACGTTCCTGCGCCATGGGTGTGTCCAGTCTGGAGATGATCGATTCGCGCGCTCGCGATGGATCGCAAGGAGCCCGAAAAGGCTAGCACGACCGTTCACGGGACGACCCCGCCGAGCCGTCCGCGCGCCATCGTTCTGCCCGTTTTGCGTGGAAGACTGGGCGTTCGTCATTCTCCAGCCATCGGCCTGCATGCACCTCATCCGCCCCCACCTCGCCAGCCTGTTCGCCCTGGCCCTTGCCTTCACCATGCCCGCGGCTCTGCTGGCGGCCCCTGTCCCGGTTACCCATGCGATCCACGTGGCGCTGCAAGGCAAGCTCGAAGCCCTGGCCAGACGCGCCCAACCCGGCGTGCTCGGCGTTACCGTGCTCGACCCGCAGAGCGGTGAGCGCTGGCAGGTCAACGCCGAGCACGCCTACCCGATGATGAGCGTGTTCAAGGCGCCGGTGGCCGCCGCAATATTCGCGCGCATCGACAGCGGCGCGCTGTCGATGGAACAAACGGTGACGCTGACGCGAGCGGACGTGGTCGGCGGTTCCGCCGTGCCGTCCATCGGCGCGCGCTTCCACGGCGAACGCATGGACTTCACCGTGCGCCAACTGCTCAAGGCAGCCGTCAGCGACAGCGACAACACCGCCGTCGATGCGCTGCTGAAACTCGTTCCGCCGCAGGAGGTCACCGCCTTCCTGCGCGCGCACGGCATCGCCGGCATGCGCGTGGACATGGGCGAGGCCGGCGTCGACGGCGTGTTCGAACAACTGGCGCCCGGCCAGCAACCGCCGGCCAGCGAGACGGCACAGGCACAGGAGCTGCGCCTGCAACGCGGTTACCACGCCTATCTCGCCGATCCGCGCAACCGCAGCACGCCGGATGCCGCCGCGGACTTCCTGAGCCGATTGCAGCGCGGCACCCTGCTCTCGCCCTCGTCCACCCACGCCCTGCTTGCGCTGCTGCAGGCGCAGACGCGGCCGAGCCGGATGCGGCAAGGCCTGCCACGCGGGGTCCAGCTCGCGGACAAATGCGGCACGTCCTACACGCTGGATGGGCTTACCGCCGCCTACAACGACATCGGCATCCTGACCTGGCCCGACGGTCACCGCGTGATCGTGGCGGCCTTCCTCACGGCGTCAACCGCCTCGAAAGCCGCCCGCGACGCCTTGTTCGGCGACCTGGCGCGCACCGTGGCTACGACCCTGCACCCCTGATCACTCCGCCTCGAACAGCTTGCCCGGGTTGAGGATGCCGTTCGGGTCGAACACCCGGCGCACGCCGCGCATCAGCGCGATCTCCGCCGCACTGCGCGTGCTGTCGAGATAGGGCCGCTTGACCAGGCCGATGCCGTGCTCGGCCGAGATGCTCCCGCCATGCTCCTTCAGCGTGGCGGCCAGCAGCCTGGTGACGTGCTCGCATTGCGCGATGAACTCCGCATCCATCATGCCGGCGGGCTTCAGCACGTTGATGTGCAGGTTGCCGTCGCCGATGTGGCCGAACCACACCACTTCGACGTGCGGGTATTCGCGCGCCAGCAGCGCCTGCATCGCATGCAGGAAGGCCGGCACCGCGCCGATGCGCACCGACACGTCGTTCTTGTACGGCTTGTGCGGCGCCAGGCTTTCGGTGATGCCTTCGCGCAGCCGCCACAGCGCGGCCGCCTGCGCCTCGCTCTGCGCGATCGTGCCGTCGACGATCCACCCCTGCTCCATGCCCTCGCCGAGCACCGCCAACGCGGCATCCCGCGCGGCTTCGTCCGGCGCATCGAACTCGGTGACCACGTAGTACGGATGCTCGCCGTCCAGCGCGCGTTGCGCGCCGTGCGCCAGCACGTGCTTCAGCGCCACGTCGGTGAAGAACTCGAAGGCCTGCAGCGACAGCTTCGTGCGGAACAGGCCGAACACCGCCAGCACCGCGTCCATGTCCGGCAGCGCCAGCAGCATGGTCTGCGCGGGCGGCGGCGGCTCGGCGAGCCGGAGCGTGGCTTCCACCACGATGCCAAGGGTGCCTTCCGAGCCGATCATCAGCTGGCGGAAGTCGTAGCCGCTGGAGTTCTTCACCAGTGCGCGGTTGAGGTCGAGCAGCTCACCGTTGCCGGCCACCACCTTGAGCCCGGCGATCCACTCGCGGGTATTGCCGTAGCGGATCACCCGGATGCCGCCGGCGTTGGTGGCGACGTTGCCGCCAATGGAACAGGAGCCGCGCGAGGCGAAATCCACCGGATAGATCAGCCCGTGCTCGCGTGCCGCCGCGTGCACCGCTTCCAGCGGGATGCCCGCCTGCACGGCGAGCGTGCGGTCGGCGGCGTCGAAGCCAAGCACGCGGTTCATCCGCTCCAGGCTCAGCACCAGTTCGCCGTGCGCCGCCACCGCGCCGCCGGAAAGCCCGGTGCGCCCGCCCGAGGGCACGATCGCCACGCGGTGCCCGTTGGCCCAGCGCACGATGCCCTGCACCTCCTCCACCGTGGCCGGCAGCGCAATCGCCAGCGGCGCCGGCGTCCAGCGGCGGGTCCAGTCGCGGCCGTAGTGCTCCAGGTCACCGGGTTCGGTGAGCAGGCGCAGCCCGGGCAGGCGGCGGGCGAGATCGTCCAGGGCGGCGCTCATGTGGTCTCCGGTGGGTTATGCCTGATGCGGCGTTCGGACGTCCAAACATTCTGTGCTGCGTTGCCGCAATTCTGTCATAGTATCAGCTCCATCCGCACCGGAGCCGCCATGAAGACCTCGTTTCCCCGGCAAGACATCAAGGTACTGCTGCTGGAGGGCGTGAGTCGCACCGCGGTGGAAACCTTCGAGCGCGCCGGTTACAGCAACATCGAGTACCACGAGAAGTCGCTGCCCGAGGCGACGCTGATCGAGCGCATCGCCGACGCCCACATCGTGGGCCTGCGCTCGCGTACCCAGCTCACCGCACCGGTGCTGCGTCATGCCAAGCGACTCATCGCGGCAGGCTGCTTCTGCATCGGCACCAACCAGGTCGACCTGCCCGAGGCCGAGCGGCTGGGCATCCCGGTGTTCAACGCCCCCTACTCCAACACCCGCAGCGTGGCCGAACTGGTGGTTGCCGAAGCCATCATGCTGCTGCGCGGCATCCCGCAGCGGAACGCACTCTGCCACCGCGGCGGCTGGAGCAAATCCGCCACGGGCAGCTACGAGGCGCGCGGCAAGGTGCTGGGCGTGATCGGCTACGGCCACATCGGCACCCAGGTGGGCGTGCTGGCGGAAGGCCTGGGCATGCGGGTGATCTTCCACGACGTGGAGACCAAGCTGGCGCTGGGCAACGCACACGCCGCCGCCAGCCTCCACGACCTGCTGCAGCACGCCGACGTGGTGACCCTGCACGTGCCCGAGACGCCGGCCACGAAGATGATGTTCGGCGCGCAGGAGATCGCCGCGATGCGCCATGGCGCGGTGCTGATCAACGCCTCGCGCGGCAGCGTGGTCGACATCGATGCGCTGGCGGCGGCGCTGCGCGAAGGCCGTCTTGCAGGCGCCGCGGTGGACGTGTTCCCGGTCGAACCCAAGGGCAACGACGACCCGTTCGTGTCGCCACTGGTGGGCCTCGACAACGTGATCCTGACCCCGCACATCGGCGGCAGCACGCTGGAGGCGCAGGACAACATCGGCATCGAGGTGGCCAGCAAGCTGGTGCGCTACAGCGACAACGGCTCCACCCTGTCGGCGGTGAACTTCCCCGAGGTATCGCTGCCCGAGCATCCGAGGAGCCGCCGCCTGCTGCACATCCACAGGAACGTGCCCGGCGTGCTGTCGCGCATCAACGAACTGTTCTCCGCGGGCAACATCAACATCGACGCGCAGTTCCTGCAGACCGATGCGGAAGTGGGCTACGTCGTGATCGACGTGGCCGCTGACGAGGCGCAGTCGAACGAGCTCAAGGACAAGCTGGCCGCGATCCCCGGCACGCTGCGCAGCCGCGTGCTGTACTGAGGCACTCCCGCAACGAAACGCTTCCGGCGCGCCGCCGTACGATGGCTGCTCAACGGCTCGTGCGCCGCCGGGCCTGCGCGGGCGCTGCCCGCGCGGCGTTTTTCGCCGCCGGCTCTGGCGGGGGCGCCGTGCGTCTGCGCCCGGCACGCCGATGCTCCACCTCATGCTGCTCGCGGAACGCGGCCGCGTAGGACTTCAGCTCGGCCTTGAGCTTTGCGCCGAGTCCGGGCGTGCGCTCGACGCTCTGTTCCATGCGCCGCATCAGGTCGTAATCGTGGTAGTCGCGGTAGGGCTTCAGGTCGAGGTCGGCCGGCACCTTCCGCAGGCGCTCGTCGCCGATGGACTTCACGTACTTCTGCATGAAGCGGTCGTAGGCCTTCCAGGTGACGCGCTGCGCGTTCACCGCGGCCTCTTCGGCGCGGGTCGCGATCTGGTGAGCATGCAGGTAGTGCAGACCCAGCTGGTCGATCAGGGTCTTCTCCACTTCCTCGTGCAGGATCAGGAAGCGGTCCACCTCGATCGTGCGGCCGCGGAACGTGAAGCTCCTGGGCAGGTGGCGGTCGATGTAGATTGTCTTGCCGTCCCGGCTGTAGCCGGCGAGGTAGGGAATGTCGTGCGCGCGATCGAGCTTCTTCACGCGGCGCAGGATCGCGTCCAGCGCGCGATCCAGCATCAGCGCCGAGACGTACCAGTCGGGTGCCTTGAGCTTCTCGTGCGGCGCGTTCGGATGGCAGCTGTTCGACGGCATGCGGCACTTCCTGTGTGGACAATCGCGGCTCAGCCTAGCGCGGGCGCTCATGTGCCGCACCTGCCGCCCTTCCCCGGGTGGACGACGGGCCGTGGCGCGGCCCGTCGTCCGGCACGGCTACCGCCCCAGATCCTGCAGGAAGCGGTTGGTGTACTCCAGCGGCGTGGTGCCCCCCAGCGAGTTGCAGGTCGGCGAGGCCGAACCGCTGGCACCGCCCGGGCACGGCGTGTCGCGATCCAGCGACCAGAAGTGCAGGCCCGCCAGACCCTGGCTCACCGCATAGCTGGTCACCGTATCGACATCGGCCGTGGTGAACACCTCGGTGGCCGCGTCGTTCTGCGCGATCATCGGCGTGAGTTCGATCCGGCTGGCAGGAATGCCATAGGTGTGCTCAAGATTGGCGGCTGCCTGGATCGCGGACTGCCCCATCTCGCACTGCCCGTTCGACACCACGCAGACCGAGGAACTGGCCGCACCGTAATCCATCACCATCAGGTCGATGGTGTAGTTCTTCAGCCCGGCCCCCAGGATCGCCTTGACCACCATGTCGCCCAGGCTGTTCAGGCCGCCATAGCTGCCGTCCGAGGCCGCCAGCGTGGCCAGCGTGAAGGAGAAGCGCAGGTTCGGGTACATGCTCTCCGCGTAGGCGACGGCGGAGACAAGGTTGTTGATGTCCGCCTGTGACTGCCCGCCCTCGATGTCGAAGTCCACGCCCACCATCTGTGGCGACAGGTAGCGCGACAGGAACTGCGCCATGCCCGCGCTACTCCCGCAAGTGAAGGTACCGGCCGCGCCGCCGGTGGAGACCACGTAATCCAGCCCCGCGCCGGACAGCGTCGGGACGTTCGCACTGGCGAAACTCGCCCCGGGCACGCCACCCCAGTTCTCGCTGCCGCACTCGCCGGTAGCGAAGGCCAGCGTGATCGCCCCCAGTTTCGGCTCCGCCGTAGCGACCAGACTGCCGCTGCCCACCACCTGGATCGTGCTGCCGGTGACCGCGGTCTGCATCACGTTGGTGTTCCAGTTGAGATTGACCGTCACGTCCTTGTAGGGACTGAACAGCAAACCGCTCGGTGCAGGTGCAGGTGCAGGCGCGGGGGCTGGCGCGGGCGCGGGAGCTGGTGCGGGCGCTGGCGCCGCGCCGCATGAACCCAGCGCAGTCCAGGGCTGGCCGCTGCCGGCGGGGCCGCTGCTGGTCGCCGGATCGTTGCCCTGGGTCCACCAGTTCGCCTCGTAGTTCTCTCCGTTTTCGCTCACCACGGCACCGCCGCTGTATGCCGTCGCGGCGTCCCAGGCGGGGTCGCAGTCGCCGGACGGCGGGGGCGGGGGCGGCGGCGTTGACGCAGTGCCACAACTGCCTTGCGCAGTCCATGGCTCGCCGCTGCCGGTGGCGCCGTTGTGGGTCGCGGGGTCGTCGCCCTGCGTCCACCAGTTCGCCAGGTAGTTGACACCATTTTCGCTTGCGGCCTGCCCGCCGGAATATGCCGTCGCCGCACTCCATGCCGCGGCGCAGCTGGGCGGGCTCGTCTGTGCATGCGCGGTCTGCACGGGCAGCAGCGTCAGGAACGACAGCGACAGGCCTGTCGCTATGGCGCCGCCTAAGGTGTTCAAGGCTGGCCGGGGCCAGTGGATCGATGGCTTGACTCGCATGGGACTGTCTCCAGGTGGTTGCATCGTCGTTGATGAACTGCCGAGACGGATTCGTGGCCGCATTCCGGGCAGCCGCGTGGGGACAGTCGTCTCATGCATCCCTGCCGGGTACCGCGTGTCGTAAGCGAATTTGGCCCAGTTTGGCCCCGAAATGACATCGTTGTCTATCGAGCTGGCGCGGCCTGTCGACGATTGCGCGACAGCGGTCACACACGCCTGCAATACAGCGCTCGACATAACCCGCGAAGTCGACGCCCGGAGGATCCATCCGGCGGCTCGCGCCAAGCCCGGCCGAAGGCTCAACCGGGCATGCGTGACTTCTCGCAGACAACGTTGTCAGCGAGAAAGCGGGCGTGCCGGCCGCCGGGGCCGAATGGAGGGGAGACGGGCAAGCGTACCCGCGACGGCAGCTGTCGCCACGCCGATGCCGCTGCTGCACGAAAAATGCGCAGCCCGCCGAGCGGACTGCGCATGATCCTGTACCGATTGGTCGGGGCGGCCGGATTCGAACCGACGACCCTTTGCCCCCCAGGCAAATGCGCTACCAGGCTGCGCTACGCCCCGACTTGGACTTGAAAGGCGGCAACGTGGCCGCCTTCTGCACTTCGCGATCGTGCGATCGGAAAGCGCGAACTATAGCAGAGGAATGCGCTCAGCGGCGCAGCAGTGCGAGTACTTCTTCCAGCTCCAGCCGCACCTGGTGCACGATCTGGTGCGACATGCTCGCCTCCACCCGTGCCTGCGGCCCTTCCAGCCGCGCACGCGCGCCGGTGATGGTGAAACCCTCGTCGTACAGCAGCGCGCGAATCTGGCGGATCATCAGCACATCGTGGCGCTGGTAGTAGCGCCGGTTGCCGCGGCGCTTTACCGGGTTGAGCGCGGGAAACTCCTGTTCCCAGTAGCGCAGCACGTGCGGCTTCACGCCACACAGCTCGCCCACCTCACCGATGGTGAAGTAGCGCTTGGCCGGGATGGGCGGCAGTTCGGTGTTATTCCCTTGATCCAGCATAGCCCTCGACTCGCACCTTGAGTTTCTGACCCGGCCGGAATGTGACCACCCGGCGCGCCGAGATCGGAATCTCCTCGCCGGTCTTGGGATTGCGCCCTGGCCGCTGGTTCTTCTCGCGCAGGTCAAAGTTGCCGAAGCCCGACAGCTTCACCTGCTCTCCCCTTTCCAGGGCCTCGCGGACGACCTCGAAACAGGCGTCCACGAATTCCTTGGCTTCACGCTTGTTGAGGCCCACGTCAAGGAAAAGCCGCTCGGCCATATCCGCCTTGGTCAGCGCCATCTCATCCTCGCAACTTAGCCTTGCATGCCTGTTCCAGTGCGGCGATGGCCCGCCGCACGCAACCGTCTGCGTCGTCGTCGGTAAGGGTGCGGGAAGCATCCTGCAAAATCAAGCCCATAGCGAGACTTTTTCGGCCCGCTTCGACACCCTTGCCGCTGTAGCGGTCGAACAGGCGCAACTCCTTCAGCACCTCGCCGAGGCTGCCGCGGACCACCTCGCCGATTCGCGACCAGGCCACGTTCTCCGGCACCTCGACGGCGATGTCGCGGCGCACCGAGGGGAAGCGTGCCACCGGCTGCGCCCTGGGCAGGCGGCGCGCCAGCAGTGGCCCCAGCGCCAGCTCCAGCACGTGCACGTCCGGGCCCAGATCCAGCGCCCTGGCCAGTTGGGGATGCAGCGCACCCAGCCAGCCCACAGTCTCGCCGTCCCGCGAGAGACGGGCGCCCCGCCCCGGATGCAGCCAGGCAGGCAGGCCGTCGGCATGCACCGCCCAGCGCTGCGGCTCGCCGCCCCAAGCCAGCAACGCGTCCAGGTCACCCTTGAGATCGAAGAAATCCAGCGCACGGGACGGCTCGCCCCATTGCTCGGCGCGGGCAGCGCCGCAGGCAGCGATGGCCAGGCTGGGGGTCTCGACCGGCGGGTCGCCCGCCCCGAATACCCGCGCCACTTCGAACAGGCGCACGCGTTCCTGCTGGCGCGCGCGGTTATGCCGCAGCGCCTCGACCAGGCCAGGCAGCAGCGAGGGGCGCATCACCGCAAGATCGGCCGACAACGGGTTCGCCAGCGGCACGCCCTGGCCGGCGAGGCCCCAGCGCGCCAGCAGTTCGGCGGAGACGAAGGACAGGTTCACCGCCTCGTGATAGCCGCGTGCGGCGAGCTGCTCGCGCAGCGCCAGCTCGCCGATGCGCGCCTCCGGTTCGGCCGCCAGCGCCAGCGCGCCGGCCGGCGTGGCCGTGGGGATGTTGTCGTAGCCGAAGATGCGCGCGACTTCCTCGATCAGGTCTTCCTCGCGCTCGATGTCGAAGCGGCTGCTCGGCGCCGTGATCCGCCAGCCTTCGGCCAGGGTTTCCACCCGCATGCCCAGCGCGATGAAGATGCGCGCCACCTCGGCATCGGCCACGTCCACGCCCAGCACACGCCGGAGGCGCGCACGACGCAGTGTCACCGCCGCCGGCCGCAGCAGGTCGGCCGGATTTTCCGCCACCAGCACCGGCCCGGCCTTGCCGCCGGCGATCGCCAGCAGCAGTTCGGTGGCGCGCTCCAGTGCACGGCGCGGCAGCTCGGGATCGACGCCGCGCTCGAAGCGGTGCGAGGCATCGGTGTGCAGGCCGAGCTTGCGCGCCCGTCCCATGATCGCGGCCGGCGCGAAATGCGCCGACTCCAGGAAGATGTTGCGCGTGGCGTCGGTGACGCGCGAATCGAAACCACCCATCACGCCGGCCACTGCCAGCGCCTTGCGCTCGTCGGCGATCAGCACGAAGCCCTCGTCCAGCGTCGCCTCGCTGCCGTCGAGCAGCCTGAGCTGCTCGCCCGCACGCGCGTGGCGCACCACGACGTCGCCTTCGAGCCGGTCGTTGTCGAACGCATGCATGGGCTGGCCCAGCTCAAGCATCACGTAGTTGGTGACGTCTACCACGGCGCTGATCGGACGCAGGCCCGCGCGGCGCAGGCGTTCGGCCAGCCACAGCGGCGTGCGCGCGGCGGGGTCGATGCCCTCGACGATGCGGCCGAGGTAGCGCGGCGCGTCCCTGCCGGCCTCCAGGCGGATGCCGCGGCGGGCGGCGCCGGTCACCGCCGCGGGCGCCTGCTCGCCGACCTTCACGCGGCTGCCGAACAGCGCGGCCACGTCGTGCGCGAGGCCGTAGAGACCCAGGCAATCGGGACGGTTCGGGGTGAGCTTCAGCTCGATGCTGGCGTCGGGCAGACCGAGGCAGGCGGCCAGCGGCTGACCCACCGGCGCATCGGCCGGCAACTCCAGCAGGCCGGAGGCGTCTGCGTCGACGCCCAGCTCCTTCGCAGAGCACAGCATGCCGAATGATTCCACGCCGCGCAGTTTCGCCGCCTTGATCGTGATGCCGCCGGGCAGCGTGGCGCCCACGGTCGCCAGCGGCACCTTGATGCCGGCGCGCGCATTCGGCGCGCCGCAGACGATCTGCAGCGGTGCGCCCTGCCCTGCATCGACCATGCATACCTGCAGGCGGTCGGCTTCGGGGTGCTTTTCGGCGGCGACGATCTCGGCCACCACCACCCCGTCCAGGCCCTCGCCCAGCGGCGTGACTTCTTCCACTTCCAGCCCGGCCATGGTCAGCGCGTGGGCCAGCCGGGTGCGGTCGGCCTGCACATCAACCAGCTCGCGCAGCCAGTTCTCGGAGAATTTCATCGTGTGTTCCCTGCCCGGTTTACGCGAACTGCTTGAGGAAGCGCAGGTCGTTCTCGAAGAACGCGCGCAGATCGGTCACGCCATAGCGCAGCATCGCAAAGCGCTCCACGCCGAGGCCGAAGGCGAAACCGCTGTAGCGCTCCGGGTCGATGCCGCAGTTCGCCAGCACGTTCGGGTGCACCATGCCGCAGCCCAGCACCTCCAGCCAGCGCGACTGGCCATCGGCGGTCTCCCAGCGGATGTCCACCTCGGCCGAGGGCTCGGTGAACGGGAAGTAGCTGGGGCGGAAGCGCATCTCGAAATCGCGCTCGAAGAACGCGCGGATGAATTCGGCCAGCGTGCCCTTGAGGTCGGCGAAGCTGGAGGTCTCGTCGACCAGCAAGCCCTCGATCTGGTGGAACATCGGCGAGTGGGTCTGGTCCGAGTCGCTGCGGTAGACCTTGCCCGGCGCGATGATGCGGATCGGCGGCTGGCGGCCCTTCATCGAGCGGATCTGCACCGGCGAGGTGTGCGTGCGCAGCAGGCGCCCGTCGGCGAAGTAGAACGTGTCGTGCATGGCGCGCGCCGGGTGGTGCGGCGGGAAGTTCAACGCCTCGAAGTTGTGCCAGTCGTCCTCGATCTCCGGGCCGTCGGCGCGCTGGTAGCCCAACCGCGCGAAGATCGCCGCGATGCGCTCCAGTGCGCGGGTGATCGGGTGGATGCCGCCGCGCGCGCCGTCGCGGCCGGGCAGCGAGATGTCGATGGTCTCGGAGGACAGGCGACGATCCAGCTCGGCCTGTTCCAGCGTTGCCTTGCGCGCAGCCAGCGCGTCGGCGAGGCGTTCCTTGACGCGGTTCACCTCGGCGCCGCGCGCCTTGCGCTCCTCCGGCGCCAGCGTGCCCAGCGACTTCAGCGCGGCGGTAACGATGCCGCTCTTGCCGAGCAGGCCGACGCGCAGGGTCTCGAGCGCCTCCAGTGTATCGGCCTTGTCGATGTCGGCCTGCGCCTGCGCGGCGCGGCTTTCCAAGTCGTCCATCAATGCGATCCCGATCCGGAAGTCCACAAATAAAACGGGGAGGAGGCTTTAGGCCTCCTCCCCGCAGATGTCACGCGCATCCTTTTGAAAGTGCGGCCGTGGATGGCCGCCTCTTGATCTCAACGATCAAGGATGAGCGCACAGGTCATGCAGCCAGTGCGGCCTTCGCCTTTTCAGCAATGGCACCAAACGCCTTGATGTCGTGCACGGCGATGTCGGCCAGCACCTTGCGGTCGACCGTGACGCCGGCCTTCAGCAGGCCGTTGATCAGGCGGCTGTAGGACAGGCCGAACTGACGGGCCGCGGCGTTGATACGCACGATCCACAAGGCGCGGAACTGGCGCTTCTTCTGCTTGCGGCCGATGTAGGCGTACTGGCCGGCCTTGATGACGGCCTGGTTCGCTACGCGGAAAACCTTGCGGCGGGCGTTGTAGTAACCCTTCGCGCGGCCGATGATCTTCTTGTGACGACGACGGGCGGTGACGCCACGCTTGACACGAGCCATGGTCTAGTCCTCCCGTCTCAGAGATACGGCAACATGCGCGCCACACCCTTGGTGTCGCACGCCTTGACGTGGTTGGTGGCGCGCAGGTTGCGCTTACGCTTGGTCGACTTCTTGGTCAGGATGTGCGACTTGAAGGCGTGACCGGCCTTGAACTTGCCGGAAGCGGTCTTGCGAAAACGCTTCGCCGCCGCCCGGTTGGTCTTGATCTTGGGCATGGGAATGCTCCTTGAAGGGGTCGGGAACCCCGGTTTCTGACTGATTCGGCGGCGACCGTGAGGCCGCACTTTCCATCCTGCCGACATCGGTGCACGACCCTTCCAGGCGGGTCGAACGGGCGATTATACGGGGGAGGCGGGGCGGATGCCAGCCCGGCGGGTCCGGTCCTGCGCCCAGCAAAACGGCGGCCGGGGGCCGCCGTTTGCATCACTGCTTCTTCTTGGGGCCGATCATCATGACCATCTGGCGCCCTTCCAGGCGCGGGAAGGACTCCACCTGGCCGTTCTCGCCCACGTCCTCCTGGATGCGCTTGGCTAGGCTCTGGCCGAGGTCCTGGTGCGACATCTCGCGGCCGCGGAAGCGGATGGTGACCTTGACCTTGTCGCCCTCCTCCAGGAAACGAAGCATGTTGCGCAGCTTGATCTGGTAGTCGCCCACGTCCGTGACCGGACGGAACTTCACTTCCTTGATCTCGACCTGCTTCTGCTTCTTCTTGGCCGCCTGGGCCTTCTTCTGGGCTTCGAACTTGAACTTGCCGTAGTCCATGATGCGGCAGACCGGCGGGTCACCGTTCGGCTGGATCTCGACCAGATCCATCCCCGCTTCCTGCGCCAGTGCGAGCGCCTCGTCGCGCGTGAGGATGCCCAGCTGCTCGGCATCTGCGCCGATCACGCGCACGCGCGGAACGCGGATTTCCAGGTTACGGCGATTACCCTTGTTGTCGGTGGTAGCGATACCACTATCCTCCAGAAGATGTCATCGAATGGCCACGCGGCATCAGCGCCGCGTCTCGGCCTCCAACCGTTCGACGAGGGCGGCCAAGGGCAGGCTGCCCAGGTCCTCGCCCGAACGGGTACGCACGGAAACCGCCCCGGACTCCTTCTCGCGATCGCCAACGACAAGCAGGTAGGGCACTTTCTGCAACGTATGTTCGCGGATTTTATAGCCGACCTTCTCGTTGCGCAAATCGGCTTCCACCCGGAAGCCTTTGTCGACAAGGGTTTGCGTCACCTCGCGGACGTAATCGGCCTGGGCGTCGGTAATCGAGAACACCACCGCCTGCACCGGCGCCAGCCAGGTGGGCAGCAGGCCGGCATGGTGCTCGATCAGGATGCCGATGAAGCGCTCCATCGAGCCCACGATGGCCCGGTGCAGCATCACCGGGTGCTGGCGCTGGGAGTTTTCGTCCACATATTCGGCGCCCAGGCGCTCGGGCATCATGAAATCCACCTGCATGGTGCCCACCTGCCAGTCGCGGCCGATGGAGTCGTGCATGTGGTATTCGATCTTGGGGCCGTAGAACGCGCCCTCGCCCGGCAGCTCCGTCCACTTCACCCCGGCAGCGGAAAGTGCGCCGCGCAGGGCGGCCTCGGCCTTGTCCCATACCTCGTCCGAGCCGATGCGCTTGTCCGGGCGCAGGGCGAGCGCCACGTCGATGTGCTCGAATCCGAAGTCGGCGTAGACCCGCATGGCCTGTGCATGGAACGCCGTCACCTCGGATTCGATCTGCGACGGCGTGCAGAAGATGTGGCCGTCGTCCTGGGTGAACGCGCGCACGCGCATGATGCCGTGCAGCGCGCCGGACGGCTCGTTGCGGTGGCAGCCGCCGAACTCGCCGTAGCGGATCGGCAGCTCGCGGTAGCTGTGCAGGCCGGTGTTGAACACCTGCACGTGGCCCGGGCAGTTCATCGGCTTCAGCGCGAAGGTGTGCTTCTCCGACTCGGTGAAGAACATGTTCTCCTGGTAGTTGTCCCAGTGGCCGGACTTCTTCCACAGCGACACGTCCAGCACCTGCGGGCAGCGCACTTCCTGGTAGCCACTCTTTCTGTATACGCCGCGCATGTACTGCTCCACCTGCTGCCAGATCGCCCAGCCGCGCGGGTGCCAGAACACCATGCCGGGGCTTTCCTCCTGCTGGTGGAACAGGTCCAGTGCCTTGCCGATCTTGCGGTGGTCGCGCTTCTCGGCCTCCTCCAGCTGGGTGAGGTAGGCCTTGAGATCCTTGTCGGACAACCAGGCGGTGCCGTAGATGCGCGAGAGCATCGCCTTGCTGGAATCGCCGCGCCAGTAGGCGCCGGCCACCTTCATCAGCTTGAACGAGTGCAGCTTGCCGGTATTGGGTACGTGCGGGCCGCGGCACAGGTCGGTGAACTCGCCCTGCGAGTAGAGCGAGAGCGCCTCATTGGACGGAATGCCCTCGATGATCTCGGCCTTGTAGTGCTCGCCCAGCCCCTTGAAGAAGGCCACCGCATCGTCGCGCGACTTCACGCTGCGCGTCACCGGCAACTGCTCGGCGACGATCCTGCGCATCTCGTCCTCGATCCTAGGCAGGTCCTCGGGCGTGAACGGGCGCTCATAGGCAAAGTCGTAGTAGAAGCCGTTGTCGATCACCGGGCCGATGGTGACCTGCGCACCGGGGAACAGTCGCTGCACCGCCTGCCCCATCAGGTGCGCGGTGGAATGGCGCAGGATCTCCAGCGCCTCCGGACTCTTCTCGGTGACGATCTGCAGGCTGGCGTCGCGGTCGATGACATGGCTGGCGTCCACCAGCTTGCCGTCCACCTTGCCGGCGAGCGTGGCCTTGGCGAGACCGGCGCCGATGGCGGCGGCCACGTCCTGCACGGTCACGGGGTGGTCGAACGGGCGCTTGCTGCCGTCGGGTAGCGTGATCTCGATCATGTTTATTCCTGCTGCTGCACCGCCCCGGGGCGGTGTCGCTTCGATCTGGAAGATCCGGCCACAAAGGCCGGTTCTGTCGTTGTCCGCCGGGACGGAAAAAACAAAGGGCGCCGCAGCGCCCTTTCGACAACGCAAGGCTCGGCGGAAATTCAGCGTGGGCGGTTGCTAGTGGACATGTCGCACACTCGGCCGGCACTTGCGCGCGGGCCACCTTGTCTCCGGAAACCGGTCGGAACCGTAGTCTAGCGCCGCCCGCGCCGTCAATCGAGCCATGGTCGCAGCGGCTACAATGGCGCTCTCCCCGCGAAGGAAGAAGCCATGCGCATCCTCGTCACCGGCACCGCCGGCTTCATCGGCGCCGCCCTGGCCGAGCGTCTGCTGGCGCGCGGCGACGAAGTGCTGGGCATCGACAACCACAACGACTACTACGACCCGGCGCTGAAGGAAGCGCGCCTCGCCCGCTTCGCCAACCATGCCGGCTACATTCACGTGCGCGCCGACCTGGCCGACGCCGCCGCGGTGAACGACGCGTTCGCCAGCTTCAAGCCGCAGCGCGTGGCGAACCTGGCCGCGCAGGCGGGCGTGCGCTATTCGCTGAAGAACCCGCAGGCCTACGTGCAGAGCAACCTGGTCGGCTTCGGCAACATCCTCGAAGCCTGCCGCCACGGCGGCGTGGAGCACCTGGTTTACGCGTCCTCCAGCTCGGTCTATGGCGCCAACCGCAAGCTGCCGTTCGCGGTGGAGGACGCGGTGGACCACCCGGTGAGCCTGTACGCGGCCACCAAGAAAGCCAACGAGCTGATGGCGCACAGCTACAGCCACCTCTACGGCCTGCCCACCACCGGCCTGCGCTTCTTCACCGTGTACGGGCCGTGGGGCCGGCCGGACATGTCGCCGATGCTGTTCGCCGACCGCATCAGCCGCGGCGAGCCGATCGACGTGTTCAACTTCGGCAACCACAGCCGCGATTTCACCTACGTCGACGACATCGTGGAAGGCGTGATCCGCACGCTCGACCACACGGCCACGCCCGACCCGGCCTACGACGCGAAGTCGCCCAACCCGGGCACGTCGAACGCACCCTATCGCGTCTACAACATCGGCAACGACCAGCCGGTGCAGCTGCTGCGTTTCATCGAGCTGCTGGAACAGCACCTGGGCCGCACGGTCGAGAAGAACCTGCTGCCGATGCAGCCCGGCGACGTGCCCGACACCTGGGCCGACGTCTCGGCGCTGCGCCGGGACGTCGGCTACGCGCCGGACACTTCCATCGAAGAGGGTGTGGCGCGCTTCGTGGCGTGGTACCGCGACTATTTCCGGCGATGACGGGCCGACGCGCTCAGAACGGCTTGGCCAGCACCAGGAAGATCACGCCCAGCAGCAGCAGCACCGGCAGCTCGTTGAGCCAGCGCAGCGCCTTCGTGGACGGCAATGCCCCGCCCCTCTCGCAACGCCTGATCATCCGCCCCGCCCACACGAAATAGGCCAGCAGCACGGCCACCAGGGTCAGCTTGGCGTCGATCCAGTGCGTACCGGCGGTCACGTCCGGCAGCGTCGACGGGAACAGGCGCCAGCCCTGCCACAGGGTCAGGCCGAACAGGAAGGCGATGCCGAACATGTTGTGGCCGAACTTGTACAGCCGCCGCCCCATCAGCAGCAGCCGCGCCTTCACCGCCGGCTCGTCGCCGGCCTCGGCAAGGTTCACCAGGATGCGCGGCAGATAGAACACCGTGGCCATCCAGGCGATCACGAACAGCACGTGGAAGGACTTGATCCAGAGATAGGTCATCGCGGAGCCTCTGCTGACGGAAGCATGCATTGTGGCGTAGTTGCCCCAGCCACCTCCAACGGCCCCGCCAGCGTCATGCATGGCCGGACCCTTCCGTACGATGAAACGGATTCTGTCCATGACACCGAAGAACCCGCCGATGACCGGGCCTACGCCGCCCGGCTGTGCTCGTCGCCCGCATCCATGACGCGGGCGGAATAGACCATGGCCGATCCGGCGCTGGGCGCCACGGCCACAGCCACGCCCAGCGCCTCGGCGATTTCGTCGCACGTCGCGCCAGCCTGCAACGCGTCGCCGGCATGCACGGTGATGCAACCATCGCGACGCGTCGTCACGGCCATTGCGAGCGCGATCATTTCGCGGGGCCTGGCGTCCAGGCGCTCCCGCTTTCCGGCCTGCGCGGAACAAGGTCTGGCTGCCTGCCAGCGTGCCGGGACTCGGTTTCCGGGCTCGCCCATGCGGCCGGGCAGTTCATTGCGGTATTCCGGCCATTTCCTCGCCAGGATGCCCCCGGAGTCGAGGCGAGGGCGGCCCGCCTGACGAGTGCACGGGCCACCAAGGTGGCGCACCTCAGCCGTCGATGTCGACCACGAGCTTGCCCTGCGCCTGCCGTTGCTCGATCAGCGCGTAGGCATCGCCGACGGTCTCCAGGTTGAACGTGCGCGCATCGAGCAGCGGCTTGATCATTCCCGCTTCGGCGAGCCGGGTGGCTTCGCGCAGGATCTCGCCGTGATGCGCCCGGCCCTCGCCGGTAAGCAGGGGCAAGAGTGTGAATACGCCGGAATAGGTCGCCGCACGGAAGGAGAGCGGCGCCAGCGCATGCGTCCCCCAGCCCAGCGAGCTGACCACGTGCCCGAAGCGCGCCACCGCCTTGAACGAGGCGTCCAGGCTTGCACCGCCGGCCGTGTCGAAGACCACGTCGAAACCACGGCCCTTGGTATGGTGGGCGACGTAGTCCTCCGCCTGCGTCCGTGTGTAATCGATCGGTGTCGCCCCGAGCTGCTGGACGATGCCGGCGCGTGCCGGAGCATCGGTGGCGTAGACCCGCGCATTGAAGGCACGTGCGATCTGGATGGCCATGCTGCCGACGCCGCCGGCGCCGCCCTGCACCAACACGGTGTGGCTCGCGCAGATGTGGGCACGGTCGACCAGGCCCTCCCACGCGGTGATGAAGACCAGCGGCAACGAAGCCGCTTCGCGCATGCTGAAATGCGCGGGCTTGAGCGCCAGCAAGTCCGCGTCCACGGCGGCGTATTCGGCCAGCGAGCCTTGCACGCCGCCCACGCCGCCGGTCATGCCATAGACCTCGTCGCCGACCCGGAATTTGCCGACACCGTCACCCACTGCCGCGACCACGCCGGCCAGGTCGATGCCCAGGATGGCCGGCAGCGGGTGCTGCGCATGTTCCGCAGCGCCGGCCCGGATCTTCAGATCCAACGGATTGATGCCGCTCGCGCGGATTCGCACCAACACCTGTCCGGCCCGTGGCACCGGCCGAGCAATGGAGGCCAGGCGGAACGGGGCTTCGTGGTTTTCCAACACGGCGGCCTGCATGGAGCGCGAAAGGGTCATGGCGGACTCGACTCTGCTGAGGAAGTGGCGCCAAGTTACGGCCATCAATTCCGTTTGGAAATCCAAATAATCGCATTTTGTTCATGCATAATTGCATGGAAGGTGGCATGTCTTTGCCAACCGGCCTGGCGAGAGCATCCCGTGATGGAATGGAGCGACCTGCGTGTATTTCTGGCCATCGCGCGCGAAGGCACGCTCGGCGCCGCCGCGCGCAAGCTCGGGCAGACCCAGCCGACGATGGGGCGGCGACTGCAAGCGTTGGAACAAGCGGTAGGACATACCCTGTTTCAGCGGACGAAAGCAGGCTTCGTGCTGACCGACGAAGGCACCGCCGTGCTCGGCCACGCCGAACACATGGAGGAAGAGGCGCTCGCCTTCCAGCGGCAACTCGCCGGGCAGGAAAAGCACCTCGACGGCATGCTGCGCATCACGTCGTCGGACTGGTTCGCCGAATACCTGCTGACGCCGGTTCTTGCCGATTTCTCGAAGCAGTATCCGCGTGTAGTGGTCGAGCTGCTGACCGATTCGCGCTTCCTCAGCCTCTCGCGTCGCGAGGCCGACCTGGCGTTCCGGATCAGGCCTTTCGACGAACCGGACGTCGTCTCGCGCAAGCTGCTGCACATGCCCTATGGCGTCTATGCGGCGGCGGATCATGCCGTGCCGCGTGCCGGCGACGGCACGGGCACGGGACTGGTCATGATGGACACAGCCTTCGGTGGCATGCCCGATGTCGCATGGCTGCAGCGAATGCTGCCGAATGCGCAGGTGGTATTCCGCAGCAACGCCCGCGCCGTCCAGGCGCAGATGTGCGCCCGCGGCGCCGGCATCGCGGTGCTGCCAAGACCTCTTGGGGACGCCATCGACGGGTTGCGGCGCCTCGACCTGGGCGAGACTCCGCCGACACGGGAAACCTGGATCGGTTACCACCGCGACATGCGGCGACTGGCCCGCCTGCGGGCGCTGCTGGACCTGGTCGTCGCACGCCTGGCGGATTGAGCCCGCCAGCAGCACGCCGATGGTTCACAAACGAAAAGGCCGGCGAGAACGCCGGCCTTTTCACTTCAATCTTGGTGGGCGGTACAAGGATCGAACTTGTGACCCCTACCATGTCAAGGTAGTGCTCTACCGCTGAGCTAACCGCCCGATTCGCACGGCAGCAGGCCGCGCGAGCCGCGCAGTATAGGCGACTGGCTGCCCCTCCACAAGCCGGGCTGGCCGGGGCGCGATCAGCGCAGCGCCTGCTCGCGCAATTGGTGGATCTGGTCGCGCAACCGGGCCGCGTCCTCGAACTCCAGGTTCTGGGCGTGCTTGTACATCTGCGCTTCCAGCTTCTTGATCGTGGCGGCGGCCTTGGCCGGGTCCATCGACTCGTAGCTGGCGACGGTTTCGGCCACGGCGCGCTGGCGGCCCTTGCCGCCACGACCGCGTGCCGGTGCCTCGCTGCGCGCCCCTTCCATGATGTCGGCGATGCGCCGCTGCACCGTCTTCGGGGTGATGCCGTGCGCGGCGTTGTAGGCGAGCTGCTTCTCGCGGCGACGGCCGGTCTCGTCCATCGCCGCCTGCATCGAGCGGGTCACCTCGTCGGCATAGAGGATCGCCTTGCCACGCACGTTGCGGGCGGCGCGGCCGATGGTCTGGATCAGCGAGCCGGTGGAACGCAGGAAGCCCTCCTTGTCGGCATCGAGCACGGCCACCAGCGACACCTCCGGCATGTCCAGACCCTCGCGCAGCAGGTTGATGCCCACCAGCACGTCGAACTCGCCCAGGCGCAGGTCGCGGATGATCTCGCTGCGCTCCACCGTCTCGATGTCCGAATGCAGGTAGCGCACCTTCACGCCGTGCTCGGAGAGGTATTCGGTCAGGTTTTCGGCCATGCGTTTGGTCAGCGTGGTGACCAGCACGCGGTCGCCCATGGCGATGCGCTTGTTCGCCTCGCCCAGCAGGTCGTCCACCTGGGTGCGCACCGGGCGCACCTCCACCTCGGGGTCGACCAGGCCGGTGGGGCGCACCACCAGCTCGACGATGGCGTCGCCGGACTTCTGCAGCTCGTAGTCGCGCGGCGTGGCGGAGACGTAGATCGCGCGCGGCACGCGCGCCTCCCACTCCTCGAAGCGCAGCGGACGATTGTCCAGTGCGGATGGCAGGCGGAAGCCGAACTCCACCAGGGTTTCCTTGCGCGAACGGTCGCCCTTGTACATCGCGCCCAGCTGCGGCACGGTAACGTGGGACTCGTCCACCACCAGCAGGCCGTCGGCCGGCAGGTAATCGAAGAGCGTGGGCGGCGGCTCGCCGGGCGCGCGCCGGGTGAGATGGCGCGAGTAGTTCTCGATGCCCTGGCAGTAACCCACTTCGGCCATCATCTCCACGTCGTAACGGGTGCGCTGGTCGAGCCGCTGTGCCTCGACCAGCTTGTTGTCGCGGTACAGCACCTCCAGCCGCTCCTTCAGTTCGTCCTTGATGGTGTCGATCGCGTTCAGCACGCTCTCGCGCGTCGAGGCGTAGTGCGTGCGCGGGTAGACCGTGTAGCGCGGCAGCTTGCGGATGGTCTCGCCGGTGAGCGGATCGAACAGCGAGAGGCCTTCCACCTCGCCGTCGAACAGCTCGATGCGCAGCGCCTCGGTTTCCGACTCGGCAGGAAACACGTCGATGATCTCGCCGCGCACGCGGTAGGTGCCGCGGCGCAGCTCGGTCTCGTTGCGGGTGTACTGCAGCTCGGTGAGCTGTCGGATCAGCTGGCGCTGCTCGATGCGCTCGCCCTTGGCCAGGATCAGGCGCAACGACAGGTAGTCCTCGGGGTTGCCGAGGCCGTAGATCGCCGACACCGTGGCCACGATGATCGCGTCGCGCCGCGACAGCAGCGCCTTGGTCGCCGCCAGCCGCATCTGCTCGATGTGCTCGTTGATCGAGGCGTCCTTCTCGATGTAGGTGTCGGACGCCGCCACATAGGCTTCGGGCTGGTAGTAGTCGTAGTAGCTGACGAAGTACTCCACCGCGTTGTGCGGGAAGAACTCGCGGAACTCGCCGTACAGCTGCGCCGCCAGCGTCTTGTTCGGCGCCATCACGATGGTGGGGCGCTGCACCTGCTGGATCACGTTGGCGATGGTGTAGGTCTTGCCGGAGCCGGTGACGCCGAGCAGGGTCTGCGCGGCCAGGCCCGCCTCGAAGCCCTCGCTGAGCCGGCGGATTGCCTCGGGCTGGTCGCCCGCGGGCTGGTAGGGTGCGACGAGTTCGAATCGATCGGACATGGCTGACGATATGCGGGCGGATGCCCGCATATTAAATCGTCGCTGCTGACAGGCCGTGTCAGCAGCCGACGACACCGCGCCCATCCGCCGGACGGCTGGTTGCGCCAGCGCGCCTTCCTAGCATGGCCCTTCCGCCCATGGGGAGCGCGTCATGGCGAAACGACAACCGCACGGCCGGCACGACAGACAGCTCGGCGTCACCCTGATCGAGCAGATCATGGTGGTGGCGATCCTCGGCGTGCTGGCGGCAATCGCGATGCCATCGCTGGCATCGCTGCTTGCGCGCAACCAGGTGCAGGTTGCGCAGGTGGAGTTCATCGCCGCCCTGCAGCATGCCCGCAGTACCGCGGTGTTCAGCGGCAGATCTACGCTGTTCTGCCCCAGCCGCGATGGCGCGCGGTGCAGCGGCGAGACGCGCTGGGAATCCGGCTGGCTGATCGGCCACGACACCACCCGCCAGGGCCAACCCGACGCGGCGCCACTGCGCGTCCGGGCCGGCTATGCCGGCATCGTCGTCCTCGGCGACAGCGGCCGCCGGCTGATCCGCTTCCGGAGCGACGGCAGCGCCATCGGCATGACCAATACCTGGCGCATCTGCCATCGCGGCCAGCCCGACCAGGCCCTGGTGGTGGTGGTCGCCAACTCCGGCCGTGTCCGTGGCGCGAAGGCCAGCCCGGAACAGGCTGCCAGTTGCGCCGCAGCGCAGTGAGCGCGACTGGTGCGGCACGAATGCGAAAAGGCCGGCATCGCTGCCGGCCTTTTCGTGTGTCTGGCGCCCGAAGTTGGACTCGAACCAACGACCCCCTGATTAACAGTCAAGTGCTCTAACCAGCTGAGCTATTCGGGCGGGAGCTGCGTAGTTTGTAGATCGGGCGGCGGCCTGTCAAGCCGCCAACCCCATCCCGCGCCCGCCGTCAGCCGGTGATCACGCGGTAGCACGGCACGTAGGCCGCGCCGCCTGGCAGCTTCATGCGGTGCTGCTCGACGAAGGCCTGCAGCAGCTTGTCCAGCGCCTGCATGATGTCGCGATCACCGTCGATATCGAACGGGCCGTTCTGCTCGATCGCCAGCACGCCCTCCTCCTTCACGTTGCCGGCCACGATGCCGGAGAAAGCGCGGCGCAGATCCGCCGCCAGCTCGTGCAGCGGGCGGCCATGGCGCAGCTGCAGGGCACGCATCGCCTCGTGCGTCGGACGAAACGGATTCTGGAACTCCAGCGGGATGCGCAGCGCCCAGTTGAAGAAGAACGCGTCCTTGGTGTCCAGCCGGTTGTTGCGCACCTTGTCGATGCCCCTGGCCATTGCCCTGGCCACTGCGGCCGGGTCTTCCACGACGATCTGGTAGTGCTGCGCCACCGCGTCGCCCAGGGCCAGCCGCAGGAAGCGGTCAATCTGCTCGAAATACGCCGCCGATTCACTGGGTCCGGTGAGAATGAGCGGGAACGGGATGCCCGCGTTCTCCGGGTGCAGCAGGATGCCGAGCAGGTAGAGGATTTCCTCTGCCGTACCCACGCCGCCGGGAAACACGATGATGCCGTGGCCCATGCGCACGAAGGCTTCGAGGCGCTTCTCGATGTCCGGCATGATGACCAGCTGGTTGACGATGGGGTTGGGCGATTCGGCCGCGATGATGCCAGGCTCGGTGACGCCGATGTAGCGGTTGCCGCGCCGTCGCTGCTTGGCATGGGCGATGGTGGCGCCCTTCATCGGCCCCTTCATCGCGCCCGGGCCGCAGCCGGTGCAGATGTCCATGCCGCGCAGGCCGAGCTGGTACCCCACCGCCTTGGTGTAGTCGTATTCCTCGCGCGAGATCGAATGCCCGCCCCAGCACACCACCAGGTTGGGGTCGATGTGCGGCCTGAGGATGCGCGCGTTGCGCAGGATCTCGAACACCGCCTGGGTCAGCGCGTCGGAAGGTTCGAGATCGCGGCAAACCAGTTCCAGCTGGGTGGACACGTAGACGATGTCGCGCACCACCGCCACCAGCAGCTCGTTGATGCCGCGGATGATCTGGCCGTCCACGAACGCCTGCGCGGGTGCCTTGCTCAGCTCGATCTTGATGCCGCGGTCCTGCTGCAGCACCTGGATGTCGAAATCCGGAAACTGTTCGAGGATCGCCCGCGGATCATCGCTGACCGTGCCCGAGGTCAGCACCGCCAGCGCGCAGCGGCGCAGCAGGCCGTGCAGGCCCGAATCGCTGGCGCCGCGCAGGCGCGCCACCTCATGGCGGGAAAGGATGTCCAGGCCGCCGGCGGGCGAGATGCGCGCGCTCACGGTGGCGTTGCGACCGGCAACGCCGGCACCAGCATCATTCATCAGTATCTCCATGCCACTGTCCCGCGGACACACGTCCGCGCGGATGCAGCAGCCCCGAAGCTTCCCGCCTCGGACGAAGCCGCGTCAAGACAAAGCGGCCGCGACGCCACCGCTTTGCAAGGGTCTGCGCCATAAAAAAACCGGCGTCCGAAAGGGCGCCGGTTCGTCAGGTCGAATGGCCTGCGCAATCAGAACGTGTACTTCAGTGTCAGCATGGCGGACCAGCGCGAGACGGTGCGGGTCTGGTTGCTGCCCGCGTCGTAGGTGGTCAGTGCCTGCGCCTGGTAGTTGCCGCTCTTGTCGGTGGGCAGGTAGTACACGTACTGGCCCTGGGCATTGACTCCGTCGTAGCCGGCGAGCGTGCGCGTACCGTAGACGGCGTAGCGCGTATCGCCCCACTTCTTGTCCAGCAGGTTCAGGAAGTTGTAGATGTCCAGGCGGACGATGCCCTTGTTGCCCTTGAACAGGCCGGGCACCTCCTGCTGGAAGGCCATGTCCAGTTCGTTCACCCACGGCGAACGGGCGCCGTTGCGCGAGGCGATCTGGCCGCGGTGCGCACTCAGGTACGAATCGCTGTTGATGAAATCCTGGAACTGCTGGATCACCTTCTGGCTCGCGCTGCCGTAGCTCACCTTCGGGTCGTTGACGGTCGGAATGTAGACCGGATCCTCGTAGGTGATGCCGTCGCCGTTGACGTCGCCGGAGAAGATCCAGCTGTACGGCAGGCCGGTATGGCCGGTGTAGAACGCCGAGACCGACGTCTTGTAGTCGCCGAAGAATGCATGCTGCCAGGTCAGCGACGCCTTCAGCACCTTGGCGATGTTGCGGTCGGCGGTGCCGGCCACTTCCTCGTTGGCGTTGGTGCGCACCACGTACTTGTAGCCCGAGGAAGCCTGCGAGCTGTTGCCCGGGTTCACCTCGGTGGTGTGGTTGAAGGTGAGGCTGACGTTGCCGAACCAGTCATTGGAGAACGGCTTCGACAACGCCAGGGTCAGGCTGTCGGCCTTGCCCTTGTGGGTGTTGGTCAGCAGGGTCGAGTACTTGTCGAACGCGTAGTTGCGGTAGTAGTTCGCGTCCTTGCTGGCCGTCTCGCCCGGGGTCTTCCAGTACTGCAGGCGGCCGTCCGGCAGCAGGATCGGATCGCCGTTGGCGTCGTGCGTCGGCGCGCCGATGTTGATCGCCTGGTAGTAGATGCCGTCACGCGTCTTGATGTGCTGCAGTTCGACCGAGCCGATCAGGCCCCACCACGGCAGCTCGCTGTCCAGCGCGAGGCTGGTCTTCCACACGGTGGGCAACCTGAAGTTCGGGTCGATGGTGTCGACCACGCCGCTGACGCTGCCGTTGCCGGACGGCCGGTTCTGGCCGTGCGGGTCGGGGCTGAACGGGGTCGTGGCCGGATCGAACGAAGAGTAACTCGCCACCGTCAGACCGTTGTTCTGGTACGGATTGGTCATCCACACCGTCGGCGGGAAGGTCTGGAACAGACCGAAGCCGCCGCGCAGCTGCATCATGCGCGTGGTGTTGAAGTTGTAGTTGAACGACAGACGCGGCTCCACCACGCGATTCCTGGAACCCAGCGTGCTGTTGTTCGGGAAGCCGAAGGCATCCTGGAAGGCGGCGTTGTACAGCGGCTTGTGGTCGGAATGCGGGATGTCCACGCGCACGCCGTAGGTAACCGACAGGTTGTTGTCGACCTGCCAGGTATCCTGCAGGAACGGGCTGTACTGGCTGTACACCCACTTCGCGGCCACGTCGTTGAGCGTGTAACCGTTGGCCGGCTGGTACAGGAAGTACGAGTTGTAGTCGCCGTTGGCGAAGTTGTTCAGGCCGTAGAAGGTGTAGGAACCGAACTCGGTGCGCCCGAACAGGTTGTAGATGTCGTCGCGCTGGTAGTCGATGCCGCCCTTGAGGGTGTGGTCGCCCAGGTAATAGGTACCCGCCAGGAACAGCGACCACTTCTTGGTCTGGATCGCGTTGTAGTGGCTGTACTGGTCCTCGCCCAGGTACACGGACGGGGCCTTGTTGGAGTTGCCCAGGTAGACCTGCACCTGCGGCTGGTCGGCGAAGCCCGCACGGTTCTGGGTGAATTTCTGGTAGCCGATCTTCGCCTCGGTGGAGAAGCTGTCGGACCAGTCGTCGAAGAACTGCAGGGCGGTGTTCTCGGTCAGGCTGTTCTTGGTGTACCAGTAGCTGCTCAGGCCGACCGTGTTGGAGCCGTTGCCCTGGATGATCGGCTGGCTTTCCTTGGTGCGCTGGTAGGTCAGGCTGGCGCGATGGTTGTCGGTGATGTTCCAGTCCAGCTTGGCCAGGTAGCGCTTGTCGTTCAGCGACACGCCGTTGCTGGTGAAGCTGCCCGGCTTCAGGCCCAGCCGGTTGGCGGTGTCGATCACCTTCTGCAGATCCCCGGGGGAGATGTTGTTGGAGGTCGAGGCGCCCGAGCCCAGGGAGGGGTCGAGGCCGTTGGCCGAATCAGCACCGATGCCGCTGGTCTGCTCCTTCTCCGCGGAGACGAAGAAGAACAGCTTGTCCTTGACGATGGGGCCACCCAGCGTGAAGCCGCCGGTCCAGTCCTTCTTGTACCCGGTGTACGAGTAGCCAGGATTGCTGCGGTCGAGCCAGCCCGCGTCGCCCACCATGCTGCTGGCGTTGCGGAACGCGTAGTAGGCCGAACCGTGGAACTGGTTGGTGCCCGACTTGGTGACCGCGTTGATGGCGGCGCCGACGGTGTCGGAGGACACGTCGTAATTGGCGGTCGAGATGTTGTACTCGGCGATGGTGTCCACCGAGATCGGCGAACCCTGGTAGGGCAGGCCGTTGGCGTTCAGGCCGAAGGGGTCGCCCTGGGTGATGCCGTCCACGCTGATGTCGTTGAAGCGGTTCGGCAGGCCGGCCATCGAGATCGAGCCGTCGCCCTGGTCGGAAACGTTGATGCGCGGGTCGAGGCGCGCGATGTCGTCGATCGAGCGGTTGCCTTGCGGGGTGGTCTCGAGCTGGCGGCCGGAGACGTTGGTCGACATGCCCTTGTTGTCCGGCGTGAACACCTGTGACAGCGCAGACGCCGACACCGTCACGGCGCTCAGGTTCTTGGCCTGGATGCCGGCGTTCATGGTCAGATTGATCGACGAGGCCTGACCGAGCTGCAGGTAGACGTTCTTCTGTTCGGCCTGCGCCATGCCGGCCTTGGACACGGTGACGTCGAACGGGCCGCCCACACGCAGGCCCTGCGCCGCATAGCGGCCGTCCGCGCCGGTGGTGGTGACCTTGGTGGTGCCCGACGGCTCGTGCACGATCTGCACGGTGGCGCCGGCAACCGGCTGGCCGCTGGCGTCGAGCACCCGGCCGCTGATCGAGGACGAAGTGTCCTGGGCAAGCACCGGCATGGCGGATGTGGCAAGCAGCGAGGCGATCGCCAGCGGCAGGACGCTGGCGCGGATTCGGCTGTTCATGGAGTTTCCCTCAAGTTCGCAACGAAATTTCTTGCGGACGAAACCGAACAGCGCGCTCCCCGGGCAGCCCGGGCGGACGAGCTCATGGTTTCCCCAGTGTTTTGGTCCGGCGATACGACGGTGGCGGGGCCATCCCGCCTGCCAATCAGTTGTTAAACGGACTTTAACGGCATTGTATGACAGTTTGGCAAATGCTTCACGCCTGCCGGACGGCCTCACCGAGATAACGGACGCGCTTGGCCGGCTTCAGACGGGCCAGCTCCAGCATCACCAGCCCGTCCACGCAACCCGAGAAGCCCGGATCCTCGCCGAAGTCCAGGAACTGCGCGCCGTCCGGCTCGACCAGCCCCACGTACTGGCGGTACAGCACCGGCAAGCTCACGCCCAGCGCGCCGAGACGGCGGTCCAGTCGATCGAGCCCCGCGTCGGCCGCCAACCCCTGCAGCTCCGCCTGTACACCGGCATCGACATCGGCCGATACCCGGAACGGCTGCTTCGCGGTGGCCAGCCCCGGCGCCCCGAAGTAGTGCCGGTGCGCGGCCACGATCCACTCGCGTGCCTCGTGCGGCAACTGCGCGGACAGGCTCACCGGACCGAACAGATAGCGCAGTTCGCCATGTCGCTGCAGGTACAGGCCGATCCCGCGCCACAGCTGGTCCAGCGCACGCGAACGCCAGTACGCCGGCGCGATGAAGCTGCGCCCCAGCTCCAGCCCCTGCGCCAGCCGCGATTCCAGCGCCGGCGAGTAGTGGAACAGGCTGGCACTGTAGAGGCCGGACAGGCCTTGCGCGGCAAGCACGCGCCCGCCGTGACCCAGCCGGTAGCCGCCCACGAGGCGCCAGGCCTGCGGGTCCCACAGCAGCAGGTGCTGGTAGTGCGCGTCGAAAGCGTCGAGGTCGCGTCGGTGGCCGGTACCCTCGCCCACCTTGCGGAAAGCCAGCTCGCGCAAGCGCCCCAGCTCGCGCTGCAGCGGCCCGTCGGCCAGCCCGTCGAGCAGCCACACCTGCTTGCCGTCGGGAAAGTCGCACAGTTTCTCGCCCTGCCGCAGTCCGGCCGCCACCAGCTCGGCCGGTTCGGGGAGCGCCAGCGGTGCCTGGCCGCCGAACACCAGGCCGCGGCGATGCGCCACACGATAGACGTGCCGGCGCATCAGGCGCGCGATCTGCTGCGGCGAACCGCCGCCGCGCCGTGCCAGCTCCTCGCAGTCGACCAGCGCGCCGATGCTCAGGCCCAGGCGCCGGCCCGAGACCAGCGCCTCGCGCGGCAGCATCGCGGTGCCCAGCGGCCGCGCCAGCATCGACATACCATAGAACGCCGCCGAATTGCGCGCGGCGATGTGCACCGGCAGCACCGGCGCGCGGTGGCGCAGCGCAAGGCGCGCGAAACCGTCCGACCAGCGCCCGTCGCGCACGCCTGCCGGCCCCAGCCGCGACACCTCGCCGGCGGGAAACAGGATCAACGCCTCACCGCGGTCCAGCGCGCGACACACCTCGCGCAGGCGCGAGCGCGCACCGCCGCCGAACACGTCCACCGGCAGCAGCAGGCCGCGCAGCTGCGGCATCGCCGCCAGCCAGTCGTTGCCCAGCACGCGCACGTCGCGGCGTACCGAGCCGACCACGTGCAGCAGCGCCAGCGCATCGGCCATCCCCAGCGGGTGGTTCGCCACCACCAGCAGCGGGCCGTCGAGCGGGACGTGCTCGCGCTCGCGCGGGTCGAGCCGGCAGCGCAGGCCCAGCATGTCGAGCGCGCGCTCGACGAAATCCAGCCCCTCGGCCGCGCCGAGGCGCCGCAGGGCGGCGTTGAAATCGTGCTCTCCGGCCAGCCCCGCCAGTGCTTCCGTCAGCGGGCGCCGCAAGGCGGGGCGCCCGGCCAGCCACGGCAAGCGTTCGACAAGCGTCCGTTCGATGCTGAGCATGATCGCCTCCACGCCGGGTTTGCCCCATCGTGGCCGGCGATCATGACAAGGCGGTTATGCGGCGCGGCGAATCAGATGTGCAGGTGCAGGTACGCGGCCACGCCGCCCAGGAACATCTGCACCGACAGCGCGATCAGCAGCATGCCCATCACGCGTTCCAGCGCGGTCAGCACGCTCTCGCCCAGCCAGCGGAACAGGTAGGTGGAGCACAGCAGGATCAGCGCCGTGGCCAGCCAGGCGCCGACCAGCGCGATCGCCCAGTCGGCGGTGCGGCCCGGCTGGGTGTTGGTGAGCAGCAGCAGCGCCGCCATCGCCGAGGGCCCGGCCACGCCGGGAATCGCCATCGGCACGATGAAGGGCTCGCCGCCGCCGGACTTGCCGAAGATGCCGCCGCCATCCGCCGGCGGAAACACCATGCGGATGCCGATCAGGAACAGCACGATGCCGCCGGCGATGCTGATCGAGTCGGGCTTCAGCTGCAGCAGGTTGAGCAATACCTGCCCGCCCACCAGGAAACCGAGCAGCACGCCCAGCGCGATCAGCAGCTCGCGCACCATCACGCGGCGGCGGCGCTTGGGCGGCACGTCCTTGAGCAGGCTGAGGAAGATCGGGATGTTGCCCAGCGGGTCCATGATCAGGAACAGCATGATCCCCGCCGCCAGGGTGGTCATCTGCGTTTCCATCAGCGCACCCCTGATTGACGATGGATGTCGGTCATGCCGTTTCCCGCAGGTCGAGCACGCGGCCGCGGGCGGGCAGGCCCTGCGCGCCGAGCAGCCAGACCATGGCGTCGGCGGTCGCGTCCGGCGGCGGGTGCTGCATCGTGTCCTCGCCGAAGTACGCCTGCCGGCGCAGCCGGGTGCGCATCGGCGCGGGCAGCAGCGCGTGCACGCGCAGCGGGCTCTCGTCGGTCTCCTCGTGCAGGATCGCGGCGAAGCGCTCCAGCGCCGCCTTCGAGGCGCCGTAGGCACCCCAGTGCGCGCGCGCCAGCCGCACCGGATCGTCCAGCACGAACACCACCGCGCTGTCCGGCGCCTCCTGCAGCAGCGGCAGGCAGGCCTGGGTGAGCGCGAATGGCGCGTTGACGTTGACGTGCATCGCGCGCAGCCAGTCGTCGGGCTTGTGCATGCCGATCGGGGTGAGTCCGGCGAAGCTGGCGGCGCAGTGCGCGATGCCGTCCAGCCGGCCGAAGTCGTGGCGCAGGCCGTCGGCCAGCGCGGCGTACTCGCGCGGCGTGGCGGTCTCCATGTCCAGCGGATGGATCACCGGCTCGGCCAGGCCTTCGGCCAGCATCGCGTCATATAACTGCTCCAGCTGACGCTTGCGCTTGCCGCTGATCACCACGGTGGCGCCGACGCGCGTCGCCGCGCGCGCCACCGCGCCGCCCAGGCCGCCGTAGGCGCCGGTGACCAGCACCACGCGGCCGGCCAGCGCGTCGCCGGCCGGCGTCCAGCCAGCGGGAAGTCGCACCGTCGGCAGCGTCATTCCTGCGCTGCCCCGGTCACGTCGCCGGCCATGCGCGCCAGCTCGCCGGAGGCCTGCAGGTCCACGATGATGTCGCAGCCGCCGATCAGCTCGCCCTCGATGAAGAGCTGCGGGAAGGTCGGCCAGTTCGCATAGTGCGGCAGTGCGGCGCGGATCTCCGGATCGGCCAGCACGTTCACCGCGTGGAACGGCGCGCCGGCCTGCTGCAGCGCCTGGGCGGCACGACTGGAAAAACCACACATCGGGAATTCCGGCGTGCCCTTCATGAAGAGCACGATCGGGTGCGCGGCGAGCAGCGATTTGATTCGCTCGTTTACGTCCATGGCTGGATGCTTCATCTTTACAATGCAGGCGGACCGGTATTGTATCAGTCGGCCATCGGCGGCCGTCGGCCGCCGCGATCCCTCTCCCAGCCAACCTCAAGGAGCCACTCATGGCGATCGAACTCCCCCCGTTGCCCTACGAAAAGAACGCGCTCGAACCGCACATCTCCGCCGAGACGCTGGAGTACCACTACGGCAAGCATCACCAGGCCTACGTCACCAACCTCAACAAGCTGATCGAGGGCACCGAGTTCGCGGACGCGGCACTGGAGGACATCGTCAGGAAGTCCTCCGGCGGCGTGTTCAACAATGCCGCGCAGATCTGGAACCACACCTTCTACTGGAACTCGCTGAGCCCGAAGGGCGGCAAGGAACCCGGCGGCAAGCTGGCCGACGCGATCAGCAAGGCGTTCGGCTCGTTCGAGAAGTTCAAGGAGGAATTCACCAAGTCCGCCGCCGGCAACTTCGGCTCGGGCTGGACCTGGCTGGTGCAGCGCCCGGACGGCGCGCTGGGCATCGTCAACACCTCCAACGCGGCCACCCCGATCACCGGCAGCGACAAGCCGCTGCTCACCGTGGACGTGTGGGAGCACGCCTACTACATCGACTACCGCAACGCCCGCCCGAAGTACCTGGAGGCGTTCTGGAACCTGGCGAACTGGGACTTCGCGGCGAAGAACCTCGCCTGAGTTTTCCCGGCACTGTAGCGAAGGGCGGGGCCGTCGCGGCCCCGCCTTTTTTGCACCCGGTAGCCGCGCCGCGCTCGCCGCACCTGGTCACAATCGCTACAATGCGCCGGTTTGCGCCAGCACAATCCGGAGACCCCATGAGCGACCAGCCCCAGTACCGCCGCATCCTGCTCAAGCTCTCCGGCGAAGCGCTGATGGGCGAGGCCGACTACGGCATCGATCCGAAGGTGATCGGACGACTGGCCGACGAGATCATCGAGGTACGCAGGGCCGGCGTGGAAGTGGGCGTGGTGATCGGCGGCGGCAACATCTTCCGCGGCGAGGGCCTGGCCGCGGCCGGCATGGACCGCGTCACCGGCGACCACATGGGCATGCTGGCCACCGTGATGAACGCGCTGGCGATGGCCGACGCGATCGAGAAGCGTGGCGGCTATGCCCGCGTGATGAGCGCGATCCAGATCCACGACGTGGCCGAGGACTTCATCCGCCGGCGGGCGATCCGCCACATCGAGAAGGGCCGCATCGCGCTGTTCGCGGCCGGCACCGGCAACCCGTTCTTCACCACCGACTCGGCCGCCGCGCTGCGCGCGGTGGAGATCGGCGCCGACCTGCTGCTCAAGGCCACCAAGGTCGATGGCGTGTACACCGCCGACCCCGCGCGCCACCCGGACGCCAGGCGCTACGACGACCTGAGCTACGACGAGGTGATCCAGCGCAACCTCAAGGTGATGGACACCGCGGCGATCGCGCTGTGCCGCGACCACGACATGCCGCTGCGCATCTACGACATGACGGTGCCCGGCAACCTGCTGCGCATCATGCGCGGCGAGCCGATAGGCACCCTGGTCCACAATTGAGCGCCCCGCCGGCCGCCGCGGCCGGCGCTGCTATACTCGCCGGCTGACCAGTTCCACCGGAAAACGCCCATGATCAACGACATCAAGACCGATGCCCAGACCCGCATGGGCAAGAGCATCGACGCGCTCAAGCACGAGCTCACCCGCCTGCGCACCGGCCGCGCCAGCACCGCGCTGGTGGACGGCATCAGGGTGCCCGCCTACGGTTCGGAGATGCCGCTGAACCAGGTGGCCTCGGTCGCCCTGGGCGATGCGCGCTCCATCATCATCACGCCGTTCGACAAGAGCCTGGTCGGCCCGGTCGAGAAGGCCATCCTGGCCTCGGACATCGGCATCACGCCGACCACCGCCGGCACCGTGATACGCCTCAACCTGCCGCCGCTCACCGAGGAACGCCGCCGCGAGCTGGCCAAGCACGTGTCGCATGAAGGCGAGAACGCGAAGATCGCGATCCGCAACGTGCGCCGCGACGCGATCCAGAAGGTGAAGGACCTGCTCAAGGACAAGCAGATCAGCGAGGACGAGGAGCGCCGCGCCGACGACGAGATCCAGAAGCTCACCGACCGCTTCGTGAAGGACGTCGACGGCGTGGTGAAGGCCAAGGAAGACGAGTTGATGTCCATGTAACGAGCCTCGCGGCGCAACCCGGGCAGACGGACATCCCCGACACCCGTGGCAACGAACCCGCGCGGCACCATGCGTCCCCCTCTCCCCGCCGGGAGAGGGCAAAGGGAGAGGGGCCAATCTTGCGACACCCTCGCGGCGCAATCCGCCCTGGGCTGCACCACGGCAGGCACCCGCCCCTCATCCGCCCCTCCGGGGCACCTTCTCCCCGGCCGGGAGAAACATCACTCCGCTCCGCACCATGACCTCCAGACCCGCCATCCCGCGCCATATCGCCATCGTGATGGACGGCAACGGCCGCTGGGCGAAGCTGCGCCACCGGCCACGCAGCTTCGGCCACAACGCCGGCCGCAAGGCGGTGCGCGAGGTGGTGGAGGGTTGCCTGCGCGAAGGCGTCGAGGCGCTCACGCTGTTTGCGTTTTCCAGCGAGAACTGGAAGCGTCCCGAGGAGGAAGTCGGTGCGCTGATGGCGCTGTTCGTGCGCGCCCTGGACAAGGAAACCGAAGAGCTGCACGCCCAGGGCGTGCGGCTGCGCTTCGTGGGCGACCTCACCGCATTCGACGAGCCGCTGCGCGAGCGCATGCAGGCGGCGATGGCGCACACCGCCGGCAACCGCAGGCTGCAGCTCAGCGTGGCGGTGAACTACGGCGGCCGCTGGGACATCGTGCAGGCCGCGCGGCAGGCCGCCGCCGCGGTGGCGCGCGGCGCACTGCGCCCCGAGGCGATCGACGAGGCCATGCTGGGCCAGCGCATGTGCCTGGCCGAGCTGCCGCCGCTGGACCTGTTCATCCGAACCGGCGGCGAATGCCGGCTCAGCAACTTCCTGTTGTGGCAGGCGGCCTATGCCGAACTGCATTTCACCGATACCCTGTGGCCGGACTTCGACCAGGCCTGCCTGCACCGGGCGATCGAGGACTACGGCCGGCGCGAACGCCGCTACGGTCGCACCGGCGAACAGATCGCCTCGGACAAGGGTTAAGCATGCTGTTCCAGCGCGTCCTCACCGCCTTGCTGCTCGCGCCGCTGGCGATCCTGATCATCTTGCTGCTGCCCACGCCGTGGCTCGCCGTGGTCGGCGCCGCGGTATTCCTGGGCGCGCAGGAGGAATGGTCGCGTCTTGCCGGGGTGCGGCAGGCCGCCGTGCGCGTCGCCGTGCTGGCGGTCGCCGCCGCGGTGTTCGCGCTGCTGTGGCTGGCGCATGCCGGCCCACTGACCTCGCTGGTGCTGGTGCTGGGCGTTGCCTGGTGGCTGCTGGCCTGCATGTGGCTGCGCCATTTCGCCTGCGGCGCGGCGCCGACACCGGAAAACCGCGCGTTGAAACTCGCGGCCGGCGCCTTCGTGATGTTTCCCGCCTGGATCGCCCTGGTCGCCCTGCACGGCCGCGCGCCGCACGGCCACTGGTGGATGCTGCTGGCGCTGGTGATCGTGTGGGCCGCCGACATCGGCGCGTATTTCAGCGGACGCGCGTTCGGCAGGCGCAAGCTGGCGCCGCAGATCAGCCCCGGCAAGACCCGCGCCGGCGCGTATGGCGCGCTGGCCGCCGGCACCCTGGTGTGCCTCCTGGGCGGCTGGCTGCTCGGCGTGCGCGGCGGCGACCTGGCCGGCCTCGCCGTGCTGGCCGTGCTCACGGTGGCTGCGTCGATCGTGGGCGACCTGCTGGAAAGCCTGATGAAGCGCCATGCCCAGGTGAAGGATTCGGGCAACCTGTTCCCCGGCCACGGCGGCCTGCTGGACCGGCTGGACAGCGTGTTCGCGGCGCTGCCGGTGTTCGCGCTGGGCCTGCGGTTGCTGGGGCTGTGACGTGAGGCCGTCGCCATGAAACGGGTCGCGGTACTCGGCGCCACCGGCTCGATCGGCGCCAGCACGCTGGACGTGATCGCGCGGCATCCGGACCGCTTCCGCGCCAGCGTGCTCAGCGCGCACCGCAACGTGGCAGCGCTTGCCGAACTGTGCGCGGCGCATCGCCCCGAACTCGCGGTGATCGCCGACCCCGCGCTGGAAGGCGAACTGGCGCGCCGGCTCGCCGCCGCCGGCGTGCGCTGCGCGGTGGCCAGCGGCCACGCCGCGCTCACCGCCGCCGCATCCGGCACGCTGTGCGACACCGTGGTGGCGGCGATCGTGGGCGCCGCGGGCCTGGACTCCACGCTCGCCGCCGCGCGCGCGGGCAAGCGCCTGCTGCTGGCGAACAAGGAGTCCATCGTGCTGGCCGGCCCCCTGCTGCTGCAGGCGCTGCACGAAGGCGGCGGCGAGCTGATCCCGGTCGATTCCGAACACAACGCGATCTTCCAGTGCCTGCCCGGCGGCCGTCCCGACCTTCGCGGCAGCGGCGTGCGCCGCCTGATCCTCACCGCGTCCGGCGGCCCGTTCCGCGGCCGCACGCGCGCCGAGCTGGCGGCGGTGACGCCGGACCAGGCCTGCAGGCACCCGAAGTGGTCGATGGGCCGCAAGATCTCGGTGGACTCGGCCACGCTGATGAACAAGGGCCTGGAGGTGATCGAGGCGCACCACCTGTTCGGCGCGCCAGCCGACACCATCGAGGTGGCGGTGCACCCGCAGAGCCTGGTGCACTCGCTGGTGGAGTACGTGGACGGCTCGGTGCTGGCCCAGCTCGGCAACCCCGACATGCGCACCGCGATCGCCCATGCGCTGGCCTGGCCCGAACGCGTGGAGTCCGGCGTGGCGCCGTTGACTCTCGCCACCTGCGGCGCCCTCGAATTCGAGGCGCCGGACCTGGACACCTTCCGCTGCCTCGCCCTCGCCTACCAGGCGCTGCGCGCGGGCGGCGACGCGCCGGCGATCCTGAATGCGGCGAACGAGGTGGCGGTGGAGGCCTTCCTCGCCGGCGCCCTGCCGTTCCTGGCCATCGCCGAGGTGGTGGAGGGCGTGCTTGCGGAACTGCCGCCGCAGGCCGTGGTCGATGTGGAGTCTCTGGTCGCGCGCGACGGGGAGGCGCGGGCCGCGGCCCGGCGCCAGTTGCGGCGCGCTTGCTGATATCCTGTCACCGATAGATTTTCTGCCACGGCGCTTGATGACTTCCTTCTTCGGCTCGGTGTTCTGGTTGCTGGTCACGCTGGGCGTGCTGGTGACCTTTCATGAGTTCGGCCATTACTGGGTCGCGCGCCGCTGCGGCGTGAAGGTGCTGCGCTTCTCGGTGGGCTTCGGCAAGGCGGTGTGGAAGCGTATCGGCCGCGACGGCTGCGAGTACCAGATCGCCGCGATCCCGCTGGGCGGCTACGTGAAGATGCTGGACGCGCGCGAGGGCGTGGTGCCGCCGCAGCTGCAGGCCCAGGAGTTCACCGCCCAGCCGGTGTGGAAACGCATCCTGATCGTGCTCGCCGGCCCCGGCTTCAACCTGATCTTCACCGTGGCCGCGTTGTGGCTGATGTTCATGCTGGGCCGGCCCGACGCGGCACCGATCGTCACCGCGAAGCCGCAGAGCATGGCGGCGGTGGCGGGCGTCCAGCCGGGCGACCGCATCCTCAGCATCGACGGCCGCGCCGTGGCCACGTGGAGCGACTCGCTGGACGCCGTGGCCAATGCCCTGCTGGACCGCACTCCGCTGCCGCTGACCGTGCGCGACCCGGACGGCACGCAGCGCCAGTTGCTGCTGCCGCTGGACCGTTTGCCGCCCGACCAGCCCATCGACCGATACCTCACGACCCTGGGCCTGGAGCTGGCTCCGCCGCGCCCGGTGGCCGCCACCGTGCTTGCAGGCAAACCCGCGGCGCTGGCCGGCATGCAGGGCGGCGACCGCATCCTCAGCATCGACGGCAAGCCGGTGCCTGATTACGAGGCGGTCGGCAAACTGGTGCGGCAGGACGCGGCGGTGTCGCCGAAGCTGGCGATCGTGGTCGAACGCAACGGCAGGACCATTCCGCTGGAAGTCGTGGCCAGGTACGAATCGCTGCAGGGCCAGCCTGCCGAGTGGGTGATCGGCATCAGCGCGCCGCCGCTGGAAGCCGCCACGCTGCGCTACGGGCCGCTACGCGCACTGCACGAGGCGCTGGCCGGCACCTGGCGCAACGTCACGCAGACCTTCGGCATGATCGGCAAGATGCTGACCGGCGAGGCCTCCACCAAGAACCTGTCCAGCGTGATCGGCATCGCGCAGACGGCCAACGACATGGCCCACATGGGCCTGGCCTGGTTCCTGCAGTTCCTCGCCATGGTGTCGCTGAGCCTGGCGGTGCTGAACCTGCTGCCCATCCCCGTCTTGGATGGCGGCCACCTGCTGTATTACCTTATCGAGTTGGTCAAGGGCAGCCCGCTCAGCGAGCAGGCCATGGCGATCGGCCAGTACATCGGCCTGGTGCTGCTGTTCAGCCTGATGGGCCTGGTGTTCTACAACGACATCCATCGCCTGCTGCTGTCGTGACGCCGATGATCCGCGCCCCGGGTTCGTCGACGCCGCAAACGTTCGTGCCGGCCGCGCCATCGCGCGGTGGCTTGCTGCATCCGGTGCCCCTCGCGGGCACCCGTTCTTTCTCGCGGCCGGACACCGTCCTGCCGCGTGCCTTGATCGGGCCGGCGGCCTGATCGAAACCATCCACCGGAACCGACGATGAAGCGTATCGCCGCCCTGCTGCTGCTTGCCTCCCTCTCCGCCAAGGCGCTCGCCTTCGATCCGTTCGTGATCTCGGACATCCGCATCGACGGCCTCAGCCGCATCTCCGCCGGCACGGTGTTCAACTACCTGCCGGTCAGCCGCGGCGACCGCATGACCGACGCCGTGGCGCAGCGGGCGATCCGCGCGCTGTACCAGACCAAGTTCTTCAGCGACGTGGAAATGGAGCGCGACGGCAACATCCTGGTGATCAAGGTGACGGAGCGGCCGTCGATCGCCAAGCTCACCATCCGCGGCAACAAGGACATCAAGACCGACGACCTGAAGAAGGGTCTGAAGTCGATCGGCCTGGCCGAGGGCGAGACCTTCGACCGCCTGGCGCTGGACAACGTGCAGCAGGAACTGATCCGCCAGTACTACAACCGCGGCAAGTACAGCGTCTCGGTGATCCCGCACGTGGTACGGCTGGAACGCAACCGCGTGGCGATCGACATCGAGATCCGCGAGGGCCAGGTGGCGAAGATCAAGGAGATCAACATCGTCGGCAACCATGCGTTCACCGACAAGCAGATCCGCGACGGCTTCGAACTGGGCACGCCGAACTGGATGTCCTGGTATTCGAAGAACGACCAGTACTCGCGCGAAAAGCTCTCCGGCGACCTGGAGAAGCTGCAGTCCTACTACATGGATCGCGGCTACGCCGACTTCGGCATCGATTCCACCCAGGTGACGATCGCGCCGGACAAGCAGTCGATGTACATCGCCGCCGACGTGAAGGAAGGCGAGATCTACAAGGTTTCCGACGTGCACCTGCTCGGCACCCTGGTGCTGCCGGAGTCCACGCTGCGCCAGCTGGTGTTCGTCAAGCCGGGCGAGGTGTTCAACCGCGGCGCGATCGAGGCCAGCACCAAGGCGATCAAGGGGCTGCTGGCCAACATCGGCTACGCCTACGCCAAGGTCACGCCGTACCCCAAGCTGGACAAGGCAAAGCGCACGGTCGACCTCACGCTCTACATCGAGCCCGGCCAACGCGTGTACGTGCGCCGGGTCATCTTCGAGGGCAACACGCGCACCGAGGACAACGTGCTGCGTCGCGAGATGCGCCAGCTCGAAGGCTCCTGGTACTCGCAGGCGGTGATCGACCGCTCCAAGATCCGCCTGCAGCAGCTCGGCTACTTCAAGAAGGTCGACATCGACAAGAAGCGTGTGCCGGGCTCCGAGGACCAGGTGGACGTCACCGTCAAGGTCGAGGAGCAATCCGCCGGCAGCCTGCAGTTCGGTGTCGGCTATTCGCAGTACTCGGGCATCATCCTGTCCGCCTCGGTGTCGCAGCGCAACCTGTTCGGCAGCGGTGACAGCGTGTCGGTGAGCGGTGAGCGCAGCAGCTACTACACCCGCTTCGACGTCAACTACTACAACCCCTACCTCACCGACAACGGCGTGGGCATCGGCTACAACGCCACCTACTCCAAGACCGACTTCGGCAACGTCAGCAACAGCGAGTTCGCGAACTACTCCACCAGCCAGAGGGCGTTCTCCACCTACCTCGGCATCCCGATCACCGATTTCCAGAGCATCCGCGCCGGCCTGGGCCTCAGCAGCAACAAGATCAACTCGCTCCCCGGCTACACGCCGCAGCAGCTGGTCGACTACCAGAACGAGATCGGCAACTACACCATCCACTCGACCATCGGTACGCTGGGCTGGAACCTCGACACCCGCAACGGCTACTGGGCGCCCACCCGCGGCGGCGTGCTGTCGCTGAACTCCGAGGTGGCGCTGCCCGGCTCGACCGTGAAGTACTGGAAGCTGACCGGCGAGGCAAACCACTACTGGCCGATCGGCCACGGCTTCGTGCTGTACCTCGACGGCCAGGTGGGCTACGGCAAGGCCTACGGCCAGAACGGCATCAGCGACGCCGCGTTCGAGCAGCTGAAGGCCGCCTATGCCGCCAACGGCCAGACCCTGACCGACATGCGCAACGATTTCCCGTTCTGGGAAAACTTCTACTCCGGCGGCGTGCGCGACGTGCGCGGCTTCCAGGACAACACGCTGGGCCCGCGCATCTGCTCCGGCACCGGCACGCCCGACGCCAGCGGCATCTGCAACGGCAGCTACTACTCGTACTCGCAGCCGATCGGCGGCGCGTTCAAGGTGCTCGGCACGGCCGAGCTGTACCTGCCGCTGCCCTTCCTCAAGGACGTCAACACCGCACGCGTCTCCTGGTTCGTCGACGTGGGCAACGCGTACAAGAACTGGCAGAGCTTCGATGCCAGCACGCTGCGTGCGTCCACCGGCCTGTCGCTGCATTGGCAGGCGCCGATCGGCCCGATGATCATCAACTTCGCGCTGCCGTTCCGCACCCAACGCGACGACGGCCATTACGAGGAACGTATCCAGTTCACCTTCGGCTCCACGTTCTGACGAAGCCGGCCACAGGCGGCGTACCAGCGAAAAGCGCGGCCTGCCGCGCTTTTCGCTTTGTGACGCACGTCCCCTGCGCTGCCGATACAATGGCCGCCCCCTCGCGGAGAAGCCCTTGAGCGCCCATCCCAGCCACACCCTCGCCGAACTGGCCGAACGTTTCGGCCTGCGTCTGCACGGCGACGGCAGCCGCCGCATCGAGGGCATCGCCACGCTCGCGAATGCCGGTGCCGGCCAGCTGGCCTTCCTTTCCAACGGCAAGTACTCCGCGCAACTGGCCGCTACTGGCGCCGGCGCGGTGATCCTGCGCGAGGAACACCTCGCCGACTGCCCGGTCGACGCGCTGATCGCCGCCGATCCCTACGTGGCCTACGCCAGGGTGGCCGCGCTGTTCGAGCGCATGCCCGCCGCCGCGCCGGGCATCCACCCCAGCGCGGTGGTGGATGCCGATGCGAAGGTCGGCTCCGGCGCCAGCATCGGCCCCTGCTGCGTGGTCGCCGCCGGCGCGGTGATCGGTGACGGTGCGGTGCTCGGCCCGCACTGCGTCGTCGGCGAGGACTGCACCGTGGGCGCGCAGTCGCGCCTGGTGGCGCGCGTCACCCTGGTGACGCGGGTGACGCTGGGCAAGCGCGTGCTGGTACACCCGGGCGCGGTGATCGGCTCGGATGGCTTTGGCCTCGCCTTCGAGCGCGACCACTGGGTGAAGATCCCCCAGCTCGGCGGCGTGCGCATCGGCGACGACTGCGAGATCGGCGCGAACACCACCATCGACCGCGGCGCGCTGGACGACACGGTGCTGGAAGAGGACGTGCGGCTGGACAACCAGATCCAGATCGCCCACAACGTGCACATCGGCGCGCACACCGCGATGGCCGGCTGCGCCGCGGTGGCCGGCAGCGCGAGGATCGGCCGCTGGTGCCAGATCGGCGGCAACGCCGGCGTGCTCGGCCATCTGGAACTCGCCGACCGGGTTACCATTACCGCCAAGAGCCTGGTCACGCACTCGATACGCGAACCGGGCGAGTATTCCTCCGGCACCCCGCTGCAGGACAACCGCCAGTGGCGCAAGAACGCGGCACGCTTCAAGCACCTGGACGATTTCGCGCGCCGCCTCGCGGCGCTGGAAAAGGACAAGAACGATGAATGACAACGCCGCGACCGTGACCCTGCCGGTGAACGTGGAACAGATCCAGCAGTTGCTGCCGCACCGCTATCCGTTCCTGCTGGTCGACCGCGTGATCGAGATCGTGCCTGACCAGAGCGTGGTGGCGCTGAAGAACGTCACCATCAACGAGCCGTTCTTCAACGGCCATTTTCCCGGCCACCCGGTGATGCCGGGCGTGCTGATCGTGGAAGCGATGGCGCAGGCCGCGGGCCTGCTCACCCAGCTCAGCAACCGCATGAAGGGCAACAACGCCAGCCCGCTGTTCTATCTGGTCAAGGTGGACAACGCGCGCTTCAGCGCACCGGTGGTGCCGGGCGACCAGCTGCGGCTGGAAGTGTCGGTCAAGCGCGTGATGCGCGGCATGGGCCTGTTCGCCGCACGCACCGTGGTGGACGGCAAGGAAGTCGCCAGCTGCGAGCTGATGTGCGCGGCGAGGTCGGAGAAATGAGCCGGACGCCCTCGATCCATCCCACCGCGCAGATCGATCCCGCCGCGAAGATCGGCGCCAACGTCGCCATCGGCGCCTACAGCGTGATCGGCGCCGAAGTGGAGATCGGCGACGGCACGGTGATTGGTCCGCACGTGGTGATCGAGGGGCCGACGCGGATCGGCCGCGACAACCGCATCGCGCAGTTCGCTTCCATCGGCGGCGATCCGCAGGACAAGAAGTTCGCCGGCGAGCGCACGGAACTGGTGATCGGCGACCGCAACCTGATCCGCGAGTTCGTCACCATCAACCGCGGCACCGGCGACGGCGGCGGCATCACCCGCATCGGCGACGACAACTGGCTGCTGGCCTACGTGCACATCGCCCACGACTGCCAGGTCGGCAACCACGTGGTGTTCTCCAACTACTCGGCACTGGCCGGGCACGTGGAGATCGGCGACTGGGTGATCATCTCCGGCTACGCCGGCGTGCACCAGTTCTGCAAGGTGGGCGCGCACGCGTTCATCGCGATGGGCTGCCTGGTCGGCTCCGACGTGCCGCCGTTCCTGATGATGGCGAACGAGCAGCACGGCCGGCCACGCGGCATCAACAGCGAAGGCCTGAAGCGCCGCGGCTTCGAAAGCCCGCGCATCGCCGCGATCAAGCGCGCCTACCGCACGCTGTACATGGCCGGCCTGTCGCTGCCCGAAGCGCGCGAGCAGCTCGCCCAGCAGGCGCAGGACAGCGCCGACGTGCGCGCGATGCTCGATTTCATCGACCGGAGCGAGAGGGCACTCGCCCGATAAGCGTCGCCGATATGCGCCCCGCATATCGGCAAATCAAACACGCGCTCTGGCTTATGCTCTTCGCATGAACAACGCACCGCACGGCGGCCCTGCCCCATTGATCGCCCTCCTGGCCGGCGAAGACTCCGGCGACCAGCTCGGCGCCGACCTGGTCGCGGCCCTGCGCGCCCGCTATCCGGACGCGCGCTTCGTCGGCATCGGCGGCAAGCGCATGCAGGCGCAGGGTTTCGAGTCCTGGTACGACATCCGCGAACTGTCGCTGTTCGGCCTCGCCGAGGTGGTGGCGCACCTGCCGCGCCTGCTGCGCCTGCGCAAGGAGCTGGTCGCGCGACTGCTCGCCGCCAGGCCTGCCGTGGTGGTCGGGATCGACGCGCCGGACTTCAACCTCGGCGTGGAGCGACGGCTCAAGCAGGCCGGCCTGCGCACGGCGCACTACGTCAGCCCCTCGGTGTGGGCCTGGCGCGAGAAGCGCGCCGCGAAGATCGGCCGCTCCGCCGACCGCGTGCTGTGCCTGTTCCCGATGGAACCCGCGATCTATGCGCGGCACGGCATCGATGCGCACTTCACCGGCCACCCGCTGGCCGACCGCTTTCCGCTGGTGTCCGACCGCGCCGCCGCGCGCGAGGCGCTGCAGCTGCCGCTGGATGCGCCGGTGCTGGCCGTATTGCCCGGCAGCCGCGGCAGCGAGTTGGCGCGGCTGGGCGGCCCGTTCCTCGACGCCGCGCGCCGCGTGGCCGCCGCGATCCCCGGGCTGCGCGTGGTGATCCCCGCCGCCAATCCGCGCATGCTGGAACGATTGCGCGCGCTGCTGGCCCAGGCGCCACAGGACACCACCGCGCCGCATCTGCTGGATGGCCATGCGCACGAGGCGATGCAGGCCGCCGACGTGGTGCTGCTGGCGTCGGGCACCGCCACGCTGGAAGCGATGCTGGCCAAGCGTCCGATGGTGGTGGGATACCGCGTTTCGCCCGTGAGCTACCGCATCGCGAAACTGCTGCGCATGCTCAAGACCGACGTCTACGCGCTGCCCAACATCCTCGCCCGTGCCTGCGGCATGGGCGAACGCGTGGTGCTCGCGCCCGAACTGATGCAGGACGACTGCACCGCCGCGAAACTTGCCGACGCCGTGCTGGCGCTGTTCAACGACAGCGAGCGCCGCGGCGCGATCGTGGCCGCGTTCGAGCAGCTGCACCGCGCCCTGCGCGCGGACCTCGCCGGCAGCGCGGCGGATGCGGCGGCCGGGGCGATCGCTGACTTGATGGAGCCGCTCAACCCCCTCTCCCCTCCGGGGAGAGGGTTGGGGTGAGGGGACACAATGGCGACAAGCTGTATCGGTGCACGCCCCGATTCGGTCCTTCGCAAGCCCCGCCCCCTCACCTCAATCCTCTCTCCAAAGGGGAGAGGAGGCGAACACGCCGTGCGGTTCCGCACCGACCAACTTCCTGGCGAACATGAATACCTCGACTTCGGCTGACCAAGGTTTTTTAAGAGCGGGGGTGGACGAGGCCGGACGCGGCCCGCTGGCCGGTCCGGTGGTGGTCGCCGCGGTGATCCTCGACCCCGCCCGTCCCATCGCCGGCCTCGACGACTCCAAGAAGCTCAGCGAGAAACGGCGCGAAGCGCTGTACCCGCAGATCGCCGAACGGGCGCTGGCGCACTGCGTGGTGATAGTGGAGGCGCAGGAAATCGACCGCCTCAACATCCTCCAGGCCACCATGGTCGGCATGCGCCGTGCCGTGGCTGGCCTCGCGCCCGCCGCGCACGAGGCGCTGGTGGACGGCAACCGGCTGCCCAGGGAGCTGCCCTGCCCCGGGCGCGCCATCGTGGGCGGCGACGCGCTGGAGCCGGCGATCAGCGCCGCCTCGATCCTCGCCAAGGTGACCCGCGACCGCCTGATGGTGGCACTGGACGCCGTCCATCCAGGCTACGGCTTCGCCGTGCACAAGGGCTATCCCACGCCCGCCCACCTGGCCGCACTGCAGCGGCTCGGCCCCTGCACCCAGCATCGGCGCAGCTTCGCGCCGGTGCGCCAACTGCTCGACCAGGGCGCGCTGTTCTGACGATTCCGCCGCAACCGCGGCGCCTACCCGCTGCTGTGCCGGGGCCGCGGAAGCGTGCAGAAAAATCGCATGCAACCGTGCCCCGATCGGGCGCATCATAACCATCGGGATCATCGCCCGCATGGACGCACCGGCCATGCCGGCGGCAGGGATCGCCACCGCACGGCCGCCCGCGCCAACGAACCGCAGGAGTCGTGCCATGATGCTTCCGAACCGCCGACCACCCGTCGACCTGCCGCCACCCGGCGCCCCGCTGCCCAGCGGCCAGGTCACCGCCAAGGCCCGCGCCGAAACGGTCCCGGTGCACGCCGACTACAACCACCAGCCGCTGTTGGTGAGCGGCCTCGAGCACTACGTGCAGCCCGTGGAGGAGGAACGCTTCCACGTGAGCTGAGGGGCTGCGAAGTTTCGACCTCTCTCCCGGCTCGGCCACGCGTGGTCGGCCGCGAATCGGCCACGGCAAGCAACCGAGTCGCGGAGCTGCGTATGGACGTGGGTGGGACGCGCCCGGGAATCCCGCAGGATGCGGCATTTTCACAGGCGCCGCCGCCGACCGCCTTCCGGCCCGCCGATGCCCGTCCGCGCAGACGCGACAGCCGCGTTCGCGCGCCCGGGCGGCGACGCTGTCAAGCTTGTGAGCCGGCTCCGCCACGGTTAGCCTTCCGGGACTCACCCGATGAGTCCGCATGTCCGCACGCTTCGTCCATATCCACCTGCACAGCGAGTATTCGCTGGTCGATTCGACCATCCGCATCAAGGCGCTGGTCGCCGCCTGCGCGCAGGCGGGCATGCCGGCCGTGGCGCTCACCGACGAATGCAACATGTTCGCGCTGGTGAAGTTCTACAAGGCGTGCAGCGCGGCGGGCATCAAGCCGATCTGCGGCAGCGACCTGTGGATCAGCGCGCCGGACGACCCGCGCCCGTGGCGGCTCACCCTGCTGTGCCAGCACCGCGAGGGCTACCTCAACCTGTCGCGCCTCGTCTCGCGCGCCTGGCAGGAAGGCCAGCACGGCGGCCGCGCCCTGGTGGACGCTGGCTGGCTCACCGCCAACGCAACGGCTGGCCTGATCGCCCTGCTCGGCCGCGAGAGCGAAACGGCACGCATCGCCTTGTCGCAAGGCCACGACGCCGCGCTGGCGAAGCTGCGCCCACTGGCAAGGCTGTTCCCGGACCGCCTGTACCTCGAACTGACGCGCTGCGGGCGCGAAGGCGAGGAAGCGTGGAACTCGGCAGCCGTTGCACTGGCCGCCGAACTCGCGCTGCCGGTGGTCGCCGGCAACGACGTGCGCTTCCTCAAGCGCGACGATTTCGAGGCGCACGAGGCGCGCGTGTGCATCCACCAGGGCCGCGTGCTGGCCGACCCCAAGCGTCCGCGCGACTACAGCGCCGAGCAGTACCTGAAATCCCCCGAGGAAATGGCCGCGCTGTTCGCCGACCTGCCCGAGGCGCTGGAAAACACCGTCGAGCTGGCCCGCCGCTGCAACCTCGAACTGAAGTTCGGCACCTACTACCTGCCCGACTTCCCGGTGCCCGAGGGCCATGACCTCGACAGCCACATCCGCGAACTGGCGCGGCAGGGCCTCAAGGAGCGCCTCGCCGCCGCGCCGCTGGCCGAGGGCTACAGCCTGGCCGACTACGAGGCGCGGCTGGAGCGCGAGCTCGACGTCATCATCAAGATGGGCTTCCCAGGCTACTTCCTGATCGTGGCGGACTTCATCAACTGGGGCAAGCAGCACGGCATCCCGGTGGGCCCGGGCCGCGGCTCGGGCGCCGGTTCGCTGGTGGCGTGGGTGCTGAAGATCACCGACCTCGACCCGCTGCAGTTCAACCTGCTGTTCGAGCGCTTCCTCAACCCCGAACGCGTGTCGATGCCGGACTTCGACATCGACTTCTGCATGGATCGCCGCGACGAGGTGATCGACTACGTGTCTCGCAAGTACGGCCGCGACCACGTAAGCCAGATCATCACCTACGGCTCCATGGCGGCCAAGGCGGTGCTGCGCGACTCCGGCCGCGTGCTCGGCATGGGCTACGGCGCGGTGGACAAGATCGCCAAGCTGATCCCGCCGCGCCCGCTCGACCTCACGCTCTCCGACGCGCTGGGCCGCACGGAAAAGTCGAAGAAGGAGCCCGAGCGCGTCGTCAGGGAATTCTGCGAGCTGTACGAGCAGGACGAGGACGAGGCGCGCCCGCTGATCGACCTGGCGCTGAAGCTGGAGAACCTCACCCGCAACGTCGGCAAGCACGCCGGCGGCGTGGTGATCGGCCAGAAGACGCTCACCGAATACGCGCCGCTGTATTGCGAACCCGGCGGCGGCGGCGTGGTCACCCAGTACGACAAGGACGACGTGGAAGCCGTCGGCCTGGTGAAGTTCGACTTCCTCGGCCTGCGCACGCTCACCATCATCGACTGGGCCGTGAAGGCGATCAACGTGCGGCGCGCGCAGGGCGGCGAGGAACCGCTGGACATGTCCAGGCTGCCGCTGGACGACGCCACCACCTATGCCGAGATCTTCGCCAAGGCGAAGACCGTGGCGATCTTCCAGTTCGAATCCTCGGGCATGCAGCGCATGCTGAAGGACGCCAGGCCCGACCGCTTCGACGACCTCATCGCGCTCGGCGCGCTGTACCGCCCCGGCCCGATGGACCTGATCCCCAACTTCGTGGCGCGCAAGCACGGCCGCGAGGAGGTGGTGTACCCCGACCCGCGCGTCGAGCCCGTCCTGAAAGAGACCTACGGCATCATGGTCTACCAGGAACAGGTGATGCAGATGGCGCAGATCGTGGGCGGCTACACGCTCGGCGGCGCCGACCTGCTGCGCCGCGCGATGGGCAAGAAGAAAGTCGAGGAGATGGCGAAGGAACGCGCCAAGTTCCGCGACGGCGCGGCGAAGGACGGCCTGAGCAGCAGCAAGGCCGACGAGATCTTCGACCTGATGGAGAAGTTCGCCGGCTACGGCTTCAACAAGTCGCACGCCGCGGCGTATGCGCTGGTCTCCTACCAGACCGCGTGGCTGAAGGCGCACTACCCCGCCGAGTTCATGGCCGCGACGATCTCGTCGGACATGGACAACACCGACAAGGCGGTGACCTTCATCGACGAGTCCAGGGCGATCGGCCTCACCGTGCTGCCGCCGGACGTGAACGCCTCGGACTATATGTTCGTCGCGGTGGAGCCGAGGGTGATCCGCTACGGGCTCGGCGCGATCAAGGGCGTAGGCCAGGGCGCCTGCGAGTCCATCGTCGCCGAACGCCAGCGTGGCGGCGCGTACAAGGATCTCGCCGACTTCTGCCGCCGCGTGGATCCCACCAAGCTCAACAAACGCGTGCTGGAGGCGTTGATCCTCTCCGGCGCGCTCGACGCGCTGGCGCCCAACCGCGCCAGCCTGATGCTGCAGCTGCCCGACGCGATCAAGGCCGCCGAGCAGCACCTGCGCGACCGCCAGTCCGGCCAGAACGACATGTTCGGTGCCGCCATGGGCCTGGCCGCACCGGTAGTCCAGATCGAACTGCCCACCGCGCCCGACTGGCCGCTGGAGCAGAAGCTGCAGGGCGAGCGCGACACACTGGGCCATTACCTCTCCGGCCACCCCGTCGATCCCTGGCGCGAAGAGCTTGCCCAACTCGCCACCTGCCCGCTGGGCGAGATCGCCGAGCGCTACCAGCCGCCCCGCCCGCGCAAGAGCGACGGCGACGACGGCAACCGCTTCCGCCGCGGCCCCGACACGCCGTGGACCGCGGCCGGCATGGTGGTTGCCGTGCGCAAGCGCGGCGACAGCGACGCCTTCGTGCGGCTGGAAGACGGCACCGGCGCCATCGAGGTGAGCTTCTTCGGCGAGCTCTACCAGCAGGTGGCGCCGCTGCTGGTGCGCGACGAGATGCTGATCGTCGAGGGCGGCCTGCGCATCGACGAATTCTCCGGCGGCGGCTTCCAGCTGCGCGCCCGCAGCGCCACCACCCTGGCGGATGCCTGCCGGCGCCACGCGCGCCTGCTGCAGGTGAAGTTGAATGGCATCGGTCCCGACTTCCCCGCGCAGCTGCGCCAGACCCTGGCCGGTTTCCGCGGCGGCCGCGCCAGCGTAAGCCTGCACGGCTACCACAACGCCATCGCCCAGGCCGACCTGGAGCTGGGCGAGGACTGGCGGGTGGAGGCCATTCCGGAGTTGTTGCGCGCCGTGCGCGCGCTGCCGGGGGTACAGGCGGCGCGCCTGCGGATGGTGAAAAGCGAGCCTTGAAGTTCCGGCCTGCATGCAACGCCAGAGCCGGATCCGTCATTGACCTCACAAAGCCGCCTTCCTGGCTTTGTGAGTCGGCAGGGCCGGCAAATCCGGCCCGGCCGCCGGCGCGCGGGCGCGACCCCCCCGCGCGCCGGCGGGCCCACCCACTGGGGCCGGGCCGGCCCCCCGGGGTGAGGGGGGGGCCAGACCCCCCCCGGGACCGGGTTTTGGGCGCCCCGGGTTAAGTCCGGGGGGCCGGGCCAGAAACACCGCGTCAGTATACCCAC